>CAYPNF010000029.1:100002-108173 GCA_964411985.1 uncultured Verrucomicrobiota bacterium
TGGTGCAGGAATAGAACGCCCAGTCCCCGATGCTGGTGACGCTGTTGGGGATCGTGACGCTGGTCAGACTGGTGCAGGAATAGAACGCCCAGTCCCCGATGCTGATGACGCTGTTGGGGATCGTGACGCTGGTCAGACTGTGGCACGAATTGAAAGCACCGTGCCCGATGCTGATGACGCTGTCGGGGATCGTGACGCTGGTCAGACTGTGGCACGAACTGAAAGTACCGTGCCCGATGCTGGTGACACTGTTGGGAATCGTGACGCTGGTCAGGTTGGTGCAGGAATAGAACGCCCAGTCCCCGATGCTGATGACGCTGTTGGGTATCGTGACACTAGTCAGACTGTGGCACGAATTGAAAGCACCGATCCCGATGCTGGTGATGCCGTTACCGAGGGTGACGCTGGTCAGACTGGTGCAGGAATAGAACGTCCAGTCCCCAATGCTGGTGGTGCCGTTGCCGAGGGTGACGCTGGTCAGGCCGGTGCAGGAATAGAACGCATTCCCACCGATGCTGATGACGCTGTCGGGGATCGTGACGCTGGTCAGGTTGGTGCAACCAGAGAACGCCTCCCACCCGATGCTGGTGACCAACAGACCGTTGATCGTGTCAGGGATGGTCACCGCACCTCCTGGACCGATGTATCCCGTGATAGCGATCGTTCCGTTGTTGGTCCCGTAGGTGTAATCCGCTGCTTGGGCTGCCCCCCAAAGGGTCAGGCAAAGACTCGTCAGGATTCCGAGGTGTTTCGTGATCATAATTGGTGCTTTCACAAGAGGTATACGGGTTCCGCTCCGGCTTGTTGCAGAAAGGTGCTCAAGACGCAGTTTCTGCCTCCTTCAGGCGATGGCACCTGAACACCGGCCTCCGGACCAATCCAGCCCTGTAATAGGCTTCTGTACGTCACTCCGGCCTTTCACCTCACCGTCAAAATGGACGATGGCGCAAACCTCGTCGTGGTGGCAGTGATTGAGGGCTAGTCTCGCTCAGAAAGGCCGCGTTTGCAAGCAGTAGCACCGGACGGAGGTTGGATGGCTCCAGCCCTACAGACGGGAATGCCCCCCATCGAGGATCGTCGCAAGCACCGGGAAGCCATTGATCAATTCTGAGAAGCGGGCGGTCGCTCGTTTTGACTTCTTGGCTATGACGCAAATCCCACGTACAAACAGGTTATGAAGGTAGCGATGGAAGCGAATGTGACTCCTATTGATGGAGTCAGAATCGGGCCGGGCTCAAGGACTTTCACGCTCAGCTGGAAGGGCGCGTCGCTTATCTGGCACAATTCAGCCCCCAGCGCGGCGCGCGTTTGCGGGCGCACTTGGAGCAGATTGCCTGGTAAGGATTATCTGGTCACTTCTGCCAAAGATCCGCCGTTCGCGCCTTCAAACCGGGTAAAGGCGGCAGTTTCGCGCTGGGCGAAGGCTCATACCAAAACGTGGCGCAGGACCAGTCGTCACTCGTCTCTGCCAACCCATCCTTATAGGCAATTTGCTGAATCGTGATACGGCCCTCTTTCTTCCACGTGATCGGGTCTGGCAGATGCCAGCGATACATGGTCACAAAGTTCTTTTCGTTCAGACTGCACCCGTTGTAGAGGAACGCCGCTTGCTGAATTCCCCACGCCAAACCGACGTAGTCCTCGCTGCCTGTCCCAACGATGGTGGGCCACTCCCGATCCCCATCGCGATAGACCTTGATCTCTCCTTCACCCCACCACTGCTCGGGATGGAGATTGCGAATTCCAATGACCGATCCCATGAATCGCCCCTTCTGGCTCCGACGAGGAAGCAGCTCAAAGTCCCTTTTCACCGTGGTCGGATTCTCCCGTTGGAAAAGCACGTGCAAACGTCCGACATCCTTGGGGTGTTTGTCTCCCAGGGTGTAGGTGAGTTGGTAGAAAAGGGGTATGGCGGTTTCCCCCTCGTTCGAGAAGGTCACCCTCGCCCGTTTCGTGAACGGCATGGGAAGCCAGAGATTTCGTCCACCCGTTGGGCCGCAGGAATGAACGGCGGACTGGTAGGAAGTAATTTTGCCATGGGCGAAGCCGAAGAGGTCACCGATGGGGCTTTCGATACTGGGGTGGGCCTGTCCCTCCCAGTAGACCCGAATGACACACGATCGCTGCACGACAGGATCCGCGCTCGTCGTCATCCAAATATGACGGATGGTCCCAGGGCCACGGATATCCCCCAATTGAACCGTTTCTCCGGGTTTGATCTCCCTGGCAGGAGCTCCCTTCCTCCCCGGCCCCAGGTTACTTGAAGCTTTCCCCCCTTCTCCGGGCGCGCCCGTCGGGTTTTCGAAAGAGATCGACCTGGTATCCAGACCCGTCTCCAGCAAGTAGGGCCTCGTTACGACGTCCGCTTCCGAGGCAACGGCCGGAAGGACCAGAGCGGCTAATCCGACACCAACCGTGAGGGTGATGGCTAAAAGTGTCTTCATGGCGGTTCCTTACATCATTGGGCTGCTTTTCATCATCAACAAAGACTCGATACCATCACCCCCATCAGGCTGAGGTGAGGGATTTCAGAAAAGTGATCTCCTTCTTCAGGATCTGCGGATGGTCCTCTTTGGGAAATCGTCCCAGGCACTCATTTTCCAGGCACAAATCTCCCCGGTAATTCGCTTTGCGCAAGATCTGCACCACACGCGCATAGTCCACATCGCCCTCGTACAGTGGCGCGGCATATTTCTCATATTCCCATCCCCTGGGACGCGAGGCATTCCGCTTGTCCTCCGGGTATTGCAGGTTCTTGCAGTGGGTATGGAAGGTCTTCCCCGCGAACTTCTCGAAAATCCCGTAGAGGTCCCGGAGCGGATGGCCGAACCAATAAAAGTTCATCGCGTCCAAGGTCAAGCCCAGCTGCGGCGACCCAACACTGCTGAACAGCTCCTCGAGAACCTTCGGTTGGTTGGTCCAATGCCCATGGTTTTCAATTCCGTATCGGACCGGCGTGTCCTTGGCGAGATCGCACATCTGCTTGCAGGCTTTGACAGCGAAAGGCATGTATTCTTCCGTCTTAATCGCGCGTGGGACGACATCGATGCGAACGGTTTGAACCTCCAGCCTCTTCGCCGCACCGATCACGGCTTTAGTCCATTCGAGCTCCCGCTCAAGTCGTTCATCGAGCCGATTGCTCATGCAAAGCGCCGTGAGCCTGAGGCTATTTCGATCAAGATCCTCCCGGAGTTCGCGAGCGCCGTCGGCAGTGGCAAGGGTGTACTTCTTCTGCGGATGATGCAGGCCCGTGCAACGCATCTCCTCATCCACTTGGACCTCGACCCCAGCGGCTCCCAGCTGCTTCAAGGCCGACCAGCAGTCCGGCTGGCCGGTCGACTTGAGGTGGGTATCACGGCAGGAGACGCACCAGGTTTCCTCTTTCGTGGCCGCCAGAGAAACGGCGGACGTACCGAGAGCCCCGGCGGCCAATACGAGGCGGCTGGTGTCTTTGAGAAAATCACGGCGTGACTTGTCAGATGAGTGACTCATAGGAGAGCGTAGGTATTGCTTTTGTGAGGATGCTGCGAGAAAGACTACCGGGGCGCAAACACAATCGAGGTTTCCATCCAGTTGCCACAACTGCATCCCCCACCCGCTTCTGGAGAAAGTAGCAGGCCCAACGCGGGTACAGTACTCAGCCAGCAGTCGGGACGCAACCGATCCCACGTACTGACCTTGCCATGCTCGATACTCCACATCGTCAAGGTGCTATCCCGGAAGAAGAGGGCCCTTTCGGATGCCGCATAGGTGCCGCACCCCCCGCCTGGTATTTCTTTGTCCAGCACCTTCCCAGTCACCAGGTCGAAAGCCCTGGGACGAACAAACAACTCCTTGCCCACGATCGCCGGTCTGGCCATGTGGCCTCCGTGATCCCCTTTGGTCCACGGGAACGAGGATTTCCATAGCGTCCGGCCCTCTTCCCGGCTGAACGCCATGACGTTGTACTTGTCACCGCCCGAACACACCAGGGCCAGGGCACCCTGCCCTGCTGTGAGATATACCACCACTTCCCCCACGGCAGGCTGGATCGACTGCTCCCAGACCGGCTTGCCGGTGGTCAAATCCAAAGCCACAAGGAAAAGGTCGCGCCAGAGTTCGGGAATTCCAATCCGATGGGTTGTCGATGCCAGCACTTGGGGATGGCGGGATTCGAGGAAATAGAGGCGATTCCCCTCGATCGTGATGGTCGGATTGAGGATGATTCCCTGCGCGTACTGCCATTTCGCCTGGCCAGTGGCGCGGTCCAATGCGAATAAGTTCTCGCTGCAGACTTTGTACGTGGCAGGACCTGACTTCGCATCGTACCACCCCTCATCGGCTTTCCCCCAGTATTCCTGATAGGAGGATCCCTTTCTCACCGCACTGCCAATCAAACTGTCGGTCTGGACGGACAGGTAACCCCAGTCATAGTCCCAATCGGGGTGGCGTCCTTTTTGAACCGGGTAGAAACAGGAAACCTCTCCCGAAGCCGCCTCGAGCCGCCAGCAAAGCCCCTCGATGGCCAGGTACAGGCTATCCCGATCGGCAGCCCAGTTGCTGCAGTCACGTGGCATGTTGAACCGGAGGAAGGACGGGATTTCGCGAGTCCAGAGGATCGTGCCGTTGTAGGCGTCCAAAGCGCAGATCCGTTGAAGTCCTTGCACGAAGAGCCGACCCTGGACAGCCAAGGGGGATGGTTTTCGGCCATTGCGATCCGCCTGAAAACGAGGTCCGGGGCGCCCCAACCACTGCACCTCGAGGTCGCCTGCGTTGCTGGCACCCCGCAGGTCTTCTCCGCCAAACGCCGTATTGGCGGCAGTGCCGTATTCATGGGACCACTCCCCCGCCCCAGCCGGTGAGTTCACCGTCATCCTCAACCAACCCCCCGACACCTCGGCTTCCCCTTGCTTGCTGGAAACGTAACCCTCCCGCCATGAATTCAGCGGCTCCGCCGGCAAATGCCCCCCAACCAATCCAACTCCACCAAAGGGCTTCACCATGGAAGCCACTCGGGAAGGCTCGAGTTGGATCGCGCCTTTTTGTTCAGTCCCGGTGCTGACGACCAAGCTGGCGAAGTGGGGAGTGAACGGTAGTTCCGGCCAGGAAGGCACATGCCGGACTGTCAGCCTGCTTCCATAAAGCCCTGTCTGCATCCAGGCCCGTCGCACCCGGGCCACCTTGCTCGCGTCAGGGTCCACTGCCAGAACTCTCAGCCGGCTGCGCTTGGCCAGCTCGAACCCAAGTCCTCCGTCGTCGCAGCCCAGCAGCAGCACGATCCCTTCCGTGACTTTGCCAACGGACAGGATCTCATTCGCCAACTTGCCGCACGAGGGATCCGGCGTCGGCGTGGAAATGGGCCAGGAGGAACCGGTCGCTGAAGGGACGCTGTAATTGAACAGGGTGTCGCACTCGTAAGCCAAGGTAGACGGCGCTTCCGGGTTGGCGTCAGAACGGATAAGGTAACTGTAAACTCGATCCCGCCTCAGCCCGGTCAAGGTCACTTGATGGTTCGTCCTAGCGCCTGCCTCGAATACCCTTTGATAGGTTCCTCCCTGCATTCCCCAGTCGAGGACCGTAGGCAGCGGCGTCGCCGTGCGCCACCAGACTTCAGCCGATTCCTCCCCGTTGAAGCGCAAGGAAGGACCGATCGCGAGGGAGAGCCTGGCGTGATTGGTAAGAGATGTTCCCGTTGCCGGCACCTGGGCCACCGAGGCTGGAGTCTCCTTCTGGCCAACCCGGTAGCAATAGATGCAACCGTCGTCGGTGGAAACAAACAACGCGCCATCGGCCACCACCAAGCCGAAGACACGCCCTTTCACTGCCTTCTCCCACAGGAGTGCTCCGTCTTGGGTGCGGAACGCCGCCACTCGGTCAGTCCCCCCCGCGAAAAGGGTGTCTCCCGCCTGGATGAGCGTGTGCGGACAGTCACAAGGCTTGGTCCAGATTTCTTTGCGGCTCACGCGGTCCATGGCAACCAGGGCGTCGTCCTTCAGCAAGTAGGCCGTCCGGTCGTCCACCACCAGCGCATTTCCCCCTTCAAAGGTGGCCAGCTTCGCGCGGTTCTTCTCGGCACTCTCCTGGATCCACCCGGTCTTGTTTCCCGGACCGTGCAAGACCCGTGAGTCTTCCGTGACGAGTACAAAGCACCCACCGCCTCCCTCCAGTGAACCCAGTTGCTTGCCATCATTCCGATTGAAGAGGAGCGGGGCAACTCGGCCCTGAGGGCAAATCAGTCGCTGACTCGAAGCCACGATCGCCCCTTCCAAAGTGACTCCCTGCAGTCTCCTCACGAACCGACCCGACCCGTCCGGTCGGCCGGTGACGGCATCCACCGCACAAAGGAAGGATTCCTTCCAAGGCAGCATGCCCATCGCAAAGTAGGCTGTGCCGCCATCGACAAGCACCCCGCTGCGGCAAGGCCAGAACGGAATGAAGCGCCCATCGCATAGCACCAGGCGTCCCTCCTCTGCCGGCCTGTATTTCCAGATCAGGCGCCCTTCCGCAGCATCCACACAGTAGGCATACCCGTCGTCGGAGCCAAAGAACACTCTCCCTTCGTGGAAAGTTGGCGCAATGCGAACCGGACCGTCGGTCGGGAAAAACCATTTTTCCTTGCCGGTGCGCGTGTCCAGGCAGTGTACCGCGTCGTCCACGGAAGAGCCGAAAAAGAGCGACTGCCCGGCCACTGTGACATGAAACACGGGGTCGTAATTGCGCATGGACTTGAGCCCCCGGATTCCGGCGTAGGCATCCCATTTCGCGGGCCCGTCCCATGCGGGTTGGGGTGGGTGAGAGGACTCAAATCTCCATTGTTGCCCCAACTGCGATGCTTCAAGCCGCTCCGAGGTCCAACCGCTCCGCCTGATATCATGCTGGTACGTGGGCCAGTCTTCCGCCTGTGCTAGCGAGAGCACCAGCACCAGGCTGGCAGCCCATGGAATAAGACGGTCAAACATATCAGGTTACGGTCGTGCCCTTCTTTTGGCTCGCAGGAGGATAAACGCGCCCCAAGACAGAATCGTGAGGCTGAGGAATAGCACTGGCAGGAACAGCCTGACCCGAAACGTCTCGCGCGGTCCGTCCGTGGGTGCTCCAGGAGAGGACGCAAGCGGAAGTGGGTCGACCGCCGCATGAATGGGCACCAGCCGGTTCGTGCTCGTTCCATCCGAGGTTCTCACCTCATCCAAAGCAATCTCCTGGTACCCCACGGAAGCCGACCGCGAGACACCCCCCTTGGCCAAGATGCGTCCCACCTCCAGCTTCACCATGGGGCTGTCGGGATCGAATCCCAAGGAGCGCACCAACCGAGGCACAAGCTCTTCGGTCCAACGGACTGGCAACCGCGTGCCCTGAGTCCAACCGATATCCAGACCGCATTCACAATCGGCCCCGATCAGGGAGAGCAGCCCCGTCAGATTCCTCTCGGTGATTTCCGCCCCCTTCATAAGAGGCCCGATCCAACGAACCCGGCCGTAGAGGATCGCCGCCCGAGGCTCCGTGGATGCCATCGTGTCCAGCCCAAGACTCCAGAGAAGGACTTTCTCGCGCTCCAGGGAGGACGGCTCGATGACTTGCAGAACCGGAGGCGCTTCGACCGCCTTGGGCATGAGTTTCATTTGCTGGGTCACCTGGCGCAGCGACTCCTCCACCGCCTTTCGCGCAATCTGGTTGGCAGCCGCATCCTTGCCCTCCAGGAGCAGGACCACTGCGAATGCAGAGGTGACCTTCTTTACGATCTCCTGCCTGGCGGGCGAATCCGTTACCTGGTGCAAAGCAGCGGTGACCTTAGATCGAAAGCCCGCTCCGGACCCACCCAGATCCACGGGCAGGATTTGTCCGTCGGGCGAGACCAGCACGCCGGCAACCGTACCCTCCTCAGCCAGACTCGGGAGGTGCTTCTCACTCGGATGGTTCGGCTGCTGGTCCAGGTTCACGATCTCCGAATCGACGTTGCACTCCGCCAGAACGGCAGCGGATGCCTCCTTCAAATCTGCCACCACGGCGGGTGGGGTGCTGCTCCTGACAAAGGCAATGAATTGGTAGCGAGCGCGGTCCAGATCCACGAACCCCACGTCACGGACGTTATAGCGGCATGCGAGAGTCTGGTTGGAGAAAACCCCGAGCCAGACCGAGAGGCTGATGGCCGCCGCAATCCATTTCATGCCGTACCGATAACAGCTCACTTCGAG
>CAYPNF010000030.1:0-64955 GCA_964411985.1 uncultured Verrucomicrobiota bacterium
CGCGTCCAGGCCACCATCGACGGCCAAGCCTTCTGGCAAATGCGGGAAATCTCCTGTACCTCCGTTGGCATCGACAACGGTCTACTGGCCCACTTTGGCCTCGGCGACGCCACGAATGTCACGACCCTCCGCATCGAGTGGCCCTCCGGGAATGTCCAGGAACTGCTCGACGTGTCACTGGACCAGATGATGACCGTAACGGAACCGGTGCTGATCACCCCCAATCGACCCTCGGCCAGCCTCAACGGCGAGGTTGCACTCCGTTCTTCCCGCTCCGGGAGTCTGCAGTGGCGCTTTGAAGGTGTTGATCTTTCGGGACAGACCAACACCACGTTGGTGTTAACCAACCTTACGGCTGCCCAGCAGGGCCGCTACAGCGTGGTGGTGACCTCGGGCGAAAGCGTAACAACGAACTTCACCTACGTTTTTGTGGACACCCAGTTCACGAAGATCACCACTGGACCGGTTGCTGAAACCCATCCAGAACCTTTCGGTTGCGCCTGGGGGGACTATGACAACGATGGCTACATTGATCTGTTCGTCTCGACTGGCGTCTACGGATCGCAAGAGTTCAACTGCCTCTACCACAACAACGGGGAAGGAACCTTCACGAAGACCACCACCAACGAGGTGGGAGCCATTGTGGGGGATCGAGGATCCTACAGTAATGTGGCCTGGGGGGACTATGACAACGATGGATTCCTCGACATGATCGTGGCAGCCGCCGGAACAAACTCCACCTTCTTAGCCTCGCTTTATTGGAACCGGGGCGATGGCAAGTTCGACCTCGTCACCAACGCTGGCGCGATCAACACAAACCTGTTCAGCTTCGGAACGATGTGTTGGGGAGATTACGATCAAGATGGCTTTCTTGACCTTTTCATGGGTAACGGCGAGGGGGCTCTGATGAACTCCCTGTACCACGCTGAGGGCGATGGGACGTTCACGAGCATCACCCAAGGGCCACTCGTCACTACGTCTTTCCCCAGTGTGCAGGGGGCAGGCTTCAGTGACTTGGACGGCGACGGCGACTTGGATCTGGTCCTAGCGACTTGGCCCAGTGGTGGGCCCGAAGCATTCCGCAACGACGGCGGCAACTTCGTGCGAGTGACCCAAGGAGCCCTCCCGTTGGATAGTGGAGGTTCGATCACACCCTCATTCGGCGATTACGACAACGACGGAAGAATGGACATCTTCGTGCCGATGTACAACTCCACCAGCCATTTGTTCCATAACGACGGGAACTGGCAATTCACCAAAAGCTTGCTCGGCGCCGCTGGCGAAACGGGTCACAGTATCTGGGGCGATTACGACAACGACGGGTACCTGGATCTGTTCATCACCCGCGGCCAGGGCACTGCGGTTGTGAATCTCCTGTTCCGCAACAACGGCGACGGAACGTTCACCCAGGTCAAGCTCGGCAGCTTGGTCAACGATGTTGGTCGTTCTGCGACGTGCGCCTGGGGGGACTATGACAATGACGGTTTCCTGGATCTGTACGTGGCTCGGCGGCCGCCAGAGGCTTGCTTGCTCTACCACAACAACGGCAACGCTAACCACTGGCTGATGGTGAAACTCATCGGAACTACCTCCAACCGGTCGGCCATCGGGGCCAAGGTTCGGGCCTATGCCAAAGTCCAGGGGAAACTCCAGTGGCAGATGCGCGAGATAGCTGGAGGGAACCGTGCTCAAAACGATCTTCGCGCCCACTTCGGCCTAGAGACCGCTACCAATGTTAGCAAGGTGGTTATCGAATGGCCCTCAGGCACGCTGCAGGAGATTGCCAATGTAGCAGCCAACCAGATCCTCACGATTACCGAACCGCGACGACCGGTGCTGGCTGGAGCCCTGCGGGCCAGCGACGGCGCGTTTCTGTTGTCAGTGAGGGCCGACCTTGGACAGCACATCAGAATCTACGCTTCCGAGGACCTGGTCAACTGGGTGGAAGCTGGGGACTGGACAGGGAGTGGACAGGCGTTCGAGTTGCCGCCTCTGGGATCGGCCCGATTCTTTAAAGCAGAAGTGGTGGAGTAGACCGCAGGAACCGGTCAACAACGCTGCGCGCAGGGCGGAGGCGAGAATCGCACGCCCTGCGCGCAGTACTGACGGTGTGGAACGAAAAGTATTGTTCAGTCAATGAAGTTATGAAGAGAGAAGATCACATCAACCGGCTGATCCCTAATCTCCCAACAACCACGGGAGGGCACCTCTCGAGTATGGTCTTGGTCGCTGCCGTGTGGCTCAGCACTGCCCTTCCGATCCAAGCGCAACTGGTTTTCGATGCTGCCAAGGACTTTTCCAGCAACCAAAACCCCAACGGGGCTTGGAGCTACGGCTGGTGGCCTACCGGAAGCCAGGAATTCAGGTTGTTTGGCAGGGCGTTGTCGGCCTCGGCACTTCAACCACCACCTTCAAGCTCGCAGATCTGGGTTTGGCATGTGCCCAATTCCACGGGCTCCTGGGCCATTGACTGGCTGAGTGTCGCCTGTAACACGAGCACCCAGACGGAGTTCATCAACCATATGGACGTGCCGTCTGCCAGCCTCCACCTCCATCCCGGCCCTAACGACGAGAACTCCGTCGTTCGCTGGACGGCTCCGGCCTCCGGCGTGGCAGATCTTACAGTCATCTTCGAAGGCCTGAACCCCAACGGGACGACGACAGAGGCCCACGTGTGGCATAACGGGAATGCCCTCTACGAAGCCTCGGTCAACGGTTTTGGCGAGAGCAGTCGGGTAGCCTTCCAGAGGATTACGGCGGTGGTGGTCGGCGACGTGATCGACTTCGGGGTAGGTTACGGCAATGGTTCCTACACCTCCGATTCCACCTTGCTCAGCGCCTGCGTACAACTGACCCCGGCAGGGGCATTCGTTCACTGTCCAGCAGGCTCCCGAACGGTTTGGGAGAAAGACGGAGCGGTTCGGGTTGGTGTGCTGCGGCTTGGCCCAGAACTTCTCGACCAGGAGGTCACGGTGGACTACGCCACGGTCGAGGTCACGGCTCAGGCGGGAAGCGATTATGTCCAGGCCTCCGGCACGCTACGCTTTGCCCCCGGAGAGACCAACAAGGTGCTCACGATTCCGATCCTCGATGACAGCCTGGAGGAGCCGGAGAAGCAGTTTCAACTCAGGCTCAGCAACCCAAGCACCGGTGTTTCGATGGGCAATTCCAACGTGGTCATCCGGATCCAGGACGACGAAATGCTCTTCTACGACGACTTCGAGAGTTACCTGCCTGGCTTCTTTCCCGGGAACGGTTGGACGCTGGTCTACGGAGGCGCAGGGCCTGAGGTCCAGCGGATCGAGGCTCCCCCGGGCGGAAGGAGTGGCCAGGCTTTTCACATGACGGGAGTTTCCGGTTGGGTGGCCCGTGCCTATCATCCGGTTGAACTGCCGCCTCGTTTCACGATGGAGTGCCTTCTTTATTCGGGGGAGGGGGCGGGTTTTGGCGCCTACAACCCGGCTCTGGGTCCCTGGGGTGACCACTATGCCACAGTGGTATTTCTTGGGGGGCAGATCCAGGCTCTGCTGAGGGCGTATCAGAATCTTGGGCAGATCGACATCCTCTACTCGCCGCTGATCCCCTACCAGCCCAACACCTGGTACCGCATCCGCTCGGTCGTCGACCTGGCCTCCAGGAGTTTTGACGTCTACGTTGATGACCAACGGGTCGGGCAGGGGCTCCCAATCCTGGAGCCGGGTCTCCCCTCGGGCCTGGAGGCCTCGTCCAGCGGTTCGTTCTGGCTGGACGAGGTCAAGGTGGTCACGGCGATGCCCCAAGCGCCCCTGAGCCTGCAGCCTATGGGCATTTGGCGTTCTACCTCAACGAACGCGGTGAACCTCGTCCAGGCCTTTGGCAAGACGGTGTTTGTCGGTACCGATAACGGGACGACACACTCTCTGGACATATCCGACCCAGCCAAGCCCATGCTTGCCGGAACCTGGGAATCCCTGCTCACGCCCTCCTCCCTGTGCATTCGCAGCAACCTCGCCTTCATCGCCGGTTGGGAGACCGACGTCTTCAGCACCGTCGAGGCAGTGGATTTCACCGATGCAGCACATCCAGTCCTTCGCCACTCCTTTGACACTCCAGGGTACGCGCACGGGATCACCACGACAGACCGAAATGCCTTCGTCGCCGATGGCGACAACGGTTTGATCATCCTGGATATCTCCGATCCTACGGCGCTGCGACAGGTGGGACATTATCCGACCCGAGGTCCCCTCACGCACATTGCCCTCAACGGCATGATCGCCTACCTCGGGCTGGAAGGGGGCCTGATCATCCTCGATATCACCGACTCGGCTAAACCGGTGCGGGTGGGCGCCTGGTCCACCAGCAACCCCATACGTGATTTGGCAGTCCAAGGAACCACGGTCTTCGTCTTGGAGGCCGGGAAGGGCTTGGAGATCCTCGACGCCCGGGAACCCGGCAACCCCGCTTTACTGGGAAGCAACGGCTGGGTGATGGACGCGGTGGCCTTGGATGTCCAGGGCGACTTCGTGTTCTTGGCTAACGGAACTCGAGGCTTGCAGGTGATCGATGTAAGCCACCTGGCCAAGCCGGAGTGGGTGGCGGGCTATGCGACCACGGGTCCGGCCCAAGATGTGGTCGCGTCGGGCAACCAGATCTGGGTCGCCGCCGCAGCGCAGGGCTTGCTGGGATTTGAACTCCTAGATCGGCGCATCCAGTTCCAGCAACCGAAGGGCCCAGGCAGTCTCTTCTCGTTGTCCTGGCAGGCCGATGCGGGATGGCAGCTGCAGAACACCCCGAGCTTGGAGAAAGTGAATTGGCAGGCCGTTCCGACCACGGAAACCACAAACCGGATCACCGTGCCGGAAGGGGGCGGCGGCGGATTCTACCGCTTGGTGAAGCCATGAGTAGCCCACGTGCAAACACCGTTTTAGGACATAACTAACCCTGACTTATGAAAACGAAACCATGTATGGAAAACCCCAACCCTTGCCGCTTTCACTGCAACCCACCTTGGTCGGTGGGAGTTCTCCAGTTGCTCAAACCACGGTGCCTGGTGGGCCTTGTCTTGTGCGGATCCCTATTGGCCGGGATGGAGTCCCTGGGAGCGGTTTGGCAGTACACCCAGGACTTTGAGGGTGTCGTGGGCGCGGAGTGGTCCCGTCAGCAGATCGATGTCACCCCCGTTGGACAGCGGCGTTTTCTTGGCCGGTTCGGCAACGACACGGTCAGCCTTACGCTGTCCAGTTTGCCTCCGCACCAGGCGGTTACGGTTTCGCTCGACCTGTTTATCATCAACTCTTGGGATGCCCACGGACCCGTCAATGTGGGCGGTCCTGACGTCTGGGATCTGAGCGTGGCTGGCGGACCGACACTCCTTCACACCACGTTCAGCAACACCGGGTATGCCAATCCTTTTCAGGCATATCCAGATAACTATCCAGGTGCGGACCATCCTGCTGGAACCGGTGCTGTCGAATCCAACACTCTGGGCTATGGTGACGCCGTTTATCATCTAATCTTCACTTTCCAACACCGTGCCAGTGGGCTCAGCCTCAACTTCACGGGTCAGGGACTTCAAGAATTGTGGGATGAAAGCTGGGGCGTGGACAACGTGAGCGTCGCTCTAAGTCCACCCGATGGAGGTCTCTACATCCAAACGGAATTGGTGCCTGTGGGCGTCTTGTCCCTCACCAACCAAGGGCCCGTGCGCCGCATCGCCGTCTCCGGCCAACGCGCTCTCGTTACGGCTGGCGATCGGAGTGTGCATCTGGTCGACCTCAGCACACCATCCAGCCCAACCCTGCTGGGGACTTGGCACACCCCTTGCCCGGTGTCGAACGCACAATTGATGGGCAGTATGGCTTACGTTGCATCCTACGAGACCAACTTCCTGAGCACCGTTGAGATCATCGATTTTAGCAATCCCGCGAAGCCCTCGATCAGGGGGTATTACGACACGGCTGGCTATGCGGAGGACCTAGCGGTGGTCGGAACCACGATCTACGTGGCTGATGGCAACGCGGGGTTGTTGGTGCTGGACTCGAGTAATCCAACCTCGCCCCAAAAACTGGCGAGATACGACACCAAAGGCATTGTCAGCAAGGTCGCTGCCGTCGGAGACTACATCTATTTCGTCGATGGCAAGTGGTTGCTGATCTTGGACGTCAGCAGTCCGGCGGTTCCGGTGAGGTTGGGTGCTTACGAAGTGCCCGGAGGGATCTTGGATCTGAAGCTGGTCGGTTCGAAAGCGTACGTTCTTGAGGGCGGAGTCGGTCCTCAGGTGCTGAACCTCGCGGACCCAGGGAAGGTCCAGAGACTGGGCACTCATCGTACCTGGGGAATGGAAGCGGTGGCCGTGCTGGGCGATTACGCCTGCCTGGCCAAAGGTGGCTCTGGATTGGAGGTCGTAGACGTGAGCAACCCAGCGAACATCGCTTGGGTAACGGGAGCGACAATCGGGGGTGGGGCTCAAGATGTTGAGGTGATGGACAGATACTTCCTGGTCGCCACGGCTGAGCAAGGACTGAACGTCTATGAAGTCCGCCAAACACCCTGGCTGCGGTTGGACGCGCCTGTCATTTCAGGGGAGACGATGACGCTCTCCTGGCCTGCCGTGGAGGGCGTCAGGCTGCAGAAGTCCTTTGGCCTGAGCGCGCCCAGTTGGCAGGAGGTTCCTGGATCCGAGATCACAAACACCATGACTCTACCCATGAGCGAGAACATGGGTCTTTATCGCTTGGTGAAACCGTGAATGACCGTCGGCTGAGTTGATCCGATAGCGTCATGATTCGCCAATGGCCATGGGTCGCGTTTAACCGAAAGGCCGCGGTGACGTATCCAAGCCCATTGGCAGAGCGAAACCAGTCTGGCGGCTGGAGTTCAAGTGATGCTTGAAAGCGGGGGTGAACTGCAACCTGGGACGGGTGTCTGTTGGTAATTACTGTTCGGCAGCCAGTTGGCCTTCACGCAAAGATGTTTCAATGTCGTCGTTAACGACCCGCCAGATGTCCCGAGGTACATACATGGACGATTCAGATGTGCGGAAGCCATGAAACAACTCGAAAAGGATCCCGTATAGCTCTTTATGAAAGCACCGATTATGCACACTCAACGCCAGGCCAACGGGTCGATCCACCCTTACCCACGAATCGGAGATGGGGGCCTTAACGGGTCCGTTCTGGCCGTTTGGTTCGCCCTCGCCAGCCTTGCCCTGGCCGAGGATCCCGGGATCACGGTGCAACCGACCCACCAGACGGTGAGCCTGGGGGGCACCCTACAATTCCCTGTGGGCATGACCTCAACGGATATCCCCCTCCACTACCAAAGGCAATACACCGCCCCCAACCTCCCTGAGGGCTTTACCAACGTCACCGTTGTGGCCCGAGACATTCCCCTCCAATCCAACGGATTGATCACGCCCGTGTTTGCCAGCGCCAATGTCTCAACCATCCCCTTGCAGGGTCCTTCACCTCTGACAGAGGGGCGTGCAGGCGCTAGCATGCTGGTTGGATTGAGAACCGACGAACTCGTTCTCATCGACACCGAGGATCTCGGAAACGTCCGAACACTCTCCCACTTCGATCCCCCTGAGGGCCTTAGTCTTGGCCACCTCACCTTCCACAGCCGCCTGCAGCGTCTTTTCTGTTTCGGCTACGCGGGGGGCCAAGCTTGTGGCTTGCCGACAGTGTCTCTTGTCGAGTTTGTTCTGCCGCAGGGCATTCCCCAGGTCCTGACGACTTTGAAGGGTTTCTTCGAGTCGATCGTGTACGTGGATCCTCTTGATAGTTTTGTCGTCTCCCGACATTCCTACTCGGCTGACAACTGTATCACGGATGAACTGTTGAGTGTGGCGCTGGATGGTACCTTGACCCACTTGCAGCGGACTTCGCTCGACGGTGACGCCATGGTTTACGATGCGCTGCACGACAGCTTCTACACCACAGACTCCAACGGTGTCGGCCAGCTTCAACGCATGGATCTGGCGACAGGCTCGATCACGAGCCTCGGCGCGATTCCCTTCAACATGGGGGACATGGCATTCTCTCCAGCCGAGGCCACCCTGTACGCTCTCAATGAAACCGGCAACGGTCTCTTTCGCATCACGCCCGACGCCAGCGGCTCCACCATTTCTGTATCATGGGCTGGCGACTTTACCGGTCTGCCTGTCGCTGGGATTGCTTTCGTCCCAGAAGTCGTGCTTCTTGCCACCAATCAGCCTCCCACAATTCAGTCCCAAGTGATCGGTCAGACCAATTATGTGGGCGAAAACCTTCGTTTGCACGTGCTTGCTACCGGAAGTTGGCCTCTTAGTTACCAGTGGCTCAAGGACGGGACGAACATCGAAGGTGGAACGAACAGGACGCTGGTGCTTTCAAACGTCACCTTGATGGTGACCGGCGACTACACTGTGGTAGTTACGAATGCCCTTGGGGCGATCACCAGTACGGTGGAACGGGTCGAGGTGCTCGTTGTCACACCTGAGGATCTTACCAACGGAATGGTGGCGTACTACCCATTCAACGGAAACGCGAATGATGAAAGCGGAGGCGGGAAGAACGGCGTGGTGTACGGCGCAACGCTCACCCCTGACCGATTTGGTGTTCCTAACAATGCCTACCAATTCAATGGCATAGACCAGTATATCGAGCTATCAGGAACCGAGCAGCTATCCTTCGTTCAGGGCGGTTTCACATTGTGCGCCTGGGTCATTTTTGGGGAGGCGGTAAGCGACGCCGACAGGATGATCATCGCAAAACACCGTGAGGGCTACCCTAATGGGTATTTTCTAGAGTCCATTTGGCTCGCCAATCAACCGGCGTTCTTTGTGAACGACGACCCGCGGGTAGTCGACTCCACCGGACAGAATGACGGTCGGTGGCATCACATCGTGGGCACGTTCGATGGCGCTGAAGCCATACTGTATGTAGACGGAATCAAAAAGGGCAGATCTCCGCAAACCGTTACGTATCCGAATGACACCCCGATATCCATTGGAAGATGCTTTCCTGACACGGGGAGCGGTAGATACTTTGGAGGTGTAATCGACCAAGTGCGCATCTACAACCGCGCCCTCTTGGAACCGGAAATCAAAGCTCTCTACTCTTACAATGACTCCCAGGCCAACCAACCACTGCACGTGCGAAGCGAACTCGTCGAGAAAGGCGCATGGTCTCCCTCCGCCAACGCTCCCGTCCATAAAGTCGCGGCTTCTGGCACCCGTGCCTTGGTCGCGTCCGGCGAATCCGAAGTACACCTGCTTGACCTCGGCAACCCTGCCAAGCCACGGTTGCTGGGAACGTGGCAAACGCTTTTCCCTCTTTCGGATATCGAGTTACGCGGGAACATAGCCTACGTCGCCTCGTATGAACCGGACCTTCTCAGCACGGTGGAGATTGTCGACTTCACAGACCCTGCCAAGCCGCTGCTCAAGGGCTACTACGACACTGCCGGGTATGCAGAGGATGTGGAAGTGGTAGGGGGAATTGCCTGCGTGGCCGACTCCGAGGCCGGTTTGCTGATCCTGGATGTGATGGATCCGGCCTTTCCCAGGAGGATCGGCAGCTATGACACAAAAGGCTCCGTTCACGCCGTCCAGATGGCGGGTCGTTACGCTTACATTGCACAAGGCAACTGGCTGGTGATCGTTGACATCAGTAATCCGAACAGCCCGATGCGGATGGGCGCGTATGAGGCTCCCGGAGCGATACAAGGAATCAATGTGAGGGGATCAAAAGTCTATCTGGCTGAGGGGAGGGGCGATTTGCGGATTCTGGACGTGAGTGATCCAAAGAATGTGGGCCTTATTGGAACCTACCGAGGATGGGGAGGAATGGGACTGGGGATGGCGATTTCTGGGAAATACGCCTACCTAGGCGCAGGCGACCATGGCCTGTACGTTTTGGACGTAGTCGATCCTGCGAAACCTACCTATCTGACCGGCGCTTGGACAAGCCCTGCCGAAGACGCGGCGCTGATCGGGAACTGTGCGTTGGTAGCTGGAGGTGGCAAGGGATTGCTCGTCTATGAAGTCCAGCAGCGCCTTTACCCACCGTTAAAGCCACCTGTCATCTCCGGCGCAGAGATGACTTTGACATGGGCCACGACGAACGATATTCGCCTCCAGACAACTACCAACTTGCTCAATGCAGTCTGGCGGGACGTGCCAGAGTCCGAGGGCACGAACACGCTGACCTTGCCGGTGAGGGAACCGACGGCGTTCTTCCGATTGGTGAAGGCGCCCAAGCCGCTGAACACCCTATTCTACGAGGATTTCCAATCAGGCGTTATCGACGCTTCGAAGTGGACTATCCCTTCAGGCGGGATTACTTCAAGTGCAGTCGTTGTCGATGATCCTCTTGACACGACGGGGGCGAACAAGGTGCTTACATTCAGTCAAGGCAGAGAGGGCGGTGATCTATTCAGCACCACTCTAGCCACCGCTGGCGGGGGA
Organism: uncultured Verrucomicrobiota bacterium; assembly: GCA_964411985.1. Lineage (GTDB taxonomy): Bacteria > Verrucomicrobiota > Verrucomicrobiia > Limisphaerales > J093 > CAYPNF01. The sequence continues at coordinate 10,427 of CAYPNF010000030.1, forward strand.
CTATTCGAGATCCAGTGGGACTGTCTGGGATTGCGGAGGCCTGAGAGCGGAGAAGGTACGCTTGGTGGTTTTTTGGGCATTTCTCAGTATTCCTACGGCTCCTCGCATTGTTGGCTGGCGATGTTTGTGGGTCAACCCGATTACCAACCATGGGAAGGGGGCGCAATGTTTGATGATGGACAGTGGGACACTTACCGTATTTTGGTGGATACACATCTGCTGTCGTGGCAGTTCGGGTCCTCAGGACTTGTGGATGGCAGCCCGTTCGCACTCATGCTGGAGGACTGCATAGCGTGGGGTGGAATACCTGAGGATGTGTATTTCGATAACATTATTGTCCGGAAGATCAAGTAACATGGTTGGAATGACATGAAGTGTAAGACATGGAACGTCCTTGCGGTGTGCCGCGGCGGAACCGAGGAATAGGAGTTCCTGTCCCCTGCGTAGCGAGGCTGCCTCTCCTAGCCCCATATCTGCCTCTCCCTCTTGACGGCAGCTCCATGGACGGGTACAGACGCAGATGGCTTACTTCATCGACGTGGTCAACACCATCCCAGTGCCATCGTGCAGAAGGCGGTTCAAGGCGGCGATGAACATTCAGGGTGCCGTGGATGTTGCCAAGGCGGTGCCCACGGTGCTGGTTACGCATGGGGCGTTTCAGGTCGGTAGCATAGAAGCTGATGGGCTGAACCCTGTGGTGCTCCCACTCTGCAGCGGGAGCGAGTTCTTCAGGCTGAGCAGGTCGTAAACACTTGCGGGAAAACTTGTCACGGGGGTGCCACTAACCTAGCGTCAACCGGCTCAGCAACCCTGAGAACCGGCTCTCGGTCTTGTTGTTCTTCACTGCCATGCCCAGTGCTTTCTTCTGACCGACCAGGATCACCAGTTTCTTGCCACGCGTGATCCCAGTATAGACCAAGTTCCTTTGAAGGAGCATGAACTGTTGCATGGCCAGAGGAATCAACACGGCTGGGAACTCCGATCCCTGCGACTTGTGGATGGTGATGGCATAGGCCAAGGAGATCTCGTCCAATTCCCCGTAGTCGTAGGCAACCTCCCGCTGGTCGAACCGGATCGTCACCTCTCGTTCCATGGGGTCGATCTTGACGATCTGTCCGATGTCCCCGTTAAAGACATCCTTGTCGTAGTTGTTCTCGGTTTGAATGACCTTGTCCCGCACCCGGAACAGCCAACCAAACTTCTCCACCGCCGGTTCATTCGGTTGGATCGGGTTCAGTGCGTTCTGCAGCAAAACGTTCAACTCGCGAATCCCCAAGGAGCCCCGGTTCATCGGACTCAAGACCTGAATATCGCGAATCGGATCAAAGCCGAATTTCGCCGGTATTCGAGTCTTGACCATGTCCAGCAGGGTAGACGAAATCGTTTCGGGCTCGGCTCGCTCGATGAAGTAGAAGTCGGATTCGCCCTTCTTGCCCGGCAGTTCAGGCAGGTACCCTTGGTTGACCCTATGGGCGTTGGTGATGATGCGGCTATGTGCGGCCTGCCTGAATACCTCCGTCAGCCTGACCACCGGTACCGTTTTGCTCTCGATCAGGTGCCGCAAGACCATCCCCGGTCCCACCGAGGGTAACTGGTCTACATCGCCGACCAGCAACAGACCCGCACTGAAAGGCAAAGCGCGGAGCACATGGTTCATGAGCGGAATGTCCACCATGGAGGTTTCGTCCACCACGAGCAGGTCGCACTCCAGGGGATTGGCCTCGTTTCTTTTGAACCCGCCCGCGGCGGCATTGACTTCCAGCAGTCGGTGGATGGTCTTGGCCTCGATCCCGGTGGTTTCGGAGAGCCGCTTGGCCGCCCGCCCCGTAGGCGCACAGAGCAGGCACCGGACCTTTTTTGCTCGGAGGATTTGCAGGATCGCGTTCACGAGGGTTGTCTTGCCCACACCCGGTCCACCGGTGACGATGAGTGCCCGGCTGGTGAGGGCCTGCTTCACGGCTTCTCGCTGGCTGGGTGCCAGTTCTTTACCCGTCTTCTGCTGACACCAGACCAGAGCTTTCTCCAGATCCATTGGCGGGTAGTTGACCTTGGAGGCGCACAGGTGCTTTATCCGCGCCGCGATACCCACCTCGGCCCGCTTTAGGTGCGGCAGGAAGATCAATTCCTGATCCCCGATGGTTTCCCGTTCGAGATCCCCACTGGCCAAGGTGCGCTCCAGCGCTTGTGTGACGATGTTCTCTTCCACCAGCAGAAGTTGGCCCGCCTGATCCTTGAGCAACTCCACGGGCAGGGCACAGTGTCCTTCCCCGGTGGCTTCCAGCAGGACATGGCTTAACCCAGCACAGGCTCGAACCAGGGAATCGACCGGGATACCCATCTTCTGGGCGATCTGGTCAGCGGTCTTGAAGCCAATTCCATGGATGTCTTTGGCCAAGCGATAGGGATCTGCCCTAACGGACTCGATGGCTCCTTCTCCATAGGTCTTGTAGATTCTAACGGCCCGACTGGTGCTGACTCCGTTGGAGTGGAGAAAGACCATGATCTCTCGGATGACCTTCTGCTCTCCCCATGCCGCCTTGATCTTCTGCCTGCGCTTGGGGCCGATCCCCTCCACCTCTTCCAACCGCGCCGAGGTTTGCTCGATGACCTCAAAGATCTGCTCACCAAAAGCGGCCACCAACTTTTGCGCGTAGACAGGTCCGATGCCCTTGACCATTCCACTGCCCAGGTATTTCTCGATTCCTTCCTTGGTGGTTGGAGGGGTGCTGGTAAGCATCTCCGCTTTGAACTGGAGTCCAAACTCCCGGTCCTGAATCCACCTGCCCTGCGCGGTTACCCATTCCCCGGCATTGGCGGATGGAAGGGCTCCTACCACGGTAACAAGGTCGCGGTGCCCCTTGGCTTTCACCTTGAGCACCCCAAAACCGTTTTCTTCGTTGAAGAAGGTAACACGCTCGATCAGCCCAGAAAGGCTCTCGGCGATGTCGGTTGGCTGTTTTGCCTGCAATCAAGGGCTATCCTGAAGGTGTGGTTTGCACTCGGCAAGCGTCCTTCTGGCTGAGTAGGATCGATTGCGGCTAGAGAATGAAGTCATCCATAATCGGACGCTGGCGCATTGTTGAGATGGACCTGTGGGACCAGGAGTTTATTGATCTGGTATCACCGGGGAAGATCACTTTTGCTCGTGGCGGAAGGGGAGAAATGCACTTCGGTGCGGTTGATTTGAGTCTGGACTGGCGGGTTGCTGACACGAAAGACCGTGTGGATTTCTCGTTTGAGGGCTTCGATGAGGGTGATGAAGTCAGTGGCAGGGGGTGGGCGCAGGCGACGGGTGCGAAGGTCACGGGCAACATCGCCTTCCATCTGGGGGATGAGTCGGGGTTCCTGGCCAAGAAAGCAGGAAAGACATCCCGCTGAGGTTTAAGGCACCACAAGCGCGGCGCAATTCGCACGAGGTCCGGCGAGCATCGAACTCCTGCCCCGTGAAGGCACGCTTAGGCCTCCTGCTTCATCCGACAGACCTTCCCATCTTTCAGTTCCCACCCGATCCAGTCGGAGATATGCCTTCTCTGGGTTTGGCTCAACCGGCTTTTCATCTTAAGCCGGTGGACCATATGGAATCCAAACAACACCATTTCGACACAGAGAACTTGTTCCTTCCTCAGCTCGCGGTCCTTGCCGGAGGATCGGCCCTCGATTTCCTCGCATCGCTCAGAGCCCCAAGCCATCAAAGCGATTGGAACAAGTTCAGTGTGCGTTAACTGCGGGAAGTCCTCGCGCAGTAGCTCAAGGAGCCCTCGGTCCTTTTCAGGAAGAAAGTCCAAACCGTCAGTAAGTCGAATCATAGGTCGGTGTAGGCGATCGTACTCTCGGCTCTTTGCCGGTCAAGGTAGGGTTCCCGCTGGTCCCAAAAACGCCGCAAATGGGCAGGAGGAACAACTCACACGCGAGTACCCACCGCCGTGGGGGGGACCCTAGAAACCAGAAGTGCGTAGCGCAATGCCCCAAAAGAAAAGGAAGGATGAAGCGACCTCTGACAGCCAATGTCGTGGGGTGTGCTCTAGAGTGGTGCAGAGTATGAATCCTTCGGATCGACACGGGATTGAGGCCAGCCAACTCCGTCCTCCAATCGCACACGTGGTGCCCTCTGTGCCGCGTCGAGTGTTGCGATCGGCGGCGGTACTCGCTGGCCAACAAAAGCCCCAAACCTTGCCAAGAATGAGATCCAGTTCTCAAGAAGCCCCCCCGAGGTTGGGCTTAGCCAGCCAGAATCACGCGAGTGCCTCTCCCAACTTCTGGCGGACTCGATCCGCCGGGGTTTGCGGATCGGCTCCGAGGGCGGGGTGTGTGCTGATAACCAACACTTTCCGTAGATCTGGCAGAGGCGATCTGCGGGTTTGCGGTGAAACGAAACAAACAAACCAAACAAAAGGAAGATTATGAGTTGCCAGGGAAAGACACGTGGTGGAAAAGGGAGTACGCATGGTCAGGGTGTGTACAAGTGCAAGCACTGTGGCGCGGTTGGGTGCGACAGCAACGATTGCACCAATCGCAACTTCTGGGGTGGAAAATGCTTGAAGTGCGGCAGGAGTACGGGCAGTGGCAGGGATCAGGTTTCCTGAGGCTGAGGGAATGAGACCTACACGGATGCCTGCCAGGAACTGGGCTGCGATCGCCCAGTTCCGGCCGGCAACGGCAGAGCGGGAAGGGCTGCGAAATCAAGCGTCGTCAAAGAGTTTGCGGGCATGAACCGAAGAAAGTTCTTTCGAGCCGGTCTGGTCAGCGTCCCGGCGCTGACGCTCACTCCCTTGGCTGCGCTGGTTACCTCACGGGCCGACCCGGAGTTCTGTGCCAGCAGCGATGCGACATCTTCTGCCCAGCCGGCGGTAGAGTTGGGCGTTAAGCCTTTGGTGCGAGAATGCGTCCGTTGGCTGGAGGAGGTGGAATCGCACGGTCCGGTGGGCAGCGAGTTTGAGGTGCAGCTGCCTGCGCCTGTCCTGAACAAGGCTAAGACGGTCTTGCACCGAGCTGCTCATACTCCGGTTACTCTGCTCACTGGCCCTGTCTCACCTAAGTCCGTGGTGGCCGGTTTGGTGCTCCAGCACGCAGGTCTCACCCACGAGCGTGTCTACGGGGGCGAGTATACGAAGGATGACGTCTTGATGCGTCTGCTGATTCGTGCCCTTTGCCAGTTGGTAAGCGCACAGTTGGTTCTGGTGAAGGGGAACCGGTTTGCGCCTGGGCTCCTGGCATCGGCGCGTTCGTCATTTCCGTTGGTCGAACGTTTGTTCGATTAGAACCCGGTTGACGATTATGAGCCTGGCTTGGTTGCCGCGCTCTTCACTTTATCGCGGTGAGAACGCGGGTTGGGGAAGCACACGAGGGAAAAGAATCCCCAGGCTAAATCCACAACATTCCTATTCCTGTGTCAGTGGATGTCACACCTGGTCTGGTATGCTCTTGGCATGAACTCAACCCATTCATCAGGCTTCAACGAGGATCCAAAGGATGCCTCCCTGTCCGCTTCGGGCGGACGATCTTACCCACCACCCGCACCTGAGGCTGCCAAGGTAGTGCGGAAAGTCTTCTTCAATACCCTAATCCGCCATATGGAGCAGGAGCAGGAGTCCATCATTCAATGCATCGAACGGGTCTTCAACATCTGGATGACGATGCTCGATACCCACACGGTCAACATCGAGGATTGGTTGATTGGAACCAAGGAGGTGGAAAGCCTGACAAAACTCAAAACGCTCGATATCTTTCTGACCATCATAGAGTTGCGTACTGCGTACATTAAAGCCGCCGAAGACGACGCGATTGTGCGTGATTGGATCAAAGTGGCGATGAGCGGGTCCCAGCGAACCCGTGCCCTCCGGGAAGCAAAGAGGATCATGGCTTTACCGCTCGGGATCGTGAGCTCCGGCTCTGGACGAGAATAGGAATGTCCCGATGACTTGCTTGAGACCCAAAACGCCTCGCCTGATCGGCTGCCGGCACGCTCGAACAAGCACCCGCCAGTGGCTGCAGGTACCCCTCAGCCTGTGGCTCCGCAGACCGTGAAGACACCCATTGCAGATGAACCCACCTCCCACCAAGACTCGACCTCACCTTAGGGACTCGCTAGGGGACTGTCGCATCCCAACCGAACTTCTGCCCACTGTGATGGACCACGTGACGCTCTTGGACGATATCGAACTTCAAGAGGTCATCAGGTCCATGCAGCGAGGCAACCTTACCCCCCAGACACTGATCGAGGTGCTGAGTGAGCGATCCAATTTTCAATCGTACCATGTCCGGTTGCCCTGGGTGGGCAATACCGAGGGGTTTTGCGGGCCTTGTGTCGCGGACCTGGAGTGTCTCTGCGAGTACAGCCCCTTTCCCAATGTCTTCGATCGCTATGCCCGGGACGTGGCGGTCCTTGGAAAGCGAGCCTACATCGCCGCAAAGTCGGCAGGCTTGATCGTCGCTGACATATCGACCCCCACCCAGCCCATGACCCTGGGTCGACTCAAACCTAGAGGTTGCGGGGTTCATGGAGTGGCTGTGGTGCCGCATAAAGGCCGCATCTATGCTTTGGTGGCGTTAGCCAATGCCTGGGAGGTGGTTGACGTTACCAACCCCTCTCACTTTGACCGCGTCTGGAAGATGGACGGTGCCGATTGTGATCCATGGGATATCACCATCATCGGGTCGTGCGCGGTGCTAGCCTCCGGCGATACGGGGGTGGAGGTGTTCGAGATCACCAACCCCCGCGTACCATCGAGAATGGCCAAGCTGAAAGTCGGGGGACACCCGCTGGGAATCGCCGCGGAAGGCACCTGCGCATTTGTGGCCAACGGGGAGGCGCTGATCGCGTTGGACATGAGCGACCCATTTTCCCCACGTGAACTTGGCCGGGTTCACCTTGCAGACGCGGGGAAGCGTCTGGTTTTGGGGAGTGGGTACGCCTATGTCTTCTCTGGTGGAAGAAGCGCGGAGGTGATCGATGTGCGCAACCCCTCCAATATGGTTCTACTGGGCTCGTGCGACTTGCAGGACCGCTTCTACGGGGGGGTGATCGAGGGTGATTTTGCCTTTTTGGCGGATATCGAGTACGGGCTGCGCATCTTCAAGGTGCAACGGACCGAGGAACCGTTCCTTTTCGGCCCTGATGTGGGGGGGAGTGTAACGATGCGAAAGCAGCGCGACAGCGACCGGAAGGCCACTGGGGTGCGTCGCCCTTCATCGAGAGGGAAGGGGAAGAGACCCGACCGTTCACTGAACACCGAGGCGAAGCCCGAATTCTGCACGATTGAACTCGAGGGGTTGGCGGTGACTTACCGGCTGGATGTTGGCAAGCAGCCTGAGGAGGTTCAGAGTTTTGAACGCCTCTGGGCCTCGACCCGGCTTGAGATCCGCTTCAAACTGCCAGAAGAAGCACAAGGGGCCCTTCACCTTCTTCGCAGTGGTCTCTTTGATCCATCCCAAATCCAGTCGCAGAACATCACCCCGGTTCCGGGGAGCGTTAGCTTTGCGGGACCTCAATCGGGCGTTGTTTACCGCGATTGGATGTGCGGTATTTTCGCCAACCGTGACACTTGGAGATCGGTTAGCCGCATCTCCAGCACCGATCGGCGGGCCAAAAGGACTGACCTGGACGTTTTTGAGAGCGCGGGGGAGGTGGCTGGTTTTTACTCCGTGACCATCGATTTTACGGATGACCATGCCATTCGGTTCCGCCGCGACAGGATCACCGACCCAAACACGTTCAGCGCTGCCTCGGGTGGGGTAGTGCTGGATTTGCTGCAAGGCCTCATCCCAGCACCTGATCAAGCGAGTGGCGAACAAACTTGATTTCACTCGGTCCCGCTCCCACGCAAGCGCCCAGGGGTCCATGCCCACACCAGACCCAGAGGGTTTCCAGTCCCAATCCTGGCCTCAGCAGGCCCGCCCCTGCTGAATGGCTGTTTGGGTTGTTTCTCCGCTGCTTTTTTAGTCCGTGGCCCGCCTCGCCCCGGCCTCACCTACTCATGGGAGGAACGGTTCGACCCGCGCGCCACCCCGCCGTCCGAGGTGCGACCTTGGAACCAGGTCCTGCCACCAAGCGCATCCAGGCGCCCTTCTCCATGGTAATGGAGCAGCAGAGGTCAGCCCGGGGAAGAAGAGCGACTTCGATGCTTCTGCCGGGCCTGCCGTTCAGTGGGCGTACCCCGGACCTTCGGTTGGCAGGCCACGATTGTGAGGGTCGGCACCGCTGTGGCGAACCTTTGCTGGCTCACCTCAGGGTCAAGCTGGGATGCCAGATCGCGGCCTCACTGGCTCGGCGAGCCAGAAGCAGAGTTGATTGCCCTTTCCGAGTCGATTTGTTTTGGTCCCGATCGAGGAGCAAACTGAAGAGGAAAGAGGGTATACGAGCTGTCCCCAAGGATCTCAACTGCGAGGTCGGCCGCCCTGCTGAGTTGCTCTTTTCGACAACGCGAACCGTGGCCGCGCAGCGTCTTGGAACGAATAGAACCAGCGGTGGCCCCCTCGAGCCTCGTCCCAGGTGCCGGCGCGATGACGCTTCCTCTCGATGCACACTCCGCTACAACTCCATCCATAGGTAGCCGTACACGCCGACGACCCTGGTCTTGCCCACGAACGTTTCCTGGTTGATGTGTTGGTGCCCATGCAGGAACAGCCTGGGTTGGGCGCGCTGGATGTACTCGACGTAGGCGTCGAAGCCAAGATGGACTTCATCCTCGCGGTCATGGACATGTCTGGGTGAGTTATGCGACACAAATACGTCAACGGCGGGAAAATCAGCGAGCAACCGGCAGGCGTCGGATTGTTCATAGAGATAGTTGCCCCTGGGCTTGTACTTCCATGAACCGTTGAACCCGCCCAAGCGCAACCCGTTCTGCTCCTGGAGAGCCAGGTGAAGATCAACGATGGGTGGCTGAAAGTCGAGGTGGCTGTCGTGATTCCCCTTCACTGCGCAGATGCAGGAGCAATCGGTCCTCCTGGCAACCTGGAGGATGGTTGACTCGGCGATGTCCCCACAGGAGATCAGAAGGTCGGCTTTCTTTGGCTCGACCTTGTCCCTAACTCCATCATCGTCTGCGATAACCAAGAGAATCATAACGTTTCAAGTCAATCTCACCATAGCCAGGGGATGATGGCAACGCCCGGTATGGCTCCAAACCCGCCAGAATTGGAGAGTGGTCCCCTGCAGGCCTCCGTTCCAATTCCTTGATGGCTGTGTGAACCCCCTGCAACTGTCCTGGGACCCTGACTCCTTCCACAGCGGGGCTGCCAAGGCATCCGAGCCGTTTCATCGGGGAATTGCACCTCCTCTCCTTCGCGCCCGTGCATAACCCGTCCAGGATCCGGGAAGGGCGGCGCGGCTTTTCCCTGGCCCGCTACACCCGCAAAAGCTCCCTCCCACAAGACGTTCGAGTTTTCCTGGGCGCTTTCATTCTGCGGGCAGAGGTTTACAATCCAGGAATGCGTGTTGCAGTATTTTCGGACATCCACGGCAACCTGGAAGCGCTGGAGGCGGTCCTTGCGGACATCGCCGGCCGAAAGTGCGACCGGCGCTATTGTCTGGGAGACGTGGTGGGCTATGGCGCCGATCCTCTGGGATGTATCCAGGTCCTGCAGCGGGAAGCCATTCCCACCGTGAAGGGGAATCATGATGATGCGGTGGCCGATCCTCGCCGGCTCGACTGGTTTAACGGCGATGCCAAGCGGGCGATCCTCTGGACCCGGAAGACCCTCCAACTTGCCGAGCGGTGCTGGCTGGGCTCCAATCCGCTCGTGCTGAAAGTGGATGACATGCTTTTCGCGCACGCCTCTGCCGTGAATCCCGGCGATTTTGAATACATTTTCGGGCCGGACGGTGCGAGCCAGAGCCTGCAGTGCCAGAAAGAGGCGATCTGTTTCATCGGCCACACGCACCTGCCGGCGGTGTATTCCCTTTGCGGCGGTGAGATAGAGCCTCATCCTGCACAGAGCTTCTTCCTCCAACCTGGCCATCGCTACCTGGTGAACGTGGGCAGTGTGGGGCAGCCCAGAAATAATACCCCGGCCAGTTCGTACGTGATCTATGACACGGAAAGGGGCCAGATCGAATTTGTGCAGGTGTTTTACCCCGTGGAGAGAGCGCAGGCGAAGATACGGAAGGCTGGCCTGCCTGGTCGGCTGTCATCGCGATTGGCCTTGGGGGAGTGAGTTTCTGACCATCGGGACCTCTACGTAGAAGTCTCTCCTGGCAGCGGCCAAGCTGTAGGAGCGTGAATACAGAACACGACATGCGAATTCTCGAGGACGCGGTTGTGGACGGCCTTGGACGTTTATGGGCTATTTCTTGATGCCGAGGGACGTGGCGAACGAGGACTGTCGTAGTTCGCCTGGGTGAGGAAAGAAACGACTGCGGGTATTCTCATGCTTGCTCATCGTGAGCCCATGAGCGCTTAGTGGGGTTGAGCTCCGGTGAGGGGCAGGAACAAATAGTTCTATCTATCGACGATGGGAGGTGAGCCATGCTCACGCCTCAGGCTCTCTGCGAAAGGAGGCGTGGGCTTGGATCAAGAGACCGGGTGATCCTTGCGATCATGACCAGAAAATGAGAACTGCTCCAACAATAAGCCATAACTAATACCATTTCCCATTAAGTTGCGGTAGAATGAGTCAAGCGGTAGCGTTTGCTTGAGTGTGAAGCCAGTGATGAACCAGCGACAAGGCCCGGGCGGGCGTTTCCCAGAAGGGACGCAGCGCCTGGGTTAAGGCTTCCTCCAGTTGGTCCAGATCGGCGAAGTGCCGGTTGCAGGTCACATCCTGGGTTTGATCCCACAACCCTTCCACCGGGTTGAGTTCGGGACTGTAGGGGGGCAAGGGCAACAGGTGAATGCGCGCGGGCAGCGCCGCCGCGCCGGGCCGCGGATGAAAGCCCGCCTGATCCCAGATGACAACGTGCTCGGCTTGCGGATCACTGGCGGCGATCTGCTCCAGGAACCCACAGCTCAATTCCAGACTGACCGAGGGGAGAAAACGGAATTGTGCCAACCCTTCCACCACCTCCAGGGCCCCATACACATACTCCCACTCGTAGCGTTGCTCCTGCGCCAGCACCACCCGCTGGCCGCGCAATGCCCAGCAACGTCGGCTCTGCGTATGGAGCCCAAGGCGGCTCTCATCGGCCACTCATATCTTCACCGGCCGCTCTTTGGGAAGGTGAAGCTCTTCGAGCCTTTGCTCCAGCTCGGCGCGAAACGCCGCCGTGGCCGCCGGGTCCTGCTTGACGTGGCAGGGACGCGGAACCCGGAGCGCGCCGCCCACTTTTCCCAGCCAGTAATACAGCGACTTGGTCGCCCGCTCAATGCCGTGAACTTCCTTCAGCCAAGCCGCCACCTGCCTGGCCGTGCGCCACCGACCTGCCTTGAGCCCGGCTTGGAGTTGGGCTTGCACCTTGGCCTCGGCCACCGGGCTCGGTTTGCCGGGAGGAGCCTCCCGCTCCAGCAGCCGGCTCAAGCCGCCCTGGGTGAAATCATCCAGCCACACTTGAATGGTGGAACGGGCGCGCCCAGCCAGGCGCGCCAGCTCCTCCAAGGTGTGTTGTCCGCGGGTGGCCCAGAGCACCACTTGCAGGCGTTCCTTGTCGCGGGGATCGGTGGCGGCGCGGATGCGCTCTTGGAGCTGCGCCGTCTCCCCCTCACTCATCGTCAGTTTGGTTCGTTTTCTGCCCATGCCCCAGCTTACCCTACCCTCTCGGCCAACAGGAACTACATGTGCCGATTATCACAGAAGTGGTACAAAGACATGGAAAACATCGCCTCGATGGCGCCACGTTTGGGCCAGCTCATGGGATTTGTCTGTCCCATGCCAGCTTGCGCGAACTGCCATTGGCACTCTTTAGGTGTCTCCAGGAATGCTGCTGGTCACTCCCTGTGGTGTTGGATCGGCACAGTTAAGCGCGTCCCAAAAGGTACTTCGTCGCCGGTTCCTTCCGGTACTATCCAAATAGTGTGGAATCTTGGTTCCTCGATTGGCATCGTTCCCCAAGTATCCGTAAAGTAGATCAATGTATGCAGGCCCGGCACCTTTCCGGCTTCCTCAAAGCCGGGGCGAAAATCCGTGCCGCCCCCACCGAGCAAGGGGAGTTCCCGCGGCACGCGCTTGTATTGGCTGTAAACCGTGGGCCCATGAATCCCAGCGTCACAACACCACAGGAAGAGTTCCACCTCGCAGCTTTGGTTAAGGAGGCTGTTTATCTCCGAGACGAATTGTCCCAACTGATCCCGATTAATCGACCCACTCGTATCCACGACAACCCCAATCCGTCCGTAGGACATTCCGACGTTAGACGGGGCGTACAGGCGGTGCGGGAGCCATTTGCGATTCGGGATTCTCCAACTCGTTGCAGCTTTCCCTCTGCTCTGGAGAAGAATTCGCAGGTGATGCTGCCAACTTACCGCAGGCTTAAATCCCTCGCCGGCCATCCTCTCAAACTCGCTGGGAGCCATGCTCTGGCCAGGGGACGATCTTCTCTTTTCACGCTCCATCTCCGCCCTCGCCAGGGCTTTCGCGATCGCCTTTTGTATAGAAGAAAGCGTCGCAGAATCGACACGTTGGCGTTCGTGTTCGCTCAAGTCTTGTGTTTCCTCGATCAAGATATCCCAGTTGCGTGGGGGCCAAAGCTGCGCGCGGTTTTCGGGTTGAGCCCCTGCGACTTCCCAAGCGGGTTGGCCTGAGGGAGAATCCCCGGCTTCACATGACTCCGAGGTCTTGGCACCCGTACCTTTGCCTTCCGTTTGTCCTGATGCAGCGTGAGTTGGAGGGCAGCTCTGAAGGTTCACATTCGAGTCACTACCAGAGGCCTGTAGTCGGTCCTGCGAGGGGCAATCGCCGACGCTGGGCTCGAGGTGGGATTGCTTCCTGACTGGTGCCGGGCCATGGGAGTTCGCCGGTGAGGCGTCCCCTGCCGACTGGGTGGCGGGGTGGTCGGAACAGGCTTCTGGGAGGTGTTGTGACGGCCCTTCCTGGCTTGCCGTGGGCTCATCGGCGTCCCTCTTGTGGGATGGACCGTCCTCCTTTTGACCGGCTTGCCGACCTGACTCACGGCGCCCAGGACTTTGCGGATTTGCCGTGCCTCTGGGCCTGGAGCCAGCCTCAGGTCCGTTCTTGGGGATCGCTCCCTGGTCGGCTGCGCCTCTCTCGTGTTCGGTAGCACTGGATTGGTTGTCCACCCCATCCGAACTGCTCTGCTGGTTCGCCTTGGAGTCCGGGTGGACAATCGATGATTCTGCCCCTATCGGTGGGAGGTTCTTCTTGAGTAATTCGTACGCCTGCTCTGAAGTCAGTTTCGCGTAGGCAGGATCAATTAGGCCGATGGGCTTGCCGCCAATGGTGGGGAACTCAGCCAGAGTCCCTTTGAGTTGCTGGCAGATACTCGCCTTGAGTTTCCAGTTAATGACGTAGTCACAGGCCGCATGCCAAAGCGTAGGGTTCCTGCCCTCTGCGCGGGAGAGGTGTTTGAAAAGGACGTGGCAAACTTCGTGGGCAGCCACGAAGACGAGGCTTTTGTCGCTCAACTGACCAACGAAATCGGCGTTGTAGTAGAGGCGGCGGTAGTCTGTGGCAGCGGTAGGGACTGATGCTGCTCTTGGGGCGGTCGCGGGGTCGTCCTTGCTGACCACAACGTAAGGCATCTCCAGGAGGAGGAAGCACAGGAACGGGTCGGCGTGCACTAAGGACCAGTGGGCTTTGGCGATGCGTAGCCTTGCCGATTTCAAGGAGGTGGACTTCATGCTCTTGCGAAGATAATATGGGAGACCCCATGAGGCTTTTCTCCTCCACGACCTGCAGGGCCGGCTTCAACCGTGGTTGCGGTTCCTTCCCCGGACGTTGGGAGTTCCAGGATGTGGTCAATGCCCCCTTGTTCTGAGTCCATATGACTGGCTGGAGTCCTACTGCATCCCTCTGAAAACCTCGTTAAACCGTTTCCAGTGTTTTGCCATAGCCAGCTTCACCTTCTCGTGGGGCCTGCCGTCCTCGTACTTCAACGCCTCGCTCAGATCGTGCAGGCAGGCTCTGGCCAACTCGCGGTTGCTTTCCCATACGTCTGAAAGGCAAAAGGCGAAGACCCGCTCGCAATCCTCGATTGTCCGGCGCACGTGGCCTACCAGTCGGGCGGCGACGGCATATGCGCGCTGGGGTTCTTCCGAGGTGAAAGGGGGGGGTATGACCTCGCCAGACAACACTTTCTCCAGTTGCGCATAGGGTCCGGACATCTCCTCCTCATAGACGTCAAGAAAGCCGGAGAACACTGCGGCGGCCGTTTGGCCTATGGCGGCGCTGAGGTTGGTCATTCTCTGGCCATTGTTGAAGTGCTGAAGCAGGTCACTGGCCATTTCCCAACTTCGTGGAGTCGGAAATCCGTAGGCCTCCTCCACGCAGTCTTGATGCAAGTAATCGGGTGACCACTGCAGAAAGTAGATGACCCGGGGATCTATGTCGTGTGCAAAAGCCCACTTTTTGAACGGTTCGAGATCGCACCGGACGAAATAGTGAAGGAAACGGTTCTTCAGCGGGTGCGCCATTTCGAAGGCGTGGGTCTTTTCCCGGGCCAGATTGCCGGCGGCGATCACTTTCCAGCCGGGCATCAGCTTGAAGCTGCCGACCTTGTGATCCAGGGCGATGGAGTAGGCGATGGCCTGGATGGGTGGAGAGGCCAGGGGCATTTCGTCCAGAAAGAGGATCCCCTTTTCGGGGAAGCGCTCTTCCTGCCCCACCACGGGCAAATCGTCCGGAGGAACCCAACAGGCATTCTTTTCGCTCAGGTTCATCAACCCCTGCATGTCAATTGTGTCCTTGGTTGCCAGTCTTAGATCGATCAATCCCCACTGGCCGTAGACTTCCAGGATTCCCGAAAGGCGGGTGCCTGGCGCTGGCCTCCATGGCTCGAAAGGCTCTTGTCGGGCGGAGGCCTCCTTGCCACAGCGTTGTTCGTGTGCCTTGAGCAGTTGCCGCTGAATGGCCGACTTTCCGACCCCGGTTGGACCCCAGATGAAGATCGCATGGCAAAAGTTGGCCGAGAAGATGAGACGGTCCTCTATTTCCAGCATCTCGTAGGTTGTCAGTGAGAGCACCTCCGGGGGATACCCCCCCGTGAATCGTTGCGCCGTATTTGCTTTTGGGACTTTGATCATGGCGATGGGGATGGCGTGCGCGCTTGGTGATGAGTGTGGGAAAGCGAGGTTGCTACAAGAGGAAAGTCAGGGCATCTGGCCCCGGCTCATAGTTGGGGCAAAGCCGGACTGCGTGGCGGACAACGTCGGTTAGAAAGGTGCCTGCAAGGGGCTGCTCGCTACCATAGAGGTAGAGTCGCTCTTCCGCAATTTCTGCGATTGCCTTGACCAGCCTTTGGAGAGGAGGGGTTAACATGTCGGCTTCCACCAGGCCCAGGATGTCGACCATCTGCGGCGTGCGCTCGGGCACCTCGGCCGTCAGCAGGCTTGCCAAGACCCGCCTCAGGCGCTCATGGCCTGGCAGCGTATCGATCTTTGTGGGGAAGGGTACGGCTAAGGATCTTATGTCGCTTTGCTCCAGCAGCAGCCGCAATGTCTCCGAGTGCGTGTTCCCGGCGTTGAGCAAGCACGAATACACCCCGGTTTTAATGGCGATCGGTTTCTTGGAATTGGTGCTCAGGATTATCTCGTGATCAATCGAAAACCCCATTCCGTTTTCCAGCCTGATGGCTTTGGTTTCTCCGGGCCGTTGCCAGGCGAAAGGGGGCGTTCGCGCACCTTCTTTGGCCTCGTGCCTTTCTAGGCCGATCGCCGCAAAGGGCCAGGACTGTGGCGAGCAGTTGGGCCATTGTAGCAGGAGTCCCTTCACTTCCGCGGGTGCAGGGTCCTTGCCCTGCAAGAATGGCAGGATGCGGTGATAGCCGGGGAGTTTCTTCTTCTGAGCAGGGGTGAGCGGTTCTAGACAGACTGGGCTGATTGCGGCCAGGGCCGCCAGCACGTCGGTTCTCCCAAAGGCGAAGGCTTGGCTGGCCGCCGACATCTGGACCTTTCCGACTGGAGCGGTTGAAAGCCTCCGCAGAGTCGCTGTTTCCGTGCGAAGCCATTCCCAGTGAGAGGGGGCGATGGGTGGATGTGTCTGAGCTTGCGACCAGGAAAGGCCGAGGAACATTCCCAGCACGTTGGTCTCTACAAAGAAGTCCCTTAGCTTTTGGCACAGCATGGGGGTCATCGCGTTCTCCCAACCCGAACCCAGTTTCATATTCCAGAGCAAGGCAATCCAGTCTTGGTTACCCCGGTACGCTGCGCAAGTTGCCAGCGTATGTTCCACCTTTTGCCAGTCGAGGTGGATGTTCATATAGAATAGCGTGGCCAATACGCTGCCGGCGCCCTCAAGCCCCACCAGGTAATGCGCGGCCTCGTCATCCCGGCACTTCAGAGGGACCTCCCACCTCGTCGCGGCCAAGTGCAGAAGGTTCAGCACCTTGGTGGGAGAGGCTTGCAGGATGACATAGTAATTCCCCACCAAGCTGGCCACGGTTTCGGTCGCGGTCTTGGTACTCAACCCCGCCAACCATTCCCATGCCGCTCTTGGGCCCGTCGTTAATAGCTCGAGAAACTCTCTGCCCCGCTCGTTGTCATTCACGGTAAGTACCTTCTCTTAAGCAGTTCAACCGGACTCGCGCTGCCCTTGTCTTTCCTTGAAACCCTGCCGAGATTCCCGGGTTCTGCCTGTTCGGGGTCCACGCCGGGCCCTCGCCTGGGTGCGAAGGCACGGCGCCTGCGCCCTCATGGTGCCGGTTCTCTGAGGACGGGAAGCGATGGGAGCGCGGTTGCGGTCGGCATGGTTGTCGCCGGGTTGGCCAGGGTTTTGAGCTGGTGCTGCCCACACCGGCACGAGATAGTCCGACTTGAGGGCAACCTCGGATGAGGTATGGGCAGGCTGCGGGAAGGGTCGACAATGTACTCGTATGAGACTTGTCGAGAAAATGGCTCAGTGCTGTTTTCAACAGGAGCAGTTCCAATGGCTCTGGAGAGCAGAGGTCATATACCGTGCACATTGGCGGGGGTAACTTCAGTTCGAGCAAAGCGCTTCCGCTGCGCCTGCAATTCCGTTCAAATCGCTCGCGAACTATCATGGGGGCCTCAAGCCCTTTGGGGACGCAAGCAACTGGACAGGTCAAGATGTCCTCACTTTGCACTGCTTCATTGGTGCCTGTGCTGAACACAAGGTGTGTGGCTGAGGCCGGAAGGTGGGGGAGGTGGACGGTCACTTCGCTAGTGAGGCTTCCGTCCGCCGCGACCGACCTGGCCTCCCAGTCATGGGGGAGGATCGATTTGAGTTGGGAGATCACCGGCGGTTTCCCCGGCACATAGCGTGCATTGTCAGCAATGGAGCCGTCCAGCACGACACTGTGGCTGATGGAGTCCCAGGTTTCCCGGTTTTCGACTTCCTTGGGCGGCGGGGCCGGGCAGGGGCCAGGTTTGGCGTTCGCGCTGGCGGCCAGCGAAGGGTACCTGCCACACGCCGTCCCGGGCATCGGCTCGCAGAAAGCATCCCCTGGGAAGTCTCTGAACTCTCG
Source organism: uncultured Verrucomicrobiota bacterium (assembly GCA_964411985.1). Lineage (GTDB taxonomy): Bacteria > Verrucomicrobiota > Verrucomicrobiia > Limisphaerales > J093 > CAYPNF01. The sequence continues at coordinate 27,957 of CAYPNF010000030.1, forward strand.
GGAGAGGCTCCCGAGGGGGCCGGTCCAACTGGATGCGTGGCATGCAAAACAAGAGGATTCTCCCAGCGGCAAGTGCATGGCGTGGTTCAGAGGGGGCCGGCTCCTAGGCGGTGCAAGTGGAATCGCCCTTCGCCCAGGGTCGTTCGGCATAACTCCACCAGATGCTCGTGGTGAGTGAAGAGGAAGACCTGTGTGCGCTTCGCCATCGCCTGAAGCTGCGGTAAGATTGCCTTGGCTCTCTCGTTATCGCACGTGATGAGCAGGTCGTCGAGGATGATCGGCATCGGTTCGTGCTCCTCCAGGTACTTGTCGAGGGCGGCCAGCCGAAGCGCGAGGTAAAGCTGGTCACGTGATCCCTCGCTCAACCCTTCCACGGGGACGAGGCTGGTGTCGGGCCGGACACCGACGAGCACCGGGGTGTCCTCCGCGTAAAAATGCGCGCTCAGGCCCTCGAATGACCCGCGTGTGATGGCTTTGAAGACCTCGCCGGACCTCTGCAGCAGCGGCCCCTGGTTAGCCTTGCGGAAGCGTTCAATGTGGCTCTGCAGCAGGTGGGTGGCAAGCCGCAGCCGCAGGTATTCCGTCGCGTCGGCCCTTAATTGTGCCGCGCAGGATTCAGCTTGCTGCCGAAGATCGGCAGCAGTGTCGCCGGCCTTCTCCAGGCTCTTGCGTTGCTCCATGAGCCCGAACAGCGTCTGGCCTAGTGGATGAAGTTCCTGGTTTTTCCTGTTTTTGTCCGCCAGGGCGCAAGCCCGCCTCTGTGATAGGGTCTCGGCATTCTCCGCCTCGACTCGGTGGAGGAACTCATCGACTCCTTGGCCTCGGGCGAGGCCGGCCAGGGTGTTGCGCAGGTTGCTGATTTGGGTCTGCAGGCCGTTGCGCTGCTCAAGGTGCGCCAGTAGCGGTTCCAACTCATCAGCGTGGGGCAGGCCTGCTGCCAACACCAGGCTGTTGAGTGTTTTGCCCGATTGGTCAGCCTGAATCTTGGCCGTGGATAGTTCATGGAGGGTTAGTTGAATTTGGCCTTCCAGCTGATCGTGGCGGGTTTTGCATGTCCGCGCCTGGTCCAGGGCCTGCCAAAGAGCGCCTTCCAGCGCTTCAACGGAGTCACCATCCAACGCCAGCGCCGAGACCTCCCTCTTTAACGCCTCCGTGTAAGCATGAATAGCCTGGCGGGCTGCCTCCTCTTGATTGACCAACTCTTTCCACTGGTCAAATTGACCCAAGAGTTTTCTCCTGGCATCCAACAAACTTCGGCCCGCCGCCGGGGATGTTCCCGTTGGAATGCCAGCCCTGGCACATTGGGCGTCCCAGTTCTTGCGCGCCAAGCGCAGAGCTTCCTCCAGTCCGCCGCGATCCTGCTCGACCTTCTTCAGGTTGGTTTGAAGTTGGTTTAACTGGTTTTCCATCTCGATGCGACGGCCAGCTGTCTGTTCTGCGGCCTGGACCCGGTTTCTGGCGGCGGCAAATAGGAGCGAAAACTCCTTGGTGGGCGGTTGGCCCAGAACGGCGCCCAGGCGCTCCTTTGCCCGGGCGACTTGGCCTTGCTTTGTCTGAAGCAATTCCTGGGCGTTGTGCAGTTGGGCGAGGAGGGTCCGGAAATCCTGCCATCGTTGTCTCCATTCTTCCATCTCGAGCGGGGATGCTGGAGTGATGGTGCAACCAGACCATTGCTCTTTCCAGGCGTCCTGCAGTTCCCCGAGGCACTTCCGCAGTCGCAGAAGGTTCTCAGACGCTCTGGAAGTCTGTGCCTGGAGCTCCTTGAGTTGCGAACGTCTTTCCTCGGCCTGAACGACGGCTTCCGCTTCATCCCGGAGTCGATCTACGATTTCGTCGGCCTTGGCGATCGCCCTCGGGAAGGCTATCTCCAGGGGGTGCCCGGGTTCGAACTCCTCCGTGGTGCCTTCACCCTTCCAATCGGCCAGGACGAGTTGCCACCCATAGTCGCGGTGCTTCCGGGCCCGACGCAGTACCTCTTCGGATGGCAATTCTCCCTGTCGCTCCAAGCGGGTCAGGTCTGTCTGGATGGACTCGGTCCGCTGGGAGTGCTCTTTCAACTCACGTTCCACTCCGGCGATTTCCCGCGTGAGAGCCTCCATCTCTGTGTGGTAACGGCGGATGGTGGCATTGGCGGGAACCGGCAGCCCTGCGGCAGATTCAAAGTCGGGGGGCGCACCGCTCACCAGCTTATGCAAGGCAGCTGTTTCGCGCTGCAGTCTTCGGACGTCGGTTTCAGCGGTTGGGAGCGTTCGGTCGGCTTCCGTTGCTTCAGCGGCCACCGTCAAGGCCTCACGAATGTCATCGAAGTTGGTTTCCTGCAGGGTGTTTAGCTCAGCCGACTTGCTTTCGATCTGCAAACGGTACGATTGCGCATCGGCCGTGTTCTTCGATTGCTGCTGTGTTGTTTCTTCCAGTGCCTTCGCTGCTTCATCACACGCCAGTTGAACTGGATGGGTGATGCGGTGTGCGTCTAGTAGAGTAACATCTCCAGCAAAGCCCAGGTTCTGGATACCCCCCTCCAGCTGCGGTCTCAGACCTGCTAACCTGAGCTGAAGGTCTCCGAGCAACTTCGTGCGGTCCCGGTAGCTGCCCAGTTGCTGATGCAAATGGTCGATAGATTGTGAGGCCGCCAGCACAGCCAGGTTGGGGGAGCATTGACTAAGTTGCTCTCGGAGTTGTTGGACGCGCCCGCTCAGGGTTTCAACCTGCGTTTGAGCCTTATCCAGGTTCCCTCTAGCCACCTGGGCTCGTTGCACAAAATCCGCCGCCAAATCCGGCAAGGGTGGGAGCAAGGCCAGTTTCCTCACGCATTCGGCCAAGAGCCCGACCGTAGGCAACGCGTCTTCGCATCGGTCAAGCCAGTTCATCTGGAGTTCAAGCGTGGAAATGTCCCTTTCAAGTTGTTGTTTGGCCTCTTGGGCTGCGGCCAGTTCGCGCTCGACTGTTTCCCAGGTTTCTGGACTCACCATCGCATCTTTGCTCTGCTTGAGAAGCTCCTTATATCGGGTCGCCGTTGGACGGATGATCACATTGGCGGTTGCTCTGCCTCGGTAAAGTCTTTGGGCTTGTTCTTGGAGACTTTCGAGCACCTTTTGCACGGGAGTTCCGCCCAGGCTTGCGGAGAACAGGGCTGTGCCGACATCGCCTTCACCGCGAAGCAGTTGCTGGGCTCCTTCCTCCAATTCACGCGCCCCCAAGCCAAACATCGTGCAGAAGTAACGTTCATCGACGTTCCCCAGGAAGGGGGTCAGGACCGAATCAGCCAGTTGGACGCCCTCGCCGTCCAGCAGCGTGTTTTTGTTTCCTTTCCGCCTCTGAAACGTCAAGGACTGGCCCGAACTGTTTTGCACCTCGCCTTTGATGCGCAGGGAGGTGTAATCGTGGAGGAAGTTGTCGTTCGATTGCCCTGGGATGCCAAAAAGGAGATCCCTGATGGCCCTGAGCAGTGAGCTCTTTCCTGCCTCATTGGCTCCGTAGACTAGATGCAGGTCAAGGGGTTCCTTGTGAAAGTGCAATTCCAAGTTCACGAAGGGTCCGAAGGCCGGGATTTGTAAGCGTTGAAACCTCATACGGTTTTCTCTCCCTTGGTTTGGAGGGCTTCGAGAATAATTGCGCGCACCTCGTTCAGGAGGGCAGGGCGTTGGTCCTCTTTCCATTGTGCCAGGACCTCTTCCCGCAAATCCGGCGGCAGGGTCGCCATCATTTCGCTGACATCAGAAGGCAAGGTGAGAATCTCCTTGTTCGCTGCGGCCAAGTCCTCCACCACCACTTTGGTAAGAGGATCCCTTGCTGCCAGCTTTCCGATGTCATAAATGGGTGACGTGAGAATCTTGATGCGCTCCACCCAGAGGGCTTGTTCGCCTTGTTCCCCTGCGCGGGCTAGGATCTCCGCCCGCCAACGATGTCCCTCGAGGTGCAACGAGCCGTGCAGAGAGGTATTGCCAGTCAGGATGATCCTGGCGGCGACCAGGCGTCCATCTGCTTCGTCCACAACCTTCTGCATGGCCTGGTCAATTCGCTGCCACGCCTGGGCCTCTTCCCCAGCGCCAGAGAAATCCACCTCGATTTCCTTCCACCGAACAACGTCCAGCGGGTACGCATCCACACGCTCCACCTTCAGGGTATCGCTCACGCTCACCAACTGGCATCCCCGGACGCCTGACTCTTTGATATGGCGCCCCTGGCAGTTTCCGGCAAAGACAATCCAAGGGTCCCGGCTGATGATCCCGGGTTGGTGGATGTGGCCAAGCGCCCAGTAGTCGTACCCTTTCTCGCGCAGGTCGGTTTCTGAACACGGGGCGTAGGTGTCGTGGTCAGGGTACCCGTTCAGGCTGGTATGGAGAAGACCGATGTTGAACTTGCCCGGTACCGCCGGGGGGTAATCTTGGGCCAGGTTTTCTGGGACCGCCCGGTTCGGGAATCCTCGACCATGAACCACCACCGCCCCCCCAGGCAATTCCTTGGATTCGGCGGTTCGGGTCGAGAACACGTGCACATTCTCCGGGAGGCTGAGCTTCTTTGAAATGACGGAGCCTGCGTCGTGGTTCCCCGCGATCAAGAACACGGGGATGCGCTTTTCCCGGAGCTTGACCATTTGGCTCCGGAAGAAGAGCCCAGTGCTGTAGTCCTTCCAGTCCCCGTCGTAGACATCGCCCGCGATGAGCACGGCATCGACCCTCTCATCGATCGCCAGGCGCACCAAGTTTTCAAAGGCGCGGCGGGTGGCCCCTCGAAGCAGAGCCACTGGCGCGCCCTCATGGGCTTCCAAGCCTTGGAGTGGGCTGTCCAGATGTGGGTCGGCGGCGTGAATGAATCGAAACATTAACGTGGGGTGTCAGTTATCTGGGTTGCAGGTGGATCGCGGATGGCAAAGCGCGGATGGGAGTCAGATTCAGGGCGCTGGAGTGCCGAAAGCCTGCGACGGCACGTCTCGGCCGCCATGAGTTGTCCCTGTGGCTCTTCGAGGCCTCATGATCCTGTGTTCATCGGCAGGTGAGAGTCCCTTCTTGAGTCACCGGGAGCTGGTTTGACGCCCGGCGAACCGGGCGGGTGATCCGTAGTTCTGGGTGGATCGCACCCGGCCAGATCGATCTCCTTGGAGGCTCGAGTCCTGGCAGCAGCAGGGATTGTGCGATGACAAGAATTGCTAAGACATTTATCATCAATTGAGTAGCTTTGTTGTAGTCCCGAAGCAAATCTACACGTTGCTGCGGGTTTGCTCGGCCAAAAGGCCGAGAACAAGGAGGATGGCGCTTGCACCAGCCTTTCACGGCAGGAGTACTTGCTCCTGAACTGAGCTAACTTGGTTAGCGCTGCCGGCGCTTACGCAGACAGGGATCCACGATGGAAAAAGGGAACACCGTAGGGACTGCCTGGCCTGGTTTTGCCCAGTCCCAGTTCCTCCTGATTTTTCTGGCGGCAACTTCTTCACTTTGGTCATAGGGGCCATTTTGCCACGCGACGCTGACAGGATATGGTCAGGCTGGGGTGATTGCTTGAGGCTCGCCGGACAACGCTCCGTGGGCAAGGGGCTCCGGGGGGGGCCCGTGCTGGCAAAGCGCCACTTTCTTCTCCGTTGCAGGGGGAGTGATGCTTGGCGCAGTTACGGCGATTGGGGGAAGCAAACTGGACTATCCGGTCGAAAGAGCCCAAGCCAAGATACGCAAGGCCGGTCTGCCTGCCGGGCTGGCAGTTCGGTTGGCGGCTGGGGAGTAAATCCTGAGAATCAGAGGCCGCACGTGCATCCTTTCTCTTCAGGGCGGGGGTCCGGGGCCTTAAGATGCGTCGCTCACTTCAGCACCTTTGCCTGACCTGCGGGCTTTCGAGGTTGGGAACTTCGCTCTACTCTGGATGCATTCGCCTTCAACAAGGGGTTGTCCGCTTCTCGAGCCCCAGTCCCTAGGGAGCCTGCAAATAGTATCCATCCTCCGCGGTGAAGAACACTTCTCCTTCAGCGTCGGGCAGTTCCACCGGGTCTTCGATCAGGACGGCCTGATTCCAGTAATCAATCGCTTCTACGATCCTCTCGCGAATTCTCTGCAACTCCGGCAATTCGCCAAACAGCTGGTCCACTTCCAGCTTGCTGAGGCAGGGAATCCACAACTGCCCGGCGGGCCGCTTTTGTGAAAGCGGCAAACCTGTCCATGTCTTACCCAACTCCTTTAGAAGCAGCTTGGGGAGACTCTTACACTCAGGGTGGTCTTTTGAGTCTCGAAAGCCCCTCACCTGGCAGAGTGTGAATCGGCCGGGGAAGGACACTCTCCAGACCTTTCCTCCTTGGGGCCCGCTGCGTTGGGCTAGATCCGGTCTGGGGCTGGCAAAAACGCTGGAACGTCGGCTGGGAAACTGAGGGGGGCGTAGCCACTCCCAGAGATTATCAACCAAGTAGGGGACGTTTGCGGGCGGACGGAGCGTTGACGAGGTTGTGACCTGAAGGCCGCTTTGATTCAGATCGTTACGCAAACTGCGAAATAGTTTCATCACGCACTCGAGCGTAGGGTACGGGTAAACACGCGTCCAGGCTTCTCAAGGCTGAGACCGGAGAGTTAACCCCGGAAAGAGAGTCAGAGGGCGGTCTAGTGACCGTCATGGGTCCAGCAAATCCAACCGCATTCTGCTTTTGGATTTGATGACAGCCCTCATCCGGACCGACTTCCCGTTCTCATCCCATTCCTTACTGCCTTGGCTCAGGCATTTCGCTATCGGATCTTCGTCGGCTGGCCTCCCGACGTTGAACTCGTACTCTCGACCGTTCCCTGCATTCGGCCAGCCGAATCCCTGAAAGTGGCACGCATGTTTTCCTCGGAACAGGTCCCTTGCAAGCGTCCGGGTGCGTCGCGATAGGTGCTTGTCTGTCCTCCTGATTCTTGAGCAGGACCAATGAGGCGGCCCGAGCGCTCCAGTGAGTTATTTCCACCGGAATGTCTGCCGAAACTGGCACCGCTCAGAAATCATGAGCCGAAACCGCATTCTGTCAGATAGCTTAAACTCGGACCACCGAGACACGATTCGACGAAGAAACCATGCCATCAGGGAGGTGCACGTTCCAGCGTCGTTCTCGTTGATCTACCTGCAAGACCAACACACCTGCGGCAGGGGGATGGTCCACTGGATAGGGGAGCAGCAGGAAATCGGGGCCCAACTGGGCGACAGGAAAGGCTCCGCCTTCAATCAGCAGCTGAATCTTTACTTGGGCGGAGTGGCCGCCCGTACTTGTGACCGCAATCATGGACGAAATACTGATCCAAGACGCTCAGACGTATGCCTCTAGGCATACGGCTCCAGATCGTCGAGCGGCTGGGCTTCAGCATTCAAGGTATCGTTTTTGGGACCGAAGGCAACGCCGAAATCCTCCAACTGCTACAGCCATCAAGGTTCATCGATACAAAGAGGCGTATTCTCGCGAGTTAGCTGTATACCAACGGCCACGGGATGCCGGAATCACCACAATCTTGGGATTCCATGTCCCACAGTTACACCGCTGCGACAATGAGTTGTGCATCATCGAGATGACCATCCTCACAAGGCCGTTTCTCCTGGATTTTGCAGGGGCCTACCTAGACATTCCGCCTGAGTTTCCGGAGAATGTCTGGACTGAATGGACGGCTGAGAAGTTGGAGCGGTTTGGTATCCGGTGGCCCCAAGTGCAAGCGTTATTAGACACCTTGGAGGAGCTGGATTCCGTATGATCGATGTTTCACCCAGCAACCTTGCCTCTGAGGACTAGCGTCCCCTATCCATTATCTTGTCCTGATCAATGCGGGTCATGTACTTCCCGAACTCGTCCCGAAGGGCGTTGTTGAGGTGGCGCTTCAAAACCCAACCACGCCGCCGGAAGTGCGCGCCTGACCTACACCGCCACCGTGCTCGGCTCCTACGCCCAAGCCGAAAAGCTGGCGACGATGTGGAGGGCTTGGGATCGGGTGGCGCGTGGAACTGAACCCGGCTGATAATCAGGTCCTTCTCGAAGCGGTCGAGTTGGAGGAGGGCCTCACCGCTACGAAATCGGTCTGGCGCCAAATGACATCGACTCTGGTTTCTGCAGTTCTGGCCAAACCCCCATTGCACCCGGAATAGGTCGAGCATTGCTAGCGTAGGGCCGTGCACCCAATCGTTGATGGACTTCAATTTCGAAAAGCAGTCAGAATCTCCTGGGCTGCAGTAAGATTCGGAACGCTTTTCGGCGGCCCAAGCCGCTTGGCATTGCTGCCGCGGCCTTCGTCCGGTTTTGACCGGCGATCAGGTCAAGCCATACCGAGCTTTGAAAGCGGCGATTGTCTCAATGCCTGGGGGTAGCGTGAGTTTGTTGCTAGCCACTGCGGCACGAATATTCGTCCAGTCGCGGGAGTCCGCAGGAAACATGTCGATAAAAACCTGGAGGTCGGCGCGGATAGAATCGACCAACACCAAGGTGTCCTCAAGTGCCAGTGAAAGTAGCAAACGGAACACATCATTCCGGTGCTTATCGATGTCCCTTTGGTCGACATGGCTGCCCCCGGTTCTCATCGCTGTAAGGTTTAACCAAGCCTTCACTTTTAAGGGGATGAGACACGCGCCGCTCGCCGTCGAAACACCTTCGATGAGGAGTCCATTGTTGCGGACCAGATCGTAGTATTCGTTATCGAGCAGGATTGCTGAGAGACTGGATACGTCTTCGCCCGGCCAAATTCTCATAACGTGCAGATCCGCAGGGGCATCTATGGGGCGCCTAGCGCAGATCTCCAGTTTCGCAGGAAATCCTGCGGCTCGAGGGCAGTAGAAGCGATAGGAATTGCTGGGCCTCTCTCCGGGTCGGTACCCTGTATACTCGCCGTCCTTAACGAATTTCCACAGGTGTTCTACGAAGTCCGCACGCTGGCCATCAAAGATCAGGACAACGTCCAGGTCTTTGGTTGATCGGAACACCAGTCCGCGTTCCTCCATCCAAAGCGCGCAGGCACTTCCTCCGATCAGGGTATAACAATCCGTGAACTGGCTAAAGCGAGCCCCAAACAAATCGAGACCCGTCACCATGGAACCTCCTCAAGAAGTCGGGTCAAAGCGGCTTCAACCCGCTCGTCGGCATCGTCGCACAGGGATAAATACAAAGACAAACGGTCGACGGTTCCTGGTCCCGCTAGTGTGTCTGGAGGATACCACCAGCTTTGAATGGTTACGGTGTCGTTGTCACGATAGGGTTGCTCCTCCAAGTCGGAGCGGGTTTTGAGCAATTTCCACCATCCAGCCGCACAACGCTGGTTGCCCTCAGCCAAATCCGTGTAGTCAGCGAGTGCACTGAGGCCAGCTTTAGGCAACGCAACGGGAGCTCCCTCAGGTAACCGGTAATAGCCCGATTTCCGAACAGGACTCCTCATGAGTGGCAAGGCTCTCTTCCAGAGTTCCTGCCTATTTCCAGTGAACCTTACATCTATTTCGCGACCCCGCTGAATAGGCTCTACAAGACCGAACATCGTCAGTTCTCGCTGAGCCCGCGAAATGCTCATTCTTGAATACCGCAGTGCCGATGCCCACACTCCCATCGCGAGCGGTGCGTCCCCGCCACTCCCTTGGATGTGGTAAAGCAGCACCGCCTGAGCTGGCATAGATAGTGTCCGGGAAAGACGGGGCGGTTTCGAGCTCCCGTGAAGCTCTCTCAAATCCAACATTGTCCCCGGCAAAAAGAGCTGCCTTTGCGGAACAATAAAAGGGATCCTACGTTTCAACAGGCGATTCCTATCAAACGACGGTAGGCTCGGGAATACGAATGTGATGTTCTTGCCAAACTGCTTTGTCAGGAGCAAGGCCTGTTTCTCCATTTCTGCTGGGGTTGGCGTCTCCGGCCCCTTCAAGACAAAAAGCAACAAGTCCTGACCGAACAATGTCGCCCGCGCCACATCGTAAAGCTGGGCTAAGAACATAGGGAGACCCCGACGCGCCGATTCGTCCGGGACAATTTCCGGATCGCCTCCCAACTCGGAGCAGTATTGCTTCAGTTTTGTTAAGGTATCAGCCATTGTAACAATATAGAAAACTGTAACACTATGTGTGTTACTGTGCAATGTGTTGTTATGAAAATCAAGATCGACTCGCGACCTATTCATGGTCTGAGTTCGTAGTGCGATTAGCCTAACCTGTTTATTGTTAATGATTAGCAGGAGAAACAGTGGTGCGCCGGCCCGATGTTCCACAGCGGCGTATGCGGTTACATTCCGTTTGAAAGGAGCCGCCCGTTTAGCTCGCGTACCACCCTCCGAGCAGCCCGTCTGACCCGCCGTGTGGACTTTCTGTCGCCCTCGAACACGGGTGCGCTGTCAGTATCTTCGAAAGTGTCCTCCCAATCCGCCACGGTCGCTTGGTCCCGCAGGGCGGTCTTCTTCCTCAGCAAAGTGAAGAAGGCCGCTTTCAGATCCGCCTGGTGGGCAGAGTGGGACGGACAGGGCGAATCGCTCGAGGCTATGGTGTCCTGCTCGGGCCTAGCCTCGCACCGGACTTGGCGCGACCTCGCTTCCGCTTTCGAGGAAATGATTCCCCTCAGGTAATCCTCAAACGCATCCTGATCGCTTAGATCTTCGAGCCTGGGCCGCCGTCTCCCTGCCAAAAGGTCCTCGATCGATGCTTGTGGCAGAACTTCCATAAAGAGCTGTGGCAGCACTTGGTCCAATTCGGTCCCAGTCACCGCATCCTCCAGCGCGCAAATGGCCTGTATCGCGGTGGGAACGGACCATGCCGCGTACGTTTCCTGGAAGTCTATAGACCAGCAGAATGCACAGTCTCTTCAGATCTTGTCCATCAGCGGTAGAGGCACCTCGATAGGAAGCAAGAATACGATTTGTTCGCCGAATGCCTCCTGGCTGCAAGGCACGCCGTGGTTGAGTTTAGTGCGCACAAACACCTCCGTGGTCCGGAAGAGTACTTTAAGGTCTTCCACTGCCCGGCTCTAGCCGTGAACCCTGACACAAATACCACCAACCGCACCAAGCATATCTATGCCGCATATACGGACGAAAGACCAAATACTACCGATCGCTCCGACGTATTCTTCACGTATTCCTTGAATGGAGGTACAACGTGGACGAATCTCGGCGTGCTCCATACCGACGGCGGTACGAATGATCCGTGGATGCCGACGATCACCGTGCGGCCTGCTGGCAATAGGCTCTTCGCCTGGCATCGCGGTTGGCCCGGGGGGAATGAGGATCAGTGCTCTGGGGTGGAGTCTTCCTCCAGCGCAGAGCAGAATGGGGTGCGTTCTACCGCGGAGCGTCTGGGATTGCAGTCGCGGCGGGAACGACCGCGGGCCCCGAGCGGTGAGGGTGACCAGGCCCCGTCCGCGCCGCCGCCGCCTCTGCGCAGCGGACTCCAGATCCAAGGCAGAACGTTTCCAGCTGGTTGGTCAGCGGTCGCCTGTTTCGCTGCGACCGGGGGGGCGGAATACCCAGACGCTACGGGGGCATGCAAAAGCTCGCTCCCCAGCGAAGAAGGCCCCAACGTGGAGCCAGGCGAGGGGGTGCGGATGAAAACAGAAAGGCAGGTACCCTTCCGGGGTGGTTCCCTTTTTGGGTCAGCTCCGAACGATGTGGATACCGTCGATGACCACTTTGTCCTCGTCGATGCAAAAGGCGAGGTCGTCCAGGTGATGGAATACCTCCTCTTTGGAGTCAAGTTCCAGGCCTATGTCCATCTGCCGAAGCTCAGGATCTTCCCTCATCATCGCCTTGGGCCACCCACCCCGGAGTGTCCATTTCCCTCTCTCATTCTTCTCGATGAACCAGGCTCGTTTTCCGGCATGCTCCCTGTGGATCACGAGGCACCTCCCGTTCTGGAATGTTCGAATTTACGCATGGGGACCACTTTACCACACCAGTCTGACATCGGTAGTCAGGGGGCTGGAATTGGGTTCAACTTCCACCGCCCCCCGGGGAGGCAGCTCCTGCAAATGCCTGCTGGGCGAAGCAAGAGAGAGCCTCGTGTCGGATGTCCAAACCTCGGGGATAGGAGGAGAAATGCGCGGTCATTCACCTGCACCCAAGGCGCCCGCGGGGCTCAGCTCCAGGGGATGGCAGGGACAGTTTTCCCCTGCGATTCCCCGCGCCGGGGAGGTTGGCCCGATTCCAAGGGCGCAAGCGGGCAGGGCAGGGGGGGGAAGAAACCCTCAAGACCGACGGCGTTGCGCTTCGCAAGACCTCGTTTTGCATGCGGTTGCGTCTTCAGCACTGGTGCAGCGGTTGGTGTGAACCAGGCGCATGTGCAGCCTGGGTGCCGACCGGGGAAAGCACGCCAGGGTCCCTGTTCTCCCCGATCGCAATCACCTGGGGTTCCTGCCAAAACGCCTTGAACGGACGGCTGCCGTACCGTCCTGATTTGGAAGACCCGCCTCGGTCGATCGGCTGCTTTCGAGGGTTCGGGTGCAGGGAGGATGAACCCGTTGGTTCCCTGCGGCTTGCGCCATGCGATCGAAGGAAGGTCCACCCAAGTTCCGTGCTCCTGGGAAGCGCGGGGAAAGGAGCGGAGGGTCGCGGATTTCCCCTTTGGGTGGACGGCGCTGGGCCTGCGAGCTTGGGGCCCGAGCGCCACTTGGCGCGAAACCCGTTACGTTTGGGGAAGGCCGCTTTCCCCGGGGCGGGAAGTGTCGGCCTGGGGCGACACCAGGCGGACGTGGCCCCGGTCAGTTCGGAGTTGGCCCTCCTTCACCCGGAAATAGACGCGCCGCCGGAAGGTATCGTAGCGGGCGCTATGTCCCAGCAGGCGCAGTGCGCACTCCAGGTCTCGCATCGTCAACCCTTCCGGGAATCGGGCCAGCACCTCCAGATAGAGTCGACTTACGTTCCGGTCCACTTGGCCCAGCCCCGCCAGGGCCTGCTCCAGGTCCTTGGTTTTCAAGCGCGCCGGCGCTGGTGCTCCGACCAGGTAGATCCGCCCCGACTTGCGCCCGAAGCGACCCTTGGCCTCGTGGGCGACCACGGAGTGGATGCACTGCTCCTTAAAATCCAGGCCCAACTCCTTCGTCAGTTCCAGGAATTCCTCCTTCCAGAGGCCATGCGGCGTTTGGGAGAAAATGAACTCCATGATTTCCACGTTCGTGAGGTGGTGGTGGGCCAGGGCCGCGTACTTCTCCCTGATGGATGCCTTCACCGCGGCCAGGTTGGGGGTGGGCTCCTTCTCCGAGAGGTTTCGCGTCCAGTCAAGCTCGGTCTGGCTCAGGGTGACCCGCCCCCGGTAAAGCCGCAGCCGGGACTGGGCGTCGTAGCGCTCCAGGGCCCGGAGGAGGTCTTCTTGCTCCAGCCGGATCCCAAACCAGGGCAGCGCCGGGCTGAGCTGGTTGACGCAGAGACCCCCGGGCGCCTTCCCGAGTAGGCAGCGGATCGCCTCCAGCACCGTCCAGGTCTTCTGCGCCTTCAGATCCTCCTTGAGCGCCTCGTGAAGCGCTTCGATCTCGATCTTCACCTCTTTGGGAAGGCGGTGGACTCGCCCGCGATAACGGACGAACCTCCCCTCTTCGGAATTCTTCATCGCAGCGTTGATGCGGTCCAAATCCAACGAAAACCCGTTGGCGGCGAGCACACGGAGGATCTCTTGGTCGGTGAGGCCTTCGGGCGCATGCGCCAGGGCCAGGCTCAGCAGGTCGCCATCACTGAGTGCCTGGTCCACGCACGACGCCAAGGCTTCGGAGATGGCCGCCTGGATGTTGGGAAGGTCGTTGACCTCCTCCTTTTGCACCGGTTGCTGAGGGATGCGGATGCCGCGCCGGTGGCAATAGCCGCCCAGATGGTCTTCGGTGATCCCCAGGATTCTGGCCACCTGCGCGAAGGGCTTTTGGCCCAGCAATGTCTCCACTTGCTGGGGGGATTCTTTCACGCGCGGCCGCTTCCCGGCCCAAGCCGCGACCTCGCGCCGATCGGGCTCCGCGATCTCGTGCTCCAGGCAGTAGGCGCGCAGCTCATGGAAGTCAATCCCCAGCGCTGCCGCGGCGCCCACCAAACCATGATGCCGCGCAATCAACGCCTCAATCTCCTTGTGGCTGCGATGGCCCACCAGCGATCCGGAGGGCAGTAGCTGCGGTGGGGCGGGCCGGTATCGGCCAGCCTTGGGAATGGGAATCCCTTTGGCCCGGCAGACTGCGGCGAGCCAACGCTGGTCGGTGCGCAGTTCTTTGGCAGTGGCCTTGACCCCCTGCTTCCAGATGAGATCGCGCAGTGGCTCGTCGGAAATCTCCGGCCACCACCATTGTTTCACCGGCTTTTGCACGTCGAAGGTGGGCACTTGCGGCGGCTCGGGGATCGCGCCATCCCTGCTGAGTCCAAACTCCACGAGCTCAGCCGCAATCTTCGCGCGCAGTTCCTCGCTCACGGGCATCGTGGGGGTGCAGAGTGAGAGCATTTGCGCGGCCTGCTCTGGGGTCACCAGTCCCTCATAAAAGGCTTTGAGGTTTTTGTGGTTGTGGCCGGCTCGGGCCAGGTTCTCCTTGGCCTTGGCCCACCACACGAAGTGGGACGCTGCCGTGTGCCGGGGCAAATCGCTGACAAAAGGACGTTTGGGACCGGGCGGGGGCTTGAACCAGGGTGGGGGCTTGACGTCGTAGCCCTGCGCAGAGCGCATCAACGAGAGGAATTCCTGCCAACCCACAAACGAGAGGGGTTGGCCGTCCCAGTGATGGCGCAGCATCGCCACCGCGTTGGCGGTCAGGTGAATCACCCGCCGGGAATCGGTTTTCATCGAATGCAACCGAATGAGCCCCTGGTCCAGCAGGATCTGCCCGGGCTGAATGCGCAGGAGCTCGCTCTCCGGCCGGAGCGCCGCGAAGTAGAGCAGGACCACGTGCGGGACAAAGATCCCCCCGCGGAAGGTCGCCGCGACGTCGAGCGCGATTTGGACCTGCGCCGGGCTGTCGGTGGGGATCTCGCTCCTGGCCTTCTTTTCCCGGTCTGCCCGCAACTGCCGGACTTTGAGTCCCTGGGCCGGATTGACTTTCAGGTATTCGCGTTCCACCGCGTAGCCGAACACGGTGCGAAGGAGTCCAATGACCTGCCTTGATCGGGTCGGACGATGCGTGTCGATGTAATCGAGCAGGAGGCTTTTGGTAATGTCCCCCAGGGGCATGTCCTTGAGCTTCTGCCCGCTGCGGTCGAAATAGTTGCCGCTGGCGACCCCGTGCTTCGCACAGATCTGGTTGATGGCCCAGCGCCACCTTTGTGGACGCCGATGGCTGACGCTGGGCCCGATTTTCTCGATCATGAGCTGCACGAACCCCTGCGCCGAGATGGCCTTGACCTCGTTGCCGTGGACGGCAGCGAATTCGTCCGCGGCGGCTTTGAGGACCCTCGGGTATGCGGCGCGAAACGGTTTGAGAATTTCAGCGGCGTATTCCGCTTCGCGGAGCTCCTCCTCGCTCAGAAGGGTCTGGCGATAGAGTCGCCCGTCCGGGCCAAGGGCGAAGTGCCCCTGGCTCGGGGCGGACGGGATCACGACTCCTGGCGGCGTGGGGAGCGGGGCGGCCCCAGGGGCGCACGCGGCTGCGCCCGGCGCGGGGTTCTTTTCTTTGCCAACCTGAATGGCTGAATGGGATGGGTTCATCATGGATTCGCTTTTGAATGTTTTGAGTTTCGCCGGATTTCGGTGGTGATTAGGTCCACTCCTTGGGGCTGTTCTGGCGGAGGGTCGTTTTTTGCCTTGGTTGGGGTGCCTGGAACCGTTCCTGGGTGAGTTGAGGCAACTTCGTCTGGCTCAGCACTGAGTCCGGCTCCCGTTAGGCGGCAGGGCGTGGCCAGACAGGTACCGGTTGCTATCGAGGTACTCCAGGGGATATGGGCGTACTTTTCGCAATTGCCGCTTGGTCTCCCCCCAGTTTGTTCTAGTCGAGCGTCACCCCCCGGTGTTCCCGTAATCCCTGGCTCAGAAGTTCGAACGGGCTCCCGTTCGTGTCCTCCGGAGCGAACCGGCGCAAAGAGAGAGTTTCCCGCGTGTTGTCCAAGCTGAAGCGCATGTGGTGTCGAGCCGGCTCGTTAACCATTTGAACGCGAATTCCAGGGTGGCGGGGGTACCCCGGTACTGGAAGATGGCTTCAGGAGTGCAAAGGCTTCGGCTTCGGTGACGGGCAGCGTGGGAAAATCCTCCACCGGCTAGCTGGAATAATTCCCGTAACGCTGGTCGTCGTACTCGGTGGGCAGGGCAAGGCGACACTTCATAAAGTCCACGTCGCGTTTGATTACGCTGGGGACACCTCAACCTCCAGATCCGACTTGGTGTCATTGGGGCAACTATTGCCCTGAGGCGGCTCCTGAACGCGGAGCATGCGTTCCCCGGGATGGACGTTGTGAAATTTCTGGCAACCCTGGGCATGGGCATGCCTGCTTTGGTTCGGTGAGTGGCTCCGCTCTGAACCCGGTGACTATAAATGTCAAAGGGGGTGCGATAGCCTTGAAACCGCTGATGGGGCTCTCCTTGTCATGCGCAAACGTGGGGAGCCTGAGAAACGGGGTGGGAAGTCGACTACACTCGTCTTCTCACCCTTTCTCTCGACGAAGACTTCGCCCGGTCCAAAACCCAGCGCTTCTCTCGCGTCGCGGATGAACGGGCTCCATAGGGCGCTCTTCCCGTTTGCGTCCCTGCCGGGGTCTACCGAGGAGAATGAGGGAGCGAGAATGGATTTGTCAGGATTGAGGCCGAGCTTGGTTACTCGGGGTAGTTCCGGAGAAGGCGCTTCCGTGAGTGGGGTTGAGATTGGCCTGCTGAATAGAAAGGTGACCGAGAACGCAACCTGTATCAGAGAGGAAGCTGATTTGAATATGGACCCATGTCGCGTCAGTCTGTGTCAAGCCCACGCCTTTGCCCAAGACCGTCCAGAGGGAGTACTTCCGGGTTCGGGAAATCCGATAATCGCTACCACGGGTTTTAGCGTTTCAGGATCACCTTCATGCTCAAGACGACCGCGCGGCAGGTGCCACCGGGAATCGATCTGCAGATTGCCAGCGAAGTACTCCATTTGGTCCGTTGACCCAACAAAAGTCTTCTCTCCAGGCCTCATAACTAGCTCAAAGAGAGTTTGTTATCGCGTCCTTCGGATGATATTGTGGTCCGGAAGAAGATTCTTTGAAAGAAACCACGAACCTCCAGCGAATAACAGATAGATTGAACGAATTTGAACATGCATCGGTTTCCAACGAAGCGAAGTTCTTGCCCACAAGGCAGAGCCTTTTGAGTCGCCTGAAGGAGTGGGATGATCAGAAAAGCTGGAAGGTTTTCTTCGAGACCTATTGGCGCCTGATCTACGGGGTAGCAACCAAGGCCGGATTGAGTGACGCTGAAGCGCAGGATGTGGTCCAAGAGACCATTATTAGCGTGGCCAAGAAGATGAAGGAGTTCCGCTACGATCCGGCCTTGGGTTCTTTTAAGGGTTGGTTGCGTCAGATCACGCAAAGACGCATAGCCGACCATTTCCGACAACGGAGCCGCAGTCCCTCCAGTTCAGCTGCGGAATTGGATCCGCAGATCCTGGAGGATGATGGAGGTTTTAGCCTGGAGAATCTCTGGGACGAGGAATGGGAGCGCAATCTGATCGATGCTGCGCTGCGGCGGGCAAAACTCCGAGTTTCAGAACGGCAATATCAGATCTTCGATTGTTATGTGGTGCGGGGGCGTACCGTGTTACAGGCGTGTAAGGAACTCAGGGTGAGCGTTGCCCAGGTCTATTTAGCAAAGTTGCGCGTGGGAATGGTCGTGAAGCGAGAATTGGCGGCTCTCAAGAAAGAGGCTGAATCATGAAGTCTGGTGTTTTCCTGTCTTTGATGGCATTAAAGGAATACCGCATCGGTAGCACCGAGTTTTCGGCCGAGCTTCGTGGTCAGTTGCTCAAAAGCATTCACGAGCGGCTGAAGGCTTCGAGAAGTCGGCAGACGTTAATCGAGGATCCGCGAAAGGCACTCAGGACAAGAAATGAGAATGGCTCCGGTTGAGCATGGAAAAGATGGAGAGGGCAACATTATCCATTCCTGACCACGATCTGTTAAAGCAGATTGGGGAGGGGAGCTATGGGGAGGTCTGGTTGGCCCGGAATGTGATGGGCACTTTCCGAGCGGTGAAAGTGGTCTACCGCGACCGGTTTGAGAGCGATCGGCCGTATGAACGGGAGTATTCTGGCATCCAGAAGTTCGAACCCATCTCCCGGACCCATGAAGGGTTGGTAGATGTTCTGCACATTGGCCGCAATGACAGGGATGGCTACTTCTTCTATGTCATGGAGTTGGCGGATGACGCTTTGGGGAGAGAAATGGGGGATGGGAGTGTTTATGAGCCCAAGACCCTATCCAGCGAGGTGCAAAGGCAAAAGAGGTTGCCCATCGGGCAATGCTTGGAGCTTGGGATCACACTCGGTGGGGCATTGGAACATCTGCACGTCGGCGGTCTGGTGCACCGGGACATCAAACCGTCCAACATCATCTTCGTCAATGGGACGGCCAAACTGGCGGACATTGGTTTGGTAGCCAGTTTCAGCGCCGCGTTCTCTTTTGTTGGCACGGAGGGGTTTATACCTCCGGAAGGGCCTGGGAGCGTGCAGGCAGACATCTACAGCCTGGGGAAGGTGCTTTACGAATGCGCTACTGGGAAGGATCGGCATGACTTTCCTGCGCTGCCAACCTTGCTGGGGACGGCTGAGGAGCAGAGTTCGTTGCTGGAGTTGAACGAAGTGATTCTGAAGGCCTGCGCCCGAGACACGGGAAAGAGGTACTCCCAGGCTGGTAAAATGCGGGAGGAACTGGAAATGCTCCGATCGGGCCTTTCCCTTAGCCGTGTTAGAACCTTGGAAAACCGGCTGGTGTGGCTGAGTCGCGTAGGGGTGGTTCTTCTGGTACTCACTGTAGCGGTGGGTATCGGTTACTGGATTCAGAGTGGCAAGACCCGGATCGAAAGAGAGTCCCGGCAGAAAGTGGAATCCGCCAACCGCCAGGCGCAAGATGCGTTTGCCAGTCTTGGGTTTGAGAGAGTGTCCAGCCTCTTTAAGGAAGAGCGCACTGGAGAGGCTTTGGCGCATCTGGCGCAAACTCTGAGGCAATCGCCGCAGGATCGAGTTTCGGCGAACCGTGCGATTTCCGCTCTGACCCATCGCTCATTCATGCTCCCAGTAAGGTTGGATGATTCTCGTCTGGATCTTTCGGCAGTGTGCCTATCGTCAACCAACCAACGACTTAGCTTATCCCGTCGCACCAATGAGCTGTTCGAGGTGGTCATAGTCGATCAGCAAACAAAGCAGCAAGTGGCGCCTCCCCTGCAACACAAGCAGGAGGTAACAAGTGCAAAATTCAGTCCTGACGGCAGCCGTTTGGTAACGGGCTGCGCAGACCAGAAGCTGCGGCTGTGGGACACATATAGCGGTCGTATGCTATGGGAGAGCCGTCCCCTCCCCGATGGGGTCCAAGGGTCTCTCTATGGGTGGTTCAACGATGACGGGAGGGTGGTGATGGCAGCCATCTATGCAGATGGGGATGTGAGGTATAACAGAGTGCGATTACTTGACGCTATAGATGGGAAGGAGCTTTCCCCTATCCTCGACATGCGCCTCTGTCGTTCGTTTCGGCTTACTTTCGACAAAAGGTTCTTGTTGCTCTGTTTTAATGATTACTCCGTCCAAGTGGTAGAGACAGCGTCGGGTAAACCAATCGGTGCTCCTTTCCAGCACAATGATGTGAGGTTGGGTGTTAATCCGGTTTCTACGTTTGCAGACATAGCTCGCGATGGTGCCCGTGTTGTCACCGCCGGTGAAGATGGGATGCTCAAGCTCTGGGATATTGGAACGGGCAAGCTCGACAGTGCACCCATCCAAGGATCGGGCCCCCTAACCCATGCCTTCTTTACTTCCAGCGATACTAGGATAGTGAGCCTTCAGGATTCCGGGCAGCGTGCCTTTGTGCGTCTGTGGGATGCACATACTGGTAGTTCAGTGGCGGAGCCTTTAGAGTTCCGTCGCATCCCTGACAAGAATCACAGGATCATACCCTCCCCTGACGGACGGTTCTGCTTTTTGGCGCTCCAGAATACGTCTCAGGGTATCTATGAGAGCCCCTTTGGTGTGGCAGACCTGCAGGCGGGAGAGATTTTTGACTTGCCTGTGGGTTGTGGAGATCGCACCTCGCCTATGCCGCTCACCAGTCATGACTGGAAACTATTCTCCTTTATGATGGGTTCGACGGCCGTCACGTATCGGTTGTCAGATGGTAGGAAAATTTCGAGCCACGTGCCCAACGTCAGGGCCACCCCGGAGGCGTTTTCACTCGAGGAGGATCTAGTGGCGTGCTGCGAAAATGCGCGCTGGGTGACGGTGGTGGAAACGACAACAGGACGAGTCCGTTTGGGACCAGTTCCAGGCGCACAGGAGTGTTACATTCTGGACAATGGGACCAAGCTACTAACTTGGGACAAGCACAAGGGACACCGCCTTTATTTATGGGACTTGAAGGGTATCAATCAGACTAACAGCCCCTTGTTGGATTGCCCTTTGCCTTCCGAGTTCACGGGATTCGCTCTTTCTGAAGATCAATCCCGATTGGCCGTTGGTTCCTCCAATGATGGCGTACGAATTTGGGATCTGCACGCAACCAACCTGGCACAACCGCTGATGAGTGCCCATGGCCTTGGGCCCGGGATATGGCCTAGTTCCTTTAGCTTGGACGGGAAGCAGATAGGATGCCTAAACGCTCAGGGGAAGGTTTTCCTACTCGATGCTAAGACGGGGCAGCTCAAGCAGAGTTGGAAGCCAGAAGTGGACACTTTCTCTTCTACCAACGGTTGGAGTTACTCGAAGGTGGCGTTTGGCCCAGACGGCAAATCGGTTGCCGTCGTGGACAGTGGCACCTTTCATCTATGGAATTGCTCCAGCGGGACTAGAGAGTCTCTCCTGCGACTCACCCGGGTTCGGGACTTCAAGCTCAGCCCCTGTGGGCGATTTCTTTGGGTCAAGAAACAGGATGATCGGAGAGAAGTGTATGATCTTCGATCTACGCACGTGACTCAGCCCAATCTTGTTCTAGACACTGAAGGGCAAGAGCATTTTCTTCCCAATAGTTCCAATCTCCTGCGGCTGTATACTCAGCCTGATGGTAGTGGGCGTGGCATGGGGAAAACGAGTGGTAACCCGCTTGGAGTTCGCTCTGAAATCGTTGACATCCTGACCGGGCGTCCCCTTAGTGAGGATATGGGGCTATGTCTGCCTTCTGCCGTTCAAGATGGCACTGCAAGGGTGTTCCGGATCAACTTGGAGACAGCCGAACTATCCTTACGATCCTGCATACTTGTTACCAATGATTGCCCGGCGTGGTTTCCGGACTTGGTGGAGGCAGTCGGCGGTTGCAGTCTCGATGCCCGAGGGCGCTCTGCGCCTGTCCCTTGGGATGCCCGGCTTGGCATCTTGGATAAATGCCGACAGATTAAGGGGACCGATGAATACTCCAGGTGGGTGAAGTGGTTCCTAGCCGACCGTGCTACCAGGACCATCTCCCCCCAGGACACGATGACCGTGCCGCAGTATATAGACCGGTGCATCGAGGATAATACAACAGCCAGCCTTCGACGGGCCGTATCCCTCTCGCCCACGAATCAAGTCGCCTTGGCTAAGCTCAAGGCTTTGGAGAAATCGGGAACCGCCATACCCTAAACCTGTTCGACATGCACGGAAGCGAAAACCTAGGCCACCGAAGACCCTCCATCCCTGACCACGAGCTGTTAAAGCCAATCGGGCAGGGGAGCTACGGAGAGGTATGGTTGGCCCGGAATGTGATGGGTACCTTCCGTGCGGTGAAGGTGGTCTACCGGGATCGGTTTGAAAGCGACCGCCCTTACGAACGGGAGTATTCTGGCATCCAGAAGTTTGAGCCTATCTCCCGAACCCATGAGGGATTGGTAGATGTGCTTCACATGGGTCGGAACGATCGGGAGGGGTATTTTTACTATGTGATGGAGCTGGCGGATGACGCTTTGGGAAGGGAAATGGGGGATGGAAGTGTTTACGAGCCTAAGACGCTAGCCAACGAGGTGCAAAGACAGAAAAGGTTGCCCATTCGGCAATGCCTGGAGCTGGGGATCACCCTCAGTGGGGCGTTGGAACATCTGCACGCCGGAGGTCTGGTGCACCGGGATATCAAGCCATCGAACATCATTTTCGTAAATGGGACGGCAAAACTGGCGGACATTGGCTTGGTAGCCAGCTTCAGCGCTGCTTTCTCTTTTGTTGGCACGGAGGGATTTATCCCCCCTGAGGGACCCGGGAGCGTGCAGGCGGACATCTACAGTCTGGGAAAGGTGCTTTACGAATGCGCTACCGGGAAGGATCGCCATGACTTTCCTGCGCTGCCGACCTTGCTGGGGACGTCGGAGGAGCAGAGTTCGTTACTGGAGTTGAACGAGGTGGTTCTCAAGGCCTGCGCCCGGGATACGGGAAAGAGGTACTCCCAGGCGGGGAAAATGCGGGAGGAGTTAGAGCTCCTGCGCGCTGGACTCTCGGTCAGCCGGGTTCGAACGTTGGAGAAGAGGCTGAAATGGTTTACCCGGGTGGCTGTGGGGTTGGGTCTGATGGTGCTTGTGGGCGGGGCTGGTTATTGGATCTATAGCGTAAACGCCCGCCTGCAAAGGGAGGTAGAGGCGCGCTCTCAGGAGGTCACGGTGCGAGTTCAGGAGGTGAAAAAGACTACTGCCGCCCTGAACCAGATACAACTGGAACAGGTTGAGGCCCTGGTCAAGGACGGCCAATTGAACGAGGCCTTGGCTGCGTTTGCAGAGGTGTTAAGGATTGATCCTAATAACAAGGTCGCGGGCAAGAGCATCGTCTCGTTGCTTACCCGAAACTCATTCAGTCTGCCAGTCAGCTTGGCCGATCCTCGAGTTCAGGGCGTCTTGGGGCGTCTGAATCCCCGTACGAATGTGATCCTAGAGGTAAACAGCAACATTGTCTCTTTGCTGGATGGTACGACGCGGAAACCTGTCATCCCCGACATCATAGACAACCCCACAGTTACAGCATGGTTTAGCTACGATGGGTGTGAGCTTCTCACTATGGCGAATAGCCGCCCTCTACGAGTTTGGGATCCTCAAACCGGGAGATTGCTCCGTGCATACGAGGACGCTTGGCGTATTGGGTACAGTCCGCACGGAAGCTCGATTGTTGGGTACAACTTCAAGTCTCTCCAAAAACTGACCCCTATAGGCCCATCGATTTCTCCTATAGTGAATAGCGATATTCGGATCGACAATCTGATCGCCAATACCGATACCGCCATTGCTTGGTCCAGCGATGGTGCCGTGCGGATCTACGGGCTAGGCAACGGGAAACTCCTGGGCCAGATCTCCCCAGACCAGATTGCCGCTATCACGGAAGGACGCACAATCCTCGAGATCGAGAACATGGATAGGAGAGGCCCGATCTTGGAGATCGATGCCAGCAAGGATGGGCGCATTCTGGCTATTCAGATAGGGCAATTTAAGATTCACCTGTGGGACATGATTACTATGAAACCACTTGGACCTCCTATAATACCTTCACCGAATGATTTCCGTTCCTTCAAGTTAGACCCTTCCGGATCGAAGCTTTTTGTGTGTGGGATTAACTCTTCCCAAGATGCAGCATGGGTGTATGACGTTCCATCAGGTCGGTTATTGTACACCGTTAAGTTTGGTGACCCAGGGGAAATATCCGGCTTTAGATTCAGCTCCGACGGGCATACCCTCTTATTGAGCTTTGAAACAGGGGTGATGCAAGTTATGAATGCAGAGACGGGAGAGCTATTGCACCAAAGTCTTCAGCCGTTTGTTTCGCCCAAGAGGTCTCGTCTTTCCCATCTGGTGGAGTTTTCTAGTGACTCCCGTTGGTCTAAATTCCTAGTATTGGGCGATCTGCGCGTTCCGGTCGCCATCGCAGTTTCCGACCTATTACCGGGAAAGGCTTTGTCTCAGCGCTTTGCAGTTCCGGAGTTCGAGTACGGTGTTGTTAGCCCCGACGAAAACCTCCTGTTTGTTTCTACGCCGGTAATACCTGAGCGCGCTGGAGAGGTAACCCTCTGGAATCTGAAAACAAAAGAGAGAGCCTGTGCTGTCCCTTTTGAGGGCCCCAAAGACTGGAGGAGCCGTAGGGCTGGTCGGGGTGCCCACTGGAGCCGCTCCCGATTCTCGTCAGATAGTCAGCATTTCTTTGTCAGGTGGGACTTAGGGGTTCGTATTCACAATAGCCGAACTGGACAACTTGAAACCACCGTCTCCGAAGAAGTGTTGGACCTTTGCCTCCGATCCGACGCATGGTACGCATTGGTCGCATTGGTGCAAGGGGATGCTATCCGCTTAATGGTCAAGGATCTACGTCCGGATAGCACTTTTAAGCCCTACGCACTGGCGCACGAGGGTGCAGTGAATGGGATGTTCAGTATGGACGGCCACGTCTTGGTAACGTTCTCGAAACTCAAGGACAGGATCGCTCGCATTGTCGAGACCCAGACTGGCAAGCTAGTGCACTCAATAACGAATTTCCAGCCCTACAGCGTCGATGCGCGGCCGTTCGTGGAGTTTGGCTCCGACAACCAATCCTTGGTGCGATCGGCGATCGGGTCGAGATACTCACCAACCTCTGTCTATGACTGGCAAGAGGGTAAGACTCGCATTACCGAACTTGTGGAGGAGCCTCATAACGGAACTGTGGTGCTTCAGGCGGTGTCCCAAAAGGCTCCGGTGTGTCTGATCGAGGACAAGAAGGGGAATATGCAAATGTGGAATCTAACGACAGGAAACCGCATGGGACCAAGTATTCCACTCTATGGACCCAAGAGTGGGCGTTCTTTCCTATCCGATGGGCAACATCTCCTCCTGAGCAGCATGAATAAGATAATAGGCCCTGATGAAGAGCCTTTTGACCCGAACCGCCCAGGCAACAGCGTTATCTGGGATATCGAGTCCCTACACCCGGTGGGGTGGGGGTACCCGCGCTTTCTGGGAACTGTTCCTTTTAGGAATTGGGTTCCAGGCATACTCGCCAGCAATGTGATAGAGGTGTGCGAACTGGTCCTTCCTGGCGGGAACCCCGCCACGTGGTTGGTTGACTTGGCCGAGGCGGTTTCGGGTCTTTCCCGCCAAGGCGATAAACTAACGCAGGTTCCCTGGCAGACCCGATTGGATACTCTTGAAAAGTGCCGACAGATAAAGGGTGAGGATGATTATTCGCAGTGGGTGAAGTGGTTCCTAGCCGACCGTGCCACTAGAACCATTTCGCCCAAGGCCACCATGACGGTGCCTCAATACGTGCAGATGTGCATCGAGGAAAACACCGTGCAAAGCCTGCACGAAGCACTTTCCCTTTCGCCTGCGAATCCTATCGCCTTGGCCAAACTCAAGGCTCTGGAGAAGGCTGAGACTGCCATGCCCTAAAGATCTACGACATGACCGAAGTTGAAAACCGAGGTCACCGCAAGCCCTCTATCTCCGACCACGATCTGTTAAAGCCGATCGGGCAGGGGAGCTACGGGGAGGTGTGGTTAGCCCGGAATGTCATGGGGACCTTCCGAGCCGTGAAGGTGGTCTTACCGCGACCTGTTTGAGAGTGATCGACCTTAGGAGGCGAAGTAGCTTTCTGAACCTTCTGCCTATCAGGGTTCTTACGTCAGTGTAGAAAGTCGCCGGATTTGTGAAAGACGCTCCTCCTGCCAGCGAATAACAGAGTGTGGAGAATGTATCGCAGAGGAAAGACGGTTCCCTGATCAAGTTGGTTCAGGAGAAGGACGAGTTATGCCAAGCGCGGCACGAGACAGAAAAGCTCTTGGCACATTATCGCGAGTGGTTTTACCACGCCCCAGTGGGGCTCCTTACGGTCGATGCCGAGGGAGGTGTCGTGGAGGCCAACTGTGCCGCCGCGGCTCTTCTACAGGAGAATCGTGAAAGTCTCGTTGGGAAATCGCTCCTGCTCCGGCTCACCCCCGCTTGCCACGATCTCTATTGCGGCAGAATTCAGCTGGCCCGTGCCACTGGACAGCGACAAGAATGCGAGGTTCAGATTTCAGAGGAGGAGTCCTGGGTCCAGCTGGAAATTGCCTGTCGCCCGTCTGGGGATGGAGCATGTGTGTGCCAGGTGGCCCTCCTGGATGTTAGTGAGCGTCGACGGGAGGAGGCGGCAAGGGCAGCTGTGGAAGCTCAAGCCTGGAAGCTTCAGAAGGCAGAAAGCCTGGGCCGAATGGCTGGTGCCATAGCTCACCACTTCAACAACCAACTCGCAGCGGTGATGATGAGCCTGGACCTGGCCATGGTTGCTCAAAGTGGGGATTTGTCGGAGCATCTGAGCGAGGCCATGCAGGGAACCCTGAAGGCGGCCGAAGTGAGCACACTCATGCTGACTTACCTGGGGCAGGTCTCCGGCGAGCGTGAGGTAGTGGATCTCTCGGACATTTGTAGCCGGACTCGCCCGTTTTTGGAAGCGAGCCTACCCCAGAACGTGGTCCTGGAAACCGACTTGCCCACTCCAGCCGTACCTGTGGAAGCGAACACCAAACAGGTCCGACAGATTCTGAGCAATCTGGTAGCCAATGCTTGCGAAGCCCTCCAGGAGGGGGGAGGTACCATCCGACTGTGCGTCAAAGCTGTTCCCGCGCGGGAAATCCCCACTGCCCAGCGATTTCCCATCAAATGGCACCCACAGGAGGATACGTACGCATGCCTGGAGGTGAGCGACAATGGTTGTGGTATTGCCTCCGACGACTTGGAAAGAGTGTTTGATCCCTTCTTCTCGCGTAAATCCCCGAGTCGAGGGTTAGGGTTAGCGGTTGCTTTGGGGGTGGTGCGTGCTCATGGCGGAGCCTTTACGGTGACCAGTGAGTGGGGCAAAGGCAGCACCTTCCGTGTCTGGTTCCCTCTTGCCAGGGAGACGGTTCTTAGCAAGTCCCAGCGGGAGACGTTCAACCCGCAGCCGACGGTGGGCGGCACGGTTCTTTTGGTGGATGATTCGCCGGCGCTGCGCAGAGTGGGGAGCAAACTCCTGGTGAGCATGGGGTATGCGGTACTGGAGGCTCGGGAGGGGGTTGAGGCTGTGGAGATGTTCCGCCGCTATCGCGAAGAGATTCGGTTGGTTCTCTGCGACCTGACCATGCCCCGAATGGATGGATGGCAGACGTTGGCGGCCTTGCGTCAGCTAGCTCCCGGTATTGCGGTCATCCTATCCAGTGGATACGAGGAGGCGGAGGTGATGGCCAATAACCATCCTGAGAGACCCAATGTCTTCCTACGCAAACCCTTTATGGCTCAGGAACTCCGGGCTGCCATCACGAAGGCCTTGAACCCAAAGCTCTGCATTTCAGGAAACCAAATCTAGAGAAATGACACACGCGCAAATTCAATTGCGCCTGAATGTGGTCAAGGATGACCACACACGCAGCCACAACCTAAGCCTCAACTTATACCAGGTCCTGCGGCCTGGCACCCTTGTCTCCACCGCTTCCGACGAGAGGATCGTCTATCGTCCTTGGCCGGCAACGAAGGGATCAAAGGTGCCCAAGAGGCGCTGAAGAGGAGGTGGGTTGATCTGCCGTCTCTTTGGCCCTTTGCAGATGATGGTGGCCGTTGCAGAAACAGAAGGTTCGTCTCTGGTTAGGTGTGAGTTGGTAGCGACAGTGCTCGTCGCTCGATAGCGCGGCCCTTCCTGCGATTCACGGTCGAGGTGAGGATCGCGTGAACTTGGTTCCACTTACCGAGTATTTCCCACCATGACAAGAGTCCTTGTCAGTAGACGTACCTTTGCGGTGGCCTCAGTTGCAGGACGAGGAGTTCTCTGGCGAGCACGTAGATGTAGCAAGGCCTTCCCTTTGGCCCTTGGGCCACTTGAAGGTTCAGCTGTGTCGTAACTGCCCACTTGGGCGCGACGAGGTGGGAGGCGATCTTTCGAAGCTCTTGGTCTAGGACGAAGACCTGGTTGTCGTAATCGTATGCCACGTTCTCTTCGCCGGCGGGATCCCCCGGGTTCTTCCCGGAAATCCACTCCTGCTGAAAGCTGCTGAAGAGGAGTTCGTTCTGGTGGTCGCCATCCAAATCCGCTACAGCACCTAAGCGCAGGTAGACAATGTCGTGTTTCTTCTCGACTACCTGGACAAGGTTTCTGAGCCGCAAGTCAGCGTCCAGAACGTGCAGCCTGCCCTCCGTATCGGTGAGGTAGATCTCCGGCATCCCGTCCTGGTCCAAATCCCCGCCGAGACAGCTGTGAACGCCGGCACCCGCATCGTACCTTGCGGTCTCGTGACCCTCCGCATCCAAGTGGACGACGATCCCAACATTCGTCTTTTCCGGATTGTGAACGGCCCACTTTACCACAGCATAGATCCTCGAGGCCTTGTTTCCCTTCGAGGAGAGTACGAGGGGACTGACACCAGCAGGTGCCTCCCCAAGGGAACGCGCGAAGAGCAGTCGGCCGTCGTGCCTGATGGCGAATAAGTATGCGTGGTTGTCATCGGTTCCATCCGGCCCGCGAGCGTCGTTTCCGACAGCGCGCGCGCCCGCCAGAATCTCTTCCAGGCCGTCGCCGTCAACGTCTGCGCAGGCTAGGTTGGAAGATTCACCGACCCCGGCAATGGGATGGGGACCAAAAAGGTACTGCCATCGCATTTCGCCCGCCTCAAGACTGAAGCAGGCCAGGCCGCGGGGTGATTTACCGAAGCCCGTCCCCAGGAAGGCCAGCAAATCTCTTTTACCGTCTTGCCGAAGGTCGACCACTGCCTGGGCCCTGATCAGACTGCGATCCTCAAAACCGTTCGGGAGCCGTGTGACGCTTCCCTGCGCGTTGAAACGCTGCAGCGGCATCGGAAAGTTATTCAGAATGGCGATGGCAAGGTTGGTCCCGCTGGTCCAATTTACGAGCATCTGGTCCTCTTTGCGGCCCAGCACGTTGGTAACCATACTGAGACTCACATTCGCGGCGTCCGGATCGGGAACACGCCAGGTCTTGAGGATTTCTCCTAGGGGAGAGACCACCAGCACCTCGCCCTTGGAGGCTAGAAAGACGTCAGGCTCATCGGTGCCGCGCAGGTTACCCGGGATCGCTTCCTGCCATGTCCAGACTCCCGGTACGCTGACTCTATGAATGACCTCTAGTACTGGTCCCGCGCTGCCGACCGCATGGGGAGTTGTCGCGTTTGTTCCCAAAACCCTGCTGTCATGCCTGGGCTCAGAGCCATTGCGGCCGGAGAAGGTCCAAGCCAGCCAACTCAGCACCGCCGCCAGGCTGATCAGCGACACCACCAAGCCGAGTGCTCGACGGTGTCCGTGCAATTTCACTCCTCCCCGGTTCGGATCCCCACCCCGCCCGTGCGGTCCGAGCGGAAAAAAGCCTTTGGCTACCCGGTCCAAGTCATCGACCACGTCGGCGATCTGTGCATAGCGAAACCGAAGTTCGCGGGCCATAGCCCCCTCACAGACCTTAACTAGCGCCTCAGGTGCAGTGGATTCCCGTTCAAGGATTGGGGCTGGGGGGCCAGCTAGGATCTTGGCAACGATCGCTTCTTTTGTGTCACCGACGTAAGGCGGGCTTCCAGTCAGCATTTCGTACAGCAGGGCTCCGAACGAGTAGATGTCGCTGCGTGTATCTTCGGCCTGCCCGGCCGCTGACACAGGGGACATGTACGGGGCCGTGCCTTCCCGTTGCGCACGCCTCACATCGATTAAAGTGTCGTTGAAGATCGACCGGGCGAGACCAAAATCAGTCAGGAGCGCTTTGCCGCTGCCATCAACCAGGATATTCCCAGGCTTCAGGTCCCTGTGCACGATTCCTCGTGCATGGGCCTCTTGAAGGGCAGAGGCGATCTGGCTTGCTATCCTCAGAGTCATTGGGGGAGGCAGACATCTCCCCTCGGATAGAAACCGGGCCAGGCTGCCTTGCTCAAAGTACGGGATTACGAAATAGGGCCGCTTTGGGTCAGGCGAAACCGCGAGCACCTTGACGACGTTGGGATGGTCCAGTTGCTGCATGTATCTGGCTTCCCGAAGGAAATACCTCACCGCCCGGGGATCAGCCGCTAATTCAGCCTTCAGGACTTTGACTGCCACCAGTGGCTCCTCATTCTTCCGTTCGATGGGAAGCGTCGTCGCCACGCTATCCGTTGGCGGGTGCAAACCAATGGCCGTCGATCCTTCCAAATGGGGTGCCTCGTGGGCCTGGGGCGTTTCTGGGGAAGTGGAGGATTTGCATTTGCGCGCCAGGAACACGATCCCCATTCCGCCTGCGCCTATGACCCGCAGAACCTCGTAATCGTCAATTCTCCCAAGCAACAATGGGTGCGAGGCTGGCTCCAGGAGAGCCCGTTGAAGCATCTCCTCGGTGGAATCCCTGAATCCGGAGTCCGGTGGTAAGCTTGCCATACCGGTTGCGTTCGACTGTGCGCTCAACTCTTCCGAGGTCGCCGCAATTGTGGGACAAGGGTGGCCATCGAGCAAGCAGATTTGGGGGATTCCTCCATGGGGTTCTGGTCCTTTCGCGCCTCAGCCCCCATCAACCGTTGGCGGATCGAGTTGGGATGTTGCCTCCCGCAACAGCTCCTTGGTTCCTGGATCCACCCACTCTCGCTCCTGAGCCCAGGCAACCCCTTCGCCTAGCTGGCGGTCGCTCAGATGGCTGATCCGCATTCCACAACGTACCCGGGCCACGGCAATGCTTAGGAAATAGAGCACTCCCGCCACCTCGCTTGGCAAGGGACTGTCTGCTTTGCTCCTATTCATCTTGGCGTACTCCTTCACCAAACGCAGCATCTGCAAGGGCGGTTTCGGGTGGTGGAATAGCTCCGAGAGATTCTGGATCCCAAGGACCTCCAGTTCGTTGATCAACCCCAGCCAAGGGGTGAGCGAGGATTCCAGCCCATAGAGGTCCAGCCGGAGCGGGGCAGCCAGTTGGTGCGAAAGGATCGGACCATAGTCCGGTTCCCGCCAGACGGGCCGCTCCGCTCCCTCCAGGAGCCTCTTCCATTTGCCTGGTCCAACAGTACCCTCGCTCGGCCTTCCCGATGGCTCGTCGGTTCTCACACCCTATTTACACGATGGATCCCGAGATCTTGCCAAAAGCGCGGCGCCAATTGTCCAATTCTTGATCAATTTCTTCGGGCACCGGGGCGTACTCGGCAATGACTTCACGGATTTCTCTCAGGAACATGCGTTTTCCGGTGGCGAGCGTATTGTGGGCTTGAGCCGGCGATTGGAATTGAAAGCGCTCTACGAGCTGTTCGTATGCCATGGGTTCGATCTCCTCGAGTGCCGGTTTGAGAAGCCGCAGATTGAACACCTCCCAAATGTCCTGTCTGCCTGACTTCTCACACTCTGCCTGCATTCGCTCCAGTGCCTGTCTCATCACTGATTGGGCCCAGGCTGCATCGAAACTTGTTTCGGGAGGTTCATGCCCTGCGATCAGCTCCCGCTCTGGGGCTTCCTCGAACGATACTAACCCGTTTGTTGGGGCCCGTTTAAGGGCCTGTTCTCCCCGAAGTTCGTTGCAAATGAAGTTGTCCAGCGAATTGAGCAGAAAGGTGCGGAACCTCCCACGGGTTTGCTTGGCCCTCCCGAGCAGCTCGTTGACAAGGATCCGTCGCAGTACGAAGCCCTGCACCATGTCCTCGGCTCGGTCCACGGGAAGTCCGAACTTGACGACGACGTGGTGTTTGAGAGGGGAGAGGTACTTCCGGAGCAGGGCATCCAGGGCCTGAAGCTGGTCCTCGCCCCCCGCCTGACTGGCCGTACAAATCCCTGGCCAAGAAGTCGTCGGGAAACCTCGTGGTAGATGGGCAGATTCCGAACTCATGGGTATGAGGATGAGTCGAGCACATGGCAGGATTCCCGTAAAGAAGCGTTTTCGAGTCCGCAGAGCAGAGGAAGGGCGAACACCCGCCAAGCAGATCTTGCTTCCACCTCGTCCTGGGCGCTTCGAGATCCTGAACACGACAAACCTGTACCTTTTGTGGGGAAAACAAGACCTTTCTGCGCAAGATTAAAGCCCTATACGGTTAAACATTGATATGCATTACCCGGTACCAACTCCAATCACTGACTCGAGCTCGAGCGTGAATCCGCTCATGAGGTGTCCTTGGGCAGAAACGCAAGAATTATCAAAAACTATTAACCCAGTGTAATGTGAAAGGCGGTTAGGAAGGGCATTAGGAAGGCTTAAATTGGTTGGAGAAGCCAAGCACAAAAACCAAGTTCGCGTCTTATGACCTTCGCGAAGCGTGTCTGAAAAGGATGTACCCTTGCGCAGCTTTGAGCACAGGCAAATCGTTTCGCGATACCTCGAATGAAAACCATTATGCTGACTCATACTCTGACAAAACAGTTGTCCTTTGTCTCTCTCCTGTTGCTTTGCTTGTGGCCAACGTTTTTGCCGGTTAGCGGCGCGGGTGTGACTGTGGTGACGCACGGGTTTGCCTCGACAGCGCTGGACGGCTGGTTGCCTGCGATGTCCCATGATATCGGCATGCATGTGGACGGGAACGCAAGCTTCTATACCTTGGTGGTCGATGTGCCTTCCCCCGACAGTGTGCAACTCGCGGTGCGTGTCGATTCTACATTTTGGGTCCCGTTTCGAGAGTCCACCAGCGGCGAAATCATAGTTAACCTAGACTGGTCAGTAATCTCGAGGATCGTTCCACCGGGCTACAACTACTACACCCCACAGATTAGTGAAGCGCTGGTGGATTGGATCACTACAAGCGGCTTGTTCAACGGAGCAACTCTGGCCGAAATGCCTCTTCATCTTATCGGGCACAGCCGAGGAGGGTCGCTGGTGTGCGAGTTGGCTCGACTCCTCGGTCAAAGAGGCATTTGGGTTGACCAAGTAACGACCCTGGATCCCCACCCATTGGTCCGTGACGCAGATGCGCTCATCTACTCCAACGTGCGTTACGCGGATAATTACTACCAAGTGATCGATTCCATAGAGGATCTGACTCGTGGCTTCGCGTGGGGCGAGAGAGTTGACGGGGCGATCAACCGCCGCCTTCTTTCTCTGGCAGGAGGTTGTGTTGATGGAACTGGCCTATTTGCCCTTCATCAGAACGTACACCTCTGGTACCACGGGACCATCAGCTCTGTGACGCCTTTGTACGATACCAGTTGCTTGCTGGAGGAAGCACAGCGCGCGGATTGGTACACACAGTCCGAGAACCGAGGAATGAACGCAGGTTTCAAGTTCACGAGGCTCGGTCGTGGCCCAAGGGACGCTGCTGGCCCGTCTCGGTACGCTGCCCTCAGGACCCCGCTCCCTGACATGGCTCCCACTGACCAACTATGGCCGAACGTGGAGATCCAAGGCTTATCCATGGACATGAGTGTCGTCCAAGGAGAGCCGTTAACCATGACCGTTGAGCTGGAAGGCCATAACAATAATGCCGTTATCGACTTTGGATTTGATGCCGACGGCAACCCGTACAATGGTGCAATCACCGTTGGGTCGGTTAACGCTTCTTCAGTCCGATCCGACCGGCTCCAGTACGCAAGCAGGACGGACATGTTGCAGCCAGGGACAACCTATCGGGCATACGCAAAGATCACCAACGGCAAGTATACTAGATACTACTATGCCCCTGGGAAGATCACAGCCGTGCAGCTACCCCCAGACCAGGTCATGGTGGGCGCGTCTGCGGGCGCAGGGGGCCAGGTTAGCCCCAGCGGTGCCAACTGGTATGAAAGGGGGGCTTCGCTGACCTTCAAAGCCACACCAGAATCCAACTATCAAGTGGATGGCTGGTATCTGGACGGTGTTCTCGTTCAGGTCGCAGGGTCTTCGTATTTGTTGCCCGACGTCCAAGGTAATCACTCACTGAGCGTTACGTTTGGGTTCGTTCCACCTCCCCCCATAGAGGGGTCGGATATCACCAGAAATGCCAAAGTCGAATGGACGGATACTCTCCCCGGAGGAGATGGAGATGGAGTGCCAGAGGCGGGCGAAAGTGTCGAAATGCGGATTACGCTGCGCAACTCCAGTGCTGAATCGGTAGAGAACGTTCGCGCCGCACTGTCCTCGAACCTCGGGAACGTTCGCTTTTCCGAGCCGGATGTCGGTTACGGCGGTCTTAGCCCAGGGCAAGAGAAGAGGGGGGCGGCCTTCCGCATGTTTTTTGATTTGGCATCCCAAACGGATGTATCCTTTCACTTGCACGTCACGTACACGAAAGGTGGGTTAGACTATTACCGGGATTGGTCGTTCACGGAGTCGGTGCTGGACCCGAAGAGCGGGGGGCCTCGTTTCATGCTGGATCGCGTTGCCTTGGATGATTCGACATCGGGTAATAACAATCAACAGCTTGAGAGTGGAGAGAAGGCCTACTTCGCAATGTATCTCAAGAACTCCGGCAACGCGGACGCCACTGATGTTCTGGCGGAACTCCAGAATGTTCGTCCCCTAATCGAGATCTCAGAAGGAACGGAACCATATCCAGATTTGGGGGCCGGGGGCGATGGCCAACCGCCCCTATTGGGCGGCACTTGGTTAGTGCGTGTCCCGCGCACAATCGTCGGTCCGGTTGCTGCGGACCTTGTGGTCACTTACGGGCCTAGCCAGGTCAAGCAGACAAACAGCGTGACCCTGTTCGACGTGAAACCGGAGAAGTGGCTAAGTGTGGTTCCTGACGCATTCTACTTTGGCGTGGCTGTTCCACCTCAAGAGGTGACCGTGAATGTTTCGGTGGTGAATTCGGGAAGTGCCGTTCTGAGTGTGACGGCGGTTTCTCCATCGATGCCCGACACGACATGGACGGGTGATCCTCTTCCTTGGTCTATTCCGGTGGGCGGGAAAAGAGATATTGTGGTAACGGTGACCACTGCTGGACTCCAGGGAGCGATCCAGCGCGAGCTCGTTATCGCATCCGACGGCCGTCCCGCACAGACCGGTTACGACCGAATCAGGATCTCCGGTTTAGTGAGCTCTACTCAGCCGGTTTATGAATTGCCGACGCTCACGATGTCCGGCGGATCGGGCGATCTCGACCTCAGTGGGAACATCGTTGTCTGGTGCGACAGGCGAGCCGGAAACAGCGACATCTACGGTTATGATATTAGCACGGGGGTTGAGTTCCCGATCTGTACGAACCCTGCTAGCCAGTATAGACCGCGCATTTCAGGGAACCTCGTCGCCTGGAACGATACCCGCAACTGGGCTGACTGGCCCAACACCCCTTCGAGAATGGACATCTACGGGTACGATCTGAACTCAAGAAGGGAGTTCCCGGTGTCGACGGATCCAGGTGATGAGGAACTCATTGGCGTGGACCATGGAAAGATTGCGTTTCGAAGGCAGTTCTGGGTTGCAACGGAAAACGCATCGGCCTCGGCATGCAATATATGGCTTTACGATGCCGCCACAGCCGCGCTCGCGAACGTGACCGGGTTTGTGGGAAATGACGCCCATCAACCCGTCAATAATGCCCGGTCTGGAGCCGATTTTGGCAATGGCCTGCTCGTTTGGGAAGAAACCACCTATTCATGGCTTACCACTGTCACCAAGCCCCGCTGGGAGGAGTCCACCCCGCGCACTTCCATCGCAACACCTGGCACCTCACTCACACCCAGTGTGGTGCGGACCCGCGGGGTGAGCAGTCCCTCCGCTGACGGACCTCGGTTCATCTTCGTAGACTCAGATACCGAAGGTTATGGTCAGGTATTCCTGTGGGATAGCGGGATTGTCACCCAAGTCACAACGGAGAAAGTCGATCACGGCTACAACTCAGCCCCGGCATTGAGCGGAAACCGAATTGTCTACGATAAGGAAAACAGAATCGGACTCTTTCTCTACGACCTCACGACAAAACAGGAGTCATTGATAACGTCCGACGGGAATGGCTTTGGCGGAAAGGACTTGGAGGGCGTGCGGATGGACGGGAACACGGTGACGTGGCATGCCAAGGATGCTGCGACGGGCAAATACAGGGTCTACTTCACCCTACTTCAGCAAGCGGATGTTTCAGTGTCCTCCCAAAGTATCCAGGTGAGCAACCTGCAGGCCAAAGAGGGGGAGCCAATCGGCGTGACGGTGCTTGTAAGGAATATCACGCAGGTCCCGGCGTCAGGAGACATTGCTGTGAGACTCTTCGATGGCGATCCGGACGTCGGCGGTACTCAGGTTGGTGGCGATAAAGTCATCAGCGGCGGATTGGGGGGGATGCTGGCTGCGAGTGTTGAGTTTCCCAACATTCGCCTCGATAGCGAGGGAACCCACCAACTCTTTGTTCGGGTGTACCCTACGGGTCCAGACTACCCTGGGAACAATACTGCCTCACGTGCCGTGGATATCGCTGATTCAGATGTCCAGGGGCCGCTGCTTGTGAGTCGCGCCGCCAACGAGTCAGGTGGTGATGGTGATGGCCGTATCGGAAGTGATGAACGGGTCAAGATTAGCTACTCGCTTGCTGACACAAGCGGTGTGAAGTCGACCTTGATCAAATTGGATGGTGCAGATGTTGTTCCGACTCTTGTGGATGGGCTGTACTCGGCAATCGTCGGCCCTCTCAACCCGGGCGATCACAGTGTTCTGATTCTAGCGACGGATGGGGATGATAGCCTCGCGTCCTCAACAAACCAGTTCGCGTTTACCGTCGTTGAAGCAGAAAGGCTCAGCGTTGAATATGCCGGGAAGGTGGTTCCAAAGAGCGGACGTGTCGAATTGGGAGTATTGCAGCAAGACGCTCTAGGGCAGAATATTTTTACCCTTCGGAACGACGGGGAACAATCGTTGACGATTAGCAACTTGGTCCTCGCGGCTGGGTTTGGTTTGATTCAAGGGAAAAATGTTGTCGTGGACCCAGGAAGTTCAACCGTATTCAGCATTACTCCTGACACCGGTCGTGCCGCGGTACTGAATGGACAAGTTAGTATCGTTAGCAGTGCAGACGCAGGGAAGGCCTTCGCATTTACCCTCTCCGCAACCGTCGTTGAGCCGCCGCAAGTGGCGATCCAACCTTCAACCATCGTGACGAACGTGGGTTCGACGGTGGTCTTGAGCGCCGGCGCGACCGGGACGGAACCGCTGCACTATCAGTGGCAATTCAAGGGGGC
>CAYPNF010000030.1:65055-104286 GCA_964411985.1 uncultured Verrucomicrobiota bacterium
GAGTACCGGAGGTGACCGTGCAACCCGCCACCATCGTGACGAACGTGGGTTCGACCGTGGTTTTGAGAGCCAATGCGACCGGGGCGGAGCCGCTACGCTATCAGTGGCAATTCAAGGGGGCAGATGTCAGTGGAGCTACCGGCGCCACGCTGACGCTTGTGAATCTGACGGTGGCCGACTCTGGGGTCTACCGTGTCGTAGTCAGCAATGCGGGTGGAACCAGCAGCGCGGATGCCAGCGTGACGGTGATTGGAGTACCGGAGGTGACCGTGCAACCCGCCACCATCGTGACGAACGTGGGTTCGACGGTGGTTTTGAGCGCCAGCGCGACCGGGACGGAACCGCTGCACTATCAGTGGCAATTCAAGGGGGCGGATGTTAGTGGGGCTACAGGCACCACGCTGACGCTTGCTAATCTGACGGTGGCCGACTCTGGGGTCTACCGTGTGGTGGTCAGCAATGCGGGTGGAACGAGCAGCGCGGATGCCAGCGTGACGGTGATTGGAGTACCGGAGGTGACCGTGCAACCCGCCACCATCGTGACGAACGTGGGTTCGACGGTGGTTTTGAGCGCCAGCGCGACCGGGGCGGAGCCGCTGCGCTATCAGTGGCAATTCAAGGGGGCGGATGTCAGTGGGGCTACCGGCACCACGCTGACCCTTGCGAATCTGACGGTGGCCCACTCCGGCGTGTATCGTGTCGTGGTCAGCAACGCGGGTGGAACCAGCAGCGCGGAAGCCAGCTTGACTGTCGCCTACCCCGCTGGGGCCGTGAGTGAGTTGCCTGCAATCTTCACGAACCTGGTCTCGTTCACGGTCAGGATCGTCGTGACACCGCCAGGCGGAACGTCGCTGTATGCGGTTCAAGATGCTCCTCCGCCAGGTTGGGGGGTAAGCGAAGTAAGCGGCGATGGCAGTTATGTGGGCGGCAAGGTTCGTTGGGTATTCTCCGACGATGTTGCGAGAGACCTGACCTATGTGGTCACCGCACCATCTTGGGCGACAGGTACCAATGCGTTCTCAGGCAAGGTGAGTTTCGACGGAAACGACGAAATACCCATCACTGGTGAGCGAACTTGTCAGAACGAGGCAGTGAGCCTGAATGCGTCCACGGTAACGATCTTCGAAGAGACTTACTTCCAACTCGCGGTGAATGGCAAATCGGGCAGCACCTTCCACATTCTAGTGGCAGATAGCCTGGCGCAACCGATCCAATGGCGCACGAATGCAACGATAACCCTGACAGGGCCTGTCAAGTATTGGGTGGACCCAGAGCCTCCGAACCGCGCAGGGCGCTTCTACAGAATTCAGGCGAAGCCTTGAGGTCCCCTCTTGGGCTGCTGATGGCTTTCTTCCCGGGGAAAGGGAGACAGACAGCATCCTCCCGAACAGGGGCGGCGAGAGCCACGGAGCGGGGCAGGGGATGAGCTTCCCTTTCGTGGCGCGCTCCGTTTTGCGGATTGCGGCCTTGATTTGCAGAGACTTGGAGTGCGCTCGCCGCGCTGGAACGGCGAAAACGACGGAGAAAAAGGTAACAAAGCGGGATCGGTCTTGCCGGTCACCCCGGATATTCTGCCAGCAGGGTGGTTTGGTCGAGGCCTTGACCCTGGCCCAGTCGGCTCGCTCCGGAGCCGACTTGGGCAGGCCCTGAAAAGGCCCAGGGAAATACTCGCCCCGGGCCTGCAGGTCGAAGGTCTGAATTTCAAAACTGGGCTTGAGTGGCACTGCCACCAGACAGGGTGTCGTGTCCCGGCACGCCGCAGCCAGAAGCCTGGGCGCGAGCCAAGGAGTCGAGGAAGCGGCGCATGTCCCCAAGGTGAAAAATGGTCTTTCCTTGGACGGCCCTTGGGTCCCGGAGATTGGCCACCCGCACGTGAGGCCGTGCGAGGCCCCCGGCGCCAAGGAGAGTGTAGAGTTTCCCGTGTTTGAGGCCGGTGTGAGGACACACCTTGCCGTTCGGGGGAATCTCGACCCAGCGATCAGGATAATCGGGTTCGGTGATGGTAGTGTATTTGGCGTTGTGATCATTTCTCATCCCTTTTTGTTTGGCGCCTTTTTGGCCGCGGGTTGGGCACCAGGGCCTTGCCCGAGGCAGGCCAGGGGATTGAGGCGCAGGGCAGGGAGGGCCTCGATGCGTTTCGACAATTCCGCGGGGGGCAGACTCCTGATGAATCGGCCGAGGCGAAGGAGGCCGGTGTGGCCGAGCCCCAGCGCGAACGCCAGCCGCAGCGAAGCGAATCTCAGATCCTTGACCATCCCCTTGCCGGTGGAGGTGCCCTGCCCAGAGGGGAGGCCGGCATCCTGGAAGAGCTTAGCAAAGCGCGTCGTCAGAGTTGCGTCATTAAGCGCCGCCAGGCTTGGCGTAATGAATGGGGAACTACCCGCGCCCCGTACCTTCGCCAGATGCGCGGCCAGGACCGGATGGAGCGGCAGGGTAAGGGTGGTGAGTCGACCGGCGTAAGAATGGTTTTCGTAGGTGATGGTCTGGAGATCCTGGCTGAGTTCGGTCCAGCGCCGGTGGGAAGCCTCCACCACATCCATCCCGCCGTAGTACCCCAGGAGCACGGCAGTTCGGTAATCGAGAACCAAAGTGGAATCCAAGATGTTCTGCGTCTGGTCGTAGGTCACAGCCAGAACTGTGGACGCCACCGGGGTGGAGGGCCGGATCGCGTCCAGCGGGTTGATCTGGATGAGGCCCTCATTAAGCGCCGCGCGAAAAACACCCCGGACGAACTGGACCTGCATCTTGATCGTGGCCGCCGAGCATCCCTTCGCTTCCAAGTAATCGGGCAGCGCCGCGAAGGTCGCACAAGTCAACGTGTTGAGCGGGACGTTGGAGGATTCCTCACCCAAATAACTGCAGACTGTCCCCACATAAGTTCCAAGCCGATATATATACTTGGGTTCTCCCGTCGCTTTCCTGTTTTGCAGGGTGGCAAAAATCGCGAAGGAAGGGATGCCTCCCGGCTGGGCCGCAAGGGGTGGGGTTTCTGGAGGTAGTCCGCGTCGAATATTCTCTTCGACTCGCTCTGCTTTCGTGAGGGCTTGTTGGCGGTTGGCGATGGTTTCGGCCAAGTCGTTTCCCTCATGCGCTATTCCGAGACTGATGCTGGTTTGGCGACCTTCGGCGTCGCGAAAACTTACATAATAATAAGGGCTCGCTGGTTTGGTCGTTATCGATGCCATATAGTTAGTTCCTTTTGTTTGGTTGAATTGTTTGGGAGCTGTTTGTGGGTGCTACATCCACCTTCCCTTCCTTCGCAGGTCAGTTTTTGGTGGCTGGAGACCGCGGCTTGGACTCCTTGCCAAGCCTTGGGGGTTCCTCTCCGTCAAGAATGCGCACCCAAGCACGGGTGACATCGCCCCGATCAAAAACCTGAAGTTTATGTCGGTCGACCCGAGGAACCAGCCAGTTGGCCGCGATCATCTCCTCCACGAGTTGGGCGCTGCCAATGATGAATATGACCTCGTCCTTGCGGAACCCTAGTTTGAGCTCGGCGAGGTGGGTCATATTGTCTCGGCGCTTTCTGCGCCGTTTTACAGCAACGGGGGCGCTGCGTTGTTGTTCTGCAAGACCCGCGGCTTCATCCTGTCGCCACCGCAGGTCCAAATCAGACGGCAACACAAATGAAGCACCCTTTCGCATTTGCCCAGCGGGCGCCGATAGTCTGCTTTTTCGATCTTTCATCTTCAGATTATATGAAGTTGTTGAAGTCGCGCTGAGGATTTGTTTGCCGTGGAATTATTTCCTTTTGTGCTGAGATTTTGTTCTGGAGAGGAACTGAGGTTTTGCCTGCGCATCCCAATTGGAGATTTGGGGAATTAATTAAATAGTTTGACGAACTTAGATCATAGTAGCATAATAGTACGATATGATAGTGTTCGAATTATGAGGGCCATCCTGACGAAGGATTTAGTGCGCACGGCGATTGGGAAGTTAAACCATCAAGGGATTAAGCCTACCTTGGCGGCTATTCACGATATTCTTGGCCGGCGGGGGTCGATGACGACCTTGGTGCGGCTGAAAGCTGAAATCGACCGCGAGGGACCCCCTCAGGGGGATGCCGGAGAGCTGGTTCGGGTAGCGGTGCGGGCGGAGGATGCAGGAGGAAAGCAACAGGGGCCATTTCTTTTGGGGAGCGGGGAGCG
This sequence comes from uncultured Verrucomicrobiota bacterium, assembly GCA_964411985.1. GTDB lineage: Bacteria > Verrucomicrobiota > Verrucomicrobiia > Limisphaerales > J093 > CAYPNF01. The sequence goes on from CAYPNF010000030.1 coordinate 69,204, forward strand.
CCTAACCCAGCTGACCAAGGAAAACGAGCGGCTGGTGATGGCGTTGGCGGCGGCGAATAACCGCTTAGCTAGCCTGGAGAACCAAAAGATGGTTGTTGAGGCGAAGATGAACGAGCTTCAGCAAACCGAACTACAATTGGACGACGCGCATAATACCATGTACGCCTTGCTCAGGCACGCCGTGTCGAGGTTTTTGGCTGAAAGCGCGGAGCATCGGCAGGAGAATAGAGAGGGAGTCGCCAAGTTGTTGGCCGAGTTGACGCGGCTGGGTGACAGAGTGCACCGGCTTGAATTGGGGATAGGGAGAGCGAACGCGCCTCTGGAGGCAAAGAGGGTCGTTAGTTCCGACTCCGGTGCGGAAGCCAAACGGCGGAAATAGGGAGAGACTATTTCGGTCTGCTTGGCTTGGGCGTACGACATTTGCGCGGCACCGGGAGAGCATGGTCACTGCTTTGTCCTGCAAAATCCAGCGGCAGGGGAGGAATAAGTATGAGTCGCCGCTGCGTTCCTGGGGATTCGCGGGACCATTTCTTAATGGTTAGGATATTTGACGCGAATGATACCAAAGCCCAAAGGAGTTCGCCTCATCCCGGAGGGTTGCTGGTGAGGGTGTTGTGAACGGTTTAGTTAAGTGGGCAGAGGCCTAACCTCTGTTTTCCGAGAGCGATTGGGGCCAATCCCACGGAAGGCCCTTATCCTTTCCTTGGGGCGGTGACCGTTCTGCTTGGCAGATTCATGGCCCAGGAAGGCCGGCAATCCAATCACTCCCGGCCGTTTCCGAAGAAAACACGAATCAACTCAAGAACAAATGCCTTGGACAGCCTTTGTCCAATGCCCTGTGTTTTACTGGGCGCATGAAAACGACGAAACTATGGCTCCCAGCGCAAAGCGCCTAACCCCACATCTTATGGCCAAAACGATCCCTGTCCCAACGCCGGAAGCCAATCCTAGGAAAGAAGCCCTGGATTGTGCGATCTCCACCATCACCAAGGCCTTTGGTTCTGGCAGCATTATGCGCCTAGGGGAGGCCCAAGCCTTCGGAACAATCAAGGTCATCCCCACCGGTTCCTTTTCGTTGGACTGTGCCTTGGGGGTTGGGGGGTGGCCTCGTGGTCGGGTGGTGGAACTCTATGGCCCGGAGTCTTCGGGCAAAACCACCTTAATGCTCTCGGCGATCGCCAACGCCCAGAAGGCGGGAGGAGTGGCGGTGTTCATCGACGCGGAGCATGCCCTGGACCCGAAATATGCCAAGAACCTGGGGGTCGACCTCGAGAGCCTGCTGGTTTCCCAGCCCAGCAATGGAGAAGAGGCTCTCACCATCGTGGAAACCATGGCCAGGTCGCATGCCGTGGATCTGATCTGCATTGATTCGGTGGCGGCCCTGATCCCCAAATCCGAACTGGAAGGCGACATGGGGATGGCGACCATGGGGATGCAGGCTCGCCTGATGAGTCAGGCTTTAAGAAAACTGACGGCTCTCTTGTCCAAGGCCGGCACCTGCTGCATCTTCTCGAACCAACTTCGGGAAAAGGTGGGGGTGATGTTCGGTAACCCAGAAACCACTCCGGGCGGAAAGGCTTTAAAGTTCTACGCTAGTGTTCGGGCGGACATCCGCAGAAAAGACACGATCAAAGACGCTACGGGGGCGGCGGTGGGGAATCACGTGAAGGTGAAGGTCGTGAAAAACAAGGTGGCCCCACCCTTTGCCGAAGCAGAGTTCGACATCTTGTTTGGCACGGGTGTCAATAGGTCGGCGGACGTCTTGGAGTTGGCTATCGCGGACGATGTCGTTCAAAAGCGCGGGGCCTGGCTTCAATTCAGCGGCGAACTCATCGGGCAGGGGAAAGAGGCGTCCGCCAAAGCGCTCGATGCCAATCCCAAACTCTCCAACCAGATCGCCGATGCGGTCTTGGAGAAGCGCGGCAGAGTCAAGGTGGTTGAGGCCATCACCGCAGGCCAGGGGGCGGAGGAAGCCGCAGCTTGACCTGGACCATTTCAGGAATTAGTTCCGATCGAGCCGGGCCTTGCGCAACCGATCTCTGGTACCGGTGCCGATGGCGCGGTTCGGGCTGGCAGCATTAGAGTGAGAAAGCCTGGGGTTTCCATGGACAGCGCCTGGGCACGGGATCCTTTGATTGGGTTCATGGAAAACCTAGAACCGGGTGTCCGAGGGTGTCGGACACCACAGACCTGCCGATTGTACATGCGCCGGTCTCGTGGCCGTCATCATCACAAATCTCATTCAGACCCAGCGACCGTGATGAGAGCATGAGGCAGTCAAACCAGCGTTGATGGGCTGGAGCCTCCTGCTTCCGGGCGGATGCGACCATCGAAGCGGAACCTCGGCCACAGTGTCTTTGGTGATCTGGTCGCGAGCCTGCATCTACAGGCTGGCTGCCGGCGCGTGCCGATCAAGGTCGATCTGGTGACATCGGGTCAGGACCGCGGTACGCAGAAGAGAGCCCAACTCGTCCCCCTTGCGATATTTTGGCGCGTGACAGCTGACCACTCGCTCCGTTTTCAGGAAGTCCAGAAAGGCCCTCTTGGTGGAGCGTTCCTCGCTGGGGAAAAACACGCCAAAGGGCGTACCCCCGTTCTTTTTTACGAGTGAGAAGCAGGGGATGTCTGTAAGGCCGTCGCCGACGTAAATCATGTTCGGGAACGGCACGCGGCGTTTGGGGTCAGGGATATCTCTGTTCACCAGATAGGGGTTACCCTTTGACTGATCCTGGTTCAGTCCCTTATTGATCTCGAATAGGTAACGGGTCTTCTCCGTGAAGGTCATGCAGCGCTTGAGACTCCGCACGCAGCCTTGGCTCTGATCCTCTGCGAACTCGCTGCCATACACGGCCTTGAAATACCGGCCCACGACCCGGCTGCCGCAGATGATCTCCCGCAACCCGCTGGAAATGATGTAGAACTCGATATCGATATCCTGGAAGCCCGCGACGATCCGCCTCAGTTCGGTGAACAGGCCGGGAATCCCCGGGTAAAAGTCCCCATCCAAAGTCTGGCCAAAACTGCGCAGATCCTGGTTGCTGAGCCTCCCCAGAGGCTTGCGCGGACCGACGCGCTCCAGGAGCATTTGCAGCCATGCCAGGGTGGGGTCAAATCCTTCCTGGATACGCCGGGTCGCTTCGACCCTCCAGAATTGGTGAGTGTCGACGCCGTAGGAGGCCAGGAGTTTAGTGGTGGAGTCTGGAACTAGAGTGTCATCGAAGTCGAAAACCACCGCCAGGATTTCCCCGTCACCCCGGTGGGGAAGAGTTGGTCGGACATCCTGGCCCTTCGCCGATCCCGTAACCAGGGATCCGCCAGGGGGGGGATGGTTTCTGCGTGATTTGGCAAGGGAACCAAGCTGCTTGGCTGTCGATTTCACGGCCAGTTCCTCCGGCAGAAGTCTTTTGTTCTCGTGGACATAGCTTGCGGCAGCTTAGGTGTCACCTGGACTGGATGATGGCTAACAATTGGCGCGCCCGACTAGCTCCCATGAACCAACCGATACGGTCATCGTCGCTGAGAGTGTCCCAAGGAGCGTAGTCCACGAGCAATACTGCCAGTGCGTCAAGTCCCTTGGCTCGATTGACGGAGAGCATGCCAATCTCCCCCGGACGCCGCCCCAGATGATCGACCAACGAACAACCCGCAAGCTGCACGCACTCTCGTAGAGCTGAATCGACCTTGCGGCTGCGTCGTGAAAGCACCAGCACCTGTTCAGGTCGGCACCAACCCCGCTCCAACCAGTCCGAGATGATCCTGTCGGCGAGAGCAGGGACTTGAGCTGCTTCGACGGTGTGCTCAGCCACCTCCGGGCCATCGGGGAGGCTCCCGCGTTGAACCAAACCTCCAGCCAGTTGCTGCAACGCTTGGGAGGGCAGGGACTTGAGGTATTCGAAAACCGGTAGAGTGTAGCGAACAGTGCGGGTGAGCCGCACTTGGACAGGACGGTAGCCAGGAGTCCCCAAGAGGGTTGGTACACTGAAACCGCCCCCGCTTCGGAAGGCGGGCCGCTGGGCCGGGTCGAGGAACACCGCCAGTCTCGAGTTGGTCTTTTCCTTGAGCAACTCCCAATAGACACCCCACCAACCGGGGCCCGCCCAGTCTTCCGGAAATCCCGGAATGGCTGTGTCGTGATCCTGACCTTCATCGGCAACCAACGCGTCGAACTCGGGTCGACAGTGACCTTCGCTCACGATCTGCACCAGCAATTGAGGCAGGTCGCACTCGTAGAAACGGGTTCTAGCGGTGGTTTCTTGCGGGACGTCATAATCCATGCCTGTCGCGCTCACCAGGCCTGAGGCCAGTTCTTCCCATGCCCGCACGACAATCTCACCCCGCTTCACTTGCTTGCGGGCTTTGGCCCGCTCGGCCATTTCGCGGATCAGGGCGGTCAAGGCGTGGTTGTAGCAGAGGAAGAGCACCCTGGCACCCGTGTTGGCCCAGCGGCAGGCCAATTCGAATGCCATCCACGTTTTGCCGCTTCCCGCGCCACCTTGAACGAGGAATTGCTGGTTGTCTTTAAGGTTGTCGAGGAGTTCGTAGCTGGCCTCAGTCTGGCGCAGGAGAGCGCGGTCGGTCTCATCCACGAAATGGCGGATGGCCTTGGGGGTGATGGCACTGCCGAAAGTGTCGAAGAAAATGTCCCGGGATCGCCCGTCCAGGAAGGCGCCCCAGTCGCTCATCCTCTTGTTCCAGGACGAGGCAAAATCCTGCAGGTCGGCACGATCCAGGATGAACTGCCGGGGGATCCCGTGATGGCTCTGAGTCTTGGCGCCGAGGGAAAGTTCGGGCAAGGCCAGGGCCCGGCCGACAAAAAGCGAAGGTCGCGCACCTTGGCTCTCTTTAGTCTCCCAGAGGACCCCCTTCCACTCAGCGTCAAGCTGGACCTGCGGGTTATCCCCGTCTGCGGTGTCCCACCTGCCGGTGTGTGGATTGAAGTCGAGCGTTCCGCGCTTGGCCTCCAGTACCATCAGTCCTCCGTTCGGACCCAGGACGAGGAAGTCGCCCTCCCGCACCGTCCCCTGATCATCGTGATAGTGGAAGCCCCAGCGGACGATCCATTCATCGGGCAGAGCCGCCAGGAATTCGGCGACCTGCAGCTCGCCTAAGTCGCATTTCTCACGGGGACGGTTGAGATACCAGAGTGCCATAACGGTCTAAACCAAAACGTTAAGAACTGCTAGTGGCCACCCAACCACATGGATCTCCACGCGATCCCTGCCGTGCAGGGCCAAGGTGCTTTGCACGGTTGATTTGGGTGATGTCACCCCAGAGAAATAGCGGAAATACACCGGCGACACAAGTCTATCCCGGCAGACTTCGCAACGGTAAGAGGGGAATGAAATGGGACTTCGGGATACGGGTTGAAGGGCGGGAGGGTTCAGTCATGGTTCACAACTTTTGCAGCGTGGGTGAGGGGCTTCCCTACGAGCGCATGGGCTCTTGAGGGGCGTGAGCGTTGCTAAGGCTGAGGCGTCGATCCTGAGAATCCGCTCTCCGGGGACACTCTGGCAGGGGGGGACGGTTCGCGAAGAAGCGGCCCGCCGGGTTGCCGGGCTGCGAAGGTATGGCTTCCTCCTTTACCAGCCTGGGTCGGGGCGCTACGGTTGGGAATTCCCGGTAGGATGAGGGGATGGTTGGGTTATCGGGAATGAACAGGACTGAAACATGTCGGAATAGCATATCATTCGTATGAGCGTGAATCGCGTGTTGGAGATCGTACAGAGCCTCCTGCAAAGTCTGGGTGAGGAACCGCGCCGCCAGGTCGAGGCCTTTGTCCATAGCTTGCGCGACGAGGGAAGACTTTCCCCAAGCCAGATCATCGAGCGATCACAGGGCCTGCTGAACGAGGAGAGTTTTCGGGAATTGAAAAGCCTCCTTTACCAGCATGGTGTCATCACCGGCGGCCAGCGCAGCGGTTTGGTGCGTTTGCGGCGCGACGAGGACTTTGAATCCGCCTCACCCGAAACCGCCGCGAATACTGAACCAGCAACCAGCAGTGGCACGGTCGAGGTGAAGAGAGACAAGGAAGATTTCATGACCGACAAACTTCTCGCCGAGGTGATCACGTATCAGACCTTTGCCCACTACGTTTTCGCCGCCTACCACAAGCCTTGGGAGTCCGTATTTCGACCACCTGAGGAGGACGAGTTCGAACGGATGACCCTCCTCCAGAAGCACGGCATCGGCGTTTTGTGGGTCACCCATCAGCGCCAAGGGGCCAAGCTAAAGAACTTTCGGTGTGTAATGGCCCAGAATGCGCTGCGAGGGGAGCCCTCTGCCGACCATTGGTCCTTGATCCTTGATACTCACGGAGACGCCCTGACGGATCAAGACGGCAAGCCGCTGCCCGATCTCCGCAGGGCAGCCAGCATCTACTTTCAGCAGGCGCTCATTGGGTGAGTGGCAGGGGATAAGCTCGGGCGGGATACGTTGGCCTCCCTGAGTCCAGAGCAGACTTGGCGACGCCGTTTGAGCGTGAGAGAGTTTGGTCTTTCGGCACGACTTATGGCTAAGAAACCAGAGCAGTTGCATGTTCGGCCGCCACTGGAGCGGATGCTTCGCTTTCATAACCTGGCGGGCAACCGCGCCTATCCCAATTGCGCGAAGATCGCTCGGGAATTCGAGGTCTCCGTTCGCACAATCATGCGCGACGTGGCCTTTATGCGCGACCGTTTCCGGCTGCCCATCGAATTCGACGCCGAGCGCAGGGGGTATTACTACACGCGACCGGTTCACGAGTTTCCCCTATGTTCCATTAGCGAAGCGGAGCTCTTTTCGCTGCTCGTGGCCCACAAGGTAATCGATCAATACCAGGGGACCCCCTTCGTAAAGCCTTTGGACAGTGCGTTCCGGAAACTGATTACGCTCCTGGGCCAGAACCCTGATCTGTCCCTGGGCCAGTTGGACGAGTTCATCTCCTTCAGGCCGTTCGCACCCGGGGATCATGATCTGGAAATGTTCGAGGCAGTGACCACCGCCGTGCGGCAGCGTCGTTGCCTGCGCTGCCTGTACCGCAACTTGGGCGCCAAAGGCTTCGTTTTGCGCACGATTCATCCCCACCATCTGGCTTGCGTCGAAAACCACTGGTATCTCTTCGCCTTCGATCCGGGCAAGAAGGCAATGCGCACCTTCCTGCTGGCCCGCATGAAGCAGGTGGAAGTAGGCAAAGAACGCTTCACACCGATCAAGGACTTCGACCCTGACGAGTACCTCAGCGGGAGCTTAAGTGTGTTCAAGGGCAGCCAGGATCACGAGGTTGTGGTGGATTTTGATCCGTGGGCGGCGGAGCTGGTCCGAGGCCGGCGTTGGCATTCTACCCAGAAACTGATCGATCTTCCGGAGAATCGGCTGCGTATTCAAATGCGGCTCAACAGCTTGGAAGAGGCGGAGCGATGGGTGCTAAGTTGGGGTACGCACGCTGCCGTGATCAAACCCAAGTTACTCGTCAACCGACTGCGTGCCACCACCGCCGCTTTGCACCAATTGTATGGCGGCGGTGACCCATCCTCTGAAGTCGGTGGGAGCGGCATCTGATCCCAGCGCGATGGCTCGTTTGCTGTCGGGTTCCTCGGCATGTCAGACTCTTTTCTTTTGCCAGTTTGAAGGGCAGGACTACGGATGTCACAGGTGGTTAGCTAGTCTAGGGGCATGAAAACAAAGAAGACAAACCCTAGTCACCCTACTGGTCCCAAAGCCGACGGGAAAGGTCCGGAGTCGGAACGTCTGGCAGCGGGTCCCACCGACCTCTGCCTACCTGATTGCGACTCCAGTTCCGAGTTGCAGTCCGTTGTTGAAACACTCGAGCGGGCTCTGGCTTGCAGGCCGCGGGTGCTAACGCTGCGATTCATCGGAGTGCACCACATGAACCCCGATCCAGCCTTGGTGATTCACGACCTCCTGATGCAACGAAGCCCGCAAACCAGGCTTCACACCGTGGCGCACTCCCCTTTATTGGGGGGTGGAGTCTTGCTTTGGCTGGCTGGGGACATCCGCAGCATCCGACCCAATACGTACCTTTTTCTGCCAAATCGCAAGACCGGACCATCCCGCCGGTCTCTGCCCCCATGGCTTGAAACAGAGACCTGGAACATCGAAGAGCCCGGTTCGGAGGTGAACCTTTTCGCCGTCGATTACGACACGCTTCTAGGGTTGATAAACCAGTATCTGCCGGTTTCGGAAATGCTCGGCAAACCGATCCTGCCCGCACAACTCCGTGAGTTTGGGTTGCTTGGGTCCGGGCCGATGGAGGATTACCTCAAGACGGCCTTCAGCCCCCGGAAAGAGACGAGCGATCCCGCGCCGGCGTCCCAAGAGGGGGCTCGATCTAAGACCCAGTCAGTTGACCCAGAAGCCTTGAACCCATCTTGAGGCATGGGTGTCCGAGTTGGCTCGCCGCGGCTGATCCTCCAGTCCCAGATTGTTCGACATTGTCCTGCCGAGTTGCCTCTCTCCCACTGGCAGCTTCCCAGATGCGTCTTTGGCGAGGTTCATGACGGTGGGGCTACAGTACAATGGTGGATTAGAATCGCCAGCGGTCCGCGCCGAGGCCTTTTCCAGCCTGGTTCCTGGCGTGGCGATTGAGACCGCAAGACGCGTGCCTTCATGAAACCTCCGCCCCAGACAGCGGAAAGGCTGGGCACGCCCTCCTGTCGATCCCGGTATCCTGGGCTCAGGATCGGGAGTTGGAGCCGTGGCAGGAGGCCCAGCCCATCCTTCTCGGTGAACGATCCGAGGTGGTCCTTCACCCGGCTCTGGAAGCGCCAACCGAGTAGCACTTCTGCTCCGTGAGGAACTTCAACAGAACCGTGAATAGCCTGGGCCTCAAAGAGAACCCTTTGTTCACAATTTGCCAGGGTCCCGAGGCTGGCCAGAGTATTCCGTGGTTCCGTCAGCAAATGAGGCTCGTGGATCTGCGGTTGCAGGCGCTGTTTTCCAGGTTTCAATCACCCCGCTGCTTCCTAGGAGAAATGCCTCCCTGGGCCTTGGACAATCGACGAGGGTAGGAACGAGGGCTGTGAACTCGCCGCCTGTCGTGGCCCCAGAGGGGGACTGACAGGGAAGGGGGGCGAACGATTGGACATGAGTCTACGCATGCAGCACACGGTGATGGATCACCTCTCTGCGATGCTGAACGTCGCTCGCAAACTGCAAAGATGGAAAGGTTTTGGGCACAAGGCCGTGGATGAGTATGGTGTCCTCTGGGATCGCTTGGGAATGGCGAAAACGGAAGTGCATGGTGTTCAGAGTGAGGATGTGCGCCAGATGCCCTAAGCTGCGGGTACATTTCCCTAGCGGCGCGTCCAGTCGAGGGTTTGGGTGCTTTTCTAGAACCGGGTGAAGAAGGAAACGATCCCCGGCAGGGTTACTCCATTTTTTCAAGGAATTGGGATGCTAGGACCGTGAATGTCATACCTCCCATCCTATAGTGTGACCATGAACCTACATTCGCTTCGAGTTTCTGGGCCCTACAGCACGTGGAACCTGAGCATTTTCCTTTTCCATGGTGGCAACGCGCACATGCAAACCGACTACGCAACACTTGGGGAAGCGATGGCGAATAAGGATGTCCTCGTCCACGAGAGCGGACAGGTCGACCAGCTGGAAATCGAGAACCGACTGAGCGATGCGGACCTTTTCATTCAGGCGGGAGAGGTTGTTCGTGGTGGATGGCAGGATCGAACCTTTGCCGTGGACTTTGTCGTCCCCGCCCGTTCGGGTCGGGTGCCGATCCCCGCCTTCTGCGTGGAGCGGTCCCGCTGGGGGCGTCGTCGCCGGGAGGATGAGTGTAGTTTCAGCTCGTCCGGGAAATCTGTAGCCACCAAGGATTTGAGGCGCTCCGTTAGCGAAGGTGCCAGCCAGGGCAAGGTGTGGGCCGAGGTGGGCAAGGTTCACGAGAAGCTCAGTGCCAGCCTAGGGGAATCGGTCTGCAGTATGGCGTCACCCAGCAGCCATGAGTTGGCCATGGACCATCCCACGGTGCAAGCGCGTCGGACTGCCTATTTCCAGCCATTCTCTGGCTTGCCCGCCGAGTACCCCGACGCCGTGGGGATGGCTTACTGCGTCAACGGGCGTTTTTCGGTCGCGGACCTTTACGACAACCCAACCCTTTTCACAAAACTCTGGAGGAAGCTGCTGGACGCCGCGATCCTGGAGGCCATGGCTGAATCAGTAGGGGAAGCTGGGGCAGAGCCCAGTGGCCTTGGCGCAGACCAGATTGTGGCTAGATTGAGGGGCCTGAGCGAAGTTGCGGCGGAGGAAAAGATGGCGGGCGAGAGGGTCCGGATTGTTCGCCGCCGTAGCGCCCACGGTTTATGGGTGGAAACCTATGACCAGGCTCGGTCCTCCACCCCTATTCACTTGAGTGCGCTGAGCAATTGAAACTTGGCGTCTTTACAGCCCGGTTCCCTGGCTGGCAACGCAACGCGCTTTGCGGTTTGTCCACCGAACCCGTCGCTCGTTCTGAATGATGGAATTCTTCCACTTATCCTTCCCCGTCTCTATTTGCCCCACTGGCAGGCGGTGGGTGTGGGCCTGACGTCCCCCTGGGGACGTTGGCGGCAATGGACTATCCTTGAAACTTGGTAATCACGAAAACGCACAGACCCTGCGGTCACTGGCTCTGTCGTTGCGGATGAGTCCTCTGCCGCCACGCCGGTTCGGAGGCTGGAACCGTATCCGTGATCTCAGGGCACGGGTATCCGCGATCCCAAGCCCTTGAGTCTAGGAGGTTGCGGGTTTTCCCTTGTGGTGTCCCAGGTTGCGCGTCATCTTCCCGCTTGATCAGGGGGAGGGCACCTTTGATGTTCCACTCTTTTCAAGGCGGCAGACAGTTGGTCGCAGAGCGCGAGGTAGTCGCGAGGAGGCATGCGAACGAATTCCTCCAGCCTTTTCAGTTCGCGAGAGCTGAAGTCGACTCTCTGCGTGGGCGCGGAGCTGTCTCCGTGGGGATTCATCAGACATTCGATCTTGCCTCGAATATGTTCTGCCAGCACAGCGGTCTCCAAGGTTACTGCCCAGTTGAATCCGAACTTGGGGAGTGCTGATGACAATGTCTTATTCGCTTGTGCCAACTGGTGCTGGATTCCCGGGGCTGTGGTCGGCAACGGCTTACGATTATGTACGCATGAACTGCGACACTTCGCGTACAGGTCATCCACCCACATGTCCACAATCCTGACATCCTTGATCAGCTTACGGAGGAAGCAGAGGTGTTTTTCCCTGATCGCAAGTTTCTTGGGTATCATCACCCGCTCGAATTCATCTTTCGGAGGGTTCGATAAGAGTTTCTCAGCCAGGCTTATATGGTCTTTGGCCACGAAGCCCATGCCGTAGAGTATTCGTCGTACCTCTTCCTGTGAGTCTACCTGGAGACCGGGATCCAAGACGTCCGAGGTAGGTTTTGCCGGTTGATGGGTGAGTTCTTGGGGAGAATCGGATTCGGGTACTTGGGTGTTCATGGTGCGCTTCTGCCATCTCAGTTTTGATTGTTAGTATACTACGGGCAGATGACAACCGTTGTCACAGTGGCTGGAATCCGTTGGTTTTGCTTGGGGGGATCGGCGGATCGTTGCTCAGCCTTGCCTGCTGTGGCTGAGGAGCGGTATGGGGCTTTGGTTGGTTCGGCGCACTGCATAGCTTAGAGCGACCGACGCTGAAGAAACTTGTATCCGGTCCTCAAGCTATGTGTGGTGTGTCATCGGAGGCGAGGATGGTGGAATGATTTCGAAATTACCCTGACAAGCATCTGAAGTGTCGAGAGTGCGTTGTAGCCGTGGTTGTTCCACGATGTTTTGAGCTTGGAGTCCGACGGTCTGACCGGACCCGGACTGGCGAACTCTCGATCTGAACTGATCTAAACAGTCCGATCCATCTGAGACTCCCATGTGTATTGGCAGGGCAGGGGATCCTCACACCTTACCTATGCCATCGTACGCTTGGTCCGTTCCTCTTGGGGGCGTGGCGAGGTGGGGATGATCTTACTTGACCTCGAACTTTGACTATTTCAGTACCCCTGACGATAGATGTCACTCCTCCTCTGCTAGGATCCCGGGCATGAAAGCGATTCTTGATAGGCGCGGGATGGTAATCGGGTTCGTCAACGATTCTGGTAACCGTCGGGAAATCCGGGATCGTTCAAACGGGTTGGTGGCCTGGTTCCAGAAAGACCAAAACAAGACCTTCAAACGGGATGGCAACTTCGCCGGGCCGGGCGATCAAGCCATCCGTTTTCTGAAAGCCGGCTGAGGCCGCGCTGTGAGGTGCGGGGCTCTCATTGGAAGCTAGCCGATCCCTCCGATGAAATGGGCGGCCGATGAGTCACTAAAGTCTTTTGCGGCGGATCAGGAAACCAACGGTATGGAAGTTCGGCTACCGGGATCGCGGCTTACCCCATGCCGCCAAAAAGGTTCGAAGACACGACAGGGATTGGGTTGATGAGATCTGGCTGCCACTGTTTAGCCCAAAATCGGCTTCGTGCAACCCGAATTGGTAGGTTTGCAGCTGGTGTTAGCCCTCGTACTGGATCCTAGGTGGCGCCGATCCTATGTAAAGCCCAGGTTGTGTCGCCGCGGCTCAAGGCAGAAGAAAACCAGAGGTCGAGCTAAACTCCCCAGTTTTGACCTCGCGGAGACGCGACCGGACTCGTTCAAGGAGTTTGCCAAGGACATTGGCCCCCTCCAAAGCCCCATCAGAACCCGCCTTGCAGCCCCAGAATGGATCCTTCTTCGAAATCTCCACGATTGGGCGAGTGCCGGTCTCCTGGAGAATCCGGCCGAAAGTGAAGGGATTCCAGTAGAGTTTGAGCTCCAGTACCCAGAGCATGGCCTGGATACGGATTTCTACGGCGGGATCTTCCCAGTCTGCTCGGACCAACCCGGCCTTCACGGCGCATTTTTGGGTCAGCTTGGCTCCGCGCGGAGTCGACTGGTCGCGTATGCGGTTTCTGACGTGCGGATCAGTCCCTGGTGAGCAACTCGCGGGTAGACAAAGAACGTCGGTTCCGTACTTGGTTGCCTGGTAGAGTTGTTCGGAGGAGTTCCATCTGTTTTCCACCCTCCGCTGCAGTGGCCAATACAGGGGCATTGCCCCCGCCATATTGGACAGTTCCCAGCGGGGATCCTCTTTGCTCATGAACCAGGCGACGTCGTCCCTGCGGTACAGTTCAGGCTCCTTGAGCTTGGCTAGTTCTTCAGTGAGCATAGTTGTCTAAACTCTTCCGGCTCGCCCCACGGGTGGCTTCCCCCACAGGTCCCGTATCATCTGCTGTCTGCTGGCGCACCAGTACATGAGAACGAATTGGGTCGAAAGTTGATTGACACTTCAATAATCAAGAACTCGTAACAGGCAAGAGAGTGAACGGGCAAAGAAGAGGAAGAATACCTCCCCCCACGGAGAGCTATGCCACTTGGTAATTCAGGAAGAGGGTTTTTGGGGAAGATAGGGTTCGAGCTCATCACCGGGCCATTTGACCTCCTCAAGGTTCCTTCCTTTGGGAGATTGTGAGTTCAAGATCCGGCGAGGAAAGACGCCTACCCATCCTGCAAAACCCACCTCGCGTCCACCGGCTGTCGAAGTTAGGTAGGTATGCTTCTGTGATCCGACACGGCTGGCGATGCAGAGGATGGGTTCATCGTCCCCACCAGGAACTTCGCCGTTGGAGCTAAGTCCGGACGAAAATCTGAGACGATAAGTACGAGGTTTGTCAGTCTGCTCCAACCTGGGCGATCCGATAGCCGCTACGTGGCAGTTCAAAGCACCATAACGGGGATCCTGCATTCGAAACTCCGGACCGTAGACTATTAGGTTTTGAATATCCGGCGGCGGAATGCACCACACGCCTCGAGGTGTCCCGGCTTTCCAGTACAGGATGCCTTCCCTCAGTTCGGTGTCGTGATTGCTTTGGCAATACGCCCGCGCCCATTTTGCATAAGCCCAAATCCGCGGCTCATGATACGGACTTCTGCTGGGGAACGCTTTCGTTCCTACGGATCCATATCCGTTATGGCAAAACCCTGTCGCTTTGTGTGTGAGAAACAGCTCTCCCAAAGCGGCATGCCCGGTCAAAACCCAATCGGCTTTCGCAGCGACCTGGGCATTAGTCACCTTCTCGACCTCGCTTGCCTTGAACTTCCCACACTCGACGGTAATTGGTCCTCCACACTTAGAAATGGCCTCCTTAAGCTGGTACCTGAGGAGATCAAAACACTCATTCTGGGCCGTCAGTGAGGTCGCTTGGTATTCAAGCTCTGTTTTGCAGAATGGGCAGAACTTGTCCGTGGATCGCGGGCTTTTGCCGCAGTGTGGACATCTCATGGTGTTACGTTCAGCCAGATCGTAATGGCGTCACGACGCGCTTTACGTCTTTAGCTATGGGTTGAGGTTGGTTTAAAACTAATAGTTACAAAGTCGTCTCTGCTCCTCCTTGAGCCAAAGAAGGCCAGATACATTTGGCGCTATTTCTGCCATTTTCCATTCGGCTTGTCGAGGTCAAGGCTCTAGCCGGCAGTGCGGACGATTCTTCATCCCGAGGCTACTAGCACACCATGTCCGGTACAAGTCAGTTTCGTTGATCTGGAGGGTCCTCTGGATGATTTTCCGTGAAGTCTTCAAAGGGGTCTGGCAGTCTAGTCAATGAATGCCCAAACGGAACAACCACCTCATCGCCGCTTGGCGCTTGGTGGTGGAGATCTGGCTCTGCAGCCAAAACAGGGTTACCGTCAGGGAGAAGTCCAAAACCATGATGTATGACCCATTGCGTGCCTTTTTGCTCCCAGAATGTATTTTGCATGACGATCGGGGCAAGTGACGACAAATGTCACACCGGGTGTGGTAATATGGTCGCACAATCTGAAGTTATCCCGAACTCGCAATGAGCGACCAAGCTGGAATCTATCATCGAGACCAAGCTCAGGAAACCCTGAACTCCCTTTCCGGCGAGACTGGGACCAGAGAGCCATCGGTCCGGGATGAGCGGGAATTTGGTGACGCCGTCCCTTGCCCCTACTGCGGTCAGGAGATCGGGGCTGAGGAAGGAGAGGCGGTTCACGACATGTGCGAGCACTTGGGGTGCATCTATTTAACCGAATGTGAGAACGATCATGGCTCCGATGTTAGCCGGAGGCCAGCCTTCCTGGATTGGTGGAGAAACCAGGGGTTCCCATCCTTGCACAGGGAACACGACATAGATCCAGAAACCGTGTCGGTTTTTGGATATGATGACCGCTTGCCCCAGTTAGTCCGGGTTATCTGTGCGTATGAAACCGCTCCTCATACGGCTCGGTTGGTGGCCCAGGAAGGTCAGGGCTTTGGGCCCTGCTATGGTTCGATCGGTCCGGTACTCTTTGATTTTAGTAAGACGGAGGCTTCGCAGGAAGGAGCATTGAAATGAACTCCCTCAAGCACCTAAGGTTTGGCAGACCTCGGACAGTTGCCGCTCCCCCCAGAGGCTTATGCTCGGGCAAAATGCACATCCTGAAACGCCTAAGTTGTTCCATCCCAGCATCAACACTCAAACGATGAGCCTTTTTCTCTACAAAAGCAATCGCCTGGAGGTCCTCGCACAATACTTAGCGGAACGTACTTTGGGGACGCCGTTGAGTTCCCCTTTCCTGGTCGAACAGGTGGTCGTTGAAACGCAGGGCATGGCCCAGTGGCTGAAGCTTGAGTTGAGCCGGCGGCGCGGTATCGTCGCCAACCTCGAGTTGCCTTTCCCTCGCGCCTTTCTATCAAGGCTGACCGCAACAGTGCTGCCCGAGCAACTTCGGGTAGGCGCAATAGAACCTGAGGCGCTTACTTGGCGCATCATGGGCACGCTAGGTCGCCTGCTGCCCGAACCGGCTTTCAAGGATCTAAGGAACTATTTATCAGCCTCCGAGGATCCCAGAAGGAAGTACCAGTTGGCGGAGCGCCTCGCCGGACTCCTGGACCAGTACAGCGTTTACCGGCCGGATTGGATCGACGCCTGGCAGAAGGGCGAAGATTCCCAATGGCAGGCCGTTCTTTGGCGGGCGGTCATGACCGATGGGTTGGCTTGCCAGGGTAAATTCCTCTACGAGCTCCTCCAGGTTCTGAAGAACTCGGCCTGCGATCGAAGCCAGTTGCCGGAGAGGCTCTCGGTGTTCGCTCCCAGCAGCCTTCCACCGATCTATTTGACCGTCTTCGAGAGCCTGGCACGGCATATTCCGGTTCATCTTTTTTGCTTTTGCCCTTGCCGGGAGTACTGGGGTGATACCGTCTCTTCCGGCGAGGCGGAGCGAATCCGAACCAAGGCTCTGAAGACGGGGGGCAATCCGGAAGACCTTCACCTGGACACTTCAAACACGCTGCTGGCCTCCTGGGGGAAGACTGGTCGGGCGTTTCAACAGCTAATCACCGACCTGGGCTCAGTGTCCCACGAGGCCGAGGATTTCGAGGAGCCCCAATCGGGTCACCTCTTGGGCTGCATTCAGTTGAGCTTCCTGACCCTGGAGCCCGAACCGGACCCCCTCCGGCGGATCAATATCAGGCCGGATGACCGCTCTCTCCAGGTTCACGCCTGCCACAGCCCTTTGCGGGAACTGCAGGTCCTCCGCGATCATCTGCTCGAGTGGTTCTCCAACGACTCCACGCTCTCACCCAAGGACATTCTCATCATGCTGCCCGACGTCGAGTCCTACGCCCCGTATATCAAAGGGGTCTTCGACACGGAGGAACCCGGCGCCCCGGCCATCCCCTATACCCTGACGGACCGGTGCGCACGTGACGAAAGCGCCCTCATTGACGGCTTTGCCAGATTGCTACAGCTCTCCTCGGGGCGACTTACGACTTCCAGCGTTGTGGATTTCTTCGAAACCGCAGCGGTGCGCCGGCGCTTCGGTGTGGCAGAGGTCGACTTGGAGCAGATCCGTTCATGGATTCAGAGCGCGGGCATTCGATGGGGCCGAAACGCGGCCCACCGCACCCAGCTGGGTCTACCTGGTTTCCTGGAGCATTCTTGGGAGCACGGCTGTAACCGGCTGTTGCTAGGCTACGCCATGGCGGATGGCGGTGAGGTCCTCGTCGACGGCCTGTTGCCTTGCGAGGGTATTGAGGGGACAGTGACTGGGCTGTTGGGGCGCTGGATGGATTTCCTTGAGCAGCTTTTTGCCTCCCTCGACGACCTGTCCGGGGCCAAGACGTTAAGCGGGTGGGCCAGCATCCTGAACACATTGCTCGATCGGCTGTTTCTCCCCGAGCTGAAGGAGGAACGAGCTGCAAATACCATCCGCCAACTCCTGGACAGGCTCCGCCAGCAGCAGGCGGTCTCGGACTTCCGGGAAGAAGTTTCCCTCGCCGTCGTGACGGAGCGCCTCCTGCCTGGCCTCGAACAGAATCAACCGGCCAAATCATTGCTGAGAGGGGCTGTCACTTTCTGCGGGCTCAGCCCGATGCGCAGCGTCCCTTTCCGAGTGGTGTGTATGCTGGGCATGCAGGACGGCAGTTTTCCGCGATGCCCAGTCCCTCCTAGCTTCGATCTGATGGTCCAGAACCCTCGAATTGGGGATGAATCCCGCCGGGAAGACGATCGCTACCTGTTCCTCGAAGCGCTCCTGGCCGCACGCGATCGCTTGTACCTGAGTTATATCGGCCAGTCCGTCAGGGACAATAGCCCGCGTCCCCCCTCGGTGGTGGTCAGCGAACTTCTGGAGTTCATCGCCGCCCGGTTCCAGGAGCATGGGAGACCCCCATCGGTGCCAGACAAAGCCGCGGACAGCCTCATCGAGCGCTTAGTCACCACGCACAAGTTGCACGCGTTTAGTCCCGCGTACTTCAAGCAGGGAGAACCGGCGGAATCGCGCCTATTCGGTTATTCCGCGGCGTTGGCGCGCGTGAGCCAGTGCGTTGCCGACCGGCACGGCCAGCCTGCGCCTCAACCCTTTCTTGTACAGCCTCTCAGCGAGCCAGGGGAAGAGTGGAGGGCTGTCCCCCTAAAGGATCTTTTATCGTTCTTTCGGAACCCATCTCGTTTCTTTGTGCGGAAGCGCTTGGAGTTCAGTCTGCCCGAAGACAAGGAACTGCTCCAGGAAGAGGAGCCGTTCACGTTGGATGCGCTTGAGACGTATCACCGCAAGAACGAGGTCCTAGAGTCCTTGTTCAATGGCAAATCGAGGGCAAGACTCCTGGCTGCGTGGAAAGGTTCGGGTCAGCTGCCGCCCGGGTCACTGGGCGCCCTGGTGGCGAACGACCTTTTCGCGGCGGCTAACCCCGTGCGAATTAAGGTGCAGGAACGGGTCAAGGAGGCACAACTGATCCGTGAGTCTTTCGAATTGAAAGTCGGCGGCTTTACTTTGGAGGGGCAGCTTGGGCTTTTCCCAGCCGTCGGCCTGGTGCGTTACCGTGCGGCGAAGGTGGACCGGAAGAAGAAAGGAGAGGTGCATCTCGCGCTCTGGATCGAACACCTCGTGCTGCAGTTGCTGAACTGGGATGGCCCCAGACAAAGCTGGCTTATCGGCGAGGATGAAATGTGGGCGTTCAAGGAGCCGAAGGAAGCGGAAAAACACCTTGCGGAACTTCTGGAGATCTACTGGAAGGGGCTGAACGCACCTCTCCCGTTCTTCCCAAGAACAGCCTTTGGCTACGTGCTGCCTAAAGGGGCTACGGCCAAGAAGACCCCAGAAGAAACGGCTCTCGAACTGTGGGAGGGCGGCGAGGATGACGAGTTCCGAACCGGCGAGCGCGAGGATCCCTATTTCGATCTCTGTTTCAGGCACCACCCCGACCCTCTCGGCAAGGAGTTTCAAACTCTGGCAAGCGAAGTGGTTAACCCGATTCTCCCCCATGAGGAGGAATTATGAGATTTGAACTGGCAACCACTGCTCTGGAAAAGGGAGTCACCCGGCTGGAGGCCAGCGCGGGGACAGGCAAGACTTTCGCCCTGGCAGGCCTTTTCCTCAGGTTGGTTCTGGAGGAGAAAGTGCCGGCGCGGGACATCCTAGTCGTGACCTTCACGCAGGCTGCCACCGCCGAACTCCGCGACCGGATTCGAAGGCGCCTCAGCGAAGCCCTGGCGGTCTTCAATGGCAAGTCAAGCAAGGACGAACTCTTGATCCGCCTCGCCGGGCAAATGAAACCCCATGGCGACATGGCTCGTTCATCTCTCCGGGCCGCTCTGGATACGTTCGACCTGGTTTCGATTTACACCATCCACGGGTTCTGCCAGCGCACCCTCCAAGACAGCGCCTTCGAGAGCGGCATCCTGTTCGACGTCGAATTGGTGGCGAATCAGGACGATCTGGTCCGCCAGACCGCGGCCGACTATTGCCGCAACCAGTTCCACGGATCCGACGAAGTGCTGGCCACCGCGGCGGCATACGCGAAGCTCAACCCGGACGCTCTCGCGCGCCTGCTCAGGCAATACCTGGCTTATCCCGCGCTCACCCTGGTGACCTCCCTGGAAGCAAGGGGCATCAAGGACATCGCCCACAACCTCCGTGCGGCTTTCGACCGGTGCACGGGGGCTTGGCGGACCCTGCCAGGCGGTCCCGCCGCCCTCTTGGACTACTTCCTTCAGAAGCCCAAATGGTCGAAAGGTGATCACGCAAAGCGCGAGCGACTCCAGGAGAACGCAGGGTACATGGACACCTGCCTTGATATGGGGACCCTGACCGCCGAAATCTGGGAAGCAGCCAGATTCTTTTCGTTGTCGGAGGTCATGAGCGACGTCGGCTCTAACAAGCAACTTCCGCAACCCGCACCGCCGCTCTTCACGCATTGCGAGGAGTTGGCCAGCCTCGCCACGGAGTACGCAACCGCCCACCGCCTGGCTTTTCTGCAAGGCACAGGCAAGATACTCGCGCAGGCCAAACAGGATGCCAAACGGCAGTCGTATGAGGATTTAATCAGCCGCCTGGCCGACGCACTGGAGAGCGATTCCGGCCTCGCGCTGGCGTCCTCAGTGCGGCGGAGGTATCGCGCGGCGTTGATCGATGAATCCCAGGACACCGATCCCTTGCAGTGGAAGATCTTCCAGAGGGTGTTTGCCCAGAGCAGTGAGCATTGGCTGTATCTCATTGGAGACCCCAAGCAGGCCATCTACGGGTTCCGCGGCGCAGACGTACACACCTACCTCCAAGCAGCCGCCAAGGCCGACCAGGAGTACTCTCTGGACACCAACTGGCGATCCGAGTCCGCCTTGGTGCGCGCTGTAAACGCCATATTCTCCAGCGCTGGGAGGACTGCGGCGTTTCTGGAAGAGAATATCGCCTTTGAGGCGGTCAGTCCGGGGCCCAAGGCAGACGAGCATCCGATCCGGTTTTCCCCAGGAGGCCGGCGCCCTCCTCCTTTCCAGGTCTGGTGCTGGGAATCGGCGAAGGGAGCGGTCAGCTCGAAGGCGGCGCAGAAGCAGCTGCCCGCCTCGGTGGCTGCGGAAATTTCACGGCTGCTCAATGGCGAAGTTCACCTGGGTGAACGGGGCGACTTGAGGCCAGGTGACATCGCGGTTTTGGTGGAGTCCCATAGGCAGGCGGGCTGGATACAGACCGCCCTGCATGGTTTGGGCATTCCCAGCGTCGAGCAGGCCATGGAAAGTGTTTTTGAGTCCGGAGAGGCTCGGGAACTCCAGTGGATTCTGGCGGCGGTGCTCGCGCCAGGTCGGGAAAGCGCCGTCAAATCGGCTTTGACGACTGATGCGCTCGGCCTTAACGGCAGCAGCCTCCAAGAACTGACCTCCGACGAAGGTAGGTGGCAGTCACGACTGCAGACTTTCGCAAAGTATCGCGAAGCCTGGGAGGAGGACGGGTTCTTCTTCATGTTCGCCCGGCTATTGAGGGAGGAGAAGGTCATCGAAAACCTTCTCCGTTTCCCGGACGCTGAGCGCCGCATCACCAACCTGCTGCACGTGGCCGAGCTGCTGGAGGCGGCCTGCATCGCAGAACACCTTGGGCCATCGCGGCTTGTCCAATGGTTGGAGGAGCGACGGACCGGCGACGAAGCGGCGCTGGACGCCTACCAGCTTCGGTTGGAGAGCGATGAGGATGCGGTGCAGATCGTGACCATTCACCGGTCCAAAGGCCTGCAATACCCGGTGGTGTTCTGCCCTTTTGTCTGCAAGGACGCCAAGCTAAAGCAGATCAAAGTAAACGGGCAAAAGGTGCTGGAAGTGGTGCTTTATCACGACCCCAAGACCGGGCATTTGACCTGGGACTTGAGTGATGAACCCGACGAGGAACGTAGGCAGCTCGCGGGCAGGGAACAGCTCGCGGAGAAGGTGCGTCTGCTTTACGTGGCGCTGACGCGCGCATGCAACCGGTGTTACCTCGTGAGCGCACGGTATGCGCGCAACAAATCCACTGCCTTGGCCTGGCTCATGCACCGGCCCAGCGGAGTCCCCGCTGACCCAGTTGAAGCCTTAGACACGGACACTGTTGTCCCAGGCCGATGGAAAGATCTTTGGCACGAGGTTGCTGCGGCATCGGGGGACGGCCTTGAGGGAAACCCGGGAGTCGCGGTAGCCGACCTGCCGACCGAAGCTGGGAACCCGTGGACGGCGAGCGGGCGGAATTCCGGGCGAATGGCAGCCAGGTCGTGCGCAAGAGAAATCAAGGAATCCTGGTTCCTTTCCAGCTTTACCCAGCTTGCCAGCCAGGTTTCATCCCGGTCCGCTGGGGACGCTGACGGGAGCTCTCCGGACTACGATGAGGTCGCCGTGGGGCGGGTGCAGGCGGGCGGAGACGATGACCCTGCTGCTGTTCCAACCGGTATATTCGCACTCCCCCCCGGGGTTCGGACCGGGGATTGCCTGCACAAGATTATCGAACGCTTCGACTTTGCGGCCCCCGACGACGAAAAGACGCGGTCACTCATCCAGCAGCAGCTGGAAGCCGCGAATCTTTGGGATCCCACCCACGCTGCCGCACTAGCCAAGATGCTGGAATGTCTGCGCCACCGGACCCTTGACCCGGAGAACTCTAACCTCAAGCTGGCCAATGTGCCAGCGCGCCAACGGTTGACTGAAATGGAGTTTCAGTTCCCGACGGCGCAGCTGGACGCCAGGCAACTCGTCGGCCTGATACGAATCCCCGGTTCCGCAACTGCAGGGTCGGACTCTCAGGCCGTCGCCCTGCCGCATTCGGCGATAGCGGCCTTCCTGAAAGGATTCATTGACCTAGTGTTCGAGTTTGAAGGCCGCTACCATATCGTGGACTGGAAATCGAACCTGCTGGGCAGCCGGGCGGAGGATTATTCGCCTGAGGCCATGCAGCGTGCGATTCGGGAAAGTTACTACGACCTGCAGTACCACATCTACACGGTAGCGCTCGACAAATACCTCCGGCACGCAGTGCCTGGCTACAGTTATGAGGAGCATTTCGGAGGGGTACACTACGTGTTTCTTCGCGGCCTGGACCCGGCCCTTCCGGATCTTGGAATCTTTCACGACCGGCCTTCCGCGCAGGCCGTTGAACGCCTCTCCTCGCTGCTAGGGACTTTTCAGGAGGTAATGCCATGACTGACCTAACTGCCTTGGACGCTGTCCTGAAGAGCTCCGCCTTCAACCCGCTGGACCGGCATTTCTCCAGGTTGATGCTGCGGATTTCCGGCAAAGAATGCCCAGCTCTGGGCCTGGCCGCCGCGCTGGCCAGCCGACAGCTGGCAGATGGCCATTCCTGCGTCAGCTTGGGGGAGCATGCCGGGCGCGCCTATCCCGACGGGAAGGGGTCCGAGGCCCCTTCGGTGGCCTGCCCACCCCGGGCGGAATGGGAGAAACTCCTGCGGGGCACCGCGGTGGTTGGGGCTCCGGGAGAGGGAAAGCCCCTGATTCTGGACGCGGCGGGGCGGCTTTACCTCCACCGATACTGGCGATACGAGCAGGCCATCGCGCAGGATCTCCTCGCCAGGAGTGAGCTGCCGCCCCTCGCCCTTGATGAACAGGCGCTTGCCGCCGGTTTGGACCGCCTCTTTCCCGCTGCTCCGGACGTGGTCAACTGGCAAAAAGTCGCCGCTTTCACGGCGGTCCGCCGCCGTTTCTGCGTCGTCACTGGCGGCCCTGGCACCGGCAAGACGTGGACTGTGGCGCGATTGCTGGCGCTACTCATGGAGCAGCCGGGCGGCGGGAACCTCAAGCTGAAACTCGCTGCCCCCACGGGGAAGGCCGCCGCGCGCCTCCAGGAGTCGTTGCGTCAGGCACTAAAGAGCTTGGACTGCTCGGAGTCTGCCAAGGCCCGTTTGCAGGAACCCGATCTAACTACCACCATACATCGCCTTCTGGGGCCTATCCCCAATTCAGTGGGGTTCCGCCACGGAAAAGAAAACCCGCTGAACGTGGACGTGCTTGTCGTAGACGAGGCCAGCATGGTGAGCCTGTCAATCATGGCCCGGCTCTTGGACGCTCTGAGGCAGGACAACGTCCGCTTGATATTGGTGGGGGATAAGGATCAGCTGCCTGCGGTCGACCCGGGCGGAGTTCTGGGTGACATCTGCAGGGCGGCCTCCATCAACCGGTTCAGTGCGCGTTTTCGCCAGGAGTACCAGGCGTGCAAAGGTGGACCGCTGCCGGAGACGGACGAGCCGTCGCAACGAGGTCTCGCCGACCTGGTCGTGCAGTTGCAAGTCAACCATCGCTCGGGCGAAGCGGTCGCGCTACACAGCCTCGCCACGCTCGTGAACGCCGGGTCCCACTCGAAAGTGCTGGATTCCCTTCAGGCGGCCCAGTCCGCCGGTTCCGCTGTTTCCTGGCAGACGCTGCCGGTGCGGCACCAGCTTAAGACCGCGCTTCGGAGCGCTGTCCTCCAGTACTACCTTCCAGTCCTCCAGTCCCCGGGTCCGGAGGAGGCCCTCAAAGCGTTCGGCCGCTTCCGGATACTCTGCGCAGTGCGCGAGGGACCCTACGGAATGATGAGGATTAACGACCTGGTCGAGGAGATTCTGGCGGAGGAGTTGCCCAACCTCGCGTTGAGAATCGGGTTCGGCAGCTACCGGGGCAAGCCCGTGATGGTCACGGCGAATAATTACACGGTTAAGCGATACAACGGCGATATAGGTGTTTTCTGGCCAGCCGCCGGCGGTGCCTCGCTGGCGCACTTTCCTGAGGAGGATGGCTCCGTCCGGGGGATCGCGCGCGAGCGTCTGCCCGGGCACGAGACCGTTTACGCGATGACCGTCCACAAAAGCCAGGGTTCCGAGTTTGAGCATGTCGTTTTGGTGCTCCCAGAGAAGGAGAACCCAGTCTTAACTCGCGAACTGCTTTACACGGGATTGACCCGGGCAAAGAAATCGGTTCAGATCCTAGCACACCAAGAAGTCTTGCGCCTTGCCATACGGCGGCAGGCGCAGCGACAATCCGGGCTCAGTGATGCCCTGTGCTCCCGAACCGCATCCCAGCCTTAGCGGCTTAAGGTGAGCTCGCAGACGCTACATGCGGCGTGGGGTAGGGGACCGAGGTCTTTCGTTGGTGACAAAGAAGCTGGTCCGGTGGAGTCGCTAGCAAAACAGGACGGGGTGGTGGTCACACGCGGTTATGGCTTGGAATGATGAAGATGCTGCAAACTCAAAGATGGAAGCGACGGCTTCGGCGAGGAGCTCTCTTTCTGAGTTCCGTGGGACTCGAACGTTTGTTAGCGGGTCGACGACCACCAGTCGACCCCATGAAGTTGGGCCGACCCGTGATTGATACGTTTGGCTTGCGCTATCCCGAACAGTGCACCTTTAACGGTCCCGGCGGCGGTCAGGCGCTCGAAGCTAAGTGTACCGAGCAGGGGCGCTTCTCGGTTATAACGAAACCAGGGATCTCTACGAACCATCAAGTATTCGCGATGTAACGCTAGTGTTAGCCAGGGGATGGTCAGATCGCAGATGCCTATGACCACTTCGATCGACCAAGGACCCAATCTACCTCCGTCACCATGACTACTACCTTCTTACACACCGCAGACTGGCAACTCGGAAAGCCCTTCGCAGGTGTTGATGATGACCATAACCGCGTTTTGCTCCAGCAGGAGCGGATTAACGTTCTCAAAAGAATCGCCGCGGCAGCACGGGATAATTCTGCCAGCTTCATTCTGGTGGCGGGAGATCTATTCGACTCTCCAACGCCCACCAAAGCGACTGTTTCCGCCGCCTGCAGTGCCATCGGCGCTATGAAGATCCCTGTGTATGCTATCCCTGGCAACCATGACCACGGTGGGCCCGGAAGTCTTTGGGAGCAGGAATTCTTCCGGCGTGAGCGAGAGCAACTTGCTCCGAATCTCCGCTTGCTCATGAAGGCAACGCCGATTCCGTTGGATGACGCGGTCGTGTTCCCCTGCCCGCTACTTCGCCGTCATGAGGCGACCGATCCTACAGCCTGGTTGCGAGGATCGGACTTGGACTTGGGGATGTTTGGGGAGAGACCACGGATAGTGCTCGCGCACGGCAGCGTGCAGGGCTTTACGAACCTGGAGCCAGATGAAGAGGAGGCTGGCGGGGGATTGCCCAACCAGATCGATCTTAGCCGCCTGCCTGGGGACGCGTTTGACTACGTCGCGTTAGGTGACTGGCACGGTGCTAAGGAAATTAGTCCCAAGGCTTGGTATTCTGGTACCCCTGAGCTAGACCGTTTTCCTAAAGGGAGTGACCACAATCCTGGCAACGTGCTGCGAGTAACGGCGCGGCGCGGCGCCGTCGCGGAGGTTCGACCGCTTGCTACCGCCCGTTTTCGGTGGCACACCTTAGAATGTCAATTTGCCGACG
The DNA here is from genome assembly GCA_964411985.1 of uncultured Verrucomicrobiota bacterium. Taxonomy (GTDB): domain Bacteria; phylum Verrucomicrobiota; class Verrucomicrobiia; order Limisphaerales; family J093; genus CAYPNF01. The sequence continues at coordinate 94,884 of CAYPNF010000030.1, forward strand.
ACTCGGCGGTAGCTCGCTTGGAAGAGAGGTTTAACGACCTTGTAGCGGCGCGTGCCGGGGAGGACCTGTTGCGCCTGCATTTGGGTGGGGCATTAGGCATTAAAGCAACCACAGGTTTGGAAGCCAATCTTGAGGCCTGGAAGGCTAGGCTGTTACGTCTGAAACTCTCCGACGAAACCATAATCGCGCCGTCCCAGGCCGAAACCGAAGCACTACGCGATCGGCCCGGTGATCCATTGATTTCGCGGGTTGCTGCGAAGCTGCTAGCTATGGCTCAAGGCAGTGGGGAAGACGCCGACCTTGCGCGGGTGGCTCTGCGCGAACTCTACGCCGCCTGCAACACTCGCTAAACTGAGGACTCCCATGCGACTTATCTCAGCCACTGTTCGGAACTACAGGATCCATCGCGATCAAACCGTAACATTCGACCCGCAGCGGACTCTGATCGGCGGCCCAAACGAGTGCGGGAAGAGCACCTTCGCCGAAGCCGTTCATGCGGCGCTCTTCCTCAGAGCCAAGATTACTGGCGAGGCTCAGCAGCGTATGGTGTCCAGGGATGGTGGAAACCCAGAAGTCGAGGTCTTTTTTGAAGCAGGAGGAGCGCACTACTCTTTACAGAAGCGCTTTTATGGCGCGAAAGGCACTGTTACCCTTACCGAGCAGGGGGGGCAGAGCTGGACCAGCGATGAGGCTGAGGAGAAGTTGGCTAAGTTGCTTCACGTCGAAGCTCCAGTGGGGGGCAAAGGGGCAGCTGATAAGGCCGCGCAACAGTGGGCGCATTTGTGGGCATGGCAGGGTCAGGCCGGGGAAGATCCATCGGTCCATGCCAACGCGCAGCGGGACGCTCTTCTGGCTCGCCTCAAGACCGAGGGCGGCGCAGCGGCGATGCAATCTATCCTCGATGGGGATGTTGCAGCCCAGTTTGCAGTGCTAACCGGCCAGCTCTTCGCCAAGAACGATTCTCCCCGTGCCGGTTCCGACTTGGCGGAGGCTTTACAGGCCCTCAAGAATGCCACACAGGCCGAAACGGACGCGCGTGTGGCTTGGGATCGGCTACAGCTCGCGAGTGAGAGTTTTGAGCAGGCTACGGCCGAAATCGGTGCGTGCGGGGAGACCGAGGCAACGCTCGCTTCGGAGAAGAGCGATGTCGAGCTTCGGCTAGCGCGGGTTTCTAAGCTGAGATTGGATGAGGCGACCCAAGTGGGCGAGGCGAACGCTGCTCGGGAGCGATACGAGAGTCTTGGATCAGCAGACCTGCACATCAAGGAGTGCCGCAAGGAAATCCTGGACCGAGGTCAGCTGATCGCTCCCAAGGCGCGGGTTGTGGAGCAGTTGGGTGAAACTGCCAAAAGCAAGAAACTGCAGGCAGAGGCAGCAGCCCGAGCCTTCGACGAGGCGGGTGCTGGCGTGCATCGGGTCCGGCTTTGCCACGAACTGACGCGCGCTTACTTGCGCTGGTTCGAGTTGACCGACGAAAACAGTCGGCTGGCGACCAAAGCCTCAAAGGTGCAGAACCTCAGGACTGAGCTCGCTGAGGTGGCAAATCGGCTAGCCGAGCTACCCGAGGTGGATGGTACGAAACTCAAGTTGCTCAACAAATTGGAGGGCAAATGCTCCGTCGCGGGGGCAGCCCTCGAAGCGATGGCCGCCGGACTCGAGGTGCTCGAATGTTCTGAGCCAGTGAGCGCTGGTCAGACGGCTCTGACTCCAGGGCAGGTCCAGATTCTGACGGAGGATACTGAAGTTCGGATTGGTTCAGGAGTGCGCTTGCTCGTGAAACCTGGCGGCGGCAGGAGCCTCGCAGAGGCCAGACATGCGGTGCAGGACGCCCAGCGCGAACTTCAAAAGGCTCTAGATAAACTCGGCGTGTCCACTGTAGCAGTAGCTGCAGACGTCAGCGCCAGGCGGATGGGAATGGACCAGCGGATAGGGGAAATCAGGGCCAGCCTCGAAGGCCTCGGGGCCGAGGACATCGAATCGGAAATCTCCGCTTCCGAGCGCGCGATGTCGAGCGCCCGCGCCGACGTTGATCGAATAGGTGCTTTAGTATCGGAATTCACCGCCCCTGCCAATCTAGCGGAGGCGATTGCACTGGACATATCCCGGCGGGATGAGTTGCACAAGGCTGAAGCTCTGGAGCGTTCCCTTAAGACGGAGCGCGACGCGGCGCTTCAAGGGCAGATGGAAGCAGAAACCACCCTTGAAAGAGAGAAGGCCGCCCTCGATAAAGAGCAGAGGGAAATCGAGGGCCAGAAGGCTCAGTTGAAGGTCCTGCTCCAGACGCATGGTGATGATGGTCCTCGAGAACAGAAGCTACAGGAGTACTCCCAGGCAAACAGCAAGGCCAGAGATGCACTCGGCGTTACGAAAGCCGCGCTGGAGGAACTCCAGCCTGAATTGCTTGAAGGTCGAAAACGTCGCTGCGATCGAGCCCTAGTGGAGACTCAAAGACAGCTTGCGGAATGGGGGAGCAAGCTGGCTGTCGCACGGAACACTCTTGTTTCTGACGGTGTCACCGATCCCAAGGGAGCTTTAGCCGAGGCGGGGGCAAGAGCTCGGTCGGCTGAAGCGCATTGTAGAACGGTCGAGCGTCGGGCAAGGGCAATCCAACTCTTGCATCGGTTGTTTTTGGAGGAACAGCGCAACTTGGCTGACCAGTTTACCAGGCCACTTGCTGAAGCGATCTCCCGCTACCTCCAATGTTTGTTCGGGCCGGATGCCCGTGCCGTCGTCACGCTGGAAGACAACGTGTTCAGCGGCATGGAAATCGCGCGGCCCAGCCAGGGTTTTGGGGGCTTCGGCTTCGAAACGTTGAGTGGCGGGACCAAGGAGCAGTTGGCTGCCGCCGTCAGGCTCGCCATGGCCGAAGTGCTTGCCTCGGATCATCAAGGATGTCTGCCACTTGTGTTTGATGATGCGTTCGCTTTTTCGGACCCACAACGGGTGAAGACGCTCCAGGGTATGCTGGACTTTGCCGCCGAGCGCGGTCTGCAGATCATAATCCTTACGTGTAATCCGGCCGATTACACCATGCTTGGCGCCAAGCAGACTCTTCTGGAGCCTGCGAAATCGAGGATACCTTCCCAGTTGCCCACACACATCGCCAAGTCTGCTGACCAGGCTGGCTCGGTGATTCGGTCCAGTTAAACTGAGAAGATGAGCACACTTTTGAAGTCGCCTAAGGACGTCCGCAGGAGACAGTGCCGACCGGGAAGCTTGAAGCAGTCCCGAGGGGAGGGTGGACGTTCTTGGGGAGCTGCCGCGTCAGTCGGTGTCGAATGGATGCTCAAGATGGGTTCGACCACTCAGCCTAGGCGTGTCCCACCCGTTTCTTTGCACCGAACCAAAGGCACAGCGACTCCAGCGCCGCCAGATTGACTGGAAAGGCTATCGCTTATACACTTGCTAGCATCCGATCCTCATAATCCAGCTATGAAAGATAATCTCGAGATTCGCACGGTACGCCTCCACTTGCACGGCGACCTACTTCAGATCCTAACCCGCCGAAGCGATGAAGAGGCCGAGGATCGAGGTGAGAGGATATTTATCGAGTATTTTCAGAGTGCTCTGGATTTTATCGCGGTATTCGAGTTTCCCGAGCAGGTCGATGCGTTGCGGGCTGTGCTCCAGTCCGGCAAGTTCTGCGAATTCGACCGGCGCTACCGAGATATCGATTGCTGGCGTCAGACTTCAGCGGAAGGAACGAGTTACGCGCACGATGCGGTTTTCGGCATCGTGGACTGCCCTGACGAATGGAAGCCCGCGACATTGCCTGACGACTGGGGAGACTCTTTCTCCGACGAGAATGACTCCTTCGAAGCTTGCGAGGGTGCGGCGGCCGCGGGCAAATCGCTGTTCAAGGCCGACCTAACTTACAGGGATGGCAACTGTGAGATTTGGTCACCCGCCACACCCATGGAATTGACCGCGGTTCTGAATCGGTGGCCCGATTTGCGGGAGGCGCTTTCGCTTGCCTGAGGAGGTCATGCTGTCCGCCGGGCATTCTCCCGGTTGCGCCGATGAAGGCCAGGGCTTAGTTCGGCAGTGCTGAGGTATCTCGGTAGCCTGCCCACGTTGGCGGGCGCCGGTCGCTTTCCGCTCCTGGGTTACCCGTTGTTTACGCATCGATAGGGACGTCTATTACCGCTCCCAAGCCCCTAAGCCAAGCCCGTTGTCCGACTTCTCGTCCCGGCCTTCCAATCCAGTGCGGTTTTGTGACAACGGTGGAAACAAACCGATCCAGTCGGTGCACGCCCAGAGCCCGGAGTTAGGGACCGAGGCTCACTTTCGTTGAGGCTGGCCATGCTCATCGCCAAGACGCGAAGCGCTGCGTTCTACGTCGCCCAGTTGGTCGATAAGTTTGCGATAAAGGGAGCTGAATGGGGAGAGCGAGACCAATTCGGGTTCACCTCAACGGATTGGACTGTCTGCTGCGAACGTCTCGGAGGGTCATAGCCGATCATGGATAACGCGCCGTTCCGATTCCAGTCCCAGGATGTAGCAACTCGCCTGGAGGCTTTTCGTCAGTCCCCCTGGTCCGGAAGGGTCCCCCTGTAGAGTGCCAGTTATATTTCGCGGGAGGGTGAAGGATTAGTTGGCATTGAACAAGTGAGACACAAGAATGCACCAGAGCCAGTTCTTCGCTGGCCGTTTCCTTTGCGAAAGCCGAAGTCGGCGAGAGTAGCACCTCCGAATCGCCGGAGAGCGTGATCGAAGACACTAGCCAGAGGCTGAGACTTCCCAACGTCGCTTCGTTCGCGATAGTAAGCCAAGTAAGCTCTGAACCCTGTTTGCCACTAATGATGCCTACTACTTTGGAATCATCGCGCCGGTTACCATCGGCACAAACCAAAGCACGAGAGTCTACGCTTCGGTGATGGTGCATGTTCGAGATAGAATAATCCACTTGGGGGCGGCTGCGGGATACAGCGGTGAGGCGAGCCTGCGATGGGTGGCTCAGGCAACAAAAGACTGGGTCGAGGACATCCGGATTGCAGACGCACCCTAGCGCCTATGGCGGGTAGCCGCTCCACGGCAAGGCAGCCCAAGCGGCCTTACTGCAAAAACCTCTGAATCGCGATGCAGAGTGGGGGTTTCTGCCTGGCGGTCGAGGAGTCCTCCGTATATCTTCCAGGCCGGATGTACTACTTTGCGTGCGGGTCGAATATGCTGCGTGAGCGCCTCAAGGAGCGAGAGGTGGGTGTTCGTGATGATGGTCGGCCAGCGCAAGTTGCCGGATACAGTTTGTCCTTCAATAGACGAAGCGTCGATGGTTCCAGTAAGGCAAACCTGATGCCTACGCCTGGCGCATCCGCCTGGGGGGGCTTATTCTCCGCTGATCCAGGCCGTCTAGGCAAACTCGATAGTGCCGAAGGAGCCCCTAATCATTACCAACGCTCGACTGTGTCTGTTCGTGTCGACACACGTGACTATGAGGCTGAGATCTACCTTGCCCAGCCTGATAAGATGTTGTTATCCTCCGAAAGCCTTAGGCCTTGGGATTCGTATCTTGCGCTCGCGCTAGGAGGTGCCACGCAATGCCCTGGGCTCCCTGCGGACTGGGTTCGCCGCGTCCGGAGACTTGGCACTCCCTGGCAAACCAGCGAGCCAACAACGGAGGGGCATAAAGATGCAGTAAGACAATTGGCCGCAGCTGGCTATCGGCAATGGAGGGAACTCCTGGACGGCTAGGGCGCAGGCTCGTCTTCGGGCCTTGATTTCTCCCGCTGAAGTATCCTTCGGGTCCGTGCCAATTAATATCGACCCGCCGTCCCCGGGATGGCTATCCTTGCACCAATGCGATCCGAAGGCGCGAAACGGATGGTGAAAGCGGTCGAGGAAGCCACTGGCTACCGAGTCGCCATCGATACCATTGAGGGTATCGCCGACGATGCGCAGATGATCTCGGCTCGGCCGGAAATGCCTGTTCACTCCATACGAGTCAACTCCCTACGCCTGGTCCATGCCGAGTATATCGTCGCCGTTCAGTGTTCCCTCCTTCTTCAACTCTGGTCGGATCCCGCCCGGATCCCAGTGTTTTCCCCGGTGAGCGAAAAAGTGAAGTTCCTGGCGGACCGGCTGGCTAAACGGGCCGGGTTGGCTAAGCTCCCACGTCCAACGGCGGAACAAACCGCTGGCCAACTCGCGCTGGGAGTTCTGAATCAGCTTCGTGCCATGCCCCTGGAGATATCCGTCACCAACACGTGTCTGGAGACTTGCCCGGATCTTCAGGAGATCCAGGCGGACTTCGTCAATGCGGCCCTGCGGCAACTCTCCGAAATCCTCACCCCAGCACGCCGAGGGTTTGTTCCAGAGGAGGTGTGGCGGTGCTGTGTCTCCATGAACGCGACCATGGCGCTCAACTGGTCTGGGCGGCAGCAGACGCCTTTGCCAATGCTGCCATATTCCAGCTTGGGTTTTGACCTGGTCGCTGGCGAATTGCTTGGCGATGTGAAATGTCACCCAGAACGTTCCTCCAAGGTTTACGTTGAGACGGTCAACGCTTGGGCGCAGCGGTTGGGGTTGCGCGGAATGTACTCTTGGGAGTACAGAAATGGCCATAAGTGACACCTGAAGCTTTCCAGTTCTCGATCGCACTCGCGGACTTCGACCTCAGCAAGCTGCCCTTTGCCTCAGAGCTTTTGCGGTCGGATCCGAAGTTGCTCACGGAGGCCATCACCCGGTATTACGTGGATTTCTTCCGCCCGTTAGGGGGGCATGCGGCCTTCTCAGTAAGCGACGACACAATCCAGGTTGCCTGGAATCCCGGTGGTGAGGACCCGCTGGAGGCAATCATGCGTGAAGCTCTCCGGCTGCTTCGGAAGCAGGACTATCGGTCGGCCCAGGTGCTGCTGCAGGCTCTGCATGCTCGATTCCCCGATGATCAAAGGCTTCTCTACAATTACGGGATGCTGCTCAGCGATCAAGGCAAGCTCGACGAGGCTGAAGGACTGCTCCGACGCCTCGCTGAACGTCACCCTTCGGATGCGAACGGCTGGACAGCATTGGGAGTGGTCCTGTCTCGCCAGCACCGAGCTGAGGAGGCCGTTGCAGCCTTCAGACGTGCCCTTGCTATTGACGCGAGCAATTCCCACGCCCTGAGGAATCTGGGTGCCCTGGTTGCCAAGACGTCTCCGGCGGATGCCCTTTCGCTCTTTGAACAGGCGGTTTCCCTGTCACCAGAGGACACCCGAAGCCTCTTCGCGATGGGCCAGTGCCTCTATACGCTCGAGCGCCTCCAAGAGTCGGATGGGTTCCTAAAGCGGTGCATCGAGCTGGAACCCTTGTCCGAGGTTGCGAACCAGGCTCGGGGTACTCGTACCCTCATCGCCGAACGGTTGCTACGGAAGGCCACTGATGACAGGACACGCCCTGACGCCATCCTTTACTGTCTGTCTGCCCTAAAACGATTCCGTGCACTTGGCATGCCGGAAACCAAGGCAGTAGTGCTGGAGATCGCCATGCTGGGACGAAGTGGCCTCGACATCAATGACCCGGAACCCAAGTACACGCTGAAGAGTCTCGCAGGGAAGTTCAGTGGCTTACAGCTTGTTTCCTACATGTACACCGGGCTCAAGTTGTTCGCCCCGGAACAGGATCCTGGCATTGATTTGTCCAAAGAGTACGGCGAAGCGCAAGCGCTGCTCGAAAAAGGGATTTAGAATCAGTTCGGCTCCGTCGGCCTCGGTTCATGGTGGTGGCGAGTCCTCGAGGAACCGGATTCAAATCGGCCCCAGTCTCGCCTGACAGTCTCGCGCCTACCTCGTACTCTACTTCGACCTGGTAGCGGGCATTCTTGGACTGGCCTCATGCCAAAACAGCGAGATCCACTCCCTGGCTTGTTGTTGGTCTTCATGGGTGCCGCCCCGCAACTCCACCTTGCCATCTTGGCTCCGTAGAAGCCTTGCCTGGCCAAAAGATGCGATGATTTCCTGCTCCGGGCGCATCGACTCTAACATTCGCGATAGTCTCATGCCCGCGAGTATAGGGGAGGGGATTGGACATCTGTGGGGATACCCTACAGGTAGACGGAGTGATTGTCGTCTGGTTCCACTCCTGATCCAAGGGAAGACATGGTTGAGGTGCGCGCCCTCATCCCCCTGGAGGTTGAGCGGTAGTTTGCGGAGGTCGGTCGGGGAGAATTCTTTGGATTCCCTTGACCCAGGGGACCCGCGCTGATAGCTACTCCATCCATCGTGATCGATGAATCACTCTGGAGAATTGTCAGAGGCTTTTGCTGTGACAACTCGGGGAACCCCCGGGCGATCGATGCCTTTGGACGACTGTTGGACGATGACCAGGAGGAGGTGATCCGTCGGCGCGTGCGCAAATGGGATGATCAGGCTCTCGAGACTCTGTGCTTCCTCATTACCAGCACGGTGGACACGATCGATAATCCCGACAGATCTTATAGTTGGATCCAGTGTCAGGGGCTGTATCTCACTGGCACCGGAGCCTCCCTCCGCGGATTAGGAAAACAGGAAATCCCCCAGGACCTCCGGGCATGGGCGGTCACCCGCTTACCCAAGAAAGTGAAGGATCTCGTGATTCCGGGCAGCCACATTGTTCCGGTCACCTGGGTTCATGGGTTTTCCTGGAAACAGTGGCGCGAGGGTCTGGCCCAGGAAGCGGCCATGTACCAAAAGGCGTCGCCCGTCCTACCCGTGCAGGCCGAGGAAGCCCAGGCTTGGATGTGGCCACTTTTCGTGAGGAAGGAGATTGCGGACATCGACTGGTCCGCGGTTGAAAGTGAGTCACCGGTCACGGAGTTGGGGAAAAGCCTGTCCAAATCCCTCCGCAAGATCCTCCTGCAACTCCATGGGAAGCTGCCTGAGGATGTGTGCATCCATCCCATTACCGCCCCGGCACACAGTTGCTGGACGCACGGCAAGGTGATTGCCTTTTATGACTGGCTCTCCTCAGGGATGGCCGCCGCCGCTTCCCATTACAAGAAGGTCTATCCTGTAGAGGCGCCCTCGAAAGGCTCAGTTCAGGTCAGACTCGCTGAGACCGATCAGGTCCTGGCCGAGCTGCGGGCGGATCCCTCTTTTCCGGTGGATGGGACGGGTCTGGTGATTTCGACCCTGCTGGGTAGTCGAGTCGCATGAGTGACAGCTCTTCAGAAAGGAGCCCATTTCCCAGGCCTATATGAAACATGTCCGTTTCAGCCAACTGGTTCTTGAAATCCTGCACAAGAGCATGCCCGACCGTCAGTTCGTCCCCGACCCCGAGGACCTTCTGATGATCCGCTACCTGGAAGGAAACGAGATGAAGGGATGCATTGGCTTGGGGAATCTCAAACTGGAGTACGAACAGCACCTTCGGGCCAACGGCAAGCGGTCAGACCAGAAGGATCTGGTCCAACGTGTCGAGCGCCATGTGCGTACGATCCTGGACATACTCG
>CAYPNF010000031.1:0-101064 GCA_964411985.1 uncultured Verrucomicrobiota bacterium
ACGGGACAGCACCATGGCGGGTTCACCTTGCGCATCACCCAGGTCCGGGAAAACCTGTTGTTGACGGAGACCAAGCAGATCAACGTGCCATGGTCGAACAAAGAACTCCTCCTCAGCTGGGAGCACTTCACCTCCAAGCTGACACCTGACCAGCAGGAAACGTGGTCCCTGGTCATCCGACCCAACCTCACGAACGCCGTCGCCGCTGGCAAGGCCGCCCCCCAACTCACCTCTGCGGTCGAATTGGTGGCCACTTTGTATGACGCGTCCCTGGATGCCTTTCTGCCCCATTCCTGGCCTGGTTCCTTCGGCTTCTTCTACCGCGACACGGCCATGCGCCAGGTCAATGCCGCCAATCGAGCGTCACGGTTCATGGTCTCATTTGACGATGACACGACACCTCAGGAGGCAGTCGAGTGGAATTACCGACGGTTCCCTGGTGAGCTGGGACCCGTTAGCGATTCCTTCGTGGGAATCGCCCCGATGGCGAAGGGGATCAGGCCCATGATGGCCGCTGCCCCCCAGAAGTTGGGTCTAGCGGAGGCGGCGGGGGGTGTTGGTGGGGCCCGGATGATGATGCGTAGCGCAGCCGCACCTGCTCAGGCCTCGATGAGCATGGATTCAGCAGCGGGAGGGCAAGAGGAGAAGCCCACCCCCACCGCCGACATCAAGCCCGCGCTGAGGAAAAACCTCCAGGAGACGGCCTTCTTCTACCCCCAACTCCTGGCTGATTCCAACGGGGTCATCCGAATGCAGTTTACCATGCCCGAAGCGCTCACCGAGTGGAAGTTTCTCGGGTTCGCCCATGACAAGGAATGCCGAAGCGGTTTGCTTTCCGGAAAGGCGACCACCTCCCGCGATCTCATGGTGCAGCCCAATCCGCCCCGTTTCCTGCGCGAGGGCGACGTATTGGAGTTCACCGTTAAGATCTCCAACCAAGGGACTGAGCCCCTGAAGGCAAAAACAACTCTCCACTTCGTTGACCCAGTCACCCAGCAGAACCTCGATGTGGCCCTGCGGTTGGAACGTGCAGAGCAGACGATTCAACTCGCCCCCAAGTCCTCCCAATCGCTTGCCTGGAAACTCACGGTCCCCGACGGTCTAACTGCGCTCGCCTATCAGGCGTCGGCCTCGTCGGACAAAGTCGCCGACGGCGAGGAAGGAATGTTTCCTGTGCTCCCGCGCCGGATCCTGGTGCGTGAGTCCATTCCGCTCGCCATCCGGGGGCCTGGAAAAGAGACGCGGGTATTCGAGCGGCTTGCCCAATCTCAGCCGTCCGCCTCGCTCCAGCACCAAAGCCTGACCCTCCAGATGGTCTCCAACCCCGCCTGGTATGCGGTCATGGCCCTGCCCTACCTGATGGAATTCCCGCACGCGTGCTCCGAACAGACCTTCAACCGCCTGTACGCGAATGCGCTCGCCCGGCATATCGCGAAGTCGGACCCCATCATCCGCCGCGTCTTCGACCAGTGGCGTGGCACGCCAGCCCTGGACAGCCCCTTGGAGAAGAACCAGGACCTCAAGAGTGTCCTCTTGGAAGAGACGCCCTGGTGGCGGCAGGCCCAAAAGGAGAGCGAGGCCCGTCGCAACGTAGGCGTGTTGTTCGAGGAGAACCGGATGAATTCCGAAACCGACCGCGCCCTGGATCAACTAGCCAAACTGCAATTGCCCGAAGGAGCCTGGCCCTGGTTCCCCGGTGGACGCGCGAACGACTACATCACGCTGTACATCACCTCCGGATTTGGACGGCTCCGGCACCTGGGAGTTCAAATCAATGTAGGCCCCGCCCTCAGGGCCATAGACTATCTGGATGGATGGGTCCTGCAGTCCTATCAAGAGATCCTGCGTCGCAAGACAACGGAAGAGAACCATCTCACCCCTTCCATCGCTCTTTACATCTATGCCCGGAGCCTGTTCCTCAAGGACCGCCCGATTCCGCCTGCTTCCAAGGTCGCGATCGACTATTTCGTGCGACAAGCCCGATCGAATTGGCTGAAGCTGGGGAGTCGCCAGGCACAGGCTCACGTCGCACTCGGACTGTGGCGCTGGAACGATCAGGAAACACCCCCCGCCATCCTGGCTTCCCTGAAAGAACGCTCGGTGACCGATCCAGAGCTGGGCCGTTTCTGGCGCGATACCGAAGCGGGTTGGTGGTGGTATGACGCACCCATTGAAACTCAGGCGATGATGATCGAGGCTTTCCAGGAAATAGCCAAGGATCCGATAGCGGAGGAGTGCAAGGTCTGGCTCTTGAAGCAGAAGCAGACCCAGGACTGGAAGACCACTAAAGCTACGGCCGACGCCGTGTACGCCCTGATCCTTCGCGGCACAAGCGGTTTGGCCGACAGCACCCCTGTCCAGGTCACGCTGGGTGGAATCCCCATCAAGCCGGAAACGACGGAAGCTGGGACCGGGTTCTTCGAAAAGCGATTCGGCCCCGGAGAGATCAAGCCGAGCCTGGGCCAGGTGGTGCTGGAGAAGCCCACCGAGGGTGTCGCATGGGGTGGCCTGCATTGGCAGTACTTCGAGGACATGGAAAACGTCAAGACTCACGAAGCAACCCCTCTCAAGCTGACCAAACGCCTGTTCCTCCGCAAGAACACGAATCGGGGCCCTGTCCTCACGGAAGCGCGGGGCAGACTTCACCCGGGTGACGAACTCGTGGTTCGCCTGGAACTCCGTACCGATCGGGACATGGAGTACGTGCATCTCAAAGACCAGCGGGGATCAGGCACCGAACCGTCCAACGTCTTGTCCGGGTACCGTTACCAGGACGGGCTCGGTTACTACGAATCCACGCGCGATGCCGCCTCCCACTTCTTCATCGATTACCTGCGCAAGGGTACCTATGTATTTGAATACGCGGTCCGGGTGGTGCATCGGGGGCGCTACCAGACGGGAATGGCGCAGATCCAATGCATGTATGCTCCTGAGTTTTCCTCCCATTCAGAGAGTGTCGCGCTGGAAGTGGTTGCGGAGTAGGTCCTACCGGGAGTCATAGCGAAGAACAGCGCTCTTGCGTACGAACGGCCACATCGTCATCCTACCTCCATGAAGAACCGAGCAGAAGCGGCATCAACACCCGGTAAGTTAGTCACGTTCCAGAAGGGCCAGGTCTGGAGGGTCGGCGATCTGAACCTGATGGTCAGTTCCGTGGGTAAGAACCTGGTGCACTTCAAGAGATACCGAACGCAGCCCAGAGGTGTCCAAACCGAGCTGATTTCAAAATCCGACTTGCAGAAGCACTTGGAAACCAGCGAAGCCGTTCTCATTTCGGCATAGTCCATGACGCCCACCCGTCGGTCTCTTTCCTTTCACGGGAGGGATGGGCCCATCAGGGATCGATCGCTACCGACCATCCAGGCAGTCGCGTACCACCGGCAGAAGTCGCTCATCCGGACATGGCTTGGGCAGAAAAGTCACCGAAGCATCAGGTGAGGCGGTCAGGCCTTCCAGATCACTGCTGTAACCGCTAAAGACAATCACCTTCAGCGAGGGTCGCTCCTGCCGCAAGGCTTTCGCCAGTTCCAACCCGCTCATCCCCTGGCCCATCACCATGTCCGTGAACAAAAGGTGGACTTCGTTCCGGTGCTGACTCCAAATCTGGAGCGCCTCCTGCCCGTTGGCCGCGTAGAGCGTGCGGTACCCCTCCTGCGCCAGCAAATTTCCTAGCAAATTGCGCACAGATGGCTCGTCCTCAACGATCAGGATCGTCTCGCCCCCTCTTGGACTCGCCTCTTTTCGGACGGAAGCCACTTCCGCAGCCGGCGACGGCGGCAGCACCGGCAGATACACCCGAAAGACGCTGCCAGAACCGACCTGGCTCTCAACCTCCACCCATCCGCGATGCTGGTGGATGATGCCGTAAACGGTAGACAAACCCAGACCGGTGCCTTGCCCGACGTCTTTGGTGGAGAAGAAAGGTTCAAAAATCCTCTTCAGCGTCTCCGCGTCCATTCCACGTCCCGTGTCACAGACGCTCAAACAGGCGAAGAGCCCTGGTCGGGAGGACTCACTCTTCCTCGCACGTGCTTCATCCAAATGTTCCTTGCCAAGGGCGATCGTGAGAAGTCCCCCATCCGGCATCGCATCCCGTGCATTGAGGCAAAGATTCATCAATGCTTGCTGGAGCATCCCACGGTCCGCCTGGACCATCACCGGATCGGGTGCAACGACAAACTCGAGCCGAATCCTCTCCCCCACCAGGTGCCGAAGCGTTCGACAAAGATCCCCTAACCATTGATTGAGATCCAGCGCCTTAGGCTGCATCAGGGAGCGCCGGCTAAAAGCGAGAAGCTGCCGGACCAGATCGGCCGCACGCTCAAAGAGGGCCTGAATATCCTCAATGCACTGCAGGCGGTCATCGGGAGCGGGGTTCCTTTTCAATAAGCTGAGGTTCATCATCCCTGCAGCGAGAATGTTGTTAAACTCGTGAGCCATGCCTCCCGCCAGATGGCCGATTCCTTCCATTTTCTGGTTCTGCCGAGCCACCTCCTCCAACTGCCGACGGCGGGTGATATCCCGAATGCTGGATCGATGGCCCTGTGGGACGCCATTCAGATCAGGGATCGACTGCCAGGAAAGCGAAACCCAGCGCACGGTTCCGTTCTTGCAGGCGATTCGAAATTCCACCGCTTCTCCGCGTGTTCCCGTCTTGGGTTTTCCATACTGCCGCAGGTAGGCTGCGCGGTCTTCCGCGAGTACAAGGGGAAGAGGGAAATCCCCCATTGAAAGACACTCTTCAACGGAATAACCGGTAATCCGTTGCACCGCAGGGTTCACCCAAACCAGTTTGCCATCTGGGCCGAACCACATCTCCCAATCCACGGTATAGTCCGCAATCACCCGGAACTTCCGCTCACTTTCCTGAAGCGCTTCTTCCGCGCGCTTGCGCGTGACGATGTCCACTACTTCGTCTGCAAAACCCTGCACCAGTTCCACATCTTCCTGCCGGTAGTCCGAAGCTTTGTTGCCGACTCCCAAAATGGCCACCACTGACCCGTCACGGATCACGGGCACCACCAACTCGCGGATCACCGCCGCATGACCTGGTGGCAGCCCTTTCTTGTGCTCCAAGTGGGCGTAGTCGTTGTGGACGACGGGCTTCTTTTCTCGAAGACAATCCACCCAAACGCCCGCCTGGCTGACAGGATAGTGCTTCCCAGCCCCTTCTGCGGTGCACATGTTCCGGAGGGTATTGTGGGACCACGTCTGCAGGAGGAGGTTCTCCTGGTCTGGATCCACGAAATGGAAGAATCCGATGCAGCTCTCGGTGAGAGACTCGGCTTTGTCCAAGGTGGTTTGGAGAAAATCGTTCAGGCTGGCTTGGGCGGATAACTCAGACAACTCCAGCCTCGCCGCCATGATCGACTCCACCCGGTGCCGTGCGGTACTATCGACAATCATCGCCAGGAAACGAGAGATTCTCTGCTGAGCATCCCGGATGACACCCACCGAGGTCTGCCCCCAAACAAGGCTTCCGTCCTTGCGAAGATACCGCTTCTCTACCCCGAACGAATCGGCAACGCCGCAGAGCAGCTTGGCCATGCCCGCCGCCGTGGCATCGTGGTCCTCCGGAGCCGTGACATCCTTGATGCTCAGGCCGTTCAATTCCCCCGGCAAGTAACCAAGAAAGCCGTAGAAGGCGGAATTCACGCGGACGAATTTGAAATCAGGCCCCACCAGAACTGCCCCCACGGGGGCTTCATCGAAGGTGCGCTGAAGGAGCGCTTCGCTCTCCTGAGCCGCTTTCGCGAGAGACACGCGCGCCGTGGCGTCCACTAAAGTGAACACAAGGCTTTCCACCGCACCCGTCGGCCCCTTCACAGGATAGAGACTCCAGTCCCAGTAGGTAACCCCGCGCTCAGGTTGGTCGGGGAACACGAATGGCTTTGCGACAGTAAAATAGGGTGTGCCCGAATCGATGACTTGCTGGAAGATCGCCTGGTTCTCCTCATGAGGATAGAGATCAAAGTGGTTCTTCCCCAGAAAAAAGCCTCGCGGCCGACCGCAGGCGTCAGCATAGGCCTGATTCACCCAAACAAACCGAAACTTTGTGTCCAGGGAGACCGCCTTGATGTAGGTGTGCTCTAAGATGGACTCCAAGAGCCGGCTCAAATTGGCGGGAACCATCTGATCGACTGCAAACCCTTCCGGGTCAGGCGGAGTGCTGGCTGATTCTCGAGGTTTCTGAAGCTCACTCATGTTGTTTCCTCTCCAAACCGATGGCGGAAGGTAAGTGTCTCACCCGGTAAAACCAAGTCAGGCCATCGCTCGACCCATCCGTAAAACTCAAAGAACCACCGTCGCCGACCAGACTGACGAGCGGCGACCAGTCCAAAGCCAAGAGTGAGGAACACCGTTCCAGGGTGTAGGTGCGCCCTACAACGCTACTCCAAGTCAGTTTCAGGGCCTGTGGCTCCAACTCGATCTGCAAAACAGGCTGGGGCGGAGGCGGGAGTTGGACAGTGGTTGAGCCAATCCGACTGCGCCCTTCCAATGTAGTTTCATAGACCGCCAGGAAACCATGACGATCATCCGAGGCTGCTCGAACCCTGGATTGATCGAGAACGTTGGTGTTCAAGGGTAACCTCGCGCCTACCGGGACCCCATCCAAACCTAGTAATTGGCCGTACACGTTGAACCCCACCTGTCCCTGGGTGCGATACTCGTCCCAGACCGCCAACGCCCACTCAGGGCCCAAAGCCAGGGCGGGGTAGAAAGACGAGGAAGGAGTCGTTGCTACACCGGTTCCGTCGGCAGGTTGCACCATTCGGTCCAGCCCGATCTTCGCCGAATACACGTCCACCCCACTCTCCTCACCGTCTCTTTCATCCCACCACAATGCAAGGAATCCAGCGGGTAGGCCAGCGACAGTAGGCAGATGCTGATTGTCCGCAGCCATGGAAAGCGGGAATTCAGGCGGAGCGTCCACAGTATCCCGCTGTTCCAGAAGTCTGCCGTAAATATTGATGCCCGAGCTGAGGAAGTCCCGACCATCTTGCCAGGCAACCAACCACCGTGGACCGCTTGAGGCGACACTTGGGCTGACGTGACCACTGCCCCCGAGTGCGATCGGGATCCCCCCGGGATGGGTGGACTTTCCGCCGCTGTCCACCCAGGTGCCGTAAATCCCGAGTTGGTCGGAGCCAGCTTCGTTCATGTGGGTCCAAACGATCATCCAACCCTCCGCGCCACCTGCCACTGCAGGATCATACTGTTGACCCACGGCACCACAGACCAGGAAGCCGCCTTGATCCAAAACCTGTCCCGCCGAGTTCACCCTGGCACCGTAGATATCAGAACCGGTCTCTGGGTTCCGTCCGTCGGTCCACGTTACCAGAAAATCCTCGCCGTGGACGGCCACGGCGGGTCTGGACTGATCACGAGGGGCGGAGCAGACAGGAAATGCCCATCGATCCATCGGGGCACCGTCCAGGGCCACACGAACACCGTAGATATTCGCTCCTGAAACGGACCGATCTCGGTCGTCCTGCCAGACCACGAGGTAGTGGCTCCCATTGCAGGCGACCGCGGGCGACGTCTCCGCATTGGGCTCACCACTCAGGAGGAACGGAAACGCCGTACCCGCTTGGAAGCTCTGAACGGTGAAGCGACTGGCCCAGACATCGGACTGGGAGAGAGCTCCGTGTGTCCCAACACAGAGAATCGTGTCTCCTTGGTTCCCGGTCGCCTGGAACAGATTCAGGCCAAGGTTCGTATTCAGAAGACTCAGGATGGGGTACACTCCGTCGTCCAACCCCAGCACCGTTCCCCATGTCACCGCCTGCAAATCGGCTGGAACGGACTCGGTCCAGAGCAAGAGTCCATAGGTGCCTGTGCCCACAACATTGAGATTTGTGATCCCTGAATGGGTGAGAGGAATCCGCGCAACTCCGAACAGATCAGGCCCGTTTTCCTCAAGAAAAGCAGCGCGCAGCTCCACTCCTCCTGGCCCACCCGCATCCGCCCAACTGAGGAGTAGACGGTTTTGGGTCCTGCCCAAGGCAGGAACTGCGGAAGGAGCGGCCGTTGCGGTGACAAGCAAAGGAACGGCTGGTGAAAGCGGCGCATGGGTAGAGACTTGTGCCACCCAAAGATCGGTCCCGGATTGCCAGACAACCGCGAATCGGTCACCCACAGCAGCCACTGCCACGCCCGCGTCAGAAGCTAGTCTTGTTTCCAAAGTCCACGGCACAGGATCCAAGACTTGTCCATCGGCACTCAGTCGCGCAAACGAAAGCGTGTTCGTCCCCTCCCCTCCCGCCTGCCGCCAAGCACAAAGTGCTGTCCCTGCATCGGCCGCGACCAAAGGCGAGACCTGATCCTGAGGATCCTGGTTGACCACGATTCCCTCCGGATCCAGCACCCATCCCTCCACCGTGACTCGTGCACAATAGACATCCAAACCCGATACCAACGCGTTGCGGTCGTCGGACCACACGACCACGTAGCGTTCACCATCATAGGCCACGGAGGGGGCATACTGGCCGCTATAAGCGACACAAACAGGAAAACCGTAGGGGTCGAGGTTCTCCCCCTGTTGTGAAATCCTGGAGGCCATGAGAAACGGTGTCCCGTCTCCCTTCCTATAGTCCTCCCAAACCGCAAGGGAAACGGTTCCACCGGTAACTACAACCGGATGCCCTTGCTCAGTACTGGCAGCAAGCCGGACAGGAAGGTCCGTGAGCGAAGGCGGCCCTATCTGAGGCACCACCGGCTCCGGGTCCGAAGCTTGAGCAAGCAGGAGCCCTCCCAGCAAAATGAAAGCCAGCCAGGGCGGCCGCAAAGCACTGGAGGCGCGAGGCATACGCTGCAGCATTCCTCTTGGCGATTTCCAGGTCAAGCCGAATGCCAATTCGGGTGTTTCTATGTCAGGGAGAATCCAGGATCTTCTATTGCCAAGCCAGCAAAGTTCGGGGTAAAACGTGAGCAGCGCTTCGGATCATGCGCACGCTTTACAACGTACTTTTCACGGTCTTTTTTTGCCTGAGCGCGCCGTTCTACTTCTTGAAGATGTGGCGGCGTGGCGGATGGCTTCAGGACTTTGGCCAGCGATTCGGCCGGTATGGCACCCGCGTGAAGCAGGCCGTGACGAACCGCCACACGCTCTGGCTGCACGCCGTCAGCGTCGGGGAAGTCAACCTTTGCACTCAGCTCATCCGCGCCTTGGAACCTCGAGTGCCCAACGTGAAAATGTTGGTGTCCACCACGACTTCTACCGGCATGGGGGAACTCAAGAAACGGCTTCCTAATCACATCGAGAAGCTCTACTACCCCATCGATCGCCGTCCCTGGGTGTCCAAAGCCTTCGCCGTCCTCCATCCGGAAGCAGTCATCCTGGTGGAGGCAGAGATCTGGCCCAACTTTCTCTGGAAAGCTCGTGACCGGAGGGTCCCTGTCTTTTTGGTCAACGCGCGTCTCTCCGAAAGGTCGTTCCGAGGCTATCGTATCCTCAAATTTCTCTTCGCACCTTTGTTCGCCTCCCTTGCCGGGGTCGGCGCCCAAAACCAGGCAGATGCGCAGCGTTTGCTGGAACTGGGATGTCGTCCTGAGGCCGTGGAGATCGTTGGCAGCTTGAAGTTCGATGCCGCCAAGGTGGATGAACGGCGCCTGCTGGATGTGCCTGCGATGCTGAAGCAACTCGGAGTTCCTGAAGACGCGCACCTGCTCGTAGCAGGAAGCACGCATGCCGGAGAAGAGGCGCTGCTGGCGGACGTTTATCTCCGATTGAAGAAGCGTTTCCCCAAACTCTTCCTCGTACTCGTCCCCAGGCACTTCGAACGTGGCCGCGAGGTCGGCCGCGCCTTGGAAGCCAAAGGCGTGAAATTCATTTACCGCAGCGAAGTCACCGCAACCACTTCGCTTCAGCCCGGTGCCATCGAATGCCTGCTGGTCAACTCGACCGGGGAGCTGAAGTACTTTTACGAGCATGCCCGAGTGATCTTCGTTGGAAAAAGCCTCTGCGGGCAGGGTGGTCAGAGCCCTATCGAGCCAGGAGCTTTAGGGAAAGCGATGGTCTTCGGCCCCAACATGCATAATTTCGCGGAAATCGCCCGCTGCTTCGTGGAGAAGAAAGGGGCGATCCAAGTAAAGAATCCAGCCGAGTTGGAGTCCGCCTTAAGCCAGCTTCTGGAATCGGATGCCCTGCGCGAGGAGACGGGCCGAAACGCGCTGGCCGTGGTGAAAGCCAACTTGGGTGCCATTGATCGCACGGTCGAAATGATCGTCAAACACTTGAAGGAGGAAGACACCTACGTCGCACCTCGCCCCCAGCTGTAACTAGAGCCCCCCTGCGGTGGCAGGGACGCGCTCTCCGCAGCCCACCGTCTCTTTTCGTTCATTCCTCGGCGCGGCGGGATGCTGTCGCCTACCAACTCTCCCTGGTAGGAACGGACCGCTGGGCCGTCCGCACCCCCGGACATCGCAGCGCGATGTCCCTACCTAGTGATCACAGCACGGGCGGGCGCTTGGCTGACCACAGGGTCCCTCGGCGAAAGAGCTCAGGCACTTTGGAATTGGTCACCGCCTTGAGGTCGTGGCCCAGGACCGTGTGGAACACCCGCCCTTTGCCGTACTCGAACACGAAAGCCATCGGGTAGTCCTTCTTGTCGACCTTGGAGGTGGCCTTCGCCACGACGTGAATGGGTCGCTCTCCAGCGAGGCAGGTGTACAATTCATCGTCGGTTTCAAATGCGCCCATCCCGGCGGTGATGGGGTGCTGCGAATCCGCGATGTCCACCTGGAAAGGACCGCGAGGGTCGTGTCCGCGCAGTTTAGGATCCCAGGCCCTGCCCGCGAGGTCCTTGAATTCAGGCCAGTCCTGCCACGCGCCGCAGGCAAAATGCAGCAGAACCAGGCCGCCGCCATTCTTCACGAACTCCTGGAGATTCTGCCGCGCGGCGGGGCCGGGGGAAGGGGACTCCCAATTCATGAAATGAAGGACAACCGTGTCGTAGGTCGCCAGGGCTGCCGAATCGAGCAGCGCCGCATCCTCGATGGTGTTCACGGTGAGGCGTCCTCCTTCCTGGAGAAGTTTTTTTACCGCAGGGGCGGTTTCCTGCCAAGGGTGGCCGGGGTAATCGATTCCCGTAACCAAGAGCACGCGAGCGGGTTTAGCGGGTTCGGCTCCAACCGCCACCAGGGCGGCCGCCAGTAGGACGCATAGGATGAGCTGACGCATTATCGGTCCTCCTTAATCTCGAGTTCTTTGAGGGTGGAGCGAAGCCAGGCAAGCGACTGTTCGATCATCGGGCCTCCTTGGCCTTCGCACTCGATGCTCAGCGTCCCCTTGTACCCAGCGTTCTTGAGGATGCTCAGGCACTGACCGATGTTCGATGCGTTGACTCCCCCGCCCAAGGAACATTGGCTGACAGCGATGCCAGTGCTGGCCCCACGCAATGAGGCCGCCAGGGATTGGGACACGTCTTTCACATGCACGTGGCTCACCTTCGAAAGGAACCGTCGCAAGAAGGCCACCGGATCACGCCCGGCAATGAAGGTGTTCCCCGTATCCATGTTCATCCGCAGATAGGGACTATCCACGAAGGCAAGCATCTCGGCCATAGCATCCGGGTTGGTGGTGAAGTAGCCGTGAGGCTCGATATTGACAATGACCCCGTGCGCCTCCGCCACGGTCAGGATCTGTTGGTAACACCGCTTCATGAGCGCCATGGCCTCCAAATCCTTCAACCCCTCGGGCGCGTGCAGTCCATCGGTGGTATCGACACACGGACAACCGGTCTGCGCGGCCCATGCGATGGACTTCATGACGTAGGGTACTCCGCGGATCGGCCCTTCCTCGCCGGACATAGGAAAAGCGGCATCCACCTGCGAAAACGCCACCTCATATTTGTCCATCTTTCGGCGTAACAGCACCGGATCCTCGTACAGGGCTACGTGGGGTTGGTAGCCCAACCCGTGAATCCAGCTCACGCCATCGATCAAGCCGCATTCGATGTAATGAACTCCGTTGCTCTTCGCCCACTGCAAACACTTTTCAAAGGACCAGTAAGCAGAGTTAAAGGCGTCTGTGTGAAAACCGATCTTCATAGTCTTGGGTTGAAACTGAGGTACCTAATTCTTGCTGAGAACCACCCGACCTGGCGCTCGGGACCGACGAAAGCCCAGGATGTCGCGCAACGAATCGACGATTCGATTCTCTTCGACAGCCGTACAGATCTCCGGTTCGAACAAAGCGCGCAGCTTGATTCCCTCCATGGTCGCCAGCATCACGTTGACCGCCTGCTCCGGATCCTCCACCTCGAGTTCACCGGCGACGATGGCGGACTTGACGAGCCCCACATAGAAGGAGCGGACACTGCCGTAGAACTGCTGCCAGCCTCGGCGAATGTCCTCGTCATGCACCGACATGGTGAACACCTCCATGGTGAAGATACGGTTGCCTGCATCCAGCAGGCAGGTGCGGACGGCATAGCGAAGCGTATGCTCGAGGCGCTCCAAGGGGTCCACAATGGGCGAAATCTCCTCGTTCATCCGCCGATGATAGGTCCCGTAGTAGTGCAGGCACGCGGCTTTGACGACGTCATGCTTGGATCGAAAGTGCCAATACAGGCTCCCTTTCGTGACTCCTGCGTTGCCGGCTACCTGGTCAAGATTGACCTGCTTCACGCCGTGCCGCGAAAAGAGCTGAAAAGCGCTTTCCGCAAGCTTGGCCGGCATTTCTGGTGAATAGTTGGGCATGGTGCGAACGATTCGAACTATACTCACAGGTATTGTTTGCACAAGGTTTTTTGTAGCTGCAAACCTCTGTGAACAGGCTAGATGCCATCACTCATGCCATGAGCACGGCCGACAGCGCCCCGCGGCAACCCTACTCCGCTCTTCGCAGGCTGCCATGGGAGATCTGCCACTTTTGCAGGGAACGGGCGAGTTCTCGCGGCCAGTTCTCTTCAGTACACGTCATAAAGACCTGGCTCCGCGCGTGCTGCGTCCGCTCCAGTAAAGGCAGAAGCCCGCTCCGACGCCTCAGATCCAGCTCGCCCATGACATCATCAATGAGAAGAATCGGCGGTGTGCCGTGGATCCCCGTCAAGTAGTCCGCCTGCGCCATCTTCAACGCAATGGCGATCGTTCGTTTCTGCCCCTCACTCCCGTATTTGGCCGCGTCCTTTTCGTCGAGCAGGAGATCCAAGTCGTCGCGATGCGGTCCTACCACCGTGGTGTGGTACGTCCGCTCTCTGGCCCTGCTCTGCGCCAATTCGACCGCGAACTCGCGCTGCACGCTAGGGGCATACTCCAAGGTTAGCTCCTCAGCCCCGCCGGAGATTCTCCGATAAGCAAGACGCGCGAGCAGGGCGATTCGCGGGGCCAGTTCCTTCCGCAGTTTCATGAGCTGCGCGCCCGCATTCAGAACCTCATGGGTAAAGCTCTCCAGCGCAGCTTCATCGACGGTGCGTCTCTTGAGGAGTGCATTCCGCGAGCGAACCGCACGGTTATATCGCTGCAGCAGGGTCAGGTAACCGGACTGCGTTTGCGTAAGCAATAAGTCCAGGTAACGCCGCCTGCGGCTGGAGGCCCCTTTCACCAATTGCAGGTCCTCCGTACAAAAGACCACGGTGCGGAGAACCCCCAAGTAATCCACCACCCGTTTGACCGGGTTGCCATCCAGGCTGAGCCGCTTCTCGCCGGGAGACCAATACATGCGGACTTCGTGGCTACCCTCTCCCATCACCTGACCGCTGACGAAGTAGCCCTTCTGGCCATGACGCACCATCTGGGGGCTGCCTACGCCACGGAAGGAACGTAGGGTCGCCAGCAGGTAGATGGCCTCCAGGATGTTCGTCTTCCCTTGCGCATTGTCTCCCAGCAAAAGATGAAAGCCCGGCGCCAACGCCACGTCCAGGCGTCCGTAGTTCCGAAAATCCCGCAAGCGTAGCTGGGCCAGATGCACCAGAGCCTTCTACCATGAGCGGGTTCCCAACTCACGCGAAAACGGCCGACCGCGTTGATGCTGCGCGGATTGTCTTGCCTCAGCTAGAACTCGAACCCATCTCGGGTTCATCGTGAAATCGACAAAGTGTGCGACAAGGTGATCCTGAATAGATCCCAACTGCTCCCGATGGCTCAGCGAGCCGTCGAGTGCCAGAGCCGATGGCGCTATAACGCCGTTCCATCCCCCCGCAAGTAGTCAGCCCGGCGATGGCATTCCTTGATGAAGGCTTCAATCAGAGGTGTCCGCTTGCCGGTCCACATCGCCACAACCGCCATCGGGGGACAGTCCGGGAGCGGAATCGCCCGCAACTTCGCAGAACGTGAGGAGTGTGGGATGTCAAAAGCCAGTCCCAGGCCGAACCCGTTGACCGAATAGGTCTCCACGAGAGCCAGGGAGCCCACTTCCAGGCTCGGAAACCACTCGATCCCGCGCTTGATCAAATACTGCTGGAAGTGTTTACATACGCCCTCCTCGGCTTGCAGCGTGATGAGTTGTTCCGTGATTCGATCTTTCTTCCAAAGCTCCTCTGCCGATTTGAGCGGGTTGCGCTTCTCCACCAGAAGACAGAGTGGCAGCCGGATCAACTCCTCGCAATTGATGCCCGCCGGGGTCTTTCCTTCCAGGATGGTGATGACAAGGTCCAGTTCCTGGCGCAGCAACCACTCTTCCAGCTGATGCCGATAGCCCTCGCGCAGATTCAGCTTCAAGTTCGGGTATACTTTGCGCACGTTGAGAACGATTTCCGGCAAATGCTCGCGCTGGACCACTTCGGAAGCCCCAATCCGAATGAACTGCCCCACCCCACCCCGCACCCGCTCCGCCATCGCATCGATGTTGCCGAAGAACGGCAAGATAAAGGCCTGCAATTCTTCCCCCGCCTTGGTCAGCGCAAACGGACGCCGGTGAAAGAGAGTCACCCCAAGCGTTTCCTCAAGCTGGATCACTTGCGCGCTGACAGCTGGCTGTTGGATGCCATACGGAATATTGCGGACCGCCTCGCTGATTCCCCCGTGTTTGGCTACGTAATAGAACAGTTCGAGATGATGAATGTTCATGAGTCCACGTGATTGATCTTCCAAAGCATGGTAATATTCCAATGTCCGGGCAGCAAGGATAGAAAAGTCCCGCTTGAACGAAACTTCGAGCTGGCTCCGTGAAAAGGAAGTTGACAATGACATACCAGCACGTATGGTTTGATCTCAATATCAACCTGAATCGCCTATGGCTTGGCTCAACCGCCCACACCCATGACGCCGCATGTTCTCCTGCAGGCAAGGCTGATTTCTTCTTTACCAAAGCCCTTGCCAGGTCTGCTTCGAGAGCGAAGTCTGGGCCCAAGAACCTCGGAATACCGCGCGTTTGTCGGCACCCTTGTTTTTCTTCCCCATGAACATACCTCTTAGTATGGAATAGGCCGCTTCGGAGAAGCGCATGACAGAATCTCAACCTGCCTGATCCCCCCGCTATGAAGCCTTTCACCACCCACCCCATCCGTCAGACTGTTGGTCCGCAAGATTTCACGCGTGCCTTTACGCTCATCGAACTCCTGGTAGTCATTGCCATTATTGCGATTCTTGCCGGAATGCTCCTTCCGGCCTTGAGCAAAGCCAAGGCCAAGGGCCAGCAGACCTATTGCTTGAACAGTCTGAAACAGATCGGCCTGGCCTCCACTCTCTATTCGCAGGATTACGCGGGCAAATTCGCCCTCTGCCGCAACTGGGGTAAGGCCTGGGGAGCCGACCATGCCGTGCGCAACGATCAGGTGTGGATGCCGGAATTGTTCTACGGCTATCTGGGTACCAACCAATCCAAACCGGCCACCAACAAAGTGGCCAATTACAGGGCGAAAACCGGTATCTTCACCTGCCCGGCCGGACTGAAAGTGAAGGTTCCCGCCGGGCACCCCGACGCCGCTTTTGATGCCAACTTCTATTTTGACAATGATGGAGTCTCCTATGTGTGGAACCACATCTACTACCTCCGCAAGAAGAACGATTACGCGAGCAAACCGGTAAGCGGAAGACCCGAAACCGACGTCTTAAGTCCTTCCCAGGCAGTCCTGATCTGGGAAATACCTTACCACGGTCCCAAGTACATGCCTCACGACCAAGCCATGAACGTCGTGCGTGCCGATGATTCCGCCGGGCGGGTCAAAGGCAACCCTAAGGAGGACGACTGGTGGATCTACCACAGTTCCGAGGGCTGGGAGCAGGAGTAGACTCACCAACAAAAGCGCAGGGAACGGCTTCAATGAAAAAGCGGTACATCGCTACGCTCCTCACCGCACTCCAAAAGCTCTCGCAGAATGGAAGGCGCGTGAAAATCCGCCAGGTTTTGGAGTGCGTGCGCCGCAAGGTGCCGTTTTCCCCTTCTTTCTCTATCAACAAACCCCCAACCACGCATCAAACATGCTGAATCCCACTAAACACTATCCCTCTCGACGACCGCGCAGCAGCCAATGGACGGCTGCAGTAAGCGCCCTCGCGTGCCTCGTTCACGCCCTTCCCAATCCTGCGGCAGCTCAGGAAACGGTCGTGGCCTATGCCGTGCCAGCCGATACCGCGGGGAATCAAGCTTTTGGCGGCCCTCTAGGAATGGATTTTGACGTCGACAATCCCATCGTGGTGACTCGCCTGGGGGTTTTCGACGACGGCTCGAACGGGCTCAGTCTTCCTCTCATGGCTCGGCTCTATGACCGGGCTACGATGACCGAAATGGCCAGCCTGGAGTTCACACCGGAAGAGGCCGGAGTGCTCATGGGGGGAAGCCGTTTCAAGGCCCTGACAACGTCATTGAACTTGCCTGCAGGATTTCAAGGCACGATTGTAGCGGAAGGGTACGGTGCCGAGGAGAAACTGCGCAACTCTAACGGTAAGGCGACCGACGTCACCTGGACTTTACATGACGGCAACGGCTCCATCCGATTCGTCGGCCTGAGCCGCTGGGGCGACGTGGCAGGTGTCTTTCCGGAAGGAGTTGACGGAGGGCCAGCAGCGCGATACGCAGCGGCGACTTTCGAATACACGACCACCCCAGCCCTGCTCCCCGGCAAGCCGGTGGTAAGCCTGAAACCGGGAGATGCCAGTATCGTACTTTCGTGGCCGCCTGTCACCCAACCCCTGGCGGCTGCAAAGTACGAAGTGCAGCGCGCAAACGTTCCGAGCGGGCCATTCTCCAAAATTGCCGATGTAACCACCACGAATTATACGGATAGCCCACTCGTCAACGGAAGCGTCTACTCCTACACTGTACGCGCGGTCGGAGCCAACGGGAAACCCGGTTCGGACTCCGAGGTGCGTTCTGCAGCTCCCTACGCCCCCCTGGCCACTAATGAGGTGATCTCCTACCTGTCCCCTGCCGGCAAAGCCGGGAGTAGCAGTTTCAACGGTTCACTCGGAGTCGATTTTGATGTTCAGAATCCAATTCACGTCACCCGTTTAGCTGTCTTCGACGACAACTGCAACGGACTCAAGGGAACGCTCACGGCCCGCATCTACAACCGTACAAACCAGGAAGTGCTGGCCACCTTGGAGTTCACCCCTGAGGATCCAGGCGTGCTAATCGAAGGACTGCGATTCAAGCCCCTGCCTCAGCCGCTCGAACTGGGAATTGGATTCGCTGGTGTCGCCCAGGCCGATGGATTCAGCGAGGACGACCGTTATGCCAGTTCTGACGGGGATACCAACCGGGTCTTCTGGACCCTCCACGATGGAAATGGTTCTCTGAAATTCGTCGGCACCAGCCGGTACGGCATGACCGCAGGGGCGTTCCCGGATATCGCTGACGGAGGGCCAGCCGCCCGGTTCATGGCGGCCTCCTTCTTGTATCAGACCACGCCGCCACAAAAGCCAGGCACCCCGACCCTCCGAGCGCAGCTTCCTCCCGAAGATGCCGCGGTCAGCCTTGTCTGGGACCCTGTCCTGATTCCGCTACCAGCAGCAACGTACCGAGTACAACGCGGCACGGCCTTGGAAGGGCCCTTCGCTCAAGTCGCAGAGGTCCCCGCCACCCACTACCGGGATACCAGCGTCGCCAACGGCGTCACCGTCTACTATCGGCTGGTGGCGGTCGCAGCGAGCGGTCAGACAAGTCTGGAGTCGGCCGTGGTCTCCATCACCCCGAATCCAAGACGTGGCGGAATTGCCTACTTGAATCCCTCCGGGCTGGCGGGGAACCAGGCTTTTGGGGGATCATTGGGTATGGACTTCGACGTGGCGCATGCGTTGAAAGTAACCCGGCTGGGTGTGTTCGATGATGGCTCGGATGGTCTCAACTTAGCTATCACGGTAGCGTTGTATGATCGCAAAAACCAATCCAAACTCGCTGGCTTCGAGTTCTCCGCGAACAACCCGGGTGAATTGGTGGCCGGCAGTCGTTTCCTGGATCTCACCACCCCATTGACTCTTCCCGCGGGCTTCGAAGGCTGTATTGTGGCCTCGGGCTATGGCGTAGGGGAGCAATTGTTCAATACCCACGGATTACCTGCGAACATTGAACAACTCTCCACCTTCGATGGTGGATCGCTGGTGTTTGTGGGAAGCGGGAGATGGGGGGATCCAGCAACGTATCCTGCGACCGCCGACGATGGCCCAGCCAACCGGTATGCCGCTGGCACTTTCGCATTCGAGCCAGCAACGGAAGTTCAACCGGCACAACTGACCATCACGCTTGTGGCGGACAAGGTGCGCATCGAGTGGAGCGGGGGAGGAAGCCTCTACCGCTCCCCCGAAGTCACCGGCCCTTGGTCCGTGGTAAGCGGGGCCGTCTCTGGAGTAGAACTTACGCCCCAGGGAAGCCGAGAGTTCTACCGGGTCCAGCAGTAGTCCAAACTTCAAAGCCCATTCCACGCGAGGTCCCGCGTTCACAGTGCTGGGACCCGCGTGGGGGTAACCTCATGTCTACTCCATCCCCTTCCCTGACCCGCCGCCAGTTTGTCGGTAACACCGCCGGCTTTGTCGCAGCCATTCCGGCGGCAACCTCCTCCCTGGCCGCTAATCTGGCCCAGAGCCCCAGCTCTGAAACCCAATCCACAAACCCCAAGTCCACTTCCTGCATGAAGATTGGATTTCACACGGACGCTTTTAATTCTGCGTATTGGTCCTTCGAGAAATGCCTAGCCTGGGCCCAGGCCAACAAGGTCCATCATATTGAGTGTGGGCTCATCGATGGCGTGAGTTGGATCCACGGCCTCGGCTACCAGCCGCACGTTGCTCTTTATGAGGATCCTGTCTTGCTCCGACGCAAGATGGAGAGGTTTGGCGTTTCCTTCTCGCAGGTGGACGCTGCCTACCCGCTCTCGCAAGAGGACGGCCCCTTGCGAGGTGTCCCCTACGTCATGAAGGCCATCGCCTGGGCCAACCAGATTGGCTGTCCCTGCGTCGATACCACAGATGGCTTGCATGCGCCGGAAGGTCTTCAGGACAAGGAGGCGATGAGCCTCATGAAGCGCAGCTATGAGCAGATACTGCGAGTGGCGGAGGCTCATAAGATCATTGTGAATATCGAGCCGCATGGCTACTTCACCACCAAGCCCGACCTGATGGCGGAGATGCTCGCCTTTGTGGATAGCCCGTACTTGCGTATGAACATGGATACTGGCAACACCTACATTGCCGGCCAGGAGCCCACGGCATTTCTGCAGCGATTCCTGCCAAAGGTGAGTCACGTGCACATCAAGGACGTCTCAGAATCCCTCGCTAAGGCTCTGCGCGGTGGCATGACCGGAATAGCGGTCAGCCATTGCGCTCTCGGGCAGGGCATCAATGCGGGCAATATTAAGGCATGTCTCGCTTTGCTCAAGGAGGCAGGCTATTCCGGAACTCTCAGCATGGAATGCGAAGGTGCCAGCGGTCCCATGATTGAGCAGAGCCTAGGGTGGCTGCGCCAAACACTACAGGAACTCGGCATCAAGGAATCTGTCTAGCTTTTCGGTACAGTTCTTCGGTAGAGAGGCCACAATCACATCGTTCGAGCAATTCTGGCGACAGTCTTGAGTCCCCCTGCTATGCTGCCGCCATGACGAAACGTCGCGTGGCCATTGTTGGAGGAGGAGCAGCCGGGTTCTTTGCTGCCATCACGTGCGCCGAGGCGGCTCCCGGGGTACCCGTCGTGGTTCTCGAGAAGTCACACCAATTTCTCTCCAAAGTGCGCATTTCCGGCGGGGGTCGCTGTAATGTGACACACGCTTGCTTCGATCCACGGGAGCTGGCCAACCGCTATCCGCGGGGCGGGAAAGCCCTCATCAGCCCGTTCCAGAAGTTCCAGCCCCGCGATACCATCGACTGGTTTGAACGACGCGGGGTTCAGCTGAAAACGGAGCCCGATGGCCGCATGTTTCCCACCACCGATTCCTCGGAAACGATTGTGAACTGCTTGATGGGGGCTGCCCGCGCCGCAGGGGTTTCCCTTTGGAGCAAGAAAGGGGTAGAAAGCCTGACTCGCCGAGACACTGGAGGTTTCCACCTGGCATTGGAGGGTGGCGAAACGCTCGAGGCGGATTGTGTTCTTCTCGCGACGGGAGGCTGTCGCACGGCATCCGGGGGAAGCCTGGCCAACCTGCTCGGGCACACGGTGGAGACGCCGGTGCCTTCTTTGTTCACCTTCGAGGTGGAGGTACCCTGGGTTCGTCAACTCGCCGGGGTCGCCCTACCAGACGTGGAAGTGGCCGTGCCAGAGATCCGCCTGAAGGAAAGGGGTCCAGTGCTACTGACCCACTGGGGATTGAGTGGGCCGGGTGTGCTTCGGCTCTCGGCTTGGGGAGCCCGAAGTCTCTTTGATCTGCGCTACAGGTTCACCGTCCATTTGAACTGGTTTCCAGGCCAAAGCGAGGAATCGGTCTCGAACGCGCTCCTGGCCTGTGCGGAGGAGCATCCGTCCAAACTGGTCATCAACACACCGCGTTCCCCGGTGCCAGGGCGACTCTGGACGCAATTGATCATGGCATCCGGCCTGCGCCGCGATATCCGGTGGAACCAACTCACCCGCGCCCAACGACACGTGCTGGCCCAGCACTTGACGCGAACCGTCCTGACGGTCACCGGCAAGAGCATGAACAAAGAGGAATTCGTCACGTGCGGAGGAGTGTCGCTCAAGGAAGTCGACTTCAAAACCATGCAAAGCCGCGTCTGCCCCGGGCTCTACATCGCCGGAGAACTCTTGGACATCGACGCAATCACCGGCGGATTCAATTTCCAGGCGGCGTGGACCACGGGATGGATCGCCGGGAACGCGATGGCGGAGGCGGTTGGGTGATCATAACTGGGTTTTGACAGGGTCTGTCCCTAGGGTAGGGCTCTCCGAGCCAGCCGCAGGGCTAGGAACGGGGACGGACAGTCTCTTTCCCCACCCCGGGTGCGCCAAATATCGACTCGATGCCAACATACGAGTGCGGAGGGTTTGGCGCCTACTTCCAGCTTCCCAGTCTGGACCAACGGCGAACGATCTGGGTGGACTTGGTCCGGTTATTCGTCTCGTACACCCTGTTGGTCTCGTGCTTGTCGTTGGTTCGTTTGGCCGCGGAGGTTCAAGGTGATCTAACGCGGTAGAAACGACTGGGAGTGCTTGCCCAGTCGGTGTCGGTGAAGTCGAATGACCCACCGGACAGGATGTTTGTGAGCAGGGGGACCCACGTGGGATTGGCAAGGTCCATCGCAGCCTCCAACAGGATCGGGATGTTGGTGGTGCCTGTGATGTTGAGGCGCGGGCCGTCAGGAGCAATCCCTTTGCTGCGAAGCTTGGGGTTCCAAAGCAGTGTGGGAAGCGAGTCGTAGGAGGTGTTCCAACCCTTGGCGTCGGGCAGATAATAAAGGGTGGAGGGCGTGCTTCCGAAAGGACTCTCTCCATGCGTTGGAGCGTTCCCTTGAAAGAAGACGTTGGTGAGTTGAGGACATGAGGAAAACGCATATCCGCCGAGGTTGGTGACATTTCCTGGGATCGTCAACTGGCCGAGGCTGGTGCACCTCCAGAACGCGGCAGTCTCGATGGTCGTGACGCTGGCTGGGATGCCTAAGGCGGGAAGGGCTTCACAGAATCCGAATGCTTGTCCAGGGATCCTGGAGAGCCCGTCCGGAAGCGACACATTCGTGAGCGCGCTGCAGTACAGGAAGACATAATTGCCAAGGTTGGTGACGTTGGCAGGAATGTCGATGGCGGTGAGGTTTGTACAGGCGCGGAATGCGGACTCGCCGATGGTGGTAACGCCATCTGGGATATCGAGGGCAACAAGGCCGGAGCATTTCTCGAAGGTGCTCGCGCCTATGCTAGAAATGAGTCTGGGAAGTGAGATATTCGTCAACGCGCGACAGAAGGAGAACGCGTTTGGGCCAATGTTGGTAACGCTATCCGGAATTGCCAGATCCGTCAGCGAACTGCATCTCGAGAAAGTACTGTCCCCGATCGTCGTGACCCGTGGAGGTATCTCGAAATGGACCAGTCGAGAGCAGGATGCAAACGCTCCGTTGCCGATATGATCGACGCTGTTGGGCGACATAGCGGTCGTCAATCCTCCACAGCCTGCGAATGCGTAATCGGCGACAGCTACGATTCCAGGGGGAATCTGAAAGTCTCCTTCTCTGCCGGTTGGATACTCCAGAAGCGTGGTTTGCTTCTTGTCAAAGAGCACTCCGCCGACCGTGGAGTAGGTTGGGTTTGTTTCCTCCACGACGTAGGAGGTCAACCTGGAGAACATTGGAATGGAGATAGCACGCACAGCGCACAACCGATTAGTGACCTCGCTGGTGAGCACGATCGTGGATACATTGGTGCAGCCGAGAAACGCCGAATACCAGTCGATCGGGCCATTACACGCGATCTTGATCACTTCCAGGCTTCCGCAGTTTTCGAAGGATCCCCTCGCCAGGTTCGTGAGGTTCCGCGGAAGCTCAACGCTGGTTAAGCTGGTGCAACCCGAGAAAGCCCAATCCCTAATCCTCGATACATTCTCCGGCATGGTGAAGGAGACCAGTTTTCGGCAACCATAGAATGCGGAATCACCAATATAGGTTACTCCGCTAGGAAGCACCACGTTGGTCAAACTGGTGCACCGGAGAAAGGTGGATTTACCCAGTCGCTGGACACTCTCGGGAATTCGGATGTGGGTCAAGGACGAGCAATCCGCAAAGGTAAGCCCACCACTCCACCAACCCGGACTGGGCACCGCCGCAATGTCAACCAGACTATCAGGCATCTCGACTTGCCTAAGGCTGGTGCAACCCTGAAATGCTCCCGAGCCAATTTCCATCGTGTCGAAGTACACGGTGCCCTCAAGACAAGTAACGCCGGCGGGTATTACCACACTGGTCACGTTCGTACAGAATGAAAACGACCTATTGCCAATCCTGGTGACCAGTAGCCCGTCAATAGGACTCGGGATGGTAACGGCACCTCCGACACCTGTGTACTTGGTGATCGTAATCCCAGAACTATTGGTTTCGTACAAGAAGTCCCCAAATTGCCCCGCCTTTGCTTCCCTGAATAGCCCACAGGCAATCCCGGCCGCGACCCACACGTTACGCCTCATTATGTTCCTTTCGCTGGTTGAGAGAGTAATTCCCTTATGCCGTTAGTCAACGGACATGACGAATCACTATTGTCTGACCCCGTTCCCTCTGCGTGGGTCTTGGCTCTCCGGGCCAGCCGGTCCCTTGGGTTTCGGAAGGTTCTACGGCGTGGCGGGGCGCCGGCGCTCCGCCGTGCCCGCGACAAACACCCTCGTAAGATTTGTGACCCTTGCGTTCTTGGGAGGTGAATTCGGGACAGCCAGTTTTGATTGTGGATCGATGGACGACAGGATGTACAAGATGAACAGGATTTTAATCCAGGTTTGGAGAGAAAGCCCTCTTCCCATCCTGTAAATATCGTGCATCCTGTCGCAACTCCTCTTCCAAGGGTCCCCAAAAGGGACAGCCAATGTTCACGGTTCGCGTCGTGTTTGGCGCCTCGGCAGCCCCCGCAGGTCAGGCGACCTGCGAAACGGCAGATTGGGCAATCTGCGGTACGGGACGAGCGGATCACTGTCAATTCACTGGCACCGGAGGGGAAGTACACCTTGGGAAGGGGAGTCCGGACATGATATTTCCTCGATGGTTTACACCCGTGACGACCTCTACGATTGGTTCCTGCTCTACCGCAACACCCGGCTTACGTCTCCGAAGCGGTAGGGCAAGGCCAGCCACGCCGTACCCGTTTGATCCAAGAGCGAAACCAGAGTTCAGCGAAAGCCGGTGGAACAATTACGATTCACCCCAACCAGACGATCCGACGGGATCCCACGTTTGACTGCGCAGAACCATCATAATCCACCCACACGGACGCAGCGGAACCCGACGTCCGGCGAAAGGACGTGGAGGTAGAAGGATCGACGGACGGCGAGACGCAACTTCTCAGGGTTATCATACCAGGAACCACCGCGCACGACGCGCTGGTCGCCGGTGTCGGGTCCGAGAGGGTCCTCCTGGGGTTGGGCCGTGTAGGCTCCCACCCGGTCCCAGCAGAACTCGGCCACGTTGCCAGCCATGTCGTAGAGTCCGAATCCGTTCTTCATGTCCACTCCGTCGATGGTATGAAATCCATCGTAAAAGCCCACGGGAGTCGTGCCATTGTCGTAGGGGTCGCCGCTGTTCCAGAAGTTGGCCATACTGCCAAAGATGCTGATGACGTAGTTCGGATCCAGGTTCTCCCAGGCGTAGTGCTGATTTACCAATCCTCCGCGGGCTGACTTTTCCCACTCCGCTTCGGTAGGCAAGCGGAAACCAGACCCTGTCCAGTTCACACATCCATTGGTCAAGTCCAAGGTCCCGGTACGGTACACAGTCGACTGAGTTCCGTCAGTGTAATAGGCCGGCTGCAATCCTGCTTTCTCCGAGCGGGCGTTGCACCATTTGACTGCATCGTACCAGCTGATCCCGGCGATGGGGTGATTCGTCGCGTCTGAGAGCCCGGCGTGGTCGAACTGATAACCGTGTGACTGAGCCCAGCCGGCGACATCGTCCCACAGAGCTTTGGTAACTTCGAATCGATCCATCACCAAGGGACGAACCATCACCACGTGCAGTGGAGCTGCTGGACCGTTGGTGTTGAGGACGTCGCCCATCAGGAACTCGCCGTGGGGGACGAACACCATACCTGGTGGCACGACCAAGGGCGCGCCGCGGGCCACGACGCGGTAAAACATAGGGACGGACACGGTGATCGATGTGCCGACTGGCTGGAGGAGGCGCAACTGATCCCAGGAACTGCTCCAAGGTCCGTTGACCGTCGGCGCCCATTCGATCGCGTAGTTTGTGTAGCCGGGGACCGTCAGGAAAGTCAGCTGCCCATTCTGTCGGAGAGGGGCGATTTCCAGGTCGGGCAAGGTGGTCTGGGCCAAGGCGCCGAAAGGGCACAGTCCCAGGGCCAGGGTTGCCAGCCAACGGGAGAATTGGTTCGCTTTCATATTGTGATCTGAGTATCGTGTAAAATCCTTCGACAGAGGCATTACTGCGCCACCAGGCGGTAGAACTGGATGGACTCAGCCGCTCCGACATAGACTGATACGAAGTTCCCGTTACCCACCACCGCATCGAAGGAGGTCGCTCCATCGGCTTCGGTCAGGGTTAAGGGCACCGGGTTCCAGACGGCGTCCGTTCCCAACTGAGTGGCTTGGTAAGCCCGATACGAGATTCCTGGCGTGGTCAGGAAACGGAGGCGCACTTTGCCGTTGGTCAGCCTGGTCACTTCCTCCACCTTGGGAAAGTCATCCTGCAGGAACGCGTAGGTC
Organism: uncultured Verrucomicrobiota bacterium; assembly: GCA_964411985.1. Taxonomy (GTDB): domain Bacteria; phylum Verrucomicrobiota; class Verrucomicrobiia; order Limisphaerales; family J093; genus CAYPNF01. The sequence continues at coordinate 25,710 of CAYPNF010000031.1, forward strand.
CCCGCCCGGTACTCGTCCAGGTTCGACACCCCATCTGCATCGAAGTCGTCCTGGCCCAGGACCTGGGCAACGTCGGTGAGGGCTCCTCCGGAATTCTCGATCAGGATTTGTTCCCACGCGTCGGGCAGACCATCGCCATCAGCGTCGGTACCGGTCGTTGTGTAGATCCCGATCAAGTCTCCGGACTGTCCCACAGTGGGGATGGCGGTCTCGATGATGGGCCGTTCCCCTCCTTGCGCGCGCACCGAGATGGTAACCGTCTGTCCAGAATGAGCGGCATAGCTGGCGTAGGAGGTCGTCGCACCGTCGTCCAACTCGAGCGGAAGTTTGAAGTTCACCCCGGGTGCCAGCATCCCCAAGATGGGCCACCGGCTGCAGACTCGTCCCTGGATTCGCAGAATGACCTCGGCGTCGCGCAGGTAGGGGTAACCGTATTCGTCACGGGCCTGCCCGTAGAACACGCAAGGGGGCTGAGGCACGCCGCAGTGGCCAAACCCCAACGCCCAGCCACACGCAGCCAACATCAGGAACAAGGGTTTGACGCGCAAACCACCACAGAAATGGATGGAAGAGAACCTCATAGTACGATGCCAGGATTATCCATGGAGAGGATGTTAGTTGCCCGAATAAGAGTAGGTCTGGAAGAAGAGGCGGATGTCTTTCACCCCATTCTCGTCCCACTTGCCCGGCTCGGTCTCCGCGCCGTGAATGAACCGCTGGATTCCCTTGGAGCCGTCGCTCAACAGCGTGCGCCCTGGGATGATCAGCAGCCACTGCGTGTTCCAAACCGAGCGCCCTATCAGACGTGAGCTGTAGGTCATTTCAGACACATCGAAGCCCGCGTCGTGATAAGCGCGCATCGCCGGGTGCTTGCGGAGCGTGCCGAATCCTCCCCCGAGGGAATCCTGGAGCGGAATCCAACTGGGATTGACTAGATCCTCCTGAGTCAACGGGAAGGGGACGGGCAACACTTGATCGAATACCGTCCATCTTCGCAGACTGGACTGGTCTCCTGAGGGGACGCGGCCGATGTCAATCCCCGTGGGAATCAGGTACACTCTTGGCATATTAGCCATGCCGCCCCCTTGATTGGTGGTTACGTTGAATGCGTTGTTGAAGTTGGCAAACCAAATGCCCACGCTGCGGATCTTCGTGGCAAAGTGGCTGGAATCATAAGCATTGTCCCCAGCCGCCAAATCGAGCCCAAAGAAGTTCTTGCCGAATTCAATGGTGCTCCCGAAGGGAATCACCAGTGCGGGCTCGGCGTCTGCCGCTGGACCAAAGGAGAGGCAGTAGCGCTGGAACTCAGGTACCGCCAGCAAATTGGCGGTGTAGCAGGTTCCCAGCTTCGTGCGCCAATCGGCATCGCCTTCAGGCCCGGGCGGGATGCGGAAAAGCTCGGTGCGAAGCGAGAAACGACCCGTTTCGGTCTCCGGGTTATTGAAACCATAGCGTCCTTTGAGAACGTCCCAATTCGCCTTGAGGCGGGCCAGGATGTCCGCCAGGCCAGGATCTCCCACCGCACCGCCCGCCAGAGGTTGGGGCAAGTTGAAGGTCTCATTGACAATGCTCCAGCGGCCGAGCGAACGTGCCCGAGCGATCTGCGCCATCAGGTTTCGCCCAGAGAGCGTCCCGCTCGTGGCAATGGGAAGCGCTGTCTCGTAGTCATAGGCCTTGGCGGCCAGATAGACATAGCGCGCTGCCAGGTCGAAGGCCGCCTGGTAACGCTGCAAGGCGTCGTTGCGGAAAATGCGAAACGCCATGTTGCGATAGCGGTTGGCCTGGAGCGGGCCAGCCTTGTGCATCCGAAAGGTCTGCTGCTCCACCTGCAAGCGTTGCCCCTCGGCCAACACCGACTCGTACTCCATCCGCGCGCTGTCCACCGCAGCCAGCAGCGATTGCACTTCGAGGCACTTCGCCTGCTGAGATTGGGCCAGAAGACGGAGTTCGACAAGGTCCCCTTCAAGTTCGAGGTTATGTTCCATCTCCGTGATCTCGCGTTCACTTTGTTTCACTTTCTCCTCGTTATTCAGCTCTAACGCTTTCTCGGTCACCTCGTAAAACGGTTGGAGTCCTCTGGCGACACTGTACGCGGTGGCACCCACCATCTTGGGCAGGCCATGAGCGAAAGAGAATACTTCCACAAAAGACTTGGGCAGTTCCTCCGCGAGGGCTTCACCCCACTTACCGGCAATCTCCCCCATCACTTCAGCCTCTTTAGCCATCCACACCATTGCGGCAATCGAATCATTTTTTACCCTCAGGTAGTCTCCCATGTCTTTCATGTTCTTGACCACGCCCGCAAAGGTGCTGGACTTGTTTTGGAGCATTCCGAAATGCTCTTGCACCTCGTAGTTGAGATGGTGGAATTCGCTCAGGGAACGGCGCATGTCGCTGAGCGCAGAGACGAAATTCTCCAGAGCGATTTGAATGCGTCCCTCAGCCCGGCGCTGGCCAGTGTAGGTGCTGGGTTTCGAGGGCAGGCCCTGGGAACCAAGGTAGAAATCGACGCTCTTGGTTTCAGTCGTGAGCTTGGCGGGCAAGGATTCCTCATCGGCAATGTCCACGATCACATTCGTCAAAGTCAGGGTGATCGTCCGCCCCAGGTTGGTCAGCCCGGTGATATCGTGAAGGTCGATGTAGTTGTAATGGACCAGATCGGGTCCCTGGTAGCCTTGGGGGTAGGGTTGGCCAGCCCCGATGTCATCGGCATAGGGATAACCATAGACCTCCACCAACCGGTTGGTGAAATCTATCTCAGCCTCGACGATGGCCTGGTTGAATGATTCTTGGCTTTCGGCTTGATTGCGCAAGGCCTGGGCGTTGTAGCGGACATGGTCAAACACGGCTAGAGCGTTTCGCCAGGCATCCAGGGCTCGCTCGTAAATCTGGTCGAAGTGGGTTTCACCCGTGTCGGCATCCGCCGGGCTGATATCGAAGGGGACCACCCCGTTGGCCACACCAAGGGGATTCATTCCGCCGTCGGCGCGATCCACCTGTGTCTGGACGGTGGCGTACTGGGCGGCGATCTCGGGCAACTCGGCCACTGTCCGGCGGTCAATCAGGCTGATCCCCGAATTCTCCGGATTGGGATCGTGGTCTGGCAGCAGGGAGTTGCCCACCACCCAATCGAAATAGGCGCCCATCCCGGCGCGGCTGGCCCACTCGGCCACTCCCCAACAACGGTTGGTGTCGGTGTCCCGCATGACCTGCCAGGTGTCCACGCCCTCCCCGGCATACAGGCTTCGGTAGGTGTCAGCGACGATCAAAGCTCCCGCGCGCGCCTTGGCTACGGCCGATTGGCAGAATCGCTGCTCATGGAGGTAGGAAACGCCGACCGGTTCGGTGCCGACGTTGATTTGCTCTGACTGCGGGAGCCAGACAAAGTTGGTGTTCTGCAGCAGATCGTAATAGGCCTTGGTCGCGGAAAGGTACTGACCCCAGGCATCGCCGTGGCCTTGCGGGAAGAGTGCCTGAGCATCCGCCCCGTCAATGAAGCCGTCCAGGTCGCCGTTGGCATCGCGGACGTCATAGTTCAAGGCGTAGGCTACTTCGCCACCCGTGATGTCCGAAGTGAAGTTCCAGAACAAACGGTTGTAGACGGGATAGGTGTCAATAGAGGGGGATTGGGAATCATCGCGTCCTCGCAGCAGCGCCAACTCCTCGTCCAGCAAGGTCGGCATCTGGTTCATGAAGCAGAAGATCGAGGGCGCAGCGCTGCCCCACACCGGATCCGTGGTGCCCAATCCGATGGTCGGATCCAGGGCGTCGGCATAAGCCTCGTTGCCGAGCAAGACGTACAAGTCGGAGAGGCGTCCGGCAGCCAACAGCAAAGCCTGGTTGGCATCCGGATCGTTGAAACCAACATCGATGCTGAGTCGTTTGCTCTTCTCCAGCACGGTCTGATAAATCTGAATGAGGCCGTTCTGGTTCAGTGCCTCGAGGTTGAGCGGCACATCGCCCGCGTACGGTGGACCCGCTTGTGCCACCATGTCCAGGGTGGTCAGCAGCCCGTGCTGGAAGTCCTTGATCCGTTGTTCGTAGGGAGTGATGGCTTGCATCACTCGTTTGATCCAACCTTCGGCTAGACTCGAGGGCGTCCAAGGACTCCAGTCCGGTCCGGCCGCCTGCTGGACCGCGGGATCAAGAGCCCGGTACCGGCAGCGGATCCAATGATCCGACAAACCGAAGATCCCCGCATCACCGAGGGTAATGGAGCTCAGCCCGGCCGTCACCGGGCCGTAATCGTTCCAGGCGTCCGGATTGCTGCCCGCTGCGTACTGCCATTGGAATTCGTACAATTCAGGCTTGCCCGCGAAATCCGCCGTGTAGCGCAGGTTCTGTTGCTCATCCAAGGGGTTCGAGGAGAGGATCGGATCCAGCTTGCCTACATATTTGGGCTGGTCCACCCGGATAATCTTCATGTCGATGATGTCGCTATCCTGAACCATACTTGTGTTCGTGCTGTTGTTGAACACGAGTGTGACGTATCCGAGACCCTGGCCGATTCCCGCCGAGAGGGCGAGGGAATCGAAGGCTAAAGTGTCGTTGGTTAGAAGTACCGGAGAATCAGGTAATTGCCCGATGGCCCTGACCCAGGTGTCGTCAACTCCCGGCAGATTCGTGGCGGCGGCTCGACTAGTACCGTCGAGCAGATTCAACCGAAGGTAGTTGAACCGGGTGTCGGTCATTTCCTCGTACTTACCGATCAACTGCAGCTCCTGGCCCGGGGCGGCGGTGGGATTCCAGTAGAGCCGATCCCGCAGATCCGGCGACAGGTCGCTGAAGTACGTATAACCGTCCTTAGGGTCGATGTAACTCTTGAGGCCGGAAGGCACCCCAGCCAAGGAAGCCGTGCGTTTCACCGTCGGATCGATGAGTTCGACGCTCTTGGTGGCGCTCAGAAGCATGGATTGCTGATAGAGGATGTTCACGCTCTTTTGGCCACGAATCGCGGGGAGTCCGTCCCGGGCCTCGATCAGCGTACTGACCACATTCAACACCGGCGCCGTTTGGGGCCAACTCACGGTGTAGAGGTAGTCCACAGGCTCCTGGTCCACGTTCGGCCCGCTCAGCCAGGGGATGGAGGCCCCCACGGCCGGTGGGTTGGAGAACCCAGGGAAAAAGAACCCTTCCTGCACGGGGTAGTAGTACCTCATGGTAATACTGGCCGTGTTCGTGCCGTCATCGGCGGCATTTTGGGCCCATGTGTAACCCTTGCGGTCACGCCAGGCGGAGTCGTAAGTAACGTTGGCGGCGTGGTTGCTCGGAGAATTGGAGGGAACCAGCGAGCTCAAAGGCAAGGGCGGCTGGATCATGCTTCCCGCCACGATATCGCTTGCGAAAGAATAGAAATCGTTTGTGCGGACGACTTGAAACACCGCGATCGCTTGGCGCGGGCTGATGCCAGGAGGAGCGTACTGGACCAGGACGTACGGGGGATCGTCGGGGGTGTTGAAATCATCCCGCAGCGCGTACACCCGGTCCCCGAGGACTAAGGCGTGCTCCTCGTTGGGGTTGTAGCCGGGAAGAGAAGGATCATTCTGGTAATAGACCTGCGGGTGCTGTTGGACAAAGCTCTGGCCCGGATGTAACCAGGGGATACCTGGAAGGAGCTCCAACGGCGCGTTGACCTCGGCAGGAACGACGGCCGGGTTGGCATACCCGCTCGAGTCGGTCAGGGTGCCATCCGCTAGGTCGCCTGAATCGAAACTATAGCAGGCAACAAGGTTCTGATCCGCGCCGGTGCCCTGATCATACATACCTTGCCTAATCTCCACCGGGTTTAGAACCCGGCTCCAGAGCCGCACTTCGTCCACCAAGCCTGTGAAAAGCCCGTCTTGCTGTCTGCCGATCCAGAGGGGGCCGGCACCCGTTGTCAACCCTCCCGAGGGGAGATCGCGCTGAGCAACCGATTCACCGTTGAGATAGAAGCGCAAGCCCTGCAGGCCGGCGGAGTAGGTCAGCGCAATGTGGGACCACTCACCCACCGATACTCGTGCGTCGGAACCAAGGGTCTGCCCCGAGGTCTGATCTCGGAACATCAGTTGCCCATCCTGGATCAACAAGGTGTACTCGTCGTTGCCTTTCGACAGCAGGGGCATGGAGCCGGTGTTGGTGGCAGGCTTCACCCAACACTCCAGGGTGAAGTTATCGCTCAACCGCAGACTCGGACTGTCATTGACAACGAGGTAGTCGTTCACGCCGTCGAACGAGAGACACGCCGTGCCTTCGTATTCGCGCGTCAAGGAATCGTTGCCCAGTCCACTCGCAATCACGATCTGGGACGGCGCGGAGGGCCAAAGGTTCGTGTACCAGTTGACCAGGGAGGGCCAGAAAATGGGAAGGTCCATTCCACATCGGGTTTGGTTGGCCCACCATACCTCGAGCCGGCCCGCGTTGACTGCAAACACCTGGGAGACGGGAGGGGTACTTGTGGAGTTGGTGGGGTAGTGGTAGAGATTGCCATTGTAACGGTCCCCGGTGGAGGGTTGCACGTATCCAGGCCATTGTAGATACGGTTCGGTCAGCGCAGGTTCACTCTCCAGGTGGGCGCCACTGGCCTCCCAGCTCACGAGACCGTGTAGTGTCCCCACGTAAGTCGTGCCATCAGCCCCAGATCCTAAGGTTGCGGTCCCGGACTGCTCTTCGAAGTGGAACTCCCCAACCAAATGATCATAAAAAGGATGCTCCGGTGTGAGATCGCGGCTCATCCACAAGGCCACTTGACTTCCAGGTAACGCCGCCGACCAAATGCGAACCTCATCGATGCCCCCATCATACGACAAAGCCGACGGAGGGGCGATACCATTCCAACCCAGCAGCAGGTCAGCAGCGCCTTCGGAGAAGACCGAACTTCCGTCAAAGGAGTCTTGGCCAGCCGGTTGACCATCGATGTAGAACTGGACCGAGCCTGGCCGGCCGGTTTGTACCACGACCGCCACATGGGACCATTGGTTCTGTGTTAACCGGCCGGTCGAGACACTGAGGTGGCCGGCCGGATTGGAGGGTGACGCCGGACTGATGTAAGCCAGGGCTCCGTTCGTCACCATCAGGCTGTATCCGTTCGTTCCTTTCGCCACAATGGGCATAGCAGTCCCGGCCGGGGTGTTTTGTAGAGACACCCAGGCTTCAAGGGTCAAAGCACTCGTGATGTTGGTGGAGAAGGAAGTGGAAGGAGACACCATGACATAGCCGCCTTCGAAGTCGAGGGCCCCATGCGTCTTCGGCGCTTCTGGCCTCAGCTCACGACCTATCTCCCAAGTCCAATCCTGAAGATCGAAGTAATCGGAATCGGTACTGTAAACCGAATGTACCGCTTCAAAGGCGACGGTTTGCCCGTCCAGGTACTTCAGCAGGCAAAACCCGGGCTCGGAGGTGTAAAGGCTCTTGTCGTCCTGTAGCTTCGCGTGGCCATCCGGTTCCTGAAAGCTCATTAAGTCGACACCCAGAGTCTCGGGGAACTGGACGGTTGGGCCCCGGTTTGTCGCAGCAGGATCGCCACGGACGTAGAGCTGCGCGGATGGGTCCCAGGCGGCCGAGTAATGGTTCACCTCGAAAGGCCAAAGCACATCGAGCTGGCTCTTCGCCATCCAATAGACTTCAATCTGCCAAGGGAACTCGGTCGCGCGCACGGCATAAAGCCATCCGTTCTGTGCCCCCTGGCCGTGTTGATAGAGGAATTCGGTGTTCGACTGTTGGTCTAATGGGTCTTTGAGACCTCGTACCACCCTGGATGTGAGGTCCTCGGTCCCATATTGGGCCACGCTCACCGGCAGCAAGCGCTGCCCAATCGCCACCGTCTGTACCGTCACCAGGGGTTCGAGTACCTGGACAATCTCTGTTCCTTGGAGGGTCTCAACGCCGTTAGCGTCTTTGGAGGAGTAGGTGAGCAGGAACTTGCCGCGCACGTCCTTTGCGGCGTGGAGACTGTTGGCGCTATCCAGCCAGACCATGTTCGTGTCGACGATCTGGTTGTTGTACCAAATGGTTGGGAGGGTTGGAGCTGAGGGCAGCTGAACCATCGGCGCCCCGTAGGGTGGCTCAGTCCAATAGAGGCGAACCGGACGGCCTGTGGGGAAATCCGAAACGGTGTAGGTGACTGGATAGACGCCATCGCCCTGCATTTTCCAGGAAACGGTGACGGCACCCTGGTCGATCGCGTACAATTGATGGGCGTAGTCAATCCAGACGACCCGTTTGGCATCGCTGGCACTCAACTGAGGCGCAACGTTCGTGTTGGCCCCCAAGGGTGCAGGCAACGCCTGGCCCAGGCTGTAATTGGCTTGAACCGCTCCGCACGCCATCCCAAAGCGTGACTGCGCAATGCGCACCTGCGGGCTGGCAGGTGCTCTGCGCTGGGTGTCCCCTTTGAAATCGCTACCTCCGTAACAGGCTGTGCCTACAGGGGTCCAAACGGTTCCGGCCGAGCCGCGCGGATACCAGGAGTTCACGTATTCGGTGGTGGACAACGGCTGTCCCAAGGCGGGCTGCATGAGCACCCCCACCCCAGTCAGAAACCCGAACAGAAACTTCCAGCCTGTTTGATACGCTCTCATCTAAGCCTCCGCTTCAGGAAAGGGTTGCTCGATCGCTTCATGAACGCTTCTCCCACTCAATTGAGTCTTATTATGAACGCGAGGACGTAGTAGGGAGGCATGATGCTATGCGCGACATTACTCCCATTAGTGCTGGTCATGAAATGATGCGCTCCATGGCCGCTCTTGTTCCCTGGGGCTGCTACTACTTCGTCGGTGTCGCTGGTGTCATAAGCCGCAATGTATCCAATATTCTGCACGGTGTTCGTATGATAGTGGCTCGGCATTTCGTCTATCGTAAGCGTGTGAGTCGCTGAGCCTCCTAGATTTCCCACCACCCGCGTGATGAGATTCGTGCCATTCAGCTCATTTGTGCCTTGGCCCGCGGCTAGAACGAAGCGGCCGCTCAGATCCGGAACTGGCTTGCCGTCTTTCGTCTTTGCCTTGCCATCGCACAACGCCCAACCCAAGGGAGCCGTCGTGCCGGACCACATGATGATGCCGCCAATGGGTACGATTCCACCCCCGGTAGTCGAGCAATCGGATAGGTCAACCGTTCCATGCAGGGTTGTCTGACCGGAAACATCCATGCCTTTCGTCAATGTGGCGGTTTCAGTCAGGGTCGTGGGTCCGGACAGCAGAATGGACCCGGATACACTCAGGTCTTTTCGGAGAGTCGCGCTGCCCGACACCGTCAAGGTTTTGCTGAATTGGGCATCCACGTCGGCCGTAAGCGCACTTCCGGACACCGCCAGGCCATTGGTCGCGTAGAAGGTCCCTGCACCCGCGCTGTTGGCGTATTGGGCGTACTGCGCCTGAAAAGCGAATGGGGCGGAAAGCATCTGCTGGCGAGGCGAGCACTCGATACCTGCGGTCGGATTCCGATCTTCATCCTGCTTCACCGTCAGACCCAGGAAGCGATCGGAACTCCCGGAGGAAGTACGGAAGACGTCCCGTAACGCACGGAATGAAGGGGAGAGGGGTTTTGTCAGGGGACTACCGCCCTCACCCAGCACCAGGTTAAAGTTCCCATCCTTGACATACACGCTGTAGCCTTCAGCCCAGAGCAGTCCGCTGTTCGTGCTCGTCGCGCTGTCCCAAACGCGAAACTCCATGTCGTAGAGGCCGTCAGTGTAGCTCTTGTTGGGCTGCAGGCTCTCCAAGCGTCCCTGATAGTTCACCACCTCGGGAACGACCACCTGTTCCTGCGCGTGCAGTCCGGGAACCAGACCCGCGAGGAAAACCAGAATCAAAAGGCTGGCAGCTACCCGGACGCGGTTGGCCGGTAGGGGGGCGGAGGAGGCGACACGCGCTCCGATCCGACACGCCAGGGTATAGAACATCTGTACGTTTTTTATGCTCGATTTCATAATGGGTTTCCTCAATTCATTTCATTCCAGTTGCCCGATCGTGGTGAGGCGCTGTATGCGGAACCGGCCCTGAACCTGGACCGGTTGGTAAAGTCCTTCGATAGTCTCCCGGAAATCACCACCATTCTCGTCAACCCCCCACTTCGGGTTGGTTGGTTTCAGAGGATCCTGGGCCGCGAACTGAAAGGATACGTTCCGGGTGATATCGAAAGATTCGACGCCGGCCGGCAGCTTGCTTTTGTCGTCATTTTGCACCTGCCAGTTGTCGTGCAGGGGCGCATAGACGTGTACGAACGGGTTCACCAGATCATCATAGGGAAGGGGGACGACTCCGTTGAGCGTGCCGCCGATGCCGAACTGGCCGTTCAGAGGTTGTGGGGTCATCAAAGGGAAGTTCACCGAACTGATTCGGGTGACGCGGCTCTGCGCATTGGTCTGTTGGATGCCAGCCACTTTGGATTCATCGCTCAGCAAGCGATAGGTACCGTTGGTGGTCACCTGGCCGGTCAGAATGTTGGTCTCTTGTGCACTATTCGCACTGTAGGCCAGCAGCACTCGCTGGATCAGCCGCGCCTGGTTGGTGACGTCTACGTGAATGATCACCCGGAAGCTGAAGGGGTTCGCAGCGGGCAGGTTCGTCTTGGTATCCCACGCGGCCGAGGCCGGCCCAGGTCGGTTAATGCTCTCCACGACGACGGTACCCACCCAGAGGCCGGTGTTACTGGGATTCTCAGCGCAGGCCGACGCGAGCAGGAATAGGAAGAGTCCAGTCCCGATCTGCCGCGCGCACTTTGAAATTCGCATAGTTGTTCCTCGGTTCATTGGGCTTTGACTCCAATCCACTGCCGCACGGTTTCGCCGTCGGTAACTTCCAACAGGCTTTGCCAGGATGCGCCCACCGCTGCTTCCCTCATCTCGCCTCTCCGAACCGTCAGCTCCAAACTCCAGGTCTCCCCTGGCGCCAAGGTGCGTGAAACGAAGGGGGCCAAGGCCCGGTAGACGTCCCGTGGCATGCCCTGGGTCCAATCCTGATCCCGATAGCTCAATGGCACGCCACCCGCAGAGGGGCCCGATCCGGGCGGCGGCGTTTCCGACGGAAGCACACGCACGAGCGCGGCAACCGCCGCTTGGCTTTCATTCTTCATCACGAGCCGCCGTATGCTCACTGCGGCGTCGAACTCCAGCAGGGACCCATAGTCCAACTCGACGCGAAGCGGTCCTGCATATCGCGTAGCCTCCTGGCATCGGATCCAATAGGCACGACCCGGCTGGACTTTCGCGCGCGCAGGTTGCCAAATCCTGGCTCCGCGGCCTGTGCCCTCCACCTGATAGATCTCTCCCCCATCCGCCTGCGCCGTCTTGATCGTAGGAGTGGAACGGAAGAAGGCCTCAAAAGTGGCGTTCTCCGCTGGCACAGGAAGGCCGGTCAGGTTCAACGACTCAGACAGCCACTCACGCCGGAAGGGTACCGGAGTGCCCTTGACTCGCCACGTGCACCGGGAAGCGTTGGCGGGGAGTTGGATAAGATAACTCTGGCCCCCGTGGATCGAGTGGAGGCTGCCGAGGCTCGCCTGCGGATGCGAAGAGGGCATCCAATAGAGCCAGTCCGGGTTGCGAGGCAACAGTTGGGTGGGATCGGTCGTGAACTGAAGCCGGGTTTCCCGCTTGCTCCACATCGCGAGCTTCTGTACGGGAATCCCCGCAAGGACCGAGGCGCAATCCGTGGTCGAGGGCTGCACGTTCAGGTAAACGGCGTTCCAACCCGGAGTCAACGGGATCTCCTGAGTCATCCACTGCGCGATGCACGGACTCGATAGGATCGGCAACAAGAGCACCAGACCGAGGCTGAAGACCCACTTCGTTTTCATAAGTTCTTGGCGTTCAAAGGCTGCAAAAACCATATCTCGCAATGTCCGGGTCTCTAGCGACCCAGATACTGGACCAGGTTACGCATCGGGGTACTGGAAACCCGGATGAATCCGTCCAACGGACGGTTCATCTCCAGGATCAGGAAGATCGCGGCGGACATCGAAACGGCACACACCAACAACACGGCGAGCACGGTGGCGTTGCGAGGCGCTAAAAGGCCAAAGCTCATGAAGAGTGCCGCCAACCAAGCAACCAGGATGACCAGCAGCGGAGGCGGAAGCTCGCTTTGGGCCTCCTCCATCAGTATCCAGCGCTGTTGCGAAAGATCGCTGACAATCTGGCTGGCTTCGACCAACAACTGCCGTTGGACCTCGGTTTGCGGGTTCAATTCGCGCACGCGACTCTGGATCCCCTCCAGCCGACTGGTGGGGGGAGACGTCATCTGTCCCGCTTGACTGGACTTTTCGCGGCGAGAGATCGCCTCCACGCTGGCGATGGCCGAGCGCATCAAGTGTTCACGAACAGACTTGGCCTCGGGGCCGTATTGGGCAAGGGTCCGATCCAACAGGATGGTCTTGGCGCTCATTTGCTTGATGCCCTCGTTGAGAGTGTCAAAGGTGGCTTTGGCTGAGCTCACAAGCAAACCGAGTACCAAGGCGGTAATCGTTGCGAGCATCCCGGAACCTAGTTTTACGACTTCCTGGGAAGCCTCGTCCAGATGGTGGCTGGGTAAGCGGCCACGCAACCACATGCCGATCACGGAACCGCCGAAGGTGCATCCGGTGGTGATCAAGGCAATTGCGGTCGAACTCATAGGCAGTCAAATCAACTGTGCGGATAAAACTGGCCCCGCGTATGGCCGGGACCGCGTCCTGGTTGTCGTGCGCTCTTGCCTCCGAAGCGAAGGCAGCCGAGCTGCAACTCAATCAATCAGGCTTCGATATCGGCGAAAACCAAGGGAACTTGAGAAGAAAAGAAGACAATCGCGCTCAGCAGGAAGTTCTTGTCTCCTCGTTCAAAGACATGGCCTCGCCCCCCTTTTTGTCTCGCGGTCTCTCGCTGGAGGAGAGGCAACGACGGCCGATGTTCGGTGAGCCGCTCCGCTTGCTCTTGGCGGCCAGCTTTTCGGCAGAGTTGGAGTCTCCCGATCCCATGGAGGGGATGGATGAGCGCTCACTGACCTGGAGTCTCTCGCCCTCCACCAATTTGAACAGCTCCCCTACCGCCTCAGTGAGTGCGCCAGCCTGGGCGTTGAGCTCGGCGGCTGCGGCGGCGCTTTCTTCTGCCCCTGCGGCATTGGACTGGGTCACCTGATCCATCTGGCTGATCGCCTCGTTAAGCTGCTCGATTCCCTTGCTCTGTTCCCTCGAAGCCGCAGCGACTTCAGCCGCCAATTCGTCTACCTGCCGGGCTTGTTTGACGATTTGTTCGAGCCTTTTGGCGACCTTGATGCTTATTTCTTCGCCACAAGCGCTCTTTGCCAGAGCACTCTCGATTTTGACGGAGGTCTCTTCGGCGGCTTTTGCAGCACGGTGAGCCAGGTTGCGCACTTCTTCCGCTACGACCCCGAAGCCCATCCCCGCTTCTCCAGCTCGGGCGGCTTCGACTGCCGCGTTGAGTGCCAGAATGTTCGTTTGGAAGGCAATCTCATCGATCGCCTTGATAATCTTGGAAATATCATCGCTCGAAGACTTGATCGCACCCATGGCTGCGGTCAATTCGCCCACGTCCTGCATTCCGGCGTCACTGGCAGAACGAACTTGGCTACCCAAATCCCTCACCTTGCCAGCGGTAAGCGAGTTGCGCTGGGTCATGCTCGCCATTTCTTCCAGAGAGGCGCTGGCTTCCTCCAAGGAGGCTGCCTGCTCGCTGGCACCCTCAGCCACGGATTGACTGGCGGCTGCAACTTGACCGGAGGAAGCGGAAGTGTGTTCTGCGCCGACCGAGAGAGTTCGGCTAACCCGCCGTAGTAACCGGCTCAGAGAGACGCTCAGGTAAATGCCCAAAGTCAGCGCCAGGAAGGTTCCAACGACCATCCCGCCAACACTGAGTCCGATGGCTCGCTTCTCCTGAAGCACGGCGGCGGTTCTCGCCGTCTGAGTGCTTTCCTGAACCGTCTTACGGATTTCGGCCAGCTGAGCTTGCACCTGCTTCAAGTGCTCACCCACCTGCAGGGTGAAGTAGTCGGTGGCCTCCTTTCGTCCGCCGCTGCCTTTCTTCAAGAGCGTTTCCAGTTCCCCGGCAGATTGATGCAACTTACTGTGAGGTTCCTCAATCTGTTTCATAGCCACAGCAATGGCAGGAATGGCCGCCTCCGCCTGCCTTCTGGCATCGCTGTAATACCAGGACCCGAAACCACACTTGTGCGGATCCTTTTCCACGCTCAGAGAAGTGACGCCTTCATCCGAAAGAAACGCGCTGGCCTTTCGGACCCAGTTCAGATGATCGATCTCCCTCTGCAACATGGTTTTTTCGACATCGTCCAGCTGGACCACCCTGCTCAGAGTGGCTTCCATTTGGCGGATACCTCGCCAACCCACCATACCCACTACCAAAGTGAGCCCGGCAACGGTCATGAACCCACTGATTAATCGGATGCTTAGTTTCATATCGACTCGAGGCGCGGCTAGGCGCGATAGGCCCGTTTCACTGACGCGGTTGTCAGCAAAACTCTTATCGACACGATAAGGAAATACTCAAGGCTCTTTCCACTCCTCCTTGGCTCACTGCCGCGACAGTCGGTTGATGCGGAGGAACTGAGCGCTTCAGTCCCCCAGATTTCGTTCACCGCTCGGGAAAAGAACGAACGGAGACAGGGGCATTCGATATTTCGATGTCAGACTCGACGAAATCGATTGGCGCTGAGGGGTAGAGCTCTGCTACTATGCGGCTCGCTGATTGACGATCTCATCTCATGGAACTGCGTCACACTCCTATGAAACGCACCGTAACTAGCAAGGCCTCAAGCCCGAACAGGGGCTGGGCAGGCTGGATTCCCCTTGCCAGCCTCGCCTTGGGTCTTCTCTTCCTCAATTCGGGTTGCTCCATCAAGAAGATGGCGGTCAACAAAGTGGGCGATGCCCTGGCCTCGGGAGGGACGGTGTTCTCCAGCGATGAAGACCCGGAGTTGGTGAAGGCCGCTGTGCCGTTCAGCCTCAAGCTGATGGAATCCCTCCTGGCAGAGAGCCCCAAACATAAGGGGCTCCTCTTTGCCACTTCCAGCGGCTTCACCCAATACGCCTTCGCCTTCGTGCAACAGGAGGCCGACGAGATGGAGGCGGAGAATGTGGCGAAGGCGATGGAAATGCGGGCGCGCGCGCAGAAACTCTATTTACGGGCCAAGGAGTATGGAATGCGCGGGCTCGAAGCCACGTATCCAGGCATCGGACAAGCCTTGCGCGCCGACCCGAAGAAGGGTGCTCGACTAGCCAAGTCCAAGAAAGACGCAGGTCCACTCTATTGGACAGCAGCCTCGTGGGCGGCAGCAACCTCGGTCATCAAGAATGACGCGAATCTGATTGCGGATTTGCCGATCATCGAAGCGTTGATCGACCGGGCTCTGGAGTTGGATGAATCCTACGGAGAGGGAGCCATCCACAGCTTCCTGATCACCTACGAAATGGGACGTCGAGGAGTTCAGGGCGACCCAGCGGAGCGATCCAAAGCGCATTTCGAGCGGGCGATCGCCCTTTCGGAAGGAAAGTCCGCGGGGGCTTACGTCAGCTATGCGGAAGCGGTACCGTTAGCAAAACAGAACAAAACGGAGTTTCAGGCCCTCCTCAACAAGGCGCTGGCGATCAACCCCAATGACAAGCCGGATTCCCGGCTCGCGAACTTGGTGATGCAACGCCGAGCACGATGGTTACTTGGAAGGTTGGATGAGCTTTTTGTGAGTGTGCCGGGCGGAAAAGAGAGGCACGTGGCCTTAAGGGACTGACCAGCGGAAAGCCCACGGAAATTCCGCCAGGTTTTGGAGTGCGTGCGCCCCAAGGTGCCGCTTTCCGGGCACGGTGAGGACCCCACAAGCCTCCCCTCTGCCCGTCCCCTGAAGCTACTTGAACATGCGGGGAAGGAACGTGGTCAGCGGCGGGAAATAGGTGATCAGCAACACACCACCGAGCAACACCAGCAGCATAGGCAAAACCGCCCGCGTCACTTCGAGCATGGGCTTGTTGAAACGATACGAGGAGAGCAGGAGATTCAGCCCGACCGGCGGTGCGATGAAGCCCAGCTCCATGTTCGCCAGGAAAATGATCCCCAAGTGTACCGGGTCCATCCCAAGAGCGACCCCGATCGGCACCAGTAACGGGACCACCACAACGATCGCGGCATAGATTTCGATCAGGCCCCCTACGAGGATCAGCACCACGTTCAGCCCGAGGAGGAAAAGCCAACGCGACTTCACGGTGGTGGTGGACCACTCCACCAAGCGATCCGGCACCTGGGCGTCCACCATAAAGTGGGTAAAACCGAGGGCGACGCCCAGGATGAGTAGGACTCCCCCGACCAGCAGACCGCATTCGGTAATGACCCTGGGCAGGTCACGCCACGGATGAAGGTCCCGCTGGATGACGGTGGCAACGAGCAAGGCGTAGGTTGCCGTGATGGCCGCCGCCGCCACGGTGGTGGGGACGGTGAAGAGAGAAACGATCGCCACCACCGGGATGAGCATTTCCCACTTGGCACTCCAGACGGCAGCCCCGGCTTCCTTGAGTTGGAAACGGGGACGGTCCGCAGCATCTTTTGGCCCCTGGCGAATGCCCCACCAAGCGGTGAGGATCACTAGCAGGATCCCCGGCCCAATACCGCCGAGGAACATTTCTTTGATGGTCAGACTCGCGTTGGCGCTGTGATTGGCCACAATCGCGTAAAGAATCAGGGGCAAACAGGGCGGGAACAGCATTCCCAAGGATCCAGCACTTGTCAGCAAGCCTAAAGCAGAACGCTCCGAGTAACGCGCTCCCAACAAAACCGGCATGAGGACGCCGCCGAGGGCTAGGATGGTGACTCCGGAAGCCCCGGTGAACGAAGTGAAAAACGCACAAACCAGGGCTGTGACGATTGCCGGGCCACCGCGGAACTGCCCGACCAGCGCCTGAAAGACCCGCACCAACCGTGCCGAAGCCCCGCCTTCCGCGAGGAAATACCCGGCGAGGGTAAAGATGGGGATGCTGGGCAGCATGTCGTTCGTCGTAAGGCTGTAGTGCTTCAACGGCACGGACTGCACGGGAAGGTCGTTCCCCCAGAACAGCAGAAGAGCTGCCCCGCCCAAGGCAGTAAACACCGGTGCGCCTGCCAAAGTCGCCAACGCCAGAACCACCAACGCCGGAACCATGAGGCGGTCAGGAGGAAGAGGCGCAAAGAGGAAGGCCGCTCCGACCGCTGCCACCAGCGCCGTGGTCAGGGCCCTCCCCCCCAGGGTAGTGGAGGAGCGCCAGAGGAGCCGCAACGCCACCACTCCGAATCCCACGGGGAGAATGATCTGAACCACCCAGACCGGGATCCCATAAACGAGGATCTTCCCGAGCGGTTTGACGGCCATCACGTAACGATAGCTGGCAACGCACAAGGAAAAGCTGACGATGGATCCGATGCTGCTACTAAAGGCGTGCGCGGCCGCTTTCCACCGGCCTTTGAGGAGGGTTTGGGCGGGGGAAAGCGCGAGCAACCGCCCTTCCCGTGCCGCAATGGCTCCACCTAGCATCCCAACGATCAGCGTCAGGTGCTGAACGAGCATGCTGGAACCCGAGATCCCGGTCTTGAAGAGAGCGCGAAGCGCGATCTCCACCACGGGGATCAGCATCATGGCCGCTAGCGCCGTGACGATCAAAGCGTTCTCACCGCCACGCAGCGCTCGCTGCCAAGCCGGGCGCTCAGCGTCTGCGACCGCAGGTAATCCCGTATCGTGGATGGATGGCTCGTTCATCTACTTGGATTCCCCGGCTTTGGCCCGGAACTCCTTCAAGAGGCGCTGCGCCTCGTCATACATCTCGGTGGGAACCACCTTCCCTCGAATATGGTCCTCCACCTTGGCTACATTCGCCCGCCATTCTTCTTCCACTTCGGGCGTAACCTTCTGGACCGTAAGTCCTCGCTGAACCATCGCCGCAACCGCGTCGTCGTTCTCTTTTCGAGCGTCGGTCTTGATCTGAGCCCCCGCTTCCGCCGAGATCTTCAGCAGGGACTCGCGGAGGTCCGGCGGAATGCGTTCCCAGGACTTCTGTCGGATCACCGCCGCCCCCACCAGGGGCCCCCAGTTCAGCTCCAGCATGTGCTTGGTCTGGCTATTCAACTGGCCCGCCAAGGCGAAGAAGGGCGGCATGGGTATGGCATTGATCGAGTCTGACAACAGACCTTGGGCAATCGCAGCGGTCTCGAGGGCGATTGGGTTAAACCCGGCAGCCTTCCAAACATCCTGCTCCGGAGTATTCCCCGCCCAGGAGAAGAGTTTCAGTTTGCGAAGATCATCCGGGCGCAGGACAGGGGTCTTGGTGAAGAAGCGAACCCATCCAGAGTCGGTCCAGAAAAGAACAACGTAGCCCTTCTTCAGGAGGCGTTGCTCGAGCATGGGGCTGAGTTTGGTGCCGATGTATTCGACTTCTTCCAAGCTGCGAAAAGTCATGGGCATGCTCTGCAGGGCATTGACGGCTCGATCAATCTCCGAAATCCCCACGGCGGTCAGTAACCCAGCATCGAGGTTGCCGGTTTGCATCAAGCCTACCATGTCCGCCTCCCCGCCTTGAGTACCATCAGGGAATACCGTCAGCTTCACCGCCCCTTTGGAGACTTCCCGCCATTTCTCGCCCATCAACAAAAGGCTCTTGTGGTAGGAGGTACCACGCGGCGCCAAAGTGCTGAGGCGAATGTTGATCGCTTTTTCCGCGGCCTGCGGTCGCAGGACGGGAAATCCCATCAACACCGCCAGCAGCGCCGCGACCCAGTACCGATGTAGACCGTGCTTCATAAAATCCCTATGCTCTATTGTGCCCGCTCCGTCTGTCACCAACAAAATCGGCCGCTCTGGGACCGATCGTCAGGGACGCCAGGGAGCGTTCCTGGACAAACCATAGCATAGCCGGATTTAGGAAAACGAATGCATAAAACCAATGCGCAGATCAAATTAATCGATGAGCGTTTTCCAAGGATTCATGGCATGCTGGGAGTCGAAGTGAGCCTTTCCTCATTGTTGAAAAGGCGTCGGTTGGGTGGACTGGGGCTGATTCCGGGCGGGAAAGCCTCTCTCTGTATCGTTGAGATTCATGAACTTGCGATTTGTTTTGATCATTCTGGTGGCGATCCAGGTCACGCTCCTGGCCACGTTCTCCAGCCAGGTGCGACGCCTAAGAGCCCCGATACCGGTAAACCGGCCCATAAGGCGAGCGAAGCCGGCTCCCGAGGCGCAGCCCCTCCCCAGTCATATGCCAGCTCGCGCGATCCTATTCCATTGGAGCCAGCTCGAATCGTCTGATTACCAGCAATATCGAGATAACTTGCGCGCGGTCGGCTGTCCGGAGTCCACCGTACGAGACATCCTGGTAGCGGACGTGGAGCGGCTCTATGCGCAGCGCTGGGCCGAAACGAACTTAGTGGCCGTGGGCAATTTCTGGCAACGAGGGCGCAAACAAGACGAGATGGAGCGAGAGAAACGCAAACAGTTTGGGGCGCTGCTGGAGGAGAAACGGGAGGTCCTCCGGACGTTGCTCGGGGTCATGGTGGATGGCCCGGGCCTGCACTTGTGGTGGGAGGATGAGATCGCGCCGATTTTCGTCTCCCATCTTTCGGAAGAAAGGGCAGTGCAAACCCTCTCCATCGCCCGCTATTACATGACACGGATTGAGGAAGTGGACCGGTTGGGTCAGGACGTAGCGACTCCCGAGGATCAGGAAGAGAAGGAGCGATACTTGGCTCTTTGCCGACAGGAATTGGGGCAGATCCTGGACGGGGAGGAGTCTATGGAGTTGGAACTGCGTGTCACTCTGGCACTCGCCATGATCCAGAACTACTCCACGCTGGAACCCCGCTCTGAGGGTTACTTTTGCTTCACCGGGCCCGAATTGCGCTCGCTCATCCAAAGCCTGCGCGGACTGGCGAACCCTCTGCAGCACTGGATCTCCTGGACTCGGGATGCGCCGCGTTCCGAAGAGGCGATCGAACGGGCTATGAAAACGGAAATCCGCAAGCTGGTGGGGGAAGCCCGCTATCGACGATACGAACGGGCTCTCGACCATACTTTCGGGGGGATATACGACTTTGCCCAAGAGCATCGCTTGCCCGATTCCACCGCCGAGAGAGTGGACGATCTGCGTCGTCAGGCGGAGGAGCAAGTGGGACGGCTGAGCGACGAGAAGGGAACCAGCAAAGAAGATCGCATGGCTGCACTTCAAGAGCTTCAGACCCAGGTGGCAAACCGGGTCCAAGTAGCGCTGGGCTCGAGCCTGTTTCAGCTCTACGCACAGCAGCGTGGCTCTTGGGTCACGAACCTGGCCAACCCGGGGAGGCTCCAATGAGCACAAAAACCTGGAACGGTGTTCTGCTGGTTCTGAATCTGCTGCTGGCACTTGCAGTGTTCGACCTTCATCGCTGGGAAAGGAGGATCGCGGAAGCGCGGTTCACCCCTCCCAGCCTGCCGCGTCTTTCTTCCAGAAACCCGTCGAATCCCACGAACGAACCTTCTCAAGCGGAGACAAAAGGGACTCCTCCGAACCCCTTTCACTGGAGCCAGCTCGAGTCCGGAGACTACCGCCAGTATGTGGCCAATCTGCAGGCCATCGGTTGTCCCCAGGAAACGGTCGAGGACATCCTCCGGGCCGACGTCAGCGCCCTTTCCACTCGTCAACGGGCCAAGGATCTGGAGGGGATCAATCAGCGGCTCTGGGAGATGATCGCGGCTCCCCACCGTGAGGGGACGGACAAGATCGATGATCAACTCTCGGCCCCTCGGAGGGAGCGAGACCGCGTGCTGGCCCAGTTGCTGGGACCGAACAAGGACGAGATGGTTCGGTTAGATGAGTGTGAGTTGCGCTATGAGGTCCAGGAATACACATTCCTACCCGAAGCGAAACGAGCGCACTTAAAAAAACTGGAAACGGATCGGATGCAGTCGATCCGCACGGTGGGAGAGAAGATCAAAGACCCACTCGAACGCCGGAATGCCGTTCAACGCTTGCAGGACGAGGAGAAACTTGCGATTGCGCAGACGCTGGACAGCCGGGAGATGCGGCTCTTCGAACTGTACACTTCGGGGGTGGCCCAGGAGCTGTGGAATCGTTTGGGGACCTTCGAACCAGCGGAAGAGGAATTCTTAAACCTCTTCGCGGTCCAGCGGGCACTGGAAGCCGAGAAGCAAGGGGTGAACGTAAGCAAGGAAGTCCGGGAACGGATGAACCAACGGATGGAGGAACGATACCGTACTACGCTCGGGGAAACGCGCTACCAAGAACTGCTCATGAACCGAAACCAACACTACCAACAGGCGCTGAAGGTAACGGAGCGTTTAGGGATACCGCCCCAGCGAGCTACTGAGGTCATGGGGGTGGCAGAGGCAGCCCAGGGACAGGCAAAGGATGTCCTTGCAGACGAGGGGTTGCCGGCGGACCAGAGACAAGCCGCGCTGGGCTCTCTGCAGGAAGCCGCTCAGAACGCAGTTCGCGAACTCATCGGTGATCGTGGCTTCCAGGTTTATACCAACCACGCAGGGCAATGGATCCGGGACCTTGGACCCGAGTAGCACTTCAGGAAAGAGGGCATCCAAAACATGGTTTAGTTTGATCGATTCAAGGCGTTTCCTGTTCAGGTATGACCGAAGCGACCGGTTCATCCCGCATCCCCTCGTGTAATCGAGAGTTGGCACCTCGGAGGCACTAGACTAGGTTTGACCTGCGACGGCGTGAGCGTACACTGCCCACCAATGCACCCCACGTCGAAGAGAAAGGTCATATCATGAAGAAGGACTTGTCCACACGCCGCAATTTCCTCAAAACCGCCTCCGTCGCCGCCACCGCCATCACAATTGTCCCGCAGCACGTCCTGGGACAGGGCCAAACCCCGCCCTCCGAGAAACTGAACATTGCTGGGATCGGGGTCGGGGGCATGGGGGCAGGCGACGTCACCTCCTGTGCCCAGGCCGGCGAGAATATCGTTGCCCTTTGTGACGTTGACAGCAACGCCCTGGCCGGTAGCGCCAAGAAATACCCGGGAGCCAAGCTGTACACCGACTTCCGCAAGATGCTCGAAACGCAAAAGGACATCGACGCGGTGACCATCGCCACCCCCGACCACGCCCACGCGGTCGCCACCGCCATGGCCATCAAACTCGGCAAGCATGTGCACTGCCAGAAGCCCCTCACCCACAGCGTTTACGAGGCCCGCATGATCGGCAAACTGGCGAGAGAGAGCAAGGTAGCCACCCAAATGGGCAACTTCGGCCAAGCCAGTGAGGAACCCCGCCGGGTTGCGGAGATGATCTGGGGCGGCGCGATCGGCAAGC
The DNA here is from genome assembly GCA_964411985.1 of uncultured Verrucomicrobiota bacterium. Taxonomy (GTDB): domain Bacteria; phylum Verrucomicrobiota; class Verrucomicrobiia; order Limisphaerales; family J093; genus CAYPNF01. The sequence continues at coordinate 47,972 of CAYPNF010000031.1, forward strand.
TCAAGGAGGTGCACGCGTGGTCGAATCGGAATCCGGATATCTCCCCGCGCGGTGTTCCCCGACCTAGCGACACCCCCCCCTGCCCCGCCCACATTGACTGGGATCTCTGGGTCGGGCCGGCCCCCATGCGGCCCTATCACCCCTGCTATCACCCCTTTGCGTGGCGCGGCTGGTGGGATTTCGGCACGGGCGTCCTCGGCGACATCGGGTGCCACGAACTCTCGGGTATCTTCAAAGCCATGAAGATTGGCGATCCCGTGAGCGTCGAGGCCTGCTCCACCAACTGGCAACGTCCCAAGGAGATCAGCAACGAGACCGCCCCGCTCGCCTCGATCACTCATTACAAGTTCGCCGCCAGCGAGACCCATGGGCCACTCAGCATATTCTGGTACGATGGCGGGATGCGCCCGCCCCGACCGGAGGAACTGGACCCCGACGCCGAGTTTGCTCAAAACGATGGCACCATGTATGTCGGCGACAAAGGGATCATGCTACGGGACCGTCTGATCCCCGAGAGCAAACGGAAGGAGTTCGGCCGGCCGCCGCAGAAGTTGGAACGTTCCCCTGGCCACTGGAAAGAGTTTCTCGACGCCTGCCGTGGTGGCAAAGCCGCGGGCGCAAATTTTGCCACCCATGCAGCCCACCTGGCCGAAGTTGTTTTGCTCGGAAACATCGCGATCCGGATGAATCAAAAGCTCGAATGGGACGCGGGGAACATGAAATTCCCGAACTGTCCCGAGGCGGATAAGTTCGTGAACCCGCCTTACCGGCAGGGGTACGCCTTGTAAGCGCTGGTTCAGTCTGAATGGTTACACCGCTATTCGAACGAAAGCTGTCAAAGACGATCGCAGTCTTAACAGGAAAGCGTCTTGGCTGAATCGGGCGGCTCGCCACTTCAGGCTAGCACCCTTTCGTCCGACCGGCATTTTCCTGAGCTTGGGCCGGTGAATCTGGCATTGCCCGAGCGCGGCTGCTGGAGTAAGGTTTGCCCATGAGCATTCAGGAACTGCGTGCGGAGGTTCAGGCCATGCCTGTGGATGAACGGAGGCGTTTGGCTGCTTTTCTTGTTTCGTTGAGGCACAAGGACTTGGCTGATTACCAAGTAAAGATGGCCCAGAAGATCGATGACGATTCTGTTCAGAGGTGGGTTACGCTTGAGGAGATGGATGAGCGCTTAGGTGTCTGAGCGATGCAATATCGATTGTTGGTATCCATCGAGGTGATCGAGTTTCTTGAGCGCTTGCCAGGCAAGACCAGGGAACCTCTACGCAGGGCCATCCATGGGATTGGTGGCAATCCCTCTGGCTGGTCGGACGCCATCGACCATGATGCGGTTGGACGGCGGATGCAAATCGCGATCGTTGGTGAATATGCTCTTGTGTATTGGGTGGACGAGGCAGACCAGCACGTGAAGATTCTCGACATCCACGCTGCGGATAGATAATTCACTGAACAAACCGATCGAATTGCCGCCGCCCCTCCGCGGGGTCAGCCCAGATCCTGTTCAAATGGGTAAGGGGTTGTTGGCTCAAGGGGAGCGACGAACCGCGTCTCGCTCCTGCTGAGCCTTGCGGGCCGCTGCCCCCGCGAGTTCTTTTTCGCCGAGTTGGCGTAAGGCAATAGCCAACCTGGAATAGCCCAAGGCCAATAGGTCGTGCGGCGGGGAAAGCTCTGGTTTCTGCTGCACCTGCTGCAAGAGAGCCGCTAAGGATATATCCAGTTCTGCACGTGCTTCAGCCGGCTGATTCCTGCGGATCAGGGCGTCGGCCAGCGCGATGCGGAAGGTGGCCATCCAAAGCCCGTACGAAGGGGTGTCCGGGAATTGACTCACCAAAGGTTCCTGGAGGGCGATGGCTTTGCGGAAGTTCTGCTCGGCATCCGCCCAGCGGTCCAACTGCCGCTGGAAGGAACCGAGCTTGTCGAACGTGCGCGCGGCGGCGGCGGGGAAATCGGGAATGCCAGGATGCGCGGCGAGCAAGTTGGTGAGGAGGCTAAGCGACTTCTGAAAGCGGTCTTCAATGCTCCTCTGGACTTCAGCAGGAACAGGGGTTTCCGGCAGGCGAATCCGCGAATAAGCTTCGCTCAGGTCAAACGCGTAGTCGGGAACCCTCGGAAAAGCTTTCACCAAGCCTTCGAGAATTTCCGTGGCGCGCTCGGCACCGCCTTGGCCCGGGGAAGTGCGATCTTCTTCCACCTCGGCTCCTTCCAGATAACAGAGCGCCAGCAAATGCTGATACTCCGGGTGGGTGGAGCCCGAGGCTGGCAATTGCTTCAGCAAGGCGATCGACTTGGCCAAGTTCTCCCGATGAGCGGCAGAGGCCTGGGCTGGACGATCCGATTGGCGTGGGTCCGCCGCTGGCAATGGGCGCTCTTGGGTGCCCAGGAAGTAGTAGGTACGAGCCAACTCGAAGCGCATGGAAGGGGACGCCGAGGGGGATGCACCCTCGACTTTGAGGAGAGCCAACGCACGCGCATGAGCCTCCCGGGCTTCCGTTTCTTGGCGGCGTGAGGCAGCGATGCGGCCCAGTTCATTTTCGATTTGCGCCAGAGTCCGGCGAAAGACCGGATCTGTAGGGTGGCGGGTCCGCAAGTCCTCATAAAGAAGAGCCGCCCGCCGATAGGCTTGGGTTGCCTCCTCAATCTGGCCCAACCGTTGGCGAATAGCTCCAACCCGCCGATTCGCTGCGGCGGTTCCTGCTCGCAACTTGTCGTCGCCCCCGGTTTGCTGAGCCAAACGGTCATAGAAGGGTAGCATCTCCTCCAACAATGCCACGGCTTCCTTGGAGAGAATCGGGCCCACCGTCGCTTCGCTACCCGAGCCCGTAGGGGAGAGTTGTGATGATACCCGCATGCGCGTCGGGGAGAACCGCTCAAACATCCGGTCGAGGGCCTCGATAGCCAGGTTCGCATTCGCTTCGGCGTTGGCCCGGGCTTTGGTGGTGCGCAGGTAACCAACGGAAGCGACCACCGCCACCATGATCAGCAGAAAGAGCGCGGTTCCGGTGAGACTGGCAAGGCTCGGATTGCGTCGACACCAGCGGGTTAGCTGTTCGACCGCCCCCACCGGTCGGGCATGGATGGGACGGTCCTCCAGAAAACATCGCAGGTCATCTGCCATGGCCTGCGCTGAGGTGTAGCGTTGGTTGGCATCGTGGCTAATGGCCTTTTGGATGATGGTTTCAAGGTCGCGCGGGATTTCCGGGTGAAGACCTCGCAGTTCCGGTGGAGAGCCTTGAGTGATGCACTGGATCAAGCGGCTGTGATCCGTTTCCGCAAAGGCCGAGCGCAAAGTGACCAACTCGTACAGGGTGAGCCCCAGGCTATAGAGATCGCTGCGATGATCCGTGCTGCCTCCAAACTGTTCCGGGGCCATATACCGCACGGTGCCGACGAGATCCTGAGAGAGAGACAGGTCGTTGGAGTGGGCTGCTTTGGCCAAGCCAAAATCAGCCAGCCAGAGGGTGCCCTGGGGCCCCAGCAGGAGGTTGGCAGGTTTGATATCGCGGTGCAGTACACCTTGGGAATGCGCGTATTGCAGTGCCTCCGCAGCCTGGAGTCCGATTCGCGCCACGTTCTGCCAGTAAGGGAGACCCCAAGAGCGACTCGAGGGAAGTCCGTCCTCTCCACCGGTCAAGTGCCGCACCACCGCCCCGGCCAAGGTTGGGTCCAGGTCCACCGACTCTCCCGCGGACATGGTTGCATCGTCGGCCTGCTCGCTTTTCCATTTCGCCAGCATGGGGATAATCTTGTCCAAGCCCACCCCCTGGATGTACTGCATCACGAAGTAGTGGAAACCGTCCTGCTCGCCAACGCCAAAGACCTCGACGATGTTCGTGTGGTGGAGGTTGGCCGCAATGCGGGCTTCGCGCTCAAATCGTCTCAGGTGCTTTTCGTCCAGCAGCAGCTGCCTGGGCAGGACCTTTACGGCCACCCGGCGTCCCAGCGAGACATGCTCGGCTTCGAAGACCACTCCCATGCCGCCTCGCCCGATCTCGCGGATGATCCGGAAGTCCCCCAGTCGTTCCAATCGCGTTGGACCGAGGGTGGCGCGCCCGCCGCTGGATCGGGCCTGGCGCGCCTTCAACTGTTCCGTTGCGGCGATGGTGGGAAAGAGATCACGAATCTCTGATGCCAATTCCGGGTGTCGGGCGGCGTACTCCTCGGTAGAGGGACTCTGGCCTTGCCGCAGCCGGTCCATGTACTCGGCAGCCAGGAGTTCCAAGGGATCACGATCGGGGTTTGGATCAGTCATGCCCGTCTCCTTCAGAAAGTCCGGGCACCTGGGCCATGATTTCCTTTAGGCGGCGCAATGCCCGGATGTAGCGGATGCTGGCGGCCTTCTGTTCTATGCCCAGCGCCTGGGCCACTTCGCTATTCGTCAATTCTTCAAAATGGCGCAGGGCGAGGACTTCGCGATCGATGGGATCCATCTGTTCCATGGCGGTATGCACCAAGGTCAAAAGGTCAGCGCGCACTGCCGCCCCACTGGGGGAGGTGAAAGCCCCCACCAACTGGATCGCCACCGAGACCGACGTGGCCTGGGTGTAGGGAGAGTCATTTACGCTCACCTCGCGTCCGGCATCCCGCTTTTGAGCCGCGAGATGCCGACGTTGCAAGTCGACCAGAGTCTGGTTCACGATCATACGAAGCCAGAGGAAAGGCGAGGTGATGTCACTCGCAGCATAATGTTCCAGGCGTTGGTGGGCAGCCAGAAAAGCCTCCTGCAACACGTCGTCAGGCTCCACCCGCCTGCGCAGAGGCTCGGCCAGACGAAAATGAATAACCCGCCATAGCCGCTCTCGTTCGCGAGAGAACAGTTCAGCCAGGGCTTCGGTGTCTCCGCTCCGAAGGCGCCGCTCCAGTTCATCAGTGTCGGCGCTGGGTTCGGTGCTCATGCCGGTCTACCATAGAGGTTGAAACGCAAAGGGCTCGCCTCTTTCTACTGGACCGGGAGGGAATATCAAACTTTTCGACTCCTCGTGTAGAAAACAGTCCTCATTCTGCGTTCAGCCCCTTGGACAGGTAGTGCCGCACGGCCGACAAAAACCTGAAACCACGACAAGAAGCATCAATTTAAGGCCCATATGAAGAAACAAGCTCTCCTCCTCGCCCTGACCCTCAGCACCTCCACCGTTCTCCTGGGGGCTCAGGAGCCGGCCTCCCAACGAGAAAACCAAGACCCACCTCCGCGTGGCGAAAGTGTTGGAAACAAGGGGAATGCGAACCGACCACCCGAGACGGAGGCTCTCACCGACGCACAGAAAGCCCAAGTGAAAGCCATTCTTTCTAAGTTCCAGGCAAACGCTCTGAATGCCGAGCAGGCCAAGGCCATCCATGATGCATTCCGCCAAGCTGGTCTCCGAGGCGGGCCCGCCATGGCCGACACCATCAAGGCGGCGGGATTCGACCCGGACAAACTGCGCGATCTCGCTCCTCCCCCCGGAGAAACCAATGGGCAAGACCAGCGACAACCTCAAGGCGCCGACGACAAGGTCGGAGGCGGGAAGAACCGTCCAGAACCCAAAGGACAGGAGCGGGGCGGTCAGGGCAATTACTCGATCGACCAGGCCATCTCGGATCGGGCGCAGCTGAACACGATCGCGTTTGACGGCTTGGCCTTTCTCACCGGCGACCTGGGGAGTTGCACCTTCCTGCCCCCCGGCAAAGCGGCCGATTTTTTTGGTTTTCAGTACATGCGCGATGTGGACTCCAACCAGCTCGGTCACAACACTTCCTTCGTCCCCCGGGCGGCGAACAATGTTCTCTATATCCTTACGTCAGAACAGAAGGCGCAGCTGATCGCGTTGGCGAAGGAACAGGAGAAGATGCTGGCAGAACTTGCTTACAAACGTTTTCCGTTGATCAAGGCATTTTGTCGGCAACTTACGGGAGACCTTCCGGCAGGAACGACTGCCTTGGATCGGGAAGCGGTAATGAAGTATACGGCCCGTATCTTTGAAATCGATGGTTTACTCAGTTACCAAAGAGCCCGCGTCCTAGGAAACATCGTCCGCTCCCTCACTGACCAGCAGAAAGCCTATCTTTCCAAGATGACTTTCAACAACTCCGCCACCTGGCCGGAGCTGGAGGATCAGGTGGACAAACGCAGTCTGCCCCGTGCCGTCCATGTGGCAGTCATGACCTATGCCAGCGAGATGTTCAGTTGGTATGCGGGCTCGGTGGAAGCCGATGTCTACTTCTGTCCCGAACGCCATGCGACCTACTTTGGATCGTTCTACATGAAGGACATTCCCGCCATGGGGAATGCCAACTTTTCCATCAGCACCTCCCTCACCGGGGATAGTGGAGAAGCGTTCCTGAAAGCGCTGTCCACCTCGCAACGCCAGAAGATCACGGAACTCGTTGATCTCCAACGTAAAGACCTGCAGGAAGTGGTTGCCGTGCGCCAGGCCATCTCGATCGAACTCCGCCGGTTCATGAAAGACGCGTCCGTGGACGAGGCTAAAGTCATGGCCTTGGCAAAAAGGTACGGTGAGTTGGATGGTAAAATCTCTTACTGGTATGCAATGCGATTTTCCGAAGTCGGGAAGACGCTCACCGCCGACCAGAAGAAGACCCTCCTCAAACTGCGCAACCTCGACAGCAAGTACGTCTGCAAGGGTGCCTACCTCTACTCTCAGGCGATCGACATGCCGGAGATCGAGAACACCGACTTCCTCTTCAGCGCCTCAGGCAAGACGGTTTCCAGCCCCTCTTCGGCTTCTTCCTCCGCTGCCCCAGTGGTAAGCAGTGGTAGCTTCAAGCTGCAGAGCTCTGCCGTTGCCAACGGAGGACGGCTTCCCCAGGAATTCACGGGGGATGGAGATGGAGTGACTCCGCCGCTAGAATGGGGCGCTGCGCCAGCCGGGACCAAAAGCTACGCTGTGATCATGCACCACATCGATCCCGAGGGAAAAGCCAAGTGGTACTGGACCCTCTACAACATCCCGGCCGACGTACAAAGGCTTCCCAAGAATGTTCGAGGTATCGGAGCTCAAGGAAACAACAGTGTCAACGGGAAGATCGGCTACGCGCCGCCTCATTCGAAGGGTCCTGGTGAGAAGACCTACATCCTCACTCTCTACGCCCTTTCTTCTCCGCTCGAATTGAAGGTCGCGCCCGGAGAGGTAACACGGGAGGTGCTGCTCGCGGCGATGAAAGGAAAGGTACTCGGCAATTCAGAGCTGCAGGTGGTCTACACACGCGGGGAGGTCGGCCAGGTATCCAGCCAAAAATAGCCCCATCGGCAACCATCAATACAAAGGGTTATGAAAACCATCTACCCCTGCAAACGCTGGCTCGTCGTGGACGATGATCTCACCATCCGGAAGTTGGCTGCCATGGTTCTGCAAACCCGCCCCGGCATCGAAGTGGTGGTGTGCGACAATCCCCAGGACGCAATGACAACATTCATAAGTGCCCCGAAGTCTTTCGAGGTGCTCATCACCGACTTCGAGATGCCGATCTTCAATGGGCTGGAACTAGCTCGAAAGGTGCGCGCACAGTCGTCGGAGATCCGGATTCTGCTCATCTCAGGGAATGGTGTTGAGGCAAGCGAACTTAGGTGTTCAGCCCTGGACGGGTTTCTGCCTAAACCCTTTACGCCCGGCGAACTTATGGAAGCAGTGGAGGCGATTCTCCTGAATCTGAGCACCCCCTCCAGCCTAGGGACAGAAGTAGCGACACCCGAGGCGCTTGCTTCCATCAGCTCATGATCGAAGCCCTTGCTCCTTTCTCACTCCATCGGGAACCGAGTTTTCTACTCGCCATGGGAGCCAGCCTGACTCTCATGGCAGCTTCGCCGTCGCGGCCTATCGACTTTATTACGATACTTGGCGAAAGCAACAGAGGTAAGGGAATGCAAGCGAACGGACGTGTAATCACACCCCAGCCATAACCCTGCCCGAAGCAGTCCAGCCAAGCCTAACAGAGCCCGAAGCGTTGCCGACGCTTGTTAGCCAAGGGGAGGCTCGATTCTCCCCTAAAGCCCCGGCCAAGAACCGCCGATCTCCTATTTGTGCCGGTGTGTCCCGATAGAGCGATGAGAAGCAGGTCGGAGACGGTCGGCCCCGCGAAGTCCTGCGTACAATGAACGTGTCCAACGGAACTCGGCCAGCCATCCTTCTGGGCATTCTGCTGGGCCTATGCCTGGAAACCAGCCATGCAGCAGGGCCTGACCTGATCTTCCAGGTATCCGAATTTGCCGGTGTCGGCCGCACAAACGAGGTTCTTGCCTCCGGCCTGCCCTTGGCGCGGGATTTGGCGGCGCACTCGACGAGCCAACTCCAAGTCACCACGCTGAACGGTCAACCGATGCCTGCACGGTTTCACGTTCTAGCCCGGTGGAATGCTGGCCGAGCCAATACCAACGCGGCCTTACAGTGGGTATTATTGGAAATGCCTGTTAGTGTTCCAGCCAACGAAACCCGCCATTTCCGGCTGGTGGTTTCCTCTTCCGAGGCTGCTGTAGCACCAATACCTACCCCCCTGAGGCTCACTGAGGATCAAGGGCAGCTCACCATCGACACAGGAGTTGCACGTTTCCAGCTGGGTGATAACCCGAACGCGCTGTTTGACGAAGTCCGTTTACGCGACGGTACGTTGGTTGCCACGGGCACCGCTGTTTCGGCCGTCGCGAATGGCCAATCGACCCTCCACAACCGCGCCCGCCAGGTGAAGGTCGAACGAGTCAGCGATCTGGCGGCTGTGGTTGTTGTGGACGGCCTTTATGACCTGCCTCCGGTGGGCACTGGCGGACTGGCCTCGAATCGACGTTATGAGTTCTTCGCTGGGTCGGCCACCGTGCTAATACGCCACGAAGTGGCCTGGGAAGGCAATCTGGCTCCAATGGGGGTGCTTGGAGAGGAAGGGGTTCCCAATGGCATTCGTATGACCCAGGTGCGGGACACGTTGAAACTGCATAGGAACGGTCCACGCCAAGCCCTGGTTTGGGGAGCCATCGAGAAAACTCCTTTCGCAGCTTCGGTTGCGGCTGATGCTGAAGTAAAACTCCATCAAACACTTCGCGACCGCCACACGGATCCCCAGCGCTTTCACCTCCAACTTGGAGAGGTTCACCAGACCGGCCCATTTGCCACAGCGGGAGTGCTGGCCCTGAGCGACGGCACCAAGACCGTCGCTGCCGCGCTGGATCATATGCACTACTATGAACCACAGGCTTTGGTCGGGCTGTCGGACAACCTCCTGGCGATTGACATTGCGGCGGATCAAACCTGGCTGGGAGCACGGCAAGGTCTGTTCGGCCGCTTCGGGGTCAGCGTGAGCCCAGGAGAGCCCGATGCCTCCACTCTTCGCTCGAGCCTCTGGGCTAAACTCAACCACCCCTTGCGCGCCTGGCCCTCTGCGGCTTGGTTTGCCGCTTCGCAAGCTGTCGAGGAATTCCCCATTGGCGATCTTGCCCCAGAATGGCAAGGCTATGATCTACTCCTTCCGACCCTCCTGGACCGCACGACGAATCTGGTCCAGCAATTAGGGCTTCCCGGCCTCCAAACCTACGGGCTGTTCCCCCGCTACTGGGGGAATCCCGCCGAGGCTTACGACGAGTTGACCAACAACGCCGCCGACCCCACCCCAAACGAATCCTGGGATGACCTGTACTGGGGTGCCACTTGGACCGATTACCACAACACGTCCGCCATCGCCGACTTCTGGGCGATGCGTTCGGGGAACTGCAAATGGCTGGACGAAGTTGCCGCTCCGGCTGCACGCCGGATGCTCCATACACAGATCATCCACGGCGCGCCCGAGGACTCTTATTTCTACATCGGCCAGTCCCCTTGCGGTTACGGCGGCTATCGGGCCGATTTTAATAGTTCGCATGCCTACTTTGACAACCTGCTGCTGTACTACTGGCTCACCGGTGATTACACCGTCGTAGAAACTCTCCAGCGCGGCGCCAGCAGCATGAGGTCTTACTACACTCCAGGACGCCCTTCGGCCCCCATCGACCCTCTCCAACCTGCCCCGGATGACTACTCCCACCCGGTAAGCCGTGTGGCGGCCCAATGGATGGAAGTCTTCCGATTCGTAGGATTGGCCAGCGACGATCCCACTTACCTCGACGATTTTCGCGGACAGTTGTCCCGGGCTGTCTCCCAGTATTACGCTGAGCTGAACCGGGATGGACGGCGATACGGATTCTGGTGTGACCGACCGCTTTCGACCCCCGGCTTTCACACGACCGATCAGATCTGGATGGCGGCCCTGTATGACCTCAACAACCTGTATCGCTGGCTGGTGGATTCCCAAGACACCCCCATCGGCAGCCCTCCGCTTCGGCCAAGCGACGTGCTCACCGCTTGCGCCCGCACCTTGACCTACCTCGCTCCGAACATCTCCCCACTGGCGGACGGCAGCGTGGAAGGGCAATGGCCCAACGCCATCTGTTTCAAATGGGGCGGCACGCGCATTGGCGGCCAACTCCTCGGTGTCACCAACCACGTCATGCCTGCTGCTGACCCATTCCTCTGGGACACCGGAAAAGCAGTCCTGTCCGCAACTGTAAGCCGTGCTGCTGGTTTCTGCGGGGATCCAGCCATGCGCCAACTGGCCTCGGATTTGGCGCGCCGGACGATCCGAGTTTCCTGGAATCAAGGCACGCCCAGTCCTCTGGGTAAGGAACAAGGCCTTTACCTAAGCCGCCTCCCCCAGGCGGTGGCAAGATTGAACCCTCAAACAGGTCCGCACCTCCAGTTCATCCGTGAAGATCAACGTCTTTTCGTCCTTCCACCTGATCTCAGCCAACCCTGGACCCTGGAAAACACCCCCAGCCTCTCCGAACCGGCTTGGGAACCTGTGACGCATGGTCTCAGCGCCTACGGTTTGGAGGTCGATTTGCCTGCCGCTTCCAACTCCTTCTTCCGCATCCGTCTCCCTTCCAATCCTTAATTCATTCTTTGTTGAATCGGAGACCCTCTCTGTAGTTCCATGGTGGCCATGATCCGTTTCTGGTCCACATGCCGTCGACTGGCTCTTCTCCTGGGCTTGTTCATAACTATGCAAGACATCTTCTCAGCTTCCTCCACCAAAGATCCATCCCGGTCACTGGTTTACGTCGGGACCTACACCGGCGGGGCGAGCAAGGGCATTTACGCGTTCCAGTTCGACTCGCGCACGGGAGAGTTTACCGAACCCGCGCTGGTGGCGGAGACGCCCAACCCAACTTTCCTGGCGCTTTCGCCTGACCAACGGTTTCTGTATGCGGCAAATGAGGTCGGGAAGTTCCAAGGGAAACCCGGAGGCTCCATCAGCGCCTATGCCATCGAAAAGCCCTCGGGAAAACTGTCCCTGCTGAACCAAGGTTCCACCCGAGGCGATGGACCCTGTCATGTGGTCGTGGATCGCACAGGTAAGTTCGTCCTGGCAGCGAATTACGGCGGAGGTAGCGTGGCGGTCATCCCGATTCGCAAGGACGGCGGGCTGGAGGAAGTGTCCTCTTTTGTCCAACACACTGGGTCCAGCGTGAATCCGTCTCGGCAGAAGCAACCACACGCTCACTCCATCCACGTGGATCCCGCCAACCGTTTTGCCATCGCGGCCGACCTGGGAATCGATAAGCTGTTGGTTTACAAGCTCGACCCAGTCAAAGGCCTCCTCACTCCAAACGAACCGGCCGCCTTCGCTCTGAAGCCCGGAGCAGGCCCGAGGCATTTGGCTTTTCATCCGAACATGAAGTTCGCCTACGTGATCAATGAGCTGCAGTCCACCGTAACGGCTCTTCGCTGGGATGCCGCCGAGGGTAGTTTCGCTGAAATCCAGACGGTCCCCACCCTGCCAGCTGATTTTGCCGGCCAGAGTACCACCGCCGAGGTCGTGGTGCATCCCTCGGGCAAGTTTCTGTACGGGTCCAATCGGGGCCATGACAGCATCGCGGTGTTCGCCATCGACGATGCGACCGGCCGCCTCACTTCGATCATGCGGATGGCCACGGGAGGAAAGACTCCGCGCAACTTTAACCTGGATCCGTCTGGCCGATGGCTCTGGGCAGCCAACCAGGATTCCAACAACCTGGTTCTGTTCGCTGTTGACCCCAGCACAGGCAAATTGGAGGCAACCAGAAAGACCATTCAGGTTGGCGCGCCCGTGTGCATCAGGTTCACTCCCCTGCCGTAACCCTTTGGTCTGGATTCACCACGCAACATCCCTGCGACCCCATGCATACCTCTGCTCACTTCAGGCAGGATCGACGCCGGTTCGTTCGTCAATTGGCCCTGCTCTTGGCCGGGGCGGGATTCACGGCCCACGCCGCCACCCCCGCCAAACCCAAGATCCACACGGTCCTGGGACCCATCGCCCTGGGCAAGCTGGGGCAGACCCTCGTGCACGAGCACGTCCTCTGCGACTTCATCGGCGCCGCCCAAACGGGTCGACACCGTTGGTCCGTGGAGGAAGTCGTGGCGACGATGCGCCCGTACCTGGAAAGTCTCCGCAGGCGAAAGTTTACTGGTTTTGTCGACTGCACTCCCGCCTACATCGGGCGCGACCCGAGGTTTCTAGTGAAGCTGTCACGACAAACGGGGGTCCAGATTGTGACGAACACCGGTTACTACGGTGGCGCGGGGGACAAATATGTTCCAGCGCATGCCTACCAAGAGACCCCAACCCAATTGGCGGATCGTTGGTGTCGCGAATGGCAGGAAGGGATTGAAGATACGGGAGTGAAACCGGGCTTCATCAAGATCGGCGTCGATGAGGTCTCCGGAAGCCCTCCCCGACTATCAGACATCGACGCCAAGCTTGTCCAAGCTGCTGCCGTGGCTAGCCAACGCACCGGCTTGTCAGTCACCTGTCACACCGGGGGCGGTCACGCAGGCCTGCAGGTGCTGGAGGTGTTCCGCAGCGCTGGGGGAACTCCCTCGCGCCTGGTGATCGCGCACTCGGATGGCCACGGTCTGGAGACGAACCTGAAAGTGGCGAGCAGTGGGGCTTGGGTTTCGCTGGACGGTATAGGGCCGGATTCCGCCCCACAGCGGGTTTCTCTGGTCAAGGCTCTGTTGAAGGATCATTCCAATCGGCTGCTACTTTCTATGGACGCAGGCTGGTACTGGGCCGGGGAGAAAGGGGGCGGCAAAGTGCGGGATTATAACTACCTCCACGACGGCTTTCTTCCCCTCTTGCGGCAAGCGGGGGTCACTTCCCGACAGCTGAAGCAATTACTCGTCGAGAACCCGGCGCAGATTCTGTCGGTGCCTGCGCGGCCCTCCTGAAAAAGAGAAGGGCGGCTGTTGTAGGACAGCCGCCGTTTTTCTTGGGGGGAGACAGCGAGCCTAAGCGCGCTTTCACTTTGTACCCGCCGCGTGTTGCTTGTCTGTAAGATCCTTAGGCACCCGGGGGTGGCGTGAGTGAACAGCACCTCGCTGTGGTGAGATTCGTTAACCGGCTTTGCTTTCGTCTACGACCAGGAACCGGCTGTTACCATTGCTCCAAACTCGCAGGAGGGTGGTCTTATCTTCGGTCTTTTCGGTGAGTTTGACCGCTTCTTCAGCGTCGCGCACCGGCTTCTTGTTGATCTCAAGGATCACATCGCCGGGTCGCAGGCCCGCTTCACCGGCTGCGGAGTCAGGTTCGACATCGGTGACCAGGGCGCCGTGCAGATTCGCGGGCACTCCCATCTGACGGCGGACTGCAGGTTCGAGATCGCCCACAGTGACCCCGTTCAAGGTACCTTCGTCGTTCTCCGCCTTGCCGTTGTTCTTGGCGAGTTTGTCGGAACCAGGAAGTTCTTTGACCGAGACTTCCAGAGTCTTGGTGGAGCCATCGCGCAGGACCTTGACGGGAACCGTCTGTCCAGGCTTGCTCTGCGCAACCTGCAGTTTCAGGTGGCGGCTGTCCTTCACGGCTTTACCGTCATATTCCACCACCACGTCGCCATTCTTCAGTCCGGCCTTGGAGGCAGGGCTGTTGGGAGTGACATCCCCCACCAGCGCACCATTACGATCCTTGAGATCGAACTGTTTCGCCAAGCCCGGGGTGAGGTCCTGGATCAGGACTCCCAGATAGCCACGGGTCACTCTGCCATCTTTGACTAGCGATACCATCACGTTCTTGGCCAGATTCGTGGGAATCGCGAAGCCGATACCCTGGAATCCTCCATTGCGGCTGAGTATCGCGGTATTGATCCCGATCAGACGCCCCTCGGTATCCACGAGCGCGCCGCCAGAGTTTCCCGGGTTAATGGCCGCGTCGGTCTGAATGAAGTCCTCGTAGTCCAAACCGATATTGCCACGGCCCATGGCACTGATCATGCCCATGGTTACGGTCTGGCCAATCCCAAACGGGTTGCCGATCGCCAGAACGATATCGCCAACCTCGATCTTCTCGCTGTCCGCCAATTCCATGCAAGGAAGGTCTTTGGCATTAACCTTCACCACCGCCACATCGGTCTTGGGGTCGGTACCAATGACTTTGGCATTGAACTCCCGTCCATCCTGCAGGCTGACTTTGACTTCATCGGCGTTTTCCACCACGTGGTTGTTGGTGAGAATGTACCCGTCTTCCGTGACGATCACCCCGGATCCAGCGCCGCGCATCTTGGGGGCTCGTTCCATCTGGCCGCCACCGAAACCTTCGCCGAAGAAGCGTCGGAAGAAGGGATCGCTCATCCCCGGGGCGCCCTCAAACCCGGTTTGCTTGACCCGCGCGGTGGTGTCAATGCGCACCACGCTGGGAGCGACTTTCTTTACGATGGGAGCATAGCTGTTGGCATACCTGGTGGTGCGATCCACCGGCTTCTGGTCAACCGTCAACTGAACCTTAGGAGCTTTCTCGGGTTCAGACTCTGCAGTTTCGGTCTTCTTACCCACCGCCATGGTGGTTACCGCGACTAGAACGGCGACCGTCCACGTGATGGCCGACAGGCGTTTCGCAACAAATCGAATGATAGGATTCATATCTCCTTTTTCCTTTCTTTGACTCTTGTTGTCCAAATTCATGTTCTCGTTCACGGGGACAACCTAGCACCCCGATCTGAACAGATCCTTGCTGGAACATTACATGTGTGTAATGAACCAGAACGGGACTTGCCCATCTCCGCTGGAGGAGTCCGGGCTTTGGAGCTCGCCGCTTCTTGGCGACAGCGCCTCCTTGGGAACAACCCTCGAGCCGACAAACCCTGGTTGCACGACATGGGTGAAACCCGCATAATCGAGCGAACGCGCTACATTATGAGACACGCTCACTTGCTCGTCCTGCTCTTGGCAATGGCTTTGCCGGGGAAAACGGCCGAACTCTTCGTTGGCCCCAAAGGAAAAGATACCAACCCTGGGACGAAATCCAAACCACTGGCCTCGCTGGAGGCCGCACGCAACCGTTTGCGCGCGTTCGGAATGGGCAAACACACCATTACCCTGCTTTCGGGAGACCACTATCGGTCGGCTTCCTTCGTTCTGGGGCGCGAGGACTCCGGTCTGACGGTCCGAGGGGAGCCTGGGGCTGTGCTCCTCGGTGGGCAGGTTGTGTCCGGGTGGACGCTCTCCAAGGATTCGCGCGTCCCGGAGACATCTCGGGGAACGGTCGTCGAAGCGAGGTTGAATGGAGACCTTGGCAACCTGGTACGCCGCGGGTTTGGCATCCATCCATCCCCTGCTCCGCCGGAACTGTTTGTGCGCTTGACTCCGCAAACCCTCGCTCGCTGGCCCAACAACGAGCAATGGAGCACGATGGTTTCGGGGGCCGAAGGCAGATTCGGCGTGAAGATCGAACCCGAGCGACTGGCGCGGTGGTCGAAGGCGGCTGATCTTTGGGTGCACGGTTATTGGACCTACGATTGGGCTGACACCTACGAGGAAGTGACTTCGATCAACCTCGCCGCGCAGACCCTGTCCACGGCCCCGCCTCATGGGGTCTATGGCTACAAGCCGGGCAAGCGCTTCTATGCGCTCAACCTGCTCGAGGAACTGGATACTCCGGGTGAATACTGGATCGACCGGAAGGGCGGTATCCTCTATGCGTGGCTTCCGGCCCGGAGCGAGACGATTCTCTCGATGCTCCAGACTCCTTTGATCCAGCTCGAGGGAGCGCAGAGCATCCAACTCGAACGGCTGACCTTGGCCTGTTCGCGCGGAGAAGGCATCGTCATCCGGGGAGGCAGCCATGTGACGGTTGCCGGATGCACGTTGCGCGGCTTGGGCACGACCGGCATTGATGTTCAAGGCGGGCAGAACCACCGGATTATGAGCTGCGACCTCTTTGATTTGGGCGAAAGCGGCGTAACCGTCGCGGGCGGCGACCGCAAAACCCTGACGCCCGGTGGTCATATCGTGGAGAACTGTGATATCCACCATTACAGCCGCCTTTGCCGCACCTACCGCCCGGCCGTTGGAATCCAGGGTGTTGGCAACAAGGCACTCCACAACCGTCTCCACGACGCGCCACATAACGCCATCCTCATGGGCGGAAACGACCACGAAGTGGCTTTCAATGAGATCTATCGGGTCTGCACCCAAACCGGAGACGCGGGCGCGGTCTACATGGGGCGCAACTTGACCATGCGCGGCACGGTGATTAAGCACAATTACTTCCACGACATCGGGCCCACGCTGACCACCAAGGACGGGTTTGTGGATGTGATGGCGGTTTACCTCGACGACTGTTTCTGCGGCACCTCGATTCTCGGCAACATCTTCGAGCGGGCGGGCCGCGCAGCCATGATCGGAGGCGGACGCGACAACAAAATCGCTAACAACCTCTTCCTCGACTGCAATCCGGCCATTCACGTCGACGCCCGTGGCATGGGCTGGGCCAGCTTCTGGTTTGATGGGCGCGATGCGTTCCTGATGGACGGTTTGAAGGAGGTGCCCTATCAACAAGCTCCTTACTCCACCCGGTACCCGCACTTGGCCAACGTCTTGGAGGACGAACCGGCCAAGGCCAAGTACAACCAGATCGTCAACAACGTGATTATAGGCAAAGGCAAAAGCATCGACTGGTTGGATGGCTTAAGCGAGAAGACGGTCGAGACCTCCGGCAACCGGTCTGTCAAAGAGCCCAGCGAAGTTTCCCTCGACCGCAAAAAGTACTCGGTGAAGGTGGAAGGCTTTCCGACGATCCCGTTTGATAGCATCGGACTGGTGAAAGATCGGTATCGAAAAGGGCGTTTCCCTCTCTCCGCAGCCTCGGACCGGCCTGGCAACAAGTGAGATCGTGAAGGCGGCGCCAAGAACGGACAAAACGTGATGCGCATTACGACGTTGGGAGACCGGGCACTGGTGGTCGAGCTGGGAAGCCAGGCGGACGAACCAACGCATTATCACGTCCAGGCAGCCTTTCGTCTCCTGGAGTCCCCACCCCTTCCTGCCGTGACTGAGGTGGTTCCGGCCTACACCACCTTGACTCTGTACTACGATCCAGTCGTATTGGCCAAGGCCGAGCGTTCTCAGGAGAGTCGGGATCCTACTGAATCCCTGATCCGTCAGATTCTCGAACGCCTGCAGACACTTCCTTCGCGAGTGGAGCCGATCCCTGGAGCGATTCGCGAGATCCCGGTGTGCTATGGCGGCGAATTTGGGCCCGACCTGGAAAGTGTGGCTCGGGAAAAGGGGCTTACACCTGCCCAAGTGATCGAGGCCCATTCCAGTGTCATTTACCTGGTGCACATGATTGGCTTCGCCCCGGGCTTCCCTTACCTGGGCGGTTTGCCAGAATGCCTGGCGTTACCGCGAAGGACATCGCCGCGCACGGCGGTTTTCCCAGGCTCCGTGGGCATTTCGAACCGGAACTCCTGCATTTATCCAAGCGCTACGCCGGGCGGGTGGCATCTCCTGGGGCGAACGCCGTTGAGGCTCTTTCGGCCCGAGGCCCCCCAGCCGAGTCTCTTGCAGGCGGGTGATCGGGTGCGGTTCTACGCGATCTCGCCCGGAGAACTGCGCAACTGGAAGGAGGCAGAATGAGCCTGACGGTGCTCAAGGGTGGTCTAATGACCACCATTCAGGACCTCGGCCGCCCCGGTTTCCAACGTCAGGGCGTGGTGGTGGGAGGCGCGGTCGATGCCCTTTCCGCGCGATTGGCGAATGTGCTGGTGGGAAACCCGGAGAACGCAGCGTTATTGGAAATGGCTTTGGTAGGTCCTAACCTCTGTTTTGAATCGGAAACCATGATGGCGTGGTGTGGAGCAGGGTTTGAACCTCATCGAGCTGGGACGTCCCTTCCTGCGAACCGACCCGTCCTGGTACGAGAAGGCGAAGCTATTTCCTTCGGTGCGGCACGGTCTGGGACACGCGCATGGCTCGCGGTCGCGGGTGGGATCGAGGTGCCCGTGGTTTTGGGCAGCCGCAGCACCTGTGTGCGATCCGGAATGGGTGGCCTGCAGGGGCGTCCGCTGACGGCAGGCGACCGACTGGAGTGGGGGCCGCCATCCTCGTGGGCGACTCAAATGGCCAAGGCGCTGCGGCTGAGTCGTTCTCGTTCCTGTGCCTGGAGTGTGCGGCCAGAGACGTTTGGCCAAGCAGCCAAGAACGGCCAGATCCGCGTCCTGCGTGGTCCGGAGTGGGATTGGTTCAGCGCGGAAGCCCAACATCGGTTCTTTGCAGAAACCTATACCGTTACCAAGGAAGCCGACCGGATGGGAGTGCGGCTCAGCGGTCCCGCCCTCGAGCTCGAGGTCCCCCGCGAAATGATCTCCAGTGGGGTAGGCCGAGGGGTGGTGCAGGTGCCGCCCAATGCTCAGCCAATCATTCTCCTGTGCGATTGCCAGACCGTGGGGGGATATCCGCGCCTGGCGGTGGTCTCCGCCGCGGACGAGGGGCGGTTGGCACAGTTGCGTCAGGGTGATCGCGTCCATTTCGAGGAAATCAGCCTGCACCAGGCCCATCAACTCCTGTTGGCACGCGAACAGGACTTCCGGCGAGTCCGCATGGATTTGTCGCATCGAACCGGATGATCGAGTATGCAAAGCGTGGATTTGAACTGTGACCTGGGCGAAGGCTCTCCTGGCGAGGCGCAACTGATGCCGCTGGTGACCTCGGCGAATATTGCCTGTGGCGGCCATGCTGGCGATGAGTCTTCCATGCGCGCCTCGGTCAGGCTCGCGCTCCGACACGGAGTTGCCCTTGGCGCGCACCCGGGTTTCGCCGACCGCCTGAACTTTGGCCGGTGCGAATACTCGGTCACCGCTGAGGAGGTTCGCAGGCTCATTCTGACACAGACCCGAGCTCTGGAGGAGATGGCCCGCGAGCAGGGAGCGTCCCTGCAGCACATGAAGCCACATGGGGCGCTCTACAATCAGGCGGCACGGGATCCCGTCTTGGCAGCTGCGGTAGTGGACGCAATGATGGAGCTGGGCGGCGGTCTCGCTCTCTTTGCTCCCGCAGGCAGCATTCTCCTGTCGACTGCGCGTGAACGGGGCTTGCGGACTGCGAGTGAGGTGTTTGCCGACCGCACGTATCAGGCGGATGGTTCCTTGACCAGCCGGTCCCGGCCTGATGCGCTCATCACCGACGAGCAGGTGGCAGTGGCTCAGGTGCTGCGCATGGTGCGGGAAGGAAAGGTCCGTTCGACCGATGGAACCGATGTTACTGTGCAAGCTGATACGATCTGTGTGCACGGTGACGGCGATCACGCGATCGCCCTGGTGCGGGCTATACGTCAGGAGTTCACCCTAACCGGAGTGACCTTGAGAGGACTGCCATCATGATCAAGTTGATCGGCATTATCATCGTGGCGGTAGGCTTTGCTCTGCGGGCCAACCTCCTGGTGGTTGTGATGGCCGCGGGATTGGCAACCGGCCTGGTCTCGGGCATGTCACTCCACGAGCTGTTGGAGGAGTTTGGACGGCTTTTCGTCGAGAACCGTTACATGACGCTGCCGGTCCTGCTGATGGTGCCGGTGATTGGCCTACTGGAGCGTTATGGCCTGCGTGAGCGGGCTCGAACGCTCATCGGTCGTTTTCAAGGTGCGAGCGCGGGCCGGGTACTGCTCTTCTACACGGCAGTGAGGCAGATTTCCATCGCGCTGGGGATCAACATTGGTGGACACGCCGGAGCGGTGCGCCCTCTGGTGGCCCCCATGGCGGAGGCGGCGGCGCAAGCCCGGCACGGTTCGTTGCCGGAAGCCAACAAAGAGGCCATTCGAGCGCATGCAGCTGCGGCGGAGAATATCGGAAACTTCTTTGGGGAAGACATTTTCATCGCCGTCGGGGCTATTCTGCTGATGAAGGGCTTCTTCGATGCGCAAGGGATGGAAGTGGGGATTTGGGCGATGGCGCTCTGGAGCTGTCCGACGGCGGTGGTCGCGTTCGCGGCCATGGGATGGCGGAGCCGAGCACTGGATAGGCGGCTGGCCCGGCGTTCTACCCTGAATGCCAAGGAGGAGCAAAGCCGATGAGTGTGCTGTCCATTCAGGCGTTCTACATATTGGCAGGCCTGGTGCTGGCCTCTGTCGCCGCCCGTTCCCTGGCGAACCAAAACCACCCTCGGCGCTGGGGCACCGCTGGGTTCTGGGGGCTGTTGGCGGTCATTTTCCTCTTTGGAAAGTACCTCCCCCCGGTCCTTGTGGGTTGGATGATGCTGGTCATGGTAGGACTCGCAGCGGCAAAGCAGGTGGGAACAGCCGTGGAGCCTGAGGTCTCCGAAATCGAGAGGGAGTCGTCAGCACAACGGCTGGAGAACAAGCTCTTCCTGCCAGCCCTGCTGATCCCCGCTACCGCTATTCTGGGCACACTGGCTCTCGACCGGATTCACTGGGGCGGGACCTGGCTGCTCGACCACAAACAGCCGACTCTGGCCGCTCTGGGGCTGGGAGGCTTGGTAGCCTTGACCGCAGCTATGCGCGTCACGCGCAGCAGCGTCGCCGTGCCATTGCGGGAAGGAGGGCGGCTTCTCCACGCGATTGGCTGGGCTCTCCTCCTTCCACAACTTCTGGCTGCGCTCGGCGGCGTATTCTCGAAGGCAGGAGTCGGCGTGGTGGTGGCGGATCTGGTCGGAAGCGTTTTTCCCACCCACATTCCGTCCGTAGCGGTAACGGTCTACTGCCTGGGCATGGCCGCCTTTACCATGTGCATGGGCAACGCCTTCGCTGCTTTCCCGGTGATCACGTTGGGGATTGGCCTGCCCTTGATCGTGCAGAAACACGGCGGCAACCCGGCGATCATGGCTGCGCTGGGAATGTTGTCTGGTTACTGCGGCACCTTGCTCACCCCGATGGCGGCCAACTTCAACATCGTGCCAACCATGTTGCTGGACATTCGAGACCAGAATGCCGTGATCAAGGCGCAGGCACCACTCGCGGCGGTTATCCTGCTGGCGAACATCCTCCTCATGAATCTCTGCGTATTCCGTTTCTGATGAAGACTGTGCTTCTCACCGGCTTTGAGCCTTTTGGGGATGTATCGAGCAATCCTTCTGAGGCAGTCGCACGGCAACTGAATGGTACGGTGATCGCTGGGCACACTGTGCACGGAGCGGTTCTGCCATGCGTCTTCGGGAAAGCCACCCTTTGCCTCAAGCACTTGATTCGGGTTCATCGCCCCACCTTGGTGATTTGCCTGGGCGTTGCGGTCGGTCGCGCGGCCATCACTCCGGAACGAGTGGCTATCAACCTTGCCGACGCACGCATTCCTGACAACGAAGGCCAACAACCTGTGGACCGTCCTGTCGTTCGTGGCGGCCCGACCGCGTATTGGAGCACCCTCCCCATCAAGGCCATCGCAAAGGCTCTGCGATCCCACGGAATCCCCGCCGAGCTTTCACAGACTGCGGGTACCTTCGTGTGCAACCACGTCTTCTATGGGCTCATGCACCATCTGGCTGGCGGTCGGCTCCGAGCCCGAGGTGGCTTTATCCACTTGCCAGCCGAGGGCGTTTCGGATGCCCGCCAACCAGGGCTCCCCTTGGAAACCATGGCGCAAGGGATCCGGCTTGCTATCGAGACCTCGCTCACAATCCGGCAAGATCTCCGGGAAATGGGAGGTGCGCTGTAGTCTCTTTTCTTACGGAGACCAGCCAGGCCACCCAGGTGGTAAATGCCAAAGACACGATCTTTATTGTCAGGATTTGCGGCTCTGGTACGTTCAAAGCACTAAGCACTGACCGACGAAGTTGCGGGCGGTGTGTAGTTACCTGATGAAAGCGCGCCATGTCCTGACCCTGTGGGCATGCTTCTCCCTTGCAACCACGGTTGGTTGCAGAGACAAGCAATCCGCAACCCCCGATGCTGGAAAGCCCCAAGCGATGACGGTCCAGGCCGTGGTCGTCGCGGCAAAGCGGCAGCCGGTTTCCGAGACCCTCCCGCTCATCGGTACCGTCAGTGCGAATGAGATGGTGGACCTCAAGGCGGAGACGGACGGGATCATTCAGGAAATCCGCTACGACGAGGGACAGAAGGTGGAGAAAGGGCAACCGCTGGTTCTTCTGAACGATGGAAAGCTCGCAGCCGCTTTGGCGGAGGCCGAGGCTAATTTTCACCTCAGTCAAGTCACCCACGAACGCTCCAAGCAGCTCCTGCAGGAGAACCTGCTTTCCAAGCAGGAGTATGACCAAATCGCAGCCACTTTCGCGGTTCACCAAGCAAGTCTGGATCTGAAACGCCGCCTCGTGCAGGACACCCGCATCGTCGCTCCTTTTACAGGAATCATGGGTTCCCGGCAAATCAGCCCGGGCCAAGTGGTGAACCGCACGACCAGCCTGGGAACCCTCGTTGACCTGGATTCAGTCAAGGTGGAGGTAGAGATTCCAGAGAGGTACTTGGCACAGATCCAAGTCGGCCAGAACTTGAGTTTCACGGTGGCGGCTTATCCGAAGCAGGAATTTCCGGGCCAAGTCTACTTTATCGCTCCACAAGTCTCTGAAACACTCCGCACGGTGAACGTGAAGGCGCGTATCGCGAACCCCAGCCATCTGCTGCGCCCTGGAATGTTTGCCAGCCTAACCCTAACCCTGCTGATCCGCGACTCCGCCATTGTTATCCCCGAAGTCGCGATCATCCACAACGCGAATGCATTCATGGTGTTCGTGGTTGGGCAGGACGACACGGCGAGCCTGCGGACGATCAAGGTTGGGGAACGTCTCGCGGGTAAGGTAGAAGTGGTCGAAGGTCTCAAGGAAGGGGAGGAGATCGTGGTGGAGGGGCATCAGAAAGTGGTGCCGGGCGCCAAGGTGAAACGGAGCAGTCCGGAAAAGGCAGCTCTCTACCAATAATGACCCGAGGTTTCAGCCCTTAGCACCCATGTTTTTACCTCGAGTCAGCATCCAAAGGCCGGTGTTGGCCAGCATGATGAGCTTGTCGCTGGTGCTCTTCGGACTGATCGGGCTATCACGACTGCCCGTGCGCGAGCTTCCCGACATCGATCCCCCCGTTGTCAGCGTCACCACCGTCTATCCGGGAGCGAACGCGTCGGTGGTGGAGTCCGAAGTGACCGAGCGGATTGAGGAAGCAGTAAATAACATCCAGGGGGTGAAGACCCTCTCAAGCTCAAGTCGGGAGCAGGTGAGCAGCATCGTGCTCGAGTTTGATCTCAGCCGCGACATCGAGGTGGCGGCCCAGGACGTCCGGGACCGGCTCGCCCGGGTTCGAGGAGGGCTTCCCCGTTCGGTCCTGGAACCTACCGTGGCCAAGGCGGAGTCCGATGCCCAGGCCTTCCTATGGATTTCGCTCCGGAGCGATCGCTATTCCCCCCTTCAACTCACCACGTTGGCGGAACAGCAGATCAAGAATCGACTTCAGACGGTTCCGGGTGTCAGCTCCATCATCATCGGTGGCGAGCAACGATTCGCCATGCGGCTGTGGCTCGATTCGGAGCGGATGGCGGCCCGGCAGGTCACGGTGCTCGATGTCAGCCGGGCCTTGCGCCAGCAGAATGTTGAACTCCCCAGCGGCCGGGTTGAGAACCTCTACCGCGAGATGACCATCGAGACGCTGGGCGAACTCAAGACCGCAGAGGAGTTCAACCGGTTGATCCTTCGTAACGACGGGGCGAAGGTAGTGCGATTGCGTGACATCGGAATCGCCAAAGAAGGGGTCGAGAACGAGCGAACCATCGCCCGATCCAACGGCAAGCCCTGCATTTTCCTCGGCATCGTCAAGCAGGCCAAGGCGAACACGGTGGAGGTCGCGCGCGGCATAAAGGTGGAACTGGACAAGATCCGCCCCAGCCTCCCGCCTGGCATCCAGGCCTACGTCAACTACGATGAATCCACGTTCGTGGAACGGGCCATCAGAGAGGTTTGGGTCACCCTGGGCATCGCGTTTGGGCTGGTGGTGCTCATCATCTTCGTTTTCCTGCGAAACGTACGTTCCACCATCATCCCGACTCTAGCGATTCCCGTGTCTATTGTGGCCACCTTCGCCATCCTCCAGCTCCTGGGCTATTCCATCAACATCCTGACCATGCTGGCACTGGTCCTTGCGATTGGCGTGGTGGTGGATGATGCCATCGTGGTTCTGGAGAACATTTATCGCCACATCGAGGCCGGTCTTCCTCCCATGCAAGCCGCGTTCAAGGCCATGGAGGAGATCTCCTTCGCCATCATTGCCATCACGGTTTCGCTGGTGGCTGTGTTCCTGCCTTTGGCATTCCTGAAAGGCTCCACCGGCCGACTCTTCACCGAATTCGCCGTCGCGGTCGCCGGTTCGGTCACGATCTCCGCCTTTGTCGCGTTGTCCCTGTCGCCGATGATGGCGGCGAGAATCCTAAAGCCAGCCCACGCCATCCAGCACGGCCCCTTGTTTCTGGCCTTCGAACGCGGATTTCATGCTCTCAACCGGCTTTACCGATCCTCACTGCTCTGGGCGTTGCGGCATCGCATCCTCATTACCTTCATCACGCTCGCCATCGTGGCCCTCACGGTACTAACGTATCGGAAGCTCGAGAAGGAGTTTATGCCGGACGAGGACAAGGGCCGCATCTTCTGCTTTATGCAGGCTCCGGAGGGATCCACGAGCGAATACACTGACCGTATGCTTCGCCAGATGGAGTCCATCGTAGACCAGACGCCCGAGACCAAGCACTATATTGCAATCGTGGCTCCCGGTGGCAACGCTCCGGGCCAGGCCAGCCAAGGCATCCTGTTCATCACCCTGAAGGATGAACGTGAGCGGACGGTGCAGGAGATCCTGGGCGGACCCCAAGGCATGCGTGCGCGATTCATCACCGAGGTGGAAGGCGCGCTGGCGTTTCCCAGTATTCCGAAATCGATTGGTTGGGGCTCCGGCGCTCCGTTTCAACTGCTGATCCAGAACCAGGATCTGAATGTCCTC
Source organism: uncultured Verrucomicrobiota bacterium (assembly GCA_964411985.1). Classification (GTDB taxonomy): domain Bacteria; phylum Verrucomicrobiota; class Verrucomicrobiia; order Limisphaerales; family J093; genus CAYPNF01. The sequence goes on from CAYPNF010000031.1 coordinate 73,178, forward strand.
AACCAAACCGCCAATGCCATTGCCGACCGATTACGCGCCTCAGGCTATCTGGACAACGTCCGGTCGTCTTTCGAGGTCAACAAGGCCGAACTTCGGGTCAATATCGACCGCGACCGCGCCGCGGCGCTAGGCGTGTCCATTGAGGATATTTCTTCCACCATGCAAATCCTCTTTGGGGGATTGGATCTGAGCCGAATTAAGACCAGCGGCAAAGAATACAAGGTGATCGCGCAACTCGATCGTTCCTTCCGGCTCCGGCCCCAGGACCTTGACCGGCTCTACGTGCGCAATGCCCAAGGGGCCCTCATCCAGCTGAGCAGTATCGTGAGCTACACCGCAGGCGCGGCGCCGAACACCATCAGCCATTTCGCCAGGCTACGCACGGCGACCATCTCGGGTACGCCGGTTGGGGTCCCGATCGGTACCGCGATGGAACGAACGGAGGAAATGCTCAAGACGGAATTGCCAGCGGGTTTCCTGCATACCTGGGGAGGCGAAGCACGCGACCTGAAGGATGCCGACCGCGAAATCTGGTGGGTATTGGGGTTGGCCGTGATCATCGTCTACATGGTTCTGGCCGCCCAGTTTGAATCTTTGATCCACCCGTTCACCGTAATGCTCGCATTGCCCTTGGCGGGGGTAGGGGCGTTCGGGCTACTCTGGTTCCTGAACTGGCTGGGCAAAACCAACTTGATCACCCCTCTGCCGGCCATGAACCTGAATCTGTTCAGCCAGATCGGCCTCATCCTCCTGGTAGGATTGGTCACCAAGAACTCGATCCTACTGGTGGAATTTGCCAACCAACGCCGGGCTGAAGGGGCGGCTTCCCACGAGGCCATGCTGGAAGCGGGAGTAGTGCGCCTTCGGCCGATCTTGATGACGGCCTTTTCCACGGTCGCCGGTATTCTCCCCATTGCCATCGGGTTCGGGGCGGGTGCCGAAAGCCGTCGACCCATGGGCGTGGCCGTGGTGGGCGGGATGATTTCCAGCACGTTCCTGACTCTCTTCGTTGTTCCGGTGGTCTATACTGCGCTCAGTGACCTGAACGCGAAGTTGCTAAGGAAGGGCGCCAAGGAAGAAACTATCCCAGCTTGAAGTCATGAGCAACGCCGGTTCGCCACCCTCCCGCCGCCATGATCTGGATGCCTTGCGCGCTAGTGCCATGCTGCTGGGCATTTTCTACCACGCCGCCCTTTCGTTTGCGCCAGGGTTTCCCTGGATGGTTCAGGATGTCAGCCAGACCAAGGGGCTTTTCGTCTTCCAAGCCTGGACCCATGGGTTTCGGATGCAACTGTTCATGCTGGCCAGTGGCTTCTTCACCGCAATGCTCTGGCGACAAAAGGGGCTTAATGCGATGCTCTGGCACCGTTGCCGCCGTGTCTTGTTTCCGTGCCTGCTGGGCCTGATCACCGTGGTGCCGGCTACGGGGTTGGCGATCGCTTTTGCGTATAAGGCCACGACCGCCAATGGCCCGCCCACCCCGCCGACTTCGGTGGTGGAGCCCGCCTCAGGGAACCTCTGGGCCGCCATTAAACAAGGCGACCTCGGAGCGGTGGAGTCGCAGCTGAAATCGGGTGCGAGCCTCACCAGCCGCCATCCGGCCTTTGGCACCATGCCACTAGAGTGGGCAGCTCTGAATGGTCGGAAGGACATCGTCGCCACCTTGCTCGACGCGGGCGCTCCGGTCAACGGCCGCAGCCGAGATGGCCACACTGCCCTCCACGGAGCAGGGTTTCTGGGATACGCCGACATCGTCGATTTGCTGATCCAGCGGGGCGCGGACATCAACCTGCCGAGCGACTCGGGGGAGACTCCGTTGCACAGCGCGGAGCAGAGCTTCGAAACGGTTCAGTACATCGCCGGGCTGCTCGGCCTCCGGGTAGAGAGAGGTGCGTGGTCGGAAGGCCGTAAGAAGGTGGTGGAACAGCTCCACGGCTTGGGCGCGAAATCCATCGCGGGTGGAGGTGAGGCCAAGGCTCAGAGCCAGCCGAGCACCGCTCGCAAGATCTGGGACGGTTTGGTCAACATACCCGTGTTCCTTTTGGTCTGGTTCCTGTGGTTCCTCGTCTGGCTGATCGCGATCTTCGCCGTGTTTGCTTTTCTCTGGGACCGCCTGGGCTGGCGGGGGGGATTTCCGCGGCTGATCCTCTCGCCCGCGCGCCTGCTCTGGCTCGTGCCTCTGACGGTCGTCCCAACCTGGCTGATGCAGTTTGAGTTCGGCCCGGACACTTCCATGGGCATCATCCCCATGCCTCACGTGCTGGTTTACTACGCCATCTTCTTCTTCTTTGGCGTATTCTATTACGAATGCAACGACCAGGAGGGACGGCTAGGGAAGACATGGCGATGGAGTCTGCCGGCAAGCGTGCTCGTCCTCTTCCCACTCGCCCTGGAGTTTGCCACAGGTACGTTTGGCTTCCGCGATGCCCTGCTGCCAGCGCGCTTCCACCGCCCGGCCTCGGTCCTGCTTCAGTCCCTCTTCGCCTGGGGCATGTGCTTTGGAGGCATCGGGATGTTTCGCGCTCTCCTGACGCGAGAGAACAAAACGATCCGTTACCTCTCGGACTCCTCTTACTGGCTCTATCTAGCACACCTGCCGCTGATTATCGCGGCCCAGGCCATCGTCAGCCGGTGGCACGCCCCCGCCTACATCAAGATGGGGCTCCTTTCGGTCATCATCACCATCCTCCTATTGCTGAGTTACGAATTCATGGTGCGTTACACCTGGGTAGGAGCCCTGCTCAATGGCCGAAAGAAGCGCCCCGCCAAGCCAGGCTTGGAACCTACGACTACCGAAGGCGGAAACACCACCTCGAGTCTCCCTGCGACGTGAACCCTACCGAAAAGGATAATCTGCAGGCCCCGGCGAAATGGCAAGCTGGCTTGCCCGTCTCCACTCGGGTGGCCGCGCAGGACGCGTACGTCGCCTTCACTCTCATCGAATTGCTGGTGGTGATCTCGATCATCGGTATCCTCGCTGCGCTGCTCTTACCAGCCCTGTCGATGTCCAAGGAGAAAGCGAGGAGCACGAAGTGTCTGTCCAATCTCCGGCAACTGAACCTGGCGCTGCGGATGTATGCGGAGGATCATGCCGATCACGACCCGCCTCGCTGCGGCATACCCTATTGGACTTTGCCGCTGTATTCCTACTATGTGGACATGGCGGTCCTCAAATGCCCCTCGGACCGAAGATGGGCCACGAAACAGGTTTGGCCCCCCAGCCTGAGTCCGCCACCTTCCGGTCTTCCGCCCTTCGATGCAGACGGGTCTCACCGCAGCTACCTCATCAACGGTTGGAACGACTACTTTGAGAACACCCTTCCCGGCGAGGATCTGAAGCGGTTTAAGGAAATCCTCGACACGACGCCTCCCGTGTTCTCGTGGTCCCATTCAGTCAATCTTTCCCACATCCCCTCTCCATCGCAGACCGTCGTCTTCGGGGAGAAGAAGAGCAGGTCCCCCCAAGCCTATATGGATTTCCTCCAAGGTGGCAAAGGGAATGACCTGCAGGAGGTGGAGCACGGCCGGCATAGCGGTGGTAAAGCCCGGTCAGGAAACTCCAATTTCGGGTTCGTCGATGGAAGCGTGCGCGCGCTTAAGTTTGGGCAGTCGCTCACCCCCGTGAATCTCTGGGGAACCACGGATGCCTACCGCAATGTGCCGCCCCTGCGATTGGACCAAATCGATTAGTACGACGCCTCCGACCCTCGAGCGCGCTTTATGACGACTGGTCAATCTGACAGAATCGTGGAGAGGAACATGCAGACGACGAAAGTGACTCACCGATACCAGCCCGGGTTCAAGGCCAGGGCGGTCTTGATGGGGGCATGCGAGGGCAGGATGCAAACCAGGTTGGAGGAAGCATCCAGAGTCCATTGTCGATTCCCCTCGAGATGGGTTGTGCTCTTGCTGGCTATCGCATGGGTCACCACTGCGGTGTCAGCTGATGACTCTGGGCAAGAAGTCTTCCTACGAGCCAGAGACGAACTTCGCAGCGCGGTTCAGAAAGGCCAGGTTGCCGGCGCAGCACACCTCGTGGTGAGAGGCGGGAAAACGATTCACTCCGAAGCCGCCGGGTTTAGCGACCTAGAAGGCAAGACACCCTTCCAGACCGATTCGATCCTCCGCATCTACTCCATGAGCAAGCCGATCACGTCTGTAGGTGCCATGATTCTCTACGAGCAAGACAAGTTCAGATTGGATGACCCGGTGGCACTTTACATCCCGGCGTTCTCGAATGGCGTTGTGTTGCAGAAGGTTGCCGGGAAGGCTGAGCTTGTCGCTCCGAAACGTCCGATTTCGATCCGTGATGTTCTGCGGCACACGACGGGATACAGCTACGGTGACGAGGCCACGGTGCGCGAATTCTATGAAAGAGAGGGCATGCGCTATTGGGGGCCAGGCGAAATGTTCCCGCCGAAGATGACGATCAAGAAGGCGGTCGAGGCGCTGGCGCGCATCCCTGCACTTCATCACCCCGGAGAGACGTTTACCTACGGTTATAGCACTGATCTGCTCGGACGGTTGATCGAGGTGTGGTCGGGAAAACCCCTAGATGCCTTTCTGCGAGAGTCCGTGCTGGCACCGATGGAAATGGCGGATACGGGGTTCTCGGTGCCACCCGAGAAACGGGCTCGCTTCACCTCCTGCCTGACGGTTCGTGATGGCAAACTCGCGGTCCTCGACGACGGACCTTCGAGTCCCTTCCAGAAGGGTTTTGAGTTTCTTTCTGGGGGCGGCGGCTTGGTCTCCACGGTCTGTGACTACGCGAACTTCTGTCAGATGCTGGCGGACCATGGTCAGTTCAAAGGACGACGCCTGCTCAAGCCTGAGACTCTGAGGCTTATGTTTAGCGATCAACTCGACGGTGTGGCAGGGGCTTTTCGCTTCGGCCTGGGATTCGCCGTGGAAGAAATCACGCTAGGCTCCGGCGAGGCCCGGCGCAAAGCCATGCAATATTCCTGGGGTGGATATGCCAGCACAGAGTTCCGGATTGTCCCGGCCGAACGCCTCATCCAGATCTTCGCGCTCCAACAGATTCCTACAACGCAAGCTCTGGCGTTGAAAGAGTTTGCCATTGTTTACGAGGGCTTGGCTGTGCCCACCTCGTCAGAGCCTCCAATCCCGGGTCAGTGAAACTCACGCTACGGAACACTTTCCGTTCCACGTGCAGCTGGAAAGTACGAACCAGTTCAACAACGGCGTGGCGCTACGCTTCCCGCCGTACTCCATGACGTCCTGCCGCGTTCCGTGGCTGTCTCGGTTTTCTTCCGCAACCAATGATAGGGCGAGGCTATGCCAGCCCGCCGTCTCTTTTCACCATAGAAAACGGAAGAGAGGGGTGCGAAGCACACGACTGCCTGGGCTCAAATAGCGCTGACCGAAAGCACAAAGAAGAAAGCGACCCATCCGGAAGATGGAGATTGAGCGACCATAGATTCCGGTGGATAGTGGGGACATGCCAAGCGCTCGCAAACATGCGTTGACCTCGCCCGCAGGTGTCTGCGTCTGGACACTCCTTTGGCTCCAGGCCAGTGCCATGGGCGATCCGGGAGAAGTCCATTGGAATCAGTTTCGTGGTCCCAACGGCCAAGGGGTTGCCGCAGTGGCTCGAGTCCCCGCACGGTTCGGCCCGGAGACGAACTTAGCCTGGAAACTCCCGGTACCCCCGGGCCAGTCGTCCCCGATCCTCTGGGAAGATCGGCTTTTCCTGACCGCATCGGATCCGGCTGACCGAAAAAGACTCCTTACCCTCGCGGTGGATCGCAAAAGAGGGAGAGTTCTCTGGCAAAAAGGGGTCCAGGTTGACAAGGAGGGCAACTTCCATGAGTTAAACAACCCTGCTTCCTCCACTCCCGTCGCGGACGAGAAACAGGTTTATGCCTACTTTGGGACCTATGGTCTCATCTGCTACAACCACGCGGGGGAACGAATCTGGGAGCGGAAGATCGATACTCCTCCCAGCAAGTATGGGATGGCAACTTCGCCAATTCTTTACGCGGACACCGTGATCATGGTCTTGGATGGCGATAACGGCACCTCACGCCTCCTGGTAATCAAACGGGATACTGGCGAAACGGCCTGGGAACAGCCGCGATCCCTGTTCAAAGCCGGTTGGTCCACGCCGATGATCTTCCAGCACAACGGCGTGGAGGAACTTGTTGTATTGGGTTCCAAACGCCTCACCGCCTACCACCCGTCCACCGGTGAGGAGTTTTGGTGGACGGGCGGTTTTCCGGAGGAGACGGTTGGTATCCCAGTCACAGGCGATGGGCTCCTTTTTGCCGGTGCCGCAGCGTTAGGGGGACGCGGAGACGATAACTTGGATGCCGCCGCGACTTGGAGGACCACCGTCGCGGAGTTTGACCGCAACCAGGACAACCAAATCCAACGGGAGGAAATGACCCAGGGATTTGCTTTCATTCAACGCCCCGAATTGCCAAAGGACAGTCCGGGGTACGGGCTACCCGTGCGGGACATGGATTCTTTGCTCAAGATTTTTGATAAAGATAAGAACGGCATCATCACAGAAGGGGAGTGGATGAAAACGATGGCTGATTTCGCTGGGTTCAGTCAGCCAAACCTGATGGCGATTCGTCCTGGAGCGAAACAAGACGCCCGCAAATCGCATGTGGCGTGGGAACTCCGTCGCGGTATTCCAGAGGTACCTTCCCTCCTTTATTGCCAAGGCAAACTCTATCTACTGCGGGACGGCGGCCTGCTGACTTGCCTCAGGGCTTCGACTGGCACGGAACTCTTTCGCGAGCGAATCGGCGCGACGGGTCAGTACATCGCCAGCCCGATCGTGGTGGGCGACAAGCTGATCGCAGCCTCGGTTCCGGGCGTGGTGACCGTGATTCAGGTGGGTGACGAGTTGAAGGTTCTGGCGCAAAACGACTTCAAAGAGCGGATCTTCGCCACTCCCGCTGTGGCCGAAAACAAAGTCTACCTTCGGACCGAAGGCCATTTGTATTGTTTGGGCGAGTAAACTACACTCAGGAGACAACTATGAAAACGAGTAGCCTTGTCGTCTCGCTGATCTTTCTTGCCCTGTCAGGTCCTTCGAAGGCAGCGGCACCCGCAGACTCCAACTGGCCTCAGTTCCGCGGGCCGAAGGCGGCCGGCATCAGCATGAACCCGGGCCTGCCCGACAAGTGGTCCGCAACGGAAAACGTCTCGTGGAAGACGGACCTCCCCGGCCGGAGTTGGTCTTCCCCCATCGTGTGGGGGAACCGCGTATTCCTCACGGCCGTGGTGAACTCGGGGGAGTCTGAGCCGCCCAAGAAGGGATTGTACTTTGGCGGAGAGCGGCCGGATCCTCCCAAGTCGGAGCACCAATGGAAAGTGATGTGCCTGAACCTCACCACCGGCAAACTGGAGTGGGAAAGGACGGTCCACCAAGGCTCGCCGCAAACGCCGATCCACCTCAAGAGCAGCTATGGCGCGGAGACCCCCGTGACGGACGGGCAAAGGGTCTACGCCTATTTTGGGGGCCTAGGTGTGTTTGCTTTGAGTCTCGACGGCAAAGAAGCTTGGTCCAAGCGTCTGGAGCCCCGCAAGATGCGCTACGGTTGGGGCACAGCCTCTTCGCCCGCGTTGCAGGGTGAGCGTCTCATCATCGTAAACGACAATGAGGAGCAGGCCGAGGTACTGGCCTTGGATACCCAAACTGGCAAAGAGCTCTGGCGCGTGGACCGTGACGAGAAGAGCAACTGGGCCACACCCTTCCTTTGGCAAAACCCCCAACGCACCGAACTTATCACCTGCGGCAGCCGCGCGGTGCGAAGTTATGACCTGGACGGCAAGTTGCTTTGGTCTTTGCAAGGCATGTCCAGCATCGCGATCCCAACCCCGTTTACAGGGGACGGACTGCTCTTCGTCACCTCGGGTTACGTGGGAGACAAGGTCCGCCCACTCTACGCCATCCGTCCTGGAGCCACCGGGGACATCAGCCTCAAGCCGGAGCAGACCAGCAACGAGTTCATCGCCTGGTCGGATCCCGTGGGCGGCCCTTACAATCCTTCTCCCCTGTTCTACGAGGGGCGCATCTACGTGCTCTACGATCGAGGCCTGGTGAGTTGCCTCGACGCAAAGACCGGCAAGGTCCTCTACGATCGAGAGCGTTTGCCGGAGGGTTTTGCCTTCACCAGTTCGCCATGGGCAGCTGGGGGGCGAATCTTCTGCCTGAACGAAAGCGGGGTCTGCTATGTACTTCGCGCCGGTGACAAGTTCGAACTACTGCACACCAACAAGTTAGCCGACGACGACATGTGCATGGCCACCCCTGCGCTTGCTGCCGATCGGCTTCTCCTCCGCACCGCCGCACGGCTCTATTGTTTCCAGACGCAAGGAGGCCCGACGTCTATTGGCAAGCCCTAGATGGTGGGGAATCACCCGCGGGGACTGCATTACTCTTACGACGACGGAGCCTTCAGATCCATCAAGGCATCTCTTTGACGCGAATTCTCCTATACTCCATCTGGCCGCGATCCCCCTCCAACCCGATGGGCCCGGTGGCTGGCAGCTTCAGGGCCAATTCCAGCACCTCGCCGTTGCACAAACAGTGCGCCACACCGTCCTGGACGGTTACTTCCATTTCGTTCCAGTCCTGCGGCTTGTATCGCTTCAGAGCCTTGTACGGTCCAGCAAGCCAGTAGTCCCGGCATTGGAGTTGCGGCTTTCGAATGAAGACGCCGCTGTCGGCGTTGGGGGTCGCCCGAAACTCCAATCTGAGGATGAAGTTGTTCGGGAACTCCTTCGTGGTCCAGAGCTGCTGGATGCGATTACCCTCCGCGGGCGTGGTCACGATCAACCGGCCGTTCTTGGCCACGTACCGTCCATCATTGCTCTGAGTCTGCCCATCAAAGGAGACCGCCTCCGCGATCAAAGGCCAGGCAGTGGCCCCCGGTTCACCCCGTTGCCAACGCTTGGCAGCTTCCATGTCCTCCGGCGGGGTGGGTCGGAAACCCCAACCGGTTAGGTCGCGGCCGTTAAATAGGCTCACAAAACCCGGCTCCGGGACGTACTCGTAGGGAGTCGTTTCGAGAAAACCAAGGGTGCCAAGAATCGGGCGCAGCCCTGCTGCCCACCTCGCGTAGCCGGCCAGGTTCAGGTGAAGCAGGTCCGGAAACTCCTCCGGCTTGGCATTCCCTTGGGGATCACTGAACAGCGTCCAGGTCTCCACAAGCGTCACACGCTTATTCCCCTTCACCGCCGCCCGGTAAAGCTTGTTGATCTGCTTAATCTTCTCGGCCGGGCGTTTCATCGTCTCCGAGCTGGGAAACACCTCGCAAAGCACGATGGGCATGGCCGGATTGGACTGTTCTAAAGCGGCAAGGATCAACTTCAGGTTCCCAGCGATCGTCTCGGGCTCGGCTTGTTCCTCCAGATCGTTGGTACCGATGAGCAGTACCACCGCCTCCGGATGCAACGCCAATACGTCTTCCTGCAATCGGATGAGCACTCCACGGGTCGTGTCACCGCTCATACCACGGTTGGCGATCCTCACTCCCGGAAAGTAGCTGGTAAAGTCGTCCCCCCACCCTTGCGTGATGGAGTCCCCCAGCAGAACCACGCTGTGCTGGTCCTGTTGCGCGCGCGCAGCCCAAGCGGTCCGGCGCTCCTTCCAGAGCTGGCGGAACCAGTCATAGCGGCGGATGGGACCGGCCCCGGGCAAGCCGTCATCCGTGGCAGGAATCTCGAAGCGCGTCGCAGCCGAGGGTGCCTGGCCCTGGCCCGACAAAGGCGTGGACAAGGCCACACCGAGGAGTGCGCCAAACAACAGGGCCTGCCATGCTCTAGCGTTCGTGGACAAACTTGGGATCATCATGCCCGTCGCTCATAACGACGATTCACCCCGATGTCAAGCTGCAGGGTCATCGGACCGGCCCTGCGCGAATTCCTCAAGGCACCCGCAAGGGTGGGCGGTGAACCCGCAGGGCACGAATGGGTACATTCTCACTGCTGGTGATCTCCAGCACATGCCTGGCATTCGCGAGGCTCTGCGCAATTGACACGACCGTTTCACTCGCAGCGTTGGTTGTTGCCGGGACGACGAGCCGGTCTACGAAACGTGGCACAACGCTCCACTTGATCGTAAACCGGTCCGGCACCGGCTTGATACCCGCCAGGCTAAGTGCATACGACACATTCCAGTCTTCAGGCGCAATCACCACTCGACCAGACTTGGAAACGAACTTCTGGTTGCTTCGGCCCTCTCCGTCCGGGCCCGTAACCGAGCCCGCAAGCCCGAAGGAGAAAGGCTTGTCATCTGCGGGGCCCCTGCGCACTTCGAGGGTCCAATCCTCCAACACCAACGGCTCTTCCGAGCTGATCGGAGCCAAGACGGGCCATTTGACCGGCCACTTGCCTTCGGGAGTCGTCACGGCACGGGTGAAACCATAAAGCTCGGGAAACCCTGAGGGTTTCCGTCCATCAATCAGCAACGTGGCAGGCGCGGCAGTGCGAGGCGTGCAGACAGCATCAACCCGGTTTCCTTCGAACTCCAAGCGCAACTTACCATCCACCCACCGAAGGTCTTTGCCAACTTCGTAGGTCTTGACCCAGCTCTCAGCGGGCGAGGGGCCAAGCTTCGGATCGTACCGAAGGTAAGCCTTGACACATTCCGCCATGAACCATTCGCCGTGTTCGTTGAGGTGCACGCTATCGCGCAGGAGTGCTTTGGGTTCCAGTTGATTCTCCTGAAGATAGGCCTTCCATAAGCTCCGTTGGTCACAAAGCTCGGCACTGTGCTTCTTCGCAACGAAGGGCAGCCAGTTGTGATTCATGAAGGCATCCCAATGCTGGCCGGCTGGGGGGAGTTTCGCGGGATCCGTCTCCTCGGCAAAATCCGCCGTCTTGGTAACGTGGTCGTTTTGCATCAGGATCTCCGCAGTAGTCCGCTCACGCACCCGTCGGATGATGTCTTCATATTTGTCGTGCGCCCCGTAGACGTGGAAGATGAGTAAATCCGGCTGGAACGGATAAAGGTCCGTTTCCGCAGTCTTCACGAGCATCTGCGACGCAAACCCGCCCAGGGCTCGGTTTTCGATCACCAGATCGGCGTGCGGGAAGCGTCGGCGCAGATCTTCCTCGACCAGTTTGGCCCATTTCTGCTCAGTGATGGACTGGCCGTAGAAGAGAATCCGCACCGTGTTCCGGTGTTGGGGGGTGCTCGTAGCGAGAAGCCTCATGGTTCGCTGGATGTTCTTGCCCCACTGAGACGAGTCAGGAAAGCGGGGTGGCGGATAGGAAGAGGCTTCTGTAACGGCAGGAGCGCAGCAGGCCAAGGTTAGGCCCGCGAAGGCCAAGGCCGCGTAGTGGAGAAGAAGATGGCCCCGGTTCAGTGCTAACTTGGATTGGCTTGAGATCATGTCCATTCAATGCTCCGTGAATATCTCATATCAGACGCACAACCAGCCCGCAAATTCGAAGTGTTGTCATAAGCAAGCGGTCCAATGCTTCTCCTGTGACTCCACCCCGAGTCAAAAGGACCGGGCGCCCTAACTCTGCTTCCTGAATCCAGACTGCCCTGGAAACAACTTCCGAAGTTGTTTTTTGCACGGTCCTCAGGTTGAATCGCCAACGATGCAACGATCTATGTCTGCCTGGACCCTCTGTATCGCCATTCTGGTCATGGGCTGGATCTCCCCCTCAGTACTTACGGAGGAAAAGCCTACCATTCACGCTGTGTCCGACCTCGGGCATCAGTTTACGTTTTACGCCGATGGCCGGTTCCACACGCAGTACCTGCCGGGCCAACCCCTCGCCACCAGTTGGGGCGCTTTGTATCGCTTCGATTTATCCAACGCCAATCTCCTGCTCTTGCTGGGCTGCGACTCGCACCTTGAGTATTCGACAGAGGATCTCAACGCCATCACGAACTTCCTGCACCAGGGCGGAGGGGTGGTGTTGCTCGGCTCAGCCGGTGACAAACCCCAGAACGCTCTGGCTCGCAATCTTGGCTGTACCTTCGAGAAACCGAGCCAAAAGCCTCTTCGGCCGACTTCCTCTCCCGTTACCGGGGAAATTGTGGGCGGTGGCGATACCCTCAACCTGAGCGAGGCCCTGGCCTGGCAAACCCTCATCCAGGATGCCGAAGGCGCACCCTTGTTGGCGCGACGAAAGGTTGGCAAAGGCACCCTGTTAATCGGCGCGCGCGGGCTTGCCGGTCAGAACCCGAATGCCAGCGACAACATCAACGCGGCCTGGTGGCAGCCGCTGCTGGTGGAGACGGCCGCAGGCAAGAAAGTGGACCCCAGTAAACCGTTTCGGAGTCGGGGCTTCGGGGAATTGGAGCACACCGATGACCTAGGCCAGATCAAGCTGCACTACAGCGATTACCTCAAACCCTACGCAAAGGCCATGGCGGACATCTATCTCCGCTGCCGACCCGTGATCGAGAAGCGCATGGGGGTGCCTCTTTCGGAAGGGATGGCATCCGAAATCGGGCTGCTTGCCACCGGAGGAGGAGGTTTCTCCTCAGGCCACATGCTCGGCTTGGCCGTGTTCTGGGGGGACTTTCCCACCCGCGAGGACAGCATGATCGAGTTCATCACCCATGAATCGGTCCATTCCTGGGTATTGCCCTTCGCCGAAATCTGGAATGAACCGATCGCCACGTACGTGGGCAACCTGGTGATGATCGACATGGGCCACGAGGCCGAGGCCCAGAGACGCATCGAAAGCACCATCAAACGGGCCTCCCGCATCGATCCCACGATGAAACTCTACGATCTCGACGGCAAAGGCCCCGCCGACGCAAAAAAGCTCGAGGGTGGCGAAGCCAATAACATCCATTGGGGTAAGACCTACTGGATCCTCGAGCAATTGCGTCAAGAACGGCCTGAGATCGTCTCGCTCTATTTCCAGGCCAAACGACGCCTGGCAACCGCCAGTACCATCAAGAAGTACGACGCCCATGTCACGGTGGCACTGCTCAGCGTCGCGATGAAGCGCGACCTCTTTCCGTGGTTCCGCGAGCACGGTATCGATGTCGATGCGGCCAAGTCTCCGATTCCTCTCAGCCTGTAGACGGGATTCCGTTCCTCGTAATTGTTTCATACTCTCCAAACCATGCAAACCTTCAAACGCCTCCTCAGTATTTCCTGCGTGCTGTGCCTCCTCGCTCAGCTTGCCGTAGCTGCCCCAGCTCCCAAACAAAAGATCCTCTTCGACTGTGATCTCGCGGGGGACGTGGACGACGCCTTCGCCTTGGGGCTGATTCTGGCCAGCCCGGAGTTCGAAGTGCTGGGCATTATCATGGACCACGGAAACACCCCCGGTCGCGCGAAAGTAGCTTGCCGCCTGCTCTACGAGCTCGGTCTGGAGCATATCCCGGTCATCGTGGGGCGGGCCACCCCAAGCGTCGTTGGTGAGGACAAGAATCTGGCAGGCCCTTCCAACCAGTTCATCTGGGGTCAAGGCTTCGAGAAGGTGAAACCGAAGGACACGAACGCCGCTGATTTCATCATCCAGAGCCTGCGCAAGCAGCCGAACGAGGTAATCCTCTTCACTGTAGGCCCGGTATGCAACATCCAGGACGTGATCGCGAAGGACCCCGGCGCTCTCAAGCTGGCCAAGCGCGTTGTCTCGATGTTCGGTTCTTTCTACATGGGATACGACGGCGGACCCGTTCCGGCAGCGGAGTGGAATGTGCGCGCGGACGTCGGGGCGGCCAAGGCCTTCCTGAATGCAGGAGGCAACCCGGTGCTGGCCGGACTCGACGTCACCACGTTCGTGAAGCTCAAAGAAGACCAACGCTCGCGCCTGCTTTACCGAAAATCCCCGCTGACCGATTCCCTCTGCGGCCTCTATACGCTCTGGCGCTATGAGGACTATGCAAAGCCCGACCCCACTCTCTTCGACGCGGTCGCAGTGGGCATGGTTCTCTGGCCGGAACTGTTCACGACACGCAAAGCCCACGTGAAAGTGGTAGACGGTGGGTATACCGTCCTCGATGAAACCCAACCGCCCAACTGCGAGATCGGAATGACCATTCAGACCGACGAGTTTATCCGGCGCATGATGGACCGGCTCCTGAAGCAGAACCTGATGCGGCAACCAACACCATGAGCTTGGCGGAGGAACACCCCTCAAGACTGCGTGGGAGGTCGGGCAAACGACTCCCGGCTCCCCAACCGGTCCGCTCAAGGCCTCCGAGGTGCTCTTTTATGCAAGCAGTCCAAAGGTGGGTGGCAGCGGCGATCTTCCTCTCGGTCATTCCTCAGGCGACATGGCCACAGGAAATCCTCCTGACGCTGGGGGATAGGCCCGTCAGCGGATACACAGTGGGGCGGGTGGATTTGACCGCTGCGGTCCGATGGTGCAACAGAGCTCCGGTGAACCCGGAAGGGTTGGTAGGCTTTGATGTAGCCAATGGCGGGAAAGTGCCTCTGCAATTCGTCCCCGATGCTGACTACAATCCCAGCAACCATATTGCCGGAAACATTGTCGCGAAGCTTTCGAAGGCAGGGACAGTGCGACTGAGAATCGAATTCGCGGAGGAGCGATCGGCAGGTTCGGTCCCGGGTAGAATCGAGCCTTGGGATGGACAAGTCATCACTCCGGAATACTCGGTGGAACACGACGCCAAGCGACAAGGCGGCTTTCCCTGGCGCATCACCTTTGCCGCGAGTGGAAAGGTGGTGGACTCGATACGCTGGAACAACCGCCTGCATCATCGGCAAGAAGGCAGTTTCTGTGTTTGTGATGATCCAGAACCCGTGGTGGAGCGGGTGGCAACAGGCCCCCTTTGCACCGTCATCCGGGTGCGAGGCCGCTTCGTCCAAGGGAACCGCCAGCCAGCCTCCCAGCCTGCTACCATTTATGATTGGTATTACTTCGCCGACGCTCCGTTGGCGTACGTCACTGCCACCATCCGCCAGGCTCAACCGTTCACCTGGCAGGAGGTGCATTTCCTGGAGCTCAACTATCCTGGCGAAATACTACCGCAATGGGCCGGAGGCGATCCATTGGCGGAAGGTCGGTTCGAAGGGACGCTGAAGAGTTTCCCGCAAACCCAGTGGGGCATGGTACACGATGGGACCAACGGGATCGCTATGTTCCGTTGCGGCCAGGCTTTGCTGCACGACGGCGGTAAGGGTTCCTACCTCCAGGCCCACGGCGACACTACCTGGCAGGAGTGGGGGGAAACCAAGCGAGAGTCCTCGGCTTGGCTGAGAATAGGAGCCGTGCCACCTACCCTCGCTGGGTTCGGCGATGCCACCATGGCTATGGTTCACCAAGGCCAGTGGTCGGTCACTGTCGACAGCATTCACTCGCACATCGAGTCGGTCCGCGCGAAGCTCGAGTCATTACCCCAGGCCCAGCGTCGCCAGGCGTGGTGGCGAATTCAAGGGGCGGGCCAACTGGAGGCGCAAGGCCGTTTAGCGGAAGCCTGGCATGTGGCCGAAGGTCGGAAGCCAACGAACTGGACCACGCTGCAGGCGGGGGACCTTGGTCTCATCTTGGATCACGTCCGAGACGGCATTCGGGTACTGAGCTTATTCGACACGGCCAAGGACCAGGCATTCGTTTCCCCTCAACCGCTGCCCTTGTTTGCTATCACGGTGTGCGAGACTGGGAAGGAAACCATGGCAACCCTGACGGCAGACAAGGGCTGGCAGGAAACCGAGATTACGAGGAAATCCAGATCTTCCCAAGATTCTGCGTCAAGACAACTGGAACTACGATGGCGCAAGCCCGTGGACGCCCGCTTTGGCGACCTGCAGGTCGTCGCTCGCGTAGTAGCTGATCCCAAGGCGGGATCCCTGCGCTGGAACCTGGCGGCAGACCCTCCCACCGCGCCCTGGAGTCTGTGGCGGGTGAGGTTCCCGCAAGTTGCTTTACCGGAACTCGGATCGCAGGGCGTGGTCCTGTTTCCCAAGGGAGCGGGAGAAGTCCAGCGAGGCGTGTGGCAGAGGTCACTCCGGTTTTCGGGCACCTATCCCAGCGGATGGACCAGCATGCAGTTCATGGCGGCCTACGACGAAGAGAGGCAGACAGGCCTCTACGTGGCGGCACACGATCCCTGGGGCAGCACCAAGGACCTGCTCATGGAATCCCAACCCGCCGAGCGCTCGGTGGTGCTGACCGTGGATCACCCCGTGCCCAACATGGGAGTAACCGGAAACCGGTATGTCCTGCCCGGCGAAGCGGTCTGGCAACTGCTCCGTGGCGATTGGTTTGATGCATCCGTGATCTACCGAAAATGGGTCCGCGCAGAGGCCAAATGGTACCCCAAGCTCACCGCTCAGGGGCGGGAAGACACGCCACTCTGGATGCGTGAGCTTTCGGCCTGGTCGCTGGGCAGCGGTCCCTCCAGCCAATGCGTGCCCGAAGTGCAAGCCTTTACCACCTACCTGAGCCCGCCCACCGCCACGCATTGGTACAACTGGCATGAAATCCCATTCGATAACGACTATCCCCACTATTTCCCCACCAGACCCGGCTTCGCGGAAGGGGTCCGTGAACTACAAAACTCTGGCACCGCAGTCATGCCCTACATCAATGGACGTCTCTGGGATACCCGGGACGCGAGCACGAATGATTTCGAGTTTACAAAAGTCGCCACTCCTGCGGTCTCCAAGGACGAAAAGGGAAAACCCTACCTCGAGAGTTATGGGAGCAAGGAAAAAGACGATAGCCCAGTCAAGCTGGGAGTCATGTGCCCCAGCACGGAACTTTGGCAGAATCGCATCCATGACATCGTCCTCAGGTTGATGAACGAGTGCGGCGTCAAGGGAGTGTACATCGACCAGGTGGCAGCCGCACAGCCAACCCTCTGTTTCGACACGACCCACAACCATCCCTTGGGGGGCGGACACTGGTGGAACGAAGGTTACTGGCGGATGATGGAGTCCATACGCAGATCCATGCCCAAAGACCGCATGCTGACGACCGAGTGCAACGGTGAACCTTTTATCAAGTGGTTCGACGGCTATCTCACCTGGCATTGGCAATACGATGGACAAGTGCCCGCTTTCCCGGCGGTCTACGGCGGTGCCATTCAGATGTTCGGGCGTTCCTACGGCGGTGGACCGACGCGCGATCTGGCGTTGCGGATGCGAGCAGGGCAACAACTGGTCTTTGGAGAACAGATTGGCTGGCTCGCCCCAGGCGTGGTGAAAGAGGAACAGAATGCCGCATTCTTGCGCCAAGTGGTGCATCTCCGTCGCCAACTGGCGAAGTACTTCTACGCCGGAGAGATGGCGCGGCCTCCGAAACTGATCGGTCCCGTCCCCAAGGTCCGTGCCGATTGGCAGTGGAACGGTGTGGCCTGGGTTACCACAGACGCGGTGTTGACTGGAGCCTGGTATCAACCCGCCGCCAAGCGCGTGGTTCTGATCTTCGTCAACGTGAGCGAGGCCCCGGTAACGGCCCAAGTGGACTTCGACGCCAAACCCTACGGATTTCGAAAACCCACGCTGCGAGTCAGTGCCCTTTCAGCCATCGGCCCCACCGCGCAGTTTCATACTTCCTCCCACATCCGCCGCGAAGCAGTATTCCCGCCTCGAACTGCGTGGGCATGGGAACTCAGCGCTCCGTAAACGAGGATGAGCTATTTACCAAGGTCCCGATAATAGAGTTCCTTGGCCTCCACCTTCATCCCTGGGTTATGTCCCTGGATGGCAAAATGGCCTCGGGTATACTCCTTATCGTCATAGACCATGACCGGCTTGTCGTTGATCCAAAACTCGATGTGCTGACCCACGGCCCGAATACGGTAGCTGAACCATTCGCCGTCTTTGGTTAACAATTCGGTGGCCTTGCCGGTCGGTTTGCCAGGCTTCCACAGCCAGCCGGTATAGGCATCCTGGGTGTTACAGATCTGCGCTTCGTATCCGCGCGGAAAGGCATTCACGTCGTCGGAGGGCGGGTTGGCGCGGAAGTAGAGCCCACTATTGGGTTTCGATCCCTGGTCGGTGACGCGAAACATCCCCTTTAACTCAAAGTCCGAACAGACTGCGTCGGTGTAGATGTGCCCCATTCCGCCAATCCCGATCAACACCCCATCTTTCACGGACCAGGTCGCCTTGCCTCGAACCGTCCAACCAGCCAGGTCTTTTCCATTGAACAAGGAGATCCACTTGGGCTCGGCCCCACTATCGGCGCCATGAACGAAAGCCACTACACTGAGAAGAAATGCCAACACTCGGGTCATCATGGGTTTCATTCGTAGCCCCGGGGCTCCCGCCTTACCAGAAGAATTTCGCGGGAATAGGGATCGGGTTGGGTGCCGGGGATTGCGCCCCGACACCCTCCCACACCACCGAACGTGCGGTTTTCTCGCATTCGGCGGTTGAACGCAGCCTCCGTCTTACAAGGGGGAGGCAAGATCTGAAGGCATTAGGAATCCGTAGGTTCGGAGGGTGGCGTTGCTCAAGGCGGTGTGGACACTGGGGGAGGCAGAAACGGCCCACGTGCCACGGCTGCTGTGGGCCACCTTCAACAGGTGTCCTCGCAGGCCAAGGGAACGCAGGTGGCGCAAGCGCCCCTTCCAGTTATGCCACCGTTGCCAGAAACAGTTGCGAATGTGGTGACGTATCCAGCTTTCCAGCTTGAAGACGTTGCGGCGTTCCTCGCTCAGTTGGTAGTATCCCCACCAACCTCGCAAGTATTGCATCCACTGGTCGCGCAGCTCTGTGCTGGTCCGACTCTGGTTCCCTTTCCAGAGCTCCCGCACGCGAGCGCGAAACCGCTCGAGGGATTGCGGGGAGACTTCGATCTGCCCCGTGGGGTTGATCCGGAACCCAAGGAACTTGCGTTCCCAGGGCCGTCCCGTCCCGCTCTTGGAGGCGTTGACCTCCAACTTGAGTCTCTCTCGAATCCACTGAGTCAGGCTCTCCAGCACCCTTTGGGCAGCCTCCGCACTGCTCACGTACACGTTACAGTCATCGGCGTACCGGCTGAAGCTGAGCTGGCGCTCGGTGAGTTCTTCATCCAGGGGGTGCAGGTAGATGTTTGCCAAAAGCGGCGAAAGAGGGCCCCCTTGCGGAGTGCCTTCCTCGGCCCTAACCACGACTCCTTCGACCATGATTCCGGCGCGCAGGTAACGTCCGATCAACCGCAAAACCCGCTTGTCCCGAATCGTTTGTGCGATCCGAGCCATCAGCAGGTCGTGATTGACCCGGTCAAAGAACTTGGCGATGTCCATGTCCACCACCCAGTCCTTGCCTTCCCGAACATACCTCTGCGCCGCCCGCACCGCATCGTGAGCACTGCGCCCAGGACGGAACCCGTAACTCGATTCGCTAAAGGTGGGGTCAAAGATGGGCTGCAGAACCTGCAGCAGCATCTGTTGAATCCACCGGTCGACTACGGTTGGAATACCGAGCATTCTGGTTCCGCCGGTGGGCTTGGGAATCTCCACCCGCCGCACCGGACTGGGAGCGTAGCTCCCAGCCAGCAGTTTGGCACAAATGGTTTCCCAGTGCACTTGGATGTGGCCGGCCATTTGCGAAGTGGTCATGCCGTCAATACCCGGCGCGCCTCCGTTACGTTTGACCGCCAGCCAGGCTGCCTGGGCGTTGTCGCGGCTTACCACTTCTTCCATCAGGTTCTCGTACATTGCTTTCTTTCTTACGTTCCGCGGAAGGGGTTCCCTTGCAGTCTGCACCTCTAGGCGGGCTACTTGGCTTCACCGTTGGCCTGCCCAGAGAGCCGATCCAGGATAGTGACCGCAGTTGTCGCGTCCTGTCGTTTCCGGACTACTCTCGAGTTTCCTTCCAGGTTCGCATTAAGCGTTGTTCCATCGTTCTTCGGTCCTTCGCTCAGGATGGCCTTCGCCATCCTTCTCTTACGCTACTATGACCTCTGCTGACTTCTGGCCTGTTCTCACAGACCAGATCTCTCTGGGTCGGTATTGTCTCTTTCGGTTCGTGCCGCCAGGCTCTACTCTATGCGTTTTGATGACCTTTGGGTTTTGCTGTTACTAGCCAGCTGACCCACGCACTCAGCCTCACTGCCTGTTCGTGTTCCTACGGTCGCACCTTTGCTGTCGGCCCTTTCGTGTTCGAGCCTCACGGGTCGAGCCTGGCCTACGGCTACGGTTGGCGTCATCGCCCCCGCCGGGCTCCTTTCAGCCCAGTAGACACAGCACCTGCCAGACACACTAGTCGCCTTCGGCAGAAGGCGAGTGGCTTCTCCTCACTGCCAGCAGAGTTGTATGTCGCCCCTCGGCGAGGGGCGACCCACCTTGAAAGACCCACCTTGAAGGTTAACTACTTGGCGAACACCTGAAATTCCCAAATCGTCGGCGGTTTGGTGGAATCCTGGATCTGTAGCCGAACGTAGCGGGCCTGCACCGGTGGAAAGGAGGTGGAGAAATTCACACCCGCTTTGGCACCTTGATACGCCACTTTCCACTCCTCATTCGTGGTGGATCGGTATTGAAGCTGGTATCGGGTGAGTCGAGGATCCAATTCCCGGATCACCAAGCGCGAGATGTTCGAGGGTTGGGCTAGTTCTACCTCAAGCCATGCCTGTTTGGTTTCGTCGGAAGTCGCCCAGCGAGTCTCCGGATCATCGTCGACCGCTTTGTCTGGGCCGAACTGCGTGCCGCCGGGGTGAACGTCAGAAGCGGTAGCAGGACGATGGGCCGTGACCGCGCCTGAGCCCGCCGGGGAAAGCGGGTTGAAATGGAGTCCGAACTCGGCGATAACGGGCGGTGCCGAGGCTTTGTCGATGACCAACCGCACCCGCTGAGCCGTCACGGTGGGGAACCGGCGCAGTTGTTTGTGGCCGACGACCTCGCCCTGGCTCACCCTACGCCACTGATCCCCCTGAAGCACCTCCACACGGTAAGCCTGTACGCGTTCGCCTAGCGAGACGTCTTCCTGGATGCGCGCGACGTTGAAGGTCTGTGGTTTGCCAAGGTCGAACTCAACGAAGCCGGCGTTTTGCCCTTCGCCCGGGGACCAACTAAAGTTCTGTGTCTTGGAAAGGTCGAATTCCACAGATCGAGTATTTTGGTCTTCGGCCGGGGTCCAATGGGTTTCGAGTTTGCCGTCCTTCAGATTGCTTTCGTGCTCTGCCGGACTGCGGCGGCTGGAGGCCGTGACGCTGGCCCCTTTTGCCAGGTCGCTGGCGTACAGTTCTCGGATGAACGTCCCGAATTCTTTCAGCCGGGTTGCGTCCGCATCAGCGATGCGTCCACGCCGATCTGGTGGGATGTTCAGCAGGAGTACTGAATTTCGGCCAACTGACTTGAAGTAGATGTCGGCCAGCGTGGCCAACGACTTCACCTTCGCATCTTCGCTCGCATGGTAGAACCACCCCGGGCGGATGGAGACGTCGCACTCGGCCGGATGCCAGGCCCATCCCTCCTCGCGCTTCACGACCGAGGATTCATTCTCGCGGGCAACCCCGGACTCATTCCCGACCCACCGAATATCCGGGCCGCAGATGGCGATGAGCGCGCTCGGTTGCAGCTCCCGAACCACGGCGTAGCAGGCTGGCCAATCGTATTCCTGCTTCTTGCCGTTGGGACCTTCACCGCAAGCGCCATCAAACCAAACCTCGTCGACCGCGCCGTAGTTCGTGAGCAGCTCGCGGAGCTGATTTCGGAAGTACTCATTGTATTTCGGTGAGTCGCCGTACGTCGGTTGGTTGCGATCCCATGGAGAAAGGTATAGTCCAACTCGAATCTGCTTCTCGCGGAGTGCATCCACCACTTCCCGAACCACATCGCCCTTGCCGCCGCGCCATGGCGAACTCCTCACCGAGTGCGCCGTGAACTTGGAAGGCCAAAGGCAAAAGCCATCGTGGTGTTTGGCGGTTAATATGAGCAGCTTGACGCCAGCCTCCTGCAACACAGCTGCCCACTGCCGAGCATCGAAGTCGGTGGGATTGAAGAGCCGCGGGTCCTCTTTACCGTCACCCCACTCGCGATCGGTGAAGGTGTTGATACCAAAATGGGCAAAGGCGATCACTTCATGGCGTTGCCAGGCAAGTTGCTGCGGAGTCGGAACCGGGATCGGCTCGGCAGCGTTACTGAAGCAGACCGCAAGGGTCAGCAGCGTCAAGCGACTCAAGAAGGCTTTCATTGTTTCTGGTACTATCGCAGGAATTCGGCTGCCATCAATCTCCGTCTTGCTCTCCCACCCAGATTGGATGACGAAGAAAGGCGGCTACTCCAAGACCTGGTGGAATTCGGCCGGGGCCTTCCGTTCTGGCGAAACTTTTGGAGTGCGGTAAGGAGCGCAGCGATGTACCGCTTTTCTCCGTCCGCGGGGGAGGAAGGAAGCCTGCAACGGGCTTCACTCCGCACTTTACCGAGGCAGCGTCCAAGGCTAAAGTTCCTTCATCAGCTACACCACTCCAAAGCCAACACCACGCGAACTCGTCCAGCGCGCCTTGCAGGGACTGGAAACGCCACGGGTACCAACAGGCCCGCTGGCAGTTCATTACTGCGCCAAGGTGGCCGGAGTTTCTCTGAGCGAGTATACGACGAACCCGCGCAAGCTAGCCGAAAGCGTGATCCGGTACTATGAACGGTTCCGCCCTGACGCAATTTGGCTCTCGACCGACACCTGGGTTAGCGCACAGGCCATGGGGGCGAGCGTGGGGGGAGCGGAGGACCAACCTTGGGGTGGCGTGGGAGTACCCCACATCCGGACTGCCAGCGACATCGACCGCATTCCAGCCCCTGACGTTGGATCTCAGGGTCGCTACCCCCTCATGTTGGAAGCGCTATCCCGAGTGGTCGAAGCCTTGGGGAAGGAGGTGTTTGTGGTCGCCTGCTTCGATCAATACCCTTTCTCCCTCGCGGCCGCGCTGATGGGAATGAATGAAATCATGGTTAAGGCGGTGGAAGACCGTTCCTTGGTCGAGGCCTTGATGGAGCGTTGCCTGGAGTATGGGCTGGCTTATGGTCGCGCCTTGAGCGCAGCGGGCGCCGACATGCTCAGCGGCGGCGACTCACCGGCGGGCCTGATGGGGCCGAAGGCGTATCGCGAGTTGGCGTGGCCTTTTGAACAGCGTTTGATCGCCGGCTTGAAAGCGACCGTGCCGCAACCGGTCTCGTTACACATTTGTGGAAGAGCGATGCCATTGCTCCCGGATATGGCCATGACGGGAGCGGATGTTTTGGAGATCGATCACTTGGTGGACCTGGCGCAGGCCTGTCGCGTGGTGCGCCCCGAGGTGGCCCTATGGGGCAATTTAGACCCAGTGTCGGTTCTGGGGCGTGGCACCCCAGAGCAAGTCCGGTTGGCGGCCCAGCAGGCGAGGCAGGTCGTGAAAGCTTCCGGGCGACAACGGTTCATTCTGAGTTCGGGCTGCACTTTGGCTATGGAGACACCGCCGGAAAACCTGGATGCCTTGTTGAGGACTGAAGGATGAAGAAGCGCAAGTATGGAGTTTTGATACACGGTGCGGGCTGGGTTGCCCGGCAACACCTGGAGGCGTTCAAGAAGAACCCCGCTGCGGAAATCGTCGCCATCTCCAGCCGTAAACTGGAAAGTGCCCGCCGATTAGCCAAAGAGTCAGGGTTGGCCGGAATCGCCGTGTACGATGACCTGGAAACAGCCCTGCGGCATCCGGGTATTGACGCCGTGTCCATCTGCACACCACAACACGTCCACTGTGCCAACGTGTTGGCCGCAGCAAGCGCGGGCAAGCACATGGTCATCGAGAAACCGATCGGCCTATCGCTTGCGGAACTGCGCCAAATGCGGCAGGCGGTGCGAAAGGCGGGCGTGAAAACCGTGGTCAGCTTCGTGCTCCGATGGAACCCTCTGTTCCAAAAACTCAAGTCCATGATGGCCGCCGGCTCGTTGGGAAATCCCTTTTATGTGGAGGCGGATTACCTCAGCCACAATGGCCCCTGGTGGGCTGGCTGGAACGACACCTGCACGGTGGAGAATGGAGTCAGTGCGATGCTGGTGGCGGGCTGCCACGCGATCGATGCGCTGCGGTGGTTTGCGACCACAAAGGAGTTCGAGGCCGCCAATCCGGTCGAAGTGTTCGCCGTAGCGGGTGGTTACCGCAAAGGCCAGCCTCGCGCCTACAATCCCCCCACCCACTCCTGGGTCCAGGGTTCGCGCCCGATGGAATACGACGGACTCGAGGTAGCCCTGGTCAAGTTCGATAACGGTGTCGTGGGAAAGGTCTCCGTCAACTTCGACTGCGTCATGCCTTACCGGTTCCCCATCCGCATCTTCGGCGATGTCGGCTCCATCTTCGACAATCGCGTCTGGCTGCCTAAGGCCAAGGGTCCGAAGAAATGGCGGGAGCTGACGGCCATCGCGCCAGAATCCAGTGACGTCTCCCACCACCCGTTCCAGGCCGAGATCGATCACTTCGTCGAGTGCGTGCAGCAGGACGTGGAGTCGCACTGCAACCTGGAAGACGCGATCAAGACCCATGAGGTGGTCTTTGCGGCGCTACGCTGCTACCGAACCCACCGGCCCGTTCGGCTGCCGCACAAAGCCAGGTAGTTCCCCAATGTATCAACCTCGGCGCAGCTCAACCCAAGAGCGACCACGTCAACGCTCCAACGCCTTCCTCACGAAGTCGGGGCTGGCCAACCGTGGGGCTAAGCCGTGTCCATGCAGTTGAACAGGAGGCAGCAGAGAGAGCAGAGCCGTCAGACGGAGTCAGAATCGCTCCTCGCGGTCCGTTCAAGCGTTCACTGGACGGTGAAAGTGATACGTCCATCTCGATCGTGAGACCGCTCAAGCCCGATCTCTGCTGTCTCCGCTGACTCCTGTTCTTCATTGAATTGTTACGGCTAAGAGCTAGCCTTCCTGACATCAGTTTACGTCTGGCTCGCTATACTAGATGAACGCAGAAGACAAGTCCTTGCTTGCGGAACTCGAAGAGCGCCTGCGCTTTGAGACGCTGATTGCCGACCTTTCTTCGAAATTCGTCAATCTGCCTACCAGCATGGTCGATGGCGAGATCATGGACTCCCAGCGCAGAATCTGCGAGTTGCTCACCCTCGATTTCTCCGCGCTTTGGCAGTGGTCCGACGAGCCCCCAGGTTTCTTTGTGCTCACGCACTTCTGGAGTGTCCTAGCGGCCCTGGCTGAACCCGTGCGGATGACCCAGGAGCAGTATCCTTGGGCCCGAGAGCAACTCATGGCGGGTCGCGTCATCAAGGTCTCTTCTCTGGAAGAGATGCCGGCGGAGGCTGCGCGTGACCGGGAGACCTTGCGCCAATTCGGCATCAAGTCGAACTTGGCCCTTCCCCTCCTGGTGGGAGGGCAAGCTCCGCTTGGTATCTTAGGCCTTGGCACCATGCGGGCGGAGCGCGACTGGCCAGAAGTACTGGTGAAACGGCTACAGCTGGTGGCACAAATCTTTGCCAACGCGCTGGAACGGAAGCGCACCGATCAGGTCTTGGGTGCCAGCGAAGAGCTGAACCGTGCCACGTTTGACCAGGCAGCCGTAGGCATCGCCCACGTCGGAACGGACGGACGGTGGCTGCGGGTCAACGACAAACTCTGTGCCATCGTGGGCTATCCCAGGGAGGAACTGCTGCAGTTGACCTTCCAAGACATCACTCATCCCGATGACCTGGAGATCGACTTGGATTACGTGCGTCAGGTCCTGTCCGGCCAGATCAAGACGTACTCCATGGAGAAGCGGTATTTCCGCAAGGACCGTTCGCTGGTGTGGGCCAACTTGACCGTCTCGCTCGTGCGAACAGCGGCGGGCGAGCCCCATCACTTCATCTCCGTGTTGGAAGACATCACCATGCGCAAGCGCACGGAGGAGGCCCTTCGCGCGAGTGAGGCGCGCTTGGCGGTAGGCACTGACCTGGCCGGCCTGGGGCATTACGAAGTCGACTATGCGGGGCGGACCTGTTTCCTGGACGACCGTTTTCGGGACATTTGCGGCGTTCCCGCTGGGGTGCAAGAAGGCCTCCAACCGGTGGAGTTCTGGTTGGAACATGTACATCCTGATGACCGCCAGTATGTATTGGAGCAGCGTCAAACGTTGCACTATGGAACCATGGGGCGGCTGTCCGTTGAGTATCGATACCTGCACCCATCGCAAGGGCAGAAGTGGCTGCTTCACATGGCGTGTAAGGCCGCGCCCAGCATCCATGGGAACGGGGCCCGTACCTACGGTGTGCTTCGCGATATCACGGAAACCAGGCTTCTGTCGGAAAAGCTCCGATCTTCCGCCGCAGAATGGCAGGCTACCTTTGACGCTATCAGCGACCTGGTCATGATCCTCGATCCGCAATACCGGATCCTCAGGATCAATGCTGCGGCCGCGCGATTCTTCGGCCTGCCGATGGAGCAGCTCGTCGGCAGCTCCTGCTACGCCCTGATGCACGGCACCGACTGCCCCATCGCCGGCTGCCCCTGCCAGAAAACACTCGAGACCACGCTGAGTGCGGGGATGGAGCTTTTTCACGAAGGCAGTGGCCGATGGCTGTTCCTCTCGACAGATCCCCTCCGGGATGCGGCCGGGCGGCTCATCGGTGCGGTTCACGTCGGAAAAGATATCACCGAGCGGAAGCGGGTGGAGGCAGAGCTGCTTCAGCAACGGACGGAACTGGCGCATGCCACCCGCGTCTCCACCATCGGCCAACTGGCCACCTCACTGGCGCACGAATTGAACCAACCGCTCGGGGCGATCCTGCGCAACGCGGAGGCAGCAGAGCTGTTTCTGCAGGATCCTTCCCCGGACCTGGACGAGGTGCGGGCGATCCTGGCAGACATCCGCAGTGACGATCAACGCGCCGGCAAAGTCATCGATCGGGTACGCTCCTTTATCAAAGGGCGCGTCGTAGAACGTGTCCCCCTCAGCCTCAGTCAACTGGCCACCGAGGTCATTGCCTTGGTCAAGCCCGACGCCGAGCTGCGCCGGGTCCAAGTGGCGTGGAAGAGCGGTCCGCGGCTGCCATTCGTTCGTGGTGACCGAGTGCAGTTGCAGCAAGTCCTGCTGAACCTGCTGTTGAACGCCATGGATGCCGTCAGTGAGAATCCACCGGACAGTCGCCTGGTTATGCTGCAGGCACGCTCTGAGGACACAACGGTCCAACTCAGTGTCAGTGACAATGGCCACGGCATTGCGGCCGAAAGGCTTCCTCGTCTGTTTGAGCCTTTCTCCACGTCAAAGCCAGACGGACTGGGAATGGGATTGGCGATCTCCCGTAACATCATCGAAGCGCACGGTGGACGATTGTGGGGGGCGAACAAGCCTGCCGGAGGGGCGACGTTCACGTTCAGTCTGCCAGCGGAGGGGGGGGGTGATCGGTGATCGGTGACCAGTGATCGGGAATTGGTAATCAGTGCTCGGGGTAAACCATGACAACGGGGTATGCGAGAAGTTTCAAGGACCTGCGGGTCTATCAGAAGGCCCGGGAGGTTTCGCACGCGGTCTTTGTGCTCTCCAGATCGTTTCCGCGAAACGAAATGGAATCGCTCAGGGACCAAATCCGGCGCGCCGCGCGGTCGGTTGGAGCCCAAATCGCTGAAGCCTGGGGGAAACGGCGGTATGAAAAACACTTTGTCAGCAAGTGGACGGATGCCGACGCGGAACAAATGGAAACCCAGCACTGGATCGGCGAAGCGTTGGACTGTGGTGACCTCTCGCCCGCTGACGCCGCTCAACTGAATTCCGGCCTCGAGGAAATTGGCCGGATGTTGAATTCCATGATGGAAAGAGCTGACTCGTTCTGCGGTCCACCCGAAGGCCTCCTCCACGAAAGTGCCACCGAATACTTCGCGACCACCGACTACTGACCACTGACTACCGACCCCCGATGTCCCCCCCCCCCCCCCCCCCCCCCCCCCCCCCCCCCCCCCCCCCCGACGGTGGCGGGAGGGGGCGTTTTTCTGCCGGTGGGGAACCCGCCGTTTCGGGCGCGCCCCGGTCTCCGTGGGGGGGTTTTTGTGCCCGAAGGGGGGCCTCGCGTGCGGGGACGC
>CAYPNF010000032.1:0-98250 GCA_964411985.1 uncultured Verrucomicrobiota bacterium
CCTCGGGCGGGATGTACATACAGCCCCCCCAGATCTCCTTGCTGAGGTACATCTGCACATGAGGCTCCGCAAACAAAGCCTGGGTTCGGTCCCCCCACTCACAGATCAAGTGCGGGATTTGCTCTCCTCGATTCCCAGTGGCAATCCTATCAATCAAGCGGAAGTCCTGCTTGCCGTCCAAATCCAAATCAATGGTGTTGGTGGAACGTCCAGACGTTTCGCCGTTGCTCCAAACGTTAACCGAGTTGCAGCCGTAGTGGTCTGGGCATCCAGTCTCTTGGCCTTGCAGGAGGCCATAACAACCAGCGAACCAGATCCCAAGCAGAAAGGCGATGATGACGAAGGTCTGTCTCATGGCTGTGCCTCCGGTTGAGGAATCAGAATCCAAGCATAATCCTTGGCCGACCCCGAGTCGAAAGGATTATCTCCGAACTTCCCGTTGCCGACCATGACCCCTTGGTTGTTGATGGCCTCGGCAGACTTGAGGTTCCATTGAGCCCTGTTGAGTTGGGCGGGAAATAGGTTAGATGGGCGTCGTTGAGGTTGATCATGTTGATCGAGGACCTAGCTGCGTGCGAGTCCGATGCTGACGGCACATCCAACACCGCGAATGCAGCCGCATAATCCTCCTTCGCCATCCAACAGGCAATCCTCTTCTTGCGTGGATGGCCCATGCTGGTAAAAAGCGATTTAACGCGTCCAGAAGGTCAATGGCTACCTTCCTATTCGTCTTCCAGCCAAAACGACCTATAAGTCAATCTAACGCACGAGAAGTGTGGTTTAATTACTTAGCGAACCCAAGATGTTTCAAAAGCATGCCCAGATCCGCATCTACGGCTGACACGCGTAATAAATCCTCGAGGGAAAAGCGCCGGGCGAGGGTATGGGCGTTGACTGGTTTTTCATAACTGGGCCATTGCGTCCTTATCTGAGTTAAGGCACCACTGCCCTCAGGAATATCGCGGCCCTTGGTTCCCATCAATCTCAGCAACAAACCCTCATGATTAGGGCGTTGCACAACAAGAAGCATTTTGTGTTTAGCCGCTTCCCTCCTCAGTTTCTCGATAGACCAATCCCCATGCATCACCCGGTCCTGATCCACCATCAAGAAGCGATCCCGATACGCCCCCCTCGTTTTGGATCGGCGCTCATGAAAACTGACGGCCTTCTCAAGCATAGATGGGAACCCACCTCCGCCAAGCACCACCGCATCAAGAAAGATATGATGGTCCTTCTCGGACAATCCCTGGAGCCAGGCAACGAAGGATTGCTCACTCTCCCCCTCCACGGCCAAAAAGAACCGAGCTCGTTTACGTACAACGCGAAGAGGCATACCTATCCAATATGAGGCACCGCCCCTAGCTCACCCGACAAATACTTCTTCATCAGACTGGGTTCGCGGCGTAGTCCTTGAATGTGGGCGGCACCATAGAGCCGTGTAGGTTCACCCCCAGGCTTCTCCGTAAAAAGCACCTGCTCTTTCACCAAGTCATCCAGGATGGCAGGATTATGGGCGGTGAAAAAGAGCTGGGCGCCTTTGGGATTGCGACCCTGATCATAGAACCAGCGAAGCAACTCGGGCACCAGCAAGGGGTGAATGTCTGTATCCAGCTCGTCAATCACGGCTACGCCGCCAACGTCCAGCACGTACTGCAGCAAAGGGAAGATTTCGATGAACCTCCTTGTCCCCATGGATTCCTGCGCCAGGACAATGTCGCAATCCAGCCCCACATGCTTGAACATTGCCACTGGCCCTGGGTTCCCTGGAAGGAGCTTCATTTCTTCGAGTCCCAAATCCAGGCGGCTAAGTTCGCGGTTGAGTCGCTCCAGATAGGCGGGATGTTCTGCGTAATAAGTCAAAGCGTTGGCTGGCCCTCCATTCACCTTGTTCAACCCCACAATATTGGTTTGTAGCCCCCTCAGCGACAAGATCATCTCACTCGCCACCCTATGGTTCAACTGCGCCAGGGTGCTGATGACACTCGCGTTGGACCGAATCGTCTGGATCCTTGCGTCGCCAGCGGCGATTTCGAATTCCCGCCCAAAGCTGAATTCCTGCTGCTGGCGCTCAAACAGGCGGCGAAACTTCCCCTTGGGTGCATAGGAGAGTGATTCGTGCACCACTTCGGTCCCAAACCGTTCAGCCTGGTGACCAACCTGGATCTCATAGCGAAACACCGCCGGGCTTTCCCCAAGGCGGCTCTCATACTCAATCGTGATCCGCGAGGGGCGATTCCACCAACTGCCATGCGCGTAGGGGTTGAACAAAGGAATGGGACTGGCAGGGGGCAGGGCGAAACTATGCTCCACGAACCATGCCGCCACCGTGATCCCCCTGAGGATCGTCGATTTGCCAGAGGCATTCGCTCCATAAAGCCCCACCACTAATGGAAGTCGTTGGTCAGGAATAGCATGTGAAGCCCTAAAGCATTCCAGATCCGGCGCATTGGCTGCCACCTTCAAATCCATCTCCTGTGAGTCGGCAACGGAAAAGAAGTTCTCTATGGCCAAGCAGCGTATCATCGTGAGTCAATGTTGCATCTTTTATGTTGAACTGCAATGAAAAGACGGATTCAGACGACAATGAAAACGACGATAGACACAAAAATGACGACATCCTGCTTTGTGAATCCTTGATGGTCATCTCACCCTCATGTTGAAAAGAAGTCCCTCACGGTAAGCAGCAATAAACCATCCAAAAGACTGCAAATAAGACTCTTACAAACATTGAAGCTCTCCCTGGACTAATGCCCCAAATCGTCATCAGGCAGTTGGTCCTCAACCTAAAGGAATATCCGCAGCGACCGTGGCCCGTAGGCGGCATTCCTGGATCACTATGAATTCCACCCTGGATACTGGGTATGAAGGGAAGAAGGGATAGCGAACATTCTTCTCGTGGCGTTCATTGTTGGGTCTTGTTGACCTCTTCCTCAACCTCTCTGGCTGCCTTCTCGTCCAGCTTACGAAGGGAGTCCATCGCCTGTTGATACTGGTCTTTGTCCCCGGTTGCGAAGTATGCCAGGGCGATATTCTGCCAGCACCACGCTTTATCCTGACCCAAACTCAAGCTCCGCTTATACCATTTGATCGCCCGAAGATAGTTGCCGTGCTCATAGGCACGAACCCCTTGCTGGGAAGTCCAATCGATAGACCAAGGCGCCCAGAACAGCGGAATCAGAGACATCAACAAAAGAGCAGCAAAGCCTACTTTCAGCAGGGTTCTCCGCTTTGGCCACAAGGTCCATGCTCCAACTCCAGCCCCGACCAACAAACCGGCAACGTGGGCCGCATTTCCAACCTCCCAAAGCTTCGTCATGGTCATGACGATACATCCAAGCAGCCACACGACGAACCAACGTACGGTCGAGGAATCGACAACCTTTTGAAAGCTGGGCTGTTGATTCCTCGTAACCCACATGAATCCAAAGATGGCGTAGACGACACCTGATGCCCCAATGCCCGTGGAATCAGTAAAAGCAAACTCGGCACCAGAACTCACAAACGCGGCGCACAATATGAATGCCAGCCATCGCCCAGCGCCAATCACCCGCTCCAGGCGAGACCCCAAAACATACAGCCAGTACACGTTGAATGTTAGATGCCACCACTCCAAGTGGACGAACGTCGACGTAATGAAAGCCCAGAGAGCACCCGCGCGTATTCTGGCCGCTGGACAGATTCCCCAACGTTCAAGGCCCTCCCACGTGTAGGGATCACGTTCATTTAATAATCCTAGAAACACCCCAATGCAAATCGCACAAGCTGCCAGGGTCATCCACGGGTACCTTTGCCTTTGCGCGGGTACTTCTCCAGCCATAACAGCAGCTTCAGGTGCAGCTCTTGAAGCAGTTGGTAATGCGGAGTCGGGTTCCATGATGGTGTTGTTTCAAGAACGATGCAAAGCGCCAACAATCTACTTTACCGATTGCGAGTCTTCCGTGCCACCCACGCGGCCATTAAAGCTTTCTTGCCGGACATTGGACGTTGGTGTTGGCTCGACGACTCCTTTATCCCTTTCTGCCGAAGAATCCGGATGAACTCGTCAACGGCGCTCGGGGAAGGACTGACTGCATCCCGTGGTATTATCGCCCATAGGCCCGCCGCGAGCTGAATAAATAGCGTATTCCGATACTCAGTGAAACTCTTCACGGCCGCCCAGGGTGCGAAGCTCTGTATCCCCTCGACTATCTCATGCAGCCCATCCTCTGCGACTTCGAGCCTGATCTGAGTTTCCGCCCTCTTAGAAACCTCTTGTTGAACTGCGCTCCAATATTCACCCGAGTAACGGAAAGCCCTTACTACGATCCAGCCACCAAGGGCAGCCAAGAAACAAGCCAGAAACACCTGGTTGGCTTGGAAGCAAAGGTAGGCTCCCCACAGCAGTATACCGGCCGACAAAGTGCTGATTAGATGGTAGCTCGAGCGGCACGAGCGGTAATGATCTCCCCATACTAATTCGGAGTGCGCCAGAAAGTGGGCCCTCGTGTTGCGATAGTCCAGAATCAGAGCCATACTCGATGCTCGTTGCCTATCCAAGTGAATCAATTACCCACTGTTCGGTTCATCAAGTCTTCTTCATCCAAACCATAAGTCTCTCATTGGCAATTGATTATAGACCTTCTACTCGCCGACTCAAGCCCCAAAGCGATCTGGTCTGGTGAAGAGAGGGACGTCGACATCATCGTTGATCACTATGAATTCTTCCCTGGATACTGGGTATGAAGGGGAGAAGAGATAGAGACTATTGTGATCCAGGAGAAGTTTCTGCTTTGTCGCCAAACCACCTCGTCGCCAGTTCGCGACTGATCTCCTCCGGATTGGCCCTCTCGAAATTACTGAGCACGATGACCGTCAGCTTCTCCTCAGGATATCGAGCCAGGTAGGTCAAGAATCCAGCAATCCCTCCTCCGTGCTCGACGTACTTGTGACTTGCACGCTCCCCAATGAACCATCCGTACCCGTAAATGCCTTTAACCGGAGTGAACATCGAGTCCAGGCTCTTCCTCGAAACCAATTTCTCCGTATAAAGAGCTTGGTCCCACAACAACAAATCCTCCACCGTCGAATAAAGCCCCCCTGCTGCATGCGGAGTATCCATCTCGAAGTGAATGCAGTTGACCCGTTTCCCATCTCGCCAACCGTATCCAGAGGCCCGGTTGTTCAAGACAATCCACGGATGATCGTAGCCACTGCTCTTCATGCGAAGTGGGGTAAATATGTTATCCTTCACCACTTTCTCGTACGTTTTACCCGTCACCCTTTCGATGATGTAGCCCAGGAGCACGTAGCCTGAGTTGCTGTATTTGAACTTCTCGCCAGGTTGAAAATCCAGTGGCTTGTCTTTGAACCGTTTGACGGTGCCATCAACCGTGGCAGGCAGTCGTTCTCGTTCCAAGTTGTCGGGAAACTCCGTAAAACCAGGAATCCCAGAAGTGTGGCTGAGCAGGTGGTGGATGGTTATTGGCTTCCAGGTATCAGGGCTATCCTCCACGTATTTGCTGACCGGATCACGGACGCTGAGCTTTCCTTGTTCCTGGAGAATCAGAACGCACATCGCTGTGAATTGCTTGGTGATCGATCCCAGCCTGAACTTGGTTTCAGGGGTGTTGGCGATATCGTGTTCGTAGTTCGCCAGCCCGTAGCCCTTGCTCAAGACAGCCTTTCCCTGGTTCGCCACCAGCACTGCCCCGCTGAACTTATTGCTTTGAACCAGGCCCTTGAGGTAGTGATCCGCATCGCCTTCGAAACCTCCGAACGCACGATGAATGCCGCCGACTTCAACGAGGGAGAAAATGACCAGCGACAGGAGCGCAGTTCGAAGCTTCATGTTGGCCTATGGGACTACCACAACTACCCCGGGACACCAAGACCATTCAATCACGAATCCTTGAACACGCCCTCTGTGCCGCACTCGCTCAAGGAGCTCATTCAAGCGCCGTAAGCTAGCTCCTACTACCGAACTGCGGGAGTCTTCAGTGCCCTTTCTTTGCACAACCCGAGGTTGTTCTCTGGGCTGTGGGCACTAACGGCACTGCCTCAACTGCGGTTTCTAGGACTACTCTGTGTCGAAATGACCCTGCTCGATAATCCTTCGGGATCGAAGCTCGTCTGAGCCTGATCGGAGCAATTCACCGGGTAGGCTATCAATCTGGACCCCCGCCGCAGGGTGGGTCACAGCAGCGCGGTCTGAGGATGAGGTAGAACCTTGAAGGACTGTTCGTCCACTCGGGATCGCTGAAGCGGAGGAGGCCGTTAGGAATGTTAGTGCTGAGCAGGGGCACCCAAGTGGGGTTGGCCAGGTTCGTCGTGGCTTGCACGGCTATAGTGCCGCAGCTTCCAGTGAGGTTGAAGCCAAAGCCGTTAGTTCCGATGCTGGTCTTGCTGACCCGGACCCATGAAATGATCCCCCCCGGAAATTGGACGCTTTGCAGACCAAGAAGTTCTGGCGGTGGTATGGGTGGGTCTTTCGTTGAGTCTCCTAGGTGACCTTGTAGCACGCGAACTTCGGTAGAACTCGTGGGACCATCGTTTGACACGGCCTCCTCGTAGGTTGATCCCGTGTAGGTGTTCCAGATTTTGACCTGGAAGAAGATGGGAAGATCAGGATTCAGTCTGGGAAGTAACACTGGCGTGGAATCGCCAAAGTATCCGGGGGATGTGAACGAGGTGTATGCTAGCTGTTCAAGCTGGAACGCGTTGTTACCTGCATACAAAGCTACACGATACTCCGGCAGCGGCGCCACCAACCCGCCAGTAAAATTATACATTGGCGCGTCGACTCCAACTCCAGCATTTCTGAATAGGATCGTCCCTTGAGCTAAAACGGTGTGGCATGCGATGATACCCACCATCTGCACCAGTCCCAATATGTAAGAAACGAATCGTCTCACAGGTTTCCTTTTCCCCTAGCCATCGAGCTATGCCAGATCGCCCGAGAAGAATCAGCGACGCTTTTGCAGGTCTATGCGCATCTTAACCTGGAGACCAGCCTCCAAGTCGACCGAGTGATTGGCCAGCCAGTAAACAATGAGCTACGCAAAGTCGAGCTCCACAAAGTCGCCTGGGCGGAGTGCGTTTATCGCAACAACGACCTTTTGGAGTTGAGCCTGAATCCTCGGCCAACTTGTCGTCGGTAGAACCAGAATTGCGAGGCGGCGTCCACGCATGTTCTGTTGATAGCGCAAGTTTTGATCGGTCGTGATGAAGGCATCGAAGGACGCCTCAGCGGCATTAAGAAGGTCGCCATTCTCCAGTTGAGCCCAGCCCATCTCGTAAGCGGTGGAAACGGTGTGGCCCACCAGGGTGTGCCGCATTGGCGATGGCGTTCCCTGGTCAAAGAGAATCTTCATCGGTATCGCCTCTTCTCAGGCGGCGGCCAAACTCTGCTCGGCGTGGCGCAGGACGGCTTCTACTTGATCGCGGCTGACCCCTGGAAACCACTCAAGGAACTCATCGAGCCTCGCGCCATCTTCCAGATTCTCGAAGAGAGCCTTCACTGGCACCCTCGTGCCTCGGAACAACCAGACACCGCTGACCTTCCCGGGGACTCGTTCGACCGCTGCGCATTGACTCCAATCAAGCATCTACCAACGCTATACCTTCAGAGGCGCACCGGCAAGCTCGGTTCTCTGGCCGGATGCGCAGGCTTCTTCAGCCACAGCTCTGAGACCGTCTGCGCGCCCTGCATACCCTCCGAGTGTAACGCAGCGCCAGATGCACGCCCAGAAGGACGATCCCTCCAAAGGCACATTTCAGGAGTGCGAACGCCAGGAATGCGCCTTCGTCGGAGGCGAAAACATCGATAAACCTTCCAGCCAACCGTACCGCGAGTAGCGAATCGATTAACCAGAATGCGAAGGCCGCAAGGGCTCCCCACGCAAGGAAGCTCGCGTCTCTCCTCTTGGCAATGGTTCCCGCGACGAGCGCCGTGAGCACTGCAAACAGGATTTGCATTCGGGTCTAGGGGTTCGGGGTAGGTTCGCTGATTGTCCTCAAGGTCGTCGAACGTTCAGCGTAAACCGCCGACCAGGGATTCAAGCAGAGAGAAGAAATCGCCATCGGCGGCGGGCCTTAGACTCTGGTTAGCTGATTTCTGCCAACGCATAGGACTCAAGATAGCCGCATCCAACGCAACGGTAGCTCTCGATCTGGCGCTGCTCCCTGCATTTTGCTTTAATCTCCCCCAAGAATGACGCTTCAGGCTTTCCGGCGATCCAGCGTGATGGGAGCCGATGTTCGAGAATGAATCCCTCCCGCATTTCCGCGCCGCACCTCGGACACTTGGATGGTGTTTTCATAGAAGTCGAGGCTGACAGCTAACGTTTCGGAACAGCGCCACCGCGTCGTTGGCCTATGGTATCAGCGTCAAAGGCCATTAGGGTAGATGGCTGCGGCCTTTCAGGCCAGAGGAGACAACTACTCACCTTCTTCCTCACCAGGTTTGAGTGGCCGTTTCGACGGTAACGGCCAAGGTGGCACGAAGCCAACCGAACTTTTCTTTCATAAAGTCAAAATCAGGGCCGGACGTCACGAACATCGCCTTTCCCTTGATCAAGAAACCGGCACCCATTCCATGCAGGCCCTCGACTTTACTGCTCCCCAAGGTAATCAAAACATTCGGATTGTGAGCAACGTTGGCCTCCGTCTTGTGCATATATCCAGCGGGAATAAACAGCCGCCCATCTTGCGATACTTTGACGTAGCTATTCCAGGTGTTGACCATGTGGGGTCCATCTGGCCCCAGGGTGGCGATAGCAACCACTCCGTCCTGCTTCATGATTGTCTGTAGCTTGTCCGGGATCATCGTAGACTTCCTTTTTGTTGGTGGTATGAATGCGGCCTGGCGACGGAACTTATACGGGCCGGGGTACAAGACAATCTCCACGCAAGCGGAACTGCGTGTGGCATCGGGCTTCGTGTGAAGTGATCAGTGCTTTTGGAATTCGGCGGCTTGGGCCAAAAGCTGGGCATTATGGCGCTCGGTTTGGGCCACAGACTGGGCGTTGTGAACTTCTGCCTGAGCTTTGAGCTGGGCATTGTGTGTCTCGGTCAGTGCTATAAGCTGAGCGTTGAAGACTTCGGTTTGGGCTTTGAGTTGGGCGTTGTGGGTGGCCGTCATCGAAAGGGTCGAGATGCCTTGCAACGCCACGACGACGAAAAGTCCAATTACCACGAGAGTAGGAATGCTAGGTTTCATTTTGTATTGTCTTTGGTGTTGTTGTTGCAGAGGAATCTGAGTGGCCTGACGTGATTATACGATGGCCAACCAGTTATTGACTGACTGAAGACGGCGAAGCCTTGCGTTCGTAAGTCGTTCCATAGCAATCATGATGGCCCAATGATACGCTTGGCAAACGTCTACTGCAACCCTGAAGCATTGGTGCCTTTCTGTCCGCCATTGACGTGTTTCATTTTGACTTCTCCCCTCGCTGAATAATCCTCTGCATCTGGGTGGGGTGCCATTTACCGCCAGACCGAGATGTGATGGCGGCCTTGGAGAATAACCCATGCGAGATCAGGGAGCTGTAATCTCCCCCCGCGCCTGGCAATCATGGCCTTTTTTCCGGTTTGAGGACACCTGCACCCCAATATAAACAATCGTAGTTACAAAAAGGCTCAGCATCCATATCCCGAGCATCTCACAGCACCAGTGAATTACTTTGCACTCTGTCGATATGATCATCGCGGCCGGGGTATCGGAGACAGTGTGACAAAACACGCCCTCAACGACACTCGCCATGAGTATCGCCACTGCCGAGACATGCAGCAAGCAGAGGGCACCGAGTATTCTGAGCCGTCGTCGCTTTGAGTCTGGCTTGGAGAACAGAAAGGCGCCCAGTACCAGCAGCATCAGGCCTACCCAGATCAGCCTGCAGTACCCGAAAATGACATCCACTCCGAGGGGATTTCTCACGAGCATTGACCACCCGGCCTTGCTGCCAATGAAAGCTACCATTCCCTCCGCCATATCCCACCGGCAACGCCACCTGGTGCCGTCATACTCGATGGCATTCCATAAAACTAGAGCCGCCACCCCCAGCACAACCGGCACAAGCAATAATCGAAGCCTCGGTTTCACTCTGGTGCGGTCTATGGCGAAAAAACATCCGGAATCATAACGACCATCTACGTTATCGCTTGAACACACTGCAGTGCAAGGCATAACGAAGATACATTGAAACCGCTTTCTCATCGTCCATCAGCACCAGGCCGCCACTGGGACGATGAATGCCAACCCCCTGGGGCACCGTATTCTCTTGGCGTTGATCCCAGTTGGGCTATCAATTCCTCCCTTGATACTGCAGCTGAGCTACTCCAGTAGCGAATTGGGTATGGAGGATTGAATGGATAGCCCATGCAAGATCAGAGAGCTGTAGGAGACCATTTCCTTTTTCATCGGCTCGTACGCCACCTCCTACGTCCTCCCTGTCGAAGGCAATGGCAACTCAGGTTCCACGGATTGGTCAACCCCAATCAATCTCCTCATTGATTGCCCCTATTGAATAGGGCCATGGAGATGATGAGTAATTCAAGCCTGAGAATGCATCGACTAAATATACCTCTCCAATCCTGACCATCCAGTCGCAGACTTTATGGGAAGGGAGAGAAGGGTATCGATTATCCAGCAGGTCCCCCAAATCCAGCGGCGAGGAGGAAATCTTGGTCGGAATTGTAATGGCGGTGGTGGGGATATTCGCAGATGTTGGGTCCAAGATGACAACTTCTATGCTGGCAGAAATCCAACTGGGGTCCACCTCGGCTCAGTATGCAGTAGGGTGGTTTACCCTAGCCCTAATCAACGCTGGGCTTGCGCAAGGGAAAGGTCGTGGTGGATTGGGTTGGTGGATGGCGTCGTTGTTGCTTGGGCCACTTGCCACGCTTTTGGTTGTAGCCGTTGAGCCAGTGAAGCCAAAGTGATGTCTTTGTGGTGGTGTGGTTGCATTTGTTAGCCTCCGCCACTGAAAACCTGCACCTGACTTGACTATGAATCTTACCTGCACCAAATGTAGATCAACCCGGGTCATCCCTCTTGCGTCAATGGTTGACCAGGGACAGGGCTCCGATGGTACGCTCAAGGCTCTGGTAGGATATACGAATCCGAAGGCCTGGGTTTTCAAAGGATCCGTTCATGCCGCCCTGAAGGCCAACATCTGTGGCGATTGCGGTTACACCGAGCTTATTGCGGAGAACCCAGCCGCTCTATATGAAGCCTACCTGAAAGGGCAGTCTTAGTCCGACACTTTCCCTCACCTCAACCTGGATCGGATCTCTTGACCCTATTTATCCATTCCCCCCTTCATACTGCAATGGAGTCACGTGCGTGATGTCATGGGTAGCCAGGATGGAATCAATATAACCATCCTCGTCCAATCAAAATGCGTTGTAGGGCATCCTGGCGTAACTGGGGCAAAGGATATTAGCTGGAGTCAGGTCATTGACGCCTTTCAGGTCAGGTGGGCGCTGAACGTGAGATCCTCATCTTGTTCCGTGAAGGCTTCGATCCTCCCGAGGAACGGTGGATGGGATCGACCTTGGGTCACAGAATACTCCTGCCCTTTTATACCGGAGCAAAGGGCTATCAAGATCGTGGTCTCCCCACCTGCATGGGTTCGAACTCAAGCGACTGTTTTTTGGGATGGTGGTGATGAGTGTCCAAGCCAACCACGGCGAGTGGCTTGTTGATACCGTTACGAGGTCCGAAAGGGTGGAATCGTCGTTGCGATCACAGAGACTTGGATTTGGTTTCAGGAGGGGTGGGCTCTTCCGTTCCAGCGGCAGGCATCCCCCAACTATTACTACTTGTAAAGTAGGTTCCTCTGAGCGAGGTTAAGCCCCAATCGCTGCCACCAGAACGAGCCCCGTCTTGGGGGATCGTCCCTCTTGGCAGTGAAGTGAAAAGCCGAAATGACGTACCAACGCCCATCACGGGGCTGGACCGGTCCGGAGGCCGGTGTTCAGGTGCCATCGCTTGAAGGAGAGGAAGACTCTGTCTTGAGTGCTTTCTTGCAACAACCCGGATCGGAACCCGCATACCTCTTGTGAAAGCACCGATCATGCGCACGAGGAATCTGGGAATCCTCACGGTCCTCAGTCTTTTCCTTTGGGCGGCAATACCACGGGTGGCAGCCCAAGAAGCGGATTACACCTTCACGACCAACAACGGCACGATCACCATTACCTGGTATACCGGTCCCGGCGGTGTGGTGACCATTCCGGACATGTTCAACGGTTTGCCGGTCACCAGCATCGGGGACTATGCGTTCGGTTATCGCAGCAGTATGACCAGCATCACCATCCCCAACAGCGTGATCAGCATCGGGTTTAGGGCGTTCTTTGGCTGCCCCGTCCTGACCAGCATCACCATCCCCAACAGCGTCACCAACATCGGGGGTGAGGCATTCGCTGGCTGCTCCAGCCTGACCAACATCATGATCCCCAACAGCGTCACCAGCATCAGACAGGCGGCGTTCTCTTTTTGCTACAGTCTGACCAGCGTCACGATCGGCAACAGTGTCACCAACATTGAGGACTACGTGTTCAGTTATTGCAGAAGCCTGACGGGAGTCTACTTTCACGGTGACGCTCCCAACGCGACTCCAATTCTGTTCGAGGATCGATTCTACCATAGCACCAACGTGACCGTCTATTACCTACCGGGGACGACAGGTTGGGGCACGACCTTTAGTGGTCGTCCGACAGCGGTATGGAAACCCCAAGTGGCAAGCGGCGACCTTGCTTTTGGCGTAAAGACGAATCAGTTCGGTTTCAACATCACTTGGGCCAACGACAAAGTCGTTGTCGTTGAAGCATCCACGAATCTGGCCAATCCCACATGGGCTCCTGTGGCAACCAATACCCTCAGTGGTGGAACGAACTATTTCAGCGATCCTCAGTGGATGAACTACCCCACACGGTTCTACCGGATCCGTTCACCGTGATCGATGAGCGTCACCTCAGCAAGCGGAGCACTTGATTCCCACGTCCGAAGAAGCCGTTGGTCGTGTAGGTGGTGTCACTTGTCTTGACGTAGTATCCCAGCATCCTTCCGGTCCTATCAAAGATTTGAATCTGGGTGGAGATGTCCAGCGTCCAACAACCACGGTGTTGTTGCGGTCGTAAATGTTCGTCCTCATGCCTCAAGTGGCAGCAATATTTCATCAACCCACACACGTTAGGAAGTGAAGTGTCTATATACCCTGCATGACCTGTGCAAGGGGGCTGGGATGATTTCGACCATGACCTCTTTGATTGATGATCAGAGAGGTGATGTCCTTATCCCTATGCATGCGAAGCATTGATAGTCATAAGGCAATGCAATATTGCTGTTGACCTAATGAAGGAATGCTGACATACTAATGGATGAAGTCGACAGACTTCCATGGAGAAAACCCTGTAGTTGAGTGAGCGCTCACTTTGTTTGCGTCATGGAGGTCTTGGAGCGACTAAACTACGAAGAGAAAGTTACTGTCGATGAATATTTTAATTCCCAAAGAACAATGTTGGATTATTCCGCAAGGTCGTCATCCGGCCACATGCATTGAATCCAAGGTCTGTGACCAAAAGTACAAAAAGAAGATCGAAAGCTGCCTGCGACTAATGTTTGAAATACATATCGATGATAGTCGCAACGTTCAATATGTGGCCAAGAGACTGTTTCCACCAGTGCTCAATGAAGGTGGACCATTGCGAGAGACGTTGACGAACTGGCTGGGGAGAGATTGGATGATCAGTCATCGCGTATTTAATCCCGACATGTTGATCGGCCTCGATGCTGAGGTCGACATTGTGCACATCGAAAACCCGGGATACGATGACCCCTTTATTCACATCGGCAACGTTCACCCCCTTCAGGCATGAACACATGGAGTGTGGCAAAAACGGCAGGCAAATGGATGGCGACAAAGTTGCCTTCTTACGTGTTTCTCGCCCTCCTGGGCATCGGTGGCTTCTTCCTCTGGCCTGACGACTGACTTATTGTTCAAATTCATCAAGGCGTTGACGCAACCTCAACTATGGTTGTCTGTCAGCGCCCTTTTTGTTTTCATGCGGCGGGGTAGATGCCAACTGGGCTTTGTCTACCATAGGAAGGTGGGGACAATCTCTATCTCACAAGAAAGGAGTGACTTAGGGAATGCTGGTCAGCAGCCGAGAGTGAGAATGGCGAAATCGACCCTCCCCCATTTTTGTGGGGCAATTTGCTGGCCAGGTTCACCTTTCTCCCTGATCAGGGATGAATTGGCTCAACCTGGGAATGTCGACCACCAGGGAAGAAGGGGAATAGCAGTCGAACCACCTCAAGAGCTGATTTCTCGAATTGACTGGTGGGTCGAATGCTGGCTAATTGTCTTGGTGCCCCCAAGACTCTTCCAAGCAATTGGAGTTCCTTGGACCATAGGGCTGAGACGTAAAGCGAAAAGATGCGCCGCAAGAAGCCTATCAGTAATGACCTGGTTGCCTCCGACGCACTGTTGCCTATCGAGGTCCAAACCCAGGAGATTCTCGTCAAAGCAGCTGGGAGACATTACGAGTGGCTTCTGGTCACGCGGCATCATGATTTTCCGTGCGAGGCGCATACGCACTCAACAACGCGATCCTTCATCGGTGATTTGGGCGATGCGCTGACGTGCCGATACCGAATCATAGCGGTTTATCATCGCGGAAGGCGTCTAGTGGAAGCCGAAATGGAATCGCTTCGTGGTCAGGCATTGGCCGAACTTGCGCCGATTTCAACAACCAGGGCGATCTCGAAGCCTATATCTCCCAACGGGTCCCTATTTGGCCATTTAACCCGACCCGATGCGGTTTTGTAGGCGCACGCCTAGTCCCTTAAGGCGAGCCTGAGTCGGTTGATCTGCGCCTCGTCGTTTACCTGCTTCGCGCGCTGAATAGGATACTTCCTGTCGTTCCAGGTCAACTCTCTCGACACGGTATCGTAGTTGCATGCCGAAGCGCCGTCAGCACGAAGCTCCACAACGGAAAGACCGGGGATTGCTCGCATGGATGGACGCCACCAATAAGACTCTTCAAAGCCCACAAGGCATACCTCAGCCCCACCCCCATCGAAGAGCCTGTAAAGGTTGACCGTGTAAGCCTCGATGAGGTCGCTATTCCTCGTTTGTACCAGGATAAGGTGGGATCCGTCAGCTAGCCGAAGAACGTTCCTCACCCGCCCCGCCTTCCCAAAACCCAGCGTAGGGCCCAAATGGAAGACCAACACAGCAAGGAAGAGTGCCAGCACCAAGACCCAGATCGATTTTGCCTTAGAGCACTTTGGCATACTCGCATTGAGACTATTATCGGGCGTAGACTGGCGGGGGGCTCTCCGCCCCGGGAAGGGCAGGACTTGGTTCAAGTCGGGTGCCCAGGTCCCCGGTGGATTCGGACTCCATAAAGGGCCACT
The DNA here is from genome assembly GCA_964411985.1 of uncultured Verrucomicrobiota bacterium. Classification (GTDB taxonomy): domain Bacteria; phylum Verrucomicrobiota; class Verrucomicrobiia; order Limisphaerales; family J093; genus CAYPNF01. The sequence continues at coordinate 15,401 of CAYPNF010000032.1, forward strand.
ACACCCGCACTGAGCCGAAGGCTGGCTATTGTGTATTCTGTAGAACTTGCCTCCGCAGGTGAAGCCATCGCAATCATCGGTGATGCCAGTGCACGCCCCCGGTGGAAGCTCTCTCCAAACGCCGTCATCCCACCAAGACTCCTTCTTGCTGGAGGTGTTGCAGCACTTTCCGCCTGCGCCAATGTACTTAAGTTTGTCGCTGACCCAATGCACCATCCCAGGAGGGAGCTTTGGCCATGAAGGGAGCTTTGTGCGCGGAATCCCGTCAGTATCACGGGGAAATGGATACGGAATGTAATCCAATCCGAAGGAATCTATAGCTGACACGGGGGCGTTGCGAAGAAAGCCATACAGGTTGATTCCGCCCTTTTCCTCAATCGGGTCCCTATTTGGCCATCGTTGGAAGAAGGGGTCATAGAATCGATACCCGTAGTAATAGAGTCCGTCGGTCAGAGTACTGTTGAAGGCGACCCAGGGCTTGCTGCTAAAGCGCATCACGTTACCGTTTGGCGGGACAGCCCGCTCACATGTCGGTTTTGTAACAGAATTGGCAAAGCCCCTGCGGCTAGAGCACTTCAATCTCGCAGCCAGCCTGGGTTAATTTTTCGTGAATGACCTGGAAGGCTGCTTGTAATGCTTCCGATTGCGAGCGAGCACTGATCGCCGTTGTGTCATAGAACTCATCGAGGACATAGAGCGGAACAACGCCCTTGATCGAGGCTTGGTTGCTGACGGGCGGCACTGGCGTATTCTCTAAATTGAAAAACTCCAGAGCGAACACTGCTGCCGAGAACAACCCGGTAACCGTCTCATAAACCTCAATCTTCAATTCAACGTGCGACTCCCCAACTCTTAGCGGTGCAAGAAACACAGTTTCACACACGCGATATCTCGTGCGAACAAAGCTGCTGCCGACGGATGTATTAGACATCTATTACCTCCATTGACAATGCTTCGTTCGTGTTCCTGGAGGAGCTGCGTTCCGCGCAGCCCTTTCAGCGTTTCGACAAGCTTCAGCATAGGTCTTTCCTGTTCCGGTGGCCTGCACTGTTCCCACTTCAGCGTTGTTGTTTCCACCTGTCGCAATAAGGGGGCAAAAAACCCGACAGGTATAGGTGCGCGTTGTGAAACAAGCGTCGATTGCGACTGCACCACAGATTGCGATGCCATACACGGCCCACTTTGGCCACACAGCATCGGTTGGATCAGGAATTGCGCAGTCACCCGCAATCCAGCCTGCCACCGGCGCGGCAAAGGATAGCCCCAAGTGATCAATGTTGTTTACGGAGCTGTTCCGAACAAAAGCGTAAAGAGTTCTCTCCTCATCGCCGTTGAACGCGTCTTGGCGGCCAACCAAGAGATTAAAGCCAACTTCGTTGATGGGATCGCGACTTGGCCAGCTTTGGAACCTGAGATTATAAGGCCAGATCCGGCAGCAACGAAACGTAGGTTGACTCTGGATCATCCTGAATCTGAGCCACATCGGACGAATCCTCAGAACTGCGTCGTAGGTGCATCTCCTTTCGGAGCCTTTGTGCATTACCCTCATCCTTGAGTGCGACGTGTTACGTGCTGGAAACCCTCTATTGCAAAGAGAAGCCTGACCATGCATGGCAAACCGCCGTTCTTGATGACAGTTCTTCTTCATCATCCACGTCCAAAGCCGCCTCAGAGGGCTGTGGGACTAAAAAAGTCTTATACGCTGTGGCGCAGTTGGTTGCAACCATTAAAGTTCGTTTTCCATTATGCTTTATTGCAGGTCATTCTCCTCTGCCATTAATCCCATGAACCAGAGCCAGCATTAAATCCAGTGGATCATACAGAGTCAGTGGTTCAATTCATATTCATACGATTCAATCTCCCTTCGGACCAGGAGAGGTATCTTTATCGATTGGGCCACCACCTCTTCATGTCTCCAGGCAACCAAGGGTAGCGGTCTCAATCAATGCCAGCATGTATGGATCCTTGGGCCTTTCTATAATGAGAGTGTTGTTGCAATGATTCAATATTAGCGGTGGAATGATGCCAGAGTACGTATCATACCACTCTGGCTCTCATTATGGGCTCTTGGAGCCAAGAGCAAGAGGGAGAGAGGTATATGGTGATGGTTGGGTATTTATGTTGGTGTCAGTGTCATTGATTGAAGGTGTGTGCTTTAACTCTCTTTTCATTGAGTGTCTATTGGGTTTGCGTTTGTATCCTGTTGAAGGAGATGGTCTATGGCACAAAAGGAAGGATGCAGTCCTTGGATATTGACCAACTGTGGCATGAAAGATGCAAATACATATATCTGGCTCACAAAGGGAGTGGCAATCCAAGCAGCAGAAACAATGAGCCATGACATGCAGGGTCACATTGAATACATCAACGCATCGCCATCCACCCAGGGTAGAGATGACCATGATATTGTTTCCCAGTCCAGAGAAGCAGGACAACCCACCAACCCCAAGATATCGATGTCATCCTCCCTATGAGGTCGTAGACCAGATAGAGAGGCAGCGATGAATATCCACGACAAGGTAACCTAAGAGAAAGAGCTGACTCTCACCCTCATTCATTAACACAAAAGGAAACGCTCATGCTAACAATGTATCACATAGGCGCTTACATCCACGCCAATGATGCATAACCATGCAGCCAGGGCAAAGATGGCCATGGACATGTTCACACTCACTCCAAAGCAAGAGGCACCAGGATATCCATACTCTCCTTCCTATGACGTCGCAGACAACATAGGAAGGTATCCATGAATATTCACCTCATGATGATTCAAACAAAAACACCAACTCTCAACCTCATTCATTGACGTAAAAGGAGACACATACACTCACTCTCACCAGCCATAACCATTCATCCAGGGTAAATATGGCCATGGAGACACTTTTGGGCATCTTCAAGGGCAATCAACATCCTCCAAACACTACAACACGATGAGGCAGAAGGGATAACGCTGGAAATGATTACTGATCTGGACCTGACTATGAGGTCGAAGACAAGATAGAAAGGAAAAGATGAGAGTAGTGGTAGTATATATATTATACTGGTGGGTGGAGAGGTTGGAACATAGCAGCTGGTTTCCTGGCGTCATGAGGTTGCTGCAATAGGCCCGCCAAAGTGCCTGGAAGGCGTTATGAGGCGTTTTGATGAAATAGTAGACCAACTTAGCGCTGAAGGTGACAATCATTGGTACACGGGATAGTCCCACTCCTGCTAGAGTTCTTAAGCGCAAGGCGCCCTTTTTCTATGATCCGCGCCGACACAGCCAGCAGAGGGAACCAATCCCGGTCAGTAGGAGCGCGTAGGTCGAAGGTTCGGGTACAGGTTGCAGTACACTGAAGGATTGGAGGCCGAGGAGGGGTTGGGGTAGCTCCAATGCGTATGGATTACCCCCTTTTGCGTAAAAGGGCGTTGACTCTCCATAGCCACCCAATCCTCTTGACGAAACCGCTTCGTAGGTCGCCCCCAAGTTGATGCTCCAGACCTTCACTTGGAGCCACGCCCATCCACCCGGTTCTACAGAAACAACCGTGGGAGTGCCAGAGATTCGATTTTCGAAGTAACCTAAACGTCCGAGCGACATGATGATACGTTCTTTAGCATTGTCAAAAACCACAAGAGGGGTCATGGACTCGACTGTCGGGCCACCGTAGGTTTCCACCCGCCATTCCGGTCCTGACAGTGGACTCCCTGCCCAGTCATAAATGGGAGCATGAAGCCCTACGGTACTGTCGTAGTTCCTTAGCTGAAAAGTGTCTTGCCCGTGTGACTGCAGGGCCATGATTACACACGTCAAGATGCCCATCCATTCGTTTTTCATAGTAGACACACGGTTCAGGGCCATCGGATTCGGAGAAAGCGGATGTCTGTCTGGTACCGAGTGCGGAAGGAGTCTGAGATGCTGGCATCTGGTAGTGGATAGGTGCATTGGGTCCGGCTATCAGACCACGCAAAATAGACCCGGTCCATGTCTGAATAGGCTCCATTGTGTTCACCTGCTTCGTGCGAGTAACCTGGGTCCGTCAAAACCCACACATCCGGACCCACTTCAAAGGGCCACCAATTGTACCACCACTCCAAAGTTACAGAACCAGGAGGCCAAACTGGATCATAGGCGCCTGCATTTGTGACCGTACCTGAGAACACCGGGGGGAAACTTTGGGTCGTAATACGGAAGTCGTTGGTTGCCCAAGATACGATGCCATTAGTGGTGATGCTGGCAAAGCGCCCATAAGCATCGATCAGCGAGTTGCCAGAGTCATTGCGCCGATCCATCCATCCAACAAAGAGCATATTGCCATCGGGGCGTACGGTGATTGTTGGCATCCATTGGTCATTTGTCCTTGAATCCAGGTTTACCCGCAAAGGAGTTCCCCAACTGAGACCGCCATTTGCCGAACAGGAAAGGAAAATGTCGGATCGATCGATAGTGTTGGTCGATGGCCTATCGGCATACGTGACGTAGACATGTTTCGCCCGATTTGTGTTGTTTGTATCGGGGTTCACAGCATTTGCAGGACATTTAACCCCCATAAAGCACAATTCTCCCTATGTTCTGCGCCTGCACAACCAGCAGAGGGAACCACCCCCTGTGAGCAGGAGCGCGTAGGTCGAAGGTTCGGGCACGGGTTGCAGTACACTGAAGGACTGTAGACCAAGGAGAGGTTGGGGGACCTCTAGAGCGTCTGCATTACCACCTCGAGCGTAGAAGGGTTCTGATTGCCCATAACCGCCAAGAGCTTTACTCGACACTGCCTCATACGTTGCCCCGAGTCTTACGTCCCAGACCTTAACCTGTAGCCAGACCCAACCTCCGCCCTGTACCGAAGCGACCGATGCAGGCCCAGCGGGAGTGTCGGCCTTGAAATAGCCCGGGAACGGAAATGTGGTTATGTAGCGCTGACTTGGATCATAGCGTGCCACTAGTGGAGTCAGTGAACCGGAATCGAGACCTCCGTAGACTTCGACTCGCCAGTCAGTTCCACTCAGGCGGCTCCCGGTCCAATCGAGAATTGGGGCATCCAGACCGTCGGAGGCGGACTTGTTTGTCAGTTGGAAAATGGGCTGTGCCCACATGGAGTTGAGCATGCCAAGGAAAACAACCACTGGGAGAAAGCGAACGGTTATCATAACTTCCTGTTGTCAGATGAAGTTCACGACTGTGCTAGGCCCAAGGAATCCTGGCCAACCGAATGTCTATTTGATTGCGGCACGTGCTTTGCACAGACGGGTTGACCGCCTCATCGGGTCGCGAACTGTCCGCCTTTTCGACCTCGGTGTTCATGTTGCCTTGGTTATTCATCTACCCGACCGCAATCACCCGCAATGTCTGCCGCGCCTTACCAGCCAACCTACGGCGCATGAGCCCATCGCCATCAGGGCGAAGGTGGAGGGTTCGGGAACCGCAGTGAAACCTTTAATGTCGAATAGGTATACTCTCGCCGCTGGAAACACAACTTTCAGTTCCGTCTCTTGACCGGCGAACTGGGCCACATCGACCACATAGGTTGATGGCCCAATTTCAAACGGGCTTTGAAGCACACCGTCCAGATAGATCAGTGCGCGTTGTGCCGGAACCGTTTCCCCTCCTTTGAGAATTGCGTACGAAAGGAATTCCAAGTACCTGACGCCTAAGGGGACCTTTCCAGTTTGCGACATGCTGAACTCAGGCCGAGGGACTGCGGGGGTAAAGAGGATCGGAGGAATGTGATTCGCGCTGGTTTGCACCCAGAACCCAGTATCTGTACGGCCTAGACTCAGAGGACCAACATCCACCGAGACTCTACCACCGTAATCAGACAAATCATAACTAACCTGCCACCCTCGGAAAGCTTCGCCCACAGGAGCCCAGGTGAGATCCTGTCCACCGACAGACCAGAACGGACGCCAGACCACAGCATGCGACAAATCCGGATCATCAAACCCTAGGTTGATGAAATCGCCAGCCTGGGTGGCTGCTGTTAGGCAGAATACCCCAATAATCTGATTCGGTCTCATCACATCTTTGCGTTCATGGTTATCCCTTGGCGTTTCGACTGCGATCCCTCCGCCTCACCACCGCCCAACGGCGCAGGCTCCCATCGCCAGCAGAGCGTAGGTGGAAGGTCCCTACCACAGCTTTACCCGGTAGAACTGCAGGGGGTAGCTCGTCCACTGGGCATCAGTGTAGGTGTAGGACCCATTGGTGAGAGTGCCTGTGAGCAGGGGCACCCACCTCTGGTTGGTCAGGTTGGTGGCGGCCTGGATCTCAAGGGGGCCATTAGCGGGTCCAGTCACTGTGAAAGTGAAACCATTGGTACCGATGCTGGGGGCGGTGATTTTGATGGAGGGATTCACCACAGGGAAGGTGAAGCTGGCGAGGCCGTAAAGCGGCGGCGCTGGCACAGGTGGGGTTGCGTTCGGGTCACCCGCTGGAACAGAAAGTTGAAACATTCTTGATTCAGCCAGTTCTGTTTCCCCTATTGCCAGGGCCGCTTCAAAAGTCGGGCTTTTACCTCCGCGTACGTTCCAGACCTTGATTTGAAACCAATAATGCGAGACCATCTCTGGTTCAAAACTCGGTATTGTGATCGGAGGTTGAGCTGCCCCAAAGAGCCCTGGGCTTGTGAAGCCTGTTTGCACTGGTTGTCCCTCATACCCCACACTGGCCATTGACTTGCCATAGTACAGGCCAACGCGGTAATCTGCCGATGGGAGTAACGGATTTCCATGCAGATCAAGCACAGGTGCATTCAGTCCTTCGCCACTGTTAGTGAACAAGACCGTCACTTCGGCTAGGATAGGCTGGCAAACGACAGCACTCGCAATCTGCGCCAACCCCACTGCCCTCAGAATGGATCGTTTCATTGGTTTCCCTTTTCTCTTATGCACTGTGTCTCTTCAACTACTTTAAGGTATCGTTCGGTCTTTGTGGGACGTGAATCTCCATCACGGCGACCTCACCCGATAGAACCTGGCCGAACTGTTCGTCCATCCAGGATCAGTGAAACTGAGAGACCCCGCCGAAAGGTTGGTGGTCAGGAGTGGCACCCAAAGTGGGCTGGTGAGGTTAGTGTTAGCTTCCAACAGGATCGGAATGTTGGTGGTACCGGTGATGGTGAGGTTGAGGCCTTCTGAGCTGATCCTAGTGGCTTGGAGCGTTGGATTCCATAATACCGCAGGGCGGTCCGCGAAGGTATTTGTCCAGCCGGTCATGTCGGGAAGGTAATAGATGGTGGGGGTCGATTTGACGAAATCGTACAAATTGGTGATCGGACAGTTTCCCTTGAAGTAGACGTTGGTGAGGGAGGAGCAGTCCAGAAACACGCGTCCATTAAGCCGCTCTACGCTCGCAGGGATAGTGAGCTGTCCGAGGCTAGTGCAGCCAGAAAATGCACTGTCGCCAAGCTGAAGTAGAGTGTTAGGCAGCCGGACCGTGGAGAGGCTTGTGCATCCGCCAAGCCATAGACCTCCAAGGTATTTCGGGCCATCGGCAATAAATACATTGGTCAAACCTGTGCATCCATAAAAAGCCCCGGACTCAGAGATCATTACGGTGCTCGGTAATTCAATGGATTTGAGGCTAACGCATCCGTTAAAAGCAGCCGAAGCTATATACCCAAGGTGGCCTGGGAAGGCGACCTCCGCAAGTTCCCGGCATTGGGAAAAAGCCAAGGAGGAGATTTCCCCAAGCGTCTGGGGAAGGACCACCTTGCTTAAGCGAGTGCAAGAGTTGAATGCTTCGGATCCAACCTGCAAAACTCCCTCCTCGATAACGGCACTTTGTAGGGACGTACAGCCTGAGAACATGCGCCAAGGTATCTGGGTCAAAGAGCCCGGGATCGTGACGTTCGTGAGAGCGGTGCAACCCTGGAACACAAAGTTCTGTGCCGACGCCAGGGATTTCCCGATGTAGACAGCAGTCAGGTTGGTACAGTCGCGAAAGGCGTTGAACCCAATCTCGGTCACGCTGTCGGGGATCACAACATTCGTCAACCCCGTGCAACCGCGGAAGGCACCATAACGAAAATCCCCGGTAGGCCCATCGCTCCTGTACATGCCAAGGTTCTTTACCGTATTGGGAATGATCACCTCCGTCAGCCCCGTGACGCCTCCAAAGGAATTCCAGAAGACACCCGTCACGGGAAGGCCCCCGATTTCACTGGGTATCGTGACCGACCCCCCCTTTCCAAAATAGCGCCCAAACATCACCCCATCGGGCGTTATCCCATAGTTATAGTCACCCGGGTCCAGAAAGCCCGCCTGCGCACTTTGGGGGAACACGAGGCCATCCTTCCCCTGACGATCGTTGTCGCTGCCCGATAAGGTAAGGGTAGAACGCGCCCAGCCCAGCTCGGATCCGACCAAGCCCATCAGCACCAAAGCCCACATCAGAGATCGTCTCATGGTATTCCCTTCCTGCTTTTTTCGACCGCCCTTCGCTGGTCCCGCTACCCCGCCAAGCAGATTCTTCAGGTTACTCATGAACACCTCGGATCCTTTACTGCCCTCTCAGTCGGTAAAACGACGACGGGTTGGTGGGCGTGACGGTGTATTGATTGTTCGTGATGCCCGGCACCGTGACCCAGGCGGGATCGCTGAGCTTCAGTCTTTGCTCCAAGACCGCGTTCGTGGCGTTGGTGGACCAGGAGAGGTTGATGGTATTGGTGCCTTTCGTGTTAATATTCAGGAAGGTGCCCATTTTCACTCCCGCGAAGACATCTTGGTCGGGGATCGGGTTGACAGAATACTCGGCGACACCAATGATCGCTGCATAAGGGGGATTAGGGCTATAGTGGTGGAGTCGGAGCCATCCCAGGTGCCATCCATCGGACTGCTGGATGCGAAAGCCAAACAGGGCATTTGTTATTTGGACTGGGGTAATTCGTTGGATATACCCTGGGTCAAGCGGAATGGTGTCCCCCGAGGGCTCTCCGTATCGCAAAATCCGGAACGTCCGTCCGAACCCAATCCCTTTTAATCGCGCGACGTTGGTGGGCTGAATCCAATGCCACTCGCTGTCGGCGGGAGGCTGGGCTGGGATAAGCTGCTGCGTTACGAGCCGCGCTTCGGGGGGTAGATGCATACAACCTGGCTCTTGCTTGCGCAGGTACATCTGGACATGCGGCTCCGCAAACAGAGCCTGAGTGTCGTCGCGCCAATTGCAGATAATATAGGGTAGTTGCTGGCCGTTATCACCACCAAAGACGCAGTGGATAAGCCGGAAATCTGCCTTCCCATCCAAGTCCAAATCATAGGCATTCGTCGAGTATCCGATTGTCCTGCCGTTGCTCCAAACCGAATCGGATCCGCAGTCATAGTAATCTGGGCAAGCGACTTCTTGGCCTCGCAGCGCGCAGAAACAATCAGCAAACCAAAAACCAAGCAGAACGCTGATGGCGGTGGCGATGTGGCGCATGGAATTCCCCAGACACCCCGTCCTCCGCCGTTGGCAGATTCCGGGAATGAGGTCGGCCTCTTCGGGTACATCCTCCAGATTTGTCCAGTTGCGCATACAAGTGCCAGATCGTTTACTGCCCTCTCAGCCGAAAGAAGGCCGACGAACTCAATGTCGCGATCGTCACCTCATTGTTGGTTACCCCTGGCACTGCTACCCAGTTGGTGGCTGTCCAACTCCCCTTGGCTTCCAGGGTCAGGTTGGTTGCGTTGGTCGGCCAGGAAACGCGAATGGCGTTGGTGCCGTTGGTGGTGCTGGTGGCGATCTGCAACGGAGGCCCCACGTGCACTCCCGCTGCGATGTCAGTATCTGGAAGCGGACTGGTGGCGTATTCTACCATCTTAACGCTGTCGATTGTCAGTACCGTCGGAGCCCACCGGATACGCATCCATCCCGAATGCCAGCCATCCGCGCTTTGGAGTCGGAATCCAAGGAGGGCGTTCGTCAGACTTCGCTGAGGTGCAAGCCGTAGGTAGCCCGGTTCCCATGCCCCGCCATGAATATGGGGATCATTAAACGTCTGGCCCCGGCTGGTATACCCAAACCCGATTCCCTTCAGCGAAGGAACTCCGTGGGGATCGGTCCATTGCCAGGAGTTGGTGGTGGCTGGGTTGGCGGGAATGAGGGTTCCTGGCGCCAATACCGCCTTGGGAGTGTCCATCGCACAGGTGCTTGTGACCGGTTCGAGGTACATCTGGACGTGCTTCTCCGCGAAGTAGGCCACGGTATCGTCCCTGAAATATGAGTAGAGCGGATCCGTGATCAAACGAGTAGGGTGGACCGCCCACGCTGTGGAACTTACAAACCTGAAGTCGGCTTTGCCATCCCGATCAAGGTCGACGGGCTTGTTGAAATTAAACGCGATGCCGTCGTTCTTCCAGAAATGATCTGAGGAGCAGCTCCAATTGTCGGGGAACGTCGCTTCCTGAGCCATCGCTCCTGCCAAAGCGAGGTGCAATCCCAGAATACGGATCGCCGACGAAGCCTGACGCAAGAATGCTCTCATGGTTGGTCCCTTAGCTCTTGTTGTTACCCTGTCAGATCCACTTCCGCCAGTCAACACCGCCCGTCGGGCAGCAGGCGTGCTAATTGGCAAGTTCAGGCATGAAGCGACGACTCTCATCAATGCCGCCGCCAAGCAGTCTTTTGGCCTGGATCCGGGGATTGCTGCTTCCCATGAAATGCCCGGCCTTTGAAAAGCGCCGTAAAGGAGAGTCAAAACAAGCAAACTTGCGGGGCGTTCGAAGAAACCGCAAAAGCTGGCCTTGACCTGGGTCACGGTGACCTCACCCGATAGAATCGGGCTGGGCTGTTCGTCCACTGGGCATCGGCGAAGCTGAGAGACCCCGCCGAAAGGTTGGTGGTCAGGAGTGGCACCCAAAGTGGGCTGGTGAGGTTAGTGGTGGCTTCAACGACGACGGAGAGATTAGTCGCCCATGAGACGATGAACCCATACTTGTTGGTCAGCATGCCGAAACTGGAACTGTGCGTAAGTATGATTGGTTCAGGGAGCAGCCATGGTTTCGTTGGAACAGTGGCAAAGCTCGCTCCCCATCCAGTGCTGCCAGGCAGGTAATAGACGGTCGCATTGTTGACATAGCTGAATGAATTCCACCCAACACCCGGCGCGTCACCTTCGAAGTAGACATTGGTCAGATTGGTGCAACTGCTGAAAGCGTATAACCCGAGATTGGTGACACTGCTGGGAATAGTGACGTCAGTCAGGCCCGAGCAGCCAGCGAACGTACTGGCCCCGATCCTGACTACGCCGTTGTCTATCGTGAGATTGGTCACGCCGTTGCAATGGCCAAACGCGGCATCCTCAATACTGGTAACGCTGCCAGGAATTGCAACTTCGGTCAGACCTGTGCACCAGAGGAATGCATTGGTCCGGATCGTGACGACACCACTGGCTAACATGAGATTGGTCAGACTGCTGCAATCTCCGAATGCCCAAACCCCGATGCTAGTAACACTCTTGGGGATGGCCACTCTTGTGAGGTTCGTGCACCCATTGAACGCCTTCTCGCCGAGGCGTGCAACCCCGTTGGGAATCGCAATACCGGTGAGGTTGGTGCACCCACAGAATGCCCAATCTCCGATGCTTGTGACGGTTTGGGGAATCGAGTAGTGACCCACCTTGCCGGCGGGATATTGGATGAGCGTGGTCTGGTTCTTGTCAAACAGGACGCCATCGAGGCTGCTGAAGTAGGGGTTATCGTGATCGACCAGAATCTCCTTGAGATCATGACACGCTAGGAATGTTGCACGGCCAAGATCGCTCAAAGTCTTGGGAAGAGTGATGCTGGTGAGGCCACTATGCGAGAATGCTTCTTTGCCAATACTTACAACGCTGGCGGGTATTATGATGTTTGTCAGGTCGGTGCAGCCGCTGAACGCTTGAAACCCGACAGTGACAAGGCTGTCGGGCATAGTCACATTTGTCAGGTTGCTGCAACCCCCTCTGAACGTGAAGCTACCGATGTTGGTAATGGTTGGCGGGAGGCTGATACTCGTGAGCTGCGTGCGGTTGAAAAGTTGGCCACTGATGTCTACCACCGGCAACCCCTCGATCATATCCGGGGCGCTAACGACTCCTCCTGCCCCAGAGTAGGCTGCGAGCATGACACCGGATCCAGAACTCAGGTAGCCCCAATCCTGATACCATTTCAACTGCGCCTGCAGCGGTCCGGCCAGATACACCAAGACTAGAAGAGGCCAAAGTGTCCGTTTCATCATTCTTCTTTTCCCTAGCTCTTGAAGTCACCCTGCCAGATCCACTACCGCCGGTCAACCCGACCGTCGAGCTAGCAGTGGATTGAATCAGCGGGATAAGGCCCCCTCCCTCCTTCATACTCACGCCCTGGCGCTGGTATAATATCCTGACCAAAGGTTCTTACCCCCCTCCTCATATTGTTTGGGGAGGGGATCTTTCTATTCACCCTCAAACCAAAGGACACATCATGGCTATCACTCTTGAAGCCAATTACTCCAAGAAGCTGGGCTTACCCGGCTTTTCGTCGCACCAGTACAGCGTAACGATCAAGGCGGAACTCTCCGACATCAAGCAGGTGGAAACCGAAACCGCCCGGCTTTACACCCTGCTTCAATCCTGTGTGGATCGGGATCTCCAGCAAACAGGCTTCCTGCCCGCCAATGGCCACAACGGCAATGGGAACAAAAACGGAGAGGCATGGGCCTGCTCGGACAAACAAAAGGCGTTGATCCTGAAGGTTATCGATGATCAACACCTCGACAAACACCACATTGAATCCTTGGCTCAGGAAAGGTTCAACAAAGGAGTTCGCCACCTCAATAAGATGGAGGCCTCCGGGTTCATTGAAGAGCTGTTGAGCCAGCCAGGGAATGGCAATGGATCCAGGGTTAATCGTTATCAGACCAAGAGAGCCCTATGAACGCGACAGCAGCCATAGCTCTCTCAGTCAACGAACTGTTGGCAACGGTGTCTGCCTCCAGGCTCAATACCTTCCACACCTGCCGCCTGAAGTTCTACTTCCACTACGTGGCCAAGCTACCGAAAAGGAAGACAGCGGCGCAGCACATTGGCTCAACCGTTCATTACGCCCTCAAGCTCTGGAATCTGGCTAGGTGGCGCAAGCAAGTGATTCCCGAAGGGTGGCTCAAAACGCAAATGGAAGCCTACTGGACGCAAGAGAATCAGATCAAGTGGGACCAAGATGAGGAAGCAGAGGCCAAAAAGGTCACTTGGAACTTGGTGCAAACCTACTTGGCCAACACGCCCATACCTCCTAATGAGGCAGCGGAAGGGGTGGAGGTATCGGTCGAAGCCAACGTGATTGCGACCAAGCTGATAGGCATCATCGATCTGGTGAGAGCCAATGGACGCATCGTTGAGTTCAAAACGACTGGGCAGACACCCAATTCGGACAAATCACAGCATCTGCATGAACTGCAAACCAGCTGCTACTCCATCCTTTACCGCGACAACACGGGAAAAAAGGAAAGCGGCATCGAACTCCATCACCTGGTCAAATTGAAAACGCCCAAGCTGGTGGTGACGATGGTTGAGCCAATGAACCAGCAGAGGGAGAAAAGGCTCTTCAAGCTCATTGACTCCTACTTGGAGGGAGTGCAACGCCAAGATTGGGTGCCTTCTCCCAACCCCATGACCTGTGCCTGCTGCGACTTCTTCCATGAATGTCGACAGTGGTCATAGTTCCTATTCACACCCATGGATCCTCATCACCTGGACCAGATGCTATTGCGACTGCGTCCCTTGCTTAGAAATCGTCAGCAGGCGCGTGTGATGTTGTATGAGTACTGGCGTCATCGCATGGCGATTGTGTGGGAGATCGGACATGTGTTCCGCGCCGCCAATGAGCGTAGGATCGCATTAACGACCCAGGAGGCAGAAACCATACTCAGTAGTCTCATAACCAAGCATGACCGCCAATACGGCTTGCACTGGCAGATGTTGATTGAGGCGATCCAGGATAGTGGACTGGGACGCCAATTGACGAAGGCAGAGCTAAGCCAATTCATCGAGCACGACATCATCACGGTGCAACGTTGAACCAAACAACCAACCCCGGGGCCAAGGACTAACCTCTTTGGCCCCTTTTTCATTATGACCCTCCGTTATCGCAATCACTTCCGTTGGCACATTATGCCGCCGCAAGGCGCGTCAGAGAAAGGTTTCCATGACCGCTCCTTCGACAACAAGAAGAAAGCTCTCGCCTATCAAAAGCAGGTGAAAGCCCAATTCCCTAATGAGCCGTGCTGCCTCATCGACTTTGGGCGGTGGCACGATTCATTCGGCAACATCATCCGTTGAAGCCGACAGCAAACGTTAACCTGAACCACACCATGCAAACCCTATCCCATACAATCACCCAGAACGTCACCCTCTACTACCGCGAAGGCGGCTCCGACAAAGTCTACCAGGTCGGCATTGAGCCAGCCGGAGATCGCTTCGTAGTCAACTTCGCCTATGGCCGCAGAGGCTCCACCCTAAACGTCGGCACCAAAACCAATGTTCCGGTCGAATATTCCCAAGCCAAGGCCATCTTCGACCAGCTGGTAAGGGAAAAGACCGCCAAGGGCTACACTCCAGGAACCGCTGGCACTCCCTATCAAGATACCCAGCAGGAAGATCGATTCACAGGTATCTTGCCCCAGCTCCTCAATCCCATCGACAAAGCAGAGGCATTCGCGCTGCTGCGTGACCCTGCGTGGGGAATGCAGCAAAAGCACGATGGAAGGCGGCTCCTCATCCAAAAGGAGGGCGAAGCCATAACCGGCATCAATCGCAAGGGCCTGATCGTTCCTCTGCCTGAAACCCTGGCTCAAAGTGTGCGCCAAATCCCAGCCAGCTTCCTTATGGACGGGGAATCGATTGGAGAGAACCTCTACGCCTTCGACCTACTGACCCTCAATACCGAAGATCTGAGACCCCTGACCTATCTCCAGCGATGGCATTCCCTGGGCCACCTTCTCCGCTGCTCTGGGCGCACGCACCTGCATTGGGTGGACCTTGCCCTGACTGAATGCTGCAAGAAGCAAACCCTGAATCGACTGGAAGCGGCTAGGGCCGAAGGGGTCGTGTTCAAACACCTGGATGCTCGCTATACCCCTGGCAGACCAGCCAGCGGAGGCGATCAGCTCAAATACAAGTTCACCTCCACCCTCTCGGCGGTCGTGTGGAGCATCAATGCCAGGAGGAGCGTCGAGATACGCCTCTCGAACAACGGATCGTGGCAGGAAGCTGGAAACATAACCATTCCGCCCAATCACCCAGTTCCTCCCATTGGTGCGGTCATAGACGCCCAATACCTCTACGCCTTCCCTGGAAGCGGTATTTTGTATCAGGCGGTTTACCTGGGAATCCGAAACGACATTGCCTCCACGGAATGCACGGTCACCCAGTTGAAGTACAAACCTGAGGAAGACGACAACTAACCCGTTCCTTCTCCACCTGAGGAGCCAGTCACGCTGCCAACGTGTGGCTGGCTCTTTTGCTTTCCCACTCACCATTAACCAAAGGAATCACATCATGATCACCACAGAGACCCAAACCGAAATCCCAATGATTGTCAGCGAACTCAAGCATGCAATGTCTGGCTTGAGCCGAGTTCTCAACAAATCCGCCAGCCTGCCGGTACTGAACTTCCTGCGCGTCCTCCATTGCGAGGATGGCACGATTGCAGTGCAGGCCACCGACCTGGACTCGTTTGCTACTTATCGGTTCAGCGAAGTGCAAGCGGGCGAAACGGCCGAAATGCTGGTGCCCTTCGACCAGCTGCATCAGATCCTCAAGGGTTGCGCTGCCACAGATCGAATCTGCCTGGTTCAGAGGCAGGAAGGGCTGGTGTTGCAATATCCCCTGGCAGGGCGTCAGGTGGAACGTCCCCTGAACAGCCTGGCGGTCACGGAATGGCCTGCAACACCGCAAGTAACCTCCAAGCCCGAATCCCTGGACGACAAGTTCAAGGATGCCTTGGCCAATGCGTTTGAGTGCTGCTCCGATGACTCCTGCCGCGCCGTGCTGCAAGGCGCGTGGCTCGATGTCACCGACCCCAAGGCCCACTATGTGTTGGGAACCGATGGCAAGCATCTCTATAGCGCCAATTCCTTCCGGGTCGCATTGAAGGAATCGCTGCTCATCCCGCAAAGCCGGTTCCTGCAATGGACAGCATTCAAGGCGGACGGTCCATGGAAGCTCGCAGTCGAACCGGGCAAACAGGAAGACGATGCTGGCTGGATTCAGATCCAATCCGACCATTGGTCCTTTATCACGCGGAGGCCGGAGTATCGAATACCCGACTGGCGGCAAGTCGTGCCTTCCCGGGAATCAACCAGGGTCACCGTAACCTTCAGCGAAGAGGCATCGATGTTCCTCTTGGACCTGATACCCAAGCTCCCGGGCAGGAAGGAATCGGGTCAGCCGATCCGATTGGATGTCTGCCAGGGGAAACTCAAGGTAACGGCCAAAGAACGAGACAATGAGCATCTGACCACCCTTCCGGTGGAGGAAGTGGAGGTTGCTGGCCCGGACATGACCATTACCGTGAATCGGAGTTTTATCGCCAAGGCGCTCAAGTGGCGATTGACGGTGATGGAAATGAAAGACGAGTTGAGCCCCCTGGTCTTCACGGGTCAGGGCAGGAAGCTCGTAGCCATGCCTATGCGCACCGAGGGTCCGATTACCCCCATGCCCCAGATATCCACCCAACCTGAGTCCTCCAATCAAACGGCTGAACCTCAAGAACCAGAACCAAAGAAAGGATCCATGAACCGAACCATTGAACCCTCCATTAGTCCAGAATCCTCGGCCACAAATCGACTGGCCTCTGCCAAAAACGAATCCTCGGTCCGCAGTGCCATCGAGCAGATCGACGGCCTGAAAGATTCGCTCAAATCCGTGCTGCGCCAGTTCAGTGACATCACGGATGCGTTGCGCCAGGTGGAACGGGAAAAGAGAGCCAGTGAGCGGGAAATCGAGCAGGTCCGCGAAAAGCTCCGCGCCATTCAAAGCGTGAGTCTTTGAAGCCACCATCCACCTGCGGGGGCACATTGTTGAACCGATGTGCCCCTCTCCATGGAAAGGACTCCTGATGAACGACAAACTCATCCTCTACCCCAATGGCGTTTGTGGGAGAAGGCAGACGCATGATCCTTGCTCCGCTCACAATCACCCAGAAAGGCCAACGTGACTAACAACCATGAAATCATCGTCTACGGCATCATGGGCCTAGTGGTGTTGGTCATCTTGCAGCAATACGGTGGCTACATACTGGCGGCCCTGGCTTTGTATGGAGCCTGGTACATCTATTGCAGCCAACAAGGTGGCCCACGCAGATAAAACCCCAACCCCATTCCTTTCTACTCATCTCTGGCCTTCGGGTTGGGGATGAGTAGGGAGGGTGACTTTACAGCAACAAATCAACCAAAGGAAACCTCATGCAGACTCAAGACCATCAAATACTCGACGTCCTCACACGCCAGGGCGTTCTCATTAAAGTCAGTGTCCATTATTGGCGCGGGTGCAATCGACTCAAGGCGGAGGATCTTGGATTGGATTCAACCCTGGTATCCGAGCGTCTCATCACGTTGGGGCAAAAGCGGCTGTTGCCCAAGGAAGCGCTCAAAGAGCTCGCGTTGGTGGAAGGCCGGGCCCATGCATTGGTTGACCAGAACACCTTTCCCTTCCTCAATGGGATCGCTCATTTCCTGCCCAATGGCAAACTGGGGGAAGTGTCATCGTCTTTGCAGGGATTGGAGGCCAGTTTCTGGGAAGCTAAACGCGACTTCATCCAGCAATATAGCCAGTTGCGCCAAGAAGCAGCGCAGGAATGGAGATCCATGGCCTCCAAGCTGGTAAGAGACCCAGAAATAGTCGTCGCGAGAGTGGAAGCGTCATTCCCTATGGTTCATCGCCTCGACAAAATGTTCGGCTTCAACGTGAACCTGTTCCAGATCCGTTTGCCCGACCATGCCGCCATGGATGTCGTAGCGATGGAAGATCAGCGCGAGGTCATGGAAGCCAGACAAAAGGCAACTGAAGAGGCGGCGGCGAAAATAAGGCGAGAGACCGAGCAGTTTATCATGGAAGCTGTGGCCTCTATGCGTGAACAAACCGCCACCCTATGCGCCGACATGTTGGAATCGATCAATGGGTCGGAGGCAGGGGTGCATCAGAAAACGCTGAATCGTCTGAGCAAATTCATCGACCAATTCCGGCAAATGAACTTTGCTGGGGATAACGCCATGGACCAGCAATTGGAAGCAGTCAGGAAAGAGTTGCTCTCCAAAACAGCTGCGCAATACCGGGATAGTGCCTATGCCAGAACTCAATTGGTGGATGGCCTATCCAAACTCAGAGACAAAGCCGCCGAGCTAGCTAAGGCCGACGTCAGCCACATCGTGCAGAGATTTGGCGAACTAGGACGGCGGAAATTCACGCTGGCGGCATAAATATCCCCTTTCACCTGCACCTTGGGCCAGAGGCCTTGGGTGTGGGTGAGGGGGGGGATTACAGCCAACCCTAGCCCCATGGAGAAGAACCAACTCATGCAAGAAAGCCATAAAGCTATAAAAGCCTGCACTTCTTAAACTTATTAACCAGGATTTCCTCTTAATCTCCTCTTAAGAAGTTTCAGAACCTAAGGCTTTATGGCTTTTATGGCTTTTTGCTCGTGTTTGGCTGAGTCGAGTTGCAATCCAGGGGTGCGGGGAGAAAACAGGCCAACCACCATCCCGGCAAGGTTACTTGCATGAGTCAGCGAGGGCAGATTCAGCGCCTAATCAGCCATAGAGACAAGGATTAGAAATATAAGATGCTGTGGTTGAAATACATGCGTAGAAACTGACCAATTCTGGACGTACGAACAAGTGGAAACTTGCCTCACTTAAGGGCAACAACCTGTCGGATTGACCAAGCTAACCTAGCTAACCTAGCTAATGGTTCAGCTTTTGGGAAAAAAAGTTCCTTTGATTCCAGAAAGTCAGAGTGCTAGCTAGGTTACCTAGGCAACATCACCCAACAACTTTGCAGGCTGACGCCATGAGGCTCCATTGCACGTTCGCTCAATGTCATTCATCATGCTCATGATCAACGTATTGCGAGGATAGCGTACATTCCTGATGGATCGGATCAACCCACGAAACAAAAGTGCAACACTCTGTTCATCAAATAGATACATCAGATTCTCAAGCACTCCAAACAAAGCCACAAACTAAAAACAGCGAACTTCCGGCCATTGCTCGTTTCTTGCGCTGCCAGAAGTCCGCCGTTGGATCGGGATCTTCTATTCTACTTCTTTTGCGTCCAGAGTTTTAAGAGTTTTTCCTCGAACTCCTGTTTGGCGTGGGCCGCGTGAACTTGCGCGATCTGCGATTGCCAGCACGCCATCATGCTTTCCAGCAAGGCGTCGGCGGCCTGCTCCATCATGGGGCCGTGCGCCTTCAGGATCTTTTGCTTCAGGATTTCCACCTGCGCCTCGCGCATGGCTTGCTTGAACGAGGTTTGCCACATCTCCACCGCACTTTCAACCGGGCACTCGCTCTCGTCGGATTCGCACTCCGGCTTGCAGCATTCGGTGGATGTGCAACAGGAGGTTTCACATTGAGTATCGGTTTCACAGCACTTGCTCATATTCTTGACCTTTCTTTTTCCCGGCGGATTTGGGTGATCGTAACGTCGCCGCGCCGGAAGGGGGCGCCAAGACGAGTATTCGCACCTGGTAGTGTGAATCAGATTGAAAGTACCACTGAGGATCTCGTTCGCAAGTGACCTTGCAGTGACAAACAAGGCGGCTAGGAATTGATTGACGCCAATGAGATCAACCACCTCTCTCCCCTAATGAATCAATCGAGCCATTGGTGGGATTCAATACCGGGAATGGGTGAAGGGTATTGGTCTTTGCTCCTATGCCAATCCAGCCCCACCTTCGGCCATAATAGACCAGCGGGACCATGGCTTGGATTAAATAGAGGGAATGGATCCAGGGCATTGGTCTTTGCTCCTATCCCAATGAAGGGATGAATTGAGCCCCCTGGGCCTATTGAATCCTGGATTGAAATAGGGAATGCGATGAGGTGGCATCTGACGCAAGTAGCAGGTCACCTCAATCGGTCGAGCGACTTGCTAGCCTGGCAGTCTGTCCTCGGCGCAACATTGTATCATGGATAAGCCTCCATTCCCGCCTTCAGCGCGCCTTCAATCGTTCCATCCACCAAGTTGCTGCCAGGGAAAAACCACTCCTCTGGATCGTAGCGATCAGCGCTGTATTTGTAGATGGCAAACTCCCAAAGCCGCTTTCGTCGGTTGTAGTCCAACCGGCAAATGGGTCCAAGGTCGCCGAAATCCTCTCGGTCGAGGTAGAGATACTTGCCCTTGAAGCGTGGGATGTAGCGGCACTCACTCCCAGCTAGTATTTCCTGGTTAAAACGCGCAATGGTAGACAGGGCCTCTTCTCTCGCCTCGACCGGAATTGTATTTGCACTCATTTCGTAATCGGATTGAATGGCTGAACTTGCTCAGGATTCGACAGAACGCTCCAGATCAGCGACCCGGCGCCACTGATCCTCAATTGTCAACCAGAACGCCACCGCCGGGTTCGCCGCATCTGGCTTGTTGGGCCTGCTTTTCATCGAAGAACACTGAAGCTCCAAGATTCAGCATCACACTCGAACTCCTCGTCGCGGAAATAAAACAGGAAATGTTTCTGAGTATCTGTCTTGGGGCCAACCTCAACCCAGTCGTCGCCACACTGCTCAAGCAAAAGATCGCCGCTCACCTCGTAAAACTCACCCCACACGGGTGCGAGTTTGCTGAACCGACATTGGCCACGATACCAACCTTCGTCATTTACGGAACCTAGTCGATACCGCCGACAATTGCGGAAGCGAAGCTGGCCGACATCATCTTCCTTGAACTGTGGGTAAAGCCACGGATTCAGAAGAAACGAAAGCACAACATCGAGCTCCCAGACTTGCACCTGCGGGTTCGGGGCATTCGGCTCCGCATTCCAGTCCGAATTCAGCTTTGAGAAGGTGGTGCTCACTTCGGTGCCCAACCATTTGATTCAACGAACCAGCGGTTCGTGTAATAACCCTGCCTCTTCTTCTTCATAAGCCTCTCACGTTGAAGTAATTATACGATACTCACTCGCAAGTTCAAGTACGAAGAAAAGGCCCCCTTGCGCAGCAGATACCATTTCGCGGTCATGGTTCGTATATTGACCCATGCAAATCCAACGCGCAATCCATTCAGAACGCGAGACTTGCAGACGTAAACATCTTTCGATCACCCCCAAAACACCTACGCCGACTGGATTCGACACTCCAGCCTCTTCCTTTGAGGCCAGTAAACGGCTCACCTTGCCGCCCGACGATTCGACGGGAGCAACGGTAGGAGTGATTCATCGCAAACATCACGTCCCTTGTTACGACGACCTTGCCCGTGGCTTGTTGACCTTCTCAGCCTTCACTGGTTTTCCTTTGGCTAAGGTCCGATGCCTAGGTTTGTCTGCGGCATCGACCTCAAGGATCCTAACCTGGATCACGTCGCCAACTTTCAGCCGCGTTACACTCTTCCAGCTGAGATGCACATTTTTCTTGGAGTCCGGTCCGCTGGTTAACCCTCCCACTGAGTACATCAGGTCGCGACCCTCCCTCCTGCGCTTGGGGACGGATTTGTTGCCCAGCTTTCCTACTGCCGTTACGTGAGCACTGAGCACACCTAGATCCTCGGCCCCTGCGATACAAACCCTCTTCCCATTGCGCGACACTTCAAAGGCGATCATTTGCCGCACGATAAGCCTCTCAGAATGTGCCGGCAACCCGGTATTCCAGTCCCCTTTGCGCCAGGATGACTTATAGGGCACTTTGATTGCCTTCTCTTGGTATTGGATACCCCCCTTTCCCCATAGTCCCTCAACCCATAATAAATACATGTCACACTTCACCACCATCCATACCCAAATCAAAGACATAGCCGCCTTACGCTCTGCATTGGGAGAAATGGGCTACGCCCTCCTTCCTCATGCCCAAGCTAGAGGCTACTACAACCAAACAACCGCAGGCGATTACGTCATCAAGCTCAACGGCCCTTATGACATCGCTTTGAACCACCAACCTGATGGTACCTTTGGCCTCACCACCGATTGGTACGCCGGGCACGTAGAAAAGGAGGTTGGATCCAACTACGCCAAGTTGGTCCAACTCTATGGCGTTCATAAGGCGATGTTGGAGGCTCGCAAAAAGGGCTATGCCGTGCAACGGAAGCAACAACCCAATGGTGCCATCAAACTAACGATCACCGGCATATAAAGGAGGTCATCATGAAATCCAATCGAACCATCGAAATCACAGTGTCGCCAATTGGCGACATTACTATCAACGCCCTGGGCTTCAAGGGAGCGGATTGCGAAAAAGCAACCCAGTTTCTGGAAGAGGCTCTGGGCAAAATCGGTGCCAGAGAACGAAAGCCTGAGTACCTGCTGGGCGGCACCGCAGTGAGGCAGCAAAGGATCCAATCATGAGGACCGCAACGTTGACGTTTGGTCCAGATGGCGTAGGACATTGTTTCCATACCGACGCCATTCGATTGCAAGAGATTGGTACCCTGGTTGTCTCCAGGGCCACGACGATTGAATTCAATGGAGCCAAGCAGCTATGGCAGGTGGTCAACAATGACGGCCACATCCTCTACGAACATTCATCCCGCCAAGCGTGCATCCAGTGGGAACAAATAGAGTTCAATGCAGCCTGATCACTTGGCTTCGGGCTCACGCACCTCGAGGGCTGGGCGGCGATGGATTTCCTCCTCCGGGACGAATTCTATTCGCATGCCCCAGCCTGCGTAGGTGGCCAACATCCTTGCAAACTCCTTGGGTGATAATTCCTGGTCGTCGATGTCAATGACAGCTTCCCCGTTTTCGTCATCACTGATGAGGCATCGTAACACGGACCCTCTTGGCGTCCATTGACCACTTCGGGGATGATACTCAATCTGGGATGTGCCCAAGGGAACCTCGACCGCCACGTGCTTGTATTGGGCCGCCAGTTGGGCTTGTGCAAGCAGGGTGTCATTGAACAAATCCAAGATTTCCTGGTCGGACATGTCCTTGAGGTCGGGGCCTATGCTCAGGTGCGTTGTCATGATCCCTTCCTCCTTGTAAGCGATGATGGCGGTGTCGTTCTCTCGCGTGATCGTCACTTCGTCTAGCCGGGCAATGTATCGGGCTTTGCGTTTCATCTGCAGGGCCAAATACACCGGCCACATGGATCGAGTCAACGCCCTTCTGCAAGATTCATGGATACACGAAACAATGCTGTAAAACATCCCACGAAATAGCGTGATAAAACTACTCCATCGAATCCGATCGCTACCCCTGGGGCAACAATACGGTGGAGGTGGTCAGCCCCATTTTAGTCAACCGCAGAGCAAATCAAACAAATCCATAAACATGAAAGCAAACATCATCAACTACATCCGAGCTGGGTATCCAGGCCTTTACATCGTGTCTGGAGAGCATCAGCGCGTGGAGGCTGAATTGAAGGCCATCGGCGCCCAATTGAGCCATCACGTACTGTCTTGGTCCATTACCGAAGGTCTCATTGACACCCACTCCCATCATCATACCGCAGCCAATGATCCACTGGAACTATTGGATGCCATCAACGACATCAAAGACCCATCCATCATCCTCTTGCGCGACTTCCATCTGTACCTGGCTGACCCCAATCCCATCCTGGTGGCCAAGCTAAAGGATGCCTTAACTGCTGGGAAAACCAAGGGGGTGACGATCCTCATCCTGGGTTGTCGCCTATGCTTGCCACCGGAACTGGAGAGAGAAGTGACGGTGGTGGAGTATGCGTTGCCGGATCGGGACCAGCTGGACAAAGTATTGGATGGGATTTTGGATTCCGCCGATGTTTCAGCCACCTCAAGTGAAAGAGATTCGATCCTGAATGCGGTCAGTGGGCTGACCTGCATGGAGGCTGAGAATTGCTTTGCCTTGTCAGTGGTGGAAGCCAAGAAAGTCGATGCCATGATCGTAGCCAGGGAAAAGGCGCAGACCCTCAAGAAGGGTGGGCTATTGGAGATCATCGAGGCCAAGGAGGACCTGGATTCCATCGGAGGCCTGGACCTCTTGAAAGCGTGGCTCTTGAAAAGGAGGAATGCGTTCAGCGAGGCTGCCAGGGAATATGGGCTGCCAACCGTGAAGGGCCTTCTGATCCTAGGGATCGCTGGCACAGGCAAAAGCATCTGCGCCAAAGCGACCGCCAAGTGTTTTGGCATCCCACTGGTCAAGCTTGATGCCGGAAGAATCTTCGCTGGCCTGGTGGGTCAATCCGAAGCGAACCTGAGGTCTGTGATGCAAACGGCCGAAGCCATAGCGCCCTGCTGCCTTTGGATTGACGAATTGGATAAAGCGTTCGCTGGCAGCAAATCCTCTGGGTCAACCGATGGAGGCACATCCGCAAGAGTCTTTGGTTCCTTCCTGAGTTGGATGCAGGAGAAAGTAGCGCCCGTATTTGTCGTTGCCACCGCGAACGACGTGACGCAATTGCCCCCTGAATTCCTGCGCAAGGGCCGATGGGACGAATTGTTCTTTGTTGATCTTCCCAAGGAGCAAGAGCGCAAGTCCATCTGGGAAATCGTCATCAAGAAACACCAGCGAAACCCGAAGGACTACGATCTGGCCCAGCTAGCCCGGATCACAGAGGGACTCACCGGCAGCGAAATCGAACAAGTGTTCGTCGAAGGCCTCTACGTGGCTTTTGACGCAAAAACCGAACCAGGAGATCTCACATTGGCAGAGGTCTTGAATGAAACCGTGCCGCTGTCCAAGCTGATGGCGGAACAAATCACCCACCTGCGAACCTGGGCTAAAGGAAGAGCCCGCCATGCAACCACGCAGCCAACCGACAAAGGAACCAGACGCCTGGCTGCATAAAGAGACAAAGAGAGGGAGACGCGCAAGCGCATTTCCTTTTCTTTAACTCTCAATAGAGATCATACATCGACTCCTGACCCAGGTGGCGGACATATTTCTTCACCAGCAAGGGCAACGACTTGGGACCCTCGCCAACCGAAATCCAGTCATCAACTGACCCCCTGAAGCAATATCGCTCCACCACAAACACCCGCTTCTTTGGCTCAACCAAGAGGAACCGCAGCACCGCCTGATAATTGCTGCTCTTGATCACCTGCTGCTTTATGGATTGGGCACTTACCCAGGGCAGCATTGATTTGAACCCCTCCAAATCCTGACAGGCTTCATGGACGATGATCATATTCTTTTTGATCTCCACCTTGTAGCGCCATTCTTCTGCATGAGATTTCAGCGCCTCTTGGACCAAACTCAATTCGACCGCCGTAATCACCTGTGCCCTCTTCCTCCGCAAAAACACTTGTCCACCAACACTTTCATAGATCTCAAACCCAGCTGGTATGGCCTCTACTATTGGCCCCTCTGAATCCTGTGCGAAGAAGTAGTTCAATTTCCCAGTCTTTGTTGGTTTGACGTGGAGGTAGTAAGGTTTGCCTGACCTTGAGATGTGACTGATGCCCATAGAGAACTAATACCTGGCTGGGAGGTTTTGGCAACAATCTCAGGGGTTTCTGACCATGGAAAGTTAGGGAGACGCGAAGCAGTGGTCCTGACTTTGAATGGGGAAGAATTTGCCCGGACCTAATCTTTTGGATGAGAGGTTGTTAAGGTGCTTGTCATCAAGGCTTAGCGATTGACTTGGGGGTGGATAAAGGGTAAGGGATTCTAGGTTCCATGCACCCCTTTCAGGAAGTATTCTCTGGGAGATGAGATGCAGGAACATTGGAGAGCGGGGTTCCTGGGTTGTTTGACAGGGGCACCTCTCGACCATGAGGCGAAGTGACCGGGACGAAGTGTGCACGTGAACAGGGGACTGCGCACGCTATGCAAATAGCCCAGGATTGTTTCCAGCGAATTGCCTGCCATAGGGGATTGAAGGCTCTAAAGAGGGGGAAGGGGAAACGGATTGCAATAAACGTTTGGCTATGGGACGTTTTGGGAAATCATGATTGCCTTGGAACAAGTTACACACGGGAGAATTGGCCTTTTTCCGGCGGTCAATAAACGTTTGGCAATCGTATAAGCACAGTTAGGCGTTTCCACGCGCATGATGCAGCCGACACAAAATCCAGAGCGTTGCCCTTGCGGCAAAGCATGGGACTGGAGCGGTGTCGTGGAGGAGTTTGGCTATTGGACTCACAGCGCGCCATTGTTGGAGGTGGCTCGCGTTCTCGCAGCCTCGCCAGCAGCCCCACAGATATTTCCCACTGTCTCGTATGACGGTCTGCTTATCACTGATGGGCCACTGTTCTACCGCGATGATCGCGTGCTTTTTGTCACCTACTTCCCCGAGCAGCGGCAGTTTCGATTGCAGTATCGTTTGGCTGGGCAGATTCATTCAGAGCGTTTCGCTTCGGAGGCGGATGTTCTCTCTGCGCTCGCGACCACACTTCACGATTGCTATGGCATCACATTTGTTCCACCAACGTGAAACGCCCAACCACCCAAACGCAGCGAACTCCGCGATGAACACTAAACGTCGAACCACAGACCGACGACGCGGAGTCGCTGGTCCGGAGCGTTATCTGAGATGAGAACACCCTGCCTACCTTGGCCGCTGCTGCTGGCGATGTTTGTCGGGCTTGTTTCATCGGGGGAGGAAGCATGGCGGACCAACGCGACGGCTCGTATAACGGTCATCAAGCACTGCCAGGAACCCTTTCGCACTTTTGAGATCGTCGGAACTGACGTGAAGGGCCTGAAGAAGCTGAGCGACCTGACAATCGCGCTACGCAAACACAAGGAACAAAACCCCGGCGCTAGATATGAGATCTTGGCCGAGGTGAAGTCCGTCGCCGAAGATGATGAGAAAACCGTGAAGGCCGTTGCGAAGGCGGGTATCACCTTGGAACATTACTGGGCTGCGCATTCGGACCCACTCCTGGACGGGCCCATTAGCCCCCACGGGGTTGGCTTTGTGGACCTAATTGACAGATTCAGGAACATCAGATAACCACTGCGTGCAGGCGACGCCGAATTGCGGCTTCTCGCGTATTCCGACGCAGACGCCGGACGCGCCTGACGCAGATTGTTCGGCGCATTGAGCCATGCCAACTCCCGTCAACAATCCGACCGACATCAAGCCGGGCGATTACTACGAGGACTGTGCATTTCATCCGTGCCTCTGCATTCGAGTGGACAACGACGAGTTGCTTGGAGTGTCGTTGGTAGATGGCACTTATCCGCGTGGTTGCAGCATCGGCCATTGTGGTGTCCGCCGATTGACTTTGCAGGAGGCGCTGCATTGGAGGTTCTTTGGCCCGCCAGACCAAAGCGTGCCGGAAGATCGGCAATGGTGGTGTGCATACCCAAAAGAGGAGTGGTTGGAGCCATTCAGACTATGAGCGAGAGATCGCCGAACCAGCCAGTGGAGCGAATGGCGGCGGGCGGACGCCTTTTGCATCGTCGAACGCGATGGGCCGCCGCCATCGCTCACTTTTCGCGTTATGCCTAAGGCGTCAAAAGTCCGGTGGGCGAACAAGAACCACACTGGTTGGTGGATCTTTGAGGAGGTGGAGCAGTGGGTGTCAAAGCGCCAAAAGAAGCTTTCCCCAACGAGCCGTTGTCTGGCTCGCCTGAATCTCAGATTGGTTCGAGCTAGGAATCGAGATGAGGCGTATCGGAAGGCGATGGCCTTTGGTCGGGTTGGCATGCCCTTAAACACAGGCGGTGGCGAGTGGAGGTTTGCGGGCATCTCGATGTTATTGCCCGTCTACGACAAGATTGAGGACGGTTCAGAGATTTTATGGCAAGAGGACAAGTTAATGTCTGTGGCGAGCATTAAGAAACTGGTCAAGCCCAAGCATCGGCTTCCTGTTTTCGATGACACGGAAAAGGCATAACCCGGCACATGCACCAGACGCGGCGATGAGCCTCCGTTTACATTTCGGACGTCACCGTGGCCGCGCCGGTGATGTGCGACGTTGGGTTGCCAAGTTAGCGCAGTGAAAGCTTATGCGCCAATCTTAGGACTGGGAAGCGGAGTGCTTGTTGGCATCCTACTGGTATCCGTGGCAGTTTTTGCTGCTGGATGGGGGCATGGTACGTACCTTGCAGCCAGACTGCTGTTTCCGTTCACGATGTTCTCAACATTTCTGTGCGGGTCTATCACCCCACCATTTGTCGTGGTGGGGCTGGCGCAGTTTCCTGGCTACGGATTGCTCTCGGGCATTTCCTATCGATCGCATCATCTACGGGCTTGCCTAGTTGTTATCGCTACTGTGCATCTCCTAGGCGTGGCATTGAACTTCGTAGCCCCGGCCGGAGATTTCCCGAATGTCGTTAGGCAGCCCAACCACCCTGCTTCAGGCAGCGCCGAAATCAGGACTCGGATGGCTGGACAACAATCACTCGGCGTGCCTGAGCCGGAGCGTTCGCCAAACGCATGAAGCCCATCCCTGATGACACCACGCAAGTCGTGCGCGCAGGCGTGGAGAGGGCATGCCGAGATTTCAGTCAGCGCATTGAATCGTTGGGTTTCGCTCGCACGAAGAAGATGCTTTGGACGAGGAGACACCTCCATACC
Organism: uncultured Verrucomicrobiota bacterium; assembly: GCA_964411985.1. GTDB lineage: Bacteria > Verrucomicrobiota > Verrucomicrobiia > Limisphaerales > J093 > CAYPNF01. The sequence continues at coordinate 43,962 of CAYPNF010000032.1, forward strand.
GCAGACGTCATTCACTTTCATCGCTCGGGCAGTTCATACGGCAGGCCGCTAAATTACTCCGTGGATATCCACGTCCAGTTCAGCATCCGTGTCTTAAACGACACCTTCGAGGCGTTGGCTGCAAACGGCCCGTCCAGTGATCCGGGACGCTTGCGCATGGGACGATACCATCACCGATTCAACGCTCAGACCGGCAGCACCTTCGACAGGTGCGTTGGTGACCTTTCTCGCTTTGTTGTCGAGCAGGGTGAGCCGTGGTATGTCCGGTTCCGAGAGCCTGACGCTCTCTTGACCTTCGATGATACTCCGCTTCGACAGCCCGAGAAGGATCGTCTTCGTGCAGCGGTTGCTGGCTGCCCCGATCCAGATGTGGTCGATCAGTCCCTGAAACTTCTTGGAATTAAGGCCAGATGAAGAACGAGGCGAACCATTCACGCCAGCCAAGGCCGAGGATCGCTCTCCGCAAGGGCGGACGCTCTTGGCTCGGCCTGGCTGCGTTCAATCGTTCGGCGACAACTGCGTGATGGGCACTGTCACACCAGATGATTGGAGCGTTGAGATGCCCATGGGCGGGCGGAGCGGATATTTGTCTTATCAGGAGGGTTTGCGGAGCATTCCGTTCTACTGGGAGTTTGGCGGTGGAGACGTGGTTGCCATCATTTGGGTTGGTGAGCATTCAGACTGGGAGCGCCAGTACTCCTGGGCGGTTGCGCGGAAGCGAGAAATTCTAGGCCGAGTTGCACAGGAGGTTGTTCGCCAGAGGGCGCCCACCTGCAAGGCAGACATTGACGAGAAGGGTGGATACATTTATGTGCGCGAGCAGAAATAGCAGCACATCGCCGAACCACCCGCCCGCAGCGAACTCCGCGATGAGAACTGAATTTCAAACCAGTGACCAACGGCGCGGAGTCGCTGGTCCGGAGCGTTCGCCCATACCGCAACCATGACACTCACGACGCCATTCCGTTCTCGGCTGCTTGGGAGGTTCGGGGCTTTGTACGAGGAGGCTTAAGTATGAGAGCGACATCAAGCATTCTGAGTGTCACGAATCATGTGCAAGGGTTTTGGGTATGAAGTACCGTACTGTTTTGATCATTTGTGGCTGTGTCTCGCTTCTGGCCTTGGCCGTTGCTCAGATGAGCAGCAGGAAATCCGTTGGTGCAGAACTCGAGACCAAGGTCTCAGAAAAACGTGAGAAAGGGAAGTACGTGCGCACGACGGAGACCTTCTCCGGCAGAAGCTTACTCTCCCTCAAGAGGGAAGTGTCTCTCAAGGACGACGGGCAGATCGATTGCGTGTTTATCAAACTGTATAGGGAGGGCCAGATGATATTCAGCTCATCCGACATGAGACGCGAAAAACAATACATCCGTGGCTATTATCACAATGATAAGCTGCTGATGCAGGAGGGAGACACCGATGGGGACGGAACGTTTGAAAAGATCATCCTGTTCGATAAAGACGAGCAACCTGTAGAAGGCTTCTTGAAGACGGCGGACGGTAGCGTCTCTCAACTTGACGTTAGGGCTTACGCAGAATTCAACGAGCGACTGAATAAGATACCAATACCCACCAGAAAAGGGACAACGAGGAGTTCGGAGTGAGGGGAGCTGGGTGCCTCGGCACGGTGGTTTGGCTGGTTTTACACACGATTGAACTTGTAGCTCGCCTGGCACGAGGGAAGCCCACATCCGAGCGCATTCTGGAAAAGGAGGGGGAGAATGAATAACGGCATTGATGTATAAGCTACGTGTGGTGAGAGGTTTATGATTGGGATCAGGCAGGTTTGGTAAACGAACCAACCGTCGCACAATCAAAGTGCGGCAAGACACTATGATGCTACCTAAATCCTACAGGGCGTTGAGAGCTGTATCATTCTTAGTGTTTCTTCTGGCAGTTCTGCTTTTCATAGTATCCCAAGTGGTGACGGTGGCTTCGCGCCGAGTGAAAGTGAGAGATCAACAAGGCCAGATTATTGGGACCGCTGACATTCCTCACGACTATGGCAGCGACATGTTCACCAGTTTTGCGTGGCTGGTCCTCAGTGGGATTCAGTTCTGGACCATCCAGATCATCGGTAACAGATTGTACCCTGACCCGAAACAATGATTTGCCGAACCAATCACGTCAGCGAACGACGGACAAACCCGCCGTCGCTGAGTTCGAATCGTTCGATGAAAGCCAGACTTCTTGCCGCCGTTGCAGTGACGTTCTTTGCACACCTTGCCTGTGCGACGCCGCCTTGGCCTCCTCAGATCGTAACCTCGCCGAGCAGCAATTATATTGCGTCGCTGCAATCGAGCCTGGGCGAGTCTTTGGTAATCCGTTCGAACAACACAGTGCTTTGTCGCTTCGTCTATCGGGATTTTGGCATCACTGAGCGCTCCACGATTGACCTGATGTCCACAGCGGGTTTGCTTTGGTATCGTGATAGCATCTCCTTTTTCGACAAACGTGAAGGATATCTCGTCATGCGGTTGAGGTGGGGCCGGTTTGTGGTCGTTGACTTGCGGACGCGAACCGCTTCTTTGGACATGCCCTTGGAGTTGCGGCACGAGGTCGATGCGACAGTCAGGCAGCAGGTCCTTGATTGGCTCGAGTCGTCATATGCGAGAGAAAGGGAAAACGCCGCCAGGTATGCAGGAGATTTGAAGTTGCAGGAGGCGGTTCCGCGCTTAAGGGAGCTGACTACGGACCCGACGACAGTCGACTACAAGAGCGGAGATGCCCCTTGGGTAAAGTCCTACTGGGTGCGAAAAGCAGCCGTGACTTCTCTCAAGGAGATGAACATCGTTGTGAAGGATGTCGTGCTTGAGGAGCCGAAGGAATGAGCCCATCGAACCACTGCGTGCAGGTGACGCCGGATTTCGCCTTGCTGTTTATCCTGGCCCAGGAGTCCTGGCGCGCCTGACGCAGATCGTTCGGCGGCGTAATTGCGACTTATTATGGGGAAAGTCGCAAAGCTCGTGACTGCGTTGATCGCGGTGGGCGTCATTGGCTATTTCGCGCTGCCGTACCTTGTCTGCATGGAGATTCCGGAGCGACAGAAGATGGCCGACTGCAATACCAACACACTGGCGTTCACGATGACATGCGACCACTCGCCGCCGTATGCCATCGTCCTCGGTATTGAGCCTGCTGGTCCGCATACAAACACTTTTGGCGGAACAATCATTATCAAGCAAGGCGCGCAGACAGTTGCAACGATTCCCATTGATTCGTCGGACATGACTCCCTGCAACTGGTTACCAGGTTTGGATGCCTATATCCTCACATGGAGACGGACGAACGCTGGAGAGCCGTTAAGTGAGCTATTGCGCCGTGGCCAGACCTATGATGTCAGCGTGACCTTCGCTGAAAGGCCGCCTAGAGATAGTACGCTCTGGTTTTCTTCAATGGGGAGAGCCAAATGGTGGTGAATGCCCAACCACCCGGCCGCAGCGAATCCGCGATGACAACTGGAATTCAAACCATAGACCAACGACGCGGAGTTGTTGGTCCGGATTGTTAGGCAGAGGGACGGCGCTTATGAAAGTCAAGCGTTCACATGTCATCGCCGCCATCATCATCTTGGTGGTTGGCATCGTGTGGGTGAAGGGCTTTTGGTTCACGGAGGTGTTTCGCACTCACAAGAGCAACGAGCCACACCGGACGGCGTTGCTTCAGATTCAGGCCACGGTCGCTGTTGGTGCTTCGCATGCTGGCGTCCTCGCGGCATATTGGCAGCACCGCACGGATTCACTCAGACTTTTTGCAGACAGACCCACCGACTGGGTCATCACCATGCCCTTGGAGTTTGGCGCGAGCGATTGGCAGCTTCTCATCGAATTTCAGGATGGTGGAGTGACTGCGGTCCGAGTCCGCACGGCGGACGGACCACCACCGAAAGATGGACCGAGAGACAAACAGAAAGACGCAGGCTAACCCATGCGCTGCAGCAAACCCGGCGGTGCGTCGCGGTTTGCAATCGGTGCGTCCCATGGGCCGGGTCGCTGAGCTTGGATCGTTATCTGAGATGAGAATACCCTGCCTGCCTGGGCCGCCGCTGCTGGCGATATCTGCTCTGGCCCGAATGAGCACAAAGGTTCAAGCCCATTCATTCCAGGAAACGACATTTAGAGAAATCACTCCTTGCCCTAAGCGTTTTTGTCGGGCATAACGTTCATAACAATAGTCGTTCCTACAATTCAGTTGACCCCACCCTGTATGGTGGGGTTTTTTGTTGCCCATTGTTGACCCGCGTGAGCTCTTGCTGCGCATTTGCCTCTCTGAGCCGCTGAAAAGGTAGAATGCCGGTTGAAAGATTCTGTCACATGGGTAGTCCTCCCACCAACACCCAAGCCCAGGTCCAAAACAATGGCGCCAAGCCAAAAACTTGCCACCGGGAGTCCTAGTGCTATGGTTCAGGAACATGAACCTGACACAGATTACACCGGCTCAGTTCAAGCAGATCGCCACCCTGCTCGACAAAAAAGAAGCCCTCCAAGCCAAGATCACGAAGATCGACGCCCAACTGTCCGCCTTTGAAGACACCTCTCCAGCACCCACCATCGCCAAAACCCCTGGACGCAAGAAACGCAAAGTGAGTGCTGCGACAAAAGCCAAGATGGCAGCCTCACAACAAGCCAGGAGAGCTAAGAAAGAGGGCACCACCACCCCTGTCGTTGTCCCTACTGCCCCCACCAAGAAAAGAATACGTCGCCCTGCAAAAGCCAAACGTGCAGCACGAGGAGCCCTCAAGACTTCGATCATTGACCTCGTGAAAGCCTCCGGAAAATCCGGGATCACAATCAAGGACATCGCCAGCAAACTTGGGCTTAGTTACAATCGAGCCTTCGCCTGGTTCAAGACCACCGGCAAGAACGTCAAGGAAATCCAGAAAGTTGGCCCTGGAAAACATGCTTGGATAGGGTAGGCTTGAGTCTGACACCGAATCACTCCCCAAGGTGTGCTTTAAGGAGGCCCCTTGGGGTTTTTCTTTGCCGCCAATGATCCAGGTCACCTAAACAAATATGCTTCCCGCCCTCATAGACCAGCTCGTAACCGCTTGCCTCCAGGTTTGCAGGACACGGCGGGAAAAGCGCACCTTGGCATTGGGCGAATACGCTGAGGTAGTCTACCAGTTGGTCCAGAAGGTCCATGACCAATATTTGGCGAACTTTGTCCAATACCGCCGCAGATTGGCCGAACGAGGCACTCTGGCGGCGAATTTTGAGGAACTATCGGACCATCTCACCAAAGATCACAGCTTCTCCGCAGAGCAACTGGCGAAGATTATCGCTTTCATGGACATGGGTCGCCAACAAGCTGCGAGCTATGCCCGGGATGAACCCCTGATTCTTTTTGTCACTGCCATTCGCTCCTACCTCAGCTGTGCCCTCACTGAGGCTTGGGGAACCCAATACACCTCCAGGACACTCAGGGTGATGTCACCGGCGTTTCGAAACAGCCTGATTGGGCGACTGAAAAAGACCGTGGGAGAATCTACCCTGAGTGAAGATCGGAAAGTGGAGGTGGTGCTGCAAGCCTTAGATGGTATTGTTTCAGAACTTCAATTGGCATCGGCGGCGGTCACGGCTAGTAGACTAGGGGTGGGGGCGGAGAGTTGAATCCACCTCGACCGACGGCTTATCCGAGGTCGCGCAGGTGGTCGAGGGTCTCCCGGTCCGATCCGCTGACTTCTGGTGTATGGATTGGTGTTGCCGCCACGGCGTAGGACGCCTACCATACCGCTCGACTAGAGAGGTTGATAGAACAGGACGGAAATGAAATGTTGTAAGTGCCGAAGTGAGCCACCTCCGGGTGCGCTATTCTGTCCCGCTTGCGGCAGTGTTCTGCCTGAGGGGAGTACTGGCAGCGCGATGGACACGACACCCACGTTAGAACAGGTGGTGTCGAGCTCTGATGCGGTTGCGGTCGCGTTGAGTACCTTGCCCACCCAGAACCAAGCCTTGGACACGGGGACTCGGACGCTCCCCACGGCAGGTCCAGCAGACCCGAGGGTAACGCGACGCTGGAGAACAGGCGACAAACCGCTCGGTAGGTATCGTATCCTCAGCGAGTTGGGCCAAGGTGGAATGGGGGTCGTTTACAAGTGCCACGATGAGGTGGGCGGGATCGAGGTCGCATTCAAGGCACTGCCTCCGGAGCTGTCCCACAACAGCCTGGAGATGGATGAGATACGCGAGAACTTCCGGTTGATCGAAAAACTGCATCATCCAAACATCGCGGCTGTCAAAACGCTGGAGAGGGACCCTGAGACCGGCGACTACTACCTAATCCTTGAGTTGGTGGACGGTGTTAGCCTCCACCGTTGGCGGAAAGACAAAGGCGGTAAGGTTGCTCTGCAGCACATCTTGCCGGTGGTACGTCAGGTTGCAGACGCGCTCGACTACGCTCATAGCAGGAAGGTCATCCACCAGGACATCAAGCCCGCCAACGTGATGCTGGGGGCCGATGGAACGGTCAAGGTACTGGACTTCGGTTTGGGGGCTCAGGTTCGGACCAGCCTATCGAGGGTCAGTCGGGTCCACCATAGCACTTGCGGAACAGGCCCTTATATGGCGCCCGAGCAGTGGCGTGGCCAGTACCAGGACGGAGCTTCGAACCAGTATGCCTTGGCAACTATGACCTACGAACTCCTGGCAGGACGCGTGCCGTTCGATGCGTCCGACACGCTCGTGCTTAAACATGCGATTTTGGATGAGAACCCACTAGAGGTCGAAGGGTTAGCTGATCGAGCGCGTGAAGCACTGACACGGGGTTTGGCCAAGGCGCGAGCGGAGCGTTTTGAAAGTTGTGGGTCCTTTGTCGACGCTCTGGAGTCGGTGGTCACTACGGTCTTCACTGGGCAAGAGGGAGACTTAGTGATGTCCGCCCAGCGGCACCCATCGACCGCCACAACGATGAGGTTCCATGATAAATGCATGCTCACATTGGGTTTAGCTCTCTTGATTCTCATGACGATCTTTACTCTGGTCCAGATCAAGAAATAACCAATCTCCAGGTTCACTTACCCTGATTGTAACGGCGTGGTGAAATTGTACTCCCAGAGAACTTGGCGTCGCTTCTTCATCGGTCAGCCCGACTAGCAGGCTAAACAAGAGGGCGCGATCTTGGCCAATCCTTGGGCTTGCGATGATCTGGGTTTGGTGTTCTGCCACACGCTGGTTCAGCGGCATTCCCGGGGACATTAATCGGACCAGACATCAAACGCTTGCTGGCCCTGCTGGCCCCGTGGAACAGCCGGTGGGCGATATTCGCTCCAACCTCCCCACGCGTCGTAAAGCAGCCGGAGTCAACCATGGAGCACGGCGGTGATGCACTCGCATCCTCGCGCCCTCCGGTGGATGCACCGCCACCCGTATGCTCTGAACTCGCAACATTCGGCTGTGCCCAGTACAGCAGCGGTTCTTTTGTCCCTTATCGCGGGGACTTTACGAATGCTTTGACTTCTGACAACACCACGTTCCAATTCGTGCCGCTCACGGGGAAAGTTCGCTGAAAAGTGCGATCCCCCCATCGACCAAAAACCTCGATCGAATCCAGGGTCGGGATCACTTTACCATTGACGAAGCACTTGACTTTTACGGTGCGTGCCGAGCCCGTATTCTCCCACTCCTTCAGCTCTCGCGAATCGGGCTTGAACTCCTTGATGGACACGGAGGAGAGAGAGCTCTTAGCCGCACGCTGAAACGCTGCTTTGCGGCTCCAGTCGAGCGCGAAACTACTCTTAATGATCGCTATATCGTACCGAAGACCGGGCCACAGGAAGTATAGCAGTAAGAGCGCTACGGAAAGCAGACCAATATACTTCTTCCACTTCCGTCGGGCATGCCCCCGTTCGCTTCTCGTCTGGTCCTCGGCAGAAACCTCGATCGTTGGAGGGGGTGCCTTTGGTTTGGCCGGATTCTTTGAGGCTCCATAGGTCGCATTTACCTTCTGCCGGAGTCTTTCTCGATGTTGCTCCGGGATAGAACCGGCTTCGCTTTCGGTCGCCTGAACCAGCGCCAACAGATCTTTGGTCGCTGCCGCCTGAGCGTGGAGTTGCGCCAATTCGGACGCAAGCTCAGGATCCTGCGCCAACGCCGACTGGAGTTCCGCGGTCTCCTCGGGGTTGCATTGGCAAGCGACGGATTTCATCGCCAGTTCGCAGAACCTCTCATGGCTGATCGGATTCATACGAGGGCAAGCAGTAGACCTAGCGCGCGCGCAGGCGCGGCAAGCAACGACCTTAGTTCGCCCGCGAGCTTTGGCTTCTGCGCCAACTCGCTGCGAATGGCGTCGATACCCCTTTTGAGGTAGACGCCAACCGAATTCTTGGCCAACCCGTGATCGACCGACAGTTCATCGTATTTCTTGCCTCGCAGGAAGAAGTCCGTGAGCAGTTTCTTCACTTGAGGTTTAAGGTTGTCCATGAGGGCACGGATTAACTGCGCCAACTCTTTATGGCCGACCTCGGCAGAAGGGTCGTTTACCCCTGCGGGTTCATCGAAAATGTCGTCCTCCTTGTCATCCAAACTTCCCACATTTCCACCCCCTGCTTTCTTGCTGAAGTGCCGACGAAGACGGTCTATGGCGAGGCAATGCGAGATGGACGCAGCCAACGGTGGAAGGTCAGCCGCAACCTGAAGGCCTTCAACTTTTGGGATCAAACGCTCGAGCGCCTCCACTGCAACGTCTTCTACTTCCTGCGGAAGGATGCTGCGCAATTTGGATTCGGCAGCCGAGAGCGCAACGGGATAAAGGCACTCGAAGAACTGATCCCAAGCGGCACTGTCATTCCGCCGCAACGCTTCGAGATCAGGTAGATCACTCATTGGAGTTGCGCGAGGACACTAGTGAGGTGACTTCGCTAAGGCAAGCAAAAGCAAGTACCATCGCACGTTAGTCGAGTGGCGTCGTGGGAGAGGCAACCGTTCCTCAGGTCTGCATCCAATTGCACCGTCTCCCTTCGCTCTGAGCCTGGCTCAGGCAGGAAAACCGAGGCTAGGACTCGAACAGGTGAGGCAGCCAGGCGACGGTGGCTAACTGGCAGTCGAGGCGCTCGGGACCTATGTGGGGAAGGCGGTACAACGACCCAACCCGACATTTAGGACGCATCCAGAGGCATTCAAGGTTGGCCGCAGCGGAGAATGGTCTGAGTCTGGGGCCGGGGCCTTGTATCCCGGGTTGTATACCCGGCGATGAAAAAAGAGTCCTGCTGGGGGTGTTTTGGAGAAAGGTCAAGAAACCCGAGGGAACGTAAGTCCTTTTGAGATCAGGTAGTTCCGTGTAAGACCTTGATTACCAATGAGATTTACAGTCTGCCCCCGTTGGCCACTTGGGTATCCTACCACCGGCGGCACCCGGTTTCCCGGGCGGGACACGCATTTAGCCAAAGTCGGGCCTCAGGCTCAAGAGGTTTTTCAAAAGCCCAGGGTAATTCGCTCGCGCTCGAAGCGAATCCAGCCTGTTTTGTGGCTCTTTCGGTGGGGCCTATGGTGACAGTGTGGTGCCCTCCCAGTTCTCAGCTTGAGCGGAATGGGGGGCTTTCGAGAACGCGCTGGCGTTGGGCTTTTCGTCGTGATCCAAGACGGCGTTTACTCTGCCCAGATCTCTCCTTCCCGTAGTGACCCTAGGGTACTGCAAAGGATTGGTGCCAGGCGACATGCCTCGAGTTGAGTATCGCATTGCTTCCTCCCCTAAACCACTCTTTCCGGTGCGATTCAACCTGCGTCAGCGGGGTAAGATGGAAGCAGGGACGGCTGCGCTTGTCATTCCCATTGCCTTCGCCTAAGGTCCCACCATGTTTGATTCGCTGAGCAGCAAGCTGCAGAACGTTTTCCGCAACCTGCGGGGGTTGGGTCGGATTTCCGATTCCAACGTCGCGGACTCCCTTCGCGAGGTGCGGATGGCTTTGCTGGACGCGGATGTGAACTTCAAGGTGGCGCGGGATTTCATCGAGAAGGTCAAAGAAAAGGCCATTGGGGAGCAGGTGCTGCAGACCATCCAGCCTGGCCAGCAGATCATCAAGATCATCCATGACGAATTAGTGGTGCTGCTGGGGTCGGACAACGCTGGACTCCAGTTATCGGGGAACCCGGCCTGCATCCTGATGGTGGGCTTGCATGGTTCGGGCAAGACGACCTCGAGCGGCAAGTTGGGACGACTCCTGCAAAAACAGGGCAAAGCTCCGTTGCTGGTGGCGGCGGACGTGTACCGACCGGCGGCGATGGACCAACTGGCCACTCTCGGCGCCAAGCTGGAGTTGCCGGTTTTCGTGAAGAAGGGCGAGACCGACGTTCAAAAGATTGCCCGGGAAGCCGTTGAGTACGCCAAGGCTAACGTGCGGGACGTCGTGATCTTCGACACGGCGGGGCGTCTGCAAATTGACGAGCCGCTGGTTCAGGAGTTGGTGCGTTTGCGCGACCTCGTCCGGCCTTCGGAAATCCTCTTAGTGCTCGATGCCGCCACCGGCCAGGAGGCGGTGAACGTGGCGACCCATTTCGACCAGTCTCTCAAGATTACTGGGGCCATCCTGACGAAGCTGGACGGCGACGCCCGCGGCGGTGCAGCGCTGAGCATGCGGTCGGTGACGGGCAAGCCCATCAAGTTCGTGGGTGTAGGCGAAAAACTGGAGGATTTCGAACCCTTCCACCCCGAGCGCATGGCATCGCGGATCCTGGGTATGGGCGACGTCGTGAGCCTGGTGGAGCGCGCCGCTGAGTCAGTGGACATGGACGAGGCCCAGCGCCTCGAGGAGAAGATGCGCAAGGGCCAATTCTCCCTGAATGATTTCCTTGATCAGTTGCGTCAGATGCGGAAGTTGGGTTCCCTTGAGAGCATTGTCGGGATGCTGCCCGGTGGGGGAGAGATGTTGAAGAATGCCGACCTCTCCAAGAGCGAGAAGGAGTTTCGGCGGATGGAAGGCATGATCTGTGCAATGACCCCGCTGGAGCGCCGCCGACCTGATGTCCTCAATGCCAAACGTCGGCTGCGTATTGCCAACGGGAGCGGAGTGAAGGTATCCGAGCTCAACAACCTGTTGAACCGCTTCAACCAGATGCAGCAGATGATGAAGAAGATGGGGAAGTTCCAGAAGATGATGTCGCGCATGGGTGGTGGCGGCGGCGGAGTACCTCCAGGATTCCTGCGTCGAGGCTAACCAGTCTGGCCTATGCCTGAGCCGGTTGCCAGCCCCTTGGTGTCCATCGTAGTCCCGCTTTATAACGAGGCGGAAAACGTGCAAGCGATGGCCAACGAGATCGTCAGCGCCCTCTCCAAACAATCCCGACCGTTCGAAGTCTTACTCGTGGACGATGGAAGCTCTGATTCAACCTGGGAATGCATCGTGCAGGCGAGCCAACGGGATTCGCGCGTGCGCGGGGTCCGGCATGTCCGCAATGCTGGACAAAGTGCAGCCGTTTGGACGGGGCTGCACGTGGCCCAGGGAGAATACCTGGGCACCCTAGATGGGGACCTCCAGAATGATCCCGCGGAGTTCCCTCAAATGCTGGACAAGCTGGAAGGTGTGGACATGGTGTGTGGCATGAGGAGTCGCAGGCAGGACAACTGGCTCCGTAAGGTCTCGTCAGCGGTGGCACGATGGGCGCGCGCGTTAGTCCTCCGATCCAGCTTTCGTGATACCGGGTGCGCCTTGCGGGTCTTTCGGAAGAAAGTGCTGCACGCAGCCTTGCCGTTCAACGGCATGCACCGGTTCCTGCCGATTTTGGTGGCCGGGTGCGGGTATCGAGTGATCGAAGTTCCGGTGAACCATCGTCCCCGCCAGGCGGGCGTCTCCAAGTACGGTGTTTGGAACCGCGCCTTTCGTGGCCTAGTCGACCTCTTCGGTGTCGCCTGGTTCCAGCGCCGAAGCGTGCATCCTGAGATATCCCAGCAGACGCCGAAATAGCCGACTCGCTGGCGAATGTCCGTCCGTCGTCCGCCAGGTCTTGGACTGCGGCGCCTTCAGGTGCCGCTTTCCCCCCCTCCAGCCGACGCGGTCAATTCGAACAGATTCAAAACGCAGCGCTTCGCCAATGGGAAAAGCGGGATGTCCTCGAGGGCATCCCGCCTTTCAACACACTGCTTATTCCGCACGGATCGTGATCTGCCTCGGTTTGGCTTCCTCAGCCTTGGGCATCGTTACCGTCAGCACCCCGTCCCGATAGGCCGCATGAACCCCATCGGCTTTCACTGCGGTCGGGATGTAGAGAGAGCGCTGGAAGGTTCCCCAAACCCGCTCGTTGCGGTAGAGGGTAGACCCTTCAGGACGTTTCGGTTCCTGGCGTTCTGCGGTGATGGTCAGGACCTCGTCTTTCAACGTGATCTTGACGTTATCCTTCGACACGCCGGGCAGGTCCACCACCGCCACTAGTTGGTCCGCTTCCTCATAGAGGTCGACGGTTCCAGGAAAGGTGGCCGTGGTCGGATCAGATACCCTCGGTCCCTCGAGAGCGCGCCGCAGCAAGGTCTGGAGCGGTGAATAGGCGTCGAGATTCGAGGTGCCGCACACGGAAGGTTGGTAGAAGTGAACTAGTTTCATCGTTTTTCCTTTGTTATGTCGTTGTTTGTCGTCTTTGTTATTTCGATTTCGTCTTGCCAACTGTTTAGCTACTGGCATGCCACCCACTTTTGTGTGTCAGTGAATTTGGTGGAAATACCTTTGAATCAGTGTTTTAAGTGCTGAGTATCTGCTTACACCATTCTACGAAGAAGAGTCACAATGGCTCTATTTCCTGTTTCTGTGTGACAGTAGAATATGAGTCATAGTGGCTCATTATGGTGTGAGTGCGGGACCATGCCGGTCCATGGTTCCCGTCCTCACCTTAGTCGCAGCCTTGATCGAAAACTTTGTCGGCCCCGAGGGGGCAGGATGCGATTCAGGTTGCGATGAAGGATCAAAGGAAGGCCTGGCTGGGAGTGGCGCGAGTTGGTTCGGGGGGGCGTGAGGGGGAACGAGAGAGCCCGAGGCCGCTGTTTTCGCTACCAGACACTAGACTTTCTCGTTGAGGAGTGTAGGAATGGCGCATGAATTCTTCCTTATCCCGACGAGTCTTCCTGCGCTCTGCAGGTTTCGGTTTGGCTGGTGCATGGGTATCTTCCGGGTGGCTTAGAGCAAGTCCGGCCTCGGGTGGGCTGCTCCGCATAGGGTTCGTGGGGGTAGCCAACCGTGGAGGGGCGAACCTCGCTGACACAGCCAGCTGCAAGGACCTTGCGGAAGTGACGGCCCTCTGCGACGTGGATTCGAACAACCTGGAGGCCGCGGCAGCGCAGCACCCCAAAGCGGCCAAATACCGGGACTTTCGGAAGATGCTCGAGAAAGAGCAGTTGGACGCAGTCGTGGTGAGCACTCCAGACCACGCCCATGCGGTGGTTTGCGCGGCGGGGCTTCGCCGAGGACTCCACGTGTACTGTGAAAAGCCCCTCGCCAGGACGGTTTCTGAGGTGCGAGCCATTCAGAAGCTCGCGGCCAAGACCAAACGAGTGACGCAACTTGGAACGCAGATTCATGCCGGAGCCAACTACCGTCGGGTCGTGGAGTTGGTGCAGGCCAAAGCGGTGGGGGACATCCGTGAAGTGCATGTTTGGGTGGGTGCCACCTATGGGGGCATGGAGCGTCCGCAGGGGGAGGAAAAGGTTCCGCCGCAATTGGACTGGGATCTGTGGTTGGGGCCGGTGGAGCCGATGCCTTACAGTGCAGAATACGCTCCTTTCAAGTGGAGGAATTGGTGGGCCTTTGGAGGCGGTTCCCTGGCGGACTTTGGCTGCCATTTCATGGATCTGCCCCACTGGGCGCTTCAACTCTCACATCCGGACTGGGTGGAGCCGGTGGATGGCCCGCCGGTGCATCCCCATTCGACGCCGCCATGGGCTATTGTGCGATATCATCACCCAGCAAGAGCCTCTGTCGGGCAAGGAAGTACCCTACCGCCTGTTACCCTAACCTGGTACCACGGGGGCAAGCAGCCCGCGTTGCTCGACGAAGAGCAGGCCAAGTACTTCAAGAGCGGGGTCCTTTTCGTGGGGGAGAAAGGTTCGATCCTGGCCGACTACACTCGCAACGTGCTGCTTCCTGAGGAGAAGTTTAAGGACTACAAACGTCCTCAACCCTGGATACCCGCCTCGGTGGGGCATCATCGGGAGTGGTTGTTGGCGATTCGCGGTGAGATGACCACGACTTGTGGTTTTGCTTATAGCGGACCGTTGAGCGAGACGGCATTGCTGGGGAACGTAGCCTATAGACTTGGCAAACGGATCACGTGGGACGCAGCTGCGCTCCGGGCCCGAAAGTGCCCCGAGGCGGACGTGTACTTGAAGCATCACTACCGAAAGGGTTGGGCGTTATAAGGCGAACCGGCCTGGGAGGCTTGGCCGCCACGACCCAAAACACGGTGGAAATGCGCACGTTGCGCAGGTCTGCGACTTGTGCTACCCTCCTTCCCGTTGTGAGCGCACACAATGGCCCGTTAACCTAACTCCATCCCTTTTTGCTTTATGCCTGAACTAACGATCCCATCTCTCCTTCCCAAATCCGGTTACGGTTGGAAGTTCTACCGAGCTGGTGGCCTTGACCAAGTGACACTGGAATCAGGGGATGATCTTCTCAATCTGGGCAGTCTGGATCCGAAGCTCTGGGTGGCGCTCAGTTGTCCCACCACGGGCCTCGAAATCGACAGCCGCACCCTGCAGTTGCTGGACACGGATAAGGATGGCCGTATCCGGGTGCCCGAGATCTTGGCGGCGATCCGCTGGCTGGCTCCGCGGTTGAAGGATTTGCGGTTGTTGCTGAAGGGTGACGCCCACCTCCCCCTCGCCGCCATTCAAGACCAGACGCCCGAGGGGAAAGCCATCGTTGCTTCCGCACGCCAGATTCTTGCCAATCTTGGCAAAGAGAAGGAAACCTCGATCGCCGTGGCGGATGTTGCCGACCAGGCGAAGATCTTTGCCCAAACCAAGTTCAATGGCGACGGTGTGGTGACGGTGGCCTCAGCAGATGACGAGGAGACGCGCCTGCTGATCCAGGATATCATCGCCTGCCTCGGCTCTGAAACTGACCGCAGCGGGCAGCCCGGTGTAAACAAAGACAAAGTGGACGCTTTCTATGCCGAGTGCGCGGCCTTGGTGAGCTGGTGCGCCAAAGGAGAAGATCCGGCGGTCAAGACGCTCGGAGCCGCGACCGCAGCCGCTTTGGAGGCCGTGCGCGCTGTGCGGTCCAAACTGGACGACTTCTTTACCCGATGCAAACTGGCGGCTTTTGACGCCAGGGCCTCCGGCCAGCTCAATCGAGCCGAGGCAGACTTCGCTGCGTTGGCGGCCAAGGACCTTTCCCTGGCAGCTTCGGAGATTGCCTCCTTCCCGATTGCCCGGGTGGAGGCGGGTCGCGCTCTCCCGCTTCGTGGGCCCGTAAACCCGGCCTGGGCTGGACAGTTGGACGCGCTCCACAAGAGCGCGGTGATCCCCCTTTTCGGAGAGGGCAAGGATTCCCTGTCTGAGGAGGAATGGAACAAGCTGAAGGCCGCTGTGGGGCCGCTGGAATGTTGGCTGGCGGGCAAGGCCGGGACAAAAGTTGAAAAACTGGGTTTACCCAGGGTTCAGGCGATCGCCGCTGGCCAGGGGAAGGCCACTCTGGATGCGCTCCTGGCCAAGGACAAGGCCCTCGAACCGGAAGCGCAAGCCGTCAAGGACGTCGGACAGCTTCTCTTCTACAATCGTGATCTGGGTGTCTTGCTGCGCAATTTTGTTTCCTTCGCAGATTTCTATGACCCTCGTGTGCCTGCCATTTTTCAGGTGGGAACCCTGTTCTTGGATAGCCGCAGTTGCGATTTGTGCATCAAGGTATCCGATCCCGGTGCGCATTCGGTGATGGCCGGCTTGAGCAAGATGTATGTTGCCTACTGCGATCTTAAGCGGCCCGGCGGAGAAACGATGAAGATTGCGGCCTGCTTTACCCAGGGGGATTCGGACTACCTGATGGTGGGGCGGAACGGGATCTTCTATGATCGGCAAGGGCGCGATTGGGACGCCACGATCACCAAGATTGTGGATAACCCCATCAGCATTCGGCAGGCGTTTTGGGCTCCCTACAAGAAATTCATTCGCATGGTCGAGGATCAGATCGCGAAGTTTGCCGCAGCAAAAGAGAAGGCCGCCGAAGATCAACTCGCAGCCGGCGCCACCAAGGTTACGGCGACCGCAACAGCAGGAAAGCCGGCTCCGGCAGCGCCGCCCGCGGATGTGGGTAAGATGGTGGGGATTGTGGCAGCCTTGGGCGTTGGTGTGGGTGCTTTGGGGACGATGTTTGGGGGTTTTGTCACTGGTTTTATCAATCTGCAACCCTGGTGGTCGAAGCCCTTGGCAGTGCTGGGTATTATCCTCGTGATTTCCGGCCCGTCCATGCTGATTGCCTGGCTCAAGCTTCGCCAACGGACTCTCGGACCGATCTTGGACGCGAATGGCTGGGCGGTGAACGGACGTGTTCGGATCAATATTCCCTTGGGGACGGCCTTGACCAACAGGGCGGTGCTTCCTCCGGCAGCTTCCCGTACGCTGGAGGATCCCTACGAGGATAAGGACGCAAAGAAACGAAAGAAGATGTTCTACGTGGGCTTGGTGGTGGTGATGCTCATCCTGGGAGTTGCGAAGTACTTCGGAGTCTGGCCGTTCTCCAAATCGACTTCCGCTCCTCAGGAGCCAGCGAAGACCGTGGAGAAAGCGGTTTTGAGCACCAACGCGCCGCCGGCTCAGTAAGCGCAGGCCCCAACGGAAGGTCGCGCGCCCCTCGGCGAGGGGCGGCCTGTGAGAAGGTGTGTGCAGCGGGAATGCAAGGTAAGGACATCGCGCGGCGATGTCCGGGGGTGCGGGCGGCCCAGAGAGCCGCGAAGCTTTTTGCGTGCATTTCGCCGGTTCGTGAGGACAATCCTGAACTCAGCGCATGGATTTATTGGCCTACTGGAACCTACGGGAACGTCCATTTGAGGCGACGTGGGATACCCGCTTTTACTACCAAAGCCGCGAGCATGATGAGGCTTTGAACCGACTCTGTTTCCTGGTGAGCGAGCAGACTATGAACATGGGTATGCTCACCGGGGAAGTGGGATGCGGCAAGACCCTGACACGGGCGGTCTTCGCGGAGCGTCTGGATCAGCGGCGATTTGAAGTGGTGACTCAGGAGAATTCGGGTTTTGTTTTCAAGGAACTCATGGGCGCCGCCCTGCAGCAGTTGGACGGCATGCCGGCGACAACTCGCCAATCCAAGCTGGAGCTGTGCGAACGGTTGCGTGGGGCTGCGGGGCGGATTCACATGGAAAACCGGCACCTCGTCATGGTTTTTGATGAGGCGCAGGAGATGTCTTTGGCTACCCTGAACGAACTCAAGCTGCTGACGAATCTCAACGGGGGAGGAAAGAGCCTGCTGACAATTATTCTTCTCGGCCAGCCGGAGTTGCGGGTGCTGGTCGCGGGACTTCCTGCGATTAACCAGCGTATCACGCTGCGCTTCCACATCGGCCCCTTGGGCGCGGCTGAGGTGGGAGATTATCTGCAGCATCGGCTCCGGATTGGAGGACACCCCACTGGGGACCTTTTTGCCTCGGAGGCAGTCGAACGTACCTTCCAGGCGAGCCATGGGGTGCCGCGAAAGGTGAATAGGATTGCCAAACTCGCTTTGGAATATGCCTGGTTGCGCGAATTGACCGAGGTGACGGGCCAGGCGGTCGAGACGGTAGTTCGCGACCTCGAGCGTCAACAGAACATCTGACCCGATGAGCGACCGCGAGGAATTCAGTATCAGTCGCCTGCGCCAGAAGCAGCAGTCGGCGGGCGCGAGCCCTCCTCCCTCCTCGGAGCCGCGGCAGGAGTCTGCGTCGACCTCGGATCGTCCCTCAAGGACGTCGCATGGGGGTGCTCCGGTGGACGCGAGTGGATTGGGTATTACGGCCTCGTGGTTGCCGGTCGATCCAGCGAGGCTACTGTTGGCGGGGTGGCTGGCGAGGAAGAAGGTGGTTTTGGGGTTGATCTTAGGGTTGGTTCTCGGGTGGGCTTTCGCTGTTGCCTCTGGCACTTGGCGGGCCGAGGTGCAACTTCTGGCCAAATCTGGGGCAGCCTCGGCGTTGGGAACTGCGGTGGGCGTTCCCTCCAAAGAGACAATCATGCTCCTTCTCAAGGCACCCGAACTCGTGGAGCGGGTCGCCACGAACGCCGCCCCTCCTTTGGATCCGGCTTGGCTGGGTAGCAGCCTGGAAGTCAACGCGGTTCAGGGAACGGAAGTCCTCGCCGTGAGTCTCTCCGGCCCGGGACGGTCACGATTGCTGGAAGTATTGGGCCGCTTTGGCAAGGAGGCTGTCGAGTATCTCAGGGCGCTCCAGGCACGGGAGTTCCAGGAGCTCCATTCCATTCTCGGAGGCAAAGCACGCGAAGCCGAGGTGCAGTTGGCGGGCCTTCGAGCGCAATTGGCCGCGCTCAGCAAGGAGGCAAAAGTGCTGGACATCGACAAGGATTTTGAGGCCTTCTCCAAGCAGCGGGCGGACTTGGAACAGAGGGTGGAGCAAGTCAGGATCGACCTTGAAACCGTGGACCTGCGCCTGTCCACCATGAAGAAGGCCTTGATGTTCCAGAACCCCAGGCTGTTGGCTGCCAAATCAGAGCTCAGTGCCTCCTTGCTGAAGTTCACCGAGGAACATCCCAAGGTGCGCCAACTGCGCAGTGAAATTGAAGCGCTTGAAAGCGAAGCTGCGTCCGCCGGCGCTGCGCCAGACTCACCTTTACCCGCGGCGATTTCAGGAGTGGGACAAAACCTCCAGACCCAGCTGATCGAATTACAGACCCAACGGGCTGCTCTCTCCAAACAGGCCGTGGAATACCAAAAACTGCAGGGTCGGATGGCGGAAAGGCTCTCAGGCCTGAGCGATGCGGCCCAGCAGTACGCTTCTCTGCGGGCAAGCGTGGCGAGCCTGGAAAGCGGGCGACAGCTTCTTGCGACGCGTCAGCAGGAGGCACTGGCTTCGGCAGCCTCATCCAAGAGCTGCGTCGATCTATTGGGGCCGCCTCGCGTCCGTGGAGGCTGGTTCGCCTGGGTGTGGCGAATGTTGGGGTGCGGCATGGTGGGATCTTTGCTCGCCCTAGTGCTGATTTTCGGCTGGGTTTTCACTCAGGAGTGGATGGATCCACGCATCCGCACCATCGGCGACTTGAAAAGAGCCACTCGTCTGCCTATACTGGCTTCGTTGGGAGATTTGCAGACCATGGATGCTGCGGCGCAGGAAAGATGGGCTTTTCAGGCTTGGACGGTATTGAAAGGAAGACTGCGGTCCTGGGAGGGCAACGGTCTGATATGCGGTTTTATTTCCGCCCAGGGGCTCGAAGGCAGATCGACCTGGATTAAGTTGTTGTCCCAAGCGGCGAGTCGGAGTGGTTACAAGGTTATGACTGTGAGCCCGGACCTGCCTCCGAGCACGACACCGACCTCCAAACCTGGGGAGACCACAACGATCATCGAAACCAGTACGACTCCCGATCCGACGAATGCGCTGGCTTTTCCCGCGCAACTTGCTAAAGATTTGCTTAAACCAAACATTCATTCTGTTATGCATCTACCTCTGTCAGGCTGGGTTTGGAGTTCGGATCGGCGGCGCCAGTGGCAAGCCGCCCTCGAACAGTGGAGCCGCATCCGCGACCTTGTACTCCTTGTCGAATTGCCTCCTGCCGCTTCTCCGGAGGCGGTTCTGTTGGCGGAAACCGTGCCGAACGTGGTCTGGTTGGGAGGGATGGGGCAGGCGCGCCGGGACGAGAGCCGGAGTCTGCTCGCCAACCTGCGCCATGCCGGATGCCGCCTGATCGGCGCTGTCGCCAATCGAGACGGAGCGGAGCTTTCGAAAGCTTCGGCACCCGGGTGGCTGCGGCGCCTGGTGAGCCCTGCGGTCCTAGCCCTTGGTTTGGTTCTTGGGTCGGATGTGAGCGCCGTGCGCGCGGCGGAAGAGGATCAACTGAGCGCCAGCCAGGCTGGATCACTGTCGATCAGCAGCGCCAGGAAGAGGGCTCCCTGGCAGGAGAAGCTGACACTTGGGCCCGGGGATGTTCTGAGCGTCTACTTATTTGGCCAGCCGGAGACGTCCAAGCCGGACCTGACGGTGGGACCGGATGGGCGGATTAATTACCTGCAGGCGCAGGATTTCGTGGTGACAGGGCTTACCGTGGATGAGTTGCGGACGAAGTTGGAGGAAGTCCTGGGCAAGTTTTACCGTTCTCCGCGCGTGGTGGTGCTGCCGATGGCCTACCGGAGCAAACGCTACTACATCCTGGGGAATGTCGCTCAGCGTGGCGTGTTCAGCCTGGAACGTCCCATAACCATGGTGGAGGCGATCGCAACTTCCCGTGGCTTCATTTCGAGCCAGGTGCAGAACACCACCGTGGATATGGTGGACTTTGGCCGTAGTTTCCTGGTCAGGAACGGCGAACGCGTGGCGGTGAACTTCGAGGGGCTTTTCACCCAAGGGGATCTGAGCCAGAACATTCCCCTTGAACCAGACGACTACCTGTACTTCGCCCCTTCGGACATTCAAGAGGTTTATCTCCTGGGTGCGGTTGCGGCTCCGGGGATCGTTCCCTACATGAAGGACATGACGGTGGTGAATGCCATTGCCAGCCGCGGTGGGTTTGCGGACAAAGCCCATCGTCAGCGTATTTTGGTCGTGCGGGGATCTCTCACCAACCCAGAACGCATTGTGGTCGATTCGGCCGCGATTCTTCGTGGCGAGATGGCGGACTTCAAACTCAAGCCGCGGGATATTGTGTTCGTGAACCGGCGGCCTTGGGCTAAGGCCGAAGAGCTGACCGATATGGCGGTTCGTTCGTTCATCAACTCTGCCCTCGTCTACTGGACTGGCAAGAATATCCACGTTGTCAGTGAACCCTTTATTCAGTGAACCAGTTTCTTAAGACCTATGCGCGCTTCAACTGCCATCACTGCTGTGCTCTTCCTGTCGGTCGGGCTGCTTCTTGGTGGATGTAAGTCCACAACTCCCGTCTCTGCGGATGCCCAGACCAAGAAGAAACCCAGCAAATTTGACACCCGTGCAGGCAAGCCTGCCGCCGTGACCAACCTCACCTCCGTGGTGGTGACCAACCGTCTCAAGGAGGAATGGCTCAAGCCACCGAAGGAGGCGTTCACCTTGGGGCCAGGGGATGTCATTGAGATCGAACCAATCGGTGACCCCGCGGGCAGAGCTATGGCCAGTGTCGGGCCCGATGGACGCATCTACTACTCTCTGCTCTCCGCTTTGGACGTATGGGGTCTGACCTTGACTCAAACTAAACAGCTGCTGGAGAAGGAGCTTCAGCGTTATCAGAAAGAGGCACCCCAGTTGGTGGTGACGCTTCGTGCCGTCAGCAGCAAGCGTGTCTGGTTGTTGGGCCGCTTTAATGCGCCCGGGGTCTATCCGATGGCCGCTCCCATGACCGTGCTCGAGGCGGTCTCCCTGGCCGGTGGCATAGGGAACGGGAACACTTTTCTTGGCGGTGCCGGGGGCGTGCCGGCCACGGCGGTGACTGTCCCGACGTCGGAAGACAACGCGGATCTACGCCAGAGTTTCATTCTCCGGAATGGACAGTTCATTACCGTCGATTTTGAGCAGTTGCTCAAGGCAGGCGATCTCTCCCAGAACATTTACCTGCAGCCGGACGACTTCGTTTATGTGAAGTCCGAGCAGGCTCGCGTGATCACGGTGATGGGCCATGTTCGTCAACCCTCGGTCGTGCCCTATCGGGACAAGATGAGCCTGATGACGATCATGACGATGTTGGGGGGGCCTACACCTGACGCGTATTTGACGCACGTCGCCATCGTTCGTGGTGCGTTGGCAAAGCCTTCCATCGCCATTGTGGACTACAAGGCGATCTCCACCGGCTTCGCCCCCGACGTCTTGTTGGAACCGAACGATATCATCCATGTACCGAAGTCTCCCTACGCCCTCATTGAGAGTTACCTCGACATGATCCTGACGAGCTTCGTTCGGACCGTGGCCATCAACGCCGGTCAGAGGGCAGTCTACCCGAACTCCCAGGGTGTCGGAGTCAGTATTCCAGGTATCAGTCCTTAGCGATTAGCGAGCTCTTGAAGAACTGGCCGCACCTTGAGGTGCGGCCAGTTTGCTTTTTATGCTACAGGTTTTGTTCAGCTTTTGCTTTGCTTCGTTGCCTGTCTTGGAGATACTTAATCGAAATACCTGACTGCTTTGCAGCATTGCGTCGGGACATTACCTAACCAGCGCCATGGCCAAATCTGAGTACCGCACGATTCCTGACGAGACCGACAAAATGCCGTCGGGTGTTCCCTACATCATCGGAAACGAGGCAGCCGAACGGTTTAGCTACTATGGCATGAGGTCGATTCTGGTCATCTACATGACCCAGTTCCTACTCGACCGGTCCGGAGCGAAAGCGGTGATGAGCGAGGCGGATTCGAAGTTCTGGTACCATCTGTTCATCGCTTCCGTTTACTTTTTCCCGCTGATCGGAGCCGTCATCGCCGATGCCTTCTGGGGGAAGTACAAAACGATTATGCTGCTTTCGTTGGTCTATTGCCTGGGGAATTTCGCATTGGCGTTCGATTCCACCCGGCTTGGGCTTTATGTGGGGATGCTTCTGATCTCGGTGGGGTCCGGAGGCATTAAGCCTTGCGTTTCTGCGAACGTGGGTGATCAGTTTGGCGCGAAGAACCAGCATTTGCTGCCCAAAGTGTTTGGGTGGTTTTACTTCTCCATTAATGTTGGGTCCACCTTCTCCATGTTGATTGTGCCGGAGTTGATGGACAAGTCCGGTCCGCGTTTGGCTTTTGCGATACCAGGAGTCCTGATGTGTGTTGCCACGCTCGTGTTCTGGATGGGGCGGCATAAGTTCGTGCACGTGCCCCCCGCAGGCGCTGCTTTCGTGAAAGAGACTTTCAGCATGAAAGGGCTGCGATCCATCGGCAAAGTGACGGTGATTTTCGCCTTCGTCGCGGTGTTCTTCTCCCTCTACGACCAAAGCAGCTCTGCCTGGGTGTTGCAGGCGGAACGGATGGATCGGCATTTTCTGGGGAAAACCTGGCTCTCCTCCCAGATCCAGACCGTAAATCCCATCCTGATCTTGCTCTACATCCCGCTTTTCACCTACGTGATCTATCCTGCGATCAACAAGGTGTTCCCGCTGACGCCGCTGCGTAAGATTTCCATTGGCTTCTTCGTGACGGTATTCTCGTTCCTGGTGCCTGCGTGGATCGACATGCAACTGGATGCGGGCCACAAGCTGAACGTGATCTGGCAGGTGTTGGCGTTCATGATCCTGAGCGCGGCCGAAGTCATGGTCTCCATTACCTGCCTGGAGTTCGCCTACTCTCAGGCTCCCAAGAGTATGAAATCGCTCATCATGGCCATTTTCCTGGCTTCGATGGCGGCGGGCAATGCGTTCACATCTCTGGTGAATCTGTTCATCCAGAATCCGGACAAGACGAGCAAGCTTACCGGGCCCCAGTATTACATCTTCTTTGCCATTCTGATGTTTGTGACCTCAGTGGTCTTCGTGTTCTTCGCCAAGCGATACAAGGAAGAGACCCATTTGGCCAGCGAGGGCACTCCGGCTGCTTAGCAGCCCTATTGCCCGCCCCGGTGCGCCCTCACGGTGGCGAGCGCGCAGCACGCTACACCTACACCGCCAACGCGGCTTCCGTGAGGAAGCGTTGAATCATTCCATCCAGGGCCTCGATCCAGGCAGGGTGATCGTTCAAGCAGGGGATTTGTGCAAAGGTGCTGCCTCCCGCTGCCTCGAAGGACTCGCGCCCTCGCATTCCGATTTCTTCCAGCGTCTCCAGGCAGTCCGACACAAACGCGGGGCAAATGACGAGCAGTGATTTCACTCCGCCATGGGCCAATCGCTCGATCTCCTTGTCCGTGTAAGGCTGCAACCAGGGGTCGCGACCCAACCGCGACTGGAAAGCTACGGAGAACTTCGAGGAAGGTACTCGAGCCAACCGGACGAATTCCTGGACGGTGCGGAGGCATTGAGCCCGATAACACTTAGCGTGCGCTGGGTTGGCCTTCAGGCAGCAATCGCTGGAGCTGAGACAGTGGGAATGGGTTGGATCGGTCTTCCGGAGGTGTCGTTCTGGAATGCCGTGAAAACTGAAGAGCAGGTGGTCGTAATCGCGCCTCAGGTAGTCTCTCGCGCTGGCCACGAGCGCTCGGATGTAGGAAGACTTGTCGAAATAGGGTTCTTGGACGCTCAGGTGTACTTGGGGAGCCTTGGCACGCACCACTTCTCTTACCCGCTCCACTGCGGTCTCGAAACTCGACATGGCGTAGTGGGGAAACAGGGGTATCAGGAAAAGGTCGTTCACGCCCTGTTGCACCAGCTTGTCGACGGCGGTTGGAATGGAGGGGTTTTGGTAGCGCATGGCCATCTCCACAGGGATATGCATGCGTTTCTGCAAGGCCTCTTTGACTCGCTCCGTGGTGACTACCAAAGGGGAGCCTCGTGGCGTCCAGATTTTGTGGTACGCCTCAGCCGATTCCTTGGGTCGAAACGGTAGAATGGCGAAATGAACGATCCCGAAACGGATGGGCCATGGCGCGTCCAGGACACGCCCATCCATCAGGAACTCTCTCAGATACCGCCGGACATCGCTTGTCCGGGGTGAGTCCGGGGAGCCCAGGTTCACCAGAAGCACACCTTTCTTATTCATGATTCACTCTGCTTGCCTATTCCTGCCAAGGTTTTGCCGATCTCGACCGACCCAAAGATGCAGGAGGAAGGGTGGTTTGGCAAATAGGACAACGTTGCAACTTCCCTGCTGCCGGGAATTACCCGACTCTACGGGCATTGCTAATTCCCTCTGAGCAAGTATGCTAGTTGTGACGAGCATCATGAAAGAGACGTTTTTAGTTATCGTTGTGGTGAGTGCTGGCCTTTTGGCTGGCTGCGGCAAGAAGGAAGCCGATCCCCAGAAAGAACCCACCAATGCTGCGGCTTCGGGGAATCCCATCACTGCTCCGGTGGACTACCTTGGTGCCGTAGGGAATGCCAAGAAACACGCGGAGAAAGTGATCGATACTACGAGCGTGAGTAAAGCCATTGACCTTTTCAATGCGCAGGAGGATCGATTTCCCACCAATCTCAACGAGTTGGTCACCTCACACCACCTCCCGGCCGTGCCCACACTGCCGCAAGGAATGAAGTATCAGTACAATCCCCAGACAGGACAAATCCGCGCGGTGCGGACGCCCTAGTCTGGTCGTGTGATACTCCATGATGCTCAGTCGGTTGAGCGGGGTGTCGTGATAATTCACTCTTTTTCACTCGCCATCTGTTTAAAAAAAGGGCACACAATTGCCCCCTGCCTCCCATGAACGAGCAGATTGTCATATTAGATTTTGGGTCCCAGTACACCCAGGTGATCGCCCGCCGCATTCGCGAGTGCAGCGTGTATTCCACCATCGTGCCCTTCAGTATTCCGGCTGCGGAGCTGGCCAAGATGAAGCCGCGCGGCCTTATCCTTTCCGGAGGGCCCTCCAGCGTCTATGCGAAAGGAGCTCCACACCCGGATCCAGCCATCTTCGAACTAGGTGTTCCCATACTGGGGATTTGTTATGGAGTTCAGCTTTTCGCCCATTTTCTGGGAGGAAAGGTGGAGTCTGGCCTCAAACGGGAGTACGGGAAAGGCACGCTTACCATCCAGGATCGCGAGTGTGCGCTTTTCCGCAAGCTGCCGCAGACCCTTCAAGTGTGGAATTCTCATGGCGATCGCTTGACCAGGTTGCCTAAGGGTTTCAGGGCGGTGGCGACCACGGAGAATTCGGACTATGCCTCGATAGAGAATGAAAAAAGGAAGTTTTATGGTCTCCAGTTTCATCCTGAGGTAGCGCATACTCCTCGAGGGAAAGAGATTGTATCGAATTTCGTTCACTCCATCTGCGAATGTGGCCGCAAATGGAACATGCGCAGCTACGTGGATCAGGCGGTGGAGGAGATCCGGGCTCAGGTGGGTAAGGAAAAGGTGATTTTGGGACTCAGTGGTGGAGTCGATTCAAGCGTGGCGGCGGCCCTCCTCCACCGGGCGATTGGCGATCAGCTCACCTGCATCTTCGTGAACAACGGGCTCCTACGGGCGCACGAAGCGGAAGCCGTCCAGAATGTTTTTGGACGCCATTTTCGCATCCGGCTTCAGTACGAGGATGCCTCCAAGTTGTTCCTGAAAAAGTTGCGTGGGATCACCGATCCGGAGCGAAAACGCAAGATCATTGGGCGTACTTTTATCGAAGTCTTCCAAGCGGCGACTCGCCGGGCCGGAAAGGCAAAATTCCTAGCGCAAGGCACGTTGTATCCTGATGTGATTGAGTCAGTTCCGATTGCTGGGAATCCGGCAGCTCTCATCAAGAGCCATCATAACGTGGGTGGTTTGCCCAAGAAGATGAAGTTTCAGTTGGTCGAACCACTGAAGTGCCTTTTTAAGGATGAGGTGCGGAAACTCGGACTGGAGTTGGATCTTCCGAAGGAAATCGTTTATCGTCAACCATTTCCGGGTCCTGGGCTAGCGGTGCGGATTCTCGGCGAGGTGACCGAGAGCCGCCTTTCTATTCTCCGTAACGCCGATGCGGTGGTGGTGGAAGAAATGAAGAAGACGGATTGGTATTATCGTATTTGGCAGAGTTTTGCTGTTCTGCTTCCTGTTCGTAGCGTGGGAGTTATGGGAGATGAGCGCACCTATGACTACACGGTGGCGGTACGTGCGGTGGAATCCCAGGATGGGATGACCGCCGATTGGGTCAAACTTCCCTATGACATTCTGGAACGGCTTTCGAACCGGATCATCAACGAGGTCAAAGGGGTGAACCGAGTGTGTCTGGACATATCCAGCAAGCCGCCTGCAACGATTGAATGGGAATAGAGTGTCGGGAAGGTGAGAATTGGGTAAAAACCACTTGCCTGATCCCAGGGTAGGTCCTATAGTGCGCGCTCTTTTTGAACGAAAGTGATTTGATATGCGACGCCCCAAAGGCATTAAAACGAAGAAGTCTGTAGCCAAGCGCTTCAAGATCTCGGCGACAGGCAAAGTGTTACGTTCTCATGCCGGTCGGCGCCACTTGCTGAGCACCAAGAACGCCAAACGTCGCCGTCGCCTGCGTGAGAACGCGGTGCTCGGCTCTGCGGATGCGTATCGTGTCAAGGCAAGCCTTCCCTTCAGCCATTGATGGCTCACCGACCTGTAACCATTTTCACCTGAGCTAGTTCTATGCGAGTTACCAACGCCCCAGCATCGCGCAAGCGCCGTAAACGGATGATCCGAGCCGCCAAGGGCTTCCGCATGCGCCGGTCGAAATTGTACCGTTATGCTTCGGACGCCGTGGATCACGGCCTTCAGTATGCCTTTCGAGATCGGAAAGCGAAGAAACGCTCTTATCGCGGCCTGTGGCAGGTTCGTATCAACGCGGCGGCTCGCGCTGCCGGGTTGACCTACAGCCGCTTCATGGAGGGCTTGAAGGCCGCCAAGGTCGCTCTGGACCGAAAGGTTCTGGCGGACCTTGCTGCCACTGACAGCGCCGCCTTTGGCGAGCTTGTCAAGATGGCGCAGGGTGCTTTGGAAGCCAAAGCCGTGAAGGCCTAGGTTTAAGGCGATCCCTCCTCCACCGAGTCGATTTTGCGAGAGTTCCAAGAAACTCTCGGCGGGGGACTCATTTCTTTCTTGTTGTTTACGGGCAGCCTTTGGTTGCCCGTTTTTTCTTTGTTTCGCAGCGGACCCCACCTATTCTCTCTCCAACTGAGATATGTCTTTCCTCGACCAAATCGAACCGTTGAAGCAAGAAGCCATGAGCCTTTTCCAGGGCGCGTCCGACGTTGCTGCTTTGGAACAAGCCAGGACCGCCTACTTGGGAAGCAACGGGAGATTCACCGCGCTTCTCAAGCAGATGGGCACCTTGTCTAAAGAGGAAAAGCCAGCGGCAGGCAAGATCCTGAATTCCGCCAAGACCGAATTGGAGAATTCGATTGTGGCGCGGCGCGCGGAGTTGGAGTTAAAGGGCGCCCTTCCCAAAGAACCAACGGACTTCACTTTACCAGGCCGCCGTCGAGCTCTGGGAAAACTGCATCCCCTCACTCAAGTTGCGGAGGATATCGTACGCAGTTTTCGAAAGATCGGTTTTGTGGTGGCGGACGGACCGGAGATTGAGGACGAGTACCACTGCTTTGACGCTTTGAACACTCCCGCGGACCATCCTGCCCGCGATAGCCAGGACACGTTTTACCTGCAGGATGGCGAGCGACGGCTGCTGCGTACGCACACCTCCTCAGTCCAAATCCGGGTGATGGAGAAGCAAAAGCCTCCCATTCGCATCATCGTGCCAGGCCGGGTCTACCGGCGGGACCATGCGGACGCCACTCACAACCCCACCTTCCACCAGATCGAAGGACTTTATGTGGACCAGAACGTTACCGTGGGCGATCTGAAGGGAACGGTCGAATTTGTGTTCCGCGAACTGCTCGGTGAGGAGACCAAAATCCGGTTTCGCCCACACTACTTCAGTTACACGGAGCCGAGTTTCGAAATCGATTTCTCCAGTTCGTTGACCCGGAAGATGGGCAAAGAGTGGCTCGAAATTGCTGGCTGTGGCATGGTGCATCCCCAGGTCTTCGAGACCGTGGGATACGATCCTGAAGTGTGGACCGGTTGGGCCTTTGGTTTCGGCATTGAGCGGATCGCCATGATTCGCTATGGCATCAACGATATCCGGCTGTTCTACGAGAACGACATGAGGTTTCTTGCGCAGTTCTAGGGGGACGCACCAAGCGGCCTCGATAGAAGGAAACGAAGAACGACGAGAGAGTCCGACAGCAGGGGCGACGGCGAAATCAGCAATGGACTATTCTTGCTGGGTTTCGACAGTGGGGGCAGTGTGGGCTTTGGGAAGATGCCGGGGGGTGCATCTGGCAAAAAAAAGCCAGTGTTGAGCAAACAACGGTTGGCGTCTGAGTTGGAGGATTCCCTATAGTCCGTGGTGATACACCAAGAAAAACTCCGTACGTGCGGAGTCTTTTCTGGAGTTCATTAGGTAACTTGGGTGTAGCTGGGTGGTGTGAGTAAGTTTGGATGATGGGTCGCAAAGTGACAACTTATGAGCGAGTCTCAGACAGTGTCGCGATCGCTGAGCCGAGCGGAGTCGACTTCAGTGGCTTGTTGCATAACAGGTTACAAGCTGAATTCTTTCCTTTTTTCGATTCTGTCGTCTCCTTTGTATTCTACTTACCCATCAGCCTGCCTTCTGATCCAAGACCTGCCAAGGTAACTTATGATCCCCATCCAGCGCACCATCAAATTTGAGGCGGACCGGTTCGAGGATTTTTCCGACGAAATCATGTCGATTCCTGGCTGCGAGAAGCTGGCCAGCTGTATCCAATGCGGGACTTGTTCGGGCATATGCCCCTTGAGCGTCTATATGGACCGCACGCCGCGCCAGATCATGGCTTTGGTACGTTCTGGTTTTAAGAACGAGGTCCTGAATAGCCATACGATTTGGCTTTGTGCCTCCTGTTACGCGTGTTCGGTGGATTGTCCGCGTCAGATCAAGATTACGGACATTATGTATGCGCTGAAGCAGCGCGCCATCAAGGACGGGATTTATCCGAAGCATTTCCCCATCCCCGTGTTGGCGCGCGAGTTTGCGCACATGGCAGCCACCCATGGGCGGGTGACGGAGTGCCTGCTGGTCATGAAATATATGATGAAGACCAACTGGATGGCTGCCTTGGGAATGTGGAAGCAAGGCTTGGGCCTGATGCGATCGGGTCGTTTCTCGCTGAAGTCGGAAGGGATTAAGAACAAGGAGCAACTCAAGCGCATGATGGATACGGTGGACAATTCAAACTGAGCTGGAGAGGTTACGATGAAATTTTCCTATTTTCCGGGCTGCTCACTCAAAGGTACGGGTCGGGCTTACGAAGAATCCCTGCTGGCGGTCTGCAGGGTACTCGGCATCGAACTGGTGGAGTTGGAGGACTGGAACTGTTGCGGCGCGACGGCTTACATGTCCGTGGATGAGCGAAAAGCCTTCGTGCTGGCTTCGCGAAATCTCGCTTTGGCCGAGCAGGTTGGACGCCACCAACTCATGGCACCATGTAGCGCCTGTTACCTGGTGCTGAACAAGACGCAGAAGTACATTCAGGAATCCGAGCAGATCGCGCAGACGGTGCACCGTGCCTTGAAAGCGGCAGATCTGAAACTGACTTCGGACGTCAAAGTCCGGCATCCGCTCGACGTATTTGTGAACGATGTCGGGTTGGATGCGATCAAGCGCCTGGTCAAGACGCCATTGAAAGGGTTGAAGGTGGCACCCTACTATGGATGCCAAATTGTTCGGCCGTACTCGACTTTTGATTCGCAGCACAATCCTATTACCTTGGACCGTTTAATGGAAGCGGTGGGGGCTGAGGTGGTGCACTATCCTCTGAAAACCAAGTGCTGTGGAGGTAGCCTGACAGGGACCCTTCCTCAGGCGGGGCTTGGGCTGGTGCACGTGCTTCTTTCGGAAGCGATCCGACGCAAGGCCAATGTGATTGCCACGGTTTGCCCGCTTTGCCAGTTCAATTTGGACGCCTATCATGATCAGGTAGAGAAGCAATGGGGGGCGGCGAGGATTCCCACCCTGTATTTCACCCAACTGCTCGGGCTTGCCTTCGGACTTTCGCCGGAGGAGTTGGGCCTGCAGCGTCACTTCATTCCGATGCAGCCCCTGGCCGACGTCGCCACGGTCTGAGCGCACGGAGAGATGGGTTTCGACCAGGTTCCCGCATTTCAGCCAAAGCCATGAAAACCAGCAACAACGAGGTCCGGATAGGGTTCTACGTGTGCCATTGTGGTGCGAACATTGCCAGCACGGTGGATGTGGAGGCGGTTATGAAGTACGTTGCCAAGCTTCCCAACGTCAAGCTGTCCCGGGACTACAAATACATGTGTTCCGATCCCGGGCAGGAACTGATTGGGCAGGATATCAGGGAGCATAAGTTGAACCGCATCGTCGTTTCGGCGTGTTCCCCGCTGTTGCACGAGCATACCTTCCGGACGGCGACCGAGAAGGCGGGCCTGAACCCGTTCTACTTCCATATGGTGAACATTCGCGAGCACAACTCATGGGTGCACCAGGATCGGAAGGAGGCGACGAAGAAGGCCATTGCCCTTGCGAGGGCTGCGGTGGAGCGGGTGGTCCATCACAAGCCGCTGAATGTGAGTCGGGTTTCGATTCATCCCGATGTCCTGGTGGTGGGTGGAGGGATTGCGGGCATCCACGCTGCGTTGACGCTGGCCAATGCGGGGAAGAAGGTCTATCTGGTGGAAAGGGATCCCACCATCGGCGGACACATGGCACGCTTTGACAAGACCTTCCCCACACTCGATTGCGCGGCCTGTATCCTGACCCCCAAGATGTCCGCGGTAAAGTCGCATCCCAATATCACCCTTTGGGCGTACGCGGAGGTCACCAAGGTGGATGGTTTCGTCGGCAATTACCAGGTGAGCGTGAAGCACAAGCCGCGCTACATCAATGAAGAGCTGTGTGTGGGGTGCCAGGAATGTATTCCTGCCTGTGTCTATAAACAACCGAAGTTCGAGGACGAGTTCAACCAAGGGTTGGGGAAGCGGAAGCCCATCTACATCCCGTTCCCCCAAGCCACACCTCAGCTTGTCTTGATCGATCCGGAGACCTGTTTGAATTTGAAGACCGGCAAATGCAAGAAGAGCTGTGTCGAGGCCTGCGCTGACCGGATGGCGATCGATTTCAATCAGAAGGAGACCTTCGACGAGATCAAGGTGGGGACGATCATCGTCTCGACCGGTTTCCAGGTTTTCGACGCCCGCCGACTCGCACAGTACGGATATGGCACGTACCCCAACGTCTACACCTCCTTGGAGGTGGAGCGGTTGGTGAACACCTCGGGGCCGACCGCCGGGGAGGTGACCCTGCGTACGGGCGGGCATCCCAAGTCGGTCGCTTTCATTCTGTGTGTGGGGTCGCGCGACGAAAAGACGAACCGTTGGTGCTCGCGTACCTGCTGCATGCATTCGATGAAGCTGGCGCAGTTGATTCGAGAGCATACGGACGCGAAGGTCACGGTCTTCTACCTCGACATCCGGGCTCCAGGAAAAGGCTGCGAGGAATTCTACGACAAATCCCTGCGCGATGGGATCCAGTTCATTCGCGGGCGAGTCGCGGAGGTGACCGATTGGGCGGTGACTCCGGAAGAAGAGGGCAAGTTGGTGATCCGTGCGGAGGATACCCTTGCTGGTTTTGTGCGCCGTGTTCCGGTGGACATGGTGGTGTTGGCTGCGGGGATGGAGCCTCACAAGGATTCCCAGGATGTCCGGCGCCTGTTCAACATGAGCTGTGGCACGGAGGGCTTCTTCCTGGAGCGGCATCCCAAGCTAGCGCCGGTCAGCACGTTTACCGAGGGCATTTTCATCGCGGGCGCGTGTCAGGGGCCTAAAGACATTCCGGACACCGTTGCGCAGGCCGGTGCGGCCGCTGCCGAGTGCATGGCCCTGATCGATAGGGGGTTTGTGGAGCAGGAACCGAACACCGCCTACGTGCAGGCGGACGACTGTTCTGGTTGCAAGTCTTGCATCCCTCTCTGTCCCTATACAGCGATCCTGTTCGACGAAGAGCGCAAGAAGGCGCATATCAACGAGGCTCTCTGCAAGGGGTGTGGAACGTGTGTGGCATCCTGCCCTTCCGGATCCATCGGCCAGAATCTGTTTGAGGACAGCGAAATCTTTAGCGAAATCCAAGGCATTCTCTCTTATGAATAGTCCATGGTCGCCACGTATTGTGGCCTTCTTCTGTAATTGGTGTACCTATACGGCTGCGGATCTGGCGGGGGTTTCGCGCATGAAATACGCGCCGAACGTGAGGGTCATTCGCCTGATGTGTTCAGGGCGGGTCGATCCGCAATTCATCCTGGATGCTTTTGCCAAGGGTGCCGACGGTGTGTTGATTGGCGGTTGCCATCCGGGGGACTGCCATTACGTCGAGGGCAACTACAAGATGCTCCGCCGTTTTCGCCTGCTCAAACGCATGCTGGCCGATCTGGGAATCGCCGACCACCGGCTACGCCTGGAGTGGATCTCGGCAGCGGAAGGGGATAAAGTGCGATCGGTGATCAACGAGATGGTAGAACAGATCCAGAAGTTGGGTCCGCTCGATATGCCGAAGCGGTTTGGGGAATGGGATGAGGAGATGGCGAAGTTCGAGGAAGAAATCCAGAAGAAAGAGGAAGCAACGGCGGAGAAACCGGAGGTGGCCCATGTCTAAACCGAAACTTGGCATTTATTGGTGCGCTTCCTGTGGCGGGTGTGAAGAAGCAGTCGTCGATCTGGCTGAAGACATCCTTGCCGTGGTGGAGGCCGTGGACATTGTTCTTTGGCCAGTGGCCATGGACTTCAAGAAACACCATGTGGAGGCGCTCGCGGATAAGTCGATCACCGCCACTTTGCTGAACGGCGCCATACGATCCTCCGAGCAGGAGGAGATGGCGCATCTGCTCCGCCGCAAGAGCCAGTATCTGGTGGCCTACGGAAGCTGCGCGGTGGGCGGGGGCATTCCCGCGCTCGCCAATCTCTACAGCCGCGAGCAGATCATGCGCTACGTCTATGAGGAAGCCCCCACCGTGGTCAATGAACGCAAGGTGCGTCCTCAACTGAAGGTGGAGGAAGCGGGGCGTGAGGTTCACCTTCCAGAGCTGAGAAACGTGGTTCGAACCTGGATCAGGTGGTGGATGTCGACTACTACATCCCGGGATGTCCGCCCACACCGAACATCACCCAGGCCGCGATCACGGTGATTCTCTCCGGCAATCTCCCTCCCAAGGGATCTGTCCTGGCTCCCGATGTGGCTCTTTGCGACGAGTGTCCGAGGAAGCCGACCAAGCCGACCTCGATGAATTTCGCGGAGTTCAAAAGGCCTCATATGACCCTGCTGGATGCGGAGGTTTGTTTCCTGGCGCAGGGGGTGGTCTGCATGGGGCCCTCCACACGCAGCGGATGCGGGTCACAATGTACGAAAGGGAATATGCCCTGCACTGGCTGTTTTGGTGGGACTAACCGGGTCGTGGACCAGGGGGCCAAGATGCTCTCCTCGATCTGTGCGAACCTGGAGCCGAAGCAGGTTGGGGACATTGACAAACTGTTGGTGGGGATCCCGGACCCGGTGGGCACGTTCTACCGCTATGGATTGGCTAACAGCCTCCTCCGGAGGCGAGTGGATTTGCATTAGAGGAAAGGTACGACATGGATTCGAACACCCAACAAGCCTGGAACGAAGGGGCTCAGCGGGCTGCTGCAGCCTACCAGACCAACCGCCGCCGCTATACGATCGATCCCATTACCCGTCTGGAGGGGCATGGCAAGATCGACATCTTCCTGGACGATAAGGGCGATGTGGAACGGGCTTATCTCCAGGTGCCTGAACTGCGTGGCTTTGAAGTTTTCAGTATTGGACGGCCTGCGGAGGATATGCCCCAGATTACGAGCCGCATCTGTGGAGTGTGCCCGACTGCGCATCACATGGCAGCCACCAAGGCATTGGATGATCTCTACAAGGTGGAGGTTCCTCCTGCGGCGCGGAAGATTCGCGAGGTGGTTTACAACGCCTTCATGCTGGAGGACCACGCGCTGCACGTATACGTGCTGGGTGGGCCTGACTTCATCGTCGGACCCGATGCGCCTCCCGAGCAGAGGAACATTGTTGGAGTGATCCAGAAAGTAGGCTTGGAAGTGGGGAAGAAGGTGATTGGGATGCGTCGCGAGTTGCGCCAAATCATCAGCTACTTTGGGGGGAAAGTGGTTCATCCCGTATTCGGCCTTCCGGGCGGGGTTTCCAAGGGTTTGGACCCTGCTGATCTGCCACGGCTCAAGCAGATTGCCAAGGACGGGCTCGAGTTTGCCCTGTTCACGAAGCAGGTGTTCCAGGACATCGTCTTGAAGAACCCCGACTACGTGAAGATGATCACCAGCGACGACTACACCCACCGGACTTATTACATGGGCATGGTGGACGAGAAGAACCGAGTCAACTTCTACGATGGAATGCTCCGGATCGTGGATCCTACTGGCAAGGAGTACGCGAAGTTCCCGGCAAACCAGTACAAGGATTTCGTGGCGGAACACGTCGAACCTTGGTCCTACATGAAGTTTTGTTACCTGAAGCCGCTTGGCTGGACTGGTTTCGAGGAGGGGACCAAGCATAGCATCTATGCGGTGGCGCCGCTGGCCAGGTTGAATGCTGCGGATGCAATGGCCACGCCCGAAGCCCAGAAGGCGCGCGAGGAGTATTTTTCGACTCTTGGTGGTCGGCCCGTTCATCACACCTTGGCGAACCACTGGGCACGGGTAGTGGAGATGATCCAGGCTGGAGAACGCCTGGTGGAACTGCTGAACGATCCCGAGATTACCAGCAAGCACATCCGGTTGATTCCGACTCAGAAACCTTCAGTGGGCTATGGAGTGGTAGAAGCCCCACGCGGCACCCTCTACCATCACTATGAGACTGACGAGAACGGGATCATCCGGCGCGCGAACATGATCGTGGCCACCCAAAACAATGCGGCCCGCATTGCGATGAGTGTGGAAAAGGCTGCCAAACGCTTGATCAAGAAGGGGTCGGTATCCGAAGGTCTTCTGAATCGGGTGGAGATGGCCTTCCGTGCCTACGATCCGTGCCTGGGTTGTGCAACGCATGCCTTTACAGGGGAATCCCCTCTGGTTTTACGTATTCATGATGCGCAGAGGCAACTTCTCCAAGAGATCGCTCGACCCTGAAGGTGCTCCGTGATAGTCTCTGGGCATCGAATACAACTCAGAGACGCGTGGCAATCGAACCTAACCAGCCGAGCAAACGTTACGGCACTCACCCACAGGCGAGTAGTGCCGTTCTGGTGTTGGGTTTAGGCAACGAATTGCTAAGTGATCAGGCAGTCGGATTGATCGCTCTCCGTCGACTGCGGGAGGAGGGGGAGTGTCCCCCGTGGCTGCATTTTGCCGAATGCCAGGAGGTAGCTCTGTCACTCTTGGACCTTGTTGCTGGTTATCAGGGACTTGTGGTGGTGGATTCGATCCAGACCGGCAGGGCAGGACCGGGATTTGTGCATGAGTTTCGGGTGGATGATTCCGTCTCGTTTGCCGTGTTCTCGCCTCATTTTGTGGGGATCGGGGAGATGTTGGCTTTGGGAAAGGAACTTGGGATGACCCTACCCACCGAGGTGAGGATCATCGCCATCGAGGTTTTGGATCCCTGCACGATGAGCGGGCACCTCAGTGCAAAGGTGCAAGCGGGAATTGACGCTGCGGTTCGCAAGATGATGCAGTGTGCCTCCGAGGTTCTGGCTGCCGTTCGCACTCAGTCGGTCCAATGAGAGGATGCCGCGTCGAAGTGTACGGGCCCTTCTAGTCAATCCAGAGGTTAGGCTCCGCAGCCTCCAGTCCCCGAGGCTGGGGGGAGGGTAGAGTGCTGGAGGTGCACAAATGGGCCTCTTTTTCTTCTTATCTTGTTCTTAATTAGGTAATTATACCGTCTATTGGGTTGAGGTTCCCTTTAGGTTCTGTCCATGGTTCCGGCAGCGTGCTGAAATCTGGACTTCCAAGGGCAGTTCAGTTTTGCCAGAGTCTTTTCAACGAAATTTGACGAAACGATCTATGGAAAATCCTTCGACTTCGGCAATGCTTGCCGCACTCCAGACTCTGCCGGGCGACGATGTCCGGCAAATCATGTGGCGGTTTGCCGAGCGATACGACCTGGCCATGCTGGTGCAGTCTTCACGCGCGGTGGCGCGAGGTCCCGTGGCCCGCTTGGTGGCGGAGGGAGCGCGTAACAGCCACGAGTGGACCGCGCAGAAAGCACAATTGCTGGGGGTTTTTGATGAAAGCGGCATTACCGCGGCTTTCATGGAGCCTCAGCACGGCGGTTTTATCGATGGCCCTAAGAACCTTGCTTTGGCTCTGGTCGCGTTTGAGCTTTCCTGGGTGGATGCCGGGGCGGCCACCTGTAGCCTGGCCAGCAACCTTGGCCTGGCTCCAATCCACGAGCGAGGCACCCCAGAGCAGAGTGAATACTACATGAGCCGTTGCACTCCGGCAAAGCCAGGGGAGGACCGCAAGACTTGGAGAGCGGCTTTCGCGCTCACGGAGCCGATCCCTTATGTGGGGGTGGAGACCGGGATGCTGGGCGGCAAGGTACGGGTGGTGGAATGGGAAGCGGGCAAGGAACCGATCCTGCAGGTGGACAAGCGGGGCCGGTTCATCACCAACATGGCCTTCGCCAACGTCGTCACGGCGGCGGTGGATTCTGCGGATCCACGTATCAAAGGTACCTGCATGGTGATCCTGGAGGACTCGGATCCCGGGGTCTTCGACAAGGGCGTTCCGACTCGGAAGCTCGTGCATCAGCTTTCCTCCACTCGCGACCCGGTGTTCAGTCTCAAGGTGCCCGCCAGTCGCATTGTGGGCGGGTACACCGTGAAAGACGGTGTCATCGTTCCGAAGTACAGCCACGGCGATATCATTGAAGCGGTATTTCGGAGGACGAGGGTGACGGTGGGGCTCATGACCGCCGCCAAACTTTTGTCCGCTGTGGAGCCCATTATCCGCTACCAGCGCACCCGTTTCCGTGGAGGCGAGAGCGGGGCTCCGGGGTCTCCTCGGTATGATTTGGGTCTGCAGCAGAAGGAGGATGTGCTGCAACGGTTGGTGGACGTGTGGGCCACTGGAGAGGCGAGCGCATCCCTCGGATTTGCGGCTGCCCGGCTCTTCGACGAACTTGACCCGCTTGAACGAGAGAAAGACAAGGCCTTCGCCTCTCAAAATATTGTGGGTACCAGGGCGAATCTTAAAGCCTTGGCGAAGAGCCAGGGCCTGGCTGAGGAGTACCTGGCGCTTATGGCCAAACCCGAGCCGCAGCGCGACTCGGTGCGACAGCAGGCGTTGGAAGCGGACCCCTTGGTGCGCTTTGTCCTCTTAGATTCCCTCGCGAATGTTTTCTGCCCGGCCTGCAAATTGTGGAACACCGGACATGGGGCCACCACCATGCGCGAAGCGGTCAGTCTGATGGGAGGTTACGGTGTCACGGAAGATTGTCCGGGCTTTCTCGGGCACAAGTGGATGGATGCCCAGTTGGAGGCGACCTATGAAGGGCCTGAGGCCGTTCAGCGCCGTCAGTTGTCGGTCACGATGACCCATGGTTTGTTCCTCGCGCAGTTCCGCCAATGGATCGCCGACTTGCGCGCTTTGGCGTCCGAACAACCCGGAACCGGAGCCTGCACCTTGGCGTCCGCGATGCAACTCTGGCTCTGGACCCTCGAGCATCTGCAGACTGCGGTGGATGCCGATGGTGCCAAGCTCTATCACGGAACCCGCCATGGAGTGACCTTTCCTCTGGCGGACGCCCTTTGCTGGCTGTTGGCGGCCCGTTCGATGATTTTGGACGTGCAGGAATTGAAGCAGAAAGGGCCTGGCAATCCTGCCATGGCTGAGGGTCTGGAGGGATTAGTCGGTTTCTACACCGACCTGTGTCACGTGCAGTGCGCTCGTGCCGCGGGTGAGGTGGGGAGAATCACCGCCGAACTGGTGTACGGATACCGACGCCATCCCGCTTGGGATTCGGCCAGTTGCGGTGCTTGTTACAGCACCGAGGATCTTGACGTTCTGGAAGGGGTGATTCCTGGCATCGCTGGTTCCGCTCCGTCCGGTACGGACATTACCGAGGCAGGGAAAGCACATCCATTGAAGGCAGGCCCCTGTGTGTGCACCACCGGGCTCGAGGCTTTCGTTCGCCAGCGGTCGAAGCTGGACAGTTGCCTGACGGGCTCGCGGTTGGCGAAAGACCGGGCCGCAGAGGCGCTCACGAAAGTCATGATTCCCGAGGCTCTCGACTACCCTGTCTAGCGCATGTCCGCTTCCGCTTCCTCCGCTGACACCCCGCAGGTGGAACGACCTCGGATGGACGTCGACATTGTTTGTGTGGGGTTCGGCCCTGCCATGGGCGGATTCCTTTCCACGTTGGCGAAGCGCCTGACGAAGGAAGACGGCACTCCGGCGGTGGAAAGCCAGGCCATGCCCGGCATGCCGCCCCAGGTTCTCTGCTACGAACGCGCGGACGACGTTGGGTTTGGCGTCTCCGGGGTGGTGACCCGTGCGCGTGGGTTACGGCAAACGTTTCCGGAGATCGACAAGGCGCAGATCCCCATGTCAGTGCCGGTGAAAGAGGAGAAAATCGTCTACCTGCTCGATCCCGTCGGAGCCAGCCGGCGATCGGGTCCTCTGAAGCTCGCGGATACGGCGATTCGCGCGCTCTGCGCGGTGCTGCCCTTTCGTTACTACGGCCTGGAATTGCCTTGGGCTCCTGACTTTTTGCACAAGAAAGACGGGTTGGTGCTCTCGATGGGGCAATTCAACCAATGGGTCGCATCCCAGGTTCAGGCGACGGGCAACGTCCAGATTTGGCCCGGGACGCCGGTATCCGAAGCACTCTTGGAGAACGGCGGAGTGGTGGGCGTCCGACTTTTGGACCAGGGTACCGACAAACAGGGCAGGCCGGACGCTGGATTTACCCCCGGCATGGACATTCGGGCCGCTCTCACCGTGGTGGGGGACGGTCCGGTGGGGGTGGTGGGACAGCAGTTGGACCAGCATTTTGGCATGCCCGAGGGGCATCACACCCGCGAGTGGGCGGTAGGGATGAAGATGGTGGTGGATTTGCCCGAAGGGGTAGATCTTCCAGCCGGGACCGTGTTGCACACCCTGGGATACCCCGAACCGGAGATTTTCGGTTTCTTCTATGTGCATCCCGACCGGGTGGCTTCGCTGGGGATTTTCGTTCCGACCTGGTTCGATAGTCCGGTGCGGACAGCCTACCGCTATTTGCAGCATTGGATGCTGCATCCGTACCTCTGGAGGTACCTGGAAGGTGGCAAGCTGCGCTCCTGGGGAGCCAAGACGCTGGGAGAATCCGGTCTGCGGGGCGAACCCTATTTGGTTGGCGACGGGTACGCCCGCATCGGCGAAGGCTCTGGAACCACCAATGTCCTTACCGGCTCAGGCGTGGACGAGGCGTGGACCAGTGGGGTGCAATTGGCCGAGGCGGTTTGGGATTTGCTGCAGACCAAACAACCGTTCACCAAGGAGAACCTGGATCGGACCTATGTGCGTCGGCGCAGAGCCAGTTGGCTGGAGCAGGAAGGGCGCGTCGCTGAGAAGTCACGCGATGGTTTCCAGAAGGGAGTGGTCCGCGGGATGATGGGTATGGCCCTGGCCGGATTGACCGGAGGGCGGTTCACTCTCAGTGGCGACCCTGTGCAGCCCTATCAACGCATCCCCAGCCTGGAGGAGTACTATGCCGACCGGATTCCGGGCGCGGAGATCGCAAAGATCCGCCAGGAATGCCAGGCCAAGGGAGTCTCCCTGCATAGCGCCTTGATGGATCGAGTTGGCTGGCCCGCGATTCCGCATGATGGTCAGTTACTCGTGTCCCACCAGGATGCCTTGCTGCTGGGGGGCAAGGTCCAAGCGGCGCCGGGTTATGCGGATCACGTGACCTTTCTCTATCCGGGTCTGTGCGAGAAGTGCGGCACGAAGATTTGCATCGAATTGTGCTCGGGCCAAGCCATCGCTCCCGGAGAAAAGGGAGTCCCTGCTTTTGACCGGGAGAAATGCATCCACTGCGGTGCCTGCCTCTGGAATTGCGCGCAGCCGCTTCCAAACGATCCCGAGCGCACCAACATTGCTTTCAAGGCCGGGACCGGTGGGTTGCACTCTGCGGAGAATTGAGCCTATTCCCGACTTGGTGCGGGAATGTCATCCGTGAAGCCGCCCTGTGTGCCGGAATTCCGTTTGCCGAGCTCGACACTCTCTGCTTTACTCAGACTGTTCTCCAACGGATTGTCGGAAAAGCAGCCGCGAGAAGCGGGATCATGAATGTCCGTGGCCCCAATCGGTCCGGCGGGAGTTCACCCAGCGCGGTGAACGGGACGGAGTCTGCTGGCGGGTTTTCTTGGAGGACATTCCCGGTTGGTCTGTGGAAGAAAGCGGTGTTGTTCGGCGTCGCTTACTTCCTCTGCGCCGAGGCTGGCACTTTTCTGTCTGTGCCCGGCAGTCCCTACGTTACCTTCTGGCTGCCGGCCGGTTTGTATGTGGCGATTTTGCTGCTGAATGAAACCCGGGCTTGGCCTTGGCTCATTCTGGCGGCCTTGCCAGCCAACCTGGCCTTTGACCTGCACTACGGGACGAAGCTGGTTGTCATCTTTTGTTTTTATGTTGCGAACACGGTTCAGGCGTTGACCGGTGCTTGGCTGGTGCGTCGGTTCGTGGCTGAATGGCCGAAGCTGGCCACTCAAAAGGAACTGTTTGGCCTGCTCGGTTTCTCGGCGGTCTTCAGCACCATGCTGAGCGCCACCCTCGGCGCAACCACCCTGGTTGCCGCGGGCTTGAGTTACTCGTTCGTGGAGGCATGGAAAGGCTGGTGGGGTACGAATGCGGTGGGGATCCTTCTACTGTCACCCTTTATCCTGACGTGGTTTTCCGGGCCTGATGCCTACCACCAACGTTTCCTCAACGAGCGCAAGAAACTGGGGGAGGCCGCCCTGCTGATGGTGGCGTCAATCACGACCACCTGGCTTCTGCTGTTTATGGGACGAGGCGTCATGTCTCCGAACAAGACCTTGGTGTTGCTGCCTCTGTTGTGGGCGGCATTGCGTTTTGGCCCGCGAGGAGCAACGGCCGCCACCCTTCTGCTAGCGCTGCCGATGGCTTTCTTTACCACCCAGTTCTACACGGGCCTTACGCCGGACCAGATTACGTCGGGAGAATATGTCTTTGTCATGCAGTTGGCCCTGTCATTCGGGTGCTTGGTGGGTCTGGTTCTGGCCATCGTCCTGCGGGAACGGGACCGGGAAACGGCCAGCCTGCGCGAGAGTGAAGAGCGGATGCGCCTGTTCTTTGAGCGTCAACTGGTGGGCATGGCCATTACTTCCCCGGAGAGAGGCTGGCTGAAAGTGAATGATCGACTCTGCGCAATGCTGGACTATCCGCGCGAGGAGTTGGCCCGGTTGACATGGGCAGAGCTGACCTATCCCGAGGATTTGGCCGACGACGTGGCTCAATTCGATCGGTTGCTCGCGGGCGAGATCAACGACTACTCCCTGGAGAAGCGTTTTGTCCGGAAAGACGGCGAGCTGGTTCACACCAATCTGGCCGTAGCCTGTGTCCGGCGTGCAGACGGTTCTGTGGACTACGTCTTGGCGCTGGTGGAGGACATCACCGAGCGCAAGCGAGCGGAACGAAGGTTGGCGGAGGCGCAATCGCTGCTGTTCGCCGCCGTCGAGCAGTCCCCAGCGGGCATCCTGATCGCCGACGCTCCCGACGTGAACATCCGTGTGGCGAATGCGGCTGCGCTCGGAATTCGCGGCGAGACCAGCGCTCTGTTAACTTCGATCCCGGCGGCGTTGCATCCCCAGAAGTGGCAAGTCTTTCATCCGGACGGGCAGCCCTTCAAACCCGAGGAGCTGCCCCTGTCGCAGGCGGTGTTGTTTGGCAAGACCTCTCGCAACGTCAAAGCCATCATTCGCCGTACCGACGGCGAGGACAGAGTGGTGCTGGCCAACGCGGCGCCCGTTCAGAACGAACGGGGCGAGGTGGTGGCTGGCGTGGTCGTCTTCCTGGACATTACCGATACCGAGCGGGCGGAGCGGGCGCTGGTTGAACAGAAGCGGCTCCTGCAAACCCTGGTCAATCATCTGCCGGTTGCCGTCTACGTGAAGGACCCCGCCGGGCGCAAGATCCTGACGAACCCGGTGGATATGGACCATCTCGGCGTCCGTTCCGAGGCAGAAGTTCTCGGCAAGACGGATTTCGATTTCTTCCCGCCGGAAGAAGCCGCGAGGACTCACGCGTCCGAACAGCAGGCGTTGGCGAGTGGCCAACCCCTGCTCAACCAGGAAGACAAACTCATCAAACCCGACGGGTCCGTCCACTGGCTCCTGAACTCGAAAGTGCCCCTATATGACGCGGCGGGTCGGGTGACCGGTCTGGCCGGGATTGGGCTCGATATTACCGAGCGCAACCGGCTCCAATCACAGTTGATCCAGGCACAAAAGATGGAGGCGGTGGGGCAGTTGGCCGGCGGTGTGGCGCATGATTTCAATAACATCCTCACCGCCGTGCTCATGCAATTGAGCCTCCTGCAAAGCGAGGAAGGCCTCTCGGCAGAAGTGAGGGCCGGCCTTTCCGAGTTAGAAACGGGGGCCAACCGCGCGACCAGCCTCACCCGCCAGCTGCTCATGTTCAGCCGCCGTCAAGTGCTGCAGCGCCAGATACTAGACCTGAATTCCCTGCTGGGCAATTTCCTGAAAATGCTGCGGCGGCTCATCGGTGAGCACATCGGACTGGAGTTCAACGGAGCGCCCCATGATCTCTGGACTGAGGCCGATCCGGGAATGTTGGAACAGGTGGTGATGAATCTGGTGGTCAACGCCCGGGATGCCATGCCTGACGGCGGACGCATC
This sequence comes from uncultured Verrucomicrobiota bacterium, assembly GCA_964411985.1. Lineage (GTDB taxonomy): Bacteria > Verrucomicrobiota > Verrucomicrobiia > Limisphaerales > J093 > CAYPNF01. The sequence goes on from CAYPNF010000032.1 coordinate 87,498, forward strand.
ACGCTGGCGACCCGCTCCGTGGAGTTCAACGAGAGCGTCCGCGACCGCCTGGCAGAGGCCTCGCCGGGTCAGTTCGTATGCCTGTCTGTGACCGACAACGGCTGCGGCATGGATGCGAGCGTCTTGAAACACATGTTCGAGCCATTTTTCACCACCAAGGAGGCGGGCGAGGGCACAGGGTTGGGGTTGGCCACGGTGTATGGCATCGTCAAGCAACATGGTGGATGGGTTGAAGTCGAGAGCGTGGTCGGGAAGGGTAGCACCTTCAGCGTTTACCTGCCTGCCAAGGCTCAGGTGTTCGCGATCACAAGTGACAAGGGAACCGTCGAGGCAGTGAAAGGTGGCACCGAGACGCTTCTTCTGGTGGAAGATGAAACGTCGGTGCGGCAGACTGCTGTCGCCATGTTGAGGAGGCGCGGCTACCGGGTGTTCGACGCCGGCAACGCCCCGGAAGCGCTCCGACTCTGGCAACAGTGCGGCGGGAAAGTGGACTTGCTGCTCACCGACATGGTGATGCCGGGCGGAATGAGCGGGTTGGAGCTGGCGGAACACCTTCTCGTGCAGCACGCGCACCTGCAGGTCATCCTGATGAGCGGCTACAGCTCGGAAATGGTCCGACGGGACGTGCCCAAACTGAAAGGCATCACCTTCCTGCAAAAGCCATTTGTTGCGTCGACCCTGGCGAAGTTGGTGCGCAACTGTCTGGACGCGAAGTGAACGCGTAAGGCTTGCAGAAGGGCAGAACGAACCTCCAACTTGCTGCCTGATTCTCGATCACCAGCTTGCCGTCATTGTCGGAGGCGCGATACACGAGGCGGTTTCCGCTGATCTGAATGTCCATCACTTAGCGGGCCCTTGTGCTCTCTAACGCACACCCTGTGCGTTGAAATGGATACTTACAGTCTCGCCAATCGGCAGTAGACTAACTCAACCAAGACGTATGATTTCATGAAGATCCCTCTCCCGACCTTACTCCTCGGCCTGGCGTTATCGTGGTTATCCGCCCCACTGGCCCAGGTTCCCCCAGAGCTCACGTTTCAGGGAAGTATCGCAGTTGGTGGTATACCCTTCCAAGGTGCTGGCTACTTCAAGTTCGCCCTGGTGAACAAAGATGGCACCCGGAGTTACTGGAGCAACGATGGCACCAGTGTCGAGGGAGCCCCGCCCACGAGGGCGACGCCTTTAGAGGTCAGGTCAGGTTTCTATGAGGTGATCCTCGGGGATACCTCCCTTACCAACATGCAGCCGATCTCCCCCCTCGTGTTTACGAATGCTGATGTCCAAGTGCGGGTGTGGTTCGGAAGCGAAGGTACCCCCTTCCAGCAAGTCGTCCCCGATGTCCCCATCACTTCGGTCGGCTACGCCATGGCCGCCGGTACCGTTCCAGATGGCAGCATCACAGAAGAAAAGCTGGCTCACGGAGCCGTCACTGCCACCAAACTGGCCCCCAGCGCCGTTACCCGTGCGAGCCTTGCACCCGGCTCCGTCGGCATTGAACAGCTCAGCCCCAACGCAGCAGCCCTGAGTCTTCAGCAAAGTGGCGGGCTCGTGCTCTCTGACCAAGCCAATGCCTCCAATCTGGTACAAGCCGGCTTCCTGAACATCGGTAAGGTCATGGCCGAAAGTGATCTCTGGTCCACTTTCGGAACTTTGGCCCTGACACAACGGGTCCATGGGATCTCGGTGTGGGCTAACAACCGGTTCATCGTCATGGGAGGCTCAGATGGGTCCCGAACCCTTACCGACGGCCTTCAGTATAATCCAACCACGGAAGCATGGACCCCCATCAAGCGAGGGATCCCCGGATCACCTTTCATCTCGGGAACTTGGTCTGGCACCGAAATCCTCCTGCTGGGAGCAACGGCCACGTCTCACCAGGCATACGATCCGACCACCGACACTTGGAGAAGGCTGTCCAGCAGCAACGCCCCACAGAGCGTGCTGACGAACGTGGCGGCTGTCTGGACCGGCCAGGAACTACTCGTGTGGCATCCAAGCCTGGCTGGGAAACGGTATGACCCCAACAAGGATGAGTGGAAGCCCATGGCACGGGCTGTCTATCCACAAGCGTGGACTTTTGCCTCTGCTGTTTGGACCGGTACCCGTCTGTTTGTCTGGGGCGTTGCGGGGCAGAGCTGTATCGGAGCACTCTACAATCCAGACACCGATAGTTGGCAGAGCATCACCAACAAAAACGCACCCTCCTTCCGGGTCTATCCCGCGGCTGTTTGGACTGGAACAGAGGTTATTATTTGGGGAGGCCAGATTACGCAAGCCCGAGAGGCGAAGCGCCTTAGCGATGGCGCAGCTTACAATCCCAGCACGGATTCCTGGCGTACCCTCAGCCTATCCCCCATTCCTGCCCGAAGCGCACCGATCGCACGTTGGACAGGCAAGGAAATGCTCATTTGGGGCGGAACCGATTGGAACTCAGGAAGCACCCCGCAAACCGCCATCCAGGTGAACGGGGGAGGTCTGTATGATCCCAAGGCCAATACCTGGAAGCTTATCTCCACCCGAGGGATGCCGGAGTTTCTCCCAGGGATGGCCTATGCCTGGGCTGGAAGCGAACTTTATGTTTGGGGAGGGGGGGATCTGTACACCTACACCTACTTGCGTGCCTTCAGCAACGCAGGCGCTCGTTATCGTCCGCTGACCGACACCTGGGTCCCGATGACGACATCTCCCCTAAGTAAGGCGGGGCATTCGATCCTTTGGACAGGGACAGAAGTGCTGCTTTGGGGGGGGAATTCACAGTCCAGTTCCGTTCCCGGCCCCACGACCCTGAGAAGCGGAGCACGCTACAATCCCGTCTCCCAGAAATGGTTCCCGATCTCCACTCTCAACGCTCCATCGGCACGCCAAAACCACGGTGCCGTGTGGACCGGGAAGGAAATGATCGTGTGGGGCGGTGATGGGATGGTTAATTCGGGGCAGCAGGTTTCCGCTCTCAACACTGGCGGACGATACGATCCTGCTACCGACACATGGAGACCCATGGAGATCAACGGTGCTCCCACCGCACGGGCGGGGCACAGCATGGTATGGGCGGATCGCGAATTACTGATCTTTGGGGGACGAACCAATACCTACGATCCCATGGGGAGTTCAGCTCTCAGCTCAGGTGCCCGGTATCAGCCCAAGACCGACACTTGGTCCACGATGGCCTCCTTGAACGCACCGTCTGCTCGGTTTGGACAGGCCGCGTTCTGGACTGGATCCGAGATGTTCCTCTGGGGCGGAACCGGCCGGATTGATGTGGCACGCTTCGGCTTCTTGGCTAACGGCGGGCGCTACGATCCGGTGCTCAACAGTTGGGGCCCAGCCCCGTCCACCACGCTTGCCCCCACCGGGGCGGTTGTGACCGTGTGGACGGATCGTTCGCTGCTGGCTTGGAGTGAGACTTCCTCCAAAGGCACCGCCTACGACCCGGAATCAGATCGGTGGGAACCCATGCCCGCAGGAGGCCCCCGGACGACTCCTCGCGGTCTCCAGGCAGTCTGGACAGGGGAGGAAGTGATCTACTGGGGCATGCAAGGCCAACCCTACGGAATCCGGTATAACCCGCGGCTCAGACAGTGGAGGGCCATGGTGTCCCCTCCGGCCGGCCTGCTACCGGCCGCGTCGAGACCAGGAGTGTGGACCGGTCATGAGCTGTTCGTGATACCGGGGCAAATCGGCACGAATTCACTATTCTCCTATGCTCTGACGAGACCTCTGTACCTTTGGCGCCAACCATAGCCCCCGCGGCGCTGGAAGCAGCTTCGGTGCGATGTTTCGAGCGAAGCGCAACCACCACCGTTAGCCGGTCTCCCACGACGTTTCCACTTGCCTCGCTGGCTTCGCCAGCCCTAGTTGGAAACCGGGGCCAGACCATTGCTCATTGCCTCAGGCGTGCGGATGGGGTAGGCTCGCCGCATGAAGAACATCGCCTATCGTCTCCATACAGTCCTTTGTGCAAGTCTCCTCCTGGTTTCGTCCTCGGTGAGCGGTCGTGCTGCCGAGCCTTCCGGAGAGTTCACCAAAGGCGTGATCGATATCGGTATCGTGGTTCAGGATGCGGCCCGAACGGCTGGCTTTCTGACCAACGCCATTGGATTCAAGGAAGTCAAAGGCTTCTCCGTCACGGCGGATTTGGGCCGGAAGATTGGGTTGGTGGATGGCCATCCCGTGGATGTGCGCGTCTTCGCGCTGGAGGAAGGGGACCAGACGACCCGGGTGAAAGTACTCTCCTTTCCCAAAGCGGAAACCAAGAAGCCGGACTCTCAGTTCATCCACTCCAGTTTGGGCATTCGGTACCTGACCTTGTACGTGAAAGACATGAACAAGGCGCTGGAGCGGCTGAAAAAGGCCGGAGTGAAGCTCTTGGGCGATACCCCGGTGGACCTGGGTGGAGGCACGTTCCTGGTTTCATTCAAAGACCCGGATGGCAACTTCATCGAACTGATTGGTCCGAAGCCTTGAGCACGAGGGTCTAGCCGAGCAGCGCCACGGGGCGGGCCAGGTGGAAATTGCTCGAGAGGGTCCTGAGCACCTGGTTTTGGTGCTGTTTTGCCCAAGCCAGTGCCATTCGTTGCGCCCGAGGGGGTAGTTCGCCTTGGATGATCGAGAGATCTGCCAAGTTGAGAACGAGTTCCGCGTCGCCGTAGAAGGCATGAAGGCGGTTCCCGAGCACTCGGCTGGAGAGGAGCCGAATCACGATCCCACAGAATTTGGCAAGCACTGGCATAACACTGTTGGTTAATTATTTCTTACCGCAGTTGTCAGGACCCCGTGAGACCTAGTTTTGTTTCAATCGTCTCACAGAATCGACGTCTTCCTCTTGAGCAGTAAGCATGCCGAGTTGATCTTGTCGTTTTGTAAGTATTTGGAGGAGAAGATAAAAGAAAGGAACTCTGATGGAAATCTCGCGGAAACGAGTGTTTCCACAGGCGCCCGGTCCCGAAATTGGGAATGCTCTGCGCACGTTTTCGGGACCGGGGTGCGCAACCATTGCGCGCTACCGCATCCGTGCTAGTGTGGCACGTGATGCAAAGACCTGGCCCCGTTGTTCTCTGGTTTCGAGCTGATCTACGACTCGCGGATCATCCAGCCTTGGACGCTGCACTGAAGCTGGGTCGGGACGTGGTCCCCGTCTTCATCTGGGGGCCTGACGAGGAATCGCCTTGGCACCCCGGGGCGGCTTCGCGTTGGTGGCTGCATCATTCGCTGGAGTCGCTGGGGAAAGAGCTGCAACGGTGTGGATCTCATTTGCTGCTCCGCTCGGGCCCCACCCTCGGGGTACTACGAGACTTGGTGAACGAAACAGGCGCGTCGGCGGTCTTCTGGAGTCGACGGTATGAGCCGGTGGTGGCCCAACGTGATCAGGTCATCCAGCGTGCGCTAGAGGCTGAGGGGTTGCAGGTATCCACGTTCAACAGTTCCCTGCTCCATGAACCCTGGACTATCGAGAATAAGAGCCGGAGACCCTTCCAAGTCTTCACGCCTTTTTGGCGTCACTGCCTTTCGGTTACCGAACCCGCGCAGCCTTCCCCAGCTCCGGGTTGTTTGCCAACTCCGGCGAAGTGGCCGAAGTCGGAATCTCTCAGCTCATGGGGCCTCTTGCCGAAGCTCTCCTGGGCCAACGGTTTTTCCGCTGTCTGGAAACCCGGGTCGGCGGGAGCGTGGGAACACTTGGATCGTTTTCTAGGAAAAGCGCTGGCCACCTATGGTGAAGATCGAAACCGTCCTGATCTGGTTGGCACCTCACGGCTATCCCCTCATCTCCACTTTGGCGAGATCGGCCCGCGGCAGGTTTGGCATGCCCTGCGTCGTCAGGGGGAGTTGCAGAACCCGCCGAACGCTTCCTGGAAGAGCGCTCAATTTCTGACGGAGATTGGCTGGCGTGAGTTTGCCTATCATCTGCTTCACCATTTTCCCCAAACACCCGAGCAACCGTTGCGCAAGGAGTTCGAGCGATTTCCCTGGGGGCGAAACGATGTTTGGCTTCGCGCCTGGCAAAAGGGGCGCACCGGGTATCCGCTGGTGGACGCGGGTCTCCGCGAGCTTTGGGCGACGGGTTGGATGCACAACCGTGTTCGCATGGTCGTCGCCTCGTTTTTGGTGAAACACCTCCAGATCTCCTGGGTGGAAGGGGCTCGTTGGTTTTGGGATACCCTGGTGGACGCCGACCTGGCGAGCAATACCCTTGGATGGCAGTGGACGGCTGGATGCGGTGCGGATGCTGCGCCCTATTTCCGAGTGTTCAACCCGGTGATGCAAGGAGAGAAGTTTGATCCCAAAGGCGACTACGTGCGCAAATGGGTACCGGAACTAGGCCGGATGCCGGATCGGTACCTCCATCAGCCGTGGACGGCCCCTTCGGGAGTGCTTTCCGGAGCTGGGGTGCGTCTAGGGAAGGACTATTCTGAACCGTTGGTGAACCACGCGATTGCCCGGGAGGTGGCGCTGGAGGCTTTCAGCCGGATCAGCAGGTCGTCGTCTTGATCGGAGGGGTCAACCGGCGATATCCCCTTCCAGCAATTGGCGTAACTGGCCCTCGTCCAGGATGGGAATGCCCAGGGTACGCGCCTTTTCGAGCTTGGAACCTGCGTCCTCGCCCGCAATCACAAAGTGTGTCTTCTTGCTCACGCTCCCACTGACTCGGCCTCCGTGGGACTCGATCATTTGCGTGGCCTCCTCCCGGGAGAGGGTGGGGAGGGTGCCCGTGAGGACGAAGGTCTTTCCGGCCAGGCTGCCAGCTTTGGCAGTTTGCTGGTGCAGGCTCGATTCCAAGTTCAACCCGGCGGCACGCAATTCCTCGAGCAGGTTCTGGTTCCTCGATTCAGCAAACCAGCGGACCAGGCTCGTTGCGACGACCGGTCCCACATCGTCCACCCTCGTCAACTCCTCAAGGGTGGCGCCGCGGAGCGCGTCCAGGTTTCGAAACGCGCGCCCCAAGGCCTTGGCCACTCCTGCGCCGACGTGGAGGATGCCGAGTCCGAAAAGCAAGCGCCACAGATCCCGCTGCTTGCTCGCCTGCACAGCCTCCAGGAAATTTCGTGCCGACTTCTCGGCCATTCGTTCCAGACTGGCCACTTGGCCGATCTCCAGGGAATAGAGGTCAGCCACATCTCGGACTAACCCTTTCTTGACGAGTTGTGCCACGAGGACTTCGCCCCCCCCTTCGATGTCCATGGCACCCCTTGCGCACCAGTGCTCCACCCGTCCGCGGATTTGCGCGGGGCAATCGACATTCGTGCATCGCCAGACGATCCCTGCCTCCCCTGAAAGGGAGTCGCTGCTGATCGAACCGCCGCACTCCGGACACTGCGTGGGAAACTCGAATGGTTGTTCCGCGCCGGTCCGTTCTTCCAGGACCACTTCCACGACGGCCGGAATGACCTCTCCCGCCTTCTCGATCACGACGAGATCTCCGACCCGGATATCCTTCCGGCGCATCTCGTCCCGGTTGTGAAGAGTGGCCCGGCTGATGGTGCTTCCGGCCAGGAATACTGGTTCAAGTTCGGCAACCGGGGTGAGTGCCCCGGTCCGGCCGACCTGAATGGTCACCGCGTTCAAACGCGTTCGGGCCTGTTCAGACGGGTACTTGAAGGCCATGGCCCAGCGGGGGGCTTTTGCCGTTGTGCCACATCGCTCGCGCAGGGCGATGTCATTGAGCTTGATCACCGCCCCGTCGGTCTCATAGCCAAAGTCGTGACGAACCTGGTCCAGCTCGGCAATGGCGGCCAGGAGTTCGTCCAAGGTTCCGCAGACCCAGCGTCGTTCGGGTGTGGGGAAACCCCATTGCTTGAGTCCATCAAGTAACTCCACTTGCGTGTGAGGACGCCAGAGCCCTTTGAGGTCACCCACTCCGTAGAGAACAATCCTGAGGGGGCGGGCGGCGGCGATGCGTGGGTCCAGCTGCTTCAATGTCCCTGCAGTCGCGTTGCGAGGGTTGACGAACAGGTCTTCTCCTTCGGCTTCGCGCTGCGCGTTCAAGCGGGCAAACCCGGAAGCATCGAGGTAGACCTCGCCGCGAACTTCGAGCACCTCCGGAAAGGCTCTCGGAGCAGTCAGGTTGCCGCCGAATAGATCGGGTTGCTCGGGGACCTTGCTACTTCCCGCCTTGAGGGTCAGGGGAACGCCGCGGATGGTGCGCAGGTTGGCACTGATATCGTCCCCCGTGACACCGTCGCCACGCGTGGCCCCGACGGTGAACTTACCATTTTCGTAGCGCAAGGTGACAGCCACCCCGTCGATCTTCGGTTCCACAGTCCAGACCAGCTTCTCGTTGGGGAGGAGTTTTTGTACGCGCCCGACGAAGTCCCTTACCTCGGCCTGAGAATAGGTGTTATCCAGACTCAGCATGGGGACCGAATGCTGGAAGGGCCGAAACTCGGTGAGCGGTTTTCCCCCGACCCGCTGGGTGGGCGAGGAGGGTGTGATCAACTCGGGATGGAGGGTCTCCAGATCCTTGAGTTCGCGATAGAGCCGGTCGTACTCGGCATCCGAGATCGTGGGTTTCGCCTCGACATAGTAAGCCCGGTCGTGGCTGGTGATCACCGCCACGAGTTCAGCATGCCGTTTGCGTTCCGCATCGGGTATCGTGCTCACACGCTCTATGCAAGGGGATTGTACGATCTTGCGCAAGGAATCTCCGGGGGTGGTCTGGATGGTGGGATTCGGAGGCGGCATATTGCGTGACGCCGCTTCTTCCCCTCCCGTGTCGGCATCAGGCTTTCCCAAGGGTTCAGAAAGCGGTACTTCGCTTCGCTCCCCACCGCACTCCAAAACCTGGCGGACTTCCACGACCTCGGGTTTTGGAGTTGGCCGGGCGTGTGACTCCTTGGTAGCCTCGAACCAGTTCACGCCGATCTTATGAAACGACGAGCCTTTCTTCAGTTTCTCGCTTTGGGGAGCTTTGCCTCGGTTGGCACCTTCCCCACGGGCAGGCTCCATGCCGCAGTTCCAGCCACCGGACGTTACTCCAAGGTGAAACGCCACGAACTGGAGGAGGTCAGCCTCTCCCAGCTGCAGGAGGACATGCAATCTGGGAGCCGGAGTGCTGAGCAGCTCGTTCGGTCTTATCGGGCACGGATCGAGAGGCTGGACCGAAAGGGTCCGCGGCTGAACGCGGTGATTGAACTCAACCCCGATGCGGAAGCTATCGCCCGGGCCCTGGACCAGGAGCGGAAGGCGAAAGGGCCCCGAGGTCCGTTGCATGGAATTCCGGTGCTGCTCAAGGACAACATCGATACCCATGACCGAATGTCGACGACGGCGGGATCTCGGGCGCTGGCTGGCTCAGTGCCTCCGCAGGATTCCTTTGTGGCCGCCAAACTGCGGGAAGCGGGGGCGGTGATCCTGGGCAAGACCAACATGAGTGAATGGGCCAACTTTCGCTCAACGCATTCCACGAGCGGCTGGAGCGGACGCGGTGGCCAAACCCGGAATCCCTATGTGCTCGATCGAAATCCCTCAGGGTCGAGTTCAGGGTCGGGAGTCGCAGTGTCTGCCAACCTTTGCCCCGTGGCCATCGGCACTGAAACCGACGGGTCGATCCTCTCGCCCTCCTCCTTCAACGGCATCGTTGGCCTCAAGCCCACTGTGGGCCTCGTCAGCCGAAGCGGGATCATTCCAATTTCTCAGACCCAGGATACGGCGGGGCCGATGGCTCGATCTGTCCTGGACATTGCGATCCTGCTCACGGCTCTCGCTGGGAAGGATGCTCGGGATTCGGCTACGGCGTCCGTGCCAGACGGGGGTAGGCTGGACTACTCCGCGTTTCCCAGGGTTTCTGGTTTGCGGGGAGCTCGGATTGGTGTGGTGAGGAGCTACTTCGGACCCCACGCCGAAGCCGACCGGGTGGCGGAGTCGGCGATCGAGGTTCTGAAGGGTTTGGGTGCGGTCGTGACGGATCCGGTGGAGATCCCATCGGCTGGCAAGCTCTCTGGTCCGGAGATGGAGGTCCTTCTCTACGAATTCAAGGCGGGTCTGAATGCCTATTTTGCCGCGCTGGGCTCGCAGGCTTCGATTCGAGATCTGACCGCACTGATCGAGTACAACCGGGGCCATGCGGCTCAAGAGATGCCCTTCTTCGGACAGGAGCTACTCCTCCAAGCCGAGGGGAAGGGTCCGCTGACCGAGCCGCGGTACCTGGAAGCGTTGGCGGAATGTCGAAAGCTCTCCCGGGTGGAGGGGATAGATGGCACCATGGAAAAACATCAACTCGACGCGTTGTTGGCGCCGACCACGGGGCCGGCCCATGTTACCGACTATGTGTACGGCGACCGTGACACTGGGGGAAGCACCTCACTCGCGGCAGTTGCGGGATATCCCAGCATCACTGTTCCAGCTGGATTTGTGTCTGGTCTGCCCGTGGGGGTATCGTTCTTTGGACGCGCCTTCAGTGAACTGAAAATGATCCAGTATGCTTACGCGTTCGAGCAAGCTACCCGGGTCCGTCGGCCACCACAGCTTCTGCCAAACGTGAGTTGAGCGAAGCTCAGGTGCTCGATGGCTCGCTGAGCCATCGAGTTGGGTGAGCCTGCCTCTTGGGTTGTGGGAGAGGTTGACTTTTGCCCCTCGGCGAGGGGCAAACCACCCGATGGAGGAAGGTGGTGGTCGATGGCTCGCCGAGCCGTCGAGTTCAAAACACAGGAATTCGGAGTGAGGATGATGAAATGGGAGGGGCAAGGGGTGACCCACCTTGGAAAGACTAAGCCGTAACAATTCAATGAAGAACAGGAGTCAGCGGAGACAGCAGAGATCG
>CAYPNF010000033.1:0-97739 GCA_964411985.1 uncultured Verrucomicrobiota bacterium
CGATCTCTGCTGTCTCCGCTGACTCCTGTTCTTCATTGAATTGTTACGGCTTAGAGGAGATGTTCTACCGGCCATACAGCGAGTGCTTTGTCCGCAAAAAAACAAGGCCGGGGTTTGAGCCCGGCCTTATTTGCGCTTTTCAGCGTTGTTCGCCAGAGGTGCGGCGCCGCAGACATACGCCCGACACACGGAAACTGCATTTCTGCACCGAACTGACGATGTCATCCTACCCGAAATCAGCTTTGTCACCAGTCACCAGAACTGGTGACAAGGGGATTGTGAAGGAGTTGTATGGGTAAAGAGTTACACATCAGTATCTTGCATTGTTATTTCCAAAGCGGGTCCCCAATAGGCGACACCAGAAACGACGCCAACGATGGGGAAAATCCTGTAGCACCAGGCACCAAGACTGGTACGTTCCGAGGATTCCCAGCCCAGTCGAGCAGGGGCTAACTACCGGATTACTCCACCTTCACGCCCAGCGTTTCGAGGATCCGGTCGAGGTCGTTGTCGCTGTAGAAGCGGATTTCGACCGTACCTTTTCCTTTGCGATACTGAAGGTTCACTTTGGTGCCGAGACGTTCTTGAAGGCGTCCTTCCAAGGCGGCGACGTGGACATCTTTGGTCGCAGGCGCCCGGTTGACGCCCGTGGTGGGGATGGGTGCTGACTGGCCAGCCTGCAACCGGGCCACCAGATCCTCGGTTTGGCGCACGTTCAGACCGTCCTTGATGACTCGTTCCGCGGCGAGCTTCTGCTGGTCTGGCGAGGTGAGGCCGAGGATGACTTTGGCGTGGCCGACGGAGAGTAAGCCGTTACGGACATGAGCCTGCAGTTCTGATGACAACTTCAGCAGGCGGAGGGCGTTGGCCACTGCGACGCGGCTTTTCCCGACCTTGACCGCTACATCCTCTTGGCGGAGTTGGAACTGGTCGATGAGTTGCTGGTAGCCGTGCGCTTCTTCGAGGGGGTTCAGGTTCTCACGTTGAAGATTCTCAATGAGTGCCAACTCCAGCACTGCGGCATCGTCAGCCTCGCGGACGATGATGGGTACTTCTTTGAGGCCGCAGAGTTGGGCGGCGCGCCAACGGCGTTCCCCAGCGATAAGCTCGAAGAGGTCGCCTTTGGCCCGAACCACGAGCGGTTGAACGATTCCTTGTTCCCGGATGGAGTCGGCAAGTTCTTTCAGGGAGTCTTCGGTAAAATCCTTGCGGGGCTGGAGTGGGCAAGGCTGAACTTTGTTCAGGGGGACGCGCCGAATGGTATCGGGACCCGGGGTTGAAACCTGGGGCGGTATTGGTTGCTTCTGTGCCGGGGTGGGGGACTTAGCGGCGGGTTGAGTTCCGCCGAGCAAGGCCCCCAAGCCGCGGCCGAGTGCCGGTTTGGACATGACGCTAGAGTGTCGGAGGCCAGGGGCCATGTCAAAACTCAAGATGTAGTCTCCACTCGCTTTTGCGAGGCGGTTTTGTTTTCTTAGGGACCATGACGTTTCCAACACCCGTGTTAGGCAGGCCCTTATGGAGAAGTGCTCGGAGCGTGTTGGCCATCGGGTTCCTTGGGGTAGCTAGCGCCACATTCAGCCTTTTGGCTCAGGACTTTCTGGAACCTGCTAAGACCCTAAGCGTTCGCCCCTTAGACCCTGTGGCAGGGCCGGTCATCAGACTGGCTCAGCTAACCGTGCAGTTCAGCGAGGAGGTGACGGGGGTCGACGCTGCTGATCTCTGGATCAACGGCGTGCCGGCGACCGGGTATTCCGCATCGGGCGACACCTACACCTTTCAGTTTCCGCCTCCCTCTCTTGGTACGGTTCAGGTGGGATGGAATCCGGCTTGTGGCATTCGTTCGCTTCAAGACACCAACCTGCTCTTCGACCCCTTTGGGGTGGGCAATCGTTGGTATTACGAATTGGTGGATCCCAACCCGCCGGTGGTGGTGGCGTTGGAGCCTCCGGCCGGGACGGTTCTTCGGAGCCTGGGTGAAGTTCAGGTTTGGTTCGATCGACCCGTTGAGGGGGTAGACGCCGCGGATTTGCTCGTGAGTGGCCGACTGGTGAGCTCCGTGACGGGGGCGGGCGCAGGCCCTTATTTATTTCGATTTGACGAAATCCTCTCGCAGGGAGTGGCGACCCTGAGTTGGACGGCGCAGAACGGAATCCGGGATGCGCTCGAGGTTTCCAATCCCTTTCCCGGTGGTTCGTGGGAATACACCGTCGACCCGGCTCGCGAGGTGGGAGATGTTGTCATTAATGAGATCATGGCGGAAAACACGGTAGGCCTGCGCGACGAGGAAGGGGAACAGCAGGACTGGATCGAACTCTTGAACCGGGGATCAGCGGCTGTCGACCTGAGTGGATGGTCCATGAGTGACGATCCTGCGCAGCCCGGGCAATGGGTTTTTCCGGAGGTCATCCTTCCAGCGCATGGCTACCTGGTTCTGTACGCGTCGGGCAAGGATCGAAGGAACCCCGCGGGCAAACTGCACACCAACTTCAAATTGGGGCTCGCCGGGGAGTATCTAGGACTTTACGGGCCAGATTCCCCAAGGAAGGTGGTGGCGGAGATGCAGCCTCGTTATCCCGAACAGCGCAACGATGTTTCCTATGGCCGAGACAGCAGTGGGGGGTGGCGTTACTTTGCGGCGAGCACGCCCGGCGTGTCCAACGGCAGTAGCAGGATTTCCACGGTGGTAGCCCCGGTGCACTTCAGTGTGAGGCGTGGTTACTATGCGCAAGGGCTGAACCTCGGACTCTATACGGACACCTCCGGTGCGGACATCTATTACACCCTGGATGGAAGCATTCCGAAACCTACCAACGGCTTGCGGTACACCTCGCCCATCGTCCTCAGCAGCACGCGAGTGGTGCGTGCCGCCGCCTTCAAGGCGGACAGTCTGCCTTCGGCGGTGGAGACCCACACCTACCTTGTGAACCTGCCGGGCTCCCGCTTGAATCTACCGGTCCTGTCGCTGGTGACGGCCTCCAACCATCTTTATGGCAAGACTGGCATCATGGAGTACAGCCCCCGCAACACCACGAAGTATGGTATCGCCTGGGAAAGGCCGGTCTCCGCGGAGTTGATCCGGCCGGAAGACAACGGGGGCTTCCAGGTCGATTGTGGCATTCGGGTGCACGGCGGCGGGTACGTTCGAGGGATCTACAACTACCGGGCCAGCACCGCACCTGAGAACAAGTATTCGTTCCAACTCTATTTTCGCACCGACTACGGGCCGGGCAAGCTGGAGTACCCCTTCTTTCCGGGTTCCGCAGTGACTTCTTTTGACAACCTGGTTCTCCGGGCAGGGATGAACGATCCCACGAATCCTTTCCTGCGCGATGAGTTTCTCCGGCGACTGGAGTTGGATACAGGGAATGTGACTCCCCATGGGAATTTCGTGCACTTGTTTCTGAATGGAACCTACAAAGGGTATTACAACCCGACCGAACGAATCGATCCGAACTTCCTCCAGGCCTGGCACGGGGGCGGTGACAAGTGGGACTTGATGGCGGCAGGCGGGGAGGTGCGTGAAGGAGATGCAGTGGCCTGGAATGCGCTCAAGACCCTGATCAGCACCAAGCCTCTGTCGGTGATGAACAACTATCTGGAAGTCGAAAGACGTCTGGATTTGACGAACTTTGTCGATTACCTGCTTCCCAACATCTACGCGGATACAGATGATTGGCCTCACAACAACTGGCGGGCGGGTCGTGAGCGCCTTGCTGGCGCGCCATTCCGATTCTACGCCTGGGATGCGGAGTGGTCCTTCGGTTATAGCCACGGGTCCACCTGGAACACGATTGCGAACCAACTTAGCACCACTGCGCCTCCCTGGGGCACGGCCGAGATCGCCATCATGTTCAACAAACTCAAAGTAGTGCCCGAGTTTCGATTGCTTTTCGCAGACCGAATCCATCGCCACTTCTTTAATGGCGGGGCGTTGACCGACGAGCGGATCCGGGCGCGTTACGAATCGACCCGAAAAGCGATTGCCACCAGCATTGCCGGCTTCAATAACACGATTGCCACCACCTGGATTCCGAGTCGGCGCAAGTCCGTCACCAACCATTTTGCTCTGGCCGGACTGCTGGGTTCCTCCAACGCACCCGTTCTGTCGCAATTCGGAGGCGTTGTGCCACGGGGCTTCAGCCTGAAGGTTTCCGCGCGCGCAGGGAGCATCTACTACACCACAAATGGACGAGACCCACGTGTTCGTTTCACGGGTGAAGTTGACAGCACAGCTGCGAAGCTGCTCTCCGGAGGCGGCTTCCCCATTTCCCGGAGCATGGAAGTCAAGGCTCGCTCCTTGGCGGGCACGAATTGGAGTGCCTTGACCCAGGCGGCGTTTCGTGTGGACGAAATGGGCACCCGATTGCGCATCAGCGAATTGATGTATCATCCTCCGGGTGGGGAAGCCTTCGAGTACCTGGAGCTTGTGAACGCGGGCTTCGTTGAAATGGACATTGGCGGATGGCAGATCGAAGGGATCGGCTACCGATTTCCGATGGGGATTCGGATTCCGAGTGGTGGCCGTTTTCTCCTCGCCTCCTCGGCCGATCCAGAGGCTTTCGCAAAACGTTACCCAGATGCCCAGGTCCATGCCTACTTTAACGGCAGTCTATCCAACGGTGGTGAACGGCTCAGGATTCTGGACTTGAACCTCCGGCCAGTCCTGGTTTTCGACTACTCGGACTCCTATCCTTGGCCTGAAGAAGCAGATGGGGGCGGGTATTCGCTGGAGGTGGTTGACCCGGAAGGAACCCCTTCCGACCCCACGAACTGGCGGGCGAGTTCAAGATTGGGGGGGACGCCGGGTTTCAGCGGGGTGCCGGAGGCGTGCCCTCCGGTACGAATGAACGAGATTTCGTTTACCGGAGCGAGGGGGACGGCTGGGGGATGGGTGGAACTCTACAACTCGGGCTCCAAAGAGATTGTGATTGGCGGTTGGAGATTGGTTGGCACGCACAGGACGAACTTGTTTCAGTTTCCCACGGGAACGACGATTCCAGCTCAAGGGTATGTTGTCGTCTATGCGGACGGAAACACTGGGGGCGACGGTCATCACGGGCGCCCGGACCTCGTCGTGCATCCGGGCTTCCTATGCTTATTCGACGCCGCCGGAGCGCGGATGGATGGCCAAGCGTTTGGCCAGCAGGCATCCGCGTATTCGTTGAGCAGGTTCGGGGAGGGGTACGGCTATTGGCATTGCGGAGAACCGACGCGTGGGGCAGAGAATCGCTCCGCAGCGATGGCGGAAGTGTCGGAGTTGGCTCTGAACGAAGTGCTGGGCAACAGCCTGCCGGGGGAACCGGACTGGATTGAAATCTACAATCGTAGTTCTTCCCAACCCGCTGACTTGTACGGGTTCAGCCTTCAGTGGAGCAATGCCGCTCCGGTATTGACCGAACACTCGGTGGTTCCGCCCCTGGGGTTCGCTCTCTTGTTTGCTGATGGCACAACCGCGCCGGGACATTTGCCGGAGAACCTACCTGCGGTCGGTGCCGAGGTTCGTCTCCTGAACCCTTCGGGCGTCGCGATCTCTTCTCTCGCTTACCGGGTTCAACCCGAACGGACCTCAACCGGATTCCTTCCGGACGGGGGAGGAAACCTGACGGATTTTTCGGGAGCCGCCACGCCCGGCGCCCCGAACGGAATGCCCGCCTACGAGGGACCTGTCATCCAGGAGATCATGGCGGCTGGTACCGTGATCGATTGGGTGGAGTTATACAATCCTTCGGCTTCCGTGGTGGCGCTGGAAGGGATGGTGCTCGGGATCGAGGGTAAACCCGAAAAGCAATGGGTCTTCCCGAAGGGCGTCACGATGCCGGCGGGATCGCGATTCGTGTTGTATTGCGATCCTACGGTAGCCCCTTCCACCTCAGTCACCCAGAACCTCCAGACTGGGTTCGGTCTTCCTCGGGAAGGGTGCGTGCTCCAACTCAAACTGGGCGTGGGGCGCATCGTCTCCTCCGTGGAGTTCGGTCCGCAGATTGCGGACAAATCGTTCGGGGTGGTGGCGGGACAATGGCGCCTGGCAGAGTATCCAACTCCGGGGTTACCCAATAGCCCTGCGGCCGTCCTTGGAGAGCCTGTCCAGTTGCGGATCAATGAATGGCTCGCTTCTCCCGGCGGGGATGACTGGGTGGAATTGTTCAACACCGCAGACCGTCCCGTGGAGCTGACCGGGCTTTACCTTACAGACGATCTCAGCTTGTCGGGGCGGACCAACCACAGTCTGCCGCCTCACAGTTATATCGATGCGAGAGGATGGGTGGTGCTGGCTGCGAGCCCGGACGGAAACGCGGCCCTCTTGCCCTTCAGGCTGGACTGGAGGGGAGAGCCTCTGGGCCTCTATCTGTCGCCTTCCATCCTCCTTGACCGGGTAGAGATCTCTCCCCTCGTGGATGGGGGGTCCCAGGGGAGGTTTCCAGATGGGGGAGAGGGGATTCTGCCGTTTCCTGGTAGTCCATCCCCTGGCTACGCCAACCATCGGCTCTTTGAGCAGGTAGTGATCAATGAGATACTCCCGCAGGCTCGTGCTCCACGCGAGGCGGCGATTGAACTGCGAAATCTCGGGTCCAAACCGATCGACCTCTCCGGCTGGTATCTAAGCGATCGAGGGGACCAGGCGGCGAAGTTTCGGATCCCTGCCAACACTCTTCTGCCCGCCCGGGGATTCCTGGTCTTCTACGAAGCAGAGTTCTGCGGTTGGCCCCTCACCGAGCAGAGCTTGGTTCTGGATCCGGTTCGACCCACCGAGGTCTTTTTGAGCGAAGCCAACTCCTCGGGTGCTTTGACAGGATGGCGAGCGCGAGCCAAGTACTCGGCCATGAGGCTTGGCCTGAGCACCGGTTGGTTTTCCACCAGCCAGGGGGAATCGTTGGGCCTATTGGCCGCAACCACACTGGGAGTGGAGAATCCAGCATCGGTGACTCAGTTCAGGGAGGGGAAGGGGGGCAAGAACTCTGGCCCGCTGGTTGGGCCAGTGGTGATTCAGGAGATATTCTCCGATCCAGTTCGCCCCTATGGGCCGGCGATTGAACCTGAGTTGGGGGAGTTTGTTGAACTCATGAACTTCAGCCAGACGGCCGTGGTCTTGGGAGGTGGGGTGGCGGCTTCAGGGAAGTGGCGCTTGCTGGGTGATGTCGAGTTCGAGTTTGCACCTGGCTTCACGCTGGAGCCCGGTGCACTGGTGGTGGTCGTCGGCTTCGACCCGGATGCGGACCCAACATCGTTGGGGAGGTTCCGTGACTACTTTCGGGTTGAGCCGACCGCGGTGGTCGTTGGTCCTTGGCGGGGCAGGTTGTCCAACGAGGGTGATGATTTGCGGTTGGTGGAGGTAGATCAGTCAAGCCCGACCGATCTGGTGGAGTACGAACGGGATAGAGTCGGGCTGCGTTCAGGCTTTCCTTGGCCACTTGCCACTGGCAAGGGGCTCTCGCTGCAGAAACTCCTTCCGGAGACTTGGGGGAGCGACCCTGCCAACTGGCTGGCTGGTCGGCCGACGCCCGGCACGGCGAATCGATCGGCTTTTGGCGATTCCGATTCTGATGGTTTGGATGACACCTGGGAATGGACCTTTGGCTTGAACCCTTGGTCAGCCGACGGGGACGATGGGTCGGCAGGCGACTCGGACGAAGATGGGTTGACAAACGTGGCCGAAGAGTCCTTGGGAACGAATCCCCGAAGTTTGGACTTAGCATTTGTCAGTGCAGTTCACGTCGGTGGAGTGCTGAAGTTGAGGTTTAATGCGATCAAAGGGTACTCCTATACCCTTCAATCCAAGCCGATGTTGGGAGATGGGGATTGGGCGGTCATCACGAACTTCATGCCGTCCAGTTCGACCCGGTTACTGGAGGCGGAGGTGAGCTTGCCCCAGACTTTTCCTGCCAGCTTCCTTCGTATGGTGCTGTGGGGGGGGAACTGATCGGGCCGGGCGAGTGAGGGGTGATGCCTCTTTCCCCGGAGTTTAGCTTAGCGGATCTTTCGCAGTTCCCGATTGATCTTCTCCAGGTCAAACGTCTTCGGATCAAAACCCGCCGGCATCCAGTCTCGGACCTCCTGATGATCTGGATGTCGAGCGTCCTTGAGCGCCTCGAGTTTCTCATAATAACCCGGGAGTCCGCCGCAGTCTTCGGGTGGACAGGCATTCTTGCCCTCCACGCAGCAGGGGTAACGTGTGTCCTTTTCCGGAGGGGTAGTTTTCTCCACGGTCAGAGTGTGAAACCACGCGTCACCCATATCGTATTCGTAGACAATCGGCTCGGGTTTTCCATTCACGAGGTCGGCGAGCACCACGGATCGTTCGCTCTGGCATTCCAGTTCCTTCGCCACCTTGGCTGGCGCATACCGGACGCCGTGCGAATAGAACTCATGCAGGTGCCTGCCATGCCATCCCATCACGGCTTGGAGGATTTTGTGGAGTTTGGTGAGATGGGTGTCACTTGCCACGCAGATCCTTCGCCAGACCAGGGGATTGCTGCCCCGCAAGCAGACCTTAATCTGGTAGATACTCGCACACTTGTCAGCGTTCTTGGTCGACATACGACGTTGGTCTCCTGTTATTCTTTCCTAGTGGCCGCCTGCTTGCGATCTTATGGAGGCAAGTGCCTGGCATCGGGAAAGCGGGCTGGCTACTAGGGCTCGGAAACCCTTTCTTTATACTGGAGGAATGGCCAATAAGCAAACAGATTGTGAATGGCAGTGGATATGTATCCGACTAATGTTTTCTTGTAGGATCAGCGATTTCGCTGGGCACGGAGCCGATGGCCAGCAGTCGAATCATCCTAGAGAACGTTGGCAACCTCGCTTGCTCCGCTCGGGAGGGATCTTGCCACTGCGAGGTTCCTCCGGCATCTTTGGTTCGTGATTCGTGTAGAACACGTCAATTTCCGCTACCCGGACGGGCGGGAGGCTTTGCGGGACGTCTCCTTTCAGGTCCAGGAGGGCGAGACGGTCGGACTCATCGGGCCGAACGGGGCCGGGAAGTCCACCCTAATGCTTCATTTGAACGGGTTGCTGGGCTTGCCCCGGTCTTGCGGCACGATTGAGGTGGGCGGCATACCGGTTGAGGCACCTCATCTGGCGGAGGTCCGGCGGCGAGTCGGTTTGCTTTTTCAGGACCCGGACGACCAACTTTTTTCAAGCACGGTGCAGGAAGATGTTTCTTTCGGCCCCCGGCAGCTCGGCCTGACACCAGCTCAGATCGAGGAGCGGGTCCAGGCCTCGCTCTCAGCGGTGGACCTCGCTGGTTTCGAGAACCGCGTTCCCCAACACTTGAGTCTTGGGGAGAAGAAACGGGTGTGCCTTGCCGGTGTGCTGGCGTGCGATCCGAAGGTGCTGGTTTTTGACGAACCCACCGCGAACTTCGACCCTCGCGGTCGCCGTGAGTTTGTGACCTTGTGCCGACGGTTGCCAGCGACGAAACTGATTGCGAGTCACGATTTGGAGATGATTCTGGAGCTTTGTCCGAGGGTGATGGTGTTGGATCAGGGGAGAGTGGTGGCGGATGGGGAGTCGGAGTTGGTCTTGGGAGATGAGCCCTTGATGCTAAGTCACGGATTGGAACGTCCCCACAGCCTCCTGCATCGGCATCCGCACTGGTGACCATTGATTTCGAGCGGATCCGGTTTAAGCTGCCACGATGAGTGTGAGTGAAGCGAACTGTTGTTTCTCGGTGGCGGGACACTGGGTGGGCGGTTTTGACGACCGGGGCCTGCAGGAATGGGCCGCGCAGTTGCGTTCCGAGCTGAAGTCCGGGAAAGCGGACCTTGGACTGGTCTTTATGAGCCCAGCCTATTTCGACCGCGCGGGGGAGATTTTAGAGATTCTGCAAGTGCATGCCCAAGTCCCCATGTTGGTAGGGTGTTCCTGCGGAGGACGCATTGCGGGTGGGCAGGAGTATGAGGAATCGGAAGGCTTAGTACTCGGGCTGTATCATCTACCGGGGGCCTCTCTGCATGGGATACACTTTACTCAAGAGCAGGTACAGCGTGCCGATGGGCCACAATTCTGGCAGGCCGAAACCGGTGTGGAATCGAAGCAGAACCAAGGGTGGCTCGTTTTTATGGATCCCTTCCATTTGGATGGGGAAACCTGGCTGGAACAGTGGAATGAGGCCTATGCGCCGTCCCCAATCCTGGGAGGTGTCGCCAGCGGTGATCCTTCGGAAGCGCGAGCCCAGGTCTATTTGAATGGTCAGGTGTGGGAGGAGGGAGGGGTTGCCCTTTCCGTGGGTGGCGATGTCCGCCTCGTGGCGGCCGTTTCCCAAGGCTGCACACCGGTAGGTGAAGCCTGGACGATCACCCGTGCCGAGGGGAATTACATCATGGAGATCGGCACACGGCCAGCTTTGCAGGTTCTCATGGAGACTTTTCAAGGGTTACCTGATGACCTTAAGAAGCGGGCCCAAGGCAACATTCTTGTCGGTTTGGTGATCGATGAATACCAGGAGGAGTTTCACCGGGGGGATTTCTTGATTCGCAACCTCCTGGGGGGTGACCCGAAGTCCGGGGTGTTGGCGGTGGGCGCCCATCCCCGGGTGGGACAATCTTTTCAGTTCCAGTGCCGGGATGCTGCTGCAGCGACCGAGGACTTGGGCCTTCTTTTGGAGCGGGTCCAGGCCGAGTTGAAGGATCGGCGGATTCTGGGTGGGTGTTTGTGTGCCTGCAATGGCCGGGGGGAACGGTTGTTTGGGGAGTCGAGTCACGACGCCAAGATGGTCCAAAAGACCTTTGGACCGATGGGGTTAGCGGGCTTCTTTTGCAATGGCGAACTTGGGCCGGTTGGCTCCCGGAGCTTCCTGCACGGGTACACGGCTTCCCTCGCCCTCTTTGTCGAAAAATAGGGAATTGGCAGGCGAGGGGTGGATCTGGTATCCCCTCCGGGCATGCAAAATGGTCCCGTGCCTGAACAGAGAATCCTCTGGCGACTTTCATCAGTGAGCCAGGAGTTGGATCTGAACGACCTGTTCCTCAGCCCGCAACCGATAGAAGTAGAGCTGGGCAGCGGGGACGGGTCCTTTCTGATGCGATGGGCGCGGTTGCATCCGGAGACCAACCTCTTGGGTATCGAGCGGTTGATGGGGAGGATTCGAAAGTTGGAGCGGAAGGGCGGTAGGCTGCAGTTGCGTAACTTGCGGGGGATTCGGGTCGAAGCGACCTATTTCATGCGTTACCTGCTTCCAAGCGACTCGATTCATGCTCTCCATGTCTATTTTCCTGATCCCTGGCCCAAGCGGCGGCATCACATCCGACGCCTCGTGAACGACGGTTTTCCCGGTTTAGCTGCCAGGGTGCTCAAGCCAGGGGGCACGGTATTCCTCCGGACAGACGATGGTGACTATTTCCAGCAGATGCAGAGAGTGTTTGGCGCAGCGGCAGCCTTTGCTGCTGTAGAGACACCGTCTGAATTGGCGTCGATTACGACGGACTTTGAGGCCGAGTTCCTCGCCAAAGGCATTACTGCCCGGCGAGCTGCTTACAGACTGCTACCTCACCCGACACAACAACACTGACATAGGAAGACAAAACGCCCCTCGTGCCGAGCAGTCCTGAAACTCGGTCTTCCCTGGTGATGCCGGCCGCCGGTCAGGCGGGCTCACTCTCCATCGGGGGACCCGCGTCGAACGGCTTCAGGTCAAGATCCTCGGGAAGGATCGCGTAGAGCAGGGCGTCGTGGGGCGCGGAGTTAATGATCAGGCGTCGGCGAAGGTAGCCTTCACGCATGGCTCCCAGCTTCTCCGCCACATGGATGCTGCCATAGTTGGAGGGTTCCATGAGGATTTGCAGCCGGTTAAATCGCAGTTGCTCGAAGGCAAACCGCGCGGCCAGGCGGCAGGCAGCGGTAGCCAGGCCCTGCCGGACACGTGAGGTGCGAATCCAGTAGCCGAGGCTGCCCACCCGGTGGGTCACGTTGACTTGGTTGATACCCACTCCACCCAGGAAAGTGCCCTGGGTGGCATCCAAAACTGCGAAGCTGAACTCCTCGTTCACCTCCCATGCTCTTTTCCGAGTCCTCACGAAGCCCTCGGCTTCGTCCAGGGAGTAGTTTGGGTGACACCATGGCAGCCAGGGGGAAAGTTCCCGAACCGATTCCGTCACTGCCGCATGCAGGCCGGGAACATCACCAATCTCGTATTGCCGCACCAGCACGAGGGAGTCAGATAGGGATTTCTGCATAGGCCGTTTATTTTGTGCCACCCTACCACGGGAGTATGATAAACGCCAGTCCGAAGATTCGACTTGTTTCTGGTGCTCAAAAACCGTTCAACTGTCGCTGCACCCCGCTATAGGGCCCTGGTTGCGAGATTGTGTTTCGGAGGGGATTCCGGGCGAGAGGTTGAATTGAAATATGCCGCTCTATAAAGAACAACATCTCCAGGATATCTCGAAGAAGTTCCAGATATACGGCCAGATTCTTCACGCTGAACCCTGCAAAATCGGGCATATCAACGAAACCTACACCGCCACCTACGATCAGGGCGGCATCCTGGTCCGGTATATTCATCAGAAGATCAACCAGACGGTTTTCAAGGATCCGGATGGAGTGATGGATAACCTGATGCGGGTGACGACGCATCTGCGGCAGAAGTTGATGGCGCAAGGAACTCGTGATGTGACGCGCAAAGCGCTGACGGTGGTTCCTACCCGGGATGGGAAGCCCTATTTCCAGGATGCGGATGGCGATTTTTGGCGTACGTTTGTTTTCGTGGAGAAGGTGCAGTCCTTCGAGGCGGTCCAGAGTACTGGGCAGGCTTACGAAGCCGGCAAGGCATTTGGAACCTTCCAGGCCCTCCTTTCTGACCTGCCGGGCAAGCGGCTCTTTGAGACCATTCCGGACTTTCACAATACCCCCAAGCGCTTTGTTACCCTGGAGAAGGCCATCGAATCGGACCACTGCAACCGCGCTCGGACCGCGCGGAAAGAGATTGATTTCGCCCTGAAACAGAAGACCTGGATTAGTACCCTTTTGGATGCGCAGGCGCGTGGGGATATCCCCGAGCGGATCACTCACAACGATACCAAGTTCAACAATGTCATGCTGGATTGGGAGACGGGGCACGCCATGTGCGTGGTCGACCTGGACACGGTCATGCCTGGCCTTGTGTTGTACGATTTCGGCGACATGGTTCGGACCACGACCAGCCCTACCATGGAGGATGAAAAAGATCTGGGCCGGGTGCAAATGCAGATGCCGATGTTCCAGCATCTGGCACGCGGTTATGTGGAGGCTACGAGTGGTATGTTGACTCCGGCGGAGAAGCGGCTTTTGGCCTTCAGCGGCCGCCTCATTACTTTCACCATCGGGATCCGGTTCCTGGCCGACTACCTGGTGGGGGATACCTATTTCCGGGTGCACCGGCCAGATCACAACCTGGATCGGACCCGCACCCAGTTCAAGTTGGTGGAGTCGATCATGGAGCAAGAGGAGGCCATGCAGAGGTACGTGGACCAGGTTTAGGATTACAATGGGTACACGCGACCGCACTCAAATCGTGGAGGCCCTGCTCGACCCGGGAATCGTGGCGGTCGTGAGAGCCCTCAGCTCTGCCCAAGTCGTCCCGCTCTCGCAGGCCTTGTTACGCGGAGGGGTAGTTGCCGTGGAAATCACCATGACCACGCCCGGGGCGATAGAGGCGATCCGGACGGCCCGGAGGGTATTGCCGCCGGAAGCGTTAGTGGGGGTGGGGACAGTGCTGGACATAGCGACGGCGGAGGCTGCGCTGGAGGCGGGTGCGGAATTCGTGGTCACTCCCATTTGTCGTACCGAGTTGGTTCAAGTGGCCCATGCGGCTGGGAAACCGGTGATGATTGGTGCCTACACCCCTACCGAAGCCCAAAGGGCACACGAGGCGGGCGCTGATTTCGTGAAGCTCTTCCCGGCCGACAACCTTGGGCCCGGATACATCAAAGCCCTGAGAGCTCCTTTACCTCACTTGAGGATTGTTCCTACAGGTGGCGTGAACCTGGAGACCATCGGGGCGTTCTTCGCCGCGGGGTGTGCGGCGGTCGGTACCGGGTCTGCGCTCCTTTCCTCAGCCATCTTGAAGAATGACGATTGGCCGGCGTTGGCTCATCTGGCTGCTTCCTACGTGGAGGCTGCTCGCACAGCGCGAGGTGCTGCATCCGTGGGCAAGTAAGCAGAATTGTTTCGGAGAGTTTCCCGGTACAAAGCCTCCATCTGGTCTGTGATCGTGGACCAGTTGAAAAGGGCTTCAGCTCTTCGTTTAGCGCGGGATCCGAGTGCTGAGGCCGCTTCGGGATGGTTCAGCACTCGAGCCACCTGGTGCTGAAGCGATGCTGGGTGGTCGGGATGGAAGTACCACGCGCTATCCTCGGCGGCTTCACGATTCTCGGGGATATCGCTCACGAGACACGGCAAGCCATGGGCCATGGCCTCCAGTAAAGACACTGAGAGACCCTCCATCTCCGAAGGGTGCATGTAAGCGAGTGCATGTCCGAAAAGTTCCTCCTTGAGTCGTCCAGTCACAAATCCCGGGAACAGGATGCGGGGATCGCCTCCAGCCATCCGCTTCAGTTCGGCCAAGTATCGGCTTTCTGTGGGGACATCGCCCGCGAGCACCAGACGGGTGGTTGTGGGTGGCGATTTCAGGAAGGCTTGGAGCAGGTGATGGGCGCCTTTCTCGGGCACCAACCGGGAGGCAAAGAGTAAATACCTGCGAGGCGTGATTCCCAAGTGGAGGAGCAGGTCCGGTTCGACTTGGGGCGGAAGATCTGCCCCAGGAGGGATATAGGTCGCCTGGATGCCGTATTCCTTCCGGAGATACTCGCACTGGGTTCGGGAAACGGCGGTGTGACACTTGGCAGAACGAACCGCGATTTGCTCCAGCAAATACAGCGTTCTCCGCCCGGTTTTGCTCCAACGGGATCGCTTCCATTCCAAGCCGTGCATCTGCAGAACGCTGGCTCTCCGGCTGAGCCAGGCGAAGGGGGCGAACGCACCCGCGGCAACACTGTGAAAATGGATCAGGTCGGGTCGGCACCTCAACAGTAGGTGGGGCAACCCGGCGAAACACGCAGAGAGTTTTTCTGCCCCCCTCCACCGCAGGCTGCCCAGGCGAACCTGCTGCGCAAACGGGATGTGATCGTCGTGCTCATGATAGCGCGACATGACATACACGGTGATCTGGTGGCCGCGTTGGGCGAGGTGCTCCGCCAGTCTGCGGGTGTATTGTTCAATCCCTCCCCCTCGGACAAGACTCTTGACTGCAAAGAACGCGATTTTCATTCCTGTTTCCTCCTCGATGGATCCCGATTTGATTCCTTTGTATGGTTTCCCGGTAAAGCTGCTCCAGCGCGATGCAATGGGTGGTGAGGTCGAGGCGCTCGAGGACGAAACGTTGGCCCTGAAGGCCGAGTTCCGCAGCTAGCGCCGGGTTGCCCCAGAGCTTCAACATGGCGGCGCGCAACTCCTTGGGGTTCCGTGGTTCCACGAGTAGCCCAGTCAGGCCGTGTTGCACCAGTTCCGGAATGCCTCCAATCCGACTGGCCACGACCGCTTTTCCCGCTGCGAATGCCTCGATTACGCACATCGGATGGTTCTCGTACCAGGTGGAGGGCAGGACCAAGAAAGCGGCGTTGCCGAGCAACCCTTCCAGAGAACGGCCTTCGAGGCGTCCGGCAAGCCGGACTGGACTGGGCTGCGTGGTTTTCAGGATCGCTTCCAATGTGGGCCTCAGCGGGCCATCACCGGCAAGTACCACCGGAAAGTCGAGCCCGCGTGCCGCTTCCAGGAGAACCATGAGTCCCTTTTCCTGAGATAATCGGCCCAGATAGACCGCATACCCCAGGTTTCGTCCCCCACCCACGGTGGTTTGTGAGGGAGCAAGGTTGGCTGGGTTGGGTAGATGAGCTATCCTCTCCTGCATTCCCGCCTGGCGGTGAACCTGGAGAAGGAACCGGCTTGGGGCGATCAGAGTGTTGACCCATCCATAACGCCGGAACCATCGATTATAGTAGCTTTCAGCCGTGTAAACCGCGGAAGCACTCAGGCTTTCCTTGTGGCAGGCGTGCAGGAGGCAGAACCGGAAACGCCCTCCCAAGCATGCCTCGCAGGGTCGCCCTTTGCGCTGCATTTGGTAGGAAGGACACACTAGTTTGTAATCGTGGAGACTCATCACCACCGGAATCCTTTCCTGCCTCGCCACCGCCAGGATGGAGGTGGTCAGTCCCCCATAGATATTGTGGGCGTGAATGATGTCTGGTTGGGCTGCCTGAAGCATCTGCCTGAAATGCCGAGCTGCCTGCCGGTTGTGGATGATTCGGAATGCCGCAGCGATCTTCCCCGCCCAGGTCAAGGTGTGGAACTCCCGGAAGGGAACGAACCAGCGAGACCATGGGGTTTTCAAGTTGAGCGGGTGCTGACGTGCAAAGACCGAAACCTCATGACCTCTCTGTTCCATCCCTGCCATTTCGGACAGGAGAACCGTTTCTGCTCCGCCACGGCGGTAGAAGAAGTTGTTGGCGAAACAGATTCTCATCTCATGCGTGGGTACTCTCGTGTCAAGCCATCCCTCAACGGAATCAGGAAGGTCGCCCGGAGCACGGTCGGAGGAGGTGTTGGGCGGTTCGCGCTTTTGAAGGGAATTGGGATCAAATGCCGATACCGCGCGAGACGTCGAGTGCGAGGATTGTGGCTCGCCAGGAACGCCATCATCCACGACATGAAGAGCAGGTTCTCCAGGTTGTTCTCGCTCACACAGTAGAGAGCGAACGTCCCCAGAGAGAACCGCCCATGGGATGACAGGTGTTTCCAGAGGCCAGCATAGAAGGAGAGGGTTGCCGCTAGTCCGAGGATACCCTGTTCCAATAGCAAGCGCAGGTACTCGTTATGCGGAACGTTGGGGAGAAGAACGCGGGCTGATCCTGGCCCGTTGCCAATGATCCTCCTCCACCACGGGGAGTCTCGGAATTGCTTCAACAATTCCCCCCAATGAAAGATCCTCCAAATACCCGACAGACTATCGCTTCCGTGGCGAGCAGCCATTTCTGCGAAGTCTGGTGGAGTACCCGTCCAGGCCTCGGCCGCGTGTGTCTTCACGGCATGGATTTGGGCCACTGTTCGTTGGAAGGCCGGGGTCGCTTTTAAGAGGGGGAACAGTCCTGCCGAGAGCAGAACCATCCCGAGGATGGCTACCGCTCCAGAGGTCCAACCCCGTTTTCGAGATCGGCTCAGGAGGGAGTGTGCCAGGGCGAAACTCGTGGCGGTGAGATACGAAAGGAGCGCTCCGCTGGTTCCTGACGCCACCAGTGTGCCCAGGACGGCGGCATGCATCGAAAGGCATTGAAGTTTGTCTCGCTGGTCGGCAAGGAACAGCAGCGCCAGGGCCGCCAGGGCGAAGTTATTCGGGTTGGTGAAGAGACCCGCTGCGCGCTGCGCGCCTCCTGAACCCAACAGCGACACTGCCAGCGACAAGATCAATAGGCCTGCAATCTGTGCCAGAAACCAGGCTCGTGCAGGCCCCTGCTGAACAGAAGGCAGCCGCAAGGGACGGAGGGTCAGGAAGAGTACATAGGGGAAGGCGAATTTCAGCAGATCCGCCGTACTGGTCGAACTTGGATTGCAGTAGGCAGCAAGTCCTAAGGCCACCAGGCACGCAAGACCGCGCACGTCCCGGCCCCCGAGCCGCTCGCGGGTCCCTTGTCGGCAGCGGGCCAGCACCGCGAAGCTTAGAAGCGCGGTCGCACCTGCCAGGTTCAGGACTTTGAGACCGAGCAGGGATCCTGCAGTGAACAGGATCGTGTACAACCAGAACCCGGCCAGCGGCAGTGCCCAGCACCCCTGAATGTCTGGCGGAAGCGTTCTTACCGGGCTTGGGGGTTGGCGGTTTCGGTGCACGGTGTGGGCTGGTCTTAAGCCGCAATCTTCCGGCGCTGCAGCAGGTTTTCGAGTTTGATAACCGAAAGGCGTAGCATGGCTCTGAGGCAGGGCGCGGCACCCTTCCTCCCCCATAAGGCCTGAACCTGTCTGAGTTGGCCGGCTGCTTGGTTCCATGCCAGCCTGCGGATCGATTGGTAGCTCTCATGCAGCGCTACCAGGGCCAGAAACTGGATCAGGTCTTGTCTTTGGATTCCTCCGTGCTCCTTTTCGGCAAAGTGCTTCCTCACCATTTGCAGTGCATCACATCGCTGGCGCGACAGGCTGGCTTGGCACTCGAATACGAGAGTGTCAGGTTGGGGGTGATAGCAGATCTGTGGATTCCTGCGCGCCACTCGCAGATAGAGATCCAAGTCTTCCGCAGTGCGCAGACTTTCATCAAACCCTCCCAGTCCTTCCACGATGGCTTTGCGCACGACGACGGTGGGCATCTGCCATGGATAAAGGTGCTTCTTGAGCAGTTCCACCGCTGGCGCAAACCGGGGGCGGCCATCGCAACCCGAATGTGAAAAGGGCCGAACGTAACTGAGACCCTTTTCGTGTGTGACGAGCAAGGAGTTACCCGCACACCAACCCAACGCTGGATCCGAGGCCAATGAGTTCACTTGCCGCTCCAGTTTGCGTGGCATCCATTGGTCATCCGCATCGAGAAAGGCGATCCAATCTCCGCGGGCCGCGGCTATCCCGAGGTTTCTTGCCGCAGCCACGCCACGGTTGGATTGATGCAGGACCCGGATGCGCTTATCGCGGATCCGGTGCACGACTTCTCCCGTATGGTCCGTCGAGCCGTCGTCGACCACCAGGATTTCAAACACCGGATAGGACTGCTGGAGAGCAGACCAGATGGCCGCTGCCACCCGTCTCTCCTGGTTGAAGGCAGGAATGAGTGCGGTAATCCTCAGGGGCGATACCCGGTTGCGGACGGTGTGGCTATTTGTGGGTGCTGAATTCGTGCTCATGGTTCCAGCAATCCTCGAAGGCAGACACCTGCTCCCAGACTCGATTGTTGCAGCGCGGTCTGGCGCGATCTCAGGGTCTCGCGGATTCGGTCTGCACCCTGGAGCGTGACCGTCAGCTTCTCGAACAGGCTGTCAGCGCAGATGCTCCCAGCCGAAATCACGAAATCACGATTTCCGAAGATGGATTCAGCGATGCCTGAGGCTTTCTGACTGTAAGCGATGGCCAGGACGGGAACCTGGGAAGAATAGCCGGCAATGCAGGCGTGAGTCCGTGCTGCCACGAGCACCTCCAGGCCGGCGATGATGCTCTTGGTTTGAGCCGCACTCGTGTCGGCGGGCGGAAACTGCGCGTGGACTCCGTGGGCCACCAGGGCGTCGGCGAACTCCCGCAGGCATTCCCAGTCGTCTCCGTAGGGTTGGGTGACGTGTGGAATCATGACGATGGGTCGGCTGAGGCAGGCAAGTTTGGCAGCCAGGCTTGTCAAGAAATGCCGCCAGCCGCCGCTCTGCTGTCGCTCGATCCTGGTTCGGAGCATCGGGCTCAGGTTGAATCCAATGGCGCCGAGCGGAGGGACGAATGGGCTTGGTGTTGGGTCCAGAAGGAAAGCTGGGTCTGAGAAGCGCCGCACCCTTTGTTGGAGGCGCCAATGAGATTCGAGATAATTCGCCGAAAGTTCCTCGCGAACGAAGAAGTGTGAAAAGCGCCTTTGCAGGATGTTTCCAACAAACCGTTGATAGGCTGGCTGTTCGTCGAACGGTCCGACGGATGCCCCCCAGAGGACCTGCGGCTTTCCACATCCCCCTAGCGCGTTGGCGAGCGCGACGAAGATGGATGGCTTTCCGTAGTCGAGGGTGAAGTTGTCTCCACCGACCGCGAGGACGGCCCTGCAGATCCGCGCCTCGTCGCAAAGTCCCTGAAATGCGAGTCGAGCCAGCACGGGATGGTGAGCGCGTTGCAGGCAACGCACCGCCAACCAGGCCGGCGTGAGACGTTTGGGGAAGGGAATGGGACGGTGCAGGATCTCCTTGTCGTGATCGACCGCCGGAGGAGGGTGGGCGCGCGGATCTAGGTGCCAGTTCAGGAGGTGGCAGGGACCAAACGCCGAACGCAGAATCCTGGCCGTGCCCCGCACAATCGCCTCGCAACCTCGGTTTTCATAACCTCCGTTTCCCACCAACAGGAAACATGGCTTCCCACTTCCCTCTCGAACCCGCATCTTGCACCTCCTCTTTGCAGGAGAGCCTCCTCTTGCTGCCGGGTGTCAACGGGACTGGACTTTTCGGCTCAGCAATGACGGGACGGGATTCCAACCTGCCACCCAAGCGTTTTCTACGTGGGCTTAGGATATAATGAATCTCCTGACCTCCTGACCGGGGAGTTCCTACCGAAAACTTAGTTGGGATGTCAAGTGCAGAGACGCTGGATTTTCTCAAACCTTGGGGGGATGCCAAATCTGGGCTCAGACTCTCTCGAGCAGTGATGGGATGGTTGGAGGTGAGGGTCGACAGCCCTTTAGGGAGGCAACAGTTCCACCCGCGCTTCCCCAGCCAGCCTCTTCACGTCCTCCCGATCCAGGTCTCCCGGCATGAGCGTCAAGGCATTGGCCGCACCAGCCGCACTGCCCCAGCGGCAGGCTTCGCCTAGATCATCACCACGCAGCAGCCGACTCACCATCGCCGCCGTGAACGCATCTCCCGAACCGATCGGATTGACCGCCTTGATGCGCGGAGGTGTGATAGCCCAGATCTTCTGACCGTCAAAGGCGAGGGTGGGGTGTTGGCCGGCCGTGACCACGACCCGTTGCGCACCGCGCGTACGTAGTTCCCGCATGGCATGGATCACCGAGGCGGTATCGAGTAGTTCCCGGCCGGTGGCGGCTGCGAGTTCGTGGCGATTTGGTTTCACCACGCCGGGCCGTCCGGCGAGTGATTCCAGCAGAGGTTTGCCTTGGGTGTCGATCACTACCAACGCATTGGCAGGGCGGGCAACCTCGAGGAGTCGAAGATAGAGGTCGTCTGGCAGACCTGGGGCGATCGTACCTGACAAGACCATGGCGCGGCATCTGGGCAGAGCGAGCCTGACCTTTTCCAGCAACACGTCCAGGCAGGCGGGTTCCACGCCCTGGCTCTCCTCCACCAGTTCCGTTTGGGTTTGGGTCGACTCGTCGATGACCGTGATGCATTCGCGTGAAGCACATCCAGCGGGGATGGATTCCAGCGACAGACCGCGGGCTCGCAATCGCTCCGCGATGAAATCGCCGCGATGGCCCCCGAGGAGGGTTATGGCCATTGTTGGCTCACCAAGTGCTTGCAGCACTTTGGCCACGTTAATCGACTTTCCTGACGGCCCATCCACTGTCGTGGAGGCCCGGTTCACCGCATCCCGTGTGAGTTTGCGGAAGACCATGACGCGCTGCAGAGCCGGAGTCGTACCTACGCAAAGAATCATGCTTTTGTGATGTTTACTTCGAACCAACCCAGCCTATCCCACCCCCCTGGCCCAGGCAAATCCGTATGCTTTTTTCTTGCGGTCTGGTGGGAGTCCAAGGACGGTATGGTTATGGCTCAGACGCGTTATCGTCCGTTGTTCGCCGTATTGGGGTGTCTCTGTTTGGCTTGGATTCTGGCGATTGGAGGTTACCAGGTCTTCCGGAACTCGAGGATCACTCCGGAGAAGGTGCGAGCCTACCTGCGCTCGGTCGACTTGACGAAACTCTCGCCTGAAGCACGACGCAAAGCACTGCGGGAATTGATCACCAAGTTGAACAAGCTTAGCTATGAAGAGCGAAGGACAGCCCGTTTGGACAAAGAATGGAGTCGGTGGTTTCAAGTGATGACCGACGAGGAGAAAGGCGAGTTCATCGAGGGAACTCTGCCCACCGGGGTGAAGCAGATGCTGGCTTCGTTCGAGGAACTGCCTGAGGCCAGGCGAAAGAAGATGATCGATGACGCTCTCAAGCGTTTGCGCGAGGCTCGAGACCAGATTGATCGTGGCGAGGTGGATGTTTCCGTGGGGGGAGGTGACGAGCCGCCAGTTTTGTCGGACGAACTTCGCCAGAAGATTACCACCACTGGCCTGAAGACCTACTACGGCCAAAGCTCAGCTCAGATGAAAGCCGAGTTGGCGCCCTTGTTGGAGGAGATGCAGCGGATGATGGAGAGAGGGGCCTTTTTTCGCGGACATTGAGACAGGTGCTACCATGCCCAGCAGGAATGCTTTGATTTCTCTGGCTCAGCTTCGCCCTATGGCGAAGGGACCTTCCCTTTCCCCGCCCGTTGCTTTCACCCTTGTGGAACTCTTGGTGGTCATGGCGGTGATCGGCATCCTTTCTAGTCTGCTGCTTTCCAGTCTGGGACGTGCGAAGGAGGCGGGCCGCTCCACTGCTTGTCTAAGCAACCTGCGGCAGTGCGGCATCGCCCTGCAATTGTACACCCAGGATTTTGGGAATCGACTCCCCTCCATGCGCGATCAGCTCTTCGGCACCAATCCTCCCTCATCGGACCATCTTTTTGGCGCCGATGTCGTGTTGTCAAACTACCTTGGAAACGTGGCAGTGCTGCGTTGTCCTTCGGACAAGGATGGTGTTTATGAGAAGACCCGGTCCAGTTATTCGTGGAATAGTCTTTTGAACGGGCAGAATGCCGACCACCTTCAGGTCCTCGGTCTGCAGTTCGATCCGCATCAGATCCCGGTGATGTTCGATAAGGAAGCGTTTCACCGGCTTCGTGGAGCGAAGAAAGGGGTTAATTACCTTTACGCTGACGGTCATATCAAGAATCTGCTGACGTTGGAAGGAACCATCGCAAAATAGCTGTGATTGAACTGAGAAAAGTTACCAAGTTTTTCGGCCGCCGGATCGCGGTGGACGAGCTCACTCTTCAAGTGCCACCAGGGGAGATCTTTGGCCTCCTCGGACATAATGGGGCGGGGAAGAGCACCGCCATAGGTATGATGCTGGGCCAGGTGTGGCCCACGGCGGGTGAGGTTTTCATCTGCGGGGCCGATGTCTCCCAGAATCGAAAGCAGGCGCTCGCTGGCGTCGGGGCCATTTTTGAAACCCCCGCGTTCTACGACTACCTCAGCGGCTGGGAAAACCTGAGGATTCTCAGCCATTACACCGCTCCAACCTCGGATCGGCGCATTGCCGAAGTCTTGGATTGGGTGGGTCTCACGGGCCGGGAGCGATCGAAGGTTCGCACCTATTCCCATGGGATGCGAGCCCGACTTGCCCTTGCACAGGCCCTTTTGCCGTCCCCGAAGCTCCTCATCCTGGATGAACCAGGAGAGGGACTGGATCCTTCGGGCATCACAGAGATGCGCCAGATGGTCCTCCGGCTCCAAAAGGAGCTCGGGTTAACTATTCTGCTTTCCTCTCACCTCCTGTCCGAGGTGGAGCAGATTTGTACTCGGATTGCCGTGCTCCAGATGGGTAAATTGGTTTTCGAAGGGCCGCTGTCCCAAACCAAAGGGGGCGGGAATTGGTATCGCCTCAAAGTGGACGACTTTTCAAGAGCGGTCGCATTACTGCAGACTCAGGGTTGGCTGTGCGGTGCGGAAGACGGATGCAAGGTGGCATTGCAGGAGGGTGTTGGATCCGACCGAGTGGTCCGTCTCCTGGTGGAGAACGGACTCGCGGTCTACGAGATTGCCAGGCGCGAGCACACTCTGGAGGACTTCTATCTTTCCCTGGTTCGTCAACACGAGACCCGTGCCGCCGTCTCCTCGGAGCCTTGAACCTAAGCCTATGTTCCTTCTCCAACTGCGTAACGAGCTGATCAAGCTGTTCGGTAAGAAACGAACCTACATTGGATTCGCGATGTTCCTGCTCGCGCAGAATCTGATCGCCCTCGTCTTTCGATTCACCCATGCGCCGCGCCCCCTGCAGCGCATGCTGGAGGCTAACGGGCAGATCGCCGCCGAGTACCTCAGCGCCCTTACCATCGCCTCGATCATGCTCATCCCGCTCGCCGCCTTTCTCCTTCCCCTTTACGTCTCCCTGGTGGGGGGGGATCTCGTTGCGAAAGAGGCGGAGGATGGGACCTTGCGCATGATTCTGTCGCGGCCCATCGCACGCAGCCGGCTGCTTTTAGTGAAGTGGGCCGCTGGGTGTGTGTTTGCGGTTGCTTTGTCCTTGTCCCTTGGCTTGTTTGGCATCCTGTTTGCGCGACTCTATTTTCCCTGGGGTGGGCTATTCGTGTGGATGCCCGAGCAGGAGATTCTCAGCATACTGCCTGCTGCCCAAGGGCTGGGCCGGTTCTGGGCTGCTCACGCCATGCTCGTAACCGAGGCCTGTTCCATCATGGGAATGGCTTTCATGTTCTCCTGTTTCAACGTAAAGCCCGCAGCCGCAACTATTCTGGCGCTTTCCCTGGTCTTTGTGAGTTTCATTCTTGAGCATATTCCTTACTTCAAGGAGTACCAAAACTGGTTCTTTACCTATCACCTCCACCTTTGGCAGCTGATGTTTGCTGAGAACATCCCTTGGTGGAGGGTGGGGCAGTCTCTTAGCCTGCTCCTTGGGTTTAACGTGAGTTTCCTTGCCATAGGGGTCACCGTTTTTCAGTTGCGGGACATCAAGAGCTGATCGGTCTTGCTTTCGCAGTTAACCTGCTTGGCCGAACTTGGAGCGGAGATCGGGGGGAGATTTTCGCCAGGTCTCTTCCATGAAGGGGAAATGTGTGTAAAATATTGGGGTGGAGTTGAATGCGTTGTTCGTTGAGGCTTGGGTTTCCGTGGTGTCAGAGGATGGGTGTCACTTGACAGACCGGTTTCCGAAAATATAGTGCGGAGATGTTAAACGATGAGCTCTCCTCCGGGAATGACGAGCCTCCGGCGCATGGGCCAGGGGACTCGCTCAAGTTGTTCCGTCCGGTGGGCAAGGGGCCGTGGGGACAGGTATCTGACAGCGACTGGGGCAGTTGGCGGTGGCAGTTGCAGCATCGGATCACGAAACTGGAGCAGTTGGAGGCTTTGATGCCTTCTCTGACCCGGGAGGAGCGGGCAGGCACTCTGCTGGCGAATACGAAGTTGGCGATGGCCATCACGCCTTACTTCTTCAATCTGATCGATCCGAAGGATGAAAACTGCCCGATTCGTCTCCAGGTAATTCCTCGATTGGAGGAGACCTCGACGGCTCCTTGGGAGATGGAGGATCCTTGTGGAGAGGATTCCCACTCGCCTGTGCCCGGGCTTGTGCATCGTTACCCGGACCGTGTGCTCATGTTGGTCACGGACCGGTGTGCCGCTTATTGCCGATATTGCACCCGGTCCCGTCTGGTGAGCAACGCCAGTGGATACGATTTTCATCCGCATTTCGATCGCCAGATCGAGTACATCGTCAAGCACCCTGAGGTCCGCGACGTTCTGCTGAGTGGGGGTGACCCGCTCCTGTTTAGCGATGAGAAGCTTGAGTACCTCCTCAGCCGCCTCCGCGCCATTCGCCATGTGGAGTTCCTCCGCATTGGGACTCGGATACCCATATTCCTTCCGCAGCGCGTGACTCCTCAGCTTTGCGCCATGCTGCGCCAATTTCACCCTTTGTTCCTCAGCATCCACTCGAATCATCCGCGAGAGCTCACCGCGGAGGTGCGAGAGGCGCTGGGGCAACTCGCGGACGCTGGCATTCCCCTTGGGAACCAGTCAGTCCTCCTTCGCCAGGTGAACGACGACCTCGCCACCATGAAGGCTCACGTCCAAAAGCTCCTGATGTGCCGGGTGAGGCCCTATTACATCTACCAGTGTGATTTGATCGCCGGGTCCTCTCATCTGCGGTCTAGTGTGCGCAAAGGGCTCGAGATTATGGAGGGGCTTCGCGGACACACGACCGGCTACGGTGTGCCGCAGTACGTCATAGATGCTCCGGGCGGTGGTGGCAAAGTGCCCGTGACTCCCGAGTACGTGTTGAGCCACAGTCCCGACCGTGTCGTCATTCGTAACTACGAGGGAAAGGTCTTCGAGTACCCGGAGAGTCTGTCTGGTATGCCCCTCTTCAAGTCTCCTCCCGGTTTGGAGGAATACTCGGGCTGATTTGTGCCTTCAGAAGCTCGGTGAAGACCATGGTTTGCTCGCGGCCGCAAAGTACGCGCCCGAGCGGGGTTGTTAGCCCGTCTGTTAAAGACCTCCTAAGCGCGGCCTCCTTACTCGAACCTGAGGCCAGAACCCAGGCCTGTCGGGCTCCCAAAAGCGCATGATACCCTAAGCTGATTCGTTGTGGCGGCGGTTTGGGTCCCTCCAATGCGTGATAAGAATCAGCGCGGTCTGCGATGTCCGGTTTCGCATCGGGGAAGAGTGACGCCACGTGGCCGTCTTCTCCCATGCTCAGGATGACCAAATCGAGTTGAGGATTTTTCCCCTCGCATCGGGTCAGGACTCGGTCTAGCTCGATGGAAGCCAGTCTGGCACCTTCGACCGGAGGGATCTCTCCCTGGATGCGGTGAATGCGCTCCGCTGGAAATCCAAGGGGGACCAGTAGACGACTCTGAGCCAGGCCGTAATTACTCTCAGGATGGTCCGGCTGCACGCAGCGCTCATCTGCCCAGAAGAGTTCGAGGTAGTCTTTCCACTCCCGGGATGCCGGACAACTGGCAACCACCGCGTCAAACAGGGCTGAGGCACTTCGTCCTCCGCAGACGGCCATCGTCTGTACGGTTCTCTTTTCGCTCCCCTGGAGCACAAACCGCCAAAACTCCCGGGCCACGGCCTGCGTGAGTTCTGCGGGACCTTGAAAATGCACGATGGTGTAGGGCATGGTTCTTTCCCTTAAGGCTGCGGAGTGGGAGCTCCTTCGGGATTGCGCCAGGAGTGCCCAGCCGCCGCCAGGAGTTCGTCCGCGGCGACGGGTCCCCATGTCCCAGCCGCATAAAACTCCCGGTTCGTCAGTGGCTCCCGCCCCCAGGCGTCGCGGATCGAGTCGACAATTCCCCACGCGGTTTCCACTTCATCCCGACGGATGAAGAGGGTGGCGTCCCCGACCATGGATTCCAGCAGGAGCCGCTCATAAGCCTCCGGCGTGTAGGCACCAAACTCGGTGTCATAGCTGAAGTTCATGCGAACCGGACGTACTGAGGTGCTGGTGCCTGGGACTTTGCCATTAAACCGGAGAGAGATGCCCTCCTGCGGCTGAAGCCGGAGCGTGAGCGCGTTGGCATCCAGTTTGGGTCCACATTGAGCCGCAAAGAGTACGTTCGGGGTACGTCGGAACTGTACCCGGACTTCGCTCGCGCTGAGAGGCAGTCTTTTGCCGGTGCGCAGGTAGAAAGGAACGCCCGACCAACGCCAATTATCGATAAAGAGCTTGAGAGCCACATAGGTCTCGACGTTGGAATCAGCCCTTACTTTTGCCTCTTGGCGGTACCCAGAGCAGCTCTGCCCGTCGGCATGGCCCGCGAAGTATTGCCCTCGCACCGCCTGGGTTCTGACGGCTTGGGGGGAAAGGG
Organism: uncultured Verrucomicrobiota bacterium; assembly: GCA_964411985.1. GTDB lineage: Bacteria > Verrucomicrobiota > Verrucomicrobiia > Limisphaerales > J093 > CAYPNF01. Next base: position 27,285 of record CAYPNF010000033.1, read on the forward strand.
GACGTAGTGAACGAAGCAGCTTCACCTTTTCGTCGCGAATGGACTCCGCTGCCAGATTCACCGGTGGTTCCATGGCCGCCAGCGCCAGAACCTGCAACAAATGGTTCTGTACCATGTCGCGCAGGGCTCCTGCCTCTTCGTAGTACCCTCCACGCTCCCCTACGCCCAGTTTCTCCCCTACCGTGATCTGAACATGATCGATTGTTTGGCGCGACCAGAGTTGCTCAAAAATCGCGTTCGAGAATCGAAACATGAGGATGTTCTGGACTGTTTCTTTCCCGAGATAGTGGTCGATACGGAAGATCTGCCCCTCATGCGCATACCTTGTCAAAACCTGGTTCAGTTCGACTGCAGTCTGGAGATCGTGCCCGAAGGGCTTCTCCACCACGATTCTTTGCCAGAATGGTGGCAAAGAATCCTTTCTCAGCAGACCGGCGTTGCTCAGCTGTTCTGCAACCGGACCGAATTGGCTTGGGGAAATCGCCAGGTAAAACAGGAGGTTTTGCCTCAGCGTTGCATGCTCGAAACCATCAATCAGGTTGGCCAAGCGAGCAAACGCATCCGTCTCGTTGAGATCACCGCAGCAGTAGTGGAGATTCCCGGCAAACTCCTGCCACTTAGCAGGATCGACTGGCTTGGTACGGGAGAACTGCTGCATCCCCTGCCACAGCTCCTCCCGCCAGCTTTCATTGGTCTTGGCCCGGCGTGCGAACCCCACCACTCGCACCGGTTTGGGAAGGAGGTTCGAGAGAAAGAGGTGAAACAAAGCCGGAATCAGCTTGCGGGCCGTAAGGTCGCCACTGGCGCCAAAGATCACCACCGTACAGGGTTCGGACTGCCGCTGAACGTTGTCCAACCGACAAGTCATGAGCTCGTCCAACTGCGCTAGTTCATCCATGGCCTTCAATGTGACGCAGCACCGACGACAATTCAACCCGCCTGCGCAGCTATTCACCCCCAAGTCCTTTCAGCTTCTGGCGGGACCAAGCCTCCGCTCGGGTGAGCGGCTTGGGCTCCACCACGTTGGCAAATGGGCGACTCGGGGGGGATTGGGGCTTCGCTTATCGAAAGTCTGGCAAGCACTCCACTCGTCGCCGATGACTTAGGCCTTGCGTTGACGAAGATACCCTTTCGCATACAGACTGAATGCCATGAGTCTAGAATCACATACTGTGTCGGCCACCCGCTGGGCGCGTTGGATTCCTGGGGATGCATGGTCGGCAGCACACCCGGTGCCCAGGTTGCGCGAGGGGGGCGTCGCTCGCCTGGCCTTCTCCACGTTGGCGATGGCCATGATGGTCGTCTCGGCGCAGGGCCAATTGCTGGGCCCTTCGCCCGAAAGTGACCTTCAGCAGGGTGCGAGGGTTGCCAAGTTGGTCGAGCAGCAGATCGGCCTCTATTCCATGCCTAAGACCGAGGCTTACTTGCGCGAAGTGGGCGACCGACTGGTGGCGGTGGTGAAGGACCCGCGCTGGAAGTTCAGCTTCCAGATTGTGAACCAGTCCGAGCCCAACGCCTTCGCCATTCCTGGTGGTGGCATCTACGTCTCGCGTGGCCTGCTGGCCCTGCTGGAACGGGAGGATGAACTGGCCGGGGTACTCGCCCACGAGATTGCCCACGTCACGCAGCGCCACTCGGCCAAGCAACAACGCAAAGGCATCCTGCCCGGTTTGCTCTCCCTGCCCGGCAACGTGGTCGGTAGTGTGGTGGGAGAGGATCTGGGCGCCTTGATCAACGCCCCGATTGGGACCGTGGGCGGCGCGTGGCTGAGCCACTACAGCCGCGGGCAGGAGAGCGAGTCCGACCGCATCGGCGTCCGCACGGCTGCCCAGGCAGGGTATGATCCCCTCGCGCTGGCCGATATCCTCCGCCGTTTGGAGCAGGACGTGGCCAGCCAGACTGGCGAGGGGCGAAGGTTCAGCATCTTTGACTCGCATCCCATGACGGACACGCGGCTCAAGGACATTCAAGGACGTGCAGCGGCCCTGACGCCCGCCACCCAGTCCCGCGTGGCCCCCGACAGCGTTTCCCTCTTCGCCCACCTCGACGGAATCTGGTGGGGCGAAAACCCTGACGAAGGGGTCTTCCGGAAGAACCAATTCCTGCAACCGACCCTCGGTTTCACCCTCACGTTTCCTGAGGGCTGGAAACACCAGAACACGCCGCAGTACGTGATTTCAGCGCATCCCAAACAGGAGGCGGTCCTGCTGCTGGGGATTGCCGGTGCGGCGTCCGATCCCGAAACTACCGGGCAAAAGTTCATCGAGAAGATGCGGACCAAGGCCCGGGTCGAACCGGTTTCGGCCCGCAAGACTTCCGTGGGTGAGTTCCCAGCTTTCGTCGTGACCTATCTCGATCGGTCCGGTCGGGCTCCCGCGTACCTGCATTTCGCTTGGGTGGCGATGAACGGGCAAACTTACCAGTTGATCGGCCTCGCGCCGGAGAAGCATCGGGAAGTGCTGCGGAACGCGGCGCTCAGCCTGCGGCCCTTGACCGGCGTGGAGCGCGGTGCGATGACTGGCAAGAGACTGCGGATCGTGGCGGCGCGCCCTGGCGAACGGCTGGAAGACCTCTCCGCCCGCAGCGGGAATGTCTGGTCGCCAGCCTACACCGCTTTGGTGAATGGGCTGAATGTGGACACTGCCCTGCCGGAGGGCCGCCTCGTGAAGATCGCCCGGGAGGAGCCATGGACCCCTCCAGACGGCAAGACCGGTGCCGAAAGGAAGCCATGAAGACCATGCCCGATAGGAGCCCAACATTCAACCCTGTGTCAGCCAGCGGTTGGGCGCATTGGATCCCCGCACTTGGATGGCTCCGTACCTACCAGCCAGGCTGGCTGCGAGGCGACATCGTTGCCGGCATCACCCTCGCGGCCCACGTGGACATGCACGCCGCTCACAGGCTCGCAGAATTCGCCAGTGAACTCAACGCCATCAACCCGCGCGCCTAGGTTGGGGATACAGTACCCAACCTTCGCCTCATGTGCGGTTTGTCTGCAGGCCTCTTCTTCGCGCTGGTATCCAGGATATTTGCAGCGCGTTAGCGGGCCCAATCCCCATCAGCCAACCAGCGATGACTTCAGCCTCCTCGCTCCACCCAACGCCATCGCCAACCCCTCTCCGCTCCTCCCCGATTCCGTCGCAATGGCATTTCAGTTTCAGGCATGGACGGCGAAACGGTGAGCCTTCCCAACCAGCGACTCCGCGCTGTTGGTCTCCGGTTTGAAGTTCAGGTGTCATGCAAAGGTAGCTGGACATACTCACTGGCTCCGCTTCGCTCCGCAGCAACACACCCTTTGTTGTCAGGCGACACTTGCTTCCTGAAGTCTCGCATACCTACGCAAGAGCAATGGGTGGCTCAACTTCACCTCGGACTTCTTGGAGTACCGGTCTGCAGCAACCTCACGCGCTTGCCTGTCGAGCGATGCTTTGTCGATCCGCTGGAAGAGTTGAGGCCCAATCAACAGTAACGCAAGTGCGTCACGCGCTGCATCTGTATCTCCAACCAAAGCATGGGCGACGGCATCACAAGAGAACTCATCTAGCCGGGAGAGTGGGAGATAATTCGAGGAAATCATGGACCGAAAGAAGTGGGTGTGCCCAAGTGCATGGTGTGCGAGTTCGTGGCCGATGATGAAGTGCAACGCTTTCGCATTTCCGGTAGCCAAAGCGCCGTAGACCAGGTCGTCAATCAGTACAACGCACCGTTTAGAACCGTGCTTGAGAGCAAACGCATTTTGTCGGTTGTCCTCCAGAACGTAAATATCAGGGCACTCCGCCAGGCCTAATCGCTGTGCCATGCCTCGCGTTGCCTCGTAGATTTCTGGAAACTGCCCTGCATCGACTCGGACAGCCGAACCACGCAATTGCGCCCTGGCTTTTCGGTTTCGAGAGGAATACAGCACTCCTGCCACGATCCATACTACCAGCGCAACTCCATAGGTAGCCAGAATCGTTACCAGGAAGATGATCGGGCCAAGTATCGCTAATAATGCCCACCCAACGAAGGAGTGGAAGCTAGTGCCTTTGCTAATGCATTTCTTTAAGTCAATTTGCGGGTTCATGCTGAGTGGTGTCGGTGGCGGCTAGGCGGACCAAGTCATCGACTCCGCACCACTGCCCTATGCCGTGAACTCTGACAGTCATGCCAAATCTCTCCGGGTTTGGGCAATCCGCCGCTATTTCAGGGTCGGGTGCTGTATACGCCTGCCGCGAGGTGGCAGTAAAGCCCGATCCTGCACCAAGCCAAATCAGTAAGGGCGGTGAAGCAGCCTATGATGGGAACTAACCTGAAAAACTCGCTGCCGTCCCAGATCGGAAGCACGACCCGATTCGTCTTTTCGGATCCGAACATTTCGCGCCAGTCAGGCTGCTCTGTGCTGGTCGCCCGCTGGAGTGTCGCCCCTATTACTGGGGCATTCCACTCGACCGTAAGCCCGGCCATGGTGACCGCAACGCTGGTGATGATCGGGATCGTCGGATCCTTTTCCTTGGATTATTGCGAGCGGACCCGGTAGAACCGGGTGGGGTAGTTCAACCACTCGGGATCTCGGAAATCAGACCAGCCATCGGTGAGGGTGTTGGTGGCCACCGGAGACCATGTGGGGTTGGTCAGGGTCGTGGATGCTTCAATCACAACGGAGAGGTTTGTTGCCCAAGAGATGGTGAATCCAAACTGATTCGTTTGGATGCGTGCGCTTCCGTTTAGTATCAACGGGTCCGGACGCACCCACGGTGCAGTCGGACGCCCACTAAACGTCGTAAGCCAGCCCCAAGTCCCCGGCAAGTAGTAAAAGGTCGTCTGGCTGACATCGGACAACACAGCACCACCGCAGCAACCAATGACGGGAGAGCCGCCTTGGAAATAGACTCCCTTCAGGCTGGTGCAGCTAGAGAACGCCCACTCACCAATGGCGATGACGCTGTTGGGGATCGTGACGCTGGTCAGGCTGGTGCAGCCAGAGAACGCCCACTCACCGATGACAGTGATGCTGTTGGGGATCGTGTAGCTTCCGGCTTTGCCCCCCGGACACTGGACGAGCTTGGTCTGGCTCCTGTTGAACAAGACCCCATCCACACTGCTATAGTCGGGATTGTTTGTGTTCACCGTGATTCTGGTCAGGTTCGTGCAGGCATAGAACACCGAATTCCCGATGGTAGTGACGCTATCGCCCAGCGTGACGCCCGTCAGGCTGGTGCAGCCAGAGAACGCCCACTCGCCGATGGCGGTGACGCTGTCAGGGATCATGACGTAGGTCAGCCGGCTGTTTGCAAACGCACGGCCTCCGATGCTGATGACGCTGTTGGGGATCGTTACACTGGTCAGGTTGGTGCAGCCTGAGAACGCCCACTCACCGATGGCAGTGACGCTGTTAGGGATTGTGTAGCTTCCGGTCTTTCCGCCGGGGCATGTAATGAGCATGGTCTGGCTCCTGCTGAACAAGATACCATCCACACTGCGATAGAAGGAGTTCAGGGCATCCACCGTGATTGTGGTCAGGCTCGTGCAGCCTCCAAACGCTTGGTCCCCGATGCTGGTAACGCTCTTGGGGATCGTTACGCTGGTCAAACTGGTGCACTCAGAGAACGCTCCATCCCCGATGCTGGTAACGCCGCTGGGGATCGTGACGCTAGTCAGGCTGGTGCAGTCAGAGAACGTGAAAGCTCCGATGCTGGTAACTCGGTTGGGGATCACCACGTTGGTCAGGCTGTGGCAGCCGCTGAAGGCCGCCCCCCCAATGCTCAGGACACTATTGGGAATCATGAGGCTGGTGAGACCAGTGCAACCAAAGAAGCCCGAGTCCCCAATGGTGATGACGCTGTTGGGGATCGTGACGCTGGTCAGGCCACGGCAGCCCCAGAACGCCTCCTGCCTAATGCGGGTGACGCGGCTGGGAATTATGACGTTGGTCAGGCTGGTGCAGAACATGAACGCTCCGTCCCCAATGCTGGTGATGCTGTTGGGGATCGTGTAGCTTCCAGCTTTGCCTTCTGGACACTGGATGAGGGTAATCTGGCTCTTGTTGAGCAAGACCCCATCCACACTGCTATAGTCGGGATTGTTTGTGTTCACCGTGATTGTGGTCAGGCCACGGCAGCCCCAGAACGCCTCCTGCCTGATGCTAGTGACACTGTCGCCCAGCGTGACGGCCGTCAGGTTGGTGCAGCCAGAGAACGCCCATCCCCCGATGCTGGTTACCGGCAGGCCGTTGATCGTATCTGGAATGGTCACATCGCCGCCTGGTCCGGTGTATCTCCAGATGGTGATCGTGCCGTTGTTGGTCGTGTAGGTGAAGTCCTCGGCTAGGGCTGCGCCCCAAAAGCAGAGGAACATCAAGCTCAAGATTCCGAGCTGTTTCGTCTTCATAATTGGTGCTTTCAAAAGAGGTATACGGTTCCCTTTCGGGTTGTTACAGGAAAGTACTCAAAACGCAGTTTCTCCCTCCTTCAGGCGATGGCGCCTGAACACCGATCTCCGGCCCGGCCCGGCCCCGTGATGGGCACAAGTACGTCACTCCGACCTTTCACACCCGCCACAGCGAACACGCAGGGCATGGATGCCATCGAGTCGGCTGCGATTGAGGATTAGACCGATAGGCTACTCCAGAAAAGGTTGGTTTACAAGGTTGGGAGGACTCTGCTCAGAGTAGTGGTTGCGACAGCGAACGCGCTGGTGGTTTTGGAGAGCCGGAAATTTCACGCTGGCTTCAAATCCAATTGGAAACAAGCGACTTTCGACGACTTTGTCTTTCACTGCTCGAGGAGAGGGGACGTTGAGTACGGCGCTGGAGTGCGCTACTCCGAGGGGCTTATCCGGAGGAAACAGGGTGGTTTTTCATTTTTCTGTAGAAAAGGACGGAGCGCTTGCGTTTCACCCCTTGGACATGAAGAACCGATTGTATTTGGTGAGTCCATGGCTGGCGACCGTGGTCATGATTGAGTGGCTGCTCTGCTGGGCAGGGGTTTTCGCTCAGGAGCAAGTGCCTGGCATGGTGCTGGTTCCCGCCGGGACGTTCGAAATGGGCGACCATCACGGCTTCGTCGATCCCAAGCACGGGGGTGACGAAACACCCATTCACACGGTGCGGCTCGATCCTTTCTATATGGGCATCTATCAGGTCACAACCAGGGAATACTGTGAGTTCTTGAATGCGGCGCTGGCATTGAAGCAGATCGAGGTGCGCGGGGATGGTGTTTACATGTTGGGCGGCAGCGACTTGCTTTGTGAAACACGCATCCAGTCCCCGTTCAGCCGGGTTGGATGGGACCAGAAGAGCTTCGCGTCATTGGACGGGAAGGGGAATCATCCCATCGTCTGCATCAGGTGGGCGGGAGCAGCAGCTTACTGCAACTGGCTGAGTGATCAAAAGAAGCTTCCCAGATGCTACGCTCAGGGAACCTGGGAATGTGACTTCAACAGAAGCGCTTTCCGTTTGCCGACCGAGGCGGAATGGGAGTACGCGGCGCGGGGTGGCCTGCAGAATCCCTATCGCAATTTCGCCTGGGGTGATGATCCCGATCACGCCAAAGCCAACTGGCCTGAGTCGAAGAATCCCTTTCGTAGCGGTCCTCAGCCTTGGACTACCCCTGTTGGCTTCTTCAACGGTGAGCTGCGGCGAAAAGCCGATTTCGGGTGGCCCGGTCCCCAGGAGACCTACCAGACTGCCAACGGTGTGAACGGGTATGGTCTTTACGACATGGCCGGCAACGTCTGGCAATTCGTCAACGACTGGTATGGGCGCGACTATTACGCGTACAGCCCGACCAACAACCCGCCGGGCCCAGCGAGTGGCAGCCTTATGCCCGACGGAAAGCCTTATCGCGGGATGCGGGGTGGCAACTGGTACAACGGTGAGAACGGCCACAGCCGCGTGTCCAACCGCAATCCCTCCTATTTTCGAGGACCTCAAGACCCAAACCATCCCTACTACCACCTTGGATTCCGAGTGGTGCTGCCGGTGGGGGCCGAGAGCCGACCCGTGATCAAAGCGACCCCGGTTCAACGCGTCCCCGGCCGAGGGGGCGAACCGGGTGGCCGCTCAGGCGGCGGCGGACGTCGTCCCCGACCACAGGATGATGGTGCACAACCAAGGAATCGTCCCGATAATTCCGCTCCAGGGGAGCGTCCATCGCGCGATTCCAACCCGGCTCCAAGTGAACGCCGCCTGCCCGTTGATCCATGAACCCATGCTCTTTTGAAAAACAAGCTGCGACAAACTGAATCATCTCATGAAGAACCAGTATCCAACCAAATTCACTACGGCCCGGAATGTCCTGTTCGCATGGCTAGTCGCCGGCACTCTTGTACAGTTCGCGCTGGCTCAAGAGCAACCCAATGACCGCCCGCGTCGTGGAGAGGGTCAGGGCCGAAACCAATCGGCAGGCCAAGGCGGAATGCGACAGGGTGAGGGCGGCGGTCGTCGTGAGATGGCGGAGAACAAGGTGCCAGTTTCGCCCAATCCCGGGCAGACCGTTGGCCTGTTTCTCAATACTCCGAAGGCGTTTACTGGCTATACACTGTTCGCCCCGAAGCACAACACCATCACCTACCTCATGGACAACGAGGGGCGGGTTGTGCACCAGTGGAAGAGCGCCTACGAGCTTGGGCAATCCGCCTATCTGCTCCCAAACGGCCACCTCGTACGGGCCGGGATGCTCCGAGTGCAGGGGGGCACCGGCGGCGGGGAAGGAGGCCGCATCGAGGAGTATGACTGGGAGGGTAACTTGGTCTGGGAGTTTAACCACGCCACCCGCGACTATCAGTTACACCATGATTTCAAGCCGATGCCCAACGGCCACATTCTGGCGCTGATGGTCGAGCGCAAGTCGCGCGAGGAGGCCATCGCTGCTGGGTTTGACGCCCGTCTTCTGCGTGACGAATTCCTCGTGCCCGACGCCGTAGTGGAAATCGAGCCGATTCTGCCCAAAGGCGGCCGCATTGTCTGGGAATGGCACGTATGGGATCACTTGATTCAGAACTCCGACCGTACGAAAGCGAACTACGGCGAGGTGGCAGCGCATCCCGAGTTGGTGGATGTTGGCTGCAATGGGCGCGCGACGCCCGCATTTTGGAACCACATGAATTCCCTCGACTACAATCCTACGCTCGATCAGATCGTCCTCAGCGTTCGGGGATGTAACGAGATTTGGGTGCTGGACCATAGCACGACCACCAAGGAAGCGGCGAGCCACTCCGGTGGCAAACACGGGAAGGGCGGGGACCTGATTTATCGTTGGGGCAATCCGGCTGCTTACGGGAGGGGAACCATGAGCGCCAAGCAACTGGTCCAGCAGCACGATGCCCAATGGATTCCCGAGGGTTATCCCGGCGCTGGCCACATCACCATCTTTAACAATGGTTACGATCGCGGTTGGTCGAGCCTTGAGGAAATCGTCCCGCCGATGGATGCCAGCGGCCGCTACCTCCTCGAATCGGGCAAGGCCTACGGCCCGGACAAGCCCCTTTGGCACTATGAAGCCAAGAACCGAACCGACTTCTTTTCCTCGGAAATCTCGGGTGCACATCGCCTGCCCAATGGCAACACCCTGATCTGTGCCGGAGTCATCGGCCACCTGTTTGAGGTCACTCCGACCGGCGAAACGGTCTGGCAATACGTTAACCCGATGGTGAGGGGGGGGATCCTTGCCCAGGGAGAGAATCCAGGCAAGGATATGCGGGGCCACCTCTGGAACGCGGTCTTCAAGGCCCACCGATATGCGCCCGATTATCCTGGCCTCGCCGGCCGCGACCTGACCCCGAAAGGTGTTATTGAACTGCCCGCTTCGGAGAAGGGGAAAACCGGTCTCGACAACATGACGGAGCAGCAGCGCAACGATCGTGGTCCTGGCGGCCAGCGGGGCGGGGAGGGACGAGGCGATGGGCAACGCCGTGGTGGAGGACAGCGGCAGGGGCAAGGTTCTTGAGATCAGCGGTCGCCCCGATAAGCATCAACAATACCAAGATGCCTTTCTCAAGAACACTCCGCACCCTGGCCCTGCTGGCTGCCGCTGCGTTACTACTCAATATAGAGTCTGGACACGCCGCTCCCTCTCAGCGACCCAGCTTCATCGTGATCCTTGGCGAGGGCGCGGGTTGGACTAGCACCTCGGTGCAGATGGACGAAAGCAATCCCGCCTCGAAAGGCGCCGGTATCAAGACGCCCAACCTTGAACGGCTCGCCGCCAGCGGCATGCGATTCTCGGACGGCTACGCACCCTCGCCACGCTGCACGCCCTCCCGCGCAGCACTGCTCACAGGTCGCAGTCCGGCAGCCTTGCACATGACCTTCATTGGGGAGGGCGGGAGGCGCGGTTCTGACGAACCCAAGACCCGGGTCCTCCCGCCCCGTGCTTTGCTCGAACTGCCCGAAGCTGAAACCACCATCGGCGAGTTGCTCAAGCGGGCGGGCTACGCTACGGCGCACTATGGCAAATGGCATCTTGGTCGTGTGCATCCGTCCAGGCACGGCTTCGATGAAAGCGACGGTCCTACCGGAAATGGGGGTCCCGAGAATGTCGCCAACCCGAACCCCAAGCAGGCACTCGCAATGACGGCGCGCGGCATCGAATTCATGGAACGACAGGTGAAAGCCGGCCGACCGTTCTACCTCCAGTTGTCGCACTATCCGAGCCAGGAGGAGAAGGGGGGTGTTAGGATCCGTGGGGTGGACAATCGGAACGAAGAAATCAGCATCTTGGACCAGACCCTTGGGCAGATCCTCGACGCAGTGGAACGGTTTGGGCTTAAAGAGAGCGCCTATGTGATTTACACCACTGACCACGGTGCGCCGGGCCGGAACCCACCACTCGCTGGCGGCAAGGGCACCGTTGGGGAAGGGGGCCTTCGCGTCCCGTTCATCGTGGCCGGACCCGGCATCAAGGCTGGCGCGTGTTCGTACGTGCGGGTGAGCGCGACGGATTTGTTTCCCACCTTCGCGGAATTGGCTGGAATCACCGAACTGCTCCCCAGGGCTCTCGAGGGCGGCAGCTTTGTGCCATTGTTGATGAATGGCGGCATGGGCTCGGTGCAACGGCCGCGCGAGGAGTTCGTCGTCCACTTTCCTCACTATGACAAGGATCCAATCGGACCTGCCTCCGCCCTGATTCTGGGGGACTTCAAGCTCATCCGTGTTTACGAGAGTCGGGCGCTCCGCCTGTTTGATTTGTCCCAGGACATCGGTGAACGAAACGATTTGTCGAAACAGATGCCAGACAAGGCGGCCGAACTGGATCTTCGGCTTGCTGATTACCTGAAGGCCGTGAATGCCCAAATGCCTTCCCTCAACCCCAACTATGATCCCAAGCAGGATGCCAACACGTTGACCGGGGAAACACGCAATGGCGGGGGCAAGCGTGGTGGCGGCGGGAAAGTCGGCAGAGCAACTCAATGAAAGTATACCGCAAAACAAGGCCAGCCTCTGCCAGTTGTCTCGTGTTCAGCCTGCTGCTGGCGGTGGTGTTTCAGACCCTTGGCCAATCCGACCATTCTCCGCGCGGGCCAGCTCAGGGCGGTGGCGAGGGAGAGAAGGGAGGCCGAGTCGCTGGCGAGCGCACCCCTCGTAAAGGTGGCGGATCGAAGCAACCCGTTCAGACCTCTACTGGCAGCGATGTCGAGGTCCACCCGTTTGATCTGATCCTGGGTCGTCCCACTCTGGACTCAGTCACGGTCAGCGTTCTCTGCTACGAGGACACTGAAGGCAGCCTCGCCTACGGAACGCAGTCGGGCAAACTTGCCAGCACCACCCCCGCGCGCTTTTTCAAGAAGGGTGAATCGGCCGAAATCACTTTGACCTCTCTTCAGGGCAATACACGCTACTTCTACCAGTTCCTTGGCGGAGCAACGAATAGTGCCGAATTCACTTTCCATACGGCCCGTCCGCCGGGTGGTGCTTTCACCTTTCCCGTCACGGCGGACTCGCACCTGGACGAACGCACCGACCCCGCGCTCTACCAACTCACCCTGGCGAACGCGCTTGCGGACCTACCGGACTTTCACATTGATCTCGGTGATACCTTCATGACCGAGAAACACCCAAACCGCGAAACTGCTACAAAGCAGTACCTCGCGCAGCGCTACTACTTCGGCCAACTCAGCCACTCTGCGCCCTTGTTTCTGGTGCTCGGTAATCACGATGGGGAAAGTCCGCGCATCGGGGAGGGCGGCACCGATAGTCTCGCCGTGTGGTCGAACTCCATGCGGAAACGGTTGTTTTCCAATCCCATTCCCGACCCATTTTACTCGGGCAACCTCCAGAGTCATCCGGTTGCCGGCCTGTTGCAGGATTACTATGCGTGGGCGTGGGGGGATGCGTTGTTCGTTGTCCTCGATCCGTTCTGGTTCACTCAAAAGCAACGCGGCCAAAGTGACCGATGGAAACGCACCCTGGGAGCGGAACAGTATCAATGGCTGAAACGTACGCTTGAAGCAAGCAGAGCACGATGGAAGTTCGTTTTCGTCCATAACCTCGTCGGCGGTGCGGATGAGCAGAGCCGCGGTGGGGTGGAGGCTGTACCCTTCTACGAATGGGGTGGAATGAATGCGGACGGAACTTCTGGCTTTAAGGAGAATCGACCTGGTTGGGCGGTGCCAATTCATCAACTGCTCCTACAGCACACCGTGAACATCGTTTTTCATGGCCACGACCACTTGTACGCCAGGCAGGAGCTTGATGGGATCGTTTATCAGGAAGTGCCCCAACCAGGTTACCCCGGCAATGGTCGGGCGCCCCGTTCGGCAGCCGAATACGGTTATCGTAACGGGGTGATGCTTGGCAGTTCCGGGTATGTCCGGGTGAGTGTGTCCGCGCCCGAAGTCGTCGTCGACTATGTCCGCTCCTCTCTTAGGCACAACGAAACCTCCGAGCGGACAAATCGACAAATTGCGCATTCCTATACAATCACTGGCAGCGGAAAATGCACTACCGCTCCGCAAGTGCCCACACGATGAACATCATAGATCCTATTCTGGTCCTTGGTGCCCTTGTGGCCACCTCAGCCATTGCTTACGAACGCCTGCAAGGTCCCACTGAACTCCTGTTGTACGACAAAGAAAAGTCGTACGATGGTTATACGCTTTTCGGTGTCGGTAGCCGCACCTACTTGCTGGACATGGAAGGCCGTGTCGTTCACACGTGGCCGATCGGGACCAACCCGCACCTGCTGGATAACGGGAATATCGTGGACGCGACAAAGGACGACCCAAGCGGTTCGCCGGGATTCCGCGAAGTGGACTGGGATGGCAAAACAGTATGGGAATACACGGAGAAGCGCGAAGGTTACTTCCCCCATCACGATTGGGTGCGTATCTTCAACAAGAAGCTCAACGCACCCACCACCCTCTACATCGCCAACAAATCCATCACCCACGACCAGGCCATCGCTGCGGGCGCTGATCCAGGCAAAGGTCCCTATCGCGAAGGTCAGATGGACGCGGTGGTAGAGGTGGACATGCAAGGCAACGTGGTGTGGGAATGGTGGTTTTTCGATCATGTCGTGCAGGATCTGGACCCGGCGAAGGGGAACTATGTGGGCGAGGGGAAGACAGTCGCTCATTACCCCGGTCGGATCAACATCAACCTGCCTGGCCGCCCGCTGAAACGAGATTGGCTTCACTGCAACTCCATGGACTACAATCCCGAGTTGGGGCACGTGGTGATCAATTCCGTGCAGGGCGAACTCTATGTCGTCGATCACGACGGCACGTTCGTAGCCGGAGATGCGAAGGCCAGCATCGCCCTGGCCGCCGGCCCGGCGGGGGATTTTCTCTATCGTTTCGGTGATCCGGCACGCTATCGGCAAGGGGATCCGCCGAGAGTCTTGGAGAACTGGGACTCGGCGACGTCAGGCCACAAACAGATGGGCGGGGCGCATGACGTGCACTGGATCCGCTCCGGTTTGCCAGGCGCGGGCCACCTGATGGTGTTCAACAATGGGCAGTACCTCTTTCAGCGCACTCCCCAATCCTCCGCCTTGGAAATCAACCCATTTCTCGATGCGAGCGGACGTGACACCGGTAAGTACGTCAACCCGCCCGACGCGGGCTATGGCCGTGAAACCTATGATAAGGATACGCACAATCTGCCTCGGCAGGTCTCCAAACAGATCGTTTGGAGCTACCGATCGGTGAATAGCCACGGATTCTTCAGCCACATTGGATCCAGTGCTCAGCGCCTCCCCAACGGCAACACCTTTCTCTGCTCCGATACCGAAGGGCACTTCTTCGAAGTCACCGCCGAAGGAAAGGTCGTCTGGGAATACATCAACCCCGTCACCCGCGACGGTGCGGTGAAGGTGCTGGGTGACTCCCTCCCCATGGTCAACTCGGTGTTTCGGGCTTATCGCCTTGGCAAAGATCACCCTGCGTTGAAGGGCCGCGAGTTAACGCCCAAGGGAACCATTACCGAGCGAGCCGCCCAAGGCCTTGATGCGGGGCCGAAGCGGCGTTCGCCAGGAGATCGCCCGCCGGGAGGGAATAGCGACCGGCGAGAGCGGCGTGGGGCGGGTGGGGGACGAGGAGGCGCTGAGTGAGGTTTGGTATGGGACATTTTGACCGGCACCCAATTCTGACGGTAGTGCATGACCTGGTAGGTCAGGGGAGCAGCAAGGTAAAGCGCCCAAGCTTCGTCGTGCTCCTTGGGGGGGCCAGGGCTGGGGCAGTACCTCGGTCCAAATGGACGAGAGGAATCCGGAGTCGAAGAGCAGTCATCTACTGCTATCCGAATCTCGAACAACTCAAGACCCGATTTGGTACCAAGGCGGGTTTGCTGCTAAAACCCGACTAACTCCCTGGACTACCCTACTTTGGGGCTGAGTGGTCGGCTTATACCAACCGGGTACGGCCTAAGACCCTAGCCGCCACGAACGACACCGCCATGTTCATGGACTTTGTGAGGTTCCTGGACTCTGCGGAAGATGCTCAATTCCAGGCGGAGGTGACTGAGTACGTCGATGTGGATGCGTATCTTCGGTTCTTGGCTCTGGAGGCCTTGCTCTCCAACTTGGACAGTCCCCTGATGACGAGCCAGAACTATTACCTGTATTTGCACCCAAAGACCCGCCGGTTTGTCTGGGTGCCATGGGACTTGAACGAGCCTTTTGGGGGCTTCGGCCCAGCTGGCAATGCCACGGAACAGGCTAACTTAAGTTTGGACCAACCTTTCACGCGTGTGAACCGGTTCGCAGGACGGATGCTGCAGAAGCCCGGCGTCATGGAGCGTTACCACGAGATCTTGCGCAGCCTGCTCGCCGATCATTTCAATGCTGCCCGAATCTTTCCTGTGATCGATGCAATCGCCAGGACGATTCGCCCCGCGTTGACGGATGACTCGATGGTCTCCATGAACCAGTTTGAAGCAGCGCTTTCGCAGTCGAGCGCGCCCGAAACTGTGGCAGGAAGCGTCGTAAAGACTTCCGAGGAGAGGCCCCCGGATCCGGGAGCCCCCGGTGGCTCAAGCAGGTCTCGGCCTGCTCTCAAGGCGTTCATCGACCAGCGTGTCCACTCAGCGATGCTGCAATTGGAAGGAAAGATGAACGGATTGGTGCCACGGGAGGTCGGACCGCGCCCTGGGGGGCCTAGACCTGTGGCCTCGCCACCTACCAATGCTCCGTAGACCAGGCAGGGGTAGCAAGAGTTGGGTGGGTAAGGCCAGTTGGTTGGCACGTGTCTGGTTTTATCGTGAGGTTGTTGTTCGTGCGTTCTGTTATCTTCTGGAAGTCGACCGCTTGCCGGTCGAGGTGGAGAGTGAGTCGATGGGTGCCCGGACGGGCATAATCTCCCTTTTCAGCCTTTCAAAAACCTGTTTCGATGAACTCATGGCGACGACGCTGCCCAACGACGGCTTTTCAACCCCATAGCCATGATGGATTCCCCTCTGCACCCCCCGGCGCTGCTGGTTAAGTGGGAGTTGCTTCGAGTGACGACCTACACGTTGTCAGCGCTCGCTGCCTCTCTTTTGCTCACCATCGTTGCCTTTGGTGCTCCAACGGCCGCCGACTCCTCGTTGCTGCGCCAAGGTGAGGCGGAGCAGGTGACTGCTGCACCTCTCTCCGGGAATACCAAGGCGGGCTGGATGCCAAAGGTGATTGTCATGCGGCAGGGCGCTTCGGAACGGGAGTGGTTGGCGGCGAATGAAGTCAGACGCTTCGTCTACCTGCGCACAGGCAAGCTGCTGCCGGTGAAGAAGGGAGTGACGGGCGGCGACCGGATTGTCGTCTCTTGCAAGAGTCGGCCGTTTTGTGGCGACTTGGGGCAGGATCTGGGGGCGCAGCAATTCACTTTGAAGACCGTCCAGGACGCTGACCAGACCACTTGGTGGGTCGTCGGGGGCGATGAAACCGGAACACTGTATGGAGCCTACCGGTTTGCAGAGAAGTTAGGGGTTCGGTTCGCTCTGGACGAGGACATCCTCCCGGACGAACCCCTCAACGACGCTTGGCCTTTGCTGGATGAAACCGGAAAACCACGTTTCTCCCTGCGCGGGCTGCAACCGTTTCACGATTTTTCAGTGGGTCCGGATTGGTGGAATCTGCAGGACTACCAACATGTCCTCTCGCAGATGGTGAAGCTGAGGATGAACTTCCTGGGCCTGCATACTTACCCGAGTTGGAATCCATCGACTGGGCCGGAGGCCAACGTCTGGATCGGCTTGCCGGAAGACGTGGATGCCAAGGGCAATGTGAAGAGAGCTTATGAGGCTGGCGTGATGACCACCCGAAGGGGGTGGGCGGTGACTCCCTATCCGACCAGCAAGTATGCCGTGGGTGCCAGCCTGCTGTTTGAGAAGGACGATTATGGCCCCGACTTCATGCTGGATTGCTTGGATTGGCCCAAGACGGAAGACGCTTGCGTGGCGATGTTCAACCGTTACGGCGATTTCCAGCAGAAGGCATTCAAGCATGCGCGGCGCCTTGGGATCAGCACCTGTATTGGAACAGAGATTCCGCTCGGGGTTCCACCCATGCTGGTTGTCCGACTGAAGGCCCAAGGCTTGAACCCTGATGATCCCACCGTCATTCGCCGGTTGTATGAGGGAACGTTCCTCCGGCTGATGCGAAAAACGCCGGTTGACTATTACTGGCTCTGGACGCCGGAGATCGGCTCGGTCTTGGGGGTTCCCGGTTGGGAGATGGTTACCACCGCCAACTTTGAACGTGACCTTGCCCAGGTCGAAGCAGCTGCCAAGGCTGTTCAGGCACCTTTTGCGTTGGCAACGAGCGGCTGGCGCCTGGGCGTGCCCGGTGATCCGCTCTGGATGCATCGGAATGCCCCCAAGGTTTGGCCGGCATCTTCGATCAATCCCGAGTGTGGGGGTGCTCCCGTCGAAAAACAATATGGCGAGATGCCCGGGCGCCCCAAGTGGGCGATCGGATGGGCGGAAGACGATGGTTCCTCCGGCGCCGCTTGTTGCACCTGCTTGGACCTTCAACTCTGGGTGGAGCGGATGTTCCGCGATTCCTCGGATGCCTTCCGTTATGGTTGTGAAGGCATGATGGCGATCCATTGGCGAACGGCCGCGATCGCGCCCAATATCGCGGCACTAGCCCAGGCCGGCTGGAATTATGACGGTTCGACCATTCCAGACACCGCGCCCGCCCTGGACGCTTTCTGGGCTGACTGGGGCCGGGTCATGTTCGGCGGCGGCGCAGGCGCCGAAGCCGGCCGGATTCTCAAGGACTTCGACGGGAAGCATCCGGAGATAAACTCCCTTTATGATTCCAAGACTACCGACGAACAAATCTCCACCTGCTTTGCGCCGCTGCAAAGATTGGAATCATTGCGACCCAGCATCCAAGGCACCGGGAATCTGGAACGCTTGGATTACTGGATCGACCAGATCAAGGCGACTCGTGCTCGAGCACAAACCTGGGTTCTGGCGGAACGTCTCACCGCAAGAATCGGCGAAGCGAATGCGGTCAAAGACCCAAGAGAAAAGACGCGATTTATCCGCGAGCAGGTGCTTCCATTGAGGTTGGCTGTTGCTCGCAGTCATGAGGAGCCCATCGCGGCCTTCTTGAATGGCACGAAGTCGCCCGGCGAAGTGGGGGTTATCGCCCACATGGAGTACGGTGTCCGCGATCGTCTTGTCTCCTCCCGCGACGCTGCCATCCAGGAGATGCTTGGCGAGCCATTGCCGGCGGAAGCCGCTGTTAACACCGCTTACCGGGGGAAACCGCGGATCTTCGTCCCGGCTAAACGCACGCAGGTGAATGGCAACGAACCTCAGGAAATGCGAGCCTTTGTGCTTTCGGGCCCCAAGTGCACCGGCGTAAGCCTTCATTGGCGGGTTTTGGGTGGCGTTGCGTTCAAAACGGTGGCGGCCGCCCGCCGGGCCCGGCAGGCCTATTGCGTCCATCTGCCGGCGCAGACACGGAACACCTTGGAATATTACCTGGAGGCGTCGCTGGAGGATGGTCAGCGAGTGCGGTGGCCGGCGACAGCCCCGGCGATCAACCAGACGGTGATCGCGTGGTGACTAAGGCGCGCAGAGACATGCCTCACGTCGCAAAGATTTGGCTCTACAATGCACCCCAATGAGTTTGACTTACCGATAGCACGATTTATGACGCATCCTAAGACCAACCGTCGGCAATTCCTACGCCTTACCGCTAAAACCGCCCTCTGCGCAGCCTTGGCCCCGATGTATTATCCCGGACGCCTTTTCGGGGCTGGAAGCGCGAATGGTAAGCTGAATATCGCCTGTGTCGGTTTGGGTGGCCAGATGCATGCACTCATGCAGGACCTGGTGCTCTTCGGGGATACGAACCACATCGTTGCACTGTGTGACGTCAGCACGGAGCAAGTCGCCGTCCGACGCAAAGCATTTGGCAGTGCTGTAGCCGGCGCCAAAGAATACCAGGATTATCGGCTGATGCTGGAGCGTGAGAAATCCCTGGACGCTGTGGTGATCGCCACCCCTGACCACTGGCATGCGGCCATTTCGGCGGCTACGATGAAAGCCGGCAAACACGTTTATTGCGAGAAACCCTTGACACATACCATCGGGGAGGCTCGGGAGATTGGAAACCTGGCAAGGAAATCCAAGGTGGTGACGCAAACCGGTAACCAGGGCAGTGCGTCGGCGAATTTCCGCCGCAGCATGGAATTAGTCCGGGCAGGTCTCCTAGGGAAGGTGAGCGAGGTTCACATCTGGCACCCGCCTCACGGCTGGCCTTGCGGTATGGATATCCCGCTGAGTCCCGAGCCGATCCCTGAAGGTCTCAATTGGGACTTCTGGCTTGGCCCTGCACCGGCTCGGCCCTACAAACAGGGACTCTATCACCCGGGGGCGTGGCGCGGGTGGTACGACTTTGGGGGCGGTTCGTTGGCGGACTTTTGCTGCCATGCCTTCAGCCTGCCGGTGCGTGCTTTGGACTTGGACTATCCCACTCGCATTGAGGTTTCGGGCACACCGCTGGCTAAGGCGAGCTTCCCGAAGGAGTGCGTGGTTCATTTTCACTTTTCGGCACGCGGAGACCGCGGTCCGGTGACGATCCACTTCTATAGCGGAGGGATGAAGGAACGGACTGTCCTGCCGCCCCCTGGGGTGACCGACGGGATGACTGAAACCTTTAACGAGATTCCGTCCACGGGATGCCTCCTGGTGGGTGAGAAGGGAGTGATTTCGGCTGGCCTTTGGAATAACGAATGTTTCCTCAAGATGCAGGGGGAAAAAGCCTTTCAACATGCCGCCAATCATGATGCTGCAAAGAGGGTGCCCATCACCTTGCCGCGCGCTCCCAAGGAGCGGCATATGCTGGAGTGGCTGGAAGCCTGCCGCGGCAACGGGAAGACCTTCTCGCCGTTCGAGATTGGTGGGCACGTGACGGAAGTGGGCGCCGCCGGCCTCATCCCGCTCCGGTTGGGGCATGGCATGGATTGGAACGGCAAGAAGATGGTAGCCAAAGGCCTGCCCCAGACCGCGCTGTGGATCAAGCCCCAACATCGTGGGGAGTGGGGGCTGAAGAGTTGACGCCGCCGTGCGGAGTCGCTGCCGCCAGTTTCCCAAGCTACGGTTGCGGGGGGATATCGTCCCGTTTCTTCCACGAGCGAACTTTTATCTGGTCAGAGGATGCTCCATGAAGAAACTCCACATGAATCGAGTGGCGTCGATGTCTGGCGTGGTCTTGCCGACGATGAACTCGGCCATCGGTTTCCCCCCAGGCCAGGTGTGTCCACCCCCGGTTGCGGCATAGAAGACAACATCAGCGTGGTTGGTCCCGCCTGGATACAGCACTCCACTTACCGAACCGCTCCCAGCCAAAGGAACGGCATTGGTCTGACAACCGTTGTGCTCCGCCAGCGCCAGCACCCATTGGGGAATATCCGGAAGCATGAGGAAACGGCCTGACGACCTGGGGTGAAATGGGACAATCGGATCCTCGGTCCCGTGGAAGATAATCGCTGGGACTGGCCGCTTGGGCTTGTAGTCAGTCCACGGTAGCCCATAGGCTCCGGCCACGCCGCCAATCGCTGCGATGCGCTCCGATAACCTGCAGGCCAAAAGGAAGGACATGCCTCCGCCATTGGATAACCCGTTTGCATAAATGCGGGCTTCGTCAATGTTGTGTTCCTTTTTCAACTGGTCGATGAGGTCGGAAATGAACTGCACATCCTGGGCCTGTTCCTCCTGTTTGCCGAAACCGCCACCGCAACGCCAACGAAAGGGAAAACCACTAGCGCGGGGATACACGACTAGGAAGCCGAATTCGTCCGCTAACTGGTTCCAATGGCTTAATCGCATCACGTGAGCAGGCCACTCCGCGAACCCATGGAGGCAGATGACCAAAGGCACTGGGCGGTCGCTCGGAAGTATCTTAGGCACGTGCAGCAGGTAGGCTCGCTTCTGGCCGCCCGTCAGCAATTTACCGTTGGAGCGATGCAGTTCCCAATAGCTTGCCCCTACGGACACCCCGACCCCAAGAACCAGCGAGACGAGTATGCGCCGCAACCACTTCCGCCAACGCTTTCGCTTGGCTGTTTGCGCTTGTTCCGTTCCTGCTGGTTTCATGCTCTGCAAGGTTGCAATACGAAAGGGCTTTGAGGGAAATAAGTCCAGAACGTGATTTTCGCCTCCTCACCTCCCCTTGTCCTTTGCCGAGGGGTCCCTGGCCCGCTGGAGACGGTTGACTTCCTGACCGGTTGAGCGGCTATTCTTGGACCGCCTCGGCCTGCTCTCAAGGCATTTGTCAACCTGCGGGTCCAATCGGCAAGGTTGCAATTGGAAGGAAAGACGAATGGTTTTGTGCCACGGGAGGTTGGGCCGCGCCCCGGCCGCCCCCCCGGGGGGCCTAGACCTGTGGCCCCGACGCCTAGCAGTTCTCCTTAGAACAGCCAGGCTGTAAGGACTTTGGGGCCAAACCCAACCGCTCAGGAGACGCCGACATCCTGCGCACGGCGAATCGGGTTCCCTTCTATCTGCGGACAAAAGCGTTCGGGGAGGCGGCAGCGCATCCTCGATCTCTGGAAATCGTGAGGGTGGTTGTAGGGGCCGAGAGTCGTTGGTAGGGTTGATGCTCAAATCTACCAGTATGCAAAGTACCCTCTTGCGCGCTCAAACCTTTTTCGCCGAGTCTGATTCCAACTGCTGCCTGATATGCGGAAAGCCTCCGCAACTAGAGAAAACTCTTTGAATTTTGCGAGCAGCGAGTTATTTACTGCTCTTATGTGGTGGGTGATACGAAGGAAGAGCGCGCGAGCACATGCTGACGACCACCTGCCGTGGACTGGTGTCATGCCAGGGTACGTCATTGCGAATCAAACTCTGATGAAGCCTCCACAGACGAGCTGCCTGCCCAGCTGGATGGTCGCTTTTGCCCTGTTGCTCCTCACTCCGCATGCCATTTCCGCAACCATCCTCACCGTAGAGAACCTGAATGATGGCGGGCTCGGCTCACTCAGGCAGGTCGTGATCGACGC
The DNA here is from genome assembly GCA_964411985.1 of uncultured Verrucomicrobiota bacterium. Taxonomy (GTDB): domain Bacteria; phylum Verrucomicrobiota; class Verrucomicrobiia; order Limisphaerales; family J093; genus CAYPNF01. The sequence continues at coordinate 49,197 of CAYPNF010000033.1, forward strand.
AGCGTCCGGGGATACGATCCAATTTGCAGTTGTTGGAGAGATTGTCCTCACGGGCGGAGAGATGGTCATTACCAAGAACTTAAGCATCATTGGCCCAGGCGCGACGAACCTGTCGGTCAGCGGTAATCACGCCAGCCGTATCTTTGTTATCGGCGCTGGGAAAACCGTAAGCATTTCCGGCCTCACCCTCCGTGATGGCCACGCGCCAGATGGGACTCCGGGCAACAACGGTGTTTCCAGCACCTACCCGCGTGTTTCTATCTCACCGACCAGCGGTAGCCCGGGGGCTGACGGTGGTGGTATCTACAATGCGGGAAGTTTGACTCTCGATTCCTGCTCGCTCGCAGACAATCAAGCGGGTGCGGGAGGTGCTGGGGGAGCAGGAGGTTACGTCTACTACCCAGACCGCTTCACCGGCGGTAACGGAGGAGAAGGCGGAAAGGGTGGAGCCATCTACAATCTTGGTTCCGTGACCCTGACCGCCTGCACACTCAGCGGCAATGCGGCTGGCGCGGGCGGTTGGGGTGGCTCAGGGAGCACTAGCTACGATTTTGGAGGGTCAGGCGGCGCGGGAGCCTTGGGAGGATCAGGCGGCGGTATCTACAACCTTGGCACCCTGACTCTCGCTTCCTGTACCCTGAGCTCCAATGTAGCAGGAGCGGGAGGTGCTGGGGGTCCGGGTAAGGCAGCAGGCAGCGGAGGCGGCAATGGCGGCGCTGCGGGTGCAGGCGGCAGCGGAGGCGCCGTCTATACCACCACCGCTGTCGCGCTGAGCTCCTGCACGATCGCGGATAACGATGCAGGAGACGGAGGTGCTGGAGGCACTGGATCCAACTTCGCGACCAATGGTGGAGCAGGTGGAGCGGGTGGCAACGGCGGGGGCATCTGCAGAACCTCCAGCGCGGCCGTTGTGAGTCTGCGCAACTGTCTGACTGCCCTGAACAGCAAAGGCGCGGGTGGCGCGGGTGGAATCCTCGCGAATGGCAGTTCGGGCTCGCCCGGTGCAGCGGGCGCTGCTGGATCGGGCAACGATCTCTACGGCACCTACACTTCTCAAACCCATAACTTGTTGGGACAATCCGATGGCAGCACTGGCTTCGCCAACGGCGTGAAAAGCGATCTTGTGGGAAGCAGCGCCAGCCCTCTCAATCCAGTGATAGGTCCGCTTGCCGACAATCACGGCCCAACGCTCACCAGGGCCCTTCTCCACGGCAGCCCTGCTGTGGACGCTGGTGACGACACATTAACCGGCCTTGACCAGCGCGGTTACCCACGCAAGTACGGCGCTCACGTCGATATCGGAGCCTACGAGTGGAATGCGGCCTCCTTCTCTGCGCCCACCGTGGAGGCAGCCTCCGGAACCGTCCTCAACGACGCAGTCACTTTCTTCTCGAGCATTGCGCTCAGCACAACCGTCAACCCGAACGGTCTCGACGCCAGCGTGCACATACAATATGGCCTCACCACCGCCTATGGAGCCATCAGCTCAGCCGTAACCACTGGGTACACCAGCGTAAACGTGCCAGTGACCATAACTGTGGGTGCCTTGGCTCCGGGACATACGTATCATTATCGAGTGGTAGCGGAAAGCCTGGCTGGCACAAGTTACGGCCCAGACCAGACACTCGTCACCACTCCAGCCGGCGACATGAACGGCGATGGCATGGTGGACCTAAACGAGCTGAATCAGGTTATTCAAAACTACCGGCGGGGTGTCTCCCCGTAGGGACGTCGTCCAGACCGATTGCCGATGGCCAACACCACCAAACCCAGGTTCCGTAATGCTGCGATGAAAGTCGGCAGGTCCAGGAAGACGGGCTCCTACGAGTCTGGGGCAGGATTTCGACATCACCTGCTCCAGTTAATGCTCGCGCCCCTGTTTCTGTTTGCAGCCCCCCAATTCGCAGGCGCGTTAGAGTTTCATATAGGCATGGGATCGACGACTCCAGGCCATACCATGGTGATCCCGATTCTGGCCTCTGGGGCGCCAGCCAATCTCAGCGCCTTCTGCATATTCTTGACGAACAGCCCGCCCCTGGGGCTGCCAACCGTTGGTCCTGGATCCGCCCAACCCAATCTCGTGGCGTTTGTGGATGACTTCGGCGGCGGAGTGTTTCGCCTCACCTGTTTCGTCACCAACGACCCGCCCATACAAGACGGCGAGCTGGCGTCGCTCAGCTATTCAGTCCCCCACGGCACCCCACCCGGCCGTTATCCACTTGAGTTGCCCGATCCACCCAGTTCAGCCCCACCCGGCCCGAACCCCGAATCCCGCGCTCTAGGAACTAGTGAGCTCATCGCCAGCATCGGGTCCGGCACCCAATTCGAGATCACTCCGGCGATCCTCGGCTCGAGTCCCACTCGAATCCGCTCCGCAGGAATGACCCTGAAGATCCCCCTAGCGGATCTGGTGACGGAGGTGGATCACAATCCGTTGACGCTCCACTTCGGGGCGAGCGTGCAAGGGGCCATTTTGTCGGCGGATGACAAATATGTCTACTACCGCCCTGTCAACCAGAGTGATGACATCTTCACCTACACCGCGAGCAATGGACTGGGCGATTCCACGTCTGGCGCCGTCACAGTGCAGGTCCTCCAGGTAGGTGGGTTAGCCCAAACCGTAAGCAGCATCGGCAGCGAGGTCACCATCCGCTTTGCGGGGATCCCCGGATATACCTATGAGGTACAATTCTCCTCCGACCTTGCCGGGGCTTGGGCGACCGTGGCGACCATAACGGCCCCAGTGGACGGAGTGTTTACCTTCACTGACACCCCCCCCAGCGGTCTCGCCTTTTATCGGTTGGCCCAACATTGATTCCCGTTATGAAACTCAATCCCCTGGTTTGGCTAGCCCTCTGCGCCCCTGTCCACGCCGCCATCTTCGAGGAGACATTCACGAGCGGGTTTCTCAACAACGGACGGGTCCCTGATGGCAACGTTGCGGGGTGGAACGATACCAGGCTCTTTCCGGGCGTGGTTCCAGGCGACATTTCCGAGGTAAGCGTCAGCCTGGACCTTACGGGGGGATTTAACGGCGATTTGTATGCCTACCTCAGCCATGACGGCGTCCTGGTCCCCTTGCTCAACCGGGTGGGTGTCGCTGCGACCTCCCCCAGCAGCGATTTCGGTTATTCCGACGCTGGCCTCAAAGTCACTTTCAGCCATGCCGCGGACCTTGATGTGCATTATTATGGCCGCTGCAGCCCCGCCTTCGCCGACGGCCAGTTGACCGGGATGTGGCAGCCAGATGGCCGAACGCTCGACCCCATGTCGGCGCCCATCGAGTTTGACCTTGCCACCCCTGCCCGGATCTCGTTGGACTCCCTGCTTGGCCTGGATCCCACTGCATCATGGACCCTGTTTATCGCTGACCTGTCTGCGGGTGGGGAGCAAACCCAAGTGCGCAGCTGGGGACTGAACATCGTGGCGGTACCGGAGCCAGCACGTCTTCTCTCGTTGGCATCCCTGAGCCTCTTGGCTTGGGCATGTTTCCGATACCGCCGCCCCAACGATTCCTGAGAAGGCGATCCAGTCCGGTGATGCCGCGTCATTGGAGGGCTCCAAATTGCGTGCTTGCGGCGATGGCGGAGTTCAGTGTACTACTGTATCACCAAATGGGCCGACGTGGCGGAATTGGCAGACGCGCTAGACTCAAAATCTGGTACTCGTGAGAGTGTGTGGGTTCGACCCCCTCCGTCGGCACCATATTGACAAGGACTTACAAAAGTTGTGTGACCATTTCCATTGCTGGCCGTCTTCCTTGCAGCGTTGGACGTGATGTGAAAGCCACCGGCGGGTGGCTATGAGTTGAACGCAGTCCCGACCGGGGCAGTTGCCCGGTCTGTTCTTCTTGCCAATACACCTACCCAAGACGCAAACGCGGGATCAAAGCCCCGGTGCGTCGCGGTACTCACCCGGAGCTCGAGGCCTTGCGGATTTGGTGCGTCGGGGACCTTCTGCTCGACGGCCGCTTACCGCTTGATTGTAAGAGTGTATCATGTGATACATAAGGCTGATTATGATCTGGATACGACTCTTGCGGCGCAACAGGAAGAAATCGCTTTTCGCGGGTACCTCTATCCCGGCGAGGGCCGGCATCCTTGCCAACCTCGCTTTCGTGCTCCTCGCCATTGCCAGCTCCGCTCACGCAGCGTTCCCCACCCTTTCGATCCGGTCGATCCCTCCAGACGTCCAGATCTCCTGGACCAATGTGGGCGCTGGTTTTGTGCTCCAGGCCGCCAGCACTCTGGCACCCCCTGCTGAGTGGATCACGACGGGTCTCGCACCGCTGGCCAACGGCGACGTCCGGATAGTGACGTTGCAACCCGGGACAGCGACGCGCTTTTATCGCCTGGCGAGCCTGCGGGGGACACAGGTGACTCACGTTTCTCCGGCGGAGGGCGAAACGGGTGTCTCGGTCACGCGCGAGACCATCCTCACACTCTCGGCTCCGTTGGCCGCGGACGAGACGGTAACCGCACAGGAGGTGTATCTCGAAGCAAACGGGGTTCGCCTTCTTTCACGTGCCGAAATCTCGAGTGACCGGCGGACCCTGACGATCTTTCCCTTGGAGAACATGCCGGGTGGTTCGCGGGTCATCGCTTCGATCCGGGGCGACGAACTTCGCGACGAAAGTGGCAACGCCGTGGACGCGGACAACGACGGGCAGTCTGGGGGCCTGGGCTCCGTCGCGTTCCACACCGCAGGCGTCGTGGGTCTGGCGGGGACCGGCGTTGAAGGCAGGGTATTGGCCTCCGAACCCGGGCCGGGCGGCGCGAACCTACCGCTTGTCGGCGTGACAATCACCGTCAATGGAGCTGAGGAAACTCTTCGGACTGTCACCGACGACACAGGCTTCTTCAGGCTTCTGCCCGCCCCTGCAGGCAGGTTCTTTGTCCACATCGACGGACGCACTGCCACGGCCAGCCAATGGCCGGGTGGCACCTACTACCCCTACATCGGCAAGTGCTGGGAGGCTCTACCGGGCTACACCAACAACAAAGCCGCAGGGACTGGGCTCATCTATCTGCCTCGGATCCAGTCTGACGCGCTGACAACCGTGAGCGCAACCCAGCCCACGGTGGTGGCTCTCCCGCAATCCGTGGTTGCCACGAATCCCGCGCTTTCTGGCATCACCCTTCGTGTCCCGCCGAACGCTCTTTACAACGACAACGGCACGCGCGGCGGCCAAGTAGGCATGGCGTTGGTGCCGCCTGACCGCCTTCCTGAGCCCCTCCCGAGTGGCTTGAATCTGCCCGTGGTGATCACCATCCAGACCGATGGCCCGACCAACTTCGATACCCCGGTGCCTGCCCGGTTTCCGAACCTTCCCGACCCTGTCACCGGCATCAAACTTGGTCCGGGTGCCAAGACGGTCTTGTGGAGTTTTAACCACGATACCGGACGCTGGGAACCGCAAGGCACCTGCACGATCACGGCAGATGGCCAGTTTGCTGAGACCGATCCTGGCGTCGGGGTGCGCCAACCGGGATGGCACGGGGTTGCTCCCGGGTCTCCCGCCTCGGGCCCGCCAGTGCCCAACCCGCCCCCGGAGCCGCCCGCCCCCGATCCGAACGAGGATCCCTGCGAACGCGACCAGCAGCTCGCAATGAACTCTGCCCTCGACCTCGCCACGGATCTCATGATGGAAACCCAGCAACTGCCGTGGGGTATCGACTGTGCGCTCGGTCTCGCGTTGGACACAGTCCGCACGGCCCGTGACTGCACCGCAGCTGGCGGTGATCAGTTCAGCGATGATTGCGGCGATATCGCGGCGGACAACGCCATTGGCGTGGGTCTTGGATGCATTCCCGTGGTGGGCGGCATCCTGGATCTGGGGTGGGGCGGAAAGCAGTTGATCGACAACGGCTTTAATTACTATGACTGCACCCAGAATCAGCAGGGCCGGGCCGCACGTTCCGCGCTGCAACGCCAGTCGGCCCCTGACCTTCTGGATGCCGGCAGTCCGGCTGAACTCCTGGCCAGCGCCCTCGCTGAGCAGCAAGCTTTCTCCCTGGCCTCAAGTAATGTGCTTCAAGTCTGGCTCGGCTCCCCGGTGTGGTTCGGAGTCACGAACAGACAGCAGGAGACTCTCTACAAGGGTATCTTGGAGGAGATCAGACAAGCCGTATCCCCGACGGGTCTCGCGGGGACGATGGTCACGTCCGAAGAGCAAACCGCCCTGCAAGCCCTCCAGCGACCGGAATCCATATCTGCCTCCGATGTGGTGGCGCTTGCCGCACGCATCTCCGGCTTCAAGAACGGCACGCTGAAAACCAACACGGCCGAACGCGTGGCCATCGACAATGCGCTCCGCTCTTTCCTGCAGACGGCACAGCCGCTCCAAGCCGCGGGATGGCGCACTGGAATCGATGGTTTCCGCAATGCCCTGCTCGCGCTCACTCAGATGGCGCAGGTGAACTGCCCCGACACCTCCTCGACCTCGGGCACCTCGGGTGGCGGCACGCGGAGCGTCTCCACGCTGACAGGTACCCTGCCGTACCGCTGGCTCATTGTGAACCACGATGCCGGTTTCTCCCTTCGCGGCACTCTGCGACCCTTTGAATCGGTCCCCGACTTGAGCCTCGCACCTGAAAGTTTCCACGGGCTCTACTATCTCGACCCGCGTAGCATGCGCATCGGTTTTGCCTTCTTCCGCTCCGCACTCAGCGGTGAGCCCACTATCCTGCCCTGCCCGCATTGGGCTCCGTCCGGCGCTCGACCACTGGACTCCGACGCGGACGGACTCACCGACCTCGCGGAGTGGATCGTGGGGACCTCGTCCCAGAACCCTGACACGGACGGGGATGGTGTTTCCGACGGAGCGGAACTGCGCACGGGCGGAAACCCCAGCGATGGCTTTGCCTTGAATCCCGGTTTGATCGGCTCGACCTATTTTCCCGACGGAGCGGTCGATGTCGCCATCAACCGGAACTATGCCCTCGTCGCCTGCGCTGGCACCGGTCTCAAGATTCTTGACGTCACGGACCCCTTCTCACCGATCCTTGCCGCATCCCTTTCTCTCAACGGGGGAGCCATTTCCATTGCAGCCGCCAACGATCTAGCGGTGTTGGGAACCCCCTCCGGGGTCGCCATCGTCGACGTGCGCGACGCGGAGAAGCCAGTTCTGCGCGCCCTCAATCCGGTTGGCGAAGTCGAACCGGTGGCACTGGACCACGAATTCGCCTACGCTGGAATCCGCAACGGCGTCGCCGTTGTGGACTTGAGCAACGATTCGCTGCGGCAGATCTACAACATGCCTGGGGCTGATATCGACGCGATTGCCGTGCAGGGATCCGCTCTCTATGTGCTCACCGCCAACGAGCTGGTGACCCTCAAGCGCCTCGGACCCTTCCTCAGCCCGGGGCACTCGCTACCGATTGCTGGAACCAAGGCCCCGCTTGAGTATGGCCGGGAGCTCCTCGTCGCGGGAGCCCGCGCTTACGTAGGCTATTTCACAGGCTTCTCCATCCTCAACCTCTCCGATCCTTTCCAGCCTGCCATCTCAGGCTCCCCTGCCGTCAACCAGGCCGCCATTCACAGTCTCGCTCTCGCCGGACCGCGCCGGCTTGTGCCTGTCGTGAGCTTCGCTGGTGAAGGCACGCTCGCCCCGGCCCTCTACGATGTGACTGACCCCTCCGACGTGACCCGTTTCCTGGGCTCCTTTGCCACCCCAGGCGCACCGCGCGCGGCCGCAGTGGACCGCGGCCTCGCCTATGTGGCCGACGGCCTCAGCGGGCTGGCGGTGGTCAACTTGGTCGGCGGCCGAAATGATACCACGCCCCCATCCGTTGCTTTTGCCAGAGCGCTCGGTTCGCCAAACCCAAGGGTGGAGCGTTCCACCCACGTCACAGCCTACATTGAAGCCGATGACGATACGCTGGTCCGGCAAGTGACTCTGCGCGTCAATGGCAACCCTGTCGGCACCGACGGGAGCTACCCGTTCGAGATCCGGTTTGCCACACCTGCGGTGGCGGGCGCGAACCTCGTCCTACAGGCTGAGGCTTTCGACGTCGCCGGCAACCGCTCTCTCACGCCTCCGTTGCAAGTGAGCGTGATTGAAGACGCAACCCCGCCCAGTCTTTTAGCTGTGTTCCCCGCCCCCGGTGCCCGTATCGGTTCCGGACTGCTGAACGAGATTACCTTCACTTTCAACGAACCCTTGGCCAATGTCGGCCCAGGTTCCGCCAGTGTTCAAGCCGCAGGTCCAGATGGAGCTTTGGGCACGCCCGACGACCTTCCCCTGCCTGCCCAGGCGATTCAAGCCATCGGAACCCAGCTTGTCTGGACCGCTGCCTCGGCGCCGCTGCCCGACGGCCCATACCGCCTTAACCTTGCCTCCAATCTCAAGGACACCGCAGGCAACGCGACGCTCGAGCCCTGGACCTCGGATTTCGAAGTGCTTTCCTCCCTCCCGCGCCTCGTCGCCGTCAACCCAAAGGGCCGCCTGCGCGAGCAGGGGGAAACCCACCCCACGCTGTTCGTGGGCTTCTCTCCTGCTTTCCCCCCTGACCTTGTCACCCAGATCCACTTTTCCCTTGCTGAGGCCGGCCCTGATAGCACGTGGGACACCGCTGATGACCGACCGTGGACCACTGCAGGCGCCCGTGCCGACACCAGCGGAGCGCTCGTGTTTGTCGACGTCAGTCCCGCCCTCGGGGAGGGCAAGTATCGGCTTACGGCCCAGGGCCCAGTCGTTTCCCCGGCAACGCTTGAGTTTGTCCTTGGGGACGCCTTCAACTCCTGGGTGGCTCCTGCGAGTGGACCCTGGCGTATTGCCACCAACTGGACCTATCCCCTGGTTTCGTTTGACAACCTCGTGATTGCCCTGCCTGACGCCGACATCACGACAACCCTTGATTCCACCGTGCCGATGCTTCGGACCTTGCACTCGGAGGAAGCCTTCGTCTTCGAGCGCGGGGACCTGCGGGTGACTGACACCGCCACGTTCCTCGGACCCGCTGTCCTAGGCGGTGGCAACTCGGACAACCCCGTACTCACGGGGGGCGGCAAGTTCCGTTTCCTCGGCGGCCTCGACATCCGGAGCAGCACCGTCGCCACCTACGCGGTTCAGTTGCAGAACGCTTCGCTGATCAACGGCGGCAAAGCGCGCTGGATCTCGGGAGACATCCAGTTCAACAGCACGAATGCCCTCATCGTCAACAGCCCGGATGCGACGTTCGAGATCGAACCCGCCGCCCGCCGCCTCCAGAGACCCAACACGGGGAGCGGCCGATTCCTCAACGCCGGGCTTATCACCAAACCCGCAGGCACCAACATCGTTGGTTTTGAACGCGTTTCCCTTGAGAACAGTGGGCGCGTGCAGGTCGGTGACGGAGCCTTGCGTTTCATGGGATACACCGGCGACGGCGACCTCAGCGTCCAATCCAATGGCGCCGTTGCCCTTTCGGGGAACGTCACCCTCGGCCCGAGCGCTCGGGTCACCGGGACCGGTCGTGTGCAGTTCGGCTGGTTTCAGTCTACCACCGTGTACCGCGCCACAGCTGAAGTCTACGGCAACTACGATCTCGAGGGCTACACCGTCGTCGACGAAGGCTCCGTCACATTCCATCGGCCTATCCAGTCCCCTAGTTCCGGCTTCCGCGTGGAGGGGACCGCCCGATTTGTGCAGCCTGTCGAGCTTGGAGATCTTACTGTGGCGACCGCCAGTACTGGAGTGGCGCAGTTCGATTCCGCCGCCACCTTGGAGAGCGTCACTTTCGAGTTCGGAACGATTTCTGGCGCGGGTGCGATCCTCGTTAACCGCGACTTCCACTGGAAACGCGGCAGTTTTCTTCCCGGCGGCGAACTCTCGCTGGCTGGAAACGCATGGGTCGACCTCGACGGGCAACTCTCGCGGCGACTTCATGTCCGGCCGGGTGCTGCCCTATCTATCACGAACGACAACGCGACCTCGCTCGCGCCTGCCACGGGGCAGGTCGCCGGCCAGGTCCTGAATGAAGGCACTCTCCACAAGACGGGCCTCGGCAGGTTTACCCTATTGGTTCATGTGATCAACGACGGCCAAGCGATTATCTCGAGTGGCGCAATTTTGATGGGAAGTACCGCGAGCCCCCGGTGGGTACAGGGCCCAAGCGGCCAAATTCTTCTCCAGGGCGGACAATTTGGCATCAACAACACCAGCCAACTCTCGCTCGAAGCCGGGAGTTTCGGCGGCGTCGGGGAACTGCGCCTCACCACCACCTCCACTGCCACCCTCCAAAACGCTGCCACGCTACGAGTCGGCAACCCTACGGGCACGCTGAAGGTCTCCTCGCTGAACCTCAGCCTCGCCCCCACCAGCGAGACCCTTGTCACCCTCGCTTCCGATGTCTCGAGTCTGCTGGAAGTGCAGCGGAACCTGAACCTCGGCGGCCGCTTGCATATCGCACTCACAGCTGGCTTCACGCCGGCGCTGGGCCAGTCTTTTGTCATTGCACGCGCCGCCGCCCGGACCGGCACTTTTGCCGAGATTCTTGCGCCCGGCCTGCCGCCTAGCCTCCGCGCCCAAGTCGACTACCTTGCCAACGAGGTCGTCGTGCGAATCACCGGATCGTAAGCCGACCGTCTCGTCACAACCGGCGGCTCATTTACTTTCACACTCGACCTTGAGCAACCGACTGGGAACCTTTACGTTGGTGGGTGATTTTGACTCCGCCATCACCAAGATTAGGCAGGCACGCCAGGGTACTTTGGGGCTGGTTCATCCCTTGGGTATGGCTGGTGGCGGGAGGTTTATGTCTGTCGGCGGAAGTGACCTTGGACGAGGCTCGCCAGCTGGTGCAGGCAGGACGGTATGACGAATGTGTGGTGATGGCGCGCCTGGGCCTCAAGGAAAGCCAGGACACGGAGGAATGGCGGCTGCTTTTGGCCCGCAGTCTGTTGGCGCGCGGGCGTTACCCCGAGGCGCTTGCGTTCATGACCAACGCCCTGGCCCAGGAGACCCGGAGCATCCGCCTGCGGTGGCTGGCTCGGGAGGTCTTCCTGAGAAATGGGCTTCGCGGCGAGGCGGTCGAGATGGCGGACGAGATCAGCCAGTTGGTCACGACGCGGCCGAGCTTGTACGCGAACGCGGCGGACCTGATCGTGTACGGGCAAACAGCCCTGCTGGCCGGGGCGGACCCCAAGCGGGTATTGGATCGCGTCTACGAGACTGCCATGAAGATGTCCCCCAAGTCGAGCGAGGTTTACCTGGCGAAGGGAGGTTTGGCCTTGGACAAGCACGATTTTGGTTTGGCGGCGAAGGCATTTCAGGAAGGCCTGAAGCAACAACCCGATGATCCCGATCTACACTGCGCGCTGGCACGGGCCTATGAGCCGAGTGACCGTCCCGCGATGCTGGCGTCGCTGGCCGCCGCTTTGGAGCGCAACAGCAATCATGTGGAGAGCTTGGTGTTGCTGGTGGATCATTGTATCGATGCCGAGGAGTACCAAGAAGCGCGGAAGACCCTGGACAAGATCGCCGCGGTGAACCCGAATCATCCAGAGGCCTGGGCCTACCGTGCTTTGCTGGCGCTTCTCGCTGGTGAGCCGAAGGAGTCGGAGGAGGCGCGGAAGAAAGCGCTCTACTTCTGGAATGAGAATCCGGCGGTGGACCACCTGATCGGCCGAAAGCTCTCCCAGAAGTACCGGTTTGCCGAGGGTGCCGTCCGTCAGCGCAACGCCCTGCTCATGGATGAACACTATCTCCCTGCCACGGCGCAGCTTGCGCTGGATCTCCTCCGTCTGGGCGAGGAGTCGGAAGGCTGGCGTTTGGCCGAGACGGTGCGTGAGAAGGACGAGTACGACGTCGCGGCATTCAACCTGGTCACCCTTCGGGAGACGATGGGGAAGTTTACCACGCTCACGAATGATGCCTTGACGCTGCGCATGGGGGCCCACGAGGCAATCATCTATGGAAAGCGAGCGCTGGAGCTTCTGACCCAAGCCCGGGCCACGATCAGCGCCAAATATGGGGTCGAAATCCGTCGGCCCTGCGTGGTTGAGATTTTTCCTGAGCAGAAAGACTTTGCCGTTCGTACCTTTGGCATGCCGGACAACCCGGGGTATCTTGGAGTCTGTTTTGGGAGTGTGGTGACGGCGACCGGGCCGGCAGCCCAGGGCGGGCGTCCGATCAACTGGCAGGCGGTGCTCTGGCATGAGTTCGCTCATGTGGTGACCCTGCAACTCACGCGCAACAAGATGCCTCGCTGGCTCAGCGAGGGGATCTCGGTTTACGAGGAAAAGCAAGCCAACCCGGCATGGGGCCAGCACATGACGCCGCAGTACCGCGAGCTGATTCTGGACGGCAAGCTCACGCCGGTGTCGCAGTTGAGCGGGGCGTTTCTTTCCGCCAAGTCGAACCTGGATCTTCAGTTTGCCTACTACGAGTCTTCACTGGTGGTGCAGTTCTTAGTCGAGAAGTTCGGTCTAGCGCAGCTCGCCGCCATCTTAGGGGATCTGCGGGATGGTGCGGACATCAACCAGGCCATCGAGAGTCGCACGGTGGCGATGGCCCAGTTCGAGAAGGATTTTGAGGTCTATGCACGCGACCTGGCAGCGAAGATGGCCCCAGGACTGGTTTGGAGCAAGCCGCTTCCCGAACCTGCAGGGGCGCCCACGGAGGATCCGGCCTGGATGATCTGGACGAAGACCCAACCCTTGAATTTCTGGGTGATGACCCGGGTAGCCCAAGTGCACTTGGAGGAGAAGCGCTGGGCTGAGGCCAAGCCCGTGCTGGAGAAACTGGTGGAACTGTACCCCGGATCCACGGGCACGGCTAGCGCTTACCGCCTCTTGAGCCAGGTTCATCGCGCTCTCGGGGACACGAATTCCGAAAAACAGGTGCTCACGCGCTTTGCCGCACTGGACAAGGAGGCTCCGGATGCCTACCTCCGATTGATGGAGCTGTCGGCAGCGGAAGCCGATTGGGCAACCGTCAAGGAGAACTCGCAGCGTTACTTGGCAGTGAACCCGCTGGTGGCTCCTCCGTATCGTTTTCTGGCAAAAGCGGCAGAAGCCAGCGGAGAACTCCCCGAGGCGATCGAAGCTTCGCGGATGCTGCTCCAGTTGGACCCGCCAAATCCGGGCGAAGTGCATTACAGGCTGGCGCAGTTACTGCACCGGGCGGGTGATGCGGCAGCCCAGCGGCATGTGCTGCAGGCGTTGGAAGAAACGCCTCGAAACCGCGCGGCACTGCAGTTGCTACTGGATTTGAACAAAGAGACGAGCGAAACTCTTGGGAACGCGACCTCCAAGGCCGCTGAGGTTAAGCCATGAAAATACTGCGGCTATTCTGGGTCCTGCTGCCGCTGGCTGCTGGCGGGCTGCTGGCGCAGCGCTGGTGGGGCGGGGACCGAAACCTCCGGGAGGATGCACCGGTCCGGACGGCACGCGAAGTTCCTTCCCGCAGTACAGGCACACCGAACTGGACCAACGAAGCCGGATTCGAGAAGGACACCTTCACTTTTGCCCGGCTGCGCTATTCAAGGACGCCTTACGGTCCTCGCAGTTCGGGTAACTGTTTTACCGACTTTCCGGATAGCGATTTGAACCTCTCCTTTCGGATCCAGCAAGTGACGTCCATCAAGGTGGACCCGGATGGAAGGGTCGTCAGTCTGACGGACCCTGAACTCTTCGACTACCCCTGGATCTACGCCTCAGAGCCGGGCCGGCTCAGATTTCTGGATTCGGAAGTGCCGATTTTGAGGAAGTACTTGCTGAATGGCGGATTTTTCATGGCTGACGATTTTTGGGGGCCGGTGCAATGGGATAACTTCGAAAGCGAGATGAAGCGGGTGTTTCCTGACCGCGACTTTGCGGAACTGCCTATGGATCACCCTGTTTTCCATTGCGTTTTCGATCTCAAGGGACCGAAGAACAAGTTGCAGAGTCCGAACGTCGGACAAGGGGTCCGCAGCCAGCGAAACGGGGTGACCTGGGAGATTCACGATGGCTTTGAATGTGTCGACATGCACGTCCGAGCCCTTTTCGACGACAAGGGGCGGATGATGGTCATTGCGACGCACAACTGTGACAACGGCGACGGATGGGAGCGTGAGGGGGAAAATGACTTCTATTTCCATGAATTCTCGGAGAAGCGAGCCTTCCCGCTTGGGATCAACATCCTCTTTTACGCGATGACGCACTAAATGAACACCGAACCCGAAAATTACACTACTTCGACCGCGTCTTTACCCGCTGAGGTGGAACGTGAAACCGTTGAGCGACTCCTGGCGGGTCGCACTCGGATTGAAGCGGAGCTCGCCAAGGCGATCGTCGGTCAGAAGGAGGTCATCGACCAGATTCTGATCGCGCTCTTCGCCGGCGGCCACTGCTTGATCACGGGTGCACCTGGGCTGGCCAAGACCCTGCTCGTGAAGTCCATCGCCCAGATCTTCCACTTAAAATACCAGCGGATCCAGTTTACGCCCGATTTGATGCCGGCAGACATCACCGGGACGGAGATTCTGCAGGAGACCCCCGATGGACGGAAGATGACCTTTGTGCGCGGCCCGGTCTTTGCGAACATGATCCTGGCCGACGAAATCAACCGTACGCCGCCGAAGACCCAAGCGGCGCTGCTTGAGGCAATGCAGGAACATCAGGTGACCGCAGCGGGCACCCGGCACTCCTTGGAGGAGCCTTTCTTCGTGCTCGCCACCCAGAACCCCATTGAGATGGAGGGAACCTATCCGTTACCCGAGGCGCAACTCGATCGGTTTATGTTCAACGTGGTGATGGATTACCTTCCGGAAGATGAGGAGGTCGACGTGGTGACCCGAACTACCGCTGACCAGCCGATGGCGATCAGCACGTTGTTTACGGGCGAGGACGTCCTGCGCTTTCAGGCCGTCGTGCGGACGGTCCCGATTGCCGAGGAGATGGTCCGCTACGCCGTCCGACTGGCTGCCGCCTCGCGTCCGAAACCTGGACGGGCCCTGGATTTCATCAACTCGTGGGTCAGTTGGGGGGCGGGAACTCGGGCGGGGCAATTCCTGGTACTTGGGGCGAAGGTGCGTGCGCTGTTCAACGGGCGTGCGCACGTCGCGATGGAGGACATTCAGGCGCTTGCCGGGCCAGTGTTGCGGCACCGCATCCTGCTCAACTACCGTGCTGAGGCCGAGGGTACAAATGTGGAGGAAGTGATTCGCCGCCTGCTCGATACCCTCCAGCCGCCCCTTCGCACATGACCCCGGACTCTCCGCTTCCTTCGCTGCCCGCCGGATCCCGCATCGACCCGCGGGTGCTGATGCGCATCCGCAACCTCGAGATGCGGGCCCGCCTGGTCGTCGAAGGTTTTTGGAGCGGTCTTCATCGAAGTCCTTACCACGGCTTTTCCGTGGAGTTTACCGAATACCGGCAATACACGCCGGGGGACGATCTGCGTTACCTGGATTGGCGGGTATTCGGGCGGAGCGACCGGTACTTCATCAAGCGGTTTGAAGATGAAACCAACCTGCGCTGCCACCTGCTGGTGGACCAAAGCCGATCGATGGCCTATGGATCGATCGGCTACACGAAGGCGGACTATGCGGCCACCCTTGCCGCCACTCTGGGCTATTTCCTGTTCATGCAGGGCGACGCGATTGGGTTGCTCACCTTCGATGACCAAGTGCGTGACTATCTTCCAGCCAGCCACCGAACCGGGCATCTGCGGCGCCTCATGGTGGCCCTGGAACGACCGGCTGGAGGGCAGGCCACGGATCTGGCCGCTCCCCTCCGGCGTATTGCAGAAATTATCAGAAAACGGGGGTTGGTGGTTCTGATTACGGATTTTCTGGCTCCCATCGACCAGCTCGAACGGTCCCTGATCCAGCTGAGCGCAAGTGGCCACGAAATCGTCGTATTCCAGATTGTGGATCCGGCGGAACTTACATTCGAATTCCGGGAACCCGCACTCTTCGAAGACGCGGAAACGGGGCAGAAGCTCCTGGTAGAGCCAGGAGCCGCGCGCGCTGAATACCTGCGGCGTTTCGCAGACCACTGCAACGGGGTACGCGCTCTTTGCCAACGGCTGGGCAGCAGTTACTCCCAACTGTCCACGGAGCAGCCGTTGGAAATGGCTCTCTTTGACTTCTTACGGGCGCGGACCCAACAGAGCCGCCGAATCCGGCGAACGTTTCGCCCTGCCAACCGGATGCCCGTATGAGTTTCCTCGCGCCACTCTTCTTGATTGGTGGATTGGCGGTGGCGCTCCCGGTGCTGTTCCATCTGATCCGGCAGACGACTCGGGATCGCACGGTTTTCAGTTCCTTGATGTTCCTTCGGCCCACTCCGCCCAGACTGACCCGTCGGAGCCGACTCGAGCATCTCCTGCTGCTCGCGATTCGTTGCCTGGTGTTGTGTTTGCTGGCCGCAGGGTTCGCCCGGCCGTTCCTGAAGGGGCCGATGCCGGCCGACGGCGCGGCCGGTTCCTCCAGACGTATCGTCCTCCTCGTGGATGCTGGGGCCAGCATGCGGCGCGGGAACCTGTGGGGGGAAGCCCGGGAGAAGGCGGCGAAGATCTTTAGAACAGCAGCCCCGGCGGACCAGGTAGCGGTGCTGACTTTCGATCAGCGGCTCCACTCTCTGGTGGCATTTGACCAGTGGAAGACCACATCCATTGGCGACCGAGCCGCCCTGGCGGAGCGGCTTTTGGCGGCAGCAACGCCCGGCTGGCTCAGTTCGCACTTGGATGATGCCCTGACTCAGGCGGCGGAGATGTTAGCCGATTCAACCGCCCAGACTCCCGGCCAACGCCAGATCATCCTGATCAGCGATCTCAAGGAGGGCAGTCGACTTGGGGGGCTTCAGGGCCATGACTGGCCTAGGGGCATCGAAGTGCTGCTCGATCCAGTGGGCCCTCTCAAGACGAGCAATGCGGGATTGGAGTTGGCGGCGACCGCGGAGGAGACAGAAACCTCCGCCGCAGCGACGGTCCGAGTGCGGGTGGTGAACGCTGCCGACTCGCAGCGCGACCGGTTCAGCGTGGCCTGGTCGGACTCCAATGGACAACCAGTGCCCGGAACCGCGCAGGAAGTGTGGCTGCCTGCTGGCCAGAGCCGAATCGTTTCCCTGCCTGTTGTGCCTCAACTCGGCACGGCGCGACTGATGCTTCGCGGCGACGAGGAGGAGTTCGACAACAACCTCTTCGTTATCCCACCGGAAGCGGCTCGGTCGAGCGTACTCTACATAGGGCGTGAAGCGGAGAAGGATGCTCGTGAACCCTTCTACTTTCTGCAGCGTGCCCTGCAGAACACCCGGCAGCGAACGGTACGCTTGGTTCTTCGGGGACCAGAGGCACCCTCGCTTGCCGTCGAAGCACGCGAGGCCGATGTGATCGTCGTGGCCGATCCTCTGGGGGATGCGGCCCTGACCGAGATACGGGCCCTGGTGGAGACCGGAAAGACTCTGCTGTGTGTATGCCGAACACCCGCGATGTCAGCCACACTCGCCCGGTTCGTCGGGCGCGAAGCACTCTCCTTGGAGGAAGCCCTGGTCAGCAGTTACGCTATGCTCTCAGAAGTGGACCTGCGTCACCCGCTCTTTACCCCATTCGCAGATCCCAGGTTCAACGATTTCACCGGGATCCATTTCTGGAAGTACCGGCGTCTGGACCCCGCGGCTCTGCCGGGAGCACGAGTGCTGGCGAAATTCGACACCGAAGACCCAGCCTTGATCGAGCTTCCGGTTGGCAAAGGCCGCGCGCTGGTCCTTATGTCGGGTTGGCAGCCCTTCGACAGTCAACTCGCTCTCTCCTCCAAGTTCGTGCCGCTACTCCACTCCGTCCTCGAATTGGGGGCGCGGGGGGGGCGCCCGGAGGTCAGTTACCCAGTGGGCGAGTCGATCCCGCTTCCTACTGAGCTAGTCGCCGCAGGCGGGGCGCTGACGGTGCTGCGTCCCGATGGTTCCACGGTGACGATGGAGTCCGGCGCCACCCACTTTACCCAGAGTGGCCTGCCGGGGATCTATCGGGTAACCCTGGGGGAGAACTCGAGGCAGTTTGCGGTGAACCTGGACCCGGCCGAGAGTCGGACCGCGCCTCTTGCGGTGGAGCAACTGGAGCAGATAGGGGTGCCAGTTGTCGCTCGCTTGGCCGAAGCGGCGAGGGAAACCAGAGTCACGAGGCAACTACAGAATGCGGAACAGGAGGAACGTCAAAGGCTCTGGCGTTGGTTCCTTGTGGCCACCGTGGCGGCGCTCCTGTTTGAAACCTGGCTGGCTGGACGCGCCACGCGACATCTGGCCGTAGCGGGGGAGGTACCCTCATGATCGATCCAGCACTCGCCCGGTCGCTTCGCCCTGTGGTTCGGCGCCGCATGCAGCTGCAGCTTAGCTGGCGATTGGCGGCATGTTGGGTGCTAGGTGCACTCAGCGGCGCGGTGCTCATGGCACTTCACCGGTGGGGGCTCCCAATCCTTCCCTACGCCTTCTGGGGGATCTGCCTGGTCAGCGCGGTAGCCGTGACGGTCGCGGTCCGGAGCCTCTTTCTGAACCGAACCGATTGGCGATGGGCAGCACGGCGGGTCGAAGAGCGCTATCCCGAATTGAAGGGACTCCTCCTGACAGCAGCGCAGCTGCCGGGCAAGGAGTCGGGGAACCCTCACTACTTGGAGAAGCGGCTCGTGCAAGAGGCGGTATTGCACGGCCATACACACGAGTGGGCGCAGGCAGTGCCGGGCTGGCAGGTTGGCTTGGGGCACGTTGGCCACGGAATGTCCCTGGCACTGCTGGCTTGGGTCCTGTGGGCTTTGCCTGTGTCCGTGCCGAAGCCCCTGTCCATGCCGGGAGTGCGCGCGGCGGCGGGTGTGACCGTGCTGCCGGGCGACACTTCTCTGGAGCGTGGGAGCAGCCTGGTGGTCCTGGCGCGATTCGAAGGTGCTCTTCCCTCTTCGGTCGACTTGGTGGTGGGAGAGGCTGCCGAGGCTAGCCGCAGGATTCCGTTGGTCAAGAGTCTTGCCGATCCCGTGTTCGGCTCCAGTGTGCCGGAGGTTATGGAACCGCTGGTCTACCATCTGGAGTACGCCGGCCAGAAAACCCGGAGTTTCCGTGTCAGCGTCTTCGAGTATCCGCGCCTTCTGAGGGCCGACGCGGAGCTCACCTTCCCCGCTTACACCGGCCTCGCACCGCGGCGCGTTGAGGACACCCGGCGCCTGAGTGCGGTGGAAGGCAGCCGGATGGACTTGATCCTCCAGCTGAACAAGCCAGTGGCATCCGCCGCTTTGATAGCCAAGACCCAGGAGCGCACTCGGCTTCCCCTGCAATCGACGAACGCGCAAACCACCGCTTACCTCAAGCAGTTCCTCTTCGCGTCTAGCATGACTTACGAACTGCAGTTGGTCGATGCTGAAGGGCGCACCAACAAGCTGCCGACCCAGTTCGTATTTGAAGTGTTGACGAACCGCCAACCGGAACTGCGTCTGGCTGCGCCCCGCGGCGACCTGCGGCCCTCCGCGCTTGAAGAAATCCGGTTTGAGGGAACGGCCTGGGATGACTTTGGCCTGTCCTCCTTTGGTTTGGGATACACAGTGGCGGGAGAAGAGACCGTCCTGCTTGAGCTGGGACGGGCGATTCCTGCCAAAGAAAAACGGACCTTCAAGCATCGGCTCAAGTTGGAGGATCTTGGGGTACAGCCTGACCAGCTGATTTCCTGGTTCCTCTGGGCCGACGATTCGGGGCCGGAAGGTGAGACGCGTCGCACGACCACCGATTTGTTCTTCGGTGAGGTCCGTCCCTTCGACGAAGTCTTTCGGGAAGGGCAATCCAACGAGAGCCAATCGGATTCACAAGAGTCGGGCGAGCAGGGCGAGCAGCAAGGCAATCAGACCGCCCGGCTGGCGGAGCTGCAGAAACAGATCCTCAGCGCCACCTGGAAGCTTCAGCGCGAACACAGGGCCTCGGCGTCTCCCACCTACACCAAGGATGTGCTCGTGGTCATGGAGTCGCAGAAGCAAGCCTTGGAGCAGGCGGAGACGATGCGGGAGCGTGCTGAGGAGCCACGCACCGCTGGGCTTTGGGAGGCAGTGACCAAGGAGATGGAGCTTGCGGCGCAGAGGCTGGAGGCCGCAACCAACGCTCCGCCGTTGCTGAAGCCGGCCGTGGTCGCAGAGCAGTCCGCCTACCAAGCCTTGCTCAGGCTGCAGGCGCGTGAGCATGAGGTGGCAAGGGCCAACAGCCGAAGCCGCGGCCAGAACGCCGGACGGCAGGGAAACCAGCGGCAGCTCGAACAGATGGAGTTGACTCAGTCGGAGAACCGCTACGAGCGCCAGAGTGAAGCTCGAGCCCCGCAGACTCCCGAACGCCGCGAGCAATTGCAGGTTATGAACCGGCTGCAGGAGCTGGCCCGCCGCCAACAGGATCTCAACGAACGACTCAAGGAACTCCAGAGCGCCCTTCAGGAGGCCCGAACCGAGAAGGAGCGCGAGGAAGTCCGGCGACGACTCAAGCGCCTTCAGGAGGAGGAGCAGCAGATGCTTGCCGACGTCGATGAGGTGCGTCAGCGCATGGAGCGTCCCGAAAACCAGTCCAGGATGGCGGAAGAACGCCGACAGTTGGACCAGACCCGTAACGAGGTCCAGAGGGCCGCCGAGGCCGCGAGCCAAGGCTCGACTTCGCAGGCCTTGGCGTCAGGGACCCGGGCACAGCGCCAACTGCAAGACCTGCGCGACGAGATGAGGAAAGAGAACTCCAGCGAGTTTACGGAAGAGATGCGGGAACTGCGGAACCAGGCTCGGGAACTCTCGAGCCAGCAAGAAGAGATTGCCCGGAAGCTGGAAACAGAGGCAGCGACCGGCCGGAAGACGCTCTCAGACTCGGATCAGCTAGGGGATGTTCCCGCCCAGATTGCCCGGCAGAAGGAACGACTCACGAACCTTGTGGAACGTGCCACCGACGTTTCTCAGCAGGCCGAAACGTCCCAGCCTTTGCTTTCACGGCAGCTCTACGACACCCTGCGAAGGTTTTCCCAGCGGACCGCGGGTGGCGTGAAGGAGTCCCAAGAAGAACTACTCCGCCGAGGCCTGATGACCCGGAACCTCTACGACCGTCTGCAGGACTCTAGCCAGCCGGACGGCGCCAAACTGCTGGACGCAGCCGAAGAGATGGTGCGCCAGAGCGCCATCCCCCAGGCACGTCAGATCGGCCAACGCGCCCGCGCTGGTTTTGACGAGCTCAAGACAGGAGTGGAGAGGGCAGCCGAGAGCGTGCTCGGCGACGACACTGAGGCGCTGCGTCAGGCCAGGCAGGAACTCGATCGTGTTAGTCAGGATTTGCAGCGTGAGATGGCCCGGTCTGAACCCGGCAACGCGTCCAGCCCGGCGTCGCGCACAGGGTCGGAATCCGAAGCGTCGGCCCATGACCAAGGAAGGACTGGCACCAACAACGCAGCCGCAGGCAGACAATCCAATGACGCACAATCACGACAAGGAGACACGCCGGGCCAGGCAGGTGACCAACCTGGTTCTCAGCAGGCAGCCCGCAGCGGGCAAGGCCAGGGGAGGGGGGAACCGGGTGCCCGCCCAGGCGAGCTCGACCGTCAGGGCGAGGCTGAACGAACTGCCTCTGGTACCGGGAGAAGCGCTCCCACAGGCGGTAACCGACAAGGACGAGAGGTGGGCGGCAACTATGGGGCCGACTCGGGAGGGCCCCTCAACGATGGTGAGCTTCGTCAGGCGGGACCCCTTACAGGGGATGAGTTTTCACCCTGGTCGGACCGCCTCCGAGAGGTGGAGGAGATGATCGACTTTCCTGATTTACGAAACCGAGTGGCCGGGGCTCGTGAGCAGGCACGCTCGATGCGCCAGGAATTCCGCAAGGATCTGAAAAAGCCTGATTGGGCGCAAGTTCGGCTGCGCGTACTCGAACCCCTGGTAGAAGTGCGCAACCGGATCGCCGAAGAACTCGCCCGGCGCGAATCACGGGAGGCTCTGGTGCCGATCGACCGGGATCCGGTTCCCAGTCGGTATTCCGAGATGGTGCGACGTTATTATGAGGATTTGGGAAAAGACAAGTGATGAGATGGTTGGGATTCGAATTGTAGGTGACCGACTGACGTGATGCTCGTTGCGATCCTCATATTCTCTCGATGGAACTGGCTCTGGGTGGTCGCCGCAGTGCTGGCGGTCACACTGCTATTGCTATTCTGGGGCTATCGCCGAGTGCCGGGCGGTCGCTTGCGCTGGACTTGCGCGAGCCTAAAGGCGCTGGGAATGGCGGCCTTGGGGTTGTGCTTGCTGGAACCCACCTGGTTAGGGCAGCGCGCTCGCCCGGGAGCAAATCTCCTGGCCATCGTAGCTGACAACAGCGAGAGCCTGCAGGTCAAAGATCCAGGGCAGAACGCCAGCCGTGGCGAGCTCCTGCGCGAGTTGCTCGACCCGCAGCAGCAGTCGTGGCAGGCTTCCTTGGAGGACAACTTCGAAGTGCGACATTTCTCGTTCGATTCCCGGCTTCAGAGTCTTAAGGACTACACGGAACTGAATTTCGATGGGCGCGCGTCCAGCATCGGTTCGGCCTTGAGAACCATCAAGGAACGTTTTAGCGGCCGTCCCCTCGCGGGGATTGTGCTCTTGACTGACGGCAACGCGACCGATGCACGAACCGTTCCTCTCGATGTGGCAGGCCTGCCGCCCATCTATCCCGTGGTCGTTGGAGGCTCCGAACCCATCCGGGACATTGCCCTCCAGGAAACGCGCGTGACCCAGGCGGTCTTCGAGGACGCCCCCGTGCAAGTGCAAGCCGACGTGACGGCAACGGGCTATCAGGGAGATACGGTCGTGGCACAGTTGCTGGATCCCTTGGGCAAGAAGGTCGCCGAACAGCTGCTGAGCGCGCGCAAGGAGAACGATCGATTGACCTTTCGTTTTCAACTGCGCCCGGACAAGCCTGGTCTCTGTTTCTATCGGATCCGCGTTGGGACGAAAGCAGAGATGACGGGGACGGCGGATCCGCAGAAGACGAGAGAGGCCACCCTGGCCAACAATACGCAGGTCGTGGTGGTGGACCGGCGGCGAGGGCCGTACCGGGTGCTTTACGTTGCGGGGCGGCCCAATTGGGAATTCAAGTTCCTCAACCGGGCGCTGCAGGAGGACCAGGAGATCGAGTTGGTGGGTTTGATTCGCGCGGCCAACCGCGAGCCGAAATTCAACTTCCTGGGCCGCTCGGGGGAGACGAGTAACCCCCTGTTCCGTGGGTTCGACGCACAAGGACAGCAGGAGGTCGAGCGTTATGATCAACCCGTGCTCGTGCGCCTGAACACTCGCGATGAATTCGAACTCCGCAGTGGGTTTCCCTCCAAGCCGGAGGACCTTTACAGCTATCACGCGGTGATTCTCGACGATCTTGAGGCTGGCTTCTTCTCACCGGACCAGGCGTTGCTCCTGCAGAAGTTCGTATCGGAGCGGGGGGGAGGTTTTCTGATGTTAGGAGGAATGGAGTCGTTCCAGCAGGGCAAGTACCAGCGAACCCCGATCGGCGACATGTTGCCCGTGTACCTGGAACGTGTGGAAGCCACCAATCCACCCGGGCCGCTGCGTCTCGATTTGACCCGGGAGGGAATGCTGCAATCGTGGGCGCGACTGCGCGACAACGAGGCCGATGAGCGGAGTCGTTTGGCGGGTATGTCGGCATTCCAGGTGCTCAACCGCATCCGCGAGGTGAAGCCTGGGGCGAGCGTAGTGGCAACGGCAAAGGACGACGCAGGCCATAGCTATCCTGCGCTGGTAGTGCAAAGGTTCGGCCGGGGGCGCAGCGCGGCCCTGACCGTGGGCGATGTGTGGCGGTGGGGCTTCCGTGACGCCGGAGCGCATCGTGACATGGACAAGGCCTGGCGACAGTGGATCCGCTCACTCATCGCGGATGTGCCCAACCGGGTGGATCTTGCCGTTGAACCCGCGCCCACTGAAGCCACGGGAACTGTCCAACTGCAGGTGAGAGTGAGGGATGCCAAGTTTCACCCCATGGACGACGCGGTGGTGAGCCTGGAGATCCAGCCGGTTCTGATCGAGGGCGAGGGAAGTGCCACGAATGTACTTCGCTTTAAGGCGGAAGCCTCCTCGCGGGAAGCGGGACTGTATCAAGCCTCTTTCTTTCCGCGTGTTTCCGGAGGCTACCGCGTCACAGCGGCTGTCACGGATGGGGCGGGCAATGAAATGGGACGGGCCGAGGGAGGGTGGAGCACCGATCTGGCGGCCGAGGAGTTCAGAACGTTGTCACCAAATCTTGCGCTGCTGGAGAGTCTGGCGACCAAGACTGGAGGGGAAGTTGTTCCCGGCAACCGACTGGAGGAATTCGCTCGCGAGTTACCCCATCGCCAAGCCCCTGTGATGGACGCGTGGTCCTTCCCGGTATGGCACACTACGGCCATGTTTGCTTTTGCCTTAAGCTGCCTGCTCGCCGAATGGGGACTGCGGCGGTGGAAAGGAGTGCCATGAGAATCAGGGCTGCTCTTCTTATTGCCGTCGTCGCAGTGCTGATGTCATGGCGCGCCTGGCCGGAAGACCCAAAGGGGCGTGCCAGCGTGATTCTGGTCATGGGTGCTCCCGGCGAGCCCGAATTCGCGAGCAACTTCGTCAGCCAAGTCACCCTTTGGGAGAAAGCCGCCGCGTTGGGCGGGGCTAGCATCTCTATCGTGGGAACCCAGAGGGACGCCCCCACCAACGACCTCGTGCGCTTGGAGGAAAGGCTGGCAGCGGAGCCCAAGGAGAGTCTTGATGGACTCTGGTTGGTATTGATCGGGCATGGAACCTTCGATGGTCAGGAGGCATGCTTCAACCTGCGCGGCCCGGACTTGACCACCGAGAATCTGGCCTCCTTGTTACAGCCTTTTCGACGCCCGCTGACGGTGATCGCCGCCGCTTCCTGCAGCGCCCCGTTCCTCAGCAAACTCTCCGCCACCAACCGCATCATTCTTACCGCCACGCGCAGCGGGCACGAGCAGAACTACACACGTTTCGGACAGTACCTCGCCGCCGCGATTGCGGATCCGGAAACCGACTTGGATCGGGACGGCCAGGTTTCGCTCCTGGAAGCTTTCCTGACGGCCTCTCGCCAGGTGAGCGAGTTCTACCGCCTCGCGGGACGCCTGGTGACGGAACATTCGCTTCTCGACGACAACGGCGATGGTTTGGGCACGCCGGCTGATTGGTTTCGGGGCCTTCGCGCCATCAAGAAGCCCCAGGAGAAAGCACTGGTCGACGGACTTCTTGCCCACCAGACGCACCTGGTGCGCAGCACCGCCGAGCAAAGTCTTAGCTCGGAACAGCGCGCACGCCGCGACATGATCGAACGCACCGTACTGCTTCATCGCGAGAAAAGGGGAAAAGTGCCGGACAACGAGTACTACCAAGGGCTGGAAGCAATCCTGCTCGAGTTAGCTCGGTTCTACGAATCCGTTGGCTCGAATCCCGGCACTCACTGAAAGGCGGAGACCCACCGGCGCGCACGTCCATGGAGTGTGGCCTGCCGTGGCTCTTTGGCACTCTCTATTTTTTGAAAAGCGTCCCCAAATCTACCCTCCAGGGGACGCGACCCGACTGGTCGAAACGAACTTGAATTCGGAGCAGATGCTCCTCCATCATTTTCAGGGTGTAGCCTGGATAATCGCGAAAGAGGAACGGGCCTCCTTGCACCCAAGGCTGAGCTTCCGGGACATAGATGGTTACGCGGTGGCTGGTTCCCTTCGGCCCAAGTGAGACTCCCTCCAGCGTCTGGTTTGTCCCATTCCATGAAACACTCTCCAATTCCAGGGCTCCTTGCAGAATGTGGCGGTCGGTTGAAATGACCTGCGGAGCGGCGCGCTTTGCGTGTAATGCCAGAAGCGTCACGCTGGCAGGCTCAACCCGCGCCCGCAGTTCACCGACCACTTCACCATGCAGGCGTTCGCCCCAGAAATCGTAGGCCAGGTAGGTCGCTGTCGGATTGAGCCCGAGTCGGGTCAGGGGAATAGCCCGGTCGAGCCGCTCCGTCTCGCTTGCGTTGAAGAGCCCTACCACCGTCCATTCACCCAATGGCTTCCGGATCCGCAGGCCGAAAACCGAATGTCGGTCCGTGTCGAACAGATCGATCGGCCGAGCCGCCTCACCATAGGAGGGTAATGCCTTTTTCAAGATCTCGAGCCGACCTGCATCCAGGTCGGGCAGCCGATCTCCTGAGATGAGGTTGCCGCCGGTCAGGGCGAGGAGCGATGCGGCGGCTTGTGCCTGGGGCAGGGAAAGCAGGTTCAGACAGGCATGGTCGGCGTCGTTGATCCAGGTGCGTTTATGGAAGTAGTACCGTTTGGCTGCGGCTGGGGCGCTGCTGGTGGATTCGGTGAAGTACTGCTTCCACGCCTGTTTTCGAAACCCGTAGTTCTGATCGAGCTCAATCCGCATGCTATCGAGCAGGCCGACAGTGACAGGTCCCGGGCCGCAGTCTTGGAGATGTCGGTTGGGTCCGAGGGCCCGGCGCATGATCTCGAATCCCTTCCGGTAGGCCTCTGCCCGTGTCACGGCGGGATCGTGATAACGGTGTGCGGCCAGCAGCGACCAATCGACGAAGTCGATCTTGAACATCTCGTACCCCCAGTCGTGAGCCACGGTGTGGAAAAGGTCTGCCATCCATGCGGCTGCTCCGGGATGGGTGATATCCAGGCCGTAGCGCTTCGGGTTCTCGTTGCGCGCCCAATCAGAGTCTTCACTCGGCCAGGGGCCCACCCGCTTGAGGCTGCCGTCCGGGTTCCGCAGCAACCAGTCTGGGTGTTTGCGGAAGACCTCCGAGGGCTCGGAGATGACATACGGAGCGAGCCAGATTCCGGGCTTGAGCCCGAGCGCGCGAATGCGCTTGGCCAACCACTTCATGCCGTGCGGAAACCGTGTGTTACCTTCCCAATCGCCATGCCAACGCTGGAAACCTTCGTCCACCTGGATGTACTCGAGGCCAAACGGCTTGAGCGTGCGCGCCGCGAACTCGGCATTGCGGAGCACTTCCTCCTCAGTGATGTGTTCGAAGGTGGTGAACCAGTTACACCAGCCATTGACCACGGAACGAACCCTCCCCCCCTGCGCCTGGCCCATGGTGTCGGCATACCCCTCCAGTGCCGTGTACGGATCCGGTGCGATATGGAGCATGAAGCGCCCGGAGCGAATCGTGCGGCCCGGCGGCAATTCGAACCCTTTCGCCAGGATGGATTCGGCGACTAATCCAATCGCGCCAACCGCCTCCTCCCGGCTAACCAGTACCTGGCCCAGCGCGGTTTGGTTGTCCACGTAACCGCACACCAGTCCCTCCTGTTCGTAGCCTCGGAAGAACCCGATGTTCCACCAACTCCGCAGCGACTCCGCGGCGCCAGAGGGCAGTTCAGTCACTTTTCCCGGGTCATAGTACATCGGACCGTTGGTGAGCACTTTCGTCACCCCTGTCCACCACAATGCGCCTTCGGTCTCGGCCTTTGCGCAAATCGGTTCCAGCGCCTCGAGCACGATCGGTTGAGCAGAGACGTTTTGGCATTCCACTTCGATCAGGACAGACGGCCGCCCCTCGTAGAGAGTTAGCTTCGTGCCGAAATTGAGGCGGCTCTGAGCATCAGTACTGCGCAGCAGAAGCAGTCGACCGAGTCCAAGCGAGTCATGGATTGGAGTGGAATCCAGCACGTGCTGGTACGACGTGTCATTTGTGGTCCGTCTCTTGCCAAGCAGTGTGGCACGAGCAACAGCTCCGGTTAGCAGGGGCCCACCGTTCCTGCGCCAGCATTGCAGGCGCCCGGTGCTCATATCGAAGGCTGCGGCGAGGAAGTCGTTCTGGATCTGTGCCGTGGGGAGGTCGACAGTGGTTGCCGCCCCGAGTGAGTGCGTTGCCCATGGAACAGAAACGGCCGCCGTGGCGACCTGCTTCAGGAATTCCCGGCGGTTGGTGGACAAGCGCTTGTGATCTTGGGCTTGAGCGGGTTTCATGAGGTAGAGTAGTAGCAGTCTGGCTCCGCTCAGTCAAAGATGCCTTCTGGTCCCAAGCATTACCGAAGATTCTCTTAAGATGTACAGGAAAGCTAATGGCTGGATAAGACGAACAA
The DNA here is from genome assembly GCA_964411985.1 of uncultured Verrucomicrobiota bacterium. Taxonomy (GTDB): domain Bacteria; phylum Verrucomicrobiota; class Verrucomicrobiia; order Limisphaerales; family J093; genus CAYPNF01. The sequence goes on from CAYPNF010000033.1 coordinate 77,194, forward strand.
GTGGTCTGTTCTGGTTCGACTTGCAACATGCTCGAGTGTGATGCTATACTAATTCAACAATTTCCCATAATGGAGGCGAGGATCACACCGGGTGAGGTTCGCCTTTTCGTGCGCTTACGCTGGCTATTCTCCGGCTGTGGGCAAGCGGATTAGGTGGGGGACTCGGGACAGGGATTGGATCGCCGGGGCATGGTTGGCCCGTGAGGTGGCTTGCGAGGCTGAAAGGGTGGGTTTGCTGTGATCTTTGTCTTCAAGCGGGCTTGCCTAAACAATGTAGGATTCGCAACCAAGTACTGTGATGAAAACCCCACGACTCACTCCCCGTTCCGCAACCTTTTGGCTGGGACTTATGATAATCACCGCAGGGCTGCCCCGCATAACCGGCCTTGCGCAGCCATCGAACCTCCCGCGTACCGATTTCTGGAGGCCGGATGGCCCAGTCTACGCCATCGCTGTTAACGCCAACACGGTCTATATCGGGGGCAAGTTCGGGTATGTTGGCCCTCGCACCGGTGGCTTGGGGCTGGTGAGCGCCGCCACGGGGGTGGCGAAACCCGGGTTCCCTGCCGTGAACGGACCGGTGTACTCAGCCGATGGGGATGGCAAAGGTGGTTGGTATATCGGGGGAAGCTTTTCGACGGTCGGAGGGATCGTACGAAGCAACCTGGCCCACATCCTTGCGGACAACACAGTGGACCCGGCTTGGAACCCTTCGCTCAATGGCAGCAACCTGGTCATCGTTGCATCGGACAGTACGGTCTTTGTGGGTGGTGCTTTTACGCGTGTGGGCAGCACCGTGCGCAACCGTATTGCGGCGCTCGATGCGAAGACAGGGCAACCTAGTGCTTGGAATCCGAGTGCGAATTCGGGTCTCGTTGCCAGTATTGTGCCAGCCGGTGAACTCGTTTACGTTGGGGGAAGTTTCACCTCCATCGGTGGACAGAGCCGCAGCCGGATTGCAGCATTGTCGGCCGCAACAGGATTGGCCACGACCTGGAATCCAGGAGCGAGTGCCGGGGTGGTTAACGCGATCGCCGTTTCGGGGACCAATGTGTATCTGGGTGGAACCTTCACCACGGCGGGTGGCAAACCTCGCAGCCGTATCGCGGGATTGGGTACAGCTTCCAATACGGCACTGTCATGGATACCGGAGGCGAATGGAGCCGTGAATGCCCTGGCGGTGTTGGATGGTACGGTCTACGTAGCAGGTCAGTTCACCAGCATCGGAAGCGACTCGCGGATGGGTTTGGCAGCCCTGGACCCATCCAGCGGCGTGGCGACGGCCTGGAACCCAGCACCCTCCGCCAGTGTCTACTCGATGTTGGTCTTGGGAACAAACATGTGGGTTGGTGGTGCATTCACCTCCGTGGGTGGACAATCGCGAACGCAGCTCGCGTCCGTTGATCCCGTCACAGGCGAAGTGAGTGATTGGAACCCCCGCCTGTCGGGCGGCTCCTCGCAGGTCCTGGCGATTGCTTCGGACGGAAACGAGGTTCTGGGGGGTGGTACTTTTGCCAGCATGGGTGGCGTGATACGCAGCAATCTGGCCGCCTTCGACATCAGTACCGGCCGCGCCACGGACTGGACCCCGAACCCGAACGGGGCGGTCTATGCGCTCACGATGGGTACGAATGCGATCTATGCGGGTGGGATTTTTACGAGCATCGCCGGTGTTGAGCGGAAGCGACTGGCTGCCATCCACCCGACGACGGGTGAGGCAGGGAGTTTTGATCCTAATGTCCTCGGTCGTTCCAGCGTGGGGGTGTTCGCGTTGGCATTGGACGATATTGGTACTCTTTATGTGGGAGGCAACTTTACCAATATCGGGGGAGTGACAAGGAACAGCCTGGCGGCCTTTAAGGCTGGTACCATTGCAGAATGGGATCCTGACGTCAGGGCAGCCTCGGCAAGCACTTCCGCGTCTGTGAATGCCTTGGCGCTGGACAGTGATTCCCTCTACGCGGGCGGTGACTTCGTCTCGATGGGTGGCACGCCGCGGGCCCGCATTGCGGCGCTCAGCCTGAAGACGGGTCGTCCTTCGACTTGGAATCCTGGTGCGAGCAACGTTGTGTACACACTTGCCCTCTTAGACACGAACCTCTATGTCGGCGGCTCGTTCACCAATATTGGGGGACAGACCCGCAGCCGAGTGGCGGCGCTGTCGACCGTCACGGGATCAGCGACGACGTGGAATCCGAACCCGGGTGGCACTAGTCCCCAAGTGCGCACGCTCGCTGTGGCTGGGAAATCCATTTACCTGGGAGGAGAATTCAAGCAGGCAGGAGGGGAGTTCCGCAACCGTGCGGCTGGACTGAGTCTGCAGAGCGGACAGGCACACAATTGGAATCCTGATCCCAATGATTTGGTTCGCGTCATTCACCGGACTGTGGACGCGTTTTACTTGGGCGGGGACTTCACCACGGTGGGTGGGGTTTCTCAGACTTACTTCGCCGTGCTACCTGCACCCACCACGGTTCAGCCTGCCTCGTTGGTGATGCAACCTGACGGTACTGTGACGGGCACGGTCATCGCAGCGGATGGTAGTCGGGTCACCGTGCAGGCTACATCTGATTTTGCCTCGTGGTCCACCGTGAGCGAAGCGGAACCCAACGGTTTCCCGATCAATTTCACCGATTCCTCGGCCGCAGGCATTCCCTATCGGTACTATCGCGCGGCTTTGGAGACCGAATAGGGTATCCTCTCTTTGGCAAAGAACCACCCTGGTGGCCAGGACGTTCCGTCACGCTGGAGCCGGAGGTAGACCCTGGGTCTCAGGAAGCGTCACTCGTTTTGGGCCGAGTCATTGCGATGTAGAGCCCCATGAGTAACAGAGATAGGACCCCGACGGCTGCGAAGGCGTACCAGAGGTAGTGCGCTTGGGCGTAGACTTCGGGCATGGGGGCCAGTCCCTGGAGCCAGTTGGCGTGCTGTTCCTGAAGGGCGGGGGAGAGGGTTCGCGGGTCTGGGCAGAAGGCCTTGAGCAGGAATCCGGCAAAGATGAAACCGAATAGCCAGGCAAAGAAAGTGTTCAGATGGGCGAAGCCCAGGTAGAGCCCCTCGCGGCCGGGTGGGGCTTGTCGAGAAGCAAACTCCAGGTACTTCGGAGAGAGAAAACACTCCGCGAGCCCCGTGACCGCGATCCCAAGCACCATCATGGCGGTGATGGGGTGGATTGGGGCCCCAAAAAGGCTCAGTGGTTGTTTGAACCAGTGCGAGCAGGCCATGATGGCCGAGGAGAAGGGAATGAGCGTCATCGCGACCGCGATGGCACGTGCCGGTGGCCAGTTGCGGATCCATTGCGTGATCAAGACCACAAACGTGACTACGACCAACGGGTTCACGTTGGCATACCACTCAGGTTTGAAGCGCTCTCCAGCCATCCGGATGACGTAATCAGGCATAGAGGCGTAGAGTTGGCCTTGGATAGCCCAGAAACCGGCGGTGATGAGGATGAGTGCCGCGAACCGAAGGTTGGTCATGACCGTCAGCATCCCACGAAATGTCTCCCCCAGATCGCGAGGTCGTTCCGGAGCGTCATCCGACGGCCGGAAGAAGAGCGCGGTGATCGCCAAAGCAATGAGAGAGGCGCCTGCGGAAAACCAGGGTACTTGGTGAACTCCAAGCTCAATGCGGATCGGAGCCACGATTGTTTTGCCGGTGAACGAACCGATATTCACCATCATGTAGAAGATGCTGAAGGCACGGGCGCGGTTGGCGTCGCTCGAGCATTTTGAAGCGGTTCCCGTGATGACCGGCTTTACGAAGGAACCGCCCAGGACAATCAGGAATAATCCGGCTGAAACGGGCGCAAGTGTGCTGAACAGCCCCAGGGGGCTGTACCCTGCGGTAAGCAAACCAAAAGCAAGCAGAAGGGAATTGCGGAAGCCGAGTCGGTCCGATAAGGCGCCACTGAAGAATGGGAACAGGTAGATCAAGGCCCCGAACAAACCGGCGACAATTCCAGCCTGAACGTCGTCCAACCCCACCACACGGATGAGATAAGTGCGGGCGGCTATGAAAGTTCCATAATAGGCGGCTCGCTCGAACAGTTCGGTGATGTTACCGACCCAGAAAGTGGTGGGGAACCTCCACGAAGAGGGCTTGGCGATGGCTTGAGAATCCGTGGACAGCACAGGCGGAGAGTGTGGATGGTGGAGAGTAGGATCCCTCGTGGCTCAACGGATTCGCAGGAGTTTTCCGCCTCCCGGGGGGAGTTGAAGGGAGAATCGAGTCCCTGGCTGAGGTGTCCAAACCCCAGAACTGGCATCAAAGATCCACAGCTTCCTTGGCCCATGCAAACTGAACTGAGCTGGGGTTCGGTAGTCCAGATTCACCACCACTGCATGCGTGACCACCTCCGGCTGGCCCATCTTGGGCGCTGGGCCGAAGTAGCCAAGAAGCGTGCCCTGGACCGGTTCCAGTTTGCGGAAGGGGATCGGAGTCGCAGGCGGGTCCAACACCAATGGCTCTCCCGAGGGCAAAGCTGCCGCTCCGGGAGGCACCATCCCGGTGTGATAGACCCGAAGGGACTGGAGCGGCTGAAGTTCTTTGGCGATGGCGACAAATTCACGGTTGAGGCCCTGCAGGGTGGGGTAGATGGCGGTGGGGGTGCCGTCAGGGTTCGCAATCCCACCTTTATGCTCAGGCCAGCAGTACACGTAGTACGAGATCCCCTGGGCACCGTAGGCGAGTGTCGTATACACCAGGTACCGCATTTCATCGCTGGTGGGGACTCGCATGGAGGGCGACCAGGTGCAAGCCTGAACGATGTTGAGGAAGGGAAGGTTGGAGGAAAGCGCCTTATCTCGGATGAGCGCAAGATTCAGGAAGTACTGGTCATTGTCGCCCTTGACGGAGAACTGGTAGTGGTCGTAGCTGATTAGTTCCGGCTTTACGATCCGGACATAGTCGTTGAGGTGGGCCCGGTAAGCGGTCACCACGTCGCCCCGGTTCCCGAGTTGTTCGTTGGAAGCGTAGGTGGGAAAGAGGTTGATATAGGCCAGGTGGCTCGGATCCTTTTCGCGAAGATAGTCCACCAGTCTGCCCAGCCCGGCAAAGTTGGTGGTGTTGGGTTCGTCTGTGATGAAGTAGGAATACAGGGCGGGATGCTGCTTGACCCGCCGGATAAGGGCCTCGAGCTCTGCGTGACGGGCAGGGTTATCCAACGAGAGAGGGGTGAGCAAGGGATCATTGAGTTGGGCGCGCAGCCCATGCCTGTGAGCCACCTCCAACTCTTTTTCCTGACACCACACTACATTCCAGCCTCCTTCCGCCATCTGCACTGCGGTACGGTCGGTCATGGCCGGGCCAGCCCAGTAGGTCACAATAGGGGTGCCGACTCGCCATGCGCCGTTGTCGGCAGCCTCGCCGGGAATCAGGAGAAAGCCAGGAATCAGGAGGAGGAAAAGCAGGGCCCCAGGAATCCTCGACGGAGCGGATCTGACGCGGTGGAAGATCATGAGAAACACTCTGCATGCTCCTCGCCCGGTGGGCAAGCAAGAGGTTTTAGCTCTTCCCGCTTGAAAGCGCCGACAAGCTGAGGCCTGATTGGCCCTGTGACACCCTTCCATCTGAACCGACGTGACTTCGTGAGCCGACTTGCCCAAGCAGGAATCCTCTGTGCCGGAGCCCGCTATGGCTGCCTGGGGGAAGAGGTCGGGGCTTGGCCGGACCGCTTACTTTCTTTTCCTGGAGCCTGGGCTTTCGATCTCCCCAAATCGTCCATTATCCTGGTAAGCGACCAACAGCTGGAGGACCTGCAGGATCCGGACAAAGAAGTCGACTTAAGCCTCAGTCCGACACCCAACCGCACCACGCTCCGCAGGCTCTGCGCGGAGAGTAAGGCTGCCGGGGCGCGCACGATCATCCTCGCCTTTGACGAGTTCTGGTCCCAATACCGGCCTGGCCAGGGTGGAAAACCGCGCGCCCTCACTCCGGACATGGATGAGTATATTCAGCGTGTTCGCCGTATCGGGGAGACTCTGAAACAGCATGGCCTCGGATTGGAGTTGAGCTTGCTCAGCCCGCTGGAGATTGGGCCGGCTTATCGCAAGCAGACGGGGGAGAGCGGCCGTTGGGTGCAATACCGCGAGGGGTATCGCGATCCGGAGACGGGTCGGTTTTCTTTGGGATTGTGGGAGCAGCAATACTGGACCAACAACAAGGGAACCATTGCCGTCAAGCGGGTGGCGATCAGGGCCTTCGCATTTCGTGAACAGCGGGTGGGCAATACGCAGTACTATTACGTCAACCCAGCGGAGATGGTGGAGCTAAGCCACCCGCTGATCCTGGAGGAAGGCACCGGGCAGGGACGCGCTGCCCGCCAGCGGAGGTTGACGGTCCGTGGTGACACAACGGATCAGGGCAGGGGGTTGGATCGAGTGCTGCTGGTGGTTTCCTATGAGACCCCGGAGCTGGACTATTTCAGCCCCAAGGCTCGGGAATTCCTCAAGGACTTGATGGATCGGTACCATCAGGCTGGAGTACCTCTGAACGGGCTTTACGCCGACGAGATGCACATCCAACAGGACTGGGGTTACTTCAACCACCACGACGAGGGTCAGTTTACCTGTCGCTACCTGACGAAAAACATGGAGCGGCGCTTCGCCGAGCTCTACGGGGCGGAGTACGCCGATTTTGAAAAGTACCTGGTCTATTTCGCCTACGGACAACACGCCTTCTATCCCGACCTGGAAGCACGGTTGGCCGGGATGCACGTGATGGGAGCCGACCCTGATGGCATTCAACGGGCAGCACTCTTGCGACGTCGCTATTTTGACCTGCTTGACAAGACGGTGGTGGGCCTGTTTGTGGAGACCAAAGAGCATGCGGAGAAACTGTACGGACATGAGTTGGAGTCCCGAGCCCACGCCACGTGGGCGCAGAGTCCCACTATCGACCTATGGCGGAGTGGTGCCTCCCCGCTTGCTCCTCGGCAGTACGAGTATACGTCGAATTTCCTCTGGTCTAATACGGTTCATCAGGCGGCATCAGCCTGCAGTGACTACTTCCGCTGGAACGATTTCCTGACCGGGGGAGGCAACGACCATGCCGAGGGAGGTTGGTCGGACCGGGACTACTACGGGTTGGCCCTGGCCTGCTCTACAGGGATCCTGAATCGGGTCCCGAACGCCTATGCAGCCGCCTGGGGCATGCCCAACGAGGCTCTGCAGAGGCACCAGGCTTTACAGGACGCCTATGGTGCAGCTGCCACCCCCTGGTTCAAGGCGCTCGAGTTCAGTGAACATCGCGATACCGATGTCCTTATGCTCTATCCGATTTCGCTGGTTGCAGCCGAAGAACGGTTCGGCTCCTGGATGGTCCAGTACGGTTATGCAAACTACGTGACCCCCGAAAAACTGTTGGAGCGTGGGCGGGTGGGAGAAAATGGGTGGGTGGAGATGGCGGGCAGAAGGTTTCGAGCGATCGTGGTGCTTTTCGAACCGCTTCCACCCGCGGGCCTCTTGGCCTTTCTTAGTGAGTTTGCCCAACGCGGTGGCATCGTGATCTGGTCGGGGCCACCTCCGCGCCTCGACCTCGCTGGCGCCTTGGTGGTGGAAGGATGGCAGAAGCTGTTCGGGGTGCAGGGGTTTGCATTTGGTCTGGAAGGTCAGATCGCCGCTGGCGGCCAGGTTACCTTCGAAGGCCCCCTGGCCGGGGTCCCGTCGCAGACGATCTTGACCGACTTCCTGGTGGACCTGATCTATCCAGTGGTACCTGCGCAGGGCAGTGTCGCGGTGGCCCGGACCAACGGACAGGTGGTGGGGTTGAGTCGAGTTTCCGCAGGTGGTGGCAGCACTACCTATCTTGGTTTTCGGCCCCGCGATGATCAGGCCGCTTCCTTGGGGTATGAAGTAAGGACTTGGTTTGAGATTCTACGCGTCCTCGGGGCCTATCCAGGTAGCGACCCAGCAGGAAAGAAAGCCGATAACCCTTCTGTTGTTTCGCGTCAAACCCCGTATCTCGCCACCCGTTTTCCCAATGGAACTGTCACCATTGCCGCCCACTACCGCTCCCATGTGGAAAGCTGGGTTGGGGGATTCCATCGGGACGACAAAGCCGACGCCGCCGCGTTGGCAAAGAATCCGTTGCCTTCCGACCAACTCGAGCTGAAGGGCTACTCCGTGGCGGGCCATCTGGTGGACTTCGAGGGAAAGCTAATCGTCGGTTTTCGCCTGGGACTGGAAGGACGGTTGGTTGGTTTCGCAGGGCGCGCATGCTCACGGATCCAGATTGACGGCAGAGAGCACGCATTCGCCCAGAAACCAATGAACTTGATTGCCTGGGCTCCTATCTCGCCCGATCGTCGCGTGGCGCAAGGGGCCATCATGGAGATCTGGGTGGAGGGGGAATCCCCCCTGCGAATCCCGATGCTGGAGCAACCTTCCAAGCTGAGGCTCGTTTTTGCCAAAGGGAGCGCTGGGGAGGCTGGGGACGCGGTCCCATTCGAGGTCAAGGATGGGTTTCTCCAGTTTGAGGCCCGCGCTGCCTGGGGGCAGAGGCGGCTTTACCTTCAAGCGCAGGCTTGAGCAGGGCGGGTTCGGTGTCGGAATAGCCACGCGAGCCATTCGAAGGCTGCGAAGAATCCTGTGATGAAAGCGGACACCGGCGCAACCCAATGGTCCCAGGGAAGGCTGGGTGCGCTCGCCAGATTCAGCGTGCCGACAACGTGGGCTCCCGTACCCGGCCAAGAGGTCGATGCGAGGCAAACCCCGTTCCGGTCCACCTGCTGGGCATAGCCGGCGTTGCCAACCCTGAAGACGGGCACTTGCAGCTCGCCTGCACGGATTCTGGCTACCCGCCGGTGGTGGAGGTGTTCCTGCTGCCCCCACTCCTGCGCATCGAAGGAGATCACAATCAGGGCTTGCGCCCCTTGCTTCACGAGGCGATCCACCACTCTTCGGTAGCTCTGGTCGTAGCACACCAGGAGGCCGATTTTCCCCCAGGGAGAATTCCAGAGGTCTTGCTTCGATGCCGGCTGGCCATCCTGGAAGAACTGGATAGGCACACTCTTGACTTGCCGGAAGACCGTCTCACCGCTTGGCCCGACCACAAATGCCGTATTCCGGAAGTCGTTGGGCCCGTCGCCAATCGGGTCTTTTCCACCCAGGATCAGGAAGACTTGGTTTCGTTGACACCATGCCCGGATCGAGTCCGTTGGCGGCGTAGCCAGGGTGTACTCACTCAGCACGATCAGTTTGGATTCCGGATGCTGTCGCCGAAGGTCGTCCAAGGCGGCCACAAGTTCTCTTTCCATGGGCATCTCCATTTGGAGGCCGGCGATGGGGACGGACTCGGTCGCCTTTGCGGTTCTGGAGGGGGCCGGGCTTGGGATCCATGAGTTGATCGCCAACACCACCATGGTCACGACTTGCGAAATCCAGTTGGTAGCCCCAGGGAGCATGCGTCCCAGGACGACAAGGCTGACCACGAGCATGCCCATGCCGTAGACCCCGGTCCAACGCAACTGCCATGGATCCTCTGACCAGCAGTAGCCCAGGCTGAACCAGGAGAATTTCAGCGGGTACACCTCGCTGCGAAAGTACTCCAAGCCCGTCCAAAGGACCGGCAGCAGGAGAAGACTGGTGAACGGGGTCTTGAGAGAGCTCGCCAGGCGTGCCAGCACCGCGAAGAACGCAAGCCAGAAGGAGAGAATCAGCCAGAGCACGATCGACGCCGGGCCGAAGATGTTCCAAAAGAAAGAAGCCTCGTAGCTGTAGATCAGCAGCCCCATGCCGAGGGTCGGGTAAAACGCCTGCCTCCACGTGGGAGCCTTAGCCAGTTCCAGCACGCACCACAGGAAGGGGACGAGGAGAAATCGAAAGTGAGTGTTCTGATAGGCGGCCAGAAAACAGAGGCTGCCGCTGAGAATGAGTCCCAAAGCCCTTCGCCAGTCCTTCCAAACCAGCATCTCCGTTCCTACGGCACCTTCCATATTGCCTCCACGGTTGGGCTGCCAATCGGGGTCGGCGGCCCGATTTGTGTTGTCTTCTGCCCATATAGACAGCGAGGGTGCAGGAAGCGCACGAAAGATGTTTTGTTAGATCGTCCGGTTCTCGTGTTTCTTGGTGGAAAGTAGGTTTCCCACGCTCCCGAACGAAAACCCCCGCTGCCTTTCAGCAGCGGGGGTTTGTGCTAAACCGATGTGGGCCGGCATGACCGATGCCCCCACAATCAAACTCGTCTTACTTGCGGAGACGGTAGAACTGCGGGCCAGCTCCAATGGTCACCACGGTGGGATTCTGGGTTCCCACTACGGTCCAGGTGGCATCGGTCAGGCTGGCTTTGGATTCGAGCGTGAATCCGGTCGCAGAGGCGTCCCAAGCGATGGTCACGCTGGTTCCACTGCGGGCGATGCTGAGGGTGGGCGCGCTGCCTCCGCCCACCGGAGTGGTCGGGTCGTCCGCTGGATTCGGGTGGGTGAATACGGTAAAGAAGTTCACCTCGGTCGGGGAATCCGGACCGCTGGCCGGTTGATTCGCGTAGTTGATCTCACCCTTGGCAGCCACGCAGATTTGCTTGGTCGTCATGGCTACAGTCATCCCAACGCTCCGAATGTTGTTCGTTGCCGTGTTGATGAACGGGAAGAAGCTGGGGGTGATGGGGGTGAATTTCTTGGCCGTTCCGTCGAAGGACAAGACCCGTGCGGCGACCTGCTGCTGGGCATAGCCTGCAGGTTTGACGACCCAGGAGACGGTCAGACGGTTCAGTGCATCCACCGCGCCAGATGCGCGATCGAAATCGCCCGAGAATCCACCTTCGCTCACATCCCCAATCGCCACAAACTTCTGGTCGCGTGAGTCAAACGCTACGACTTTCACGATGGTGGTGTTCGCGGCCTTGCCGGTCAGGTAGACATACGGGCTGTTGATGTGGCCGAAGAGGCGGGTACCGTCACCGCGGCCGGTGTCGAAGGTGGCACCCGAGGTCGCCTGGTCGACACTACCTTTCAGAGTTCCGGCGTTGTCGAAGAAGTAAATGGAGCGATTGGCGGATCCGTCCTCGGGCTTCGCGCGCACTGCGAATCCACCCTTGCATGGAGCCACGTTTGCCCAAATGTCGCCATTCGCCACGATGAAGGCTTCCTTCACGATGGAGCCATCCGGAGCGAAGATGGTTGCGACTACGCAGTCGCTATCAGGGTTCAGCACCCGGGCACGGTCCTCCACCACGGAGACGAAGTTACCATTGTCGAGGCCAACCACATCGCCGCCAAAGCGGCTCATCTGGTTGCCTGCGGTGGTGCCTGAAGTGGCTCGTCCGTAGGCCGAATCTTGCGCTTTGCAGAGCGGGGTGGGGGCCAAAGTCGAAGTATTAAGGTCGTAGATCTGAATTGTCCCATACCGCCCGTCGGCAAGCCGGTCGAAACCAAGACTCCAGCGGTTCCCCGATTGGAAATCGGCTATAGCATGAGGCGAGGCTTCCCCTCCTACGATGTAGTGGGTGGCTCCGGGCCGGGCATCTCCTGCAACACGCCCGGGATTCCCGTTTTGACGGGAGAGGTTGATCTGTCCCTTAAACGGTTGACCACTGTCGGTGTAGAATCCTTCCACCTGCTTCATGGCGCCCCCGGCGGCGGGCTGGAGCCCCACGACATAGCGTTGCATGTCGGTCGTTCCTTCGGCGAAGGTGTTGCACTCCACCAGGAACGTGCTGGTGCCCAGCACTCCGACATAGGGTTCCCAGTTGCCCAAGGCGTTGTCGGTGGTCTTGATGACCGGGGTGTCCGCAACGATGCGTGTCAGACCAACCGATTCAATCGTTCCAGGGGTGAACGTGGAGAAGATTCGCATGGCCACCACGGGGAGCACCTCCGCCGTATCCGGGTTTACCGTTTCGGTGTCACTCTTACTCTCCCATATGATAACGACTTGGCCTGCTCGCCAAGCGACGCGCGGTCCACCCGCTGCAGGGGTCGCTGCGTCGGGCAGTTCCTTTTCGCTTACGTAGAAGGTCTTGCCGAGTGCTTTTCCGGTCGCGTCAAAGCGGCGTCCCATCACGAGAGTCCCCGTATTGCCAGCATCAAACTTGGCATTGTAGACTACGATGACGTTCCCATCGGCGTCGATGGCTGCATCCGTGCGGTCTACGCCCGTGAGGGTGAGATCGTCAGAGACGGCCCGCGAGAAGCGAACCGTGCCGTTGGTGTTGAGAACGGTGACCCAGGCGTCTGAGCCAGCACTGCAGACGGCCACGTAGGCGTCTTTACCGTTTCCGTGGAAGCCGGCACCATCACCCCTACCGCCACCGCCGGCCTCGGGCTTGCCAGTCAACTCCGCCAGGTTGATGTTGGTGCTGGTGGGGTTGCCCGCGTTGTCGAACATGCGGACCACGACTGGGCCGTCCCCGGATTTGAAACGGATAGCGAATCCGTTCGCGGTGACCCCCACGCCATGCCACATCTCAGCGTTGTTGGCTTGGCTTGCGGAATCACTCGCCAGGGTCTCCGCCTTGATCACATTCCCTGCTGGATCCACAATTCGGTAGATAACGTGCCTCCACGGATCAGCACCTCCAAACACGTCGACTAAGTCCTGGTTCTGGCGGCTCTCGCTAGCGATGACGATGTTTCCGTTGGAGAGGTAATCCCAGTCGCCGATGCGAATGCTGGCATCGTTGCGAACCGCAAACGCCTCGCTCACTCCGCCCACGATCTTGGTCGGCTTGCCGGTGTTATCGAGGAGTTGAACGAGAGGGTAGTCACCCTGGTTGTTTCCGTCATAACCCGCAAGCGAGGGTTCTTCCACGTCCATCTGCCAGCTGATGGCACCCATGCCGATCCCGTCGCCAAAAGGGTTAGCCTTGATCTTTGGTCCCCATGAGTGCCCTCCGGCGACGGCACTGCCGTTGGCCCGAAAATAGGAAAGATACTTGGTGGTGATCGTCCCTGCGACGTCCGGCGCAATGCTCGTGGCCGTGGTTTCGGGAGTAATGGAAGTGCCTGCGGAATCGAACGGAGTCCACACCGCTTCGAGATCCGTGACACCATCGCCGTCATCTTCCCAGCCGACGATAATATTTCCACCGTTGGCGATACCCACCCCTAATGCTTCGGTGTTGCCGTTGTTGATGTTGTTGATCTCCGCGGTACGTCGGTTGATATAGATCGTGCTCGACTTGGGGTTGAGCCCGTTCTCCTCGGGTGCTCCGGGCACCTGTTGTGCAATAGCACCGGTCACGAACGCAGTGGCTACTGCTAGACTAATGGGTACATTCATACAATGAGTGCTGTATAGTTCGTTTTGGGATTACCGTGACTATACCAGTCGATTAGCGATTTCCAGTTGTCAAGCGGGTTTTGACGGTGGATTTCGTAAACGTACGCAAGAAAATGAGCAGAATGAAAAGATCATCCCACTGAAGGCATGAACCCGGGACGGCTATTGGACCAGCCGTCAGAAGCGAAGGGACAACTCCCTGCGATAAGGCCGGTTTTGAAATTGGATACGGGCGAGTCTGTGCTCTGCGTCCCAATCCCAGGTTAACTCTGGCGCATCCTCGAGACGGACCTGAGTCGGGCGCCCCGGCGTTCGCAGAACCAGCGTTCCTGGCACTTGATCCGCACCTTCCACATACAGCAAGGCGGACTTCCGGGTGGAGGGGTTCAGCAGGGTCTTGCACGTGGAAGCCACCACTTGCAGGCGCGACGCGTGGAGGCGTTTTAAATCGAGAAGGAACAGCCGGCTGGGACCGGTCAGTTCCACCTGGTGGCGCACACTCAGTTTTGGGTCAAACAGGTTGATGAATTCCCCCTCAAGCGTTCTTTGGCCGGAAGCGGGGCTATCCGCGAGTCCTGCAGCGATGACATAGGGGCCACGGCGAAGGACCAGACTGTTTTGAGGCCGGTCAGGCAAGGTTCGATGTGCCTTGGAAGTTCGGATTAGGGCCATCAGATTCTTGGCCCCATCCTTCTCTTTGGCGAAGTCCACGGGATTCTTGGCCGCGAAGATCAGTTCGCCGCGTCCCAAGACATACCGACCCGGCTTCGTATCGGCCTGAAGGCCTAGCATTTCAAAAAGATGCTGCCTTGGCGAAGGGTAACTGATCTGATTAGTGTTCCACCATTCACGCACCTGATTGTAGGGGTCGGAATCATCGTCTGCGAATACCAGGGTCCCACCGTCTTTCAGCCAGCGGGCGATACCGTTGTGCACCTCGATGGAGAGGGGTTTCATGCCTTGGTAGGTCATCAGCAAAAGGCGAAAGCTATCCAGATACGAGGGCAGGGAAACGTTTTCGAGCTGGACGGGTGTGACGGGGATGCCGGAGTTCAACATAGGCAGAGCTAAGCCGTACAAGTGACTCATGTGCGGGTCACTGGGATGCGGGTCGCCACGCTGGAACATGAGTGAATCGCTGACCACAACGCCCACGCCTGGGGTGGCGTTCTGCCAAGTGACTTCGGATTGCCGCATGTCGTTGAGCGCATTAATCACGGTATGGATTTCAGCGGCGTAGTCAGGCGGTATCGAGACCCTTTCCTTTGAGCCGCGCTGAGCCGGATAATGCCCCGGGAAGATGCGGTCCGGCCAGGGCATCACCTCGTACTGCCATACGTCTGGCTGGAAAAGCGAGGCCACGAGCGTTGACTCCCAGTTGGTGCGGTAGTCCGTCCAATCGTGGTCCGGGTTATCCTCCACCGGATCGTTCAGATACCAGACCCGCCGTCCCGTGGAACGTACCAGGTTCTGCATGGCCCCGTACTCGAGGAACGCGGTCTCGAAGGTTCGTTCCTGGAGCACGCCTTGGTAGACGTTGGGTGTGCGGGAAGTTCCGGTCCAAACCTGGGCGATGTAACCATCACAGCCTTTCAGCATGGCCAGGCTCGATTCCGGGCTGACGATTCGCCAGTGCGCGTAGTTCACCAGGCTATGCGTGGGAACGTAGCACTTGACCTGCCGTCCCTCGACCCGGTTGAACTCCTGGATGTGATCAAAGACTTGCTGGAGCGCGCGTCGATAGAGGAAGTACTTGAGCTTCGAGGATCGCCATTGTGAGTCCACGGAACTGTGGGGTGGTTGCCACTCCTCACCGTAGTAGGATTTCCATTCACGCTTGAAACCCTCGGAGTATCCCCCTCGGACCCAGAATTCAGGCTCCTCCAGGTGGATAGCTTCGGCCCCTGCCTTCAGGGCACGGTCAACCCCGAGACAGAGGAACTTGCCATAATTCTCCCCAGGGCACATGTAATAGACGTCTCCGCCATGACTGATCTTCTTGCCGGCACGGTCGGTTTGAGCTTCGTCTTCGTGGTTCTTTCCATCAAATCGCCCGTACAGGTAGTCCTGATAGTTGCCCCAGGAGACCCCGGTCATGACGTGGATCCGATACCCCTCGGCCCGCCAGGATTCGATCCGTTCGGGTAGGCCGGGATCGATGCCGTAAACGATGGCAACGTCGGATCGCAGGTTGATCCGGTCATTGTACCGGGAGCCGGTTTGGAAACAGGTGCGCTCCTCGACCTCCCTTGGGTCATGGAGGTTTCTCGGCGCCTCTGCCGCTCGCAGAGGCAGGAGCGTGAGGGCGCAGAGCAGCGACAGCCTGGGAAGAAGGCGGAAGGCAAGATAGAGAGGACGGTTCATCGGAGATATGTTTGCAGCAGTTCGAGCATCGCGCGATCCAATTTGTGTCCACGCCAATCCTCATACTGGAGGTCGGTTCGTTCGCTATCCAGGATGCCGAAGGTGCCCCGGAAGTTCCACAGAGCCCACCCCCAGCCGGCCTGTTTCCAAATCGCCAGGCAGTCTCCCAGCCATCGTAATACGTCGGGGTGAGGGGATTGGCTGTAGCACCCAAACTCGCCTACGACCACGCCCATCCCTTTCTCCTGAAGCTTCTTCCAGGGCGTAATCAGCTCTTGTTGGAGTTTTTCCTTTGTCCAGGGGCCGGGTCGGTTGGCGTCCGGGTACGCGGGCTTCACCCAGGTGCTCGAGCCATTTACCCAGTTTGCCTGGTAATGTGTGAGTTGGAAGGGCTCATAGCCCCGGGTCGCCCCCGCCACGCCCAGGTCCAGAAGTTCCTCGGGTACATCCCGCCCCCATCGTCGGCCGTCGCAGATGATCAAGCGGTTCGAGTCGTGCTTGCGGATTTCCTGCACGAGCCTCTGAACCACCCGTCGATGATCTTCGCTCGAGACCTCGCCTGGTTCATTAAACAGGTTGAAACTGAGTTGACGGTTGGGGCGGCCTGCAAAGCGCCGTGCAAACTCCCCCCAATGCAGCGCGCAAACACGCAGTGCCTCCTCGTCCTTCCAAACGGACTTGGCTTCGGGAGGCCTCGCCACCGTGTACCCCGGTGCTCGGTGGAAGTTCAGACAGACATGGATACGGTGCTTCTCTCCGAGTTCGACGGCCTTTTCCACCTCTCGGAGGGTGCGTTCGTGGAAACGAGTCCAATCGCCCCCCTCAATCCAGCCGCGGTAATCCATGGGCAGGCGGACGAAGTTGAACCCCCATTCCGCGATCCACGCAAAGTCTTTCTCGAGAAACGGTTCGTTGCGGCCGTTGAACTTTTCCAGGAGGTTGAAGCCGTGCCACGCTGGGAGCTTCTGAGCGCTGGCCTCGGGCAGCGGAGGGGATACAAGGACGGAAGCCAACGTGGATGGAGTGCCGCAGGCCGTTGCGGAGGCCGCCAACAGGCCTCGTGCAACGAATTGTCGACGAGTTAACTCAGATTGCATAGACTTTGGACTCGCGTGAGATCTTCCTATTCAGTCGATTCTCGCTGGTGTCAACCGACCCGGACCCCCTTGCTGTGGGTGGGATTTGTTTGGGCTTTCGTGGTGCTCTTGATGGCTCCAGGATCTGCCTTGGAGCGGCGTCTGGCGCGACAGTACCCGCTGGAACTGAAGCCTGAGGCGCCAGCGGAGGCGGCAGAGCGGCATCAACGGGTAGCCAAACGCCGTGCTGGCCCGGTGGTGATGGCGCTGCGCGGAGCGACGGACGTCCTGCCTGAAAACAGCCTGGAGGCCTACAACGCCGCCATTGATTTTGGGGCCGACGGCTGTCTGGTGGATATTCGTCGCACCAAGGATGGGATCTACGTGCTCTTCCAGGACGAGATGCTGGACCGGTTGACAGAAGGATACGGGCGGGTACGTGACCTGACCTACGTTGAACTGTCTTCCTTGGCTGCCCGGTTTATTCATGGTAAGCCCGTCGGCATCCCCCCTCCTACCTTCGTGGCACTCTTAGAGATGGCCCGGGACCGTTCCATGCTGCTTCACTTGGTCCTGCACGAGGCCGGGATGGATTCGGAGGTGGCGGAATGGTTGGAGGGGGTCGATCTGTGGGATCACGTTGTCTTTGTGGATTCGACCCATTCGGCAGCGATACGCGACCACCCAAGCTATCGTCCCCTGAACTACAAGGACGCGAAACTTGTCGAGGAGCGAAGGGATCTCAATCCAGCCGAGGTGCGTCAGGCGCTCAGCGCACCGGGGCAGATGATTCTCGTGGCCGACCCTCGTGTTGCTATGCTGGAGCTGGAACGAAAACGCTTGTCACCGGGCACGCTGCATCGCTCTTTCCAGATGGTGGCGGTGGGGACCGTCCCTGGAGAGGAGAACGCTCGTCAGGAAGGAACCGCGATGCACTGGTTGTGGCTCCTGGCCAATGGCATCCGCTCCGGCGAGGAAAAGAGCTTGATAAGGTTGGCCACCGGGCCGGTGGTAGGAACGAATCAGCACTATGGCCGGCTGTCGGCGAGTGAGGCTCACGTTCTCCAAATCGCGTGGTCCTGCGGGAAGCTTGGCGAGTTGGGAACTCCTACTACCCTTCGACGGAAAGTGTTGAAGGAAGTCTTGGGCCTTTCCCCCAAATTGGATGTGGATCCCGCCTATGCAGGAGTGGAGCGGGCAGCGGCGGTGCGAGCGATTGGCATGGGCAAGGACGTGGCGCTGGTCTCGGACTTGGTCGCCGCCCTCGAGAAAGAGCCAAAGGTTCAGGAAGTCTCTGGGCGGACGGCGGATCGGACCGCACTGATGGCTAGTTACCGGGTTCGTCGGGAGCTTTTGATCGCCCTCGGAGACCTTCCTTGCCGCAGCTCACGGAAGGTCCTCAGTCAGTACCTGGCGGGCAACTCCAAGGCCATGGATCCCAGAATACCTTTGTTTGAAGAGGCCGTGGGTTCGCTGCTGCGGCAGCCGCTCACTTGGGATCAGTTGGCGGGTTGGCTTCGGTCAGAAAATGGCATTATCCGTGGAGCCACGCTGTTGTTGTGCATAGACCATCCAACCGAGGAGCGCAGGAAAGCCTTGCGGTCGGCTGCTCCTTGGGCCTTGAGCCTGTCAGGAATCCGGTTTTAGAAGGCAAAGGGTGGTGGGGGGCTTCGCGCGCGCGACGCATCCCGGCCTAGACACCGATTCTCCCCCGTTCAGGTTAGTTCTGAGGCAAGCTCTTTTCGCTTCTTTTTCATGGCGGTTCTGTCTAGGGTCGGAATCATGATTACAAGCCAATCCATTGGATTCCTGGGGGCGGGGAAGATGGCATCCGCTCTCGCGAAAGGCTTTATCCGAGCGGGCTGCGTCGCCGCTAGTCAAGTGGTGGCGAGTGATCCGAACGAAGCGGCACGAGCGCACTTTGGGCAGGAGGCTGGGACGCGCGTTACGGCTTCCAACATTGAGGTGGCTTCCTCGGCGGCAACCATCATTCTTGCGGTGAAGCCAGACACGGTTGTGGGTTTATTGGAACAGGTGCGTCCTTACCTCACCGACCAACAGTTGGTGCTCTCCATCGTGGGGGGAGTGCCAACCAGGAAGATAGAGGAGGCACTTTTTGAGGGGGCGCGGGTGGTCCGTGTGATGCCGAACACCCCGGCACTCGTCGGCGCGTGCGCTTCCGCTTTTGCCCGGGGGGAGTACGCCACCGAGGAGGATGCCAAGACCGCCGAACGGCTCCTCGGGTCGGTGGGGATCGTCTATGAGGTGAAGGAGCAGTTGATCGATTCCGTCACGGGCCTGAGCGGGAGTGGTCCAGCCTACGTTTTCCAGGTCATCGAAGCCCTTAGCGACGGTGGAGTGGCGGTGGGGTTGCCAAGGGACATGGCCATTCGCCTGGCCGCCCAAACGGTCCTGGGTAGCGCCAAGATGGTGCTGGAAACAGGACTTCATCCCGGAGTGCTGAAGGATATGGTCTGCAGCCCCGGGGGAACCACCATTGAGGGAGTGTTGGCGATGGAGAAGGGCGGGGTCCGTGCGGCCATGATGGAAGCCGTTCGCGCTTCGGCGGAGAAGGCTAGGAAGATCGGCCAAGGCTGAGCCTGGGATGGCGGGAGCCTCGAGTCCAGCCATGCCTCTGCCCCGAGGCTTGGATCAGGACGGCATCAAGGGAGCGTCACCGATGGCTCCCGGGATGCGCACATCCACTGCTTCCATCCCCGCGGCACGAATCGCCTCCAACCCGAGGTCAGAATCCTCGTAGGCTCGGCAGTGTTCCGGTGCCACCCCGATCCGCTTTGCAGCCTCAAGAAAGATGTCGGGGGCTGGCTTTTGGCGATTCACATCCTCGCTGGTGACCACCGCCGCGAAATAGTGCAGGATTTCAAGACGGTTGAGTACCTCCTCAATGATTTGACGCGTGCCTCCGGAGGCGACGGCCATGGGGATTCGTCCTGCATTCTGCCGAACGACTTCCATGACTTGGTTAATCGGTTCGACTTGTTCGATCAAGGGCAGGTATTCGGACTCCTTTTCCTTGGCGATGGCAATATGATCTAGATTGAGGCCCTGTTCCACGCTGAGCATTTTCAATATGTCGCGGGAGGGGATGCCTGCTAAGGAGTAGAACTTGGGTTCAGAGATATGAAATCCATGGCGCCGGGAAATAGTCTGCCACGCCTGCCAGTGCATGGGCATGGTATCCGCCAGAGTGCCATCGCAATCGAATATCAGGCCCTGAATCACTCTCCTGTGGGGAACCTTCATGAAAAATGGGAAGAATAACGAAATCGAGGAACAGTCCGCCCGGAGGGTTATCGCAGAGCTGCCAGGCGCTCCTCCAAATCATGTGCCATCAACGGCTCGATCATCGAGTTGATATCCCCATCGATGAACGTCGGAAGATTGTACAGGGTCAGCTCAATTCGGTGATCGGTGACCCGATTCTGGGGGAAGTTGTAAGTGCGGATTCTTTCGTTGCGCTCGCCGGTGCCGACCTGCGCTTTGCGCTGCGCTGCGTACTTGGCGTTTTCTTCGGCGACCCGCTGGTCGAGCAGACGGGATCGGAGCACCTTGAGCGCTTTGGCCCGGTTCTTCAATTGGGACCGCTCGTCCGCGCAACGCACGATCATCCCGGTCGGTTTGTGGAGAATCTGGACTGCTGAATCGGTGGTGTTGACCCCTTGTCCACCGGGACCTGACGCCCGGCAGGAGGTGATCTCGAGCTCCTCGGGTTTGACCTCCACATCCACTTCCTCGGCCTCCGGGAGGACTGCGACGGTGGAGGTGCTGGTGTGAATCCTGCCTTGGGCCTCCGTTGCGGGCACCCGCTGGACCCGGTGCACACCGCTTTCGTACTTGAGGCGCTTGTAGACATCCGACCCAATGACGC
>CAYPNF010000034.1:0-97479 GCA_964411985.1 uncultured Verrucomicrobiota bacterium
AATGCGACGCACTTCGCAAGGCAGTCGCCGAACTGCCCGAGGCGTCGAGGCAGGCGCTGAGGACGTCGCGAAGCGCGGTGTCGAGGTCGACGTGCCGCATGAGCGCATCCGAGATCTCCGACAGCACGAGGAGCTGCGTCGCCTGAAGGGAGCAGCGCTGCGCGAGCCCGGCGTTGGTGGCCACCTGGCGCTCGAGCTGGCGGACGACGCGATGGAGGTGCTCTTCCACACCCCAGGAACCCCGGCGATTCCGATTCGACGTGCTTTTCCAGGGTTTGGGAGGATGCGGTGCAGGCCCTCTTGCGAAGCGTTTTCATGCCGGGAGGAACGGCTCTCCACCAGCGTGAGGGCACGCGCCAGCATCACCCGATCCCCCGCCAGGATCCCCGCCACATAGTCCTCCACAGTGAGAGAATGAGAACGCCGTCCTGGCCGGGGTCCCTCGCTGTGTCCGTTATGGGTCGGTTCGTTCTGCATGCAAGCGGACTGGTAGGCTGGGGCTCGGTGGGAGCCTCAGCCTGTCCGAAGTGGCTTTGATTAGCCGAGCCGTTGGTTCAGTTGGCTTAGAATTTCACGAGCCGCCTCGGGTATGAAAGTTCCCGGACCGAAGACGGCTGCGGCGCCGTTGGATTTCAGGAAAGGATAGTCCTGGGCGGGGATGACCCCTCCCACGATGACCATGATGTCCTCTCGACCGAGCTTCTTGAGCTCGTCGCGCAGGGACACGAGCAACGTCTTGTGGCCTCCCGCCAGGGAACTGATACCCACCACATGAACGTCGTTTTCAGTGGCCATCCGCGCCGTTTCCTCCGGCTGTTGGAATAAAGGACCGATATCGACGTCAAACCCGAGGTCTGCGTAAGCGGTGGCGACGACCTTAGCTCCCCGGTCGTGGCCGTCCTGCCCCATTTTGGCGACCAGAATACGGGGACGACGACCATGTTTCTTGGCAAAGTCGTCGGTCAGTTGGTGGACCTGCTGGATTTGCGGGTCTTTGCCGAACTCAGCTTGGTAGACGCCAGGCATAGAACGTATGATAGCCTTGTGCCGATCGTAGACTTTTTCAAGTGCTTGGGAGATCTCACCTAAGGAAGCCCGCAGGCGTGCTGCCTCGACCGCGAGGGCGAGCAGGTTGCCTTCGCCCGAGGATGCGGCCTGGGTGAGAGCTGTCAGCGCGGCTTCCACCTTTGCATTGTCACGGCTGGACCGAAGGGTCTGGAGGCGTTTGATCTGCGAATCGCGGACCTCCGAGTTGTTGACCTCGAGCACGGGGAGCAGTTCCTGTTTTTCAAGCCGGTGAAGATTGACGCCGATGATCGATTCCCGTCCGGAATCGATGTGGGCCTGTCGCCGTGCCGCCGCTTCTTCGATGCGAAGTTTGGGAAGACCCGTTTCAATCGCCTTTGCCATGCCGCCAAGGGCTTCCACTTCCTGGATGTGGGCCCAGGCGCGTCGCATGATGGCATCGGTCAGTGCCTCGACATAGAAGGAACCCGCCCACGGGTCGATGACTTTGCAGAGACCCGTTTCTTCCTGGAGCAGGAGTTGCGTGTTGCGTGCGATCCGGGCGGAGAAATCGGTCGGGAGCGCGATGGCCTCATCAAGGGAATTGGTATGCAGCGACTGGGTGTGGCCCAGGGCCGCTGCCATGGCTTCGATGCAGGTGCGGGCCACGTTGTTGTAGGGGTCCTGTTCGGTCAAGCTCCATCCGGAAGTCTGGGAGTGGGTCCGGAGGGCCATGGATTTCGGGTTCTTCGGGTTGAACTGTTTGATGAGTTTGGCCCAAAGAGCGCGCGCGGCCCGCATTTTGGCCACTTCCATAAAGAAGTTCTTGCCTTGTGCCCAGAAGAAGGAGAGTCGGGGGGCAAAAGCATCAATGTCGATCCCCGCCTTGATACCCGTGCGTACGTACTCGATCCCGTCCGCCAGGGTGTACGCCATTTCAAGATCCGCCGTCGCTCCCGCCTCCTGCATATGGTAACCCGATATGGAGATCGAGTTGAACTTCGGCATGTGCTGGGTGGTGAAAGAAAAGATGTCCGCGATGATGCGCATGGAGGGAACGGGTGGGTAAATATAGGTGTTGCGCACCATGTATTCCTTCAAGATGTCATTCTGGATCGTTCCGGAGAGTTGCTCCATTTTGACGCCCTGCTCCTCGGCAGCAACGATGTAGAATGCTAGAATCGGCAACACCGCCCCGTTCATCGTCATCGAAACCGAGATGCGGTCCAGGGGGATCCCGTCAAACAGGATCTTCATGTCGAGAATCGAATCGACTGCCACCCCGGCTTTTCCTACGTCGGCGAAGGCCCGCG
Organism: uncultured Verrucomicrobiota bacterium; assembly: GCA_964411985.1. Taxonomy (GTDB): domain Bacteria; phylum Verrucomicrobiota; class Verrucomicrobiia; order Limisphaerales; family J093; genus CAYPNF01. The sequence goes on from CAYPNF010000034.1 coordinate 2,319, forward strand.
CATGATCGGAGTCGTAGCCGCGATGGGTGGGAAGATCGAACGCCACCGAGAGACCTTGCTGTCCAGCTGCGATGTTGCGCCGATAGAAAGCGTTACTTTCTTCAGCTGTCGAGAAGCCCGCGTATTGTCGGACGGTCCAAGGTTTGGTGACGTACATGGAGCCATAGGGCCCGCGCACGAACGGAGCCAGTCCTGGCATGGTTCCCAGGTGCTCGCAGCCCTGGAGATCCTGCGCGGTGTACAGGGGCTTGACCTCGATAGCCTCAAGGGTTTTCCAGATCCACTCGTCCAGGGATTTTCCGGTCTCGGACTCGAATCGGGCCCGCCATTGGTCAAAAGTGACCGGAGCAGGTGTGGAGTCGAGGTTGATCTGCGTGAAGTCGGGGAGCTTATTCATGGATGATTCCCAGCTGAGTGTGGAACTTCTTCAAAACTTCGTAAACGTTCGCGCGGATATGAATGAATTCCGCGATACCCGCCTGTTTGTGCGCTTCCAGCTGGTCTTGGGGATACCCGGCAAGGACGAGTAAGGCGTTTCCGTTCTGTTTTCGTAGCTGCTGAGCTAGCGCGGGGACCAGTGCCGGATAAGTATCGTCGGTCGAGCAGATGACCGCTATGGACGCGCTGGATTTCCCGAAGGCTTCGGCCGCTTCCTCCGGTGTGTTAAAGCCTTTTGGGGAGCTGACCTCGTAGCCGCCTACGGCAAAAAAGCCGCGGCTGAAATCGGCCCTCGCCTTGTGTTGGGCCAGCGGCCCCATGTTGCAGAGAAACACTTTGGGTCGGCTCTTGCCCGAGGAGATGTGCTGGTCCATGGCAGACCGTAGGGATTCAATGGCGGCAGCCGCGCGGGTGATGCACACAGGAGTGGCCGTGGCGGCGGCTGCGTCCCGAATGCGGATCGACCGGGTGATTTCGCCCAACGTCGCACCCGCGAGCACTGCATCAGCGCAAACATCCAACAGCCCGGCTGCGGGTGGCGTGACAATGCCCTCCAGCCTCGAAAGCACGAGGCGGTTTTCTCTATCCTCCAACGAGGTGCGGTGGGACGAGACCTGTTGGACCCGGCGACGTAGAAACGCCGCGTTGTCCATGGGTGCCTTGGTGAGGGCCTTTTCTTTGACGTTGGCGTATTGGTTGATTCCCACCACCGAATCGCGCCGACGCATCACGTTCTTGATCTTCTCCTCGGCCACAGCCGCTACGGCTTTCTGCGGGTTCCCTTGTTTCATGGATGCGGCCATCCCGCCTGCCTTCTCAATCTCCTGGAAAAGAGCCCAGGCTTTTTGAGCCAACTCCGCCGTCAGGTTCTCGACATACCATGATCCGCCCGCTGGATCGATGACGTGATCTAGATAACACTCCTTTTGGAGCACAAGCTGTGTATTCCTGGCTACCCGCTGACTCAGTTCGTCGGGGTGCCCGATGACCTCATCGAACGCGCCCACTTGAAGGCTGTCGCAGGATCCAAGCACTGCGGCAAAAGCCTCCACCGTCGCGCGCAGCATGTTGTTGTGCGGATCATATGTGGTCTTGTTCCAGTGCGAGGTCCGCACGTGCAGGGAGAGTTTCTGGGAAGCCTCGTTTCCGCCAGAGGCGGAGATGACCCTGGACCAGAGCAACCGCAAAGCGCGCAGCTTGGCGATCTCCGTGAAGAAGGTGGAACTGACAGTGAGGGCAAATCTCAGGCGAGGGGCAACGACATCCAGTTCCATGCCTTTTTGGGTGAGCACCCTCAGATACTCCACCGCGGTTGCCAACGAGTAAGCCAGTTCCTGCACCGCGTTCGCTCCGGCCTCGTGCCAAGGCCTGCTGTGAACACAGATCGTCTGCAGCTGAGGCGCGTTCTGAGCAGCCCAGCGGGTGAGGGTTTCCATCTCCGCGTAAGCGGCCTCCAGCGACTGGGGGAGCTTCCCTTCGTGTGCCAAGATCCCAAGGGGATCCATTTCGATGCATCCTCGGAGGCTCGCGGCCGTCTTCCGTTTCTTCTTCAGGAGCGCCACCAAGAGAGCGGCGAAGGGCAGGGCAGAAGCGCCGGAACGAACGAAAAGAGGCGTCTTCTCAAGTTCGATCCCCTCCAAGGCCTTTTCCAGATCTTCCAAGGTGGCAATGGAGAGCCCACCGCATCCGACCTCCGAAGGGATGGCGCTGTCGGGATCTGCCCCGTTCCGTGTGGCCTTGTCCAAGACTACGTTCAGGGCGGTGGCACCACGAGAGAGAGCCGCGCGAGCCTCACCATTGAAATCGGCTGGAGCCGGTTGGGCGATCTCTTGCGACACAAGCCATGGCTGCGCGTAATAGCCGGAGGCTTTCGATCCACGCACGAAGGGCGCAAAACCAGGAAAGGAGTGCATGTGCGCCGCCTTCGACGAATCGTCTCCCGTGTAGATCGGTCGCAACGTGATTCCCTCGTAAGTGGAGGTGAACATTCGCTTGTCGAAGGGAGCGCCTTTTAGTTCGGCTTCGACCAACTTCCGCCAATCCTCATAGCGGACTGGGGGGAATTCATCCAGCAACCGGCCGGAGTAGGGCGCTGCTGGCTGGCTTGGTGGGGTGGGATTGCTCATAAAGGTAAGGAATACGGGCGACTCTGCTTAGCCTTCGAGGGTCTCGACCGTGACCTCATGTCGTTTGCCGTTCACGGTGAGGAACATGGTTTTTGCCCCGTTCGATCTGGCCGAAGGGACTGCCACTGCGGGTGCTGCTGGCCTGGGGGTTGGCGTGGCAGTGGGGACTTGAGCGGCCGGTGCCGGGCTCGGTGCGGGGGCCTTGGGCTTGAGAAGCGCTTCAACCTGCTGGGGGAACATTGCGAAAAGGACGGCTGTCTCCTCGTCCGCCGGTAAACCCTTCTCAAGGCATTGCTGTTTGATCTTCTCCATGCCTGGCTCGAGGAGGTCTGCAGGTCGCTCGGTAACCGTCTTCTTGCCGGTCTGTTTTTCCACCTCCGCCAGCACCGAGGGATTGATGGGGCCGGGGGTGCGTCCGTACTTGCCAAGGGCGATGTCCATTGCGGGTTGGCAGATGACCTTCCAGCGGCCGAACTTGACGTTCATCATGGCTTGCGTCCCGACGATCTGCGAGGTGGGGGTGACCAAGGGGATCCACCCAAGCGCCTCACGCACGACTGGGATCTCCCTCACCACTTCGTCAAAACGTTCGGACATGCCCTGTTCCTTGAGTTGGGTACGGAAGTTGGACAACATCCCTCCGGGCACCTGGTAGATCAGGATATCGCTGTCGACCCGCTCGTTGGCCGGGCTGGTGAACTTGTTCAACTGTGCATAGACACCGGTGAAATATTGCCTCAGCTCAACCAGTTTGGCGGTATCGAAGCTGGGACAACGTTCATTGCCCTCCAGCATCGCCAACATACGCTGGGTGTCCGGTTGTGCCGTTCCGTTCGCGAAAGGTACGATGGAAGTCTCCACCGCCTCGATACCGGCGTCGATGGCGGCCAGGTAGCTCGAAGCACCCAGTCCCGCTGTGTCGTGCGTGTGAAGCGTGATCGGCAGACCCACTTTCCGTTTCAACTCGGACACCAGCCGATGGGCGATCTGTGGCTGGATGATGCCGGACATGTCCTTGATTCCCAGAGAATCACACCCCAGTTTCTCCAAATCCATCCCCAGTTGGACAAAGCTCTCAATGGTGTGGACCGGACTGATGGTGAAGCAGATCTCGCCACGAGCGTGTTTTCCGCAGGCCTTGACCGCTTTGATGGCGGTCTGCAGGTTGCGGATATCATTCAGGGCGTCGAACACGCGGAAGATGTCCATTCCGGCAGCGGCGCTGCAACGGACAAACGCCTCGACCACGTCATCGGGAAAACTGGTGTATTGAACAATGTTCTGTCCGCGCAGCAGCATGATGTGGGGCGTCTTGGGCGCCACTTTCTTGAGGGTACGCAACCTTTCGAATGGATTCTCGTTCAGGTATCTCAGGCAGGAATCGATGGTGGCTCCGCCCCACGTCTCCAGACCATGGAAACCCATGCCGTCCAGGATCGGAGCTGCCGGGAGCATCTGCTCCGTGCTCATGCGGGTCGCCGCCATGGACTGCTGTCCGTCCCGCAGAACGGTATTATTGAATAAGACTTTGTTCGCGCTCACAATTTCAGACGATCCAATTCAGGTTCAATCGGGCTAGGCTGCCTTGCGCCGGTTTATGGTAAACAGTCGCTGCCGGACGAAGAGGCAGCGGCCGAGGCGCCGAGTACTGAGCCCGGGTTAAAACTACCATGAGCAGACAGGCGGCCCAACATTTTTTTAGCTTTTGCTGATCCGATCTATAAATTAAGTATTTTAATAGGTTGGCTATAAAGTTCACCTATCTTGCGTGAGGCCAATTACTTCAATTACTTACGAGCAGATGGTCTGCTCGTCTCGATTGCGACAGCTTATGTGTGTAAATGTCGTGTAGTAAACGCATTATGAATACCTGACACTGTGGATTAGCTCCACTGAAAAGATACCAATTTCCGGAGGGTGGCCGACGCAGTGATGAGCCCAATAGGGGATAGCCAGAACCATTTTCGATGTTGACGACCGTTCTTCGACCGTCGTTTTCGATGGACTGGTTTACTCAAGGTGGGTGGGGATTTGGGTCGGCTGATGGCATCGATTGCGAGTAGCCCGATTCCTCCCGACCCTGGCCGTTCCGGTTGGGTCCGGTTCGGCTTGTCATTCCTCAGCGGAGACCTAGACTCGCCCGCCGCATGGTGAACCTTGGGTCGCTCAATCCGCAACAGCGTCAGGCCGTGGAGACAACGCACGGTCCGGTCCTGATTCTTGCAGGTGCTGGGACCGGCAAGACGAAGGTGATCACGACTCGGATCGCTTACCTGCTGCAGAAAGGCGTGCCTCCGGGCAACATCCTGGCGGTGACATTCACCAACAAGGCTGCCCGGGAGATGCAGGAAAGGGTAAGCACGCTTCTACCCAAGGCCGCCCGGGCGAAAGCCGCAGAGAAGCCTGAGCGGCCCACGCTTTGCACTTTTCACTCCTTGTGTGTGCGCATCCTGCGTCAGCACATCGAGAAACTAGGTTACAAGCGGAATTTCGTTATTTACGATGAGTCGGAACAGATTGGCGCGATCAAGAAGATCTTGAGCCACGTTTCCGCCAAGGGGGAGAAGACGGACGCCCACGCGGTCTTGGCCATGGTCAGTCGGTTCAAGAATGGGGGGGCTCAGTCCGTGGCCTTCGCCGACCCGAGCCTCCGCGCCATGGCGGAGCATGTGCGCGCCCGCTACGAGTCAGCGTTACGCGCCTGCAACGCCGTGGATTTTGATGATCTGATCCTGCTCACGCTGCGAGTCTTCAGGGAGCACCCCGAAGCGCTGGAAGCCTGCCGGGCGAAGTACCAGTATGTCATGGTGGACGAGTACCAGGACACGAACGCTGCCCAATTTCAGCTCGTTCATGCGCTTACCGAAGGGCATCGAAACCTCTGTGTGGTGGGAGACGATGACCAGAGCATCTATGGCTGGCGCGGGGCTGAGATCTCGAACTTGCTGGATATGGAGAAGCACTTTCCTGAGGTGAAAGTGGTGAAGCTCGAGCAGAATTATCGGTCCACTGCCACCATTCTGAATGCGGCCAACGCCGTGATCCGGAACAACACGCGCCGGCGAGGGAAGCAGCTGTGGTCTCGGAAAGGGCAGGGGAACAAGATCGCCTTGTTCAGTTTTGAGAACGAGGAAGTGGAGGCTCAGACGATCGTGGAAGAGATCGAGTTTGTGCGGCAGGCCAAGCGGATCAAATGGGGGGATCAGGCCATCCTTTTCCGAACCAACATTCAGTCCCGCCCTATTGAAACCGCTTTGCGGAAAGCTGGGATTCGATATCACCTGGTGGGCGGGCAGAGTTTCTTTGATCGGCGCGAGGTTCGCGACTACATCGCCTACTTGAAGCTGTTCCTGAACCCGCACGACGATGTGTCTCTTTTGCGCGTGGCCAACGTTCCCCCTCGAGGTCTGAGTGACGCGACGATGGAGAAGTTGCTGGCGGCAAGCCAGGAGCGGACCTGTTCGGTCTTCGCTGTCATGAAGAACCCAGTCATTCAAGCCGGACTTCCAGGGAAGACTCGCGAGAATCTGGAGCTATTCCTCAGTTTGATTGAGAGCACCCGCCATCCACTGCACCAGCCGCCGTTGGGGGCTCGGCCTCTTCAGGCTTGGGCCGAAACCTTCTTGAAGGCGACTGGGTATCTGGAGGACTTGCGCAAGTCGGAGAAAGACCGGGAAGTGGCCGAAAGTCGGGTACGCAACCTTCTGGACATGGCTGGGACGATGGATGACCACGAAGCGCAGGGGGGCCAGCTTGCCGATCGGTTGCAGGCCTTTTTGGAGGAGGTCACCCTGGATAACGACCGGGAGGAGGAGAAGGAAGTGGAGCGGGACGCGGTAACGTTGATTACCATGCATTCCTGCAAGGGACTTGAGTTTCCCCATGTCTACATTGTAGGGCTGGAGGACGGCCTTCTGCCCCATTCCCGCTCCAAGTTGGAGGGTACCCTGGATGAGGAACGACGATTGTTCTACGTGGCGATCACCAGGGCGATGGAGACGCTCTGCATCAGCTACTGCAACTCACGCAGAAAATACGGCCAGTTAACGCCCTGCCACCCTTCGCCCTTCCTGAAGGAGCTTCCTGACGAGTTGGTCGAGGATGCTGATTCACGCTCCAGCGAGCCCGTATCGGCCGAAGAGGGTAAGAATTGGTTCGACGCGATGCGCGCAGCCCTGGAGTGACGGCTTTAGCGAGGCCGACTTTCCAGGGATCCACTCAGTGGAGATCCGGCAGGGGTACTTTCGAGGTGGTCAGGCCAACCATGGTCCGAGCCAGCGCTCGACCTCTTCCAGCGTCATGCCTTTCCTCCGGTGATAGTCTTCCACTTGATCTCGTCCGATCTTTCCAACGGCGAAGTATTTCGATTCGGGGTGGCTGAAGTAGAAACCGCTTATGCTGCTGCCGGGCCACATGGCACAACTCTCCGTGAGCCGAATCCCTGTCAGGTGCTCCACATCCAGCAAGCGCCAGAGGATTCTCTTTTCCGTGTGGTCTGGACACGCCGGATACCCGGGAGCAGGGCGGATTCCCCGGTAGTGCTCGTCAATCAACTGCTCCGGCGTCAGGTTTTCAGACTGGCCGTATCCCCACTCCCGTCGCACCTTCATATGCAGCCATTCGGCGAACGCCTCCGCGAGTCGATCCGCGATCGCTTCGGCCAGGATAGCACTGTAGTCGTCGTGGTCTTTCTGGAAACGGTCGACCATGGCGCGCAGGCCGTGCCCACTGGTGACGGCGAAGGCCCCGACATAGTCCGGAATGTTGCGGCCACCCAGAGCATTCCCGGCTTTGGGTGCCACCCAATCCACCAGAGAATGATAGGAACTACCCACCGGCTTCTGGGTTTGCTGTCGGAGGAAGTGCAGGCGGGTCAGGGGTTCAGTGCGGTTCTCATCACTGTAGACCTCGAGGTCGTCCCCCACGCGGTTGGCTGGGAAAAATCCGTACGCCCCTGACAAGGGAAGGAGACGCTGTGCGAGGATCTGCTGCAGCATCGACTGGGCATCGGCGAATAGTTTACTTGCCTGTTCCCCATACTTCTCGTGTTGAAGGATGGAGGGATAACGTCCGCGCAACTCCCAGGCGTGGAAGAACGGGGACCAGTCGATCAAGGGAAGGAGATCTTCCAACTCCACCACTTGCGAGGGGACTTTGGATCGAGTTGCCTGGAGGGTGGAAGATGAGGCGACCTGCCTGACCCCGAGAAACTCAGGTTTGGGAGGCGTGTAGTTGTCCCAGTTGACCCGTGGAGCCATCGTGCGGGCCTCCGCCAGCGGAAGTAACTTGACCTCGCTTTGCTGGTGCTGAGTTCGGAGCTTCTGCTGTGTCTCCCTCGTTTGATTGGCGAACGCCTCTCTCTGCCCTTGGCTGAGCAGAGCGCTGGCGACTGGCACGACTCGGCTGGCGTCCAAGACGTGCACCACAGGATGCTTGTAAACCGGAGCGATCTTCACAGCGGTGTGCGCGGCGCTGGTGGTGGCCCCGCCGATCAACAGGGGGATGGCAAACCCCTCGCGATCCAGTTCCTTGGCCACATGGACCATCTCGTCGAGTGACGGGGTGATCAGTCCGCTGAGGCCGATCATATCCACGCCCTGCTCCTTTGCCGTGCTCAGGATCTTCTCGGCAGGCACCATGACCCCGAGGTCCAAAACTTCATAGTTGTTGCAGCTGAGCACCACTCCAACGATGTTCTTGCCGATATCGTGAACATCGCCTTTGACCGTTGCCAACAGGATTTTGCCACGCTTCGCCGAATGGGGATTCGCCGCCCGATCGGCTTCCATATGGGGTAGTAGCCACGCCACCGACTTCTTCATCACACGCGCGCTTTTGACCACCTGGGGAAGGAACATCTTGCCGCTGCCGAACAGATCTCCCACCACATTCATGCCTTTCATCAAAGGCCCCTCGATCACCGCCAGCCCCGTCCCGTACTTGGCCAGCGCTTCGCTTGTGTCCTGGTCGACGTGGTCCGCGATTCCTTTGACTAGCGCGTAGGATAGGCGCTCTTCGACGGGCAGGCTGCGCCATGCTTGTTCTGCGGCGGAGTCTGTCTTCTGTTCGCCCTTGTAGTTTTCAGCGAAGCGTACTAAGCGCTCGGTGGCATCGGAACGCCTGTTCAGCAGCACATCCTCCACCCGTTCCAGCAGATCCTTGGGAATGTCTTCGTATACCCCGAGCATGCCCGCGTTGACAATCCCCATGTCCAGTCCCGCGCGTATCGCATGATAGAGAAACACACTGTGCATGGCTTCGCGCACCGGATTGTTACCTCGGAAGCTGAAGGAAACATTGCTGATCCCTCCACTGACCTTGGCCCGCGGGAGGTTCTGCTTGATCCAACGTGTGGCCTCGATGAAGTCAACCGCGTAGTTGTTGTGCTCCTCCATGCCCGTGGCCACCGTGAGGACGTTCGGATCGAAGATGATGTCCTGCGGCGGGAAACCCACCGTCTTGGTGAGGATGCGGTAGCAACGCTCGCAGACCTCGATGCGGCGGGCGTAGGTGTCCGCTTGGCCCTTCTCATCGAACGCCATGACGACCACGGCCGCCCCGTACTGTCTTATTAGTCGCGCCTGCTGAATGAACTTGGCCTCTCCCTCCTTGAGACTGATGGAATTGACAACACCCTTGCCTTGGAGGCATTGCAGACCGAACTCAAGCACGGTCCACTTGGACGAGTCGACCATCACTGGTACACGGGCAATTTCAGGCTCGGAGGCGATCAGGTTCAGGAAATGCACCATCGCCTTCTCTGAATCAAGCATCCCTTCGTCCAGATTGATATCAATGATCTGTGCACCATTCTCGACCTGCTGCCGGGCGATCAGAAGGGCCTCATCGTACTTTCCAGTGAGGATCAGCTTTGCGAACTTGGGTGAACCAGCCACATTGGTGCGCTCCCCGATGTTCACGAAGTTCGATTCTGGACGGACGGTCAGGGCTTCAAGCCCGCTCAACCTCAGGTACGGCTCCACCGAGGGAATCGTTCGCGGAGCGGAGGCGCGAACGGCCTGGGCGATCGCATGGATGTGATCCGGGGTGGACCCGCAGCAGCCGCCCACGATATTGAGCCAACCGTTCCGCGCGAATTCTCCCAAATCCTCCGCCATGGTCTCAGGGGTCTCGTCGAACCCACCGAAGGCATTCGGAAGTCCTGCATTGGGATGGCAGCTGATGTGGACGGGCGCAAGTCCCGAGAGTTCCTCCAGATAGGGGCGCATTTGTTTGGCCCCCAACGCGCAGTTGATGCCAACGCTTACCAGGTTGGCGTGTGACACGGAATTCCAGAACGCTTCGACCGTTTGGCCAGAGAGGGTTCGTCCGCTGCGGTCGGTGATGGTGAAAGAAAGCATCAAGGGGACTTTGCGTCCGGCTTCTTCCATCGCGCGATCGATGGCGATCAGCGCTGCCTTGCAGTTCAAGGTGTCGAACACGGTTTCCACCAGCAGCAGATCGACTCCGCCTTCCAGGAGAGCCTTGGTCTGGGCATGGTACCCAGCCAGGAGTTGGCTGAAATGAACCGCGCGGAAAGCGGGATTGTTGACATCGGGCGATAGGGAAGCCGTCTTACTCGTGGGACCCAATGCGCCGGCCACAAAGCATCTGCGCTGCGGGTTCTGGGCCTCTACCGAGGCTGCGGCCCGTCTCGCAATCCGGGCTGCCTCGAAGTTCACCTCGTGGACTAGTGACTCCATCCCATAGTCAGCGAGCGAAATGGCGGTGGAATTGAAGGTGTTGGTCTCCACTATGTCAGCCCCCGCGAGCAGGTACTGGCGATGAATGTCCTCGATGAGGGCCGGTTGGGTGAGGCAGAGCAGATCGTTGTTGCCGCGCAGGGACTTTTCCCAGCCTTGGAACCGCGAACCACGATACGCCGCCTCGTCCAGCTTCTGCGCCTGGATCATGGTTCCCATCGCGCCGTCCAGGATGAGGATGCGTTGCTGGAGAAGCTGGCTTAGAGCATCGGCCGCAGTGGTTTTCACGGGTTGTTTTGCAGACAAAGTATTCAAGTTTTAACTCAGTGGACCTTGGAGATCTTAGGCTCGGGGTCCCACCGACGATGAGAAACATACCTGGTCTGAGTGGATGTTCAATCTAAAAATCAACGTATCGTGATGTATAGATATGTTGATTGGCGGCCCTTATCGGTTTCGATTCGCATTCGCAGGGGAGAGGTCACCACGCCTATGGCAGAAGCTGCTCTGGTCGAAAGGGATAGAACACCGACACGTCTCAGTATCGGAAAACATCAGTTCACCATTCCGGGAGGACATCCCTTCAGGGCCTGGGGCACGGTGTTTCGGAAATCGAAGTTGCCTGGTCAGGCCGGGCGCACTTTGGCCATCCGGTCCAGGCTGTCATCGACCTGCTCCGTATTTAGCATACCAATGGTGATCGCATCCACAAGCTGGTTGCTGAACACGTACTGCAACGACGCGTCTTTTTCCTCGGGCTTTACAAGTTTCCCCGCCCCGAAGATCTTCATTCCCACGACCGCTTTACCGTTCTTGCGGGCAGTTTTCAGCACCTCGCTGACTTCTTCCACCGTTCCATCCATCGAATAGTCAGGCCCCCCCTTGTGGTTGATCCGAGCGAAGATGACATCAATCCAGGGATGGGTGGCGGCAACCTTGAGTGCTCCAAAATCATGACAGGAAACGCCGACGGCCCGAACCGCGCCTTTCTGTTTCATTGCCGACAGTTCATCGCGCACTTTTTCGTAGGTCTCGGTCCACTTGGAATCCGTCGCGCAGTGAATCAGGCAGATATCCAAGACATCGGTTCCCAACTCCTTGCGGAAGCGGTCCACTTCGGCGACCGCGCCGCCTGAGGGAGCGACCCAGCTTTCCTTTCGGACCCAGATTTTGCTGAGCAGAACGTACTTGTCGCGGGGGAGGTTCTTGATCGTATCTTTGACAAAAGGGTGAGTGCCATACAGATCCGCCATGTCAATGAACCGTATGCCTTGATCCAAGCCATGACGTAGCAGCCGGTCAAAGGCCGCTTGCCCCATCCGGGTGTGATCAGACTGGCGAGCCGAACCATTGAAGCCGGTGCCCTGGGCAAGACGCGAGACCTTGATGCCGGTATTACCAAGGTTCACAATGTCCGAACCTTTGAAACTCGTGGAAGCCGCTGCAACTGCGGTCCCAAGGAATGTTGTTCCCACCCCCGCGACAGCGGCGGCGCGCAAAAACTCCCGTCGATTCAGACTCTGCATAGGATCTGTCCTAGTTTGTTCGTTTCGTTTCAGTACGAGTGACTTCCGGCTACGCTAGGCTAACCTGAGTCCGAGCCACCAGCAACCCGAAATTCCATGCCAACCGTGGGGTATGGAGGCTAATTTGAGTTGGTGGTTGGCATAAATAGTGCTTAATTTCATTCATGTCCCTTACACTCCGATGCGTATGTGGTGAACCTGCAGAAGGGTACTTTTACCCAGCCGGGGAAGATGTTGTGCAATGGCACGATGCTGAAACCACCCTCGAAGCTGTTCGTTGTGGACAGTGTGGCCGGGACTGGTGGCTTTTCACCAATTCGGAGACGCGGATGACTCGTTTGGAAAGCAGATCGCTTGAGGGTCGGTTTCGGCCTTGGGAGCAGACCGAGGAGGCTGTTCTCGCCTGAGAGCATGGCTGGGCACAGCCTAAAAGAAGGCTGCCGTTCCGTTATCCTGGCGCAAACCAGCAACTCTCGTCCAGAGCCGCTCGCCATCTTCCCAAAACGGTTCAGGCCTGTCCGATTGATGGCTTGTCCGCCAGGATGAGCGGCGAAACCGCAGGCACCTTGAGCAAACGGGGATTCTCGAAACCCGCTTCTCGCAGCCATTGGCTGATCTCCATGAAAGTATAGGTGTCGCCTTCCTCGGTATTGACCAGCATGTTGACGGCAAAGAGCAGGGGTTCTGCGGGCCCCTTTCGGTCCTCGTCCGGGACCCATTCCTGAATGGCAATCACTCCTCCTGGAGCCAGGGAGGCGTAGGTCTTTTGGAGGAGCAGCTGGATACGGGATGGACCTTCACTGTGGAGTATATGCCCCAGGGTTGCGATGAGGTGGTCTTTTCCGAAGTCGGCTTCATAGAAATCCCCCGCAGAAGTGGTCAGGCGATCGGCAAGACCGTGTTTTGCAGCCATCTTACGGGTGATTTCCAGGACTTCTGGCCAGTCCACCGCGTGAATACGGAGAAGCGGTGAGAGGTGTGCCAGCGAGATGCCCCAGACCCCGGAGCCAGCCCCCACGTCGAGCAGGGTGGCTGATGACTTGATCTCCTCTACTCGGAGGTGCTTGCCCAAGGCTACTGCTGCGGCGAGGTTGACCGGGAACAGAGACTCCACAAAGGCGGCGAAGTGACGTGCACCGTCATCCTCTTTGTTCGTGGCACGCGCACATTGTCCTGTGCGCACGACCTTCTCCAGCTGCATCCACTGCGGAACCAATTGGGCGCGATGGTGGTGGAAGAAGAGGCCGCGGTAATCAGGTTTGGTGGAGACGAGAAAGGCTTCGCTTTCTTGCGTTAGGGTGTAGGATTCTCCCTCCCTTCCGAGCAACCTCAAGCCTACCAAGGCGTTCATGAGTGCCTTCATTCCCCGCAAGGAGCAGGTGCAGGCGAGGGCGGTCTGCGGCAGGGTCATGGGACCCCGGGCGAGGGCATCGAAAAGCCCAACCTTCAGGGCGGCTTCAATGATCATGGTGGGTGCGTATCCCCACGCAAATTGCATTATCCGGGCTGGAGTAACAGGTTCAGGCTGTGTCATGGAGTTGGGCAGTTGTTCGAAATCGGGTGTCGTGTGGCTGTGACACGGCCCACCTGGCAAGTTAGACGTTTCTGGAACGAATTTCTTCAAATCGGATTCGAAGAGCTTCCTGGGCTGGCCGGTCCTTGGGGATCGGTGGCCACTCCGGTCGGTTGCCAGCTTTCGTCGGCAGGAGCCCGGCCGGCTTTGGTGAGCCCCTCGTGTTCAGCGACCCCGTCCAGGAAGACTCCGACCAAGCGGACCAGTGTCTCTTGCTGGCGCTTCCAGTACCAGAAGAGAAGGGGAAGGGTGATGAGCAACAGCCAGACCCACGGTGTTCTTTGTTGCAGGAGGCCGATGGACAGGAGTTGCAGAGCCAGGAGGGTCCCAAACGCGGTTCGCCCTGCCAGAGTGCTTGCCCCGCGCAACCGACACCTCACCATGCGATTGGTCTCGCCTCGTTCCTCCGAGACTGTCGTGATCTGTAGCCGGGTAAACCGGTCCCCATAAACCTCGAAGTCGAACCCACCCCACCCGGGGTCCGTCCGATGACTCCACCCCTTCTCCGCGAGCATCTCGAGGGTTCGCTCGAGGAACTGGGTCCTGGCGTAGCCGTAAGGGGCGCAGTAACTCATCTCGCTCGGAGGGTTCCCCTTCTGTTCCCGACTCAGGGACTCGAGGTTTTCCTGGGAGGCTAGACGGCGAAGCGGTCGCAGAATCCGACCGCGGTAGCGCGACCAACCCCGACTGACAGGTTGGAGAGCGAAAAGCAGCGAGACAAGCGGTCTGGACCAGAAACGCTGCTGCGTTCTCGGGATCTGGGCCTGCCAACCTGCCGCAATGCAGACAGTCACGGAACAGAGGATGCTGACGAGAGCGAGAGGGGTCAGTCCGGGGAGGATCACGGCTAGTAAGGCGAGAGGGAGACAGACCAGTACGTAGTACTCCAAGCTAGTGACCAGCATCAGAGTCTGGGACGGTTGGGCCGTGTACAAAGTCTGGAACAGGCCATTTCCGAAAAGCCCCCGGTAAATGATCGGTGGGCGCATCAGGAGCCCGGCGTTGGTTTGGCTGTAAATCCTGCCACGCCAGATGCTGCCACCGAAGGGGTTGAAATACTCCGGATGTTTCCGTTCCAGCAGCGCCTCGGCTTCGCCATACCCGCTCTGCTGGCGCAGGTAGGTGGCTATCGTGGATCTTCGGTAGTGCCACACGAAACCGGCCGGAGAAAAACCAAGCTGATAGCCGTGCTGTTGCAGGCGCCAGCAGAGGTCCACGTCATCCCCCGCCAGACGAAAAACCGGGTCGAAACACCCGATCTCCACCAGTGCCCATCGCCAGAAAGCCATGTTGCACCCGGGTATGTGCTCGGCGATCCGGTCCGACAGCATGACATGGGCGGGGCCACCCGGTGAGACCATGACACACGCAGCGACCCAAGAATCCTCGGGAGGCAGAAAATTGTGCCCTCCGATGCCCGCAAACCTGCTTCCAACCAAATCGGAGACCAAGTAATACAGCCAGTCCTCGTCCGCCCGGCAGTCGGCGTCGGTGAATGCCACGATCTCCCCCGTTGCGGCCTCGATTCCAGTGTTTCGTGCAGAGGATAGGCCCAGGTTGGGCTGCGAAAGGTAGCGAACCTGAGGAAACTGAGCGGCAAGCTGGGGTGTGTCATCCGTAGATCCGTCATCAACCAGGATCACTTCGTAGTCCGGATAACGGAGGTTCTGGAGCGACTCCAGACAGGCCTGTAAAGTGCGGGAACCATTATAGCAGGCGACGACAACAGACACTCTGGGGTGGCGCGCAGGCGGGTAGTAGGGGGCTTCCCGGAAACGCCCTTGTACGGTCTCGAACGCGAGTTTGCTCCTGCGATGACGATCCGTCAGGCCGAAGGCCCAGTCTTCAATCAGGCGCCCCTTCCGGAACCATTCGTCCGTAAAGGTGTAGACGATCGCCCCGGCGGCACCGGCGCGAAACGTGGTCTCAATCTTCCACGAGAGAACCTCCGCTTGCCGCGCCTCCCCCTCACGAAGAGAGTCCATCCCGAATTCCCCCAGCACGAGAGGCTTGCTGTCCGCGATCATTTGGAGACGGGACAGGTAATTCCGGAAGGCCTTTGGGTGGTGCAAGTAGACGTTAAAGCAAAGGAAATCAATCCCTCGTGCCCGCAAAAACTCCGTCGGAGGGTAGTTGGCGAAGGTGCATAGACAACGCGGATCCTCAGTCTTTGCTATCAGCACCAACTCGTCCAGGAAGGCTTCCACTTTGCGTGCGCCTGCCCATCGAACCACATCTGGAGGGATCTCGTTGGCAACACTATACGCGAAAACCGCTGGATGTCCTCGGCAAGCCGCTACCGTTGACCTTACCGCCTCTCGCGCGGGTCGCTGCGTCTCCTCCGAGTCGAGGAAACAGACCTCGCTGTGCCATGGGATATCAATCAGCACGAGGAGCGTGAATTCGGCTGCGAGGTCAAGAAACCATAGGGGCGGGGCACAGTAAATACGTAGCAGGTTCGCTCCCAAGCTCTTGATTAGCTGAAAATCAGCTCGCGTCGTGGCAGGATCTCGGAAGAGCAGGCCGTCCTGACCGGGAGGAAACGGCCCATAGGCCACCCCTTTGGGGAAGAACTTGCGACCCCGCAGGCGAAAAAACTTCCCATCCACAGTCGCCTGTGGGCGGTCTGTAACTGAGATACCCATCATCTGTTCGACGCCAGTCGCGTCGTCGTTAGTCGACCGATGTCTGGCTCGGCGCCCCTCTGTTGTGCTCTGAGAATTGTTGGCTGGCAAGGTCTTGCTGCGAAAAAGAAACGGAACGAGTGAGTTCAGAGGTCCAGGCATGAGCTCCAACCGTTTTCGTTCATCGACGCGAGAGGGAATCGGTTGACGCACGACATTCTTGCGATAAGTTAGTCGAACGATCGCCAGTACGTTAACTATGAAATCCGCCATTCCTGCCGCCGATTTTACTTCCATGCTCCACGAGGTGCGCGTTTTCCCTCCCGCGCCCTCTTTCAGTAGCCGCGCACGCTTGGGGTCGATGGAGGAGTACCGCCGTCTTTATCAGGAGTCCGTGGAGAATCCCGACGGTTTCTGGGACAAGCAGGCGACGGCAGAGTTGGTCTGGTTTGAGCCTTACCAAAAGGTGCTTCGCTGGAAAGAGCCTGTCGCAGAGTGGTTTGTGGGGGGGAAACTGAACCTTTGTTACAACTGCCTGGATCGCCACCTGGACACCTCTCTGGCAAACAAGGCGGCGTTGATCTGGGAGGGCGAGCCCGCAGCCCCGGGTCGGCCCGGCGAAGAACGCACTTTCACTTATCGCCAGCTTCACCGTGAGGTCTGCCTCTTTGCCAACGTTCTCAAGAGCCAGGGAGTAGGGAAGGGGGACCGCGTGATCCTTTATCTTCCCATGGTTCCCGAAGCGGCGATTGCCATGCTCGCCTGTGCGCGGATCGGAGCGATCCATTCGGTGGTGTTCGGTGGCTTTAGTGCCCAGTCGGTGGCCGACCGTATCCATGACTGCCAAGCCAAATTGGTGGTTACCGCCGACGGCGGGTTTCGGCGGGGGACGGTTGTTCCTCTGAAGAAGAGTGTGGATGAAGCCCTGGAATTGAGGTCGCCGGAGGGGGTGTGGCTGGCAGAGAGCGTTACCAAGGTGATTACGCTCCGCCGAACCGGCACGGAGATTTCCATGCACGCGGGTCGAGATTCCTGGTGGCATGAAGAGGTCGCGAAGGCCAGCCCCGTTTGCCCGGCGGAGAGCCTGGATAGCGAGACACCCCTCTTCATTCTTTACACCAGTGGGTCGACCGGAAAACCAAAAGGCATTTTCCATACCACTGCGGGGTATCTGCTGGGGGCCAAACTCACCAGCAAGTTCGTCTTCGATCTGCGTGAGCGCGATGTGTACTGGTGTACCGCTGACGTGGGTTGGGTGACAGGCCACAGTTATGTGGTGTACGGCCCTTTAGCGAATGGTGCGACTACGTTGATGTACGAGGGGGCTCCGAACTGGCCGGAACCCGATCGGTTCTGGCGGATCATTGCCAAACACCATGTCAGCATTTTCTACACGGCTCCCACCGCGATTCGCGCTTTCATGAAATGGGGCAACCAATGGCCAGAAAAGCATGATCTCAGTTCGTTGCGGTTGTTGGGCAGTGTGGGCGAGCCGATCAACCCCGAAGCCTGGATTTGGTACCACGAAGTGATTGGCAAGAAACAGTGCCCGATCGTCGATACCTGGTGGCAAACCGAAACGGGAGCGATCATGATCAGCCCCATTCCCGGTGTCACCCCCACGAAACCCGGATCCGCCACGCTACCCTTCTTTGGCGTGATTCCCGAAGTGGTGGACGACCAGGGAAAGGCAGTGCCTCCCAATACCGGCGGAAAACTGGTCATCCGGCGTCCCTGGCCCAGCATGCTCCGGGGGATTTGGGGTGATCCCAAGCGGTATCAGGAAGTTTATTGGAGCGAGGTGCGCCACTGCTACTTCACTGGGGATGGCTGTCGCAAGGACGAAGATGGGTATTTCTGGATCGTGGGCCGGATCGACGACGTCCTCAACGTCGCTGGACATCGCATCGGAACCGCCGAGGTGGAGAGCGCGTTGGTAAGCCACCCGCGGGTGGCGGAGGCCGCGGTGGTGGGCAGGCCGGATGAACTGAAAGGGCAGGCTTTGGTGGCCTTCGTCACTTTGCGTTCCGGAGTGCAACCCTCGCCCCAGCTTCTGCAGGAACTCCGCGAACACGTGGCCAAGGAGATTGGGCCAGTCGCGAAACCCGATGATATACGCTTCACGGACACCCTGCCCAAGACCCGGTCAGGGAAGATCATGCGACGCTTGTTGAAGCAGATTGCGGTGGGGGCGGAAATCAAGGGAGACACTACCACCTTGGAGGATTTCTCCGTTCTTCAAAAGCTGAGCGCAAAAGACGAATAGGGTGGCCGGTCAACTTGACTCGCCTTGCTTTCCACCCTGGATTCCGGCGAGTCGGTACCGAACGATGTCACGTGAGACCCCTAGCAGACGCGCTGCGGCGGAGACGTTATCCCCTGCTTGCTGAACCGCTTTCAGCACCAGTTGATCTATCGCCTTCTCGAGGGAGAATCCCTGGTCCGGAAACACAAAAGACGGGTTGAGCCATGCTTCCTTCGACTCGGGAGAAGTGGGTGGCGATGCACTTCGATTGCCGGGCAGGTGTTCGAAGCCCACTTCCGTCTCGTCGCTAAAGACCACGGCCCGCTCCAGCTCGTGCGAAAGTTCCCGCACATTTCCGGGCCATCCGTAACCCAGTAGGCGCTTTTTGCCGGCTTCACTGATTCGTTTCTGAGGAAGCCGATGCCGCCGACAGAGCTTTTCCAGAAGCACTTCTGCCATCCTGAGCACGTCATTTCCCCTTTCACGGAGTGGTGGTAGGGATAGGCGAAACAAGTCCAACCGGTGCAAGAGGTCTTCCCGAAACTGACCCGTTCTCACCAACCCTCCCAAATCTCGGTTGCTCGCTGCGATGACTCGCACATCGACCGGGATCGATTTGTTCCCGCCGACGCGCCGGATTCGCTGGTCTTCGATCGCCATCAAGACCTTCGCCTGCAGTGCCAGGCTCAAGCTGGGGATTTCGTCCAGGAAGAGTGTGCTCCCATGGGCCGCCTCAAACAACCCCATACGGGCCGAGCGCGCATCCGTAAACGCCCCCTTCTCGTGCCCAAACAGCTCCGACTCCGCCAGAGTCTCTGGCAGGGCTGAACAGTTGACCTCCACCCATGCCTGACTGGAGCGTGGGCCATTCTGGTGGATCCAACGGGCGACCGAGCTTTTTCCGGTGCCGGTTTCCCCGATCAAGAGGACCGGCGAAAGCTGAGTCTGGACACGCTCATCCGCCGCCAGAATCCTCCGTAATTGTGCCTCCACCGCCGCCAGGGCCTCCCCAAACACGAACTCCGCCGAACCGGCGTCGTTGCGCCGGTGCTCAGTCAACCGGGCCGTCTGCTTCGCCCTTTTGGCGCGGGCAAGCACCAGGGGGAGTTCCGCGGTTTCGAATGGCTTCACCAGGTAGTCCAAGGCCCCCATTCGGATGGCCTCCACTGCCCCGTTGACGCCGCCATCGGCGGTCATCACGACGACCCCAGTTCCCGCCGGAACAACCTTTTGTTGCAGTAGGTCGGTTCCCAGCCCGTCGGGCAGATTCACATCCACCAGCGCAAAATCAAAACTCAGATTACGCAGGACCTCGCGGGCAGCTTCGAGGCTGCCTGCCACCGTGACGTCGGCCCCGAGTCGTTCCAAGGCCGCGCGGAGTTGCTTGCGAAGCAGCACGTCGTCCTCAACGATCAGGAGACTCAGGCTTGATAACATGGGCGTATCCATATCTTTGTTATGCCTGTCACCGATCGCGCTGACGAATGCAAAATTGCGTCGTTGGAAGTTCGCAGTCCCACACTCTCCTAAGCAGATGGAACCCCGCATGCCTTTTCAAAACGGTTTTCAAAAAGACTTGCGCCTGTTCCCGTCTACGATACTTTGTCCCTTCTTCCTTGGCGGGGTAGCCAAGTGGTAAGGCAGGGCTCTGCAAAAGCCTTATGCGTCGGTTCGATTCCGTCCCCCGCCTCCAACTCTAACATATTGTTCATCAGCGAGTTGCAGATTCCAGAGACGGCAAGTGCCAGTGAAAGTGCCAGTGAATTCATTACCGGGCCGCGACTCAGCAATTACCCCGGTACTACTTGGCAACAACTGGTGAAGGCGGGATTCGCAGCCCGCAACGTGTAGCGGATACACCTGATGCCACACGAAATTCCGTAGGCTCCGGCGAAAAACTGAGCCTATGAAACGCCGCTTCATTCTCTACCGGCGCAAGCACGGTGGCATGTTCTACCTCGAAGACACCCAGACTCGGAAGCAGGAGAGTCTGGGAACCAGAAATCGTGTGGAAGCGCTTGCCCTCCTGAACGCGCGCAACGAAGCCGTCCGCCAACCACAACTGAACCTCCACATCGCGCGCGCTTACCTTGCCGCGTCGGACCCCGGGGCGGTTGATCGAACCTGGCGTGTCCCATTCGAGGAAATCGGGAAAGCAAAAAAGGGGACGACGCAAGACCGCTGGCTGCGAGCACTCAAGGATGATGCCCTTGATCTCATTCGCGACCTGCCGCTACTGCAAACCCGCCCAGAACACCTGCTCAAGGTGATGGAGGATGGCACGGTTTCGACCAACGTCTTTTTGCGTCGCATCCACAACTATGCGGTGGACGTGGGATGGCTCCCCTGGCCTTTGATTCCCAAGAAGCATTGGCCCAGAATCGATTTTCGCGAGAAACGGGCCATCACTTTGGAGGAACACCAAGCGATTCTCGACCACGAGCCGAACCCTGACCGAAGGGCGTTCTACCAGCTTTGCTGGCTACTGGGAGCATCGCAGTCTGACGTGGCGTTTCTCGCTTCCGAGAATGTGGACTGGGCGGCGCAAGTCATCGGTTTCGCGAGGCAGAAGACGAAGACGGTTTCCATGATTCATTTTGGCAGCGAAGTTGAAGCTGTCTTGAAGACACTGCCTGCGGTGGGTCCGCTCTTTCCGAAACTGCGCAAACTGAATTCCGGGCATCGCGCGACCGAATTCACGCGTGTCTGCCACCGCGCCGGGGTGAAGGGAGTGACCCTACACAGCTACCGCTACGCCTGGGCGGAGCGCGCAAAGCAATGCGGCTACCCGGAGCGGTTCGCACAGGAGGCCCTTGGTCACAACAGCAAGGCGGTGCATCGGGCCTATTCGCGCAAGGCCAAGGTGAAGCTTCCGTCATTAGAGAACTATGAAAAACAGGCGGCTGCCGGGAACCTCATTCCCTTTCACGCGCCGCGGGTGACCCCTGCGGAACAGCCGTCCCATCGAGCCCAGGGCCAGATCGCCTGAGCCCTTTGGACCCACGCCCGCAGGCTTGCCGCTTGCGGGCGTTTTCTTTCCTCCAGTGACCAGCGACGGCGTCGGTTGCGCGGATCAGCCACTTTTCGTCTCGCCGAAGCTGCTCCAGGGCGGCCGTGGCGAAAAACTTGGTTGCGTTGCGAGCCGGATGGCCCAGCGGTTTCAGCAGCCCGGTAGCAGAGAGGATGGTGATCTCGTGCGGCTCGAAACCGAGATACCAGGCCGCTTGACTCGCGTTCAGGCGCGCCGGGGCGATCTTCCAGTTCAGGAACTCGGCCTGTTGCTCGACAGCATTCATGCGACACAGGATAAATCCTCCGGAGGCACTTCTTGGTGTATCGCAGACACAATAGAGACCCTCGCCGGGATGCACGGTGCTGCGTGCGGGCATTGTCAGTTCTGCCTCGGTCGTTCGTAGAATGGCCACGTCGGTTTTGTTGGGCGCCCAAGTTGCGTGCTGGCTTGCTCGCCACCGCGAAATCCTTCCCGACGCTTCAACCTGCTTGAATCGGTTCCATCTGGATTTGTTCTGGTCTCCCTGGACAGGGTTCTGCTATCCTCCGCCGCAACTCGCATTCGCTCGGTTCTTCCGCGCTGCTGGCGCGGCTTTCCGAGCATGGAGACTATATGCAAGAACGATGGCTATCGGTCGAAGAGATTGCGGCGCACCTGGGCGTCAATCGGGATACCATTTACAAATGGATCACCCGCAAGAAAATGCCCGCCCACAAGCTTGGACGGCTGTGGAAGTTCCTCGCCTCCGAAGTTGACCAGTGGGTCAAGGGCGGCCATGCCGCGGAGGATGTCCCTACCACCGCACCTGCGGCCGCCACCAAACGAAAAATGCGCCACCACTGAACTGTCACCCAAAACCGTCGCTTCACCAGATCGCACCTGCCACCTCCAATAAACGTCGCATGAATGTCTTCGATCTACGGCAACGACTGGTGAGCGACTACGCACACTATACCAAAAGCTTCATCAAGATCGCCGACCCGACCATCCTCGCCAAAGTCGATTCCGAACTGGACGCCGGTACATTTTGGCCGGAACCCCTGCTTCAACTGAATCCGACCTTCCAGCCCGGTGGAACAATCGACGACCTCGTTGCTGACGGAAATCTCCACCGCGAATGCGCCAGGATCTTTCGCATCGACAAAACGAAAACCGACCTCGCCGGCAAACAACTGCTTCTCCACACCCACCAGACCGAGGGCATCCGGAAAGCCAAGAAGAACAAGTCCTACGTTCTCACCAGCGGCACTGGCTCAGGCAAGAGCCTGACTTACATCGTCCCTATCGTGGACCACGTCCTGCGGCACGGTTCAGGACAAGGCGATCGTGGTTTGTCCCATGAACGCCCTGGCCAACAGCCAGGACGAGGAGCTTGGCAAGTTCCTGAAACAAGGATACCCGGAAGGGAAGCCCCCAGTTCGTTTCGCCCGTTACACCGGTCAGGAGAAAGGGCCGGAGCGTGACGCTACCCTCCAGGTTCAGGCCCACGAGCGTGTCCGTGAGGCAACTCGCCACCGCGCCAAAGTCCGCATTGAACCCGTCCTGCCCGTGGACATCCTGGGCGCATATCTGTTGCTGCCAGTCCTGCTAGGATGAGACATAAATGCCAAGAACTATGAGTCGTCTAAGAATCTTTATCAGTTCCGTGCAGAAAGAATTCGCGGTTGAACGCCGCGCCATCCGCTCGTTCGTGGAAAACGATGCCCTTTTGCGTCGCTTCTTCGACGTGTTTCTATTTGAAAACGTCCCAGCCTCCAGTCGGCGGGCGGACGAAGTCTATCTGACTGAAGTGGACGGTTGTGATGTGTATCTTGGCTTATTTGGCAACGACTACGGGTTTGAAGACGCGGAGGGGGTGTCTCCAACCGAGCGTGAATTTGACCGTGCCACGGCGCAAGGCAAAACGCGGCTCATCTTCGTCAAAGGCTCCGACGACCGGGTACGCCATCCGAAGATGCAAACCCTCGTCCGCAAGGCGGGAGCGCAACTCATCCGGCGGCGCTTCTCGGCAATCCCGGAACTCACGGCCGCGCTCAGTGCCAGTCTGGTGGAGCATCTGGTCGCAAAAGGATTGGTGCAGGACCGCCCATTCGAGCAACAGCCATGTCCCGATGCCACCCTGGATGATATCGACCCCAAGGCGGTCGCTGCCTTTGTGCGCCGGGCCAGGGAAGAACGGCAGTTTCCTTTGTCCGAAGGCGCCGCAGTGGCCGACGTTCTGACCCATCTTAACCTGCTGTTGGGCGGACAGCCCACCAAAGCCGCCGTCCTGTTGTTCGGACGCAATCCGCAGCGTTTTCTTCCCAGCGCCGAGGTGCGGTGCATGCACTTCCACGGCACGGAAATCGCCCGTCCCGTTCCCTTCTATCGTATTTTCAAGGGCAACCTCTTCGAGCAGGTGGACATGGCCCACGATTTCGTGATGTCCAAACTCGACCGCAGCGTTGGCACCCGTGCGCAGAGCGCGCAGGCCCCCGTCCGCCTCGAAATTCCGCCCGACGTGGTCCGCGAGGCCATCGTCAATGCCATCGCCCATCGTGAGTACGCGTCCGACGCCGCAGTCCAGGTTTCCGTATTTGCCGACCGCTTCGAGGTGTGGAACCCCGGCCAGCTTCCGCCGCCCCTGACCCCCGAGAAGCTCCGCCATCCGCACAGCTCCATCGCCCGCAACCATCGCCTCTGCGAGGTGCTCTTCCTCGCTCGCTACATCGAAAAGTTCGGCACCGGCACCCTGATGATGATCCGCGAGAGCCTTGCTCACGCCCTGCCCGAACCTGACTTTGTCCAACAGGCCGGCGAATTAGTCACCACCGTCTGGCGCGACTGGCTGACGGAGCAGAGGCTGGCTGCCTGCTCGCTCACAGAACGCCAGCGAGCCGCTATTGCTCACCTCAAGAAAACCGGTTCGATCACCAGTAGTGACTACCAGAAGCTCACGGGGGCGCCTCCCAGATCAACCACCCGCGATCTGGAGGACTTGGTCAAGAAGGGCTTGCTGCAAAAATTGGGCACAGTGGGGCGTGGCGCTCGTTATGTGCCCTACGGCAAACCGGCCATCAACCAGCCAAATCGGCCAACCGCAACTGGCGCGGAATCGGCCACAAATCGGCCAAATCGGCCAACCCCTCAGCCACCTCCGGCAAAGCCACGCCGGGCCACGGTAACAACCCATCGGAAAGGAAAGGTGAAATGACTCGGCTTTCGCAGCGCAGGCACGTTGCATCACGGGAAAATGTTACCGGGTAACATTAAAATAGCCGGCTACGCTTGGGCCGCGCAGGCAAAGCAGTGCGGCTAGCGGACCGGGTGTCACGGCTACACAACCATGGCGAGTCAGCCAAACCAGCGATAGCTGTGATGCGGGCTTCGGTCTGGCCGTTGGTGGCGCGGGAGCGGAACGGAGGCGGAGCGGAGGAATGCGCGGAGCAGAGCCGCAGTGGAGTGTCGCGCGCCAAGGGCCAGACGGAAGCCCCGCGCCGATGCGCGCCCCTACAGCCGTGGCGAGCGCGCGCGCAGCGAGGCGAGCCGGGCCGAAGCGAAGTCAGCGCAGGCCCGGTCGCCGACCGAAGCGTGCGTTGGTCACGGCGCTTCAGACGCGGATGGTGGGGCGTCGCGTGGGCCGTATGGCCTTGGTGGTAGATTGCTTTTGGGTTGCTTCCTCGGGGACGTCATCTGAAGTGGACTCCGCTTGGCCGGGTGCCTGGTTTTTGGTGAGGTCGAGCTGTTCCTCGATTTCATCCTGGCGCCGGGACAACTCTTGATAGCGCGTCTCCCGTTCGAAAGGGGCGCCCACCCTGCCTTCCAGTTCCTTGGCTCGCTTCTGCGTGTCGGCGATGTCGGTGTCGAGTTTCCCTGAGCGCTCCTCGAAGCCCTGGACCGTGGCTTCCAGGGACCGAATGGTGCCGAGCGCCGTATCGGTGACGCGGGCGGCGTAGCTGTTCTTCCCGCGCAACACCAGGTCAGCATCCCCGCCCAGGCTGGTGCGAACGGAAAGGTCGAACCCAGCGAACCTGCCGACACGCACTTCCTCGCACACACGGTTCTTCAACTTCTCCGCGCGGCGGATGAGCAATTCGCCGGCAATGCCACGGTTGGTCACCGTTTCGCCGTCGAGGACGATGCTGAATGTGTCGCCTGATGTGTCTTTGCGGGCTGCAATGTCCTGGTGGAGGTTGTGCGATCGGAGAGTAAACGCGGCAGCATCGTCGTGGGCATGGCGGAGATTGCCGCGAATGCGGTATTGTTCCTCGGCGTGGGCCGAGCGAAGTCGGGTGAGCCGCATCAATTCGGCATCGACCTGCGCCTTTTCAATGACCAGCGGATTGCCCGACGCGATGGCTTTGACCTCGGCGTAGGTGAGTGCCGCCGAGTCCAGGTCTTCGACCCGGCGGATGGTCATGTCGCCGGTCATGACCTGGGCGATGAACTTGGCCTTGGTTTCCAGCGTCTGCCACATATACGCGTCGAACGAGCCCTCGGTGACGTAGCGGAACACGCTGACCACGGGATTCTTGTTGCCCTGCCGTAGGATGCGTCCTTCACGCTGTTCAACGTCGGCCGGACGCCACGGGGCGTCGAGGTGATGCAAGGCGATAAGCCGCTCCTGCACGTTCGTGCCCGAACCCATCTTCTGCGTGCTGCCGAAGAGAACGCGGACTTTCCCAGCGCGAACATCCTTGAACAGCGCCAGCTTCGAGGCATCCGAATCGAAGTCCTGGATGAAGGCGATCTCGCGCTCAGGGATGCCGCGGGCCTGGAGCTTGACCGCCATGTCCCGATAGACGGAGAAGCCTCGGTCTTTCGGCGTCGAGAGGTCGCAGAAGACAAGCTGGGCGCAGCGGCGGTCGGTGGTTTCTTGCCAAATGCGGAGGATGTTCTCGACAGCGAGGTTCACTTTCCCGGACTGGTCGTCCCCGGCACTCGGTTCGATCAACCGAAGGTCGAGGGCAGCTTTGCGACCCTCCGAGGTAATCTTGAGCATGTTGTCCACACGCGGGTCCACTCGGGCCGTCCTCAAACGGTCCGCACGGGCGGACAACTCCTGAACGAATTCCCGCAATTCCGGCGTCGCCGGCGCGTTGCGAATGGCCGGTTTGCCGTTCTCCAGCGTCGGGCGCGGCAGGTTGAGCATCTGCGCCGTCTGCACGTCGGCCGCCTGGCGGAACATCTGCATCAGTTCAGGAACGTTAATGAACCGAGCGAATCTGGTGTTCATCCGGTAGCCCGCACCATCGGGAGAAAGTTCCATCGCCGTCACCGGTTCGCCGAACGTCGCCGCCCACGAGTCGAAGTGGTGCAGGCTGTGTTTCCTCAACTCATCCGGCTGGAGATACCGTTGCATGGTGAACATCTCGGCCATGCTGTTGGCGATGGGGGTGCCGGTGGCGAAGACCACGCCGCCCCCGCCATTGTGCGACTGGACGTGGCGGACTTTGAGGAACATGTCGAAGGCGCGCTCGCTGGCGGTCTGCGGCAGCCCGGCGATGCGCGTCATCTTGGAGACGTAGAACAGGTTCTTGAAATAGTGCGCCTCATCAACATAGAGGCGGTCCACGCCGAGTTCCTCGAAGGTCAGTGTGTTGTCCTTTTTGTGGTCGGCAGCGAGAGCCTGTAAGCGGGCTTCGAGGCGCTTCTTTGCGCGTTCCAGTTCTTTCACCAGCCGGCGGTTACTGCTGTCGGCGTGCTGTCGTTTCACCATTTCCAACTCGTGAAGCTGCTCCTCGAAGAAACGCCGCTGAGTGTCCTGGGAAAGAGGAATGCGTTCGAAACCGGAATGCGTGACAATGACGGCGTCCCAGTTCCCGGTGGCGATGCGACCGAAAAGCTTCTTCCGGTTCGCAGCCTCGAAATCCTCCTTGCCGGCGACCAGGATGTTCGCGCCAGGATACAACGTGAGCAATTCGGTCGAGAACTGGCCCAGCATGTGGTTGGGCACGGTGAACAGGGGCTTCCGGGCCAGCCCGAGTCGCTTCAACTCCATGGCCGAGGTGACCATCGTGAACGTTTTCCCCGCTCCCACGACGTGGGCCAGCAACGTGTTCGGCGTTTGCAGAATGCGCCAGACACCGGCCTTTTGGTGTGATTGCAGAGTGATGGTCTGGCTGGCACCCGGCAGGGTCAGGTGCTCACCGCTGAAGGTGCGCAGGCGAGTGTGGTTGAACGTGTCGTTGTAGAGGCGGCACAGCCGCTCGCGGCGCTCGTCATCCGACCAGATCCATTCCTTGAACCGTTCCTTGATGCGCTCCTGCTTCTCCCGGGCGGCTTCCGTCCCCTGCGCATTGATCACCGGCTTCTTGTCCTCATCCAGATCGTAAACCGTTGGCGTCTTGAGATTCAGGGCATCCTCGATCAAGTCCAGGGCGGAGCAGCGGTCGGTGCCCCAGTCGGTGGTGTTCGCGGTCTGGCGTTTCACGTCCCAATCCCCCTTCACATACCAGGTCCCCAGGGCGGGGACATGCCCGATCTCGACACCTACCCCCACGCCCAGTAGGTCGCGAACAAACCGCTCCACATCTTCCCGAGGCAGCCATGACGCGCCGAGCCGGACGTCGATCTCGTTGGCAGAGAGGTCGGCCGGCTGAACGGACTTCAGCGCCTCAACGTTCGGGGCGAAAGCCGGATCGGTGATGGTCGCGGCCTCGGCGACGGCCAGTTTCTCGCGGACGTTGCCCGACAGATACTGGTCATCGGTCTCCCACTGCCGGGTCTGCGGGTTCAGGAAGACGAGGCCCTTGAGATCGGGCAGGAAGTCCTCTGCCGGTTGGGCCAAGAGTCCCGCCATGTGATCGAGGTCCACGCCGCCACGCTCGTTCAACGTCACGAGCAACGCCTCCTTGGGAGAAGCGGCGGATGCCACGGGTTGGCGGTGCTGGATCGTCCGCTCGCGGAAGATGGCGGCCTTGGTGGCGACTTTCGTCTCGTCGTTATAGTGCTCAAGCGAGAGCAGCAACGGTAAGTCCGGGTCCCCGTCGAACGCTCGCTGGTTGGCGCGGCCATTGACGGGACCAAACCGCCCCACAAACCGGTCGTAGGCGATGTTGAGTTGCTGGCGGGTTTCGACAACCCGCTCGTCGGGACTGGCGTCGAGTTGGGCGCGGAGGCAGTCGCGAACGGCGTCGCGCACCGGGATCAGGCCACGAATGCGTGCTCGCGTCTCGCTGGGCAGGTCGCTGAGCGGACGGAGAACCGTGTCCTCTCGAATACACACCATGCCATCGTGCAGGCAGTAGGCGTTGGGCTTGACGTAGTCAGGGGCCGGGATGGACTGCTCAAGTGTCGGTTCGACCAGTTCGATCCGCTGCGCGTGATAGATGTCCGACGGAAGCGCTGGAATTGCTGTGGCGAGCGCGTCGACGAGCACCCTCCCATCCCCTTCCAAGGTTGGCTCTTTGTCCCGATACATCCGCCCGGTCAACTGAAGATGCCCGAGCATCAGGTGGGGACGTTCCACGAAATACTCATTGATGGGGATTCTTTCCCAATTGTGAGGCTCCTGAAGCGCACAGCTTCGAGAATGGCTACCTCCGGCTCAATAACATTCCTTTTGGGCCGATCATCGACAACCTCCAGGAGTCCAACGGCCATGTCGTCTTGCTTCCTGGAGGCACCTTCGGCCAAGCGGAGGCCGACCTTGTCAATTATGGGTGGGCTTCGGTCTGGCTTGCCGATGATGATGATTACAGCAGACTGGAAGAAAATTACTCTTTGCCACCGGCTCTTTGTGGCACAGTGCTCGAAAACGCCTTTGCCGATGCCTACATCAAACCCATTGTCGCTGATCACTTTGCCAACGGGAGCACCTTACTCGGCTGGAATCTGAACTTCCCTTATAGCTCTGCGAGTTGGGTATGGGGCCGAGATCTCGTTTCTGCCCCTGATTTCTGGGCCGTCTTGGTCGTTTCCGCTTTTCAGGCCCAGGCTGACGAGGATTTTGACCCGGACTCCACGTTCGCCGAAGCAGCCTATGGCATATCTGGGAGGCAAATTGGCGTCCCGGTTGTTGATCTCAACCAGTGCTTCATCTTCCTGGAGACGATTAACGAACACGCAAGGCGCTTTTACGCAGGGGACCCGACAAAGCGGGATCGGTTGGAAGAGGCCATCGTGGCTCACGAGATTGGTCACACTCCGGGGGTGCTTGGCAATTGCTGGCTTTTGCATATGCCAGAATCCCCTGGGGGTCTCATGATCAAGCGCCCTGATTGGACCGACACTAGCTTCGATGGTGCCTCGATTCGCATTTTTCGGACTGTCACGGTATGGTAAGAAGAGTGCTGCAGTTTGTCGCATTTTGTGTCTTGTGTGGAGCCCTTTTGTGGGGCTTCTCACACTTTGCTCGCTATTTGTCGCGAATCGGACGCAACACCTCCCAGTATGCCGGCTTTACCTACCTTTTGACGCGTCCGCTGGGGGACGCCTGCGCAGCCTATTACCGCCAGTATGGTCACGTGCCAGAAGGCAGCAACGCGGAAGTCGTTCGAGCCCTCCGCGCTCGCGATCGGGAAGCTAATCCTCTGGGAATGGTATACTTGATCGATGCGGCTTGTACGAATCTGAATTCGCAGGGCGAATGGCTCGATTTCTGGAAGCGCCCTTTTCAGACGAGAGTGATCGAGACGAACCACATACTCTTCATCTCTGCGGCGGAGGATGCACACTTCGGCCCGTACACCCGCTGTCGGTACATCTTCAAGGAGTGGAGCGACGACCTTGGCTGGGGATACATGTTGACCCCGACCAACATCGACGCGATCCAATACCGAAGTGATATGGGGAGGTACGCGGTCCAATGCGGGATCGAAGCTAATCACATTCGAGGGACTTATTAGCGGCTTACAGGAGAGCTGTTCTGTTGACGAGCGTGGGACCGCCATCCTCTCCTACCGTCCATGGGAGAATCTACTCAAGGTACCCATCGTCCCGTCGGGTCAATGGAAAACTCATGTGGCCATCCTGTAGTATGATCAACGTCCTGCTTGCGTCTCACCAAAGGTGGGAGTGATCAAAGGCGCAGCGAGGATGAGGATTTACTGATGAGTCTCCTTTCTGCCAGAGGTCCCGACTCCATGAGTATGGCACAAAAAGACAGATCCTATTCCATCCCCAGCAGACCCCTGCGAGGTGACAGAACCACTTGCCGACCTCCCTTGTTTCCTGCGGCCCTTGTCTTCGCCCTGTGTACCAGCGGGCCGATAGCCTGGATCTTGTGGAGCATAGTGATTTCGGTTCGTGATGCGGTTCAGATCGGGCAGGATGAGGGTTTCGAACTGGCGAAGGCACTGCTGATGTTGCAGGGGAAATCGCTCTATCTCGACGTATGGAATGACCAACCCCCATTGCACACCTGGATGGTGGCGTGGATTTTGAAGCATGTCTCGGGATCGATGCTCGCTCCCAGGGTGCTCACAATGCTGTTCTCGACCTGGTTAGCATGTGGTCTCGGTTGGTTGGCGGCACGGCGAGGAGGTTGGAGAGTTGGAGGGCTGACGGCAGGTCTGCTAGTTCTCTCGCCGGGATACCTGGAGTTGGGTTGTTCTTGCATGCTGGAGATCCCCGCGTTGGCTACTGCGATGGCCGCGCTAGTGACACTGGTCAGGGCGAGTACCCCCGCAGATCAAGGAGGCGATCCAGGAATTCATCATCAAGAGAAACGTTTGGGGTCGGCGTGCACTCCAGCGAATGCGATGTCGGCTGGCCTGCTGTTCGGGACTGCTCTGCAGATCAAGCTTACCGCTATACTGCTTGTGCCACCAGCAGCCTTGGCCTGGTGGCTGGCAACTCGTCACGGGAGCCGTTTTTGGCCTGAATCGGTGCGAGTGGCGCTCTGGTTTGTTGTCGGGCTCATACTCTCCTTCTCCGTCATCCATCTCCTGATGGGTAACAACGCGTATTTTAGTCAGCTCTGGATTTCTCACTTCTCTTCAGGCAGATCATTCGAGTACGGCTCAGCGCAGGACTATCCCTTCCGTTGGGTGGCACTGGTCAAGAACTGGGATTTGAGCCTGCCCGCATTAGCCGGTTGTTCCCTCATCGGTTTGCGCCGCTACCGAGAATCGTGCCTAGTCGCGATCGTATGGTTAGCTGCAACGCTTGGGGTCATGGCGGTTCACCGTCCGTGGTGGTCCTACTACTACGTGCACTTGGCCATTCCGATGGCTTGGCTTGCCGCGCTCGCTCTGCGCGAGGGTTGGAGGCGGGTGGATTTCCACCGGCATCCTGCGGTAAGCTGGTTGTTCTGCGTGCTGGTCTTGGGTATCGGTCTTTGGCAAGGCGCCCGGGCATATTGGCAGGTTTCTGACATGCGGCGGCTTCCTCAGATTCATAGTTCACTTGTGATCGCGGAGATGAAAAAGTATCGCCTTCATGTGACTGCCATGTACTCCGATCAGCCCGTGTACTCGTTTCACGCTGGCATTCCGATGTTGCCTCACCTGGCCGTGTTGCCATTGAAACGTTTTTGGTCGGGCGAGATGACGAATGCCAAACTGGAGGCCGAATTGCGGATGGCCCGACCCGGCCTGATACTCTTGGCCAACGACGGGCGCGAGACTCCGATCGAAGGCCTGGTGCGGTCACGTTACCAGATGGTGTATCAAGACCAAAACCACCGGCTTTACGCTGTGCCGGAGGCCGCGACCCAAGTAGGACGGAGACAAGCGGGAGCGGATCCGGGCCACCCGTGGGCCTTGCCACCTGCTCTGCCCGTCAGGTGATGTTGATTGGGACGCAAAGAACGTGAGCGCGTTGCGGAGACATCGCAGAGAGGCGGTTGGCGAAATGGCCAGGCGCTACTCTATGTTTTGCCTCGTAGGTGCGACAGGGTTGGCGGTTGACACGGGGGTCTTATGCCTGTTGTCCTCTCCGACCTACATGGGGTGGGATCTGAGCCTTAGCAAGGCAGTCGCAGCGGAGGTCGCCATCATCAACAACTTCCTCTGGAATGATCTCTGGACGTTTCGTTCCCTCGGCGGAAGTCGTACCATGGACACCGGTCTTTGGATCCGACTGGCGAAGTTCAACCTAATATGCGCAGCGGGTATTGGCTGGAGCGTGCTGGTGCTGAACGTCCAGGTCCGCGGCATGGGTCTGGACGTGTATTTCGCGAACTTCGTTTCGATCGTGCTGGTGAGTTTCTGGAACTTTCTGCTCAACCTGAAGTTCGGATGGTATAAAGCGTTGTCTCCAAAGGGATCGAGAGCCTCTGCGAAGTAGGAAGGGCCAGGCCTCCCTGGCCCCTCCCCAGGGCGACCCGCCTACTTCTGCTCGCAGACCCAGTCGTGGGCCTTGTCGGCCACCTTCGCCAGGGCCAGGAGGTCGTCCTTGCCGAAGGAACTGGTGGACTTCCAAACCTCGCCGTCTTTGTAGATCCGGCTGACCGTCACGTTGAACTGGTCGCCCTTCTCGGTGGTGTTCTTCCAGATCGCCGCCTTGATCGATCCGATCAGGATCTGATGGGCAGGTGGGACCTTCGCCGAGGTGGGAGTTGTCGTGGTATTCATCTTGTTTTGCCTTTCAGGTTGTGCCCCTTTTCGGGGCGTTGGTTTCTTCACCACAGGACTGAGAAACAACGACCTGGAAAGCGCGTCACAACGGTAGCCCGGATGGACCAGGAAGTGAGGTGAAGCGGAGCCGAAGCAGGGCCGTGCCAGCTAGCGCTGGCGCAGGGCCCTGCGCGGAGCGAGCCGGAGGACGGTCAAGGGAGGGTGATGGAAGGCAAAGGTGGAATACGAGAACGACGCCGAGGGATGTGGCGACCGGGGAGGATGGGTGAGGAATGGCGGCGATGGAAGGGCGACAGGGGGCGACGAACGTGACGGCAATGGAGGCAGGGCGAGGTTTGGAGGACCTTTCTTGGGGACGACGGGGTGAAGGTGGGGGCACGGCGCAGGTGCAAGGTGAGGGTGGGGGGCAGGGAGTTTTGTTCGCAAGTACCGTCGACAATTGGACCCGGGCTTGGTAGCTCAGGCTAGGCTTTAGAGTGGGAAGAAGCGTTGGGCAATTGACCGTCGCCCTCTGCTTCTTTCGGTGCAACCCGGCGGGGACCGAAGATGGAGCCTACCCTGTTGCCGTCAGGTGGATGGACCCGGGGAGTCCGCCGCCTGAGGTTCAGTCCCGATGCCCAGTGACGCCAACTTGGAAATGGCATCCCGGAGAGTTTGGAGTTCGTGATGGGTGTAACCCTGGTGTACAGCCTCACTCCTGTGACCGGTGAGCTTCATCCGGAGTTCTGCCGGAACCCCCGCGTTCGCCAGGGCACTGGTGAAACTGTGCCGGAGTGCGTGGAAGGTCCTCTTGGCGATCTTTCGCTTCCCGGCGCCCTGCGTGATCTTCAGGTCGAGGCCCGCCTTGAGCACGATCCGCTTGAACCCTTCGCTCAACCCGTGGCGTCCTCCGGGACCAAGTTCGGCCATTCCAGGCACGATGAATTTCTGCGGTTTGCCGGGTTGGACCAATTCCTTCAGGTGGGAATGTAACTCAGTGTGTAGCGGAGACACCACTGAATCGCCGGTCTTCTTCTGTTTGTAGCCCGCCGTGGCGTCCGCCATGTCCAGCTCAGCCCACTCTATTTTGCAACAGTCGCTCAGCCGAGCACCCGTGTAGTAGCCCAGCAGGATTACCGTCTTCCATTCGCCATGCGCCGTTTCGACGAGGGCTCTAACTTCCTTCGGACTGAAAACTTCCCTCTGGACCGATTGGCGTTTGGGGAGTTCCAGAGCCTCCGCAGGATTGGTGTCGATCAGTCCAATCCTTCGCGCCTGGTTAAGCACCGCTCGTAGGATCTTGCCGTCGAGTTGAACGGTCGTCGGTCCGCATCCGGCCTGCCGTCGACTCGTGAGAAAGCTCTGCATCTCCGGCGTGGCCAAGGTTGTGATCGGTCGTTTAGCCCGCTCCCCGAGGTGGCTGAGGAAATCCTCAGCGACCTGCGTGTATCTTACCATGGTCGATTCGGAGCTGTCGGCCTCCTTGGACTCCAGCCACTGGTTAAAATGGCCCGCCATACAACATCGCTTAGGGAATGCCCCTTGTCATTCACCAACGACCTAAACTGTGAAAACCATTCATGCATTTGCGCTGTCAAGATACAAAGCTACATCACTTTTACAGAAAAGAATTTACACACCACCGGTCGTTCGGAATAGTGTCATGCGATGATGCCTCGTGATATGGACTTAATCCGCCAACTGATGCTTCGCTTCGAGAAGAATATCACATCCATTCCAGAAGGGAGAACAGAGTTGGAGGTTGCATACCATGTGAAACAAATGATCGATGCCGGACTCATCGACGGCCAGGTAATCATGGCTCCTTCACCCGGAAAGAGAATACCTCGCAGTTTCGTTTTCGGCGACATCACCTGGAGAGGGCACGATTTCATTGAAGCGATTCGCAATGACACAGTGTGGGCGCGGACGAAGGAACACTTCATACAGAAGTCCGCCTCATGGACGCTGGACCTGATTGTGGAGTTCTTGAAGTCCCATGGACGGGCTGCGCTTGGACTAGGAGTAGGGCTTTAATCCGCTTTTACGACTCCAACGGAGTGGACCTGATCGCGCACGTGGGTCCAGGCAGCGTCCTGCGGGCCGGTTATACCTACGACAACCGGGGCATGCTCACTCAAACCACGGGGCCGGACGGCTCGATCGGTCAGAGCTACTATGATGCATTGGGACGACTGGCCATCCAGGTCGATGGCTGGGGAAGCAAGACCAATTACTACGACAACCTCGGGCGGCTTGGATTCGTCGAGGATGCCTCTGGCGACGTCTTGAGCTTGGCCTACGACGATGATGATCAGGTCGTAACCCGGGTGGATGAGAACGGAGTCACCATTTCCCAAACCTATGATAATCTGGGTCGAATCCGCACCCGTTCGATCAGTGGCGGGGGCACCGAAGCCTGGGGCTACACCAGCAACGTCTCCGGCCCTACTTCCTACACGAACCAAGTCTCCAACGTGACTGTATTTGGCTATGACGCCGGCGGCAGGAAGACGAGTGAGGCACAGGTTGGGGTTTACACCAACGGTTTCACTTACAGTCCTTCCGGGAGTCTAGCGACCTTGACCGATGGCAACCTGAAAGTCACCACGTGGAAGTACGATGCCGAAAACCGCATGATCGAAAAGTGGTATCAAGGCCAATCGACGGCCGACTTAGTCTACTTGTACAACGCCAATGGACAGTTGACCAACCGGCTTAGCCGCACTGGCACAGGAACTTCCACCAACGGGTTCGTCACTGGGTACTTGTATGACCGGCTGGGAAATCTGACCAATGTCGTCTACCCCAGCGGCACGACCAGTGTAACGCTGGGCTATGACGCGCTCTCACGGCGCACCAACATGGTGGACGCAGTGGGAACCACGACGTATAGTTATGCCATGCTGGGCAATGGGCTAAGCACGATGAAAGAGGATGGTCCCTGGGCCACGGATGAGGTGATCGTGACCAATCGCAACGGTCTGCGGGGCGGTTTGGCGATGACTCAGCCTTCGGGCACCTATGTCGTGACTAACCAATATGATGGCGCTCACCGGCTCAAGGTGGTGGGAGGCACGGCTGGCACGTTCAACTACACCTACGCTTCTGCCTCGCGGCTTCCTTCAGGCTTCGCCATGCCCGGAGGCGTCTATGTCACAAACCGCTACGATAGTCTAGCCAGGCTGACCTCGACTGAGCTTCGCACCAACACGCTGCTCAACCTGCACGGCTACCAGTACAACAACGCGTTCCAGAGGACGTTGGCGGGCCGCACCAACAGTGCCG
Source organism: uncultured Verrucomicrobiota bacterium (assembly GCA_964411985.1). Taxonomy (GTDB): domain Bacteria; phylum Verrucomicrobiota; class Verrucomicrobiia; order Limisphaerales; family J093; genus CAYPNF01. The sequence goes on from CAYPNF010000034.1 coordinate 38,335, forward strand.
CCACCACCTGGAACGGGTATCAGACCCTGGCCTATGACCCGGCAGGGGAGTTGACCAACGCCTGGTCGTATCTGGCGAATGGCACGCCGGTGACCACCGAGAAGCTCAGCTATGGCTACGACTACGCGCAGAATCTCCTGAAGCGGACCAACAACACGGCCGTGGAAACCTTTGCCGTCAATGCCCTGAACCAACTGACTAGCATCCCCATCGCGACGCCGACGTATGATCGGCGAGGCAACCTGGTGACGCTCGCCTTCAACGGTGGACAGAGCTGGGTGTATTGGAATTATTACGACCATGAGAACCGTTTGACGAGCGTGGCGACGGACACTGCGTTCACGCCGGACTACAATCGGTTCAAGGAGGAGTTTACGTACGATGGCCAGAGCCGTCTGCGGATCAAACGCCGTTACACCTGGAACACCGGTGGCTGGTACAACTCAGCTGAGACGCGCTATCTCTACGACGGAATGCTGATCGTGCAGGAACGCGACAGTAGCAATTCGCCCACGGTGAGCTATACGCGGGGCCGGGATCTTTCTGGAAGCTTGGCTGGGGCCGGGGGGATTGGAGGGCTGCTGGCGAGGTCTCATGGCTACTCAGGTGGCAGCTGGAGCACACACAACTTCTACCATGCGGATGGCAACGGCAACATCACCGCACTGATCAACAGCAGCGCCGCGTTGCAGGCCTATTATAAGTACGATCCCTTTGGCCAGTTGATCAGTAGCGGAGGAACCCTGGCTTCCGCCAACCTGATGCGCTTTAGCAGCAAGCTCTGGAATAACTTCGGCTCCACTACCAAAGGGCTTTATTACTACGGCTATCGGTTCTACGATCCCTATTTGCAGCGTTGGCCAAATAGGGATCCAATTCAGGAACGGGGCGGGATCAACCTCTACGCCTTCAGTCGCAATGCCCCGATCAGTTTCTTCGAGGCCTACGGCCTGGACCCCGGCGACATGTACTCGGATTGCGATAGCGCAGCACGTGATGCAATGCGTGATATTCTTCCTCCTTCGCTGGAGACCAAGTGGGAGTACGGAGGTCTAGTCTACAAGGACCCCTCCGGTTTTTACTCATACACTCCGCCTGTCACCGAGAAGAATCCGGATCGAGTGAAGTGCTTCAAGGCAAAGCCCAAAGTGCCAAAGGGCTGCTGGATCGTTGGCCTTTATCACTCGCATGGTGGGGATGTTTACGAGGAGGCTGAGGGTTTTAGCAAGGACGACCGATACAGTAGCGTAAGGAACCCCACACGCAGAACAATTCGTTGTTACTTGGTTACGCCAACTGGTAACATGAAGTGTTACGACGACAAACAGTGGCCAGGTTCCAAGGAACGGACTCTTCCCAAGTAACCATGAATGTCGCTGCCAGAGTAATGACGGCTGTGTCGTCACTTGCAGTGCTCGCTGCAGTATGCTTTGTCGTGTGTTGGAAAAGGCAGGAGCCAATTGTCCGCGACTCCTCATTTGGCATCGAAGATAGCAGAGCGGCATCCATCGAGGAACGCTGCCAGGAGCTCGGGGTATCTCCTCAGCACACCCCTTACGTCAGCATGGCATTCACTCACTTTAGTTCATTGACAAATGTCACACCGTTTGAGAAGCGACTGGCGCATTACCGGTTTAAGGTGCGAATCCTGACAAACGACACCGTGAGCGTCCTCTTTATTCCAAGAAGGGACTCGGATGATCTGTACGCCTGCGGGGGATCCACTAAGTTCGGTAAAGGCATTGAGTATCGGTTTGATCGGTCCTCGACGCAAATGCTCAGCCACATGGTTTGGAAGTAGCCACTACGATCTCAGGAGATCCCAGTTCATGGCGAAAACCCCAGGCCGAAGATGAGCGGGTGTGCCAGTACCCGGCTGCTGGCGCAACGGGGTCCACATTCAAGGCTTCCCTGTCGCCGGAACCAAGGGTAGAGTCTCAGCATGGTTCAAGGCTCTCAGAGTAGCTTCTCTTCCTTAGCCGCTGACCCAGCGCCTGTCCGACGGAGCCTCGGCGAAGGCGGGTCAGCTGCCGCAGCCTTGCCGATCTCCCCCCTCCAAACTCGCGCCTGGGGTTTCTCTCCGCCCCCATCGGGTCGCTCTTCACGGCGAGGCCGACGAGGCCGCACAATCGCAACAGGTTGCCGAGCCTACGCCTGCAAAACCCCATCGGTTCAGGTTAAATGGCCCAATAGAGATTTAGTTCAATTGAACGGTTTTGCTGGGTGCCTAGATCGTCATATTGGAAATCGTATTGTTTCGTAAAATGCACTGGTGGTCGGCGTGGTACCATCCGGCGAATCTTCTTAAATCGCGATCCTTTCAATCTCATCGAGAGTGAGCTCATCGCTCGTGCGGTCGTAGAGCTTGGTGGTTCTGGGGGACTCGTGAGCGGCAATGGCCTGGGCGTTCTCGATGGTCCCTCCGTTTTCCAGGTAAGCGGTAATGCCAGTCGCCCTAAAGGTGTGGCAACACACTCTTTCGGAAAGGCCCGCCGCCTTGGCCCGGCGCTTGATCATCCGCAAAACATCCGAGCGGCTCATGCCAGCGGGCCCCAGCGTGTTGGTTCGGCCGGTGGCGGACCGGAAGAGGGGGGTCTTCTTGTCCTGGGCCAGGCCGCAGGCCTCCAGATAGGCGTCCAGGTACGCCTCGGCGTTGTGGTGGGCGGGAACCTCGTGGAATTTCCCACCCTTTTCGTGCAGTCGAAATGTTACGAACTTAATTGAGGTAGTAAGAACGCTTGATTTGGCGTCGTAAGGATTTTGGGCTTTTGGCCGCACTGTCGTCGTATTGTGTTGCCGAATAGCCGTGCACGGATCGTAGGGCTATGACGCCACGGAGCGGTTCCTGGAACCGAGCAGCTGCCCCCCTAAGTTCGTCCGAGGTGGCATCGTAAGGGATAGCTTCTTGGGAGGAGTCCCCACTGGGATCGTAACACGCCCTTTTCAGCGTCTCATCCCGCTTTGCGCCCAGGCTGGCGTCGTAAGGGAACGACGCCAGCGGGCGCGGTAGGATCGGGAAGCTACTTTGCGGTGATGTCACGCATGGCCTGGTGGAAAGACCAGCCCAGCACGCGCATGCAGAAGTCGATGGTGTTGCCCGCAAGGTCGCGTTCTGGCCATCGCCAGTAGTTGTCTTTGACGATCAGGCCCGGATAAGCGGGCAGAAGGAGGTTGCCCGCCTGATGAGGCACGGTTTCCAAACCTTGGCTCTGGAGCAGGGGCGCGAGGGGTGCCAGGCGTGCGGCCCGGATCTGTTCACGAGACCACCGTGGTTGCTGGGAGGGGGCTGTCATAGTCTTTTCGCCAGTGGGGCTGGAGGAGCACGCGGTTGACTTGTTTGAGGTCCACGATGCGGGTCTGGTCGCGAACCGCTTCGATGAGCGCGCTCAGACACAGGTTGCGGGTGCGGCGCAAGAGGCCCTCGCCCGAGCGCACGATCAGGGCTAGGGCTTCAGCGCTGAAGGTGTTGTGCCCCAGGCCGGCGCGGTCGAGCTGGCTCAGGATGTAACCTTCCACCGCTTCGGGGCCCAGTCGCGGGAGGACGGCCGAGTAAGTGACGCGAGAACGGATTTCCTCGTTGATGGAGAGGCTTAGGGATTGTAGGAGGGGCGGCTGGCCGATGAGCACCAGGTTGTGGGAACGGGGAAAGTCCTCACAGAGCAGGCGTAGCTTGCGCAGGCAGTCGGCGGGCATGAGGTGGGCGTCATCGATGATGGGTACGAGCATCTTGCCGGAGCGGTGGACACTGAAGGCTTGCTGGACCAGCAGGCGCTCGCAGTGGTGATCGCGGCCCTCGAACTCGATCTGGAAGGCCTCGCAGAGGATGCGCAGGGTGTTATGATAGGTGTGCAGGGTGCGGTTGACGACGGGGGTGATCAGGCGCTTGGGGTCGTGGGTGAGGAGGGCCTGTTTAAGGACGCTTTTACCCGTGCCTGGCTCCCCGAGCACCAGACACAAGCCGCCCTGCTGGGCGTGGACGCGCAGGATGTCAAACACCTCCTGCTGGTGCGCCAGGAGGGCGAGGGATTCGGTGTCGAAGGGATGGCGTTGGAGGCCAAAGTGGGAGCGGATCATGGGAGGGGAGAGTGGAGGGTTGGGGAGGGCGTGGAAAGGGGTGGTTTTCGATCGTTGGCTACCGCGTTGAGTAACCGGGCTTCCCCCATGCGCTCGCCTTTGTAATAGACCACCACCCGCTGCGTGGGCCGTTTGCGTTCGAAGCGAACCTGGATGGTGCGCTCGGGCAGGTGCCGTGGGGCCTCAAAGCGCAGGGACTGGAAGGAGAAGGTGTTGTCGGCGCGCACATGACGCTCTTCCTCGACGAAGAAGAGTTCGTCGTTGGCTTCGTTGGGAGGCAGGTAGCGCACGCGGTTGCGATCCAGCGCAAAGCGGTCCAACGGACTCATGCCCAGCACCGAGTGGGTTTGGGCGTTGTAGTGTTCCTCGACCCAGGCGGTGAACTGGCGGTTGAGGGCCTCCAGGGAAGTGAGGTCCAGGGCGCGGGCAAGGAACTGGTCGCGAACCGTTCTGAAAAAGCGTTCGATTTTCCCTTTGGCCTGGTGTGCGGACTGCACCCAAGGCAAACGAAGCAAAACGGTTTTTCACCGTAACGCATCCCTTTCACCCTTGGCGCGGCAGGCGCTTTGAGCTGATTGATGTGCGATCCCGCTGGGGAGAGTGGCGGGTGTATTACGTCACCGATAGCGGCGATACCTCGTATTTGCCGGCATCCTGGACTGACGTCGGGCCCATGGATCCGTTTGTTGAGCAGGCACAGGGCCGGGCCATCGCGCGGATAGAGGACCTGCTGGTCTTGGCTAAAATGACCCGAAAGGAGTGTAAATGAAATTAAGCCGAATATGTAAAGATAATTACACCATAAAGATGGTGACTGATCCATGTTCATCAGTAGCTTCCTATTGGATAATGTTCTGCTGTATAGGGTTCTGTTCTGGTATATTCCGGTTGACAGAAGCCAGTAGTGTGCGATGGTGTGGCATAATTCTCATTACACTTATGCCAGCCGATCCTCACGCCAAACGCAAAGCCCTGCAGACCACTGGTACCTTTAACTCCCGCGCCACGGAGGTTCGCCATCCCATGTTTCGCCAGTCCCCCTTTTTCGATCCAGAGGACTTGCTCCAACTCAAGTACGAGACCCTGCGCGCCGTGGAGGTCGAAAAGTGCCCAATTGCCAAAGCAGCCAGGGATTTCGGCCTTTCCCGTCCAACGATCTACGAGGCTCAGGCCCAGCTTCAGCAGGATGGATTGGAAGGGCTACTGCCGCACAAACGCGGCCCCAGAAGGGCTCACAAACTCTCCGACCAGGTTCTTCAGTATCTCCGGGAGCAGGAGCAGGCCGAGCCTGAGATAGAGGCCGAGGAACTGGCCCGGCGTGTGCGCCAGCGTTTTGCCGTTAAGCTGCACCCGCGCACGATTCAGAAAGCCTTGAAAGAGAAGGCAAAAAGGGGGCGCCTGATATGAGGGAGTCGAGGGCGGCGGCGGCTTCGTCCACGGCAGCCGCAGTCTGGAAGCAGCGTTATGAAGCTCTGCGCCAACTGGCGATCGGAGGACGGCAGATATTGGAAAGCGACCCGTTGGGTTTGGTTTTGCTGCTCCGCCAGGGGGTCGCTGGTTGGATGCGCGGTTGGTCCGAACCAACGCCCATGACAACGTTGCCCTCAGCCTCGGTGCCGCTGCCCGCCGCTTCGGCCAGTGGCTGGCAACAGCAACTCACGCAGGTATTGGCCGAAATGAGTTTGGCCCATTTGCCCAACCAGGCCGCCATATGAGCGTCGAATCAAAAGTCACCGTCGAGCATCTCAAGCGTGCGGCCTATCTCTACGTTCGCCAATCCACGCTGCGCCAGGTATTGGAAAACACCGAGAGCACGCAACGGCAGTACGCGCTACGACAACGCGCCATCGTCCTGGGCTGGCCTGAAGAGAGGATCATTGTGGTTGATCATGACCAGGGCCAATCCGCCGCTTCGGTCGTTGATCGAGAAGGTTTTCAACGGTTGGTCACCGAGGTTGGGTTGGGCAAGGCCGGGATCGTGATGGGCCTGGAGGTGTCTCGCTTGGCGCGCAACTGCGCGGATTGGCATCGCCTGCTGGAGATTGCCGCTCTGACCCACACCCTGATCCTGGACGAGGACGGGCTCTACGACCCGGGTCATTTTAATGACCGCCTGCTCTTGGGACTCAAAGGTGCCATGAGTGAAGCGGAACTGCACGTGCTCAAGACGCGCTTGCTGGGTGGAATCATCAGCAAGGCCCAGCGTGGCGAGTTGAAGCTGCCCTTGCCAATCGGTCTGGTTTATGATCCCGAGCAACGAGTGGTTCTGGATCCCGACCGGCAGGTTCAAAACAGCCTGCGCCATCTCTTCGCCACCTTTGAGCGCACCGGTTCGGCTTGGGGCACGGTGCAGGCCTTCCGGGGTCAAGGAGTGAAGTTCCCCCGCCGTGGCCAAGCTGGCGCGGGCGAGGTTGTGTGGTGCGATTTAACCTTGGGCACAACGCTGAACACCTTGCATAACGCGCGCTACGCCGGCGCCTTCTGCTTCGGGCGCACCCGCACCTGGACGGATGCGCAAGGCAAGTGGCATTGCGAACAGCTGCCGCGAGAACGGTGGCGCTTTCTTAAGAAGGACGCTCATCCTGGCTACATCGACTGGGAGCAATATGAGACCAATCAAGCTCGGCTCCTGGCTAATCAGCAGCCTCGCGGCAGCGGTGAGCGCAAGACCGGCGGTGCCCCGCGCGAAGGCCCGGCGTTGCTCCAGGGCTTGGTGCTCTGTGGAAAGTGCGGCCGGCCCATGACACTACGTTATCACCAGCGCGGAGGTCGGATGAGTCCCGATTACGTTTGCGGCAAGACCTCCGTCGAGCAAGCCCAACCGAAGTGCCAGCAGATCCCTGGTGGCGACATAGATGAGGCGGTTGGAAGACTGCTCGTCGAAAGTGTGACACCGCTGGCGCTCGAAGTTGCCTTGAAGGTTCAGGGCGAACTGCAAGAGCGGTTGGATCAAGCGGACCGACTGCGCCAGCAGCACGTTCAGCGCGCCCAATACGAGGCTGAGCAGGCGCGCCAGCGTTATATGCGCGTGGACCCCAACAACCGCTTGGTGGCCGATACCCTGGAAACCCTCTGGAATGACAAACTACGACTTCTGGCCCAAGCCAAAGAAGAGTATGAGAAGCAACGGAACGCCGACGCCCAGCGGCTGTCCGCCGAGCAAAAGACGCAGGTTCTGGCCTTGGCTTCGGATTTTCCAAAGCTGTGGAGCGACCCCAAGACCCCGGACCGAGAGCGCAAACGGATGGCGCGATTACTCCTGCACGATGTCACCTTGCGCCGAGAGGCGCAGGTTATTGCGCAAGTCCGCTTTCGAGGCGGAGCCACCCGCGAACTGCGTTTGCCGTTACCCAAAACATCATGGGAGCTCCGGCGCACCAACTCCGAGGTAGTCGCCGCCATTGATCAGTTGCTGGGCAATCATACGGCTCTGGAGGTTGCCCAACTTCTCAACCAGCGCGAGTGGCGATCCGGTTGGGGCTGCGCTTTTACTCAGCGCATGGTCATCCGTTTGGCTAAGGACTATCACCTACCTACCCGCGACGCGCGGCTGCGTGCGCGCGGGCTTCTTACCCCGCAGGAGATCGGCGAGCTGATCCACACCAAACCACACTTGGTCGATTATTGGCGGGAACAGGGCCTGCTCAAGGGGGCCCGCCGCAACCAAAAGAACGAGTACTATTATGAACGCCCAAGTCCCGAAACCGTCCAACAGATCAAACAACGTCGTCGATTGCTGCCGGTTCAATCGCTGTCTTAGATCGTACCGAAAGAGTGCAGTATGAAACGGACTCTTTGGCGGCACCGTCGCGCACGGGAGTGTGGTGAAGCAGACAACCGACGCGGGCGCAGATCTGGATGATCTCCTTGGAACTGTAGATGGATCCGTTATCGACATAAAGGGAGTGAGGAACCCCTCTTTTGTAGAAAGCCGCCCGGATCGTCTCGATGAGCGTGTCCACGTTCTCGCTCAGAAAGAACTGACCATGGCAGCAGACCCGGGAGGCGTCGTCCAGAAAGGCGATCAAGCGTGTGGGCTGAGGTGTGCCCTGGATCCGCACATGCGGTCCGAAGAGGGTGTCGGCCTGCCACATTTCATTGGCATGGGCTTTCGCGAAAGCCAGGCGCAGCTTGTGGGAACACTCCGGATCGGGCTTGAGCAGTTCGTATTGGTGGACCACCCTGCGGAAGGTGTTGGGGGCGATCTGGGAGCGGGTCAGCAGGCCCTCCTCGATGCAGAGTCGGTAGAGAAGAGCCAGGGTGGGAGTCTTGCCGTGAACCTTGGATTGCACCTTGCGGAGGGCGTCGAGCACGTCCTCAAGCACCACCTTGCGGACTTTGCCCTTGTCGGAGCGGGGCCGGTTTTCCATGACGGTCACGCCATGCTTTTGGTAGCGGGTGTACCAGGTTTGGATGGTGCGCCAGGTGAACTGGCGGGGATGCCCGTCCTCGTCGGTGAAGGTCGTCTGGCTGACGTTCTTGATGCGGGCCTGGATGGAGTTGCCTTCGGCCATGTCGATGGCGCCCAGCACCCGCATTTTCAGATATGCAGTGGGATTGCGCATGAGTCGTTACATTCCGGTTCTTGGACTCGCCGGCGGGATTGCCGACGAAATCGATCCGGTCTTTGCGGCAGACACTACGGGGCGTCGGGTCTGCCAGTGGAGGGTATTGTCGTGTTGTCGCCCAGCCCTAGAAATGCTCCCGGAGAGGTCGGCGGCGGCAATGCGGCCAAAGTGAGGGGAGTGGAGGGGGGCAAAGGCCAGGGGGTTTCAGCCTAAGAAGGGGCGCTGGAAATGGAGTTGATAGGCGGCGGGCGGGCAGCTTTGGGTGGGGAAGAGAGCCTGAAGGTGTTCCATCGTCTGCAGCAAGGGATCGGCGTGGCTGCTGGAGGGTGGGGCCTGTTCTCGAGAAAGCCGGGAGCGCAGATCGTCCAGACGCCCACCCAAGCGGCGCCTGAGGCGATAGAAGGACTCCAGGGCAAAAGGCAGGCGTAGCTTCTCGGAGGCCGCCTTGAGGGAAAGGCCCCCGAGCAGTTCCACCAGCCAGGGCCAGATCCGCGAGGCGCTGAGCGTGTGCCGGGGAAACACCTCTGCCAGCAGGAGGGCGAAGGTTTTGCCGCAACCGCCGCGTTGGCCCCGATCGGAGCAGTGCACCCGCTGACCTCGGAGGGATTGTGCCCCGGGTTGGTCGGGATCGTTACCCCGCAGCAGACTGTGCCGGTTCAAGGTCTCAACCTTCCCGCAGTGCGGACAGCTCTCTTGCTTAAGCGCACAGAGCTTGGCTTCCAGCGCTGGGGAATCAGCCACAAAGTGGAAAGGACGGTGGATCATTCCCTCTTGTTGCCAAAGTCAAAGCAAAGAGGTCCAGACCTTTCTGGTGGGGATCCCTGACGGCGGAACTCAACTCAAAGAGACAAGAAGGAGGGAGGACGGCGCTGGGGACGGCACTTCGCCCACACTGAGGTCCTAAACTGCACGGAACTTCAGATGCCACATCGGCCCAATCACGGCGCTTCTTGTGACGGCACTCCGGGCGTTAACAGAAAGCTGCCCGGGGTTTAAAGCCCGATGGTAGCCCCGGTTTTGTCGAGATTCCCAATCCCCTGACTCATGCCCCCGGGGCCCGAGCGTACCGGTTGCGCTTGGCTGGAGGTATCGAGCTGGAGGTGGCTTCGGGCTTCCGGCTCGAAGAGCTGGCCTCTTTGGTTCGTGTGCTTCAAGGGTTATGATCCCGCTAACTCCGGCCACACGCATTTACCTGGCGGCAGGAGCCACGGATCTACGCAAGAGTTTTGAAGGTCTGGCCGACCTGATCGCCCATCAGTTCCACGAGGACCCGCTCAGCGGCCATCTTTATGTCTTTGCCAACCGCCGACACAACCGCATTAAGTTGCTCTACCACGACGGCACGGGAACCTGGGTTTGCGCCAAACGCTTAGGGGCCGGCTGCTTTGCCTGGCCCAAGACCACCGAGCCGGGAGCCTTGCGGATCCTGGCCGAGGAACTGACGCTGCTTTTGAGCGGCATTGACCTGGAGAAAACGAGCATGCGTCCCTGGTGGCGAAAGGCGGCGTGAAGCAAAAAAGTGGAGAAAAAGCAAAATAAGTACTTGCATTCTGTGTAATACTATGTATAAGTTACATGTATTACATGAGCGCACCCGATGTGTTACGAACTTAATTGAGGTAGTAAGAACGCTTGATTTGGCGTCGTAAGGATTTTGGGCTTTTGGCCGCACTCTCGTCGTATTTTGTTGCCGAATAACCGTGCACGGATCGTAGGGCTATGACTCCACCGAGCAGTTCCTGGAACCGAGCAGCTGCCCCCCTAAGTTCGTCCGAGGTGGCATCGTAAAAGAGAACTCCTCGGGGGGGATTCCACACTGGGAGCGTAACACGCCCTTTTCAGCGTCTCATCCCGGTCCGCGCTCAGGCTGGCGTTGTAAGGGAACGACGCCAGCGGGCGCGGGGTGAATCAGGAAGCTACTTTGCGGCGATGTCACGCATGGCCTGGTGGAAAGACCGGCCCAGCAGGCGCAAGCAGACGTTACGTTGTTAGCGTCGAGGGACGTTCACGCATAGACTCAGAAACTCTCATCCTCCCTAAAGACGACCGGCTCCGATGGGCGCTTCGGGCTGCCTGGAAGGGTCAAAATGACCACGAAGGCATTCTGCACCAGACGCTCACGTTTACGGGTCAACTTCCAAACAATCCATCCCAGGCAAAAGAAAGCGAAGACCGTGTAGAGCTGGTCCCCATGCTCCTCGATCATGCGATCCAAGAACTTCGTGACCACCATCAGGTACTGAACTGGATGTTCCATACAATTGAAGGCGTTTGCTTGGGCTGCTACAGCGGGCGTCCGAACCGCAACACGCTTGCTGCCTCAGCTTCAACATGCGCGCAAACTCTCACTTTCGCAAGAGGGGCGCTATTGGGCGGTCCTGAAGTTCCGAAGCAACTCCCTAGCAGGCCCTCACCTTATCTCAAACCGGATGCAGCTTGGACTGCCCTTGCGCAGTCAGGCAGCCAAGCCGCACCCACTTCCCGATCAAACACCGATCGCCTCAGTTGTCCTTTGCTGCTGGGATTGGGAACGCACGACCGCCCGGCGGGCCTGCCGCGCGATTTGCGCAATCACCCCCTCGCGCTGCTCCTCAGGCAGATCTTTGACGAGGAGGTCATAGGCGCGCTTCATCTCAGGATTGCGGTTAACCTGGTTTAGGACGCCTTCGCGCATGCGCTGCTGCCGGTCAAGCTGGCGGACTTCATTGAGCACGACGCTCCGTTCGAGCCGTTCGCGAGGCATGGCTTGCACATAGGCCCAATACTTGGGGTTTTCCTTGATGTAGGCGTCGATCTTGGCATCCACCTCAGGATTGCTCCGAAAGGTGAGCGCTTCATTGGGGGCGCCATTCGCGCTGGCGCTCGTTGGCGCACTGGATTTAGGTTTCGTCATAGCGGATTTCGTTATGGGTTTGGTTTCACGGCATTTGCCGTGTTCGCCGGGTAAGTCCGGCAAGCACTCCTGTAGAACGCCTGCCAGGCCTGCGGCAAAGCGCAGTTACTCTCCTGGTACGTGGGTACTCCCCCCAACCTCCAGCACCTCGTTCGTTGCCGAAGTCGCCGGCGGGGAACTGAGGCGTTGCACCTCTTTGCCAAAGTCAGCAACCCGCTGCTCGGCCCGGGCTAGACGCGAACTAAAGAGTGCCTGGTTGGTTACGACGGTGCGCATCTGCTCCAGGATGTGTTGAAACTCCTCATGCGCCTGGGCCAGCCGCCGGGCCTCCTGAATGACCCGTTCGGTGGCCTCCCGCTGTCGAGTGACTTCGGCGATGACGGCATCGTTGACTGGAGGGGGTGAATAACCCGCATCCAGAGGTGGGTTCAGCAGGTTGGTCATGGCGAGCCATAGCGGGCCAGGGTGCAGATTCCAGCGGGCGGTCGCTTCAACGCGGTACACCGGATGCGCCTCGTGCATGGCCAGGGGATGGTTAGCATCTACGGAGCGGCCCAAATGGTAGGCGCGGACGACTTCCTCATAGCGCACTGCCTCGACCGGACCTACAGTAGAAACGGGGAGAGGGAGCACGCTGACTTGGGGTTTGGGATGCGAAGCACAGGAGACTGCCAGTGCCAGCGGAAGGAGAGTGAGGTATTTCATGGTTCGAGCACAGAGTTGGAGGTTGACTGACTGGAGGCGGGTGGAGGTGTTGTGGGTACACGGCCCTTGGAGGCCGGATCCTCAGACATCCATGTTGCAGGGTCGCCTTGCGCAAACGGGGTGGAGGAGCCGCCCATGGTGGCGGCGTCCCGGTCGATGGTCTGGAGGACGTAGAGGTAGAACTGTTTTCCGCTGGGAACCCGGACATAGAACCCGTCGCGTTGGATGGCCTCGTAAATGCGCTGGGCATAAACCGAAAGGACCTTCTCGGCCCCTTTGAAGGGGGCGTTGTTGAGGGAGCGGCTGTCGACCGAGCCAAAGACGGTCTGCTCCTTTTCGGTCAACGCGCCCGCGGCACCGGCTAGGAACGTGGCGGCAAAGAGTTTGATCTCGGCAAGGTTATCGGACTTGATCAGACGCCCGCGCAGCCCGGCACTGCCATCGGTGATGCCCCATCCCTCCTGGTCCCCGGAGAACTCACGGTCCAAGGCCATGGCCTTGAGGCGCAGCTCCTCGCCGGTTTGCCAGACGAGTGTCCAGGCGGTGCCACTGGCGATGCGTTCGCGCTGCCGGTCGGTCTGAGCGGTCCCATGAATCTCCGTGCCCGCCGGGATCACGAGTTTGCCGCCGTGGTAAACATCCTCAGTGATCAAGCCCACGATGGGCGTCTGAATGGAGGATGAATCGACCGTGATCGCCGTTTCACAGGCGATCAAGCGGCCAAAAGGGGCGTAAATGGACCCCAGGGATTTTGGTTCCGGTGCCCCAGCAGTGGAATCGGCAAAGAGGCTGATTGGTTCGATGAGGACAGGGTGTGGTTCTGGGGGCTTGGGGGCCGTGATTACCTTGGGCGGTTCATGGGTGGCCGGTTTGGGATCGGGTAGTGGTTCAGGCCTGGGGGGAGGCGCACGGAAGGGCTCCGAGGGCCGTTGGATGGTCTGAACCACCTGGGGGCTTTCGGTGTGATTCGTGGAGCGAGTCACCCGCACTTCCATTTCATCTTCGCCGGGGTTTCGGATGACGCTCACCAAAGCCAGTCCTGCCCCCAGGAGGAGGGCGAACACCACGAGCTTGCCGCTCTTGGTGGTGAAAAAGTTGATAAAGTCGCGCGGTTTCATGGCTTGGCCTCCTGGGCTTGAGTCCGATCCTGCGGTTTAGGAGGGGGCTCAGGTGACAGCCGGGTTACCAGGACGCTAAATTCGTTTTTCAACGAGAGTTCGTTGCGCCCGCCCTCTGGCGTGCCGGTGATGGCGATATAAACGGTGCTTTGAGCTCTGGCAGGGAGAACTCCGGGAGCGTCGCTGATGGACTGGTGATAGAGACGGTTACCGGCACGCACCGCGAAACTTCCGGGCCGGTAGCGGATCTCCTGCTCGGATTTGTTCCAAAGTGTTAGGTGGAACACGACCGTGTCTTCGGGATGGAAGCGGAACACCTCTTCAATCCGGATCTCGTAATCTCCAAAATCGGTGATCTGGGGTTTTTCACCGAAGGTCTTGGCCTCGACCTGCGCAAGCGCCTCTGGATGCTGCGCTTTGAGGAGCGGGAACGCTTTGGCCTTATCGAGCAAGGCGAGCAGGCGGGTCGGGCTTGTCACCGGTGGGGAGGGTAGCATCGGCGGAAGGACTCGCTCTTCCAGGTTGAGAGCCAGAATGGGGGTCTCGCTCTCGATCAGCTCGAAGACATAGGTGCGCTTGTTCCAACGAATGTTCAGGTTCGTTGCCGCTTTGCGGGCCATGGCCCGAACCGAAAGGAAGGCCGAACCCTTCGCGTGTGCGAGCTGGAACTGCCCTGGTACCTTGGGGTCGGCGCTCACGCCCGCGGCGTCGATGGCCGTGATGGGACCCGGGAAGCTGAGGGTGGTGACGCGGTTGGTGGCCACGGGGAGTGTGACCACAACGCGATCGTCCAGCGTGAGGCGTTGGATGGCTTCAGGGGGCTGTGCCAGCGAGGTGGTGGCGATGCAGAGCAGGAGACTACTTGATAATTTCATACTTAAAGTCGCCAACCGCAGTCGGGAATCGACCGTTGCTGGCCATGTTGGGGTTGCGGATCAAACGGAGGCTCAGCTTGAAGTTCGACGCCTCGGTAAACGCTTTCTCTTGAAACACACCGGTTCGGATGACCTGTCCGCCGACGGTGGCCAACACCTCGTTTTCACGAGTGGCCAGGATATCGATACGGGCGATCTCAGGCTTTTGGTGCAGTTGTTTGGAGCGGAACTCGGCCATCTCGCGCGACTGCTGATCCTGGGCCTTGGCGAAGGCTCCTTTAAGAAAGAGCAGCTTGAGGAGGTCCAGGTGATCGAACTCCTTGGGATTACGGCTCAGGAAGGCCATGGCCGCCAGTTCGGCCTGTTGAGCGTGGAGATCCTTTGCTTCCTGAAACTGAAGCAACGGACTGATGTAGTAGGTTTGCGATGGGTCCACAATGACGACCCGTTCCCGGTGCTTGAACTGTTTCACCAGATGATACCGGTCCAAAGCGGCCAGGCAGGTGACCGCCACCGCCACAAAGAACCAGAACCAGGGCAGGCGGTCGCGCTGGGCAAAGAGCTGGGTTGGATCGAAGCGCTTGCGCGCGGCCGCGATGCGGGGCTGCCCGGCGTTCGGGGAGGCTGAACTGGTTTGGCGAAGGGGAGTGGATTCCATAGGAGTCAGTAATTGTGGTTTTTGGATCGGGCGATAAGGTCCCGCACGGCCCGATCACCGGTGATGTCATCCCCGGGCCGGCCGCGGGCACCGCGCGGGGGAAGCCCGCTTCCGGCGATAAGTATGGCTCCCGCACTTCCCTGCCCGGCGGCAGTGGAGAGGGTGCTTAAGACAGCGGCCATGCCCGCGGCACTGGCGGTCACTGCGGGAATTCCGGTGGCGGCGGCCACGGCGGCCGCGCCTGCGGTAGTAGCGGCGGCTTGCAGAAACCCACCCACCGCGCCCCCCAGGAGCTGGCCTCCTGCCAGGATGCCTTCGGAGAACACCTTCTGGATGACCAAGGGCGCGGCCACGGTGCTGAACACAATCCAAAAAGCTAGAACGGCGGCCCCCAGAGAGGCTTGGAGGGTGTATAAGGAGGCGGTCGGATCGACGAAGCGCAGAGCGGGATCAGTCATGAAATCCAGAATCCCCTGCGTAATAAGGGCAGCGACCGCCCAGCCCAATGGCCACAGAAGGACCCCCACCAGGTGCATCAGGTAACGGCTGCCGATGGAACGTAAGGGGGGGATAGCCATCAGTCCAATCAGCAGCGGGGAGAGGGCGTAGCCGCTAAAGAGGATGAACTTCTGGAACACATAGGCCCAGAAGAGCATGAGTGAGGCAAAGTGTCCCACCAGCCAAAGCAGGCCTGAGATGAGCAGTTCAACGGTAAACCCGTTGAGGTCCCCCAGGATATCCCACCAGGAGCGCTCCGCTCCGGTATCCCGCTTGACGACGAGCAGCGCGTTGTATTGGTCTTGCACAGCGGTGGGGTCAATGCCTAACCCGTTGAGGATGGAGGTTTGAAGGAGGCTTTGGACCTGGTTTCCCCAGGTGGGAAGCAGGACCAGCAGAGCGGTCAGGATCATGATCCGCACCAGGTGCAGCATCAGGGTCTTGGCCGAGAACCCGTGCAGGACAAAAAGGATGGTCCCGACGATAAAGAGGAGATAGGCCACCAGCTGCAACAGGTCATGGAGCTCCGCGCACTTGCGCAGGAAGGTCGGGAAGAGATCCTCGAAGGGGGCCATAATGTTTTTGGGAAGCTCGAGTTAACGAGTGGGGAAGGTCACCGGGGCGTTGAGCAGACGAAAGGTCCGGCCGTACTTGGCCACCGCTTCGGTGAACTCGGCGTGCTGTTGCTCTTTCTTGGCTTCCGCCTGCCGCTGCGCATCGGCGCGGTTGGCGACATCCTGGACCAGGGCTGAAGCGCTGGCCTGTTCCACTTCCTGGTCCGTGCTGGCCAGGGCAGCGGAGAGTCCAGTAAGCAGGGCGCTTAGCTTCTGCACCTCCGCGTCGGTGGTGGCGGAGCGCAACTGTTCCGTTGTGGCGGCAATCTGGCCCTTGAGCGCCACGCGCCGGGCAGCGGCGTCACTCGAGACCGCGAGGTAGTTGGCCGTGGTCTTCTGCACCGCGGCCGCTGGCAGGTAGGGCTGGCTACGGCGGGGGACTTTTGCGCCGCCTGGGGTGGTAAACTGGGTGCCGATGCTCTGGTAGAGCCCGCCCGCGGTGTAGACCATGGCTTCGGTGGCGCGGGCGGACTCCTCGAGCGTCTTCAGGGTTTGGCCTAGCTCGCTCTTGCGGAGGTCATCGATGAGCGGCTTGGCGGTACTCAGCAGGACTTTGGAGGGATCACCGAACACGCTCTCGTAGCGCTTGAACTCGTTCACCTGCTCGGTGAGCAAGGAGATCTGCTGAACTTGTTTGCCAATGACTTCGACGAACTTGGCGATCTCCTGCACTCCGTTAAGAATGGTTTGCGTGTGGACCGCCGGATCATAAACGGTCCATTGGGCGCAAACCTGAGAGGCGCACAGGAGAGAGAGACCAGCCAGGGGGATCAAGGTTTTCATGGTGTCTTTCTAGAGAAGTGCAGGCCCCATTACTCCTCGATGCGGAGATACTTGGTGGAGGGTTGGAAGGTGACCCCGTCGATGCGCTGCTCGGGCAGCTGCACGGGGTAAAGGCGAACGCTGCCCACCTGGTTGCGCTGGCGTTGGAGGGAAACGTAGAGCCAATACTGCTGCTTCACGGCGTCACTCTTCCCTTTGTCGTAGCCGGTAGCATATGCTTTCTGGCTCTCCTTTTTGGCCGCGTAGTGGAGCCCCTCACTCAACAGGACGCCCCCAGCCGCCCCGGCGGCGGTGGCGAGTGGGTTGCCGTCGGAGAGCTCGTGGCCCAGGTAAGCGCCCCCCGCGCCCAAGGCCACGTCGCCGATGGCCCGGGTGGAGGAGCATCCGCTCAAGAGGGTGGCGCCTGCCAGACAGGCGGCAAGTTCAAGAATCAGGACAAGAGGAGGGTGTTTCATAATCATTCTTTGGTAGGGGATTTGGATTTACGGTTGGCGTGAAGAACGATGCCTTCCACAACACTGGGGCATTGGCGCAATTCGCGGGCACGGCGGTCAAAGTGTTCGCCGCTGGAGCTGGAGCAATAGAGCATCTCCGGGGAGGCGACATTGTGAACCGTGCCGCAGAGGTTGCGGTTGGAATCGGTGTGCAGGTAGGTGAAGGGGGAGAACTTCTGGCCAGATTGATGGTCTGGCAAAGGGTAGTTCATGATGGCGTGTTGCGTGACCTCTGGGAGCGAGATGTCTTTACCCATGTCCTCCAGGTCGGTGCGGTCGTTTTGGCGGAGGATGAAGAACTGGCGGCTGTTGCCAAAGACGGCGGAGCGGATGCGGCTTTGTTTGAAACGGGCGTACTGTTGCACGATGGAGATGTTCCAGCAGTTGAACTTGCGCAGCTGCGCGTAGCTCTCCTGCACGATTTCCTGTCCACCGGGGATGTCCAGGAACCGGGCGACCTCCTCGTACACGTTGCGTTTGCGCACCGCCCGGGGCAGGGTCATGATGTGCTTGCGGGCATGGTTGGTGATCAGAAAGCCCGCCGCCGATTTGAGTTCCTTGGCTGACTCAGGAATGTAGCCCAGCTCGAAGTGAGCGATGCGGCCCGTCAGGGAGAGATTGCTCCGGCCATCGAAGAGACAGCCGTAGTTGCCATCGCGGCACCAGGGCAGCAGCAGCGTGGCGATCTCCATGATCTGATCGCGCTCCGCACCCAGCGGCTCGAGCATCATCAACTCCTGGAGCATTCGGTGCGTGGGAAACTCTTCCGCGGTGAAATAGGCGAAGGCCAGGTTCCGGACCTCTTTGCTCGTTCTGGGGTCTTTGAGGAACCTGAGGGCCTGCGCTTCACTAAACCGGGCGAGATACTCGCGGCCCCATTCATTCCACTGCCCGATGCCCGGCAACCCAGGCGCACCGGGTCCAGGCTCCGCAAGAGTGGGTCCAGGCTGCGCCTGGTCGCGGAAGTCGGCGTAGGTTTCGAGGGTGGTGGCTCCTGGGGGCATGCGTTCCTCGCGAAAGCGTTGCAGGGCCAAAGCGTGCTTGGCGATGTCCAGCAACAGGTCATGCCGTTTCTTGCACCAGTCCTGAAAGGCGTCCTCATAGAGTAGGTTGATGTATTTTGCGATCTGGGCTTGCCGGAGCATCTGTTTGTCCTCCTGGCTGCTGAGGCCAATCATGCGGGCCACCAGGGCGGTGGCGGCGGAGAGGTGGTCAGGAGTCAGTGGCAATCCCTTGGTATCAAGGTAGTTGATGGTCAGATCGCCGTCGGGATGGATGATGATGGGCCGAGCGCCCTCCTCCACCGTGGCCGTATAGATCCCATAGGAGAGCCCCTCTTCGATGATGACCGTATAACCGAAATAGCCTTCGGTCTGAGTGAGTAGGTCGCAGACGGTGACGGACTTGCCGGAGCCCGACATTCCTAACAACACCGCGTGTTGGGGGACCTTGTTGTCGTCCGAGCCCGAGAAGGTCTCGACCCCGATCAGATTAGAGTTGGGTCCGTCGTAGATGGCTTCGGCGGTGGCCAGGTGGCCGGTGAAGGTGCTGGTGACTGGAAGCATGTCAGCCAGGTAGCGGTGTTCGGCGTAGAGCTTTCGATATTCGTACCGTCCCCAGGTCCAGCCGGGCCAGGTCTGGAAGAAGAGGTTTTTAGAGGTGCTGGGGAGGTTGCTCTCGAAGTATTGGGCTGCGTTCATCGAGTTGATGGCGTTCTTGATCGCTCCGGCCTTGGCGTTCAAGCCATCCCGGGTCTTGTCCCACACGCGAATCACCAAGAGCGCGTGGAATGGAATCGTCTGGCCCTGCATCAGGGCGTGGATCTTCTTCTGCTTCTTTTCCATCACGGTGAGCAGGGAGATCTTCTTCTCGCTGGCGTAATCCCCGGCGACGCGCTCATGCTCCTTCTCCTCCTTGGAGATTTCTTTGGTGACGGGGAGCGGGTCGATGTTGACGGTGATCGTGTAGTCCAGAAGGCGCAGGTTGGTGAGGCGCTGGATGATTCCTGGATAGGTGGTGCGCGGCCAGCGGGTCAGGACCAGGATGGAGTGGTAGTGGCCATCGAGAAAGAAGCCAAAATCGGATTGCCCGTTGCCCTCGCTATGCCAGCAGTTCTCCTGAATCGTCAGCTCGGGGTCAAAACCCTCAGCGGGATCAAAATCGAACCGGTCGTTCAGGGAGGGGTTCAGGAACCGCGTAAAGTGCCGGAAATGATCGAGGTCGGACATCGGCAGCACCCGACCGCCGCTCGTCCCCAGAATCTCCAGCAAGAGCTGGTGCACCTGCTCGAACTCGGACTCCAACTGGTCGAGCAAGCTGGAGTAATACTCGCTGCGCGCTTTCGCCGACTGGAAGGACTTGGGCACGTTTTCCAGGGCGCGGGACACATAAAGAATCACCCGCTGGCGCCGAAGCTTGCGCTCTGACATCGCCTGCCAGTAACGGGTGAAGCGCTCGTTGCGCGCCCGCCGGGTCCAGACATTGGTAAAGCGCTCTGTCTCCTGCTGGTAGCGCAGCAGTTCCCCCTTGTAGTTGGAATCGCAGAAGTACTGCACTTGAAGGCGTTGGTTCTCGTGCAGGGACGCGAGCAGGAGACAGAGCTGATCCTGGAAGAGGTTGAGATCGCTGGCTGGCGAGTTGGCCAGGTTGGGGGCCTCGAAGACAAACCCCTTGGAAACGTAACCGCCGCGCCGCAAGGAATGGAATACGAGCAGGTTGCGGGCAAAGAAGCCGTTGGGTGCGCGTTCGAGCATAGGTCAAAGATGGAGGTGTGGAGAGAGAGCCCCCGGCCGTTGCCCGCGCAATTTCAGGAGGAGGCGATCGGCCCGCTCCAGGTCGCTGATCAGGCGCTGGACGGTGCGGGCCTTGCCAATCTCGTTGGTGGCGATGTAGGCCTCGCGTGTATGGCTGATCGCCCGTTCCAGGTGCGCGCGGGCCATCGGGTCCAGGTCGTATCGATAGAGATGCGTGCGCAGGGCATTTTCGACTTCGTCCAGGACTTCAAGCAGGGGTTGCGGTTTCATAGGTCAGTCTTTTGCCAGGGGATGTTTGGGGGTGCCCTCTTGCCGCAGGTCCGGACTGAAGCCCGTGCCAGAGATCCAGCGCTCCAGGAAGTCGCGGTCGTAACCAGGGGGTTTGCCCTGGCGCAGGCCAAAGATATAGGCCAAGCACAGGAGCAGTGGGACGACCGCGACCCCGAGCGAGGTCAGAAGGCGGGCCTTCAAGCTTACCAGGAGCAGGAAGAAGAGCAGGATGCTGGCTCCGACCCCTCCGATGAGCCACCAGACCAGGTTGCCATCCAGTCCCCAGGTGCGGCCCTGGGAGTCAGAGGCCGCGTTGGTATCACTCAGTCGGAGGTTCGCGCTCATGGCTAGAAAGCCCCCACGCCGACGGAGGAACTGTCCTCAATGCCGAAGATCTTGAAGAAGGCGTAGATCACTGCCGGTGCCGCCGCGATGATCGCCCCGCCGATGATCGACATCTTGCCCTGGTCCACGTCCCCACGGCGGATAGCAAAGCCGCCCGCGATCACGGCGGCGATGCCCAGCACGAAGCCAAACATCATAATCACCGCCAGGCTGTTGCTGATGCCTGTCTTCAGCTCGGTGGAATCGAAGGCCTGGGCCATCAGCCGCCCGGAGTTGGCCAGCACCACCAGGGCGGCCAGGGCGAAGGTACGCAGCCGGGCCAGGGTGTTGGGTCGCAGTTGCACGAGTCTCTTCATGATATGCCTTTGTTGGTTTTGTTAGCGGATCAGCGGATTGTCCGCTCATCACAGGGAAGGTTTTGCCAGAAAGAGTCCGCGCGCAGTTGCAGGTGGTACACAACGTGCCGCTCTGTCCGTGCTACGGAAAAGGAGTGAACACAAACCTGACCCCAGAAAAGCTCGCCCAACTCCTCGCCTTGGACTCACTCCTGCCTTCCCAGATCCGCGGTCAGTCCCAGGTACTGCCACGCATCCTCTCCGTGCTGAGGCGCGGTGAACTGGGTCTGTGCAAAGCGGGACGGCCCCGAGGCAGCTTCCTTTTCCTGGGCCCCACGGGGGTTGGTAAGACCGAGGCCGCTATTGTGTTTACCAACCACTTGTTTGGCCCCGGCCGCCTCTTCCGCTTCGACATGTCCGAGTTCCAGAATCAGGAAGCCCTCGGACTGCTCTTGGGCGCAAAACTGGGGGAACGCGGCTTCTTTGGGGCGATTCGGGCGGCCGCCAGCGAAGGCACCCTTCTCTTTGACGAAATCGAGAAAGGCCATCCGCGCATCATGGACCTGTTTCTGCAGCTCCTCGACGCGGCGAGGCTCACGATCGCCACGGGCGAGGCACTGGATTTCTCCGGGTTCTATGTGGTCATGACCACCAACCTTGGCTCGGCGGAGTTGATGAGCCTGCAGCACTCCAGCGAAGCGACTCTGGAACGACATGTTCTGACGCGAGCCCAGCAGGCGCTGCGGCCGGAGGTCTTTGCACGTATCTCCGAGAAGCTGGTCTTCTACCGGCTAAGCTACGAACACCAACTGGAGATTGCGGAGAAGTTCCTCGCCCGAGAAATCGCCTTTCTGGCGGAGCGGGGACATCGGTTGGAGTTGCACCCGGGCGTCCTGCCCTTTCTGGTAAGAAAAGGATTTCATCCCAAGCTCGGCGCACGCCCCATGCGCGATGCGGTGGAAAAGTTCGTGGGAGACGCTCTGGCTAATTGTCTCCTCGCCGGAGGTGAAGGGCATGGAGTGCTCAGTGTGGGTGAGACAGGGGATTGTCTAACGGTGCGGTGAATGGAGCCGCGTTCTCGAGGTCCCCGGGGGGGGCTCTGCGTTAGCTTGGCCCAATTACGCCCGGGAGGAATGCCCTCAGCTCCGGCCTGTCTGGGCGGCGATTCTCAGGGCTCATGGCAGCAGGGCATTGGGTCATCACTCGAGACCGCCCAGGCCAGGCCTGATGGGGCGTGCGAGAACTCCTTGAAAAGGGAAGCCGGGGAATAGCAAGATGTGTTGTCAAGCCTATGAACTTTGCATCTATGCCGACGGACCAGCTCGTCGCAACAGCGCGCTTGCGGGCGCAGGCCGGGGAGAACTTGGACGAGATCCTGGCCGAGCTAAGGAGTCGTTTTTCCTATCGTGACTGCCCAGCCACCGACAAGGGCTTGATCGCAGAATTCGACCGAACGGTCATCGTTCCGCTCTTTGGTTACACCCGGCTTTCACCCCAGACGATACGCCTACCAGGGACAAGGGAGTCTCCCGTTCCCACTTTCTATCGCCCACCTCAACAGCCGGGGATCAGTATCGGATCCCCGAAAATCGTTGAGGCGAGCAAGGCCAACGTTGTGGAAAAGGAGCCCCGCCAGGCAGCTCGAACCCCCACCAGAGCCTTTGTCTCCTATTCCCACCGCGATGAGGACATGTTGCATCAATTCCAAATCCATCTTTCCGCGCTCAAGCATCTGGAGCTGCTGGAGGTCTGGAGTGATCGCGAAACTCTTGGAGGAGGCGTGGTCGATCCGCGTATTCGTGAGCAACTTGAACGAGCTCAGCTCTTCCTCTTGCTCATCAGCAAGGATTTTCTGGCCTCAGAGTACTGCTGCAAGATCGAACTAAAGCGTGCACTTGAGCGTCAGCAGGAAGGGGTAGCGACCATCATTCCGATCATTGTCCGCGAATGCGATTGGGATATTCCCGAACTACGCCAATTCAAAGCGCTGCCAAAGGATGGGAAACCCGTAGACAGCCGCCATTGGAGGAATTCGGATGAAGCTTTCACAAACGTGGCGACTGGCATCCGTCTGCTTCTGGGTCAGAAGCACGCTTCTTGAGAAGAGGCCCTGGGATTTCCGTGTCCTTTTGAGCAGAACCCACCTTCCTCTCGTCGGGGGTGAGGGCTTGCCGCTGGTGCACGGATCGGATCTGTGCGGTGAAGTAAACAGCGAGCAAGGGCACTCCTTGCCGTTTGAGGTTTTTGGAAATCACGATGGCACCTTTGTTAGCGGCCCTCCTGCTCAGCCAAGTTCAGCAGTCCCTGTAACTGAGCCACCAGGGAACCAAACGTCAGGCGGGTCACCTCGGTCACTCTGCCCAGCGCCCTTCAGTACCCGGGCTTGACTGAAGGCGGGTGAAAGGGGTAAGGACACCGGCACCGTGGGATTGAAATGGGAACAATTACTCCCTGACCAGCTTCGCTACCTCTTGACCTGGGTCCTCGCGGGTACGTACCTCGCGAGTTGGGTTGGCATCGGTTCCGGGTTGCTGGCGAGGGAGGGAGGCGGCCCATGCGCTTTAGTGCTCTCGCCCGATGGTACGCAGGCCTATGTGGGTTGTTCGGGATGCAACCGTGTGGTTGCCGTGGACCTGGAGAGTGGCAAGGTTCGTCGGTGTTTCCAGGATAAGGGGTCACCCTTGGGTTTGGCGTTGGATGCGAAGGGTTCGCAGCTTTATGTTGTAGATGGGGCCGCCTCAAGCTCTGTTTCGTCCGTTGACCTTGGGACTGGCCAGGAAGGCTGGAGGGTTGCCGTTGGGCATAGCGCCGCAGCTCCTGTCCTCAGCCGTGATGGTAAACGCCTCTATGTCTGTAATCGGTTCAACAATGATATTTCTGTCATCAGCTTGGCCGAAGGACGTGAAACTCACCGCATTCCCGTCGCTCGCGAACCTGTCGCCGCGGCTTTGAGCCCGGACGACTCGCTCTTGGTGGTTGCCAATCATCTCCATCGTGGGCGAGGGGATGCGCAGTTGGTGTCCGCAGAGGTGAGCGTGATCGACACTGGGACCCTGCGGGTAGTCAGGAATGTGCAACTTCCCAATGGCAGTGGATTGCTACGAGGCGTGGCGGTCTCGCCCGACGGCCGATACGCAGCAGTGACGCATATCCTGGCTCGCTATTATCTGCCGACGGTGGAAGCGGATCGAGGGTGGATCAACAACAACGCGCTCAGTCTCCTGGATTTGACCCGCCTGGAGTGTCTGGGGACGGTGGTTCTGGATGATCTTGACCTGGGTGCCGCCAACCCATGGGGGGTGGTCTGGACGAGCCAAAGCACCCACCTGCTGGTGAGCCACGCCGGAACCCATGAGATCAGTGTCATCGACGCACCCAAATTGTTGGAAAAGATGCGCAACCGCGCACAACATTCCACCCCTTTAGCAATGGCCAATGATCCCCTGTTTCTCCAGGGACTGCGCCGTCGCATTTCCGTAGGAGGCGAGGGACCTCGAGCGCTGGCCGCCTCGGGTGATCGGGTGGTCGTAGCCAACTACTTTTCGGACGACCTCACCGTCTTGGACTTGAGCAAACCGGCCGCTCCAGTCCGGATCATCCCCCTGGGAGGGCACGCAAAGCCATCGTCTGCGGCCAAAGGCGAAGCACTCTTCAACGACGCGCGGATTTGTTACCAAAGTTGGCAGAGTTGCGCCAGTTGCCATTCCTCGGACGCGCGGACTGACGGGCTTAACTGGGACTTGCTCAACGATGGGGTGGGCAATCCCAAGAACACCAAAAGCCTAGTCTTGAGCAGTCGGACGCCTCCTTCCATGAGCCAGGGAGTTCGCACCGACTTCAAGGCCGCAGTTCGTGCGGGGTTGCAGCACATCCTTTTCCGGCCAGCAAATGAGGCGACTGCGCAGTTGATCGATGCCTACCTCGAGTCTTTGAACGCGATGCCTAGCCCTCTCCTCAAAGCTGGATCGCTTTCGTCTTCGGCTCGACGCGGCAGAGATCTGTTCTTGAGTTCGCGAACCGGCTGTGCTGGTTGCCATCCTGAGGGTCTCTATACCGATCTACAATCTCACGATGTTGGGACCGCGTCGTCGTCTGACACGACTGCGGCTTTTGACACTCCAACTCTCGTGGAGCTATGGCGTACGGCCCCTTATTTGCACGATGGTTCGGCGGCGACCCTGCGGGAGGTGATCACCTCCCGTACGACAACAATGGGAACATGAGCACGGAGAGTGGGTACAGAAACTTCTTGTACGACGACGAGAACCAGCTGACTTCAGTCGATATGAGCGGCAATTACTGGAAGCACGAATTCCAGTACGATGGGAGGGGCAGGCTCAGGAAAGTGACGGATTACACCTGGAGCTGGCCCAATTGGGTCTCTGTTGGGGAAACCCGGTATATCTATGCCGGAATGCGGGTGCTGCAGGAGCGTAACAGCGGCAACACTCCGACTGTGAGCTATGTGCGGGGGCAGGACCTGTCCGGCAGTCTGGAAGGAGCGGGAGGGATCGGGGGTCTCTTGGCTCGGTCCAGCGGGTATAGCTCAGGCAGTTGGACCACCCATCACTTCTATCACAGCGATGGCAACGGGAATGTGGTGAACCTGACCGATGCGAACGCGGGAGTGGTGGCCACGTACCGGTACGATCCCTTTGGGAGGAGTACGTACAGTGCCGGGACCCTGGCTAGTGCCAATGTCTACCGGTTCTCCAGCAAACAGTGGATCCCTGATATCAACGTCTACTACTACGGCTATAGGTTCTATGACCCCAATTTGCAGCGATGGTTGAATAGGGATCCCAAAGGGGAGGCGGGATTTAGGACTATTGCCTCGAGACCCGGAGTGCCCTCTGAAGGAGATGGGAACCTCTATGGCTTCATCGAGAACACTCCCACTACCAGTATCGATCCGTTCGGATTGATAACCTGGGATGGGTGCGATGAGGACACCAGAAAATCAATTGGTGACGGCCTGTCGGAGAGATGTAAGGAAGCCAGCAACAATAACTGTTTCGCCTGCATCCTGCCGCAATATCAGATGACGCTACGCGAATTCTGCCGCAATCCTGGTTCAGGCGATCTAAAGGTAAAATGCAGAAAGCGCAAACCCGGGACTGAGTATTGTGCCGAAACCACCGCAAAGGGAGTTGTGACGGTGTACATTCCCCAAACAAAGGAGTGTAAGGATATGGGTATGGGATGTGTCATGATTCATGAAATTGCTCACGCGATCGCCGATGTTGGAGGCGACATGTTTGACACAAAGAGCATGAAGAAGGTGCAACCCTTCGATAACCGGGCATATAGGCTGATGGAGTGCGCTGGTTGCACGGTTAACATCCCACCTGGCGCAACTTCACCGTAAATTGGTCGAAACTCAACAGAATCACTTCCCATGGGATCTCCTAGTTCTTGCCATCTCCAGAACAACAACAGCCCGAGACTTCTGCTGTTAGTCGGCTTGGCGTTCCTCTGCATATGGGCTCAGGTCACTTACGCTCGTGTGACCCCTCGGTTCTTGTCAGCAGAGGAGGAGTTCGCTCGAACTTGGGTCGGCTTTCACAGCAAATGGGGCCGAGACTACAAGCTTCGGCTCGACCGGGATGGGAGAGGAACCATGATGGTGCTTCACGCAACAAATGTCTTCAGGACCTATAGGGTTGCAGTCTGGACGCGGCAGAAAGTGGGGGTTGTACACATCCAGTTGGAACCTGACCAAACGGCAAGCGTACCGCCGCGTGTGACCAAGGCCGTTCGCTTCTGCTATTCACTCGAATTGACAGTGCGTAGCGAGTCGGAAACCGATAAGATAACGCTACTGGACGAGGAGTATCTTCTCGCAAGACAAGCTGCGTTCCTCAAGGTCCACAACGATACGCCTTGAGCAAGCGCCCAGTTGGTCGTCAACTTCTCGTATGGTCGAAAGGCTCGAACGCATAAATTCCCAGGCGTTTGCCGCACTGTCGTCGTATTATGTTCCACGGATTGTAGGGCGGTGACCCGACGGATCGGGTCCTGGAACCGACCACCCGCCGCCTAAGTGTTACGAGCTTAATTGAGGTAGTAAGAACGCTCGATCTGGCGTCGTAAGGATTTTCGGCTCTTTGCCGCACTGCCGTCGCAATTTGTTGCCGAATAGGCGTGCACGGATCGTAGGGCAATAACGCCACGGAGCAGTCTACGAACCTGAGCACTCGTACCCCAAGTCAGCCCGCGATGACACTCTAAAGGATAGCCGCTGGGGATTCCCCACCGCGGTCGTAGTGAATCCCGCTTGGCCTCCCGTTCCCGTTTTCGCTCGCACTAGATGTCATGACCCTGCATCGGAGTGGAAATCACCAAGTTGCGCCTCCAGGAATCTACGAACAGCAACCAGCGTGCACCACCGTGAATCAGCTCATCGAAAGGTATAGGTGACTTTCACCTAGCTCCCTTTCGGGCTGGACCGACCCCAGTTTCTGGCGCCTCAGCATTCCACAGGCCTGCCGCACCGCACGCCTCCGCAGGGGAGACCTTGGGAGTCTCACGATCAAACCATCGGAGAAGTGATTACCGCTTTTATCCGCGTAGACATCCGGGATAACCACCTTCACCGCTCCGGCCTGATAGAGTGCCTCGACAAACCGCAGGGCCCGCAGTTCGTGTTCGAACCTGCCAAGCAGCCGTCGACCCCTGTCTTTATTGGCACGCCCAAACCATGTCCGCGCTTCGACCTGGTTGGGCTTGCTGAGCAAACCCTGAATGAAAACCCGGTGAATGCGCCGCTCGCATTCGGGTCCGGGCTGCAGGGGCTTCCCGGCCCGCCCGCGGAACCTGGGGAACATCGAGTTAGCCTTCGCTGCCTCACGGTATTCCTCGATGGTCACCTGACTTCCATCCAAGTAGAAACGCTCGGACAGCAGCGTACCATCCCGAAGCCAGATGCGGCTCCGACCGCAGAACAATCCTCCCACGGTGGAGACTTCCAGCTTCCTTTTCCCGTTGTCGTGCCATTCACGCTGGAGTCCAGTGCCCCGGTTCATCCGGTACTCCCCGAGTAATCGACCAGTCTCAGTCCACTGCCGACACCTGCCGTGGAGGATCCCCTTTCGATAGCGCTCCTCCGATGCTAGGACGCCATTTCGGTGCCAGGCGCGGACCACGCCATGCCTCTGGCCCTCGCGCAGAGGTACAGCCTCTTGGACCTGCCCGTTACGGTAATACTGCTCTTGAAGGTTCGTGCTCAATGCTGGTGCGTTTCGCTCAAGACTGGCCGACCAGACCTGCTGGCGGGCCAAATCCAGGATACCAGGGAAATGCCGGATGCCAAGACCGTGCTCGTTACAATGGCGTGCCGACCACGATCAATGCGCACTCGGCTTCGGTGATCCGTAGGTACCTGCTGATGTTCTGGCCGCAGAGCGCTCCCACCCTGGGCTATTCACTGCAGCAGATGCGCTTATCAGCAAAGAGCTTAGCCTACTGTAGCGTCACAGGCAATGCCCCAACTGCCGCGATTCCGTGGCAAGCAGAACGTCCGCCTATCCGATGGGCACCGCAGCGAAACCAGATGCTTTGCCAGCACGATGTATCCCTTTCGCGCCGCGATGGATGCTATCACCCTTCCGCAAACACCAAGGGAGCCCGGCACTTCACAAACTCGCCAGCCAGACCAGAAGGAGTCTGGAAGTGGTGTGTGTCCTCAGCGTTTGCTGCGTCATCTTTCGCTCGTGGCGAGTCGTCTTTGCTTGGCTTGCGTAACGACAAATGGCATGCGAGGAAACTTAAGAGCAAAAACCTTGGCGGGGGCGGGCGGGTCAGAGGAGGAACGGAAGACGCGAGTGGTGTTTACGCGCGGACCCGTAGCATCCTTGAGGCGCCCACCGCCGCCCTACAATCAGCCTAGGTCTCCTCGCACCGATGTCCCGTGGGAGGACTCCCCCTCTTAGCGCAAACGGATTATCAAGGGAGATCCTGCCCCGCTGCTCGGCAGCAACCGACTCACCACCACCACCGGGAATACCATTTCGCCACCGTCCCGTCTGGTTCGAGCGGCGGGAGTTTCACGCGGCGGAACCCGCGCTCGCAGTGGACCAGAACGCATTCATGGTCGCGGAGGCTACGTAGTACATGGGGCTTGAGTTTGTGTTCTTCGGTCTCGGAATAGTTGACGCTACGCCTGCCAGCACTGTAGCCCCAGGAACGCTTCACGACCCGTTTCTTGCCCAGGAAGTCGGCGGCCTGGACTGCATCTCCCTCATCAGCCGCTCGAAAAATCATCCGATTGCGGAGGTTCAACGTCAACACCTTGGATTTATCATGGCCCAGTGGCGGAACCAGGGAGGTGGTGGACTGGGCAGCGGCAACAATGGTGGCCCCGGCTTCACGAATCACGTCCACGCAGTTATAATCGCTGGTACCGTCCTCGCTGGCGGTCATGAACCGTTGGGCCTCGTCCGCCCACAGGATCAGCAGGTTATCGCTGGCACGATCCGCCCTGGACTTATCGAACCGACGTAGCGCGTGGTTGTAGTACAAGAGCTTCAGGAAAGTGTTTACGTACCGCCGCTCGGTTTGGAACTTTTGCGGCATGGTGACCAGGATGATTTTACCGTGGTCAATCGAACCAAAGTTGAAGGTGCTGTCCTCCGAACAGAAGACCTCCGCAACTTCCGGGGTTAAGTAATACTGGAGGTAATTGCCGATGGTTTCCCGCACGCCTCCCAACTGCTCCTCCGGTTGATGGAGCAGGCGGTTGGTGAAATGAGCATGGACCGCCATCCGGCGTGGTGTTTCCAGAAGATCAGCAAGATTCTCCAATTCCTCCTCCAACAGGATAGTGTCGGAGAGGAGCTCAAAGGCGCCCTGGAGCGTCACCGGTCGGTTCAGTTCGTAGAGCAATTCCAGCGCATGAGCAATATGCGTCTGTGCCTGACTCTTGAAGAACCCCTTGTCGCCCCCCTGGCCAAGGCTGGTAGCGGTGTCGACGACGAACTTGGCGTAAGTCGTGAAGGGGATGCTGCGGTCACCGGTCAGGTTGTAGCGGTGTCGGGGTGTCCAACCCGGATCCGCCCCATCACCTTGGATTTGGAGATGGATCAGGTCCCGCTCACGCCCATAATGCTGGGCCATGGCAGAGAGAGTCTCCCAATACACGCCCTTTTCGTCGATGCACAAGCCTCCCCAACGTGGTTCGTTCTGGAAGACTTGATGAGCCAACTGGTTGATGCCCGAGCTGGTCTTACCCGACCCGGTGTCCCCCGTAATGAGCCAGCCTCGGCAGAACTGGTTGCGCCGCCAGGCGAGACCACCCAGCTTGGCAACATACCCCTTGCGCTTGGGTGGGTTGAACAGGAGCCACAGCGCAACGATTGCGAGGAGAACTCCGGCTGCAAGGATCGATCCACGAGAGAGATGGACGTCGCGCAGGGCATCGCTGACCAAAGTCATCGGTCCATTCGACAGGAAGTCTAGCTTCATCACCAAGCCTTTCCGAGGAGCACCCCCGCCAGCAACGCGAGCGTGGCCGCAACGGTGGCGATCCAAAGCGAGATGCGGGGGCCAATTCTCTTCTGAGGCGCTGAGCGCAGCACTTCCAGCAAGGTGGCAGCTTCTTTCTGGAACACCTTAGCTGCCTCGGAGAGCTTTGCGATATCGGACCTAAACTGTTCAAAGGAAGGGAGTTCACGACGCCGAAGCTCATCCCAATGCCGCTGGTGGATGCGGAAGAGCTCGACTAGCAGCAGCACGGCATCCTCTTCCGCCAAACGATGCCGACAACGCCATTGGGTGACCATTTCGTCAAACTCCTCCTCGAAATTGCGCGGTTCCATAGAGTGCCCAAGGGCTATTTCGCAGGCAATAACAGGTCCGCAGCCGATTCGATTTCGGCATAGAACTTCCGCTGCCAGGTTTGAAGGCGTTGGCGGTCCAGCAAACTGAAAGCAGCGTGCTTGGTTGCAGCCGTGATGGTTACGTTCTCACGGTTGAGCGCTTCCACGAGCCAGTCTTGCAGCCGGGCCATGGCGATCTCCTTGCCCCCCAATTGGCTCTTGAGCCGCACCCGCACCTCGGCGGAGTCAAACAGGGCGAAACTCTCGCTGTGCGCGGCGTTGCGCACCACCACGTATCCAGCGCTCTTGCCCAGTTGCTCCGCCAGGCGTTGAACTTGGTCCACACTGTCCAGCTCATGGTTCACTGGCATCACCAGCGTCAGAGCCGCGCCAATGGCTTTGAGCACCCCGGGAAGCTCCACCTCCGCGAAGTAGTCCAGGAACAGATCGGTGGAAGCAGCACGACAGTCCACCACCACGAGATCCGATTTTTCCAGTCCGGTGAAGATGGCGTCCATCTCGCGGCGGTTTGCCAAGTCGAGGAAACGGGTCTCCGGGTGGAAGCGCTTCAGCGTGGAATTCTCGTTGTCGCTGTCGATGGCGACATGGGCGATGCCTTTGTCCTTGAGGAACTGGATGAAGTTGACGGCAAAGAAGCTTTTGCCGACACCACCTTTGCCATTGAGGATGAGGTCGAGTCGTTTCATGTGTTTGGAGTGGTCACCATGCGGACTTGGGCAATCCGCGGGCCGCGTGGCCGCACGGGCGGTTCCTGTTCGGTTTCGGGTTGGTTGGCTGGCTGAAAGGAGGACACCTGGGCTGCACCCGGCGGCGGCGGTGAGGCCGCAGCGGGGTCACTGTTCGCGAGGGAGGCGGACACTGGACGTTTGCGTCCGGGACGTCGTCGCGGACGAACGATTTCGCCGAGCACCTCATGGCAGAATGCGGCCACGGCCGTCTTGCTGATGGGGAGGCAGTGCTGCGTGAGGAGTTCAGCAATCGCTCGGTAGGAAGCGCGCTTTTGTCGGAGCTCGGCGATGACATCTTTGGCCGGAGCCAGTTCCTGGAAACGCTGCGGTCGGCGCGGCGTGAATGCCGCGACCGCCTGGCGGACTGAGGTTGGGTCAAACGAGGACATACGTTTGATTCGATTGGGTTTGAACCGGGTCACACTCCGGTCGGTGGCGGACAGACCGGGTTCCCGGACACGGAATGGCAGGAGCCCATGCACGTTCGTGGACACGGACAATTCCTTGCCACGGCTTGGTCGTGGATTGACCGTGCTTGTGGACAGTCCACGGCGAATACGCTTTCGCGCCTGGTGCCTGTCCATGGACCCGTCGCTGCCTTTCCGGAATGGGGATGCGGACTGCCCGCGGTCCCCGACGCGGCTTTTGCCATTGCGAGGACACGGCTGGTTCGATGACTCGGATAGTCCGAGACCGCGGCTGTTCCGCGGCCCGATCGCGGTCGTGGACTGGCTGTTGCCATGACCACTGAGGGCAGTCGTTGCGCGGACATCGCGCGCCCTTCCCGCGACCGGCTTGCGGACGCGAAAACCTACCGGCTGGTAGGGGTAACGCGTGCCTTCTATTCAAGAGGGTGAGAGTCACCTCGCCTCCTTGGCTCCTGCAGTTGACTCCTCCAACGTTCAAGTTGGGTGATCACCGCGGAAACCCGACTGGTTTGTTCCAGCATCTTCGCTTCGATCCGTGTGGCGTGCTGATCACCGCAGTGGGATCCCGGTAATCGTCGAATTCGTTCGGCGGCCTCTTGGTCGAGGTGTCTAGCCAGCTTGTTGAGCACAGCGATAGCCAGCCGGAACTCTTGAACGCTTGGGGTGTGCATGGGCAGAGCTAGACGGATGGGGGAGATTCATGGGCCAGGCGATGCATGGGGAGCCACCGCACCTCAGGAAATTGATCAACCCTTAGCTGACGCGCGCATGTATGGCCAAACCCGAGTCGTGCCGCTTCCTCTTCCGCCGCACGCTGGGTCGGTGCTTCAATAATCGTGCGAATCGGAGTGGCCTGTTTGCCGCCACATGCCCGGTCGGTGGAATAGATCCCCCAGAGCTGATTGCCGGCTTTGGGACTAGGCACTGCCTGTAATCTCATGCGCTCAGTCCAGCAGAAACGCGGCATGGGCTGGTGCAGGAGAGACACAACACTCCCTTCCAGTCCCAGTAGTGTCCGGGTCGTGGTTACGGCAAAGACGCAATACAGCCTGACAAACGCGAAGGATTACTTCGCCGAGCATCTTTGCGTCGGCGATTACTACGAAGAAGGACAACGGGTTTCTGGGGAATGGTTCGGGCGGGGTGCAGAGCGTTTGGGGTTGGCAGACAATGTTCGGTCCGAGGAGTTCCTACGGCTCTGTGAAAACCAGCATCCATCCACAGGCCAAACTCTGACCCAACGGCTCAAAACGACTCGGTTAGAGGAAGGTCAAAGGGCCATCAACCGCCGGGTCTTCTATGACTTCACTTTCTCGCCCCCAAAATCAGTATCGTTGGCGGCGTTGCTCGGAAACGACCAACGGATCCTAGCTGCCCATGCTCGGGCGGTCCGGTTGGCTTTGGGGGAATTTGAGCAGTTCGCGGCAACAAGAGTGCGTACGGGGGGTGCGCATCGCGACCGTTCCACTGGCAACTTCACAGCAGCCCTCTTTAGCCATGAAACCTCCCGAGCGCTTGATCCTCACGTGCACACCCATTGCATCGTGTTCAACGCAACCTTCGACGAGAGGGAAGACAGGTGGAAGGCGCTGCAAAACCACGAAATGCTTCGTGCCCGGAAGTTCGTCGAAAATGCCTATTACCATGAGCTTGCGCGCGAATTGCGTGGGTTTGGATACCGCATCCAGAACCGGAACCGAGGGGATTTCCAGATCAATGGCATCGGCGATGAATTGTGCGAGCGGTTCTCGAAGCGTCACGCGCAGATTGACGCAGCCTTCGAAAAACTGCTGGCTGACAAACCTGAACTGAAACGCGCGGATGTGATGGCGCTCCGTCGGCATCTCGCTACCGCCGAACGCTCACGCAAGCAGAAGGACCTGAGCCAGGACGAACTACGGCGCCTTTGGGACGCCCAGACCACGAACGAGGAGAGAGTGACCCTCCAGCAGTTGTCGAGCGGTCTCACGCCATCGGCACCCACCGAACAACGCCCTTCCCTCAGCGAAGCTGTAGGGTGGGCTGAGGAACATCTCTTCGACCGCCAATCCGTCGTCATGGAATGCCAGGTGTGGCAGGAGGCGCTGGGCCGGGCCCGAGGGCAAGAGTTCTCCCTTCGGGAGTTGAAGGAGCAGACTGGTCAGCGAGGCTACATCCGACAACAGGATCGCCCGCACGACGTGACCCTTCGCGAGGTCTTGCTGCGCGAGTGGGAAATCGTTCGCTTGGTCCGGGAAGGTGCCAGCAGCTTCCATCCCTTGGTCACAAAACCGGGCCCGCTGCTGACAGCGCTGGACCAAGAACAGCGCCGAGCCCTCGAGAGCCTGCTCGCATCAAGGAACGAGGTAACTCTATTTCGGGGCGGTGCCGGGACCGGCAAGAGTTTCGTGCTCCGCGAACTGGCCAGGCAAGTTCAACAAGATGGGCGGGCTGTGGTTGTGCTGGCACCTCAAAGGCAACAAGTCGTGGACATGGACGCCGCAGGGTTCCCTTCACCAGCAACCCTCACGGCCTTTCTGCGAAAGCGGCATGTCCCAAGCGGCGCCGTGATCCTCGTGGACGAAGCGGGCCAAATCGGAGGTCGTCAGATGCTGGAACTCCTGCGCCTCGCACATCAACGCCACGCCCGCGTTGTCCTTTCCGGGGACACGAGGCAGCATGGGCCCGTTGAAGCCTCCGACGCCTTGATGGCCATCGAGCGTCATTCCGGGGTGGTGCCGGCGGAGCTGCATACGATTCGTCGCCAAGACCCAGGCTTCGGTCGTGACGACGACGAGCGGAGGAGTATCAGCCGGTATCGAAAAGCCGTGGAAGCTGCCGCAGCGGGCCGACTGGCCGACTCATTTGAGCGACTCGACAAGATGGGAGCGGTTGTGGCGTGCGGCATCAGCGATCAGGCTGACAAGCTCGCGGATGAGTACTTGCGGTTGGCCCAGGAGAAGGGCTCCGCGGTGGTCGTCTCGCAGACATGGGCGGAGGTGCAACGGGTCAACTCAAGGGTGCGCGATGCGCTGAAGGCGGAGGGCCTGCTGGGTGCTCAAGACTCAGTGGTTCAGACACTTGAACGCATGGACCTCACCAACGCCCAGAAACGCGATGAACGGTTCTACCCGCCGGAAGCCGTCGTTATCTTCAACCAAAAGGTTCGTCATGCAGAACCTGGGACCAAGGGCAAGCTGGCGGGCGTTGTCAGCGCCGGGGTGCTAGTGGAAGTGGACGGCAAGTTCGTCACCGTCCAGAACCGTTTGCTGGGCCGGATTAACGTGTGTGTCCCCCGCGCTTTGGCGTTGGCCGCTGGTGACCGGATTCACCTGAAGGCCAATCGAAAGCTGGCATCCGGCAGTCGGGTTGCCAATGGTGAACTGGCCACTGTGAAGACAGTTTGCCCCGATGGTGCCGTTGAACTCGAAGATGGACGGGTCCTGGATGCCAGCTACCGCGAGTTCTCCCCGGGCTACGCGGTGACCTCCTACGGCTCGCAAGGCAAGACGGTGGACTACGTCCTGTTCTCCGACTCGACCATAAAGGCCGCGACCAACGCGCAGCAGTGGTATGTGACTATTTCCCGAGGTCGCCGGGGTATAAGTATCTTCACTCCGGACAAGGAGCAGCTGCGCGAGAACGTCAGCCGCTCAGGCCATCGGCCCCTAGCCCTCGACCTTGCACCGGGACTCGTGCTCCAGCGGCCTCGCCGGCTTTGGGATACGCTCCGCAGGCATGTGCTGCGTTTCGGTCAACAGGTGGTCGACCGCCTCGCCCGCGTGAAACCGCTTCGTCGCAGCTTGAACTCAACCACCCCACACCATGAACACTACCAAACCACCCGAATGCTGGGCAAGTGATGCCAACGCCCGAGCCCTCCGAGTCGAAACCGCCCCTGGGCGCGCCTTGTTGCTGCCCTTCGATCAGTTTATATATGCCGAATGCCAGACCCATGAAAGGGAGCAGCGGGTACGCCTAGTCTTCGCTACCCACGAGATAGTGGTTCAGGGCCACTCTCTGCGACGGATCGAGACGGCGATGCAGAGGATGGAACTGTCCCATCTGGCCTCTCTTCCGGTGGGATACCAGAACCTCGTGGCCGATGGGCAACCTTTCATCCGCGAGCTTGTTGTCCGGGGGGTTGCGGATACGAAGGGGGATTGATTCGTCAAGGACAACTACTGGCGATGGCCAGAACTCAACCTTGCGGGTAACACCATCGACTTGTGCATGCGCGTGCTGGGCTGGTCTTTCCACCAGGCCATGCGTCACATCACCGCGAAGTAGCTTCCTGATTCATCCCGCGCCTGGTGGCGTCGCACCTCTACGATGCCAGCGCGAGCGCAGGCGGGGATGGGACGGTGGAAAGGGCGTGTTACGATCCCAGCGGGGACTGCCCCCCAAAAAAGAACTATCATTTACGATACCACCTTGGGCGGACTTAGGAGGAAAGGTGCTCGGTTCCAGGAACTGCTCGGTGGAGTCATAGCCCTACGATCCGTGCACGGTTATT
This sequence comes from uncultured Verrucomicrobiota bacterium, assembly GCA_964411985.1. GTDB lineage: Bacteria > Verrucomicrobiota > Verrucomicrobiia > Limisphaerales > J093 > CAYPNF01. The sequence continues at coordinate 74,805 of CAYPNF010000034.1, forward strand.
ATCCGTCGTTCCGAATAATGCCGAGTGAGGAGGCTGATGCGTCGAAAAGCTGAGGAAGCCTCCATTACTGTTGTTTTCAGCTCGGCATTATCCCGTTTATGCCGAGCTCGGCATAACGGTTATTCGGCAACAAAATACGACGACAGTGCGGCCAAACCCCCAAAATCTTTACGACGCCAAATCGAACGTTCTTACTACCTCAATTAAGTTCGTAACATCTTGCTCCCTCAATTAAGTTCGTAACAATCGGACCCTTTTTTAAATTGATGACTGTTTCCCCCGGAAAGAATCCCTGCGATGGCTCCCCTATCCTCCGACAAGGCGTGGTTGGTCGCGGTTAGAGACTCGGATATGGTCAATCGGAATCACACTTGTCGGACAGACCGTTTTGATATGATAGAGAAAACAGACTTCGTACGTCTTGACCTTTGTCTGTTCCCGAAATCAAGTGGCCCGTCCTTGTGTCCAGGAATTGGTCTAGGACCCAGATCTCAGGCCCAAGATAGCAAATTCGCTCCCATTCACTTAGGAATGAACGGAACGAGGGCGCCACGACTTGGCTAATGTCCTCGTGTGAGAGATAGACCACCTGCGGCTCAATTCCATCTTCCGGGGTAAAAAGACCTAGATAGTCGCCATTCTCCAACTCAGCAATCGGAACGCTCCTCATCCACAATTGCTGTTGCTCAGGCTCCTCGGCGATCCATGTGTCGGTGGCCCACGCCCTACATTCCCTCATCCACCCCCCAAGGTTGTCTGCGATGCAGAGCTCGGTTCCCCCGTGGATGCGCTCATCAACCCAAGTAGGTAACTCCTTCGCGCTTGATTTCCGAAGACTCTGATCCCAGTTGTATCGAAAGGAACACCCACCTGCTCCAGTGACGAAGAAATCTAACAAGCATTGCGGCAGTGCTATCTGCACGGCTTCCTGCAGTTTCGCCACCTCTACGACGGTTAAGACTGGCTCCAGGCGGCATCGCCCGGTGAAACCGGGAGTCCCTGCCTGAATCTGGGCTTTCATAAAGCCCCCTACGGTCAGTACCCAGCGTCGGTAGAAACTCGCCTCCATCAGATCCTTCGTGCTCATGTTCGAATCATCTCACTCTCAAATCTAGAAATCCCATACCCCTCAACCCAAGGTCATGAACGGCTTCTTTCATGGCTTCAGAGAACACTACGGAATTGGGAGCATTCTTTAACCTGAAGCAATGCAAATCGCTAGGAATAGTACTGGAGTCAACCTCCCGGCCATTCACGACACTGCCACGCTGACACTCAGGGCAATAGCCCGCCTCGCGCGTAGTCCCGGCGGCAGGCGCCCACAACTCAACAAGATCATGGCCTTTGCTGTTTCCCCTTAGCTCGATGTCGAATGTGGTCAGCTTGAGCCCCCGCCCCTTGAGAGCCTCGATCGCCGAGCGTTTGGCAAGGATCACGAAGGGATCCGGCAATACAAAGTCCTCAGGCTCGCCGAGCACTCTTCCTGAGTAGGTCCCAAATCGCGTGCCAGGGGTGAGTGGAGCATCTGGGCCAAGTTCACGCCTAAGAGCTGGCAAGAACCCCAGAAACTCCTGCCAGGAACACTTCTTGTCCCGCTCGCCAGCGCGGCATTGTCGCAGTTGCGTGCCCTGGAAGAGAGCTTCTATCGCGATCCACGGATAAGAAAGTCCGAGCATTTTTCGATTCTCCCCACAACGTGGGCAGTCGGACTTGGGTAAGGCATAAGGGTGCTTTCCGCCCACCGCAGGGTCCACCGTCCAGATGAAATCGGGACCGTAAAACTTCATAAGTGCACTAGAATTATTGGTATGGGAGTTTGTCAAATCCAAAGAACTTTCGCATCTTCTCAGAGAATTCTTTGACATCGCCACCAGTGATCCGATAGGACCCATCCGGGTTCTTGTTCTTGGCCATGTACCGTTTCCAGAGTCCGTTCCACATTCCGCCTTTGCCGAAGCCGCGGCCGGTGTGCAGACGCCTATGCGCCACCTTTTCAAGCCGTATCGTGAACTCGTCCACATCGAGGCCCTTATCAATCTGCTCCCCAACGATGCTTCTGAGCACCTGTGGTATTGAATGGTGCAATTCGCCTCCAAGCTTCGCTCCTTTTCCGAAGACCTCACTCCGGGCTTTCATCAATTGGTCAAAAGCGTCAAACGGATCTGGCATATCCATGATGAGATCCTTGATATCCTCCAGGTCCTGCATCTTATCAAAGAACTCTTTGATCCGATTGCCCGCCCGCAATGCGCCGGCAGCTTCACTACTGTCGATTTCCTCCCCAACGGACGTTGACCCGGAGGTCTCCACCAACGTGCCGGAAGTTTCTCCCAAGGAATCAAAGAGACTAGTGCTGGCATTGGCCACGAAAGTATACAAATTGATCCCCCCCTCCTCTCCAAGTGGATCCCTACTGATCCATCGTCCTGTGGCGGGGTTATAGTATCGGTAACCGTAATACAGAAGATCGGTTTCCTGATCGGCGAACTTAGTGCTCCACCGGAAGGGGTTGATAGCGGCCAAAGGTCCAGTGGACCGGATAGGTTCCCCAAAAGGTCCGTACTCATAGCGAGCACTGATGCTCAGATCACTCTTGATCAGACCCAACACATTGCCGTTGCCGTCATACGCGGCAAAGTGGGTCGCGCCCGAGGGATGCTCGGTGAGCCAGAGCAGTCCGCCGATCCCTCCGGCACCCTCCACCTCCCCGCTCAGATCCAGCCCCCAGGTATAGGAACGAACCAAGGTCGTCCCGCTGTTGATTTCCGCTAGGAGATCCCATCCCGCCCCTTCACCGCTGGGAGCCAGCGCGTAGAGGAACCGAGAGGTAGTCGAGAGCTGGTAGGTTCCCCCGCTATAGTTGTAGACCTTCTTGGTCGCCCGGCGGCCGGTGCCATCATAGGAGAACTCCAGCTTGCGTTTGGCCGCGTCGGGCACATTGCTGTTGGCGACCATGGACACCAACCGGTTCTCAGCATCCCAGGTGTAAGTCCACCGGCCGTCGCTCAGGAGGTTTCCGTCGTTGTCGTGGCTATAGTTTTCGGTGGCCGCAGGGGCGAAGATCGACCCGGCATTGGTGACGTTGATCCCGCCTTGAGCGGCCACCACGCTCACGGCCACGTACTGTGGGGCACTCCCATTGCCCGCGCTCACCTCTTTCCAGTAATACTCGCCTTTCTCGTAGGCCGCGGCTCCGTTGACTGTGACACTGGCTGGACCCGTTGCCGCGCCCAACACATCCACTGATCCGGGCACACCCCGGCTGCTGTACTGATTGAGGGCGTTGGGAGTGTAGCTGGCGCTGCGCAGGTTGGCCCCGTTTTGGTCGCCACCGGCTTTGGTGCCGGTGCGGTTTCCGATCGGGTCAAAGGCGTACTCGAACTGTTGCCCGGCCACCGGCGTGAAGTCGTCCCAGGCCCTTTTCCCGGAAACGACCTCATCCCGGTCGTTGTAATCGTAGTTCCAAGCTGACCCGTCGGCCAGTGTGGCCCGGGTCCGCCGGTTGACTGCGTCATACCCGTAGGCATGACCGAGGAGGGGACTGCCAGCGGTCCCCACGGTGTTCATGATGGCCTGCAACCGGGTGCCATACGACCAGGTCCGAGTGGCGGTCAGCACCGAGGTTGTTCCGACTTTGCCGGTCGTCGTCTGGATCAGGTCACTGTCGGGAAGGTACCCGTAGGTGGCGGAATAAGTGCCATTCGCCACCGAGTTTACCCGACCATAAGTGTCGTACCCAAAGTCCTCCTGTACTGTGGCCGAAGCGCCATGCACACTGACCCGGGTGCGGCCATAGACCACCCCGGAGAGACGGTCAAACCTGTTGCTTACACTCAACCCGGAAAAAGCCCCGCTGACACAGGAATCGCCTACCAGGCGCTGGGCATGGTCGTAGACCAGGGTGTGGCCGCCGGTACCATCGCTTAGCGAGCGGGGTTGCCCGTTGCGATTGAAATTGCTGAAGGTCACGTCCGGCGTGCTGTCCGAATAGTCCACCCCGCTCTGGTAGCCATAGTCGTCATAGAGCTGGGTAATGGTCACACCCCGCGCGTAGGTGCGAGCTTTCTGGAAGCCGTTGGTATAGTAGGAGTAGGTTACGGAACGGTTCAGCGCATCCGTCTTGGAGAGCAGATATCCGCTGGCCGCGTCGTAATTCCAATAGGTATTATCTCCAGTTCCACCCGGCCAGGTGGCGCTCGCCCAGGAGGTGCCGCTACGGAAGGTCACCAAGTTGGTCAGATCTCCATACTGGCTGTACTTCCGTTCCGTGGGATAGGGAACATCCCCCCAGGTGTGTTGCAGTTCTCCGCGGGCAGTGTAATCGGTATAGGTCTTTTTCCCATTGGCTTCGGTTTTGATCCAAAGCCGGCCAGCGTTCAGGTTGTTGGAAGGGTAATAGGCAAAGGAAGTCGATTGGCCGGTAAAATCGATGGTCTTGGTGACTTGTCCGGTGGCCGGATCATACTCGGTCCAGGAACTGGCCCCCTGCGGATTTCTGACCTGCACCTGCCGACCCAGACTATCGTAGGCGTACACCGTGGGCGCGGCCACGCTGGGGGTGCTCTCCTGGAGCAGGAACCCGTTGACGACGACATTGGTGGCGTTGAGGGTGGACTGCGCAGGATCGGCGATGGTCAACACCTGCTTGTTGGGCCGGTCGACCGTAACGGTGAGGGTCGTCGTGTTGGTATCAGCGTCGATCTGGGTAGTGATGGACTTGGTAGTGGAGCCAAGGCCGGTCAACTGCTCCTTGAGGGCACTCTGCAGGGTGCGATTGGTGCTTCCATCAGCCAGGTAGACGAAGTTGGTCGAAACCCTCCACCACCTGGACCCGTCGGTCTCGTAACCTGCCTGGTTCTCGATCAACTGTTGGGAAGTGGCCGGGTCACAATAGCCAACATGATCACCGTCCAGGAAGACCAAGTTGGTGTTGCCCATGATCGGGCCGCTGAGCTCATAGGAACATCTTTGAATGATCGTCTCCTCAGGAGCGGCATCGGGAGTCCCCGTCCAGCCTGCGTTTAAATAGGCGAGTCGGGGACGGGCAAAGCCTGAAGGCAGCCCTCGTACGTCGTGCAGGAACTGATTGGTGATCACCCCATAGAGCCCCTTGAGGTGCTCTTCGACACGGATCTCCCGGAGATCGCTCACGTCCTCGCGCCATCTCTGGGCGTCGCCGCCCAGGGTGGTCACAGCCACGTTGTGCGGGGCGATGGCAGCGTATTGTCCGCCACTCTCAAGGGTCTGGCCATACGTAAACGTGGTACTGACCACCGCTGACCCGCTCACACTCTTGGTCCGCCCATCCAGGTACTTGGCGGTGACTTGGGTGGCTCCACCCGGCAGGGTGGCCGTCTCCGTCAGCCCGTTGTTGGTGTAACTCCAGGTGGTCGTGAGCCCGTTGGTTTCGCTCATCGACAGTTTTCGTCCGGCGTAATCAAAGGTCCAGGTGTTGGTCAGCGCGCGATCCGTGCCACTCACCACCTGCGAGAGCTTTCTCCCGTAGCCGTCGTAGCCCAGGGTGGTCACGATATCCCCAGGCAGGCCGCTTACCGCGACGCCCTTGGCCGTGATGGTCTTCTGGCGGCGAAGACCGTCGTAGGTATAGAGCGTCTCCACCCCGTCCTCGTCCGTCTCGGAACGCAGCAGGTTGGCATCGTTGCCGCCGGCGTCTTTCCAACTGGCGCTGTACACGGTGCGCTGGCTGCCCGTGTAGGGATCCCGCCGCAGAATGTTGGTGACGTGGCCCAGGGAATCGTGCGATTGAATGAACTGGTCCAGCAGTTCGGATGCGAATTCGCCCGTGTTTGCGTCGTAACTCTTGAGGACGTAGGTTTCGCGCAACACCACTTTGCCATCCTGCATGATCTTGGTTTCCTTGGTGCTCTGTTTGGGCACCAAGTAGCTCCAGTCGATGTAATGTCCATCCAGGACGCTGGTGTGAACCCCGGGCCCATCCCCGTACGCATAGGTCATCGGGTCTCCCCCGGTGACGCTGGTCATGCGCCAGTGCACCAGGTTGGTCGTCGCGGTCGTAAACGTGCGGCTTGCGGCATCGAAATAGCCCCAGTCGTAGTAAAAGGCCTCCTGCACTCCGTTGGTGTAACGGATGGCGTAGGGTTGATCCGCCATGTCGGCCCCAGCCACCAGCGTGTACGTGTCGGCACCGCTCATGTCTCCGTAGCCAGAGACGCTCCCCAACTCCTTGGTCTCCGTGCGGTACTCCAAGGAGTTGTTGTCGTAATTTAGCCCTTCAGGAAACCGTTCCATGCGGGTCGCCGTCGTGAGGGGTTCGCCCAGGTTGGCCGTGTCGTGGTTGTGTACAAGCGAACTGACATACGTGGATCGGCCATGCCGATCGTATTTGTATTCGCTCACCCAGGAGTTGCTTAAGTTGGCCTGGCCGGGCAGTGTGGGTCCGTCTAGCCAAGGTCGGTAAACGTGCCACAGCTGGCCTGGAAAATCGTAGGGCCCGCCCCATTCGTCAAAGAGCGGATAATAGTCGCGCAACTCCCACGATCCATCGGCGTACACGATCGACTTGAGCTTGCCGTACTCGGTGATCAGGTTGGTGGCGTTGCTGTAAAAGTCGTACGTGGTCACCAGCGGACTGGCAGTGCCCAGGTTGTTGGTCACCGTCAGCAACTCCCAGCCCCAGGAAAACTGCTGATACTTCTCCGCCGACTTTAAGGCCACCGTGCCGGCGCTATCCCGGTACTCCACGCACTCGACGCGGTTGCTCAACACCGCGCTGACCACGTTCGTCCGGTACACGGTCACGTATTCGGTGGCCGTCCCGTTCTTGAGCGACCACACTTTGTTGGCCGCATCGTAGACCAGATCGCTGGTGTTGGTGGTCTGATACCTCTGCTCAGTGATGCGCAACTGGTTGGTCGAGGAGTTGGGCGACTCGATCGTGTAGGTCACATAGGGCACGGCCGTGTTGGTGAGGTTGAAGATCCCCGTGCCGCTGTCCCGCGAGGTGATGAAGTTGGTGGTGTAGAACTTGATGAAATACTTGTACTGGCTGTTGGTGGTGATGTCCGCCAACGCCAGGGGCGTCTTCATCTGCCTCAGCAACCCGTTGGTGGTGATGATGTCGTCGGAACCCACCCGGTTGGTGAGGTAATAGATGTTGGTCACCACGATCAGGTCCCTGGCATCGGGGCTCGTCACGCTGTAAAGCAGTGAGATCGGTGAAAAGCTCTTGAGTGTCAGGTTGGTCTCCCGCAGACGGATTTGGCCGCCCTCGCGGCCAGTGCTCAGGTGGCCTACGTTCGCTCCCCACTTGAAGGACATCACTGCCGAGTTGGTGCTGTGGCCAGGACCCAGGTCGGGCCAGGCCGCGTCGCCCGCCGCCGAGTTCTCCCCCAGGTTCTCCTCTGCCCGGCTCCAGGGCAGATCAGACTCGCTGGCCTGCCGGATCCCTTGATCGGGCTTGAGCACAATCTCCCACGTTTGCAGGATGCGATCACAAGCGCCGCTGGCCTCCACCGAGTATTGCTCATCCCCGTCCACCAGCACCTTGAAGGTCTTGACGTTGGCTTTGAGGCCCTTCTTCTTCACCAACTCCACGCTCGTGTCGGGCAGAAAGGTCAGCGTCGCGCTGGAAAACTGGCTGCAAATCAGGGTCAGCGTGTGCTTCTTGTGCGTGGTCAGCTCCGGAAACGAGATGACACTCGGGGTGGAAGGGGTGCCACAACCCGCCCCACTCTTCACGATCGCGGGGCGGTCATCCATCACCAGCGAATAGTTGCCGCTGGCGTAGATCTCCAACTGGAGCCCCAGCTGGGTCGTCGCCGGGTTCCAGATCTCCCCCTGGCTCTCTTCGTTTCCTTTGTTGGCGCTCTGGCTCGCCCCTTGCGTCCCAGCCGCGTCCACCGCACAAGTACCGCGGTTGGGCAAAGGCACGTAAAGGTTCTCCGCCCAAGCCCCCACCACCGCCAGCCCAAGCCCCAGAAGCCCCGACGCCAGTCTCCAACCCAACTTGCTCACGTCTTTGGTTTTCATGCTTGTCCTCCTTACATGGCTACCGGAGCGGGGTGAACACGCTCAAACCCGGCGTGCCGCTCAGCCCGTTGCCCGAATCGTAGCTCTGCCACGATGTCGCATCCCCCACTGCGCTCCCATCCCCGTTGCGGTCCTCCAGATAGTTCGCCAAACCGTCCCCATCGTAGTCCGCGGGCACCGAACTCACCAAACCCACATAGTGAAAACCAATGTCCACCTGTGTGGCGGCCTCCGCGCCTTGGCCGGTTGAGGTGGTGTAATGATACAGCCCCGCAGTTCCTGCCAACCGGCTCCCGACGTCCACCAAGGTAGGAGTGCTCGTGCTCAAATAGTAACGGCCCAACGTGCTGGTGCCGTAGGTCAAGGCACTCAGAAGAACATCGCTGGCCGCGTTGGGAGAAATCCGGGTCGTGCTGCGATACCCATTGTTGGAGTTGGCAATCCCGTTAGCCGACTGGCTCAGGGTGACGGTGTCGAAAAGGTTGTCCTTCCACTCCCAGGCGTTGCCCGCTTGCGCCTGCAGAGAGAGACTGCTATTGACCAACGTGTTGTTGCGGCCGTAGGCCGTGGTGCTGGAGGAGCCGTTTCCCAAAGTAATCGCTACCCGTTCCATCAGGTTATTGGTCCAGGCGGCAGTGCTGCCCGTTCCCGAGACCGCAAGACTCCCTCCGCAGAGCTGGCAATCGCTCAGGGCGAGGGTCTGTGCCACCGTACCCAAGGAGGCGATTGACCCGCTGTTTGCCTGGACGCTCAGTTCACTGAAACGCAACCGCGCGGCGCTGGCGCTCCCAACCGATCCGCTCTCTTTGATCAAACTCCAGGTGCCGCTGACTGGCCAAAGGCCGTTACCCTGCTCCTGTACCGAGTGGTATCTCAGCAGCCGGTTGAGTCTTAGCGGGGTCCCTTCGCTAACCAATTGTCCCCCTGCCTGAAGCTGCACCACCGGATCGTTGCCGCAAACCAGCGCAACCCCATTGGTGAGCACCAGGGTGGCGTTCGCCACCGAAAGACCACTTACCCAGTAATCGATAGGATCATAGTGATAGCCCAGGTCGGGGGTGTCGGTGTCGCGCTGGGTTTGGGGTGTCAGCACGGTCGTCTGGCTGATCGCGCCACTGAGAGTCGTTGGCGGATAAGTGGTTCTCTGCTTCAACTCCCCGAGTACGCCGGTGTTCAGGCTGCTGGTCCCCACATTGCGGAAGGGACTTCCCGCACACAGATAGTAATTGCCCTGGGCCACGCTGGTGAAGGGAGAGACCGAAGTGGTGTAAGTCGAAGTGCCAAAACTGGTGGCCAGGTAGAATCCGTTGTTGTTTCCGGCAAGGGTGGCCGACCCTCCCACAAGATTGGTGACTGAACTAAAGACGCCATTGCGCATACCCGCATAGTCCGCCGCCCTGCTGGAGGCCACCAGGGTGATCACCTTGTCGGCGGTGAGATTGTCGAGATAGGAGGTGTAATAGGTGCCGCTGAGAACATAGGGCACGCGAGCCATCAGTACGTTCCCTGCGTTCAGCATGGCGCTGGCGTAGGTGTTGCCGTTGAGGATGATTCCATATTGGCAATCTACGCATTGCAGGTTGAGCAAAGTCAGGGTGTAGCCGGTGTAGGCGTTGGGGGTGTACCGGATCGCTTCCCGCGCCCCAACAATCCTCAGGTTTTGCAGGGTCGCCGAGAAGGTTCCCAGACTCAAAGCCGGGTTGGCATAGTAACCCGAGGGTGATCCCGTGGACCCGGGCAGGATTTCTCCCACCGTGTTGTCGTCCTTGCTGCAGAAAATCGCAGGCCGATAAGGGCTTACCAGGCAGGAAACTGCGCCGCTAACATAGATGCTGGGGCTGGCGGCCGAGTTGGTAAATTTAGTTACGGAATTGGCCTCAATGGTCAACGTAGAGCTTACATTAACCGCACTACTGACGTAATAAGTAACGTCTGACCTCAGCGTGATGTTCGCCGCACTGGCCAGCAGGGTATAATCCAGAACCACTCCGTTCCCGAACCCTTTTGGGGATCCGAGCAACGCCACTCGTTTGACTCCCGCTTCGGCCACCAGGCGGCGTCCCTCGTAGCGTGGAGCTCCAGCATAACGCGTGGCACCGGGCACGGTTCGGGGGAGCACGCGCTTTCCCTGCGCGTTGCGCCATTGCGGCCGGACTGATGCCTCCTGCACCGAGGGTAGTCCCTCTGCCAACTGCTCCAGGTCCCGCCAGGCGGTCATTTCAATGAGGAACTGTCTGCCTTCCAGGTTTTCGTAAGTCTTCCTTACCCGCGCGTGCCGCGCTGGATCTCCTTCGTCTTTCTCGACAAACGCGCGTCCGTGGGCAAAAGCCATCCCACCCACGTCCAGATCCGGATCGGATTCGACCATCGGTGCTGTCTGGGTTTTGGCAAGGACCTCGCTGGCCTCGAGAGAGGTGGCGTCCGTTGAGGCTTGGCGGTTGACCCGCTGGATGCTTGGGTTATCGAAGAACTCCGTGAGCACTTCCAGTTGGGTGTGCTCGGGATCGTAACCGTCGGGTAGCTGCGGCTTCTCGCGCAAGATCACGTCGGCTTCAAACCGATCCAGTCCGATCCGGAAGCGGATATCGGCCGACAAACCCTCGAAGGCATCCTGGGCGAGCGCCTCGGTGGAGGAGATAAGTTCGGGTGCCACCGATTTGAGTTCGGCAATCAGCTCGCTCTTGCCGCTGAGGGTATCCACGACTGCGATCCCCACCGGGGTGGAGCGAAGCCGCTGTCCATGCGGGGTCAGGAAGTCCACCGCACCCTCGCTGAGCAGGTCCGGACTCAGGATGACTTGATGGGCCGTGTGGCGCGCGATGATGTAGCCTTTGGGGGTGAGTTCGAACACCGGCCGGGCCTCCACCCAGTCCTGGCGGTCCTGGTCCCAGCGATGGAGACCCGTGGCCAGCTCGCAGTAGATCCGGGTGCTTTCCAGTTGGTTACCGGCCCCGTCCAGTTCTGTGGTGCGCGTTTGCATCCACCGGTGGTGGGGCCCTTTGGCGGACATTTCATCGGACGGATCTGATGGTCCCATGGCACGAGCGTTCAGCAGACTCAATCCAGATACCAACGCCAACAGTAGACTACGCTTATCCATCATCGCCTCCTTCATTGTTCAAAACCGGGCCTCAATTCCGTTGGAAAAACCGATTGACCGCTTTTTGCCCACCAGCCAGCCTCCACTCGGCAGATTTGGAGCTTTGTTTTCATCGGCTGAGCTTCGACCATCACGGTTCTCGTTGACTGTCCCTCATCGCGTTCCTCGGATGCCAGTCTCACGCACCCAACTCACTTGCCTCCAGTTTGCCTCGCCTTCTTCAAGCGCACTTGCTCCATGTATTCCGTCCAAAGCGCATCGCGCTCGTCCTGATCCAGAACCCCATCCCCATTCTTGTCGTGCTTGCGGACGTGCTCTTGGTTCACTTTGTCAATGGCTTGCTTGCGTTCGACGCTCAGGGACGCAGGTGCGGAAGAAGCGGTCTGGGGAACCTTCCCAGCCTCCATCGCGGTTCTGGCCGCCGCCCGTTCCTTGGCATCGAGTTTCCCATCCCCGTTGCTGTCAAAAGCTCGAAGCAGATCACCTCGGCTGAGCCGTTGCGGAGGGGAGCTCTTGGGGCGGGCGGGGATTTCAGAGGGGCTGAGGGGGGCATCGGCTGCCTGGGAGAGTGCAAGCAGAAGGGCTGCAAAAGCGGCGACTGAGATCATTCGGAAAACGAAACCGCCATTGATAAACAATAACTCACCCTTCTTCATACAGGCCTTTCCTTTTGCGCAAGGTGTTTGACTTGTTGCCGCGTTTTGGTGTCAGCCGCCTTCTTCTCACTTCCTCAAGAGAGCGTCAAGCAGGATGTGAGAAGGATGTGAGAAAATGTTAAAAAAACTCCATGCCGCTTGGGCGTATTCCTGTCCAGAAAAATGCCACATGGTCATCGCGTATTCTCCCACCTCGCTCCCCCATGCCGATCGCTTCTTCCTCGCCCGTCTCCTCAACGTGTTGCGCTCCGCCAGGACCTGGACTTGGTTGTGAAGTAGAAACGGCGTTCAGCTTCGGCATGGAAGCGTTGGAGGGGACCAACTCGTCTCAGGTGCACTCCTGGCATCGACGTTGCGGAAACTCAACGCTCTGCAGAGCGTGAACGAGAGGACTCAGGCCGATGAGCGTCCCGTGGGGCCCGAACGTTTCTTCCGGCGAGCGAAACGTTTACGCGTTCGCTCTTGGGTGAGTAACCCCGCGGCCGAGCACTTGGGGCCTTGCTGGGCCAACCATTGTACCCGCGGTTCTTCAACTGGCGTGGGATCGTCCTTCGCCCGGCGGATCTCCGCCCTCGTGAACGGTTCCCCCCGATCTTGTGACTCTCGCTCCGCTAGGGCGGTGCTCGTGTCGAGGAGCGCGGCGCTGGCCTGAAGCGCCGGCTTCTTGCCGTCGCAGAGGATCCATCGTACTGCGCCGTTGACGAATGTGATACGGATCGCGGGCAGAGGTGAAGACCACGCGGCCAAGCCGCGCCGCATTCACATGGGGTGGTCGAGTGGCCTGTTGCCACCCGACCGATGTGCCACTCACTTAAGGCCCCTTCGCGGAATGCTCAGAGCCCGCTAATTGTGCGAGAACCGGCCGCTTGGCGTCTTAACGACGTCGGCGCTCCTCTTCCTCGCGCCTGCGCCGCTCAGCCTCCTCACGCTGGCGTTGCTCATGCTGTCGTTGTTGGCGCGCCATCTCTTCAGCGCGTTGGCGCTCGCGCTCGTGCCAGAGTCTGTCTGCCTCGTTGCTGTCACCCCATCCGAGGCGCTTGTTTCTGTCTGCGTAATTTTGCCAAGTGTTGCTGTTTGCCATATCAGTCTTGTTTTTCCTGTTTGTTTGTTTTGTGTCTTTCCTGCGGTCAGCGCTGCATACTCAAGTCGCTTGGGCCTGTTTCCCTCGAACCTAGGAGAGGGTGTCTGCCTAGGTTCTGAGGTTGTGGGAGTGGTGTAGGCTGAATCCCTGCGATTGGCCTTCCCTGTTTGCGACCCACTCGCTGGAACCGTGGCAACGCCAGGAGCGAGTGAAACGCATGCGTGAGTGGTGGGAAGAGGGGAACCGCACCGTGGTAGTGCGGAGAGGCACCCGGGCGATGATGCGGATGCTTGGTTCGTGGCGGGTTCGACGGGGTGGATTCCTGCGGCTTGGGAATCAAGCAAGGAAGCAGTACCCCAGCTCCTTCAGGGAGGTGAAGTCGCGCATCCGCTCGGTGGTGCGTCGTCCTAGAATCGAATGGTCGAGCACTTCAATCTTCAGGAGTTGGCCGGCTCGAATGAGATCCCGGGTGACTTTGATGTCCGCCTCGCTTGGCGTCGGATCGCCGCTTCCACTGTGATTGTGGGCCAGGACGATCGCTGAGCAACCCAGTTGAACGGCAATGGCGAAAACCTCGCGAGGATGGACCAGAACACTGTCCATGGTTCCCTTCGCAAGTGTGGCGAGCTCGATCAAGCGCCGACGAGTATTGAGATAGAGGACGAGGAAATGTTCCACGGTGTACCCCTGAACCTCGTCGCGAAGCAAATCAGCTACTCTCTCCGGTGTGTCGAGCAACGGTTTCTCAGCGAGGACTTCCCGGCTCGCACGAGAGGAGAGTTCGAAAGCCGCCTGGATGCGCCCAGCCCCGACGAGCCCGATGCCGGGAACGGTGAGCAACTCCTGCTCACTCGCGCGCCTCAGGTCGCTCAGTGAGCCGAACCGTTGCACGAGTGCCCGCGCCGGTTTGGTTCCGATCAAAGTACTAAACAGATCGAAGTGGGGGTGGAGAGAGTTCATCAGGGGGAGTGAGTGAGTGTACATGGGAGGACGCCTCCTCCTGGTCCCGATGCGGAACCGATGCACAGCAGTCGGCATGGGGACCAGGGCCCGCCTTGGAATGTAAGAGCTTCGTCTGCTCCTTGCGGTCAGCTTATGCCGCGGTCGACAGCAAAGGTTTTCCGGGAGCAAGGTGCGGCCGGATTCTTGGTCCCGGCGCGACGACGGGAGGAACCAAAGTTACCGCGCAGAAGGCGGAACGGTCTCGCAGGCCCATTTCGCAAGGAGATCCCTTGATGATCGTTAGCCAGCAGACTGGAGTATTGGTCGATACGCTGCGCAAGGCGGTCAAGGACGGACGGCTTCCGACTTCAAACAACGACCATCCCCTCGGGGAGGAAGTCCTCGAGTCGGTAGAAGCGGCCGTTTCGGCTGTGGCTGGGGGAGGGGTTGGTGCCTTGGGAAGTTGTCTCCAGCATCGCCGGGACCTCAGTCAGGCTCCCTCGAAAAAGCCGCTTTGAAACGTTCCTATGGAGACCGAACCCGGTAAAGCCTGGTAGGGTTGTGGGTCCAGTCTTTGTCGGTAAAGTAGAGAGGGGTATCGGGGAGAACATTTGTATAGAGTGGAATCCAGGTGGGATTAGAAAGGTCGACAGCCGCTTCTAACAAAACTGGAATACTTGGCGTTCCTGTGATCACCAGGTCACACCCCTTGGAACTGATGCCCTCAATCTGGAGAGTTGGGTTCCAGAGTTTGGCGGGGCGCCCGGCAAAGTTGGTGGACCAACCTGTAGCGCCGGGAAGGTAATAGATGGTGGGGGTTGACTTGACGAAATCGTACAGATTGGTGATGGGACAGTTCCCCTTGAAGTAGACGTTGGTGAGGGAGGGGCAGTTTAGAAAAGAACCACCGTTAAGTCTCTCCAGGCTTGCGGGGAGGGTGATAGTTCCAAGGTTCGCGCAACCAGAAAACGCATCCTGTCCAACCTGAAGAAGGGTGTTGGGAAGCCTTACTGTAGTGAGGCTTGTGCATCCGCCAAGCCATAGACCTCCAAGGTATTTCGGGCCATCGGCAATAAATACATTGGTCAAACCTGTGCATCCATAAAAAGCCCCGGACTCAGAGATCATTACGGTGCTCGGTAATTCAATGGATTTGAGGCTAACGCATCCGTTAAAAGCAGCCGAAGCTATATACCCAAGGTGGCCTGGGAAGGCGACCTCCGCAAGTTCCCGGCATTGGGAAAAAGCCAAGGAGGAGATTTCCCCAAGCGTCTGGGGAAGGACCACCTTGCTTAAGCGAGTGCAAGAGTTGAATGCTTCGGATCCAACCTGCAAAACTCCCTCCTCGATAACGGCACTTTGTAGGGACGTACAGCCTGAGAACATGCGCCAAGGTATCTGGGTCAAAGAGCCCGGGATCGTGACGTTCGTGAGAGCGGTGCAACCCTGGAACACAAAGTTCTGTGCCGACGCCAGGGATTTCCCGATGTAGACAGCAGTCAGGTTGGTACAGTCGCGAAAGGCGTTGAACCCAATCTCGGTCACGCTGTCGGGGATCACAACATTCGTCAACCCCGTGCAACCGCGGAAGGCACCATAACGAAAATCCCCGGTAGGCCCATCGCTCCTGTACATGCCAAGGTTCTTTACCGTATTGGGAATGATCACCTCCGTCAGCCCCGTGACGCCTCCAAAGGAATTCCAGAAGATACCCGTTACGGGAAGGCCCTCGATTTCACTGGGTATCGTGACCGCCCCCCCCTTTCCGAAATAGCGCCCAAAGATCACCCCATCGGGCGTCACCTCATAGTTATAGTCAGCCGGCTCAGCCACTGTGCGTGCTACCCCTAGGTGCCAGAGAAGGAGAAAAAAGGCGCAATGTGTTTTGTTCATACCAGGCTGCTTGCTAGGCTCGAGCCTCCATCAGCACGAATCCAATGGGCTTCGTCTAGCTTTTTAATCGGAGCGTTGGGTCGCCAAGCAAAACCGTGAATACAGGAGCAAGGCGGTCCTGGTCAGTGTCTAAAGCATCATAGGCGGAGGCAGAGTCGCTTCGAGGCAACCCGTCGTTGTCTACCCGCCGACTCCTGGTATTCAGCGTTGCCCTTACGCCTGTCGCGAGGGGTTCATTGAGTCCGAGGGACTCGAAACGCCAAGCTTGCACGTCTTCCAGCCAATTCACAGCGAGCCCGTATTGGAACCCCGTCAACAGGGTCCTTAGGTACGCGTTGGGTTGGTGCCATTCCACACAGTAAGACGCCCGGACGGTCATAAAGTAGGCCTTGGTTTCTTCGGTGCGGCCTGCGTACATGAAGTTGGTGTGCCAAACCTGGTTGGTGTCCTGCCACCGAATCGTCCAATTGTTGGTGAAGTTCGAGCTGTTGGTTCTCCCTGAACTACCGAGCAAAGTATCGTGCCAGACACCCTGGTCCTGCCAGCCAAATGGAGGAAACACCGTGGAGGAATATCGCGAATAATTGGTGTTATCATACGTGCCTATCCCATGGTAGGCATAGCCACCACCGCCCAAGAAGCCCCAGAGCACCGCCTTCTGGCCATTTGAAACGAAAGCCCCCTTCGTCAAACTACCAAGGTCGCTCCCTCCCACAGCAGACCAAGTCATGAGTGCATTATTGTAGCTGACGTGTTGGTTTGGGTAGTTATCTCCACCGTAATCAGCGTAGGCTTGTGCAGTTAGACGCCCCTGCGGCGGGCTAGAACGGAATGCGTGGACTTTCCGCAGGTACCTTTTAAGTAATACCGCCTCGGTTTCATCAGCAGGACTGCGGGCGGTCATTACGTCCCCAGTCGACTGAAGATGTGTGTAGATCGAGTTGGTTACGTATAGATCGGCAAAATCTACACGTCCAATCCCCATTTCGGCCTCGGACGGTATGAACATTGGATCGAATCTCCCGTCGCCTGTGGTATTGTTGAAGCCGGGGATTGGATTGATATCCAACCAAGTGCTCAGGCCGAAGGCTCTGTTGGTGGAGCCATAGTCAACGGTATCCAACCAAATACCGTCCACATCTGCATAGTAGGCGTCGGCGGGCATCACACGTTGACCATGGCCGTCCGGATTGTTTAATCCAGACATTGGAATTGCCACGTGGCCCAGAATATAGAGCGCCGTCGTCTCGGGGAGATAGGGTGTTTGGTAGTAGGCATTCGAAACAACTGTATGGATATAGTAAATGTTGGTTATGTTCGGGATATTGTTGGTGGTGATGTTGATGTGACGCGGAACGTTGGTGCGGATTACGGTCCAATTCTCCTTGCTCACATCGGCGATCAGTTGCGCGATCTCTGCTTCCAGGCTCGATGCCACGGTGCTGTCCACCAGGAGTATGAGCTTGCGGGCGGGATCCTGAACTTCAGACCCAACCTTGCATGCGGCACGGCGGTAGTTCCAATCCGGTTTGGCAGGAACGCTAAGCCGATACTCATAGGAATGTCCCACCTGCACGTTGGAGTCGGTGTAATGCCATACGGTGTTGGAGCTGAAAAGGGTAGTCCATACGCTCGTCGAGAGGTCTCTGCGCTCTAGCTTTAAGGCGTTTTCAGCATGTTGGAAAGTGTTGTTCCACTGAAGATTGACCGTGGATTGGTTAGTGGAAACGGTGGCGGTGAGTATTGGCTGTCGAAAGGCATAACCGTTCGTCAAGGAAGACTCGGCGCCCTGGACGTTGATCCCATCATAGGGAACACACTCGGAATCGAGCATGTAATTCAAGATTTGCAACTCGTCCATCTGGCCTTTCATCGGGTGTAGCCCGTCGAAGCTGTTTCCGAGCGAAAAGGCCGCCCCGCTTACATTACCTATCC
The DNA here is from genome assembly GCA_964411985.1 of uncultured Verrucomicrobiota bacterium. Lineage (GTDB taxonomy): Bacteria > Verrucomicrobiota > Verrucomicrobiia > Limisphaerales > J093 > CAYPNF01. The sequence goes on from CAYPNF010000034.1 coordinate 92,422, forward strand.
TCGGAAGCACGAGATCGGTTGTAAGATTGGTGTCGTTGGCGCCCGTGTTGTCGAAGTCAATTCGTAAGCGGTTCGTCGAAAAGCGCACCATGACATCGTACCATTTACCTTCGTCCATATAGATTGGCCAGGCAAAAGACGAGGACCATGTGCCCGACCCGCTGCGGGATTGAAACCGAAGGTTATCACCTGCTGCGTCGATCCAGAGCGCCATCCACCCCTGCTTGGTAGCGTCATTAGTCCGACCGACCTCGATCAGCGTTGAAAGGCTGCCCGGCCCAGTGCCTTCGTAGGTTTGCGATGTCCAGTTGGGCTTGTACATGAAGCGGATCGTACCCACCTCACAGTTCAGGTTCACGCGGTAATTGTCATTGGTCTCCACCATCCGGTAAGTCAGAAACTGCCCATTGTTGGTGACACAAAGCGCATTCCCATCAAAACTCTGTGCCAAGGTCGGTGCCGGGCTAGTTGATACGTTTAAGGGAAGCTGGTTCTGTTCACCACGCCACTCGGAAGTGTCGAAACGCCAATAGCCAAGGCCAGCCGGCACCAGACTTGTGAGCCTTCTATCGTCAACGTTAGTACCAAGCGTTCCATCCAACACTTCGATGCCATCCGAGATACTGTCTCCGTCGGTATCGGGGTTGGTAGGTGAGGTCTCGTCGATATCATTGCTTCCATCACCATCCTTGTCCTCGACGTAATCGGCCAAACCATCGGAGTCTTGATCGGAGGGTATGTTGTTAGCGCAGGCGATGTAGTGGAATCCAATATCCAAGAGGGTGCCCGACTCCTTGCTCTGGTTGGTTCTGGTCGTGTACTGGACCAGCCCCGAATTCGCAAGAGTGGGGTAGCCCGCCGCATCGGAGAAGTTCGTGCTCACTTGGTAGAAATCTCCCAGGATGGAAGTGGCATACGTAAAGCTCGACAACCCGCCAGTTGTGGGCACGTCACCTCCCAAGGGTGAGTTGCCCAGAAGGTGAGTTTGACCCGTTCCCACGTACCCATTGTAACCATGCCATATTCTGGTTGGGTAGGTATTGGTGATGGCAGACTCGTGGAAGATGTTTGCGTAGAACGCTGAGTCCACTCCCGTGGCGATATCGTTGGTCCCCTTGAAGAACAGGTTATTGAACACCATGCAGGGCGCGTACCCATACATTCTGGTGTTGGCTCGGTAGAAGAGGTTGTTAGTTAAGCCCACGTTCCCGTTCGTGGTGCTCAGCGCGGCGGGCCCTGCAAAAATCGACGGACATCCTCTTAATTGGCAGTCCCTCAAGTAGGTCCCCGAGATCAACTGCCAATTGTTCTCCGTCTTGATAAGATACCCGGCACCGCCCAGACCAAAAAGCTGAGCAAACCGCAGAGAAGCATATCCACCCGCCTGCGAGCCGCTCGTGTTTCGCATGGGGCCCGTGATAAGTTCCTTGCCATAGACACCCGCATTTCCCCAGTTGGTGGAAACCTCCTGGACGGCAGTGTGAGGGAAGAGGCGAACTGGCTGAGTGGGGCTTCCGGACGCCTCAAGTGCGCCACCTGCTTCAATCACAAATCCCCGATCCCCGTATACTGCGACGGAAGTACCAGCTTTCAGCGTAACAGTACTGTTGGTAATGACATACGCATTCACGGCGACATCAATCGGATCATAGTGATAGCCCAGACTGTACACTTTATCGAGGGCAACCGGGGGGATGTTGGTCTGGCCGACGTACAGGGTTGGCGCCGTGACCGTTTTGGTAGCCAGTTCTCGGGCAAGATTGGCATCAATGCCTGTGGTACCCATCCCCAAATAGGGGCTGGTGCTGGGAAGGTAGTGAGCGCCCCCTCCTATCGGGTTGAAGGTGGCACTGCTGGAGGACCACTGGCAACAGGTCTCGTACCTGGTGACATTCTGGGGTGTTCCTACCGCCTCCAGCAGACAGTTCGTCATCCAGAGCGTGCAGGGTGTTGCATACTGTTGATTGCTGTAGTCATAGGCCAAGCGTGTCACTTGGTCCACGGTAAGGTGCTCGGCCCGAACGCAAAAGCTGTAGCCGTAGAAAGCATACCTGGAATTATAGACTAGCGCGTTGCGCACCAGCAGATTCTGATAAGTCGACCCGTATCCGTTACACTGGATTGCCGTGGCGCAACGCTGAAATTGGCAATGACGAAGCTGGTTGGAATTGCTGCCGGCGGAGAAATCATAGAAGAAGATGCCGATTCGTGCGTGGGAAAATCGCAGGTCATGCAAATCTTGCCCACTCGACATAATCTTCAGGGCGGGATTCGCGTAGAAGTTGGTGGAAAGATTACTGTTAACATTTGTAAGAGGTTCCCCCACCGTATGGTCAGCGTCGGCGGTAAAGATGGCAGGCATGTAGGGACCGGTCTTGCATAGAACCGGGCCGTTGCAGATGATCATGGCACTCAATGTATTAGTATACTTCACCACGACCCCGCCTTCAATGGTGGTCGTTTCAGCGAGGTTGACCGTATCCTGGACGAGAAAGGTGGTCCCGCACCGTAGCGTCATATTCGTTTGAGTCTGTGCCAGCTCATAATCCAGCACCACGGCTTTGGCGGAGGATTTTCGAGCCTGTGCGTACTTCCTTCCTTCCCGCACGACCCCCTTGGGAAGGATCCGGGTCGCGCTGGCCACCCTATTGGCCCGTTGGATGTCCTGGGTTGAGGCCGATTCGGGCAACGTGTCCAGCAACGCCATTAATTCAGGCAAACGCACGCTCTCGAAGAGGATCGTTCGCTGATCCACTTGTTCCCAGCGCTTGAACATGCGAGGCCCATCGCCCTGAATCTTGGCACCCTCAGTCCAAAAGGCGCTGCCGCTGGGCATCAGATAGGAACCAAAGCTCAGGCGGTCGTCAGTGACTCCATGCGAAATCTCAGACCTTTCCCCAGTGGGCTTGGGTGCCTCCAGAAACTCGGTCACGATCTCTAAATAGATCTCCTGGCTCTCCATTCCAAAGTCCTTGGGATCAGGGAGCTCTTTGGATCGCAGTAGGATATCTTGGGCAAAAGATCCCTGACGGTAGACATAGACCAAATCGCCGTCGATCCCGTCCGTGAAGCAAGCACGGTAGCTAACCTCGTTGGACTTGGTGATTTCCCCTGAAACATCTTCCAGTTCGGAGATGATCACGCTCTTGCCGCTGGTCGGCTCGTAATAGCTCAGTCCCAACACCCGGCTTCGGAAGCGATCCCCTTCGGCGCTGACCATCTCAACCGCATTTGGATCGGAGAGTGTTGCTGGTAGCCGCACTTCGTGTGGACCTTTGAGAGCGCTGAAACCATCGGCCGCGCGGGTAAAGCTTTCCTCAGAGCGAAGCCACAGCCCGTCTTCCTGGTAAAACATCCCAGTGGCCAAGACAGTGAAGGTGTTGGTGGTCGCGTAGCGTTCCCCCTCATCGGTCAAGAATTCATGAACCGATTCCATCACCTGGTGATGAGGTCCTCGTTCCGTTTCAGAGCCCAGATGCCAGCCGACATGCCTCCCCACCAGCGTTGTTGGCTGCTCGGCTATCACGCCATCTTCCTCTGGTGCGGTTAGGGCTTCCTGGCCCACCAGTCCGCAACTTAGAACCCACACCCACACGTTGACGGTATAGATAAACCAAAAACGAGTGGCCCTCCCTCGATTCTTTTCCATACTTTATTGTGTTAGTTGACTCTTGCCCGAATTAGTATCCCCCTACGCCTCTTTGATTCGGACATCAACAGGATTTATTTCACCGAGCCTAGAATGTAGCCTGGCTGATGTCTCATTTACCATTCTGATTCTGCCGACCGCCGGACAAGCACCAGGCGATTCTCGCGCACCTTGGTCGGGCTGCGTACCGCTGGGCTTCACTCGGAGACCGTCGCTAGTCGACGCTAGTTGGCGAAGGTCGCTTGATCCCCTGTGTGGCGTTGTGTGCTGCCGTCCTTTCCTTCCCATCATGTTACCCTTGGCGCTTCAAAACGTATCATCAAACCCTGAGCTTGGCCGGCAGGCGCCTACGCGCCGATCAGTCAGGCTTTCACGCGTCTGGCTTTCTGCTCCATTCTCCGGATCGGACCGTCCTCCCCAAAAGTGCATTGTACCAAACCATATGACAATCTAGGCACCCCCAAAAGCCGATCAATCGAACTAAAATTACATCGGCGTTGCGGAAATTCAACACCCTGCGGATCGTGAACGAGCAGACTCAGGCCGATGAGCGTCCCGTACGGCCCGAACGTTTCTTCCGGCGAGCGAAACGTTTACGCGTTCGCTCTCGGGTGAGCAACCCCGAGGCAGGGGACTTGCTTGTTCATGGGAGGAGGCCTCTTCCTGGTCCCGATGCGGAACCGATGCACAGCAGTCGGCATCGGGACCAGGCCCACCTTGGAGTCGAGGAGTTTCGTCTGCTCCTTGCGGTCAACCTATGCCGCGCTCCAGACTGGACAAGGCGGAGGCGGCGATGGCCATCCATCCACGGGGGGCATGGGCTATCTGGCTCAGGGCCCAGATACAAACAAAAAACCCCACCATACAGGGTGGGGTCAACCGAATTGTAGGAACGACTATTGTTATGAACTTTATCCCCGAGAGAGGCGCTTCGGGCAAGGAGTCATTTCTCTAATTGTCGTTTCCTTGGATATAAGTCCAGAACTTGCGGCTGTAGGGTTGCTGGCGATGGCCAGAACGCGACCTTGCGGGCAACACCATCGACTTCTGCATGCGCGTGCTGGGCCGGGCTTTCCACCAGGCCATGCGTCGCATCACCGCAAAGTAGCTTCCTGATTCCTCCTGCGCCCGCTGGCGTCGTTCCCTTACGACGCCAGCCTGAGCGCAGACCGGGATGAGACGCTGAAAAGGGCGCGTTACGATCCCAGTGGGGGCTCATCCCAAGAAGCCATCCCTTACGATGCCACCTCGGACGAACTTAGTGGAGCGGGTGCTCGGTTTCAACAACTGCTCCGTGGCGTCATAGCCCTACGATCCGTGCGCGGCTTTTCGGCAACAAAATACGACGGCAGTTCGGCCAAACGCCCAAAATCCTTACGACGCCAAATCAAGCGTTCTTACTACCTCAA
>CAYPNF010000035.1:0-90076 GCA_964411985.1 uncultured Verrucomicrobiota bacterium
CCAGGCCGGCCAGCGTAGTCACCACTCCCGCCGCGGTCACTTTCCGGATCGTGTGGTTTTCTGCATCCGCCACATAGACGTTACCTGTGTTGTCCACCGCCACGCCCCGGGGAGCTTTGAACCGCGCCTCACTTCCCGTTCCGTCCGTGCTGCCGGAACTACCTGCCAGGCCGGCCAGAGTCGTGAAAGTGTAGGGCGTGTAATTCGACACCCGCACGGTGATGGTCAGCGGGTTCAAGCCAAGCAGGCCTACGGAGGGATGACTCAGCGTCATGCGGAAGGTGAGATCGCTGCTGAAAGCATGGTCGTCGAGGATCGGAATGCTAATCATCTTCGTGACTTCCAACGGAGCGAAGGAGAGCGTGCCGCTGGTGGCCACGTAGTTGAGACCGGCTCGGGCGGTGCCGTCGCTCGTAGCGTAAGCGACCACCAGTGCGCTGCTGGTGTCCCCCAACCGCTGGACCGTTACAGTCGCCATGCCCGATATTTCGTTGACGATGAGATCAGTGGAACTTGGAGTGGAGTAGGGATGCTGAGTTGCCATGAATCCGACACGAGGCTCGGTGGGATTCGCGCAGACCCGGATCAGGCCTGCTCCAGTCCAATCGTTCCCGCCATGAAAGAGGAGAACATCCCCACTCGAATGCACGGCCATTGCAAAGGGCCAGCCTCCACCCTGCACCGGAAGAAACATGCCGTCGGACAAACCGTCGGGATTCAACCGACTCAGGGTGAAACTGCAGCTGCAGCAAGCAAGACCACACCACGGCTTTGCGACCCATACGCGACCCTCGGCGGCTGCGGCAATAGTCGGAACCCTGGAACCCATTTCCAGTGGCCCATCGAAGGTCATGTCCAGCCCACCGTTGGAGTGGAGCCGCGCCAGATTGTTCCGACCGACCCCGTGCACAGAAGTGAACGTCCCAGCGATGAGAATGAAGCCGTCAGGCAGCAAGACAATGGAGTTGACCGATCCGGGGCCGTCATAGAAAGCCACGCTATCGCCGACGAAGAACGTATTGTCTAAGGATCCGTCGGGATTGAGCCGCGCGAGACCGTAGTGGTCTGCGCCGTTGACTGTGGTGAAGGTTCCGCCCACCAGAATCATGCCGTCGGGCTGCTGAGCCAAAGTGGAAACTCGGGATGGGTATTCCGTCCCAGTGACGAAGCTCGTGTCGAGCGAGCCATCCACGTTGAGGCGGGCGAGGTTGGTGCGACCAACCCCGTTCACTGTATCGAACGCACCCCCGATGACAATCTTGCCGTTCGGTTGAGCGAGAATGGCGTTTATTCCAGCCACATTGGGATTGCCAAATGGATCCGTAACGTGGGTGGCGAACGTGACGCCAGCAAACGAGTTGAAGCCGGGATCGAGGGAGCCATCCGCGTTGAGCCGCATCATGCTGTTCAGGGTGACCCGATCAACAGTAGTGAAATCGCCTCCGACCAGAATCTGTCCGTTCGTCTGTAGAGTCAGGGCGGAAACCTGCAACGAGCCACCTAGTGGGATCGTGGCCGCGACGAAACTGGCATCGAGCGAACCATCGGGCTCCAGTCGAGCGAGGCTGCTGCAAGGGACATCCGCCACACGGTCGAACATGCCGCCGAGGAGTATCCGACCATCGGGCTGCAGGGCGAGCGCGTTCAGGGTCCCCGAAATGCCCGGATTGAAACCCTGATCGATCTGTACCAGCGTTTCGTTGTCTTGGATGCCGACTTCGAATCGGTTTTGAAAGCCGGAGTCGTTGAAGACGGTCACGGTAAACACTCGGTAGGCGTCGACCCGGTAGTCGTCCACGCGGCCGTTATCGAGGATGGGAATGGTGAAGACCTGGTTCGTCTCGCCGGGTGCGAACGTGAGAACGCCCACTTCCTGCCTGTAGTCGACGCCCGCGATCGCCGGCTTTGGACAATCAGGACACTCGAAAGGGTCGTACGGAAGGCCATCGCTGGTGAAATAGGCGGCAGTGATCGCGGCGTCCATGTCGCCGCTCCGCGTGACGCGGACTGTGGCAGCGCCAGCGCTCTCGTTCACAAGACCAGGGAGATCGATCGTGAGTCTATCGTTGTCGGGAATCGTGAGCACGACATGGGTGGGACCACCGAGTGGCGCGTCGCCAGTGGGGTTGCTCAACGTCAGATTCACCGTCTCGGGAACTTCCACCAATCGATCATTGAGGATCGGCACCGTGAACGTCGCCGTCGTTTGTCCTGGGATGAACGTCAGTGTGCCGTTCGTGGCGGTGTAGTCCGACACGGCGAGCGCCGTGCCGTCGCTCGTCGCAAAATCGACAGTGACCATGTTGGTATGGGTTCCGGCGAGAGTCACCGGGATCGAGATGGATCCGGCGTTTTCAACCACGTCAAAGTACGGGTTCGCGAACTGGAGAGTGGAGGCTGCGAGTCCCTTCCGGATTGTGGCGTTGCTTGAGTCCGCCACGTAGAGGTTGCCCGCCCCGTCCACCGCCACGCCGCTGGGATTGAAGAAGCGTGCGTCGCTCCCTACCCCTTCCGCATTGCTGTAACTGCCCGCCAATCCGGCTAACGTCGTCACAACTCCAGTCGGCGTTACCTTCCGGAGCGTATGGCCGCCGGAGTCCGCCACATAAAGGTCACCCGCGCCGTCCACCGCCACACCCGAAGGATACGCGAATCGCGCGTCGCTCCCCGTCCCGTCCGCGCTGCCGACTTTGTCCGCCAATCCGGCCAGCGTGGTCACCACTCCCGTCGGTGCTATTTTCCGGATCGTACGGCCGTATCCATCCGCCACATAGACGTTGCCCATACCGTCCACAGCTACGCCACAAGGTCCGGAAAATCGCGCGGTGCTTCCTGCGCCATCCGTGTTGCCTGGGTTGCGAGCCAGTCCAGCCAGCGTGGTCACTACTTGCATCGGCGTCACTTTGCGGATTGTCTGATTGCCGTAGTCTGCCACGTAAGTGTTGCCGGCAGCGTCCACCGCCACGCCAATCGGCCAATCAAACCGCGCCGCGCTCTCCGTCCCGTCTGCGCTGCCAGAATTGGCTGCCAGCCCAGCTAGCGTCGACACCACACCAGACGGCGTCACCTTACGGATCGTGTGGTTTTCTGCATCCGCCACATGGACGTTGCCCGCGCTGTCCACCGCCAAGCCGCGAGGCACGTTGAACCGCGCGGCGCTCCCTATTCCGTTGTTGGTGCCACGGCTGCCGGCCAAGCCGGCCAAGGTGGTTACGACCCCCGCCGGCGTCACTTTCCGGATCGTGTGGTTCCCAGAGTCCGCTACAAAGACATTGCCAGCGTTATCCACCGCCACGCCGTTAGGATAATTGAACCGCGCGCCGCCCCCGGTCCCGTCCACACTACCCGTGCTGCCGGCCAGGCCGGCCAGCGTGGTGAACGCATACGGTTCGTAGATCGACTGGGCGAGGATCGGACCGGGTGTCAGCGCCAGGGCGGTCACCGCCGCAGCCAACAACCACATTCGGTTACCCACAGAACGGCTGAGACATCGGTGCACGGGAGTCGGCCAACATCGCCTGGCCGCACAGGTTGGGATCGGGTTCGAGTGCTCCGGCGACACAAAGAGCGCTGCGGCAGACTGGGGAGACTCGGCGAGCACGGTAGCGGAAGTGGTTCTAGGAGAAGATCGTTTCATGGTAGCACTTTTCTTCGCATTACGGCTTCGCCAACCGGAAGAACTCCGGTCCGCCCCAGATCGGTAACGTGACGCTGTTCGTGCTCTCGGAGCCGATCAGGTCTTGCCAAAGAGGGCCTGTGAGGGAGGTGGTCCGCTGTAGGCGGGCCGGGCCAAAGCCCTCCCACTGCAGACGAAGGCTCGGGCCCTCTCTCCAGATTGACTTGATGAGCGGCTGCATCTCGAGAACGACCAGACCATCAGCGAGGTCGGTGACGAACACCTTGCCTTGGCTGACGGTGACACCCAACGTTTCGCCGGAAAACGCAGAGTTACCTCCCAGCCGCTGCGGATTGGCTGGGTCGGAGATGTCCATCACCTGCAGGTCGCGGCCCGAGGCCAAGTATGCGTACTTCTCCGAAACCGCCATGGCGTTGGCCCACCCGATGTTCTCGAGGCTGCCCATCCGCCGCGGATTGGCCGGGTTGGAGATGTCGATCACATGACAACCTTGCCCTCCATTCAGCACCCAGGCGTAGTTGCCCGACACCGCTACGCGGCTGGCGAAACCCTCGGCGATCCCGCCGATCCGTAGTGGATTGGCCGGATCGGAGATGTCGATTACCTCTAACCCGGCAGACCCCTGGGCCATGTAAGAGTACTTCCCTGATACCACCATACCATAGGGATAGGGAGCCCCTGAGTAGCTGCCCACTTTCTGTGGATTGGCCGGGTTGGTAACATCGATCACCGTGAGCTGACCCCGAGGTTGCTGTGCAGCCGGATCCCACCACATTTCAATCACGTAGGCGTGGCTGCCAGCGATAGCAACCTCATAGAGAGCCCCGCGGCTCTCGCATCGGCTCACCCATTTCGGGGCCGCAGGGTTCGATACGTCGATCACGTGCAATGAATCTCTCCCGCCTAGATCCTCCCTTCCGCACACATAGGCGTAACCGCCTGATACGGCCAAAGCGCTCGCGGTAAAAAGCTGGTCATACCCCCCCACGCGCTGCGGGCGAGTCGAGTTGGAAATGTCGATGACCTCAAGTGCACATCCGACGTCGTTGGTGCCGTCCCGCCGAGGCCGCTCGGCTAAGTATGCGTAATTCCCCGCAACCACCACGGCAAAGGCCTCGCCGATGGTGTCATGCGCGCCCACCCGCTGCGGGTTTGCCAACCGTGAAATGTCGATCACCTCGAGTGCGCCTCCCGACCCGACCACGTAGGCGTACCTGCCTGACACTGCCAAACAAGAGCCAGGCCACCCCGAGGAACCTGCAGAGTAGCTACCCACCAACTGCGGATTGGCCGTGTCGGAAATGTCGATCACCTTCAGCCCTTCCCAATCCTTCACGTAGGCGTAATAGCCCGACACCGCCACACCTGAGGCATTCCCCAAGTAGCTGCTCACTCGTTGTGGATTGTCTGGGTCGGAGACGTCGATAATCTCTAACGCGCCCCGAGCCGGCATGCCCGAGGCGTCACTGGTTACAAAGATCAGAGTTCCGCGCACAGCGATATCAGTAGCCCAAGGTAGGGTCTGAATCGAACCACGTTGTACCGGTTTTGCGGGATCAACGATGTCAATGATCGCCGTACGGCCATGCCCGCCGGCATACACATGCTTTCCAGCAGTCGTCAGGCAGTGTGTCTCAAATGGGAACGCTCCGACTTTCACTGGATTGCCGGGGTCAACAACATCGATTACTTCGATTGGCCCGTCAAAGCTGGAGACAACCGCGCATCCAACCGACGGACAGATGGATACGTCGGTGAGGACATTGGTGCCGAAATAACGCGCTTTTAGGAGAGGTTTTGAGGGGATTGTTACATCCAGAATATATAGTTCCCCTGCTGCTACATAAGTGTAGTTGCCCGACACTGCCACACCATGAGCACTCCCACTGATGGAGTAGCTGCCCACTCGCTGAGGACCGGCCGGATTGGAGACATCGATCACCTCGAGGCCAGCCTGGGTCGCCAGGTAAGCGTAGCTCCCCGCGACGACCACGTCCTGCGGCGGTGCTGTCTCGATGAGTCCTGTGAGCACAGGATCAATATCGACACCCCAAGCCGGAGCTGTCAGGTAACTCAGCAGGAGTCCCAAAGCGCAGGCGCACGTCGCCCGGTGTCGCAGGTTGGATCGATTTGTACTCATGATGTCCCATACCCTGTTACGGAGATAGGGGGTGAAGGATAGGGACCTTCTGACGAGGCGCGGTGCGGCTCGAAGACAGGTATGCGGATTCCGTGCGTCCGGGAGAGGAGACCCAATTCCCTGGACGGCTGGCCCAAACTGGCCGCGAAAGTTCTCGTCCATAAACCGAGGGATGAAGTAAGAATACCAGTATCAGAATCAGAACACCTTGTCAATTCATAAGGTCACTTCATCATCTCTGAATACTCCTGCCCGAAGTGCATTTCTGATGTGGACTAGGAAAACTACGAATCGAACAATTCCCACGGGAAATGACGTCACTCGAAACACTACGATCCAGCTCGACCACCCCAGCATGGAGCCTTCGATGGGCGTACCACCATCAGTGAGTTCGTCTTTCCCCCTGCTGGCTTGCCATCTGCCCCAATTTCCCCAAGGCTAGGGCGGATTGAAACTGGCATGGGTCATATCCGAAAACCGGTTGCGCTTGATAGGCAGCCTCTTGGGAGGCGTCCTCCTCGCTTTGGCGTTTCCGTTGCCTGGATGGTCCGGGCTTGCCTGGGTGGCACCGGCCATCCTGTTGCTCGTCACCGCGGGGGAACTGCCGCCCAAAAGGATCTTTGGGATAGGGTACCTCTACGGGCTCGCTTTTGCCCTAGTCTCGCTTCGGTGGTTGCAGGCCATCCCCTTCCCTGTCGGTGCCGCGGCGGCGTACATCGCTCTCAGTGCTTACGTCGCGCTTTTTCCGGCGCTCTGGGTTTGGCTGTGCTGGAGGACATTCCCCGGCCGCCCGGTGACCCCCGACCGGCCCTTGCCTGACATCTGTCATGAGGGCGTTGAGGAAATCCAGGAAACGGGCGCGAGCGTCTCCCCCTTCCAACTTCACCTGCAGCGGATTGGCCAAACGCCCTGGCACCAAAGGACGCTCTGGTCGCTTGGATGTGGCGCATTATGGGTCGCGGTCGAATACACCCAGGGCCGGTTTCTAAGTGGCTTTCCCTGGAATCCGCTCAGTGCGTCGCAGTACACCGCAGTACCACTCTTGCAGGTTGCCTCCGTGACGGGAGCCTACGGCGTCTCTTTCTTGGTCGCCTGGGGCTCGGCTTGCATCTACCTCACGGCCGTCCGCCTCTATCTGCAGGCCACAGGGTTGACCCAGGGCAATGCTAACCCGAGTCGAGGCTTTACCGCGTCGTCTCCCTCCGCCCCCGCACCCTTGCTGGCCTCCTGGCGTTTCAGCCTGTTCACCGATCTTGGCTTGCCCCTGCTGGTGGTTAGCCTGGTCTGTTTCGTCGGGGCCCTGAAAGTCGTTTCCGCCAAGAAACCGGATCGTTTCCTCAAGATGGCGCTCATCCAACCCAGCATACCCCAAAAGCTCATCTTCGATCCCAAAGAGACTACGAACCGTTTCAAGGCCATTCTGGAACTCTCCGAACTGGCCTTGGCCGCCAAGCCCGATGTCCTGGTCTGGCCCGAAGCCTCTCTCCCCACATTCAACGAGGAGCACTTTCGTGCCCTCACCAATCTCATCGTTCAGCAAAGGGTCTATTGTATCTTTGGCGCCGACGATGCGGAACCCGATCCCGAGGCTAAAGCCACAAACAAGTACCTTTACTACAATGCTGCGTTCCTCTTCGGGCCCGATGGCGGATTCGCCGCCACCTACCGAAAACAACGTTTGGTCATCTTCGGCGAGTATGTGCCGTTCGAGGGGATCTTTCCCTTCATGCGGTACCTGACCCCCGTGGAAAGCTTCACCCCAGGGCGGACCATCGTCCCGTTCCCCCTGAGCAAGCCGAATGCGCGAATCCAGCCGATCATCTGCTTCGAAGACGTCTTTCCCCATTTTGTGAGACAATGCGTCGCCACGAATACGGACATGGTGCTGAACCTGACCAATGACGGCTGGTTTGGCGAAGGTTCAGAGCAATGGCAGCACACCGCGATGGCCGTTTACCGCGCCGTGGAAAACGGCGTTCCCCTGGTCAGGTGCGCCAACAATGGCATAACTTGCTGGATCGATCGCTTTGGGAGGATCCGAGACGCAGGCTTGGGCGAAACGACGGACATCTACAAAGCTGGTTTTCGGGTCGTTCAAGTTCCTTTGTTGGGAGACCAAGAGTTGGCGGGTCAGACATTGTATCACCACCACGGAGACTTGTTCGCAGTTGCCTGTGGTGTCTTTGCCCTCGTTGGCGTGTTCCGTGGCAAACGGAGAACCGGGACCTGGCGAGTGTTCTAAACACTCCTTTCCGTCGGCACACTCAAGGTATTCCTCCCCGTCTCTCGCAGTCCTCGCACGCTTGGCTTACCCCCATAAAGGGCTCGCCAAGCAGCCTGGCTCCCCTTTAACCTCTTCGTACTATGTTTGATGTGATCAAAGCACAAGCCGTCGGCGCCAGCGCGAAGTTAAACCAACTTCGGAGGTTTCTTTGACGTCCCCAGCATTCAGAAAAGACTGAGTGAGTTGGACGGCCTCATGGCCGCGGATACTTTTTGGAACAATCGCGAACAAGCCCAGACCCTCATCGACGAAGCAAACACCCTGCGCAAGAAGTGCGACCCTCTGCTGCAGGCAGAGAAACAGCTCGAGGACTTCCACGTCATGGTAGAACTCGCGGAAGGGGAGTCGGAAAGCGCCCAGGTCGCCCTGCTGAAGGATCTGGAAAAGGAGCTCTCCCAGTTCCAGCGCGACCTGGAAAGCATGGAGTTGCGCGTCCTGCTCAACGGCCCTCACGACAAAAACAACTGCATCGTGAGCATCAATGCCGGAGCCGGCGGCACGGAGTCCTGTGACTGGGCCAACATGCTCCTGCGCATGTACCAGCGTTGGTGCGAAACTCGCGGCTGGAAGGTGGATGTCACCGACGCTCTTTCCGGAGACGTGGCCGGAATCAAGAGCGTCACCATGTTGGTGGAAGGCGAGAACGCGTACGGGTTCTGCAAAGCAGAGCGGGGTGTTCACCGCCTCGTCCGGATCTCTCCCTTTGACTCCAACAAACGGCGCCACACCAGTTTCGCCAGCGTCGATGTCATTGCCGAAGTAGAGGACGACGTCGAGATCCTCATCCCACCGGTCGAGTTGAAGGTGGACACTTTCCGCAGCGGTGGGAAAGGCGGGCAAAACGTGAATAAAGTAGAGACCGCGGTCCGAATCACCCACATTCCCACCGGGACGGTCGCAGCCAGCCAGAATCAACGTTCCCAACATCAGAACCGGGCTACTGCCATGAAGCAGTTGCTCTCCAAATTGTATGCTCAACGCGTGGACGCCCAGAAGGCCGAGATGGAGCGTTTCTATGGTGAAAAAGGGAACATCTCTTGGGGAAGTCAAATCCGCAGCTACGTCTTTCAACCCTACCGCATGGTCAAGGACCTTCGCACCGGACAGGAAACCAGCGATGTTCAGGGCGTGATGGACGGGGATCTGGATGCATTTGTGAACGCCTGGCTCCGGGCCGGATGCCCCCTGAAACGCATGGCCGGCGTGAAAGACGAGGACGACTCGGAATAAGAGCCTACATGACGATTCTCGACACAATTGTAGCCCAGAAACGCATCGAGGTGGCGGACCTGCCTCCGTGGCCCACCGACCTTAGTACCCTCCAGCCTCTACTGGAGCGACGAGGTCCCGCAAGAGACTTCCTTCAAGCCCTCCGCCAACCTCGGCGCGGCCGCATCAGTCTCATTGCCGAAGTTAAAAAGGCCTCCCCTTCCGCGGGGATCATCTGTCCCGATTTCGATCCGGAACGCATCGCCCGGACCTACGAGGCTGCTGGTGCCACTGCCCTGTCCGTGCTCACAGATGAACGTTTCTTCCAGGGTTCCCTGGAGTATCTCCGCGCCATTCGGCAAGTGGTTACCCTGCCGCTCCTCAGGAAAGACTTTATCATTGATGAACGCCAGATTCTGCAGGCTATCGAATGGGGAGCGGACGCCGTCCTTCTGATCGTGGCCATCCTGGACGATGCCCAGCTTCGGCATTTCCGAACCTTGGCGGAGAAGGCTGGTCTCTCCGTGCTCGTGGAAGTACACGATGAAGGGGAACTCGACCGCGCCCTCCGTTCCGGCGCCCGCCTGATTGGAGTGAACAATCGTGACCTTCGCACTTTCAAGGTGGACTTGGGCAACACCGAACGCTTGGCTCGGAAGGTGAATGCTCAGATCCAAAACGGCGAGATTCTGTTCGTCGCCGAAAGCGGCATTCACACCCGGGCGGACGTGGCTCGCCTGGAGGCTTGCGGCGCTGGTGCTATCCTTGTCGGCGAGTCCCTTGTCAAACAACCCGATATCAAGGCCAAGGTCGGCGAAATCCTTGGCGTGTAATCAGGGATGCCATGGCGCGGTCTGATGCGAAAAGGATGATAGTTCGGCCATGAAGAGAACACGGATCAAGATTTGCGGGATCACCTGCCTGGCGGACGCGCTTGTGGCGGTGGAATGTGGTGCCGAGGCCCTTGGGTTCATCCTCTACCCCCAAAGCAAACGCTACGTTGCGCCCGATCAAGTGCGCGCCATCACTCGGCAACTCCCCCCTTTCGTCGCCCGCGTGGGGGTCTTCGTGGATGAGTCTACGGAGAGAGTACGCGAACAGGCGGAGCGTTGCGGCCTGGACACCCTCCAATTCCACGGAAACGAAACTCCGGAATACTGTCAGGACTTCCCGCAGTTTCGAGTGCTGCGCGCCTTTCGAATCAAAGATGCCAATTCACTGGCGGAACTCACCCGGTTCGACACCAACGGGTGGCTGCTCGACAGCTATAGCCCCGCGGCGCGCGGAGGGACTGGGGAGTGTTTTGATTGGACCCTGGCTCGTCAGGCAGTCGGCATGGGCAGACCCGTGCTCCTCGCCGGTGGGCTCACCCCGCTGAACGTGGAGGAGGCAATCCGCCAAGTGCGTCCCTTCGCCGTGGACGTCTCCAGCGGCGTCGAGGAGTCCCCTGGACGCAAAGACCACCAGAAGATCCTCGATTTCGTCCGGGCCGTTCGCCAGGCAGACCAAGGGTCGTAGCTCGCGGTGGGGCAAGCTGTGTGCCAAGGCGTGGGGCAAAGAGCCTCGTCTCCAGCCTTAAGTTGCTGCAGGAACATCCGATGTATCTCTCGATATGCTATATCGGATGTTCTTCCTGCTTGTTGCCACGATTGTCTCCTTCGGTAACCTGGTAGCACAGGAGATCGTAATCACCGGCTTCCAGAACGGGCATCTGAGCTTCTCCAACTCCCTCCCTGCCGATCATCGAACCGTCTATTCGCTTGAGTGGAGGTCGAACCTGGGGGGTGACAGTCCTTGGCTTAGCTCCTGGTCCGACCTGGAGGAGTTTAGTGACACGGATTCGCTGGTCACCGTTGACGCACCCATGTTCTACCGCGTCGCGGCATATCCGGACAATCTCACCACCAACGCCAACCAACTTTGGCTGATGTATTCCAATGCCGTGCTGGATGCCGCCAGCGCTCAGCCTAGCGAGGTCTGCAACAAACTCACGCCCATCGTCCTGGCGAACACGAACCTGACCTGGCGTACGAACCAGGCTGGTATCCTACAGGTCAAGGTCTGTTCCTTCATGACCTACAAGACGGCCACCAACTATTACCAACCCGGCGAACACTTGCTGAGTTATGGGGACCAATGGATAACGGTTTGCCCGGAGCTGAGGGATTTCTGCGCTGATTTCGCCGGACCAGATCAACCACTCCGCATCAAACAGGTTCTGGGTATGCCGCCCACTGCCGCCAACGATACCGTAGTAGAGTTCTGGGTCAGCCCGGACTATCTGTTCCGCCCAACCCCTGAGCCCGCCATCGGGAGCACTTCGGCGGGAACCTTATCGGCCCCCAGCGCTCCACTTCTGACCTCCAACCTGCGCATTCCCGCCTTTTGGGTCGAATGGTATAATGCTACCTACTCGTCGCGTCATTACGACATGACCGACGGGGTCTACAATGCCTGGCCGTGGACACAGTTGGGCTATACCTACGATTGGGCTTCCACCAGCCCCAACCACGTGGGCCTCAGCGAGTTTGTCATACCCAGTGGTACGCTGTCGAAGGTGCTTGCGGTCACGGTGCCGATTGAGGTGGAAGCCATCCTCCCAGCGGTAACTTACGGCAAACCGTAAGCGCCTGCACCCAAACCCGCTAACCCAGGGAATCTCCGCAAACGGGGATAAGCCCCTGCATTGGCGAAGTCGATCGCTTCACCCACTCCGCCGGATTCTCCGCCAGCAGGAAGTAGCCGACCGGTTCTAATTCGCGGGGGTCCTTGCCAAATCGTACCCGGCGTTTTTTGTTGGAGGGCCCGATGTGAACGACTACAAGAACAGCCATGAGATTCGGGTATTACCTCGGGAGCCTACTGATCAGCACCATCTTGATCGGTCTGCCAGCGCATGCTGAAAACCCTTTGGTGTGCCAGATCTCACTCGAAGGCAGTGATCAAGCCGTCGTCCGATGGAGTACCATCCCGGGAACCTCTTACGTTTTAGACTCCGCAACCTCGGTGACCGGTGCCTGGCAGCAAGTCAGCCTCCTCAGAGCCGCGGGAGAAAGTCTCTCGTTCGCTCTCAGCGCCGAGACCGGAACCCGGTTCTTCCGCACTCACACCGGCTCCTCCGTGCCAGCCAACCCCGACCCCGAGCGACTCGTCTGGATTTCCCCAGGCGTGTTCACCATGGGAAGCCCGACGAACGAGGTCGAACGCTGGGAACACGAGGGCCCCCAAACGGTCGTCAACCTGACCAAGGGCTTCTGGATGCGCAAACTCGAGGTTTCTCAGCGCGAATACGAAACCATCACCGGAAACAATCCAGCAGCGTTTCTTGGCGATATCGATCGACCTGTGGAAAGAACCAGCTGGAGCGACGCCGTGGCATTCTGCGCGACCTTCACCGAACTGGAGCGCACAGGGGGTCGACTCCCTGTAGGTCATGTATATCGACTCCCGACGGAGGCAGAATGGGAATACTGCTGCCGCGCAGGAACCACCAACCGGTTCTACTTCGGCGACGATCCCGATTATGCGGGCCTGGATCCTTATGCCTGGAATCGTCTCAACAGTTACTACCTCCACGAACCCCCCGGCGTTTCCATGCCATTGGGAGGCGTGATCTTCTACACCACTCATACAGTCGGCACCAAGACCCCGAATCCCTGGGGGCTCCACGATATCCAAGGAAACGTCTGGGAATGGGTGCAGGACTATTACTCCTGGCGACTTCCTGGTGGCGAGGTGACCGACCCCCAGGGACCGCCGTCGGGCTCGCAACACGTGGCTCGAGGCGGTGCTTGGAATTCCTTCCCGAAATGGTGTCGGTCGGCGATGCGATTGGAGTGGGCTGACGAACAGGCCTATTTCGCCGGATTCCGGATGGTACTTGCACCCAAGTGAACCTCATCCTCCCAACCTGTTCGTCGTCGGTTTCTCGTCCCGACGCTTCCCATGCGCCTCAGACCGCCCCCCGCTGGGCTGAGATCCGGCGGGCGTCGACGCTCCTTGTTCTGCTTTTCATTCTGACGGGTGCGACTCAGTCCATCGCCTCGCCGCCAGCCCCACTAAGCCTGCTGTTTCTCGATGACTTCAGCCGGCCCGACACGGTGGAACCTGGGCTGGGGCTCCCCACCCTCGGTCCACCCTGGACGCAGTTCGGAATTGGGGGTTTCTACGGACGCTATGGGTGCATCCGCAACCAGCGTTTCGTTACGACGGCAGGAGGCTGGGTGGCGGTGACCTACGCTTGCCAACGCTTGCCATCCACCCCCAATGTCATGGAAGCGTCGGTGATCTGGGATCCAGACATTGGCGCAGGAACCGAGGGATGCTTGGCCATGGCTTGCGGGCCCACCAACTTCCCGGGTTGGTTCAACACCATCGCCCACGGGAGGTTTCACCGTGACCAAGTCGCCTTTGACATCTTCGTCAACGGCGAATTTTTCGGCAACCTGGGCCAGACCTTCTTTCCACCCCTACCCTTCGGGCAGACGAATCTCGTCCGGATGGCCCTTTCGCCAAGCTCGAATACCGTGGCCCTGTTCGTCAACGATACCCTGATGCTGACGGTGGCAGACTCACGCCTGGCCGCAGTGTCAGGGCCTTACGCCTTTTGGGAGCATTTCTATCCCGATCAGGACACAAGGGCCCGGACGTCCATGACTCGTGTCGCTGCCTACGCAAACGAGAGTCCCATCCAGCTAAACCTATCATCACCTGCCAACCTCGGTTGCGGGGAGGTGGAGATCGATGGCAGTGTTACCACACCGGTCGGAGTGATCGAGAGAGTGGCCTGGGATTGGGGCGACGGCACGATCACGGAGGGCTCCCCTCCGGCCTGGCATCGCTATGGCCAGCAGGGCGACTACCAAGTCAAGGTGACCGCCTTTTCCAGTGCCATTGACTCCACAAGCCGGAGCGTGCCCGTACGAGTCGGCTCCATCGACCCTTCCTGCGAAAACACCGTTCGCGTTCATCCTGCTGAGGTTTGGTTTCAGGACGGGCGTACGAACACGATGCTAACAGTGGACATCCGAGATCGTTCCGGGCATCCGGTGCCGTTCTCTCCGTCCGAGGTAGCACTATCGACGGATCGCCCCGACCTCATCCACCTCCAACCCGATGGTAGTGTATCCGGTGTCGGACTCGGCCGCGCCCGAGTCTTCGTGCAGGTACAGAGTCAGGCTCGAACCACTGCCGTGCAAGTCGTTACCGGAAGGCTTGAACTGAAGCCAGCGATTATGCTGCTCCACCTCTTTCCCCCAACCAATAGTTGGGTAGAGATTGTCGCCAAAAATGCGGATGGGTCCCCAGCGGATCTCACCGGAAAGAGCATCGCTTTTCACGGCGGGAACGATGTGGCTACGGTCGATGATCGGGGCCTGGTGAAACCATTGCGCCAACCCAGTGCGTCACTTTCCTCTCCCCTGATCAGCGCAACGGTTGATGGTTTGTCAGCCGCCAACGCCTGCCTGGTGCGTGTCACGGAGTTGCGCTTGCGGAAAACCGGGATGGAGAATTTCCGAGGGCGAGATGTGTCTCTCTCCATCCCGACGTTAAACGGCACCAACGTGCTGCCGACGCTGTTCACCCGCCTCGAAGCGGTGACGGTCCTCGACGCCCTTTCTGCCCGGTTTCGCTATCTCACAGGAACCCTACCAGGGGCCAGCGGCACGCAATATGTCGTTCTGGACCCAGGGAGTGACGTTGCCGGTATGGACCCCTGCTCGTCCTCGGGAAACCCGATACGGCTGAGTACTGGAACCAACAACCTCACCGCCTGCACTGGGGGAGAAGACTGGATTCAGTGGGGTTTCATCGGCACGGAAATCGCCTCCAATCTACTTCACCAGGCAGGTTTCCTGGATTTCCTGGCAGAGTTGCCGGACGCCTCCGCGTATGCCAGAGGCCTGGCCGTCGCTCTATCGGTGAGCTGTTTCGATGAGTTCCTCTCCAACCCCGACGGCCATGACCTCGCCCCCGCCACTCTCGCCAGCTTCCGGGGGACTCATTTGTCTTTGATGCCGGATACGGTTCGCTCGACGCATTTCCAATTACTCAAAGAGTACGAGGCAATGCCGCTGTACTATGAACAGTTCAACTCTGACATCCTGGACGCCCAATTGACTCAGCTGGCCGACGAGCACGGCAGCCGATTCTTGTTCCGCCTGCTGTCCGTGTTCACTCCACCGGAGGAAAGGTTCCTTGGTTTTGCGAACGAAATCCAGCGCCTCACTTTTTGGGTGGCTGCCTGCAGCGCTGCAGCTGGCGTGGACCTGCGGGATCGCTTTGCGGAGAAGTGGGGGTACCCCTTTGACCAAGGGTTTTTTGAGGACATTCTCCCCCAACTTCAAAGAAGGGCAAAGCAACGAGATCCTCTGATTACCAAAGCCCTACTGGAAGGGAATCAAATCGTGGTGGAGTTCATCGTAACGCCAGGTGGTCAATACCAGGCGCAGACCTCGAACGACCTGGCTACCTGGAGAGACCTTTCCACCTTTGTCGCCAGCGATTACGCCACGAACCAATCGGCCGCAATTCCAGCAGCCGAGGCCCAGGCGTTCTACCGACTACTCCAACTGCGCTAGCACGGTGCCTCCCCATCATCCGCAGGAAGTCTCATCGACCACTCCCCTGTCCCACGCGCTGAAGGCAATGGGCAAAATAGGGGAGCAGCTGCTTTTTACGCGAAACGACATTGCCCAACTCATACACGCCCGGCTCCAACCGAGGATAGTCGATGATCGAAAGGATAGGCGCGCCTCCACTCACCAGTAGGAGGGAACTCTGGCTCGCCACATCTGTAACCAGGAGCGTCGAGAAGGAATACCCCTTCTTCGTCCGGTATTGATCCAACGCCTGCTGCAGCGGTTCCTTCCGCTTCCAGAATTGTTCAAAACCCACCTCCTCAATCTGAGCCACACTAAATATCGTCTGCCCTTCCCGGTATTCCTTACAATCGGTAGTGATCGCCTGGTCAGCGGTGCGGGATATCAAAACGGATCCCGAGGCAAAGAGTCGCTCGGTGAAGTCCCTGGCCTGAATGCCCGAAATGGCCTCAAGCCGCGCCAAGACCTCATGGTCCCGTCGGGTGGTCGTGGGCGAAGTCAGGTTGAGGGTGTCCGACACCAACCCAGCCAACATAACCCCAGCCAGGGGCGGTTCTACCGGGATTCCATACTGGAAGAAGCAATCCGCCACAATCGTGCACGTGGAGCCGACCGGCTCGTTGCGGAAGTGAATCGGTTGCGAAGTCTGGATGGCATCGATCCGATGATGGTCGATGATCTCCAGAATCTCGACGCTGGCAGCACCATGAACCGCTTGGGAGAGCTCGTTGTGATCCACCAGAATCAGCTTCCGGTCGACCTTCTTCAGAAGATCGGACTTGGACAGCATACCCAAAGTGCGCCCTTGTGGGTCGAGAACGGGGAACGCGAGCAGGCTCGACTCGGATGCCAGAAGCCGTGCCTCTGCCAGAGGCTGATCCTCCCGAAAGGCCACAAAACGCTCGTTCAGGGTATGACGCACGGCGATGCATGCCCGGCACAGCGCAACGGTGGTGGCGGTATCGTGCGGCGAAAGGATCACGGCCACCTGGTTCCGGCTCGCAGCCTCCAGGGTTTTCGACTCAAGAGCAAAGCCGCCCGTGACGATCAGCACCCGCACCCCCTCGCGAATGGCGATGTTCTGTATGTCCCAGCGATCCCCCACCACCACCGCCAGCTTCTTGAGCGGATACTCGGTAAGCCGTTGTGCAAAGGACTCTAATCCCATAGCGCCGATCATGAGAATCAGATCCTCCTCTTGGTCCGCCGTGGATCCCAAAAGCAGGTCTCCCCCTAGGATTCGCGCAAGGTTCTTCAGGGAGGAAAGGACCCGGCGGGAGTCAGATTGCTGCTTGACGGCCGGGAACAGGAATTGGCTCAGCTTGAGCAGCGACAGGAGGCCGCAGCACCGACGCTCGTTATCCAGCACGGGTAAAACACGAATCCCCGTCTCTTCGATGAGCTGGATTGCTTCGGCTGCAGTCGTTTCCGGACGAATACTGACCAAATCGGTGCTCATAACGTCCCGCACCTTGGGAGAGACATCCGCCACAAAGCGGGGCGAAGGCATCCCAAAGGTCCGCAAAACGAAATCGATCCGATCGTTCGTATCCCCGCAACGGGCAGCCTCAGCGGTAGGCAACCCCGTTCGCCGCTTGAACTCCGCGTAGGCGATCGCGGAGCACACGGCATCCGTATCCGGGTTTCTGTGGCCAATAACCAATACTTCACTCATAAAAAGGTTGGCTACTCTATACCACCTTTCCTCGGAATACCACCCACTACGCTGATTCGGCGTCGCCAACTCCACTCAGACCGTTCATCCTTGTTGTTTTGGCGCGAAACCTGCTTACCATGTGGACCATGCGTTGTGACCGGCTAATGGTATTCTTCTCACTCTGCCTCTACTTGGCTGCGGTTTCTGCTGCCGCCGAGAGTCGGCTCACCATCAATGAATTCATGGCGGTCAACGCCAAGACCGTGATGGATGAGGACAAGGAATACTCGGACTGGCTTGAGGTCTACAATGCAGGCCCGGATGCCCAAAACCTTCAAGGGTGGCATCTCACCGACTCCGCCGACCTTCTTCAAGAATGGACTTTTCCCAGCACCAATCTCCCTCCCAACGGCTACATGGTGATCTTTGCCTCGGGTAAGGATCGCCGTATACCGGGCAGGAATCTGCACACGAGTTTCGGGCTCCAAACGGAAGGCGAATACCTTGCCCTGGTCAGCCCCGAAGGGACGATCGTGGACGAGTACTCACCCGCCTACCCGAAACAGTTCACCGACGTTTCCTATGGCCGTTCGCTTGGCAAGAACTACTACTTCGCGAAAGCTACTCCTGGCACTGCCAACGGAACTGGATACGAAAACTATGTCGCCGACACCCAGTTCAGTCATGACCGCGGGTTCTATGACCAGCCTTTCGCACTGCAAATCAGTACCACCACCGTTGGCGCCTCCATCTATTGGACAACGAATGGAACCCTCCCTTCGCCCACCAATGGGGTCCTGTACGCAGGCCCCATCAACATCGCCGGCACCACCATCGTTCGTGCGGCAGCTTACAAGACCGGATTTCAACCCTCCAATGTCGACACCCAGAGCTATCTCTTCCTCGACGACGTCATCCGGCAATCCCCAACGGGGGCTCCCGCCCCAGGATGGCCGACCTCGTGGGGAAGCAACACCCGCGACTACGGCATGGACCCGGACGTCGTGAATTCCGCCGCCTACAAGGACACTATCAAGGCCGACCTCAAAACGATCCCCTCCTTCTGCCTGGTGATGGATCTGAAAGACCTCTTTAACAGCTCCACCGGAATCTATGCGAATGCGGGTCAGGACGGACGCGATTGGGAGAGGAAATGTTCATTGGAGTTGATCTATCCGGACGGCACAAAAGGTTTCCAGCTCAACGCCGGAGCCAGAATTCGCGGCGGTTACAGCCGCAGCACCGACAATCCCAAGCACGCTTTCCGGTTCTTTTTCCGCGACGAGTACGGAAACCCCAAACTCAAATACCCGATATTCGGCAGGGATGGCGCAGAGGAGTTTGACGGACTGGACCTGCGCTGCGCGCAAAACTACTCTTGGAGCTTCGGTGGAGATTCCCGCGGCGTGTTCGTTCGGGATCAGTTTTCTCGCGATACCCAACTGGCTATGGGCCAGGCCGGGGAGCGCGGAAACTTCTACCATCTCTATATCAACGGCCAATACTGGGGGCTCTACAACACCTGCGAAAGGCCCGAAGCCTCCTTCGCCGCCACTTACTTTGGGGGTGATAAGAGCCAGTACGATGTCATCAAAGTCGACCCGGGCCTCGGCTATACGATTTTCGCAACGGACGGAAACCTCTCTGCCTGGACTCGACTCTACAACCTCTGTAAAGCAGGGGTCACGAACGACACCGTCTATCAGAAACTCCAGGGCAACAACCCGGACGGAACGCGAAACCCCGCGTACGAGCGACTGCTGGACCCGGAGAACCTGATCGACTACATGCTCGTGATCGTTTACGGCGGCAACTACGATGCGCCCATCTCCTGGTTCCTCGGCAATAACAGTCCCAATAACTGGTTCGGATTCCGCAACACCAACGGGCTGGAGGGATTCCGTTTCATCTCCCATGATGCGGAGCACACCATGGTCAACCTGGACTCCAGCTCGGCTGTCAACGTCGACCGCACGGGACCCTATGCGGCTGGCAACTCCTCAGTCTCCTCTTCAAGCCCACAATGGGTCTGGCAGCGACTATGGACAAACGCCGAATTCAAACTCCTGGTGGCCGACCGTATCCAAAAGCACTTCTTCAATGGTGGAGCTCTGAGTCCTGAAGCAGCCCGGGAGAGATTCCTGAGGCGCAAGAACGAAATCGACCGCGCCGTCGTCGGTGAATCCGCCCGGTGGGGAGACTCCAAACGAGGCGCTCCCCTGACGAGGAACGTGGAATGGATCGCCGAGATCAACAATATCCTGAACAACTATCTGCCTACCCGAACCACCGTGGTGTTGAGTCAGCTCAAGTCAAAGGGCCTGTATCCAAGTGTCGCAGCTCCTTCCTTTGCCCAGCACGGAGGAGCCTTTGACGCCGGCTTCCGCCTCACCATGACCGCTCCCGCAGGAACGATCTACTATACCCTGGACGGGAGCGATCCACGGAGGATGGGCGGTGCCATCGCCCCTGGGGCGGTCTCCTACAACACTCCCGTCACGCTCCAGGAGTCGACCGTAGTGAGAGCCAGAGCGTATAATGGCTCGACCTGGAGTGCTCTTAACCAAGCCTCATTCACCCTCCGACAGACCTTCACCAACCTGCTGATCACGGAGATCATGTACCACCCGCTTCCCGCAGGAGACCTCGACGGGGATACCTTCGAATTCCTCGAGATCAAGAATGCCAACCCGTTTGAAATTGACCTCAGTGGAGTCTATTTCACCAACGGCATCGACTACGTTTTCCCACGAGGCACACGCTTGGGTGCAAGCCAGTTCTTGGTTCTCGTCAGTAATCCCACCAACTTCTCCGCCCGCTATCCCGGAATCCCCATCCTCGGTGCGTATGGCGGTAATCTCGCCAACAGCGGCGAAAGAATCACCTTGGTCCATGCCGCCGGCTCCACGCTGGCTTCTGTACTGTATGGAGACACGCCACCGTGGCCCATCTCGGCAGATGGTCTCGGCTTCTCCCTGGTGCCGGGTTCCCCCAACCTGCAGCCCGACCCGGATTCCCCCGCCAACTGGAGGGCCTCCTCTTTGTCCGGGGGCTCGCCCGGGAAGGATGATCCCGCGCTGAACATACCTCAGATCGTGATCAACGAGGTTCTTACCCATACCGACCCTCCCAGCCTCGACAGTATCGAGCTGTATAACCCCGGTGCCGCCGAAGTAGACATTGGTAATTGGTATCTTTCCGATGATCCGACCCAGCCCAGGAAGTTCCGCATCCCCGCAGGAAAGAGGATCAGCGCGGGAGGATACCTAGTGTTCTCCGAAGCCGACTTCAACCCCCAGCCGGGTGTTCCCCCCAGTTTTGCGATCAGCTCCCATGGCGACGAAGTGTGCCTCTACTCGGCGAGTGCTTCCGGGGAACTGACCGGCTACGCAGACACCGCTCAATTCGGAGCAGCGGCCAATGGCGTCACCTTCGGCCGTCATACAAACAGCGTCGGGGAAGTCCAATTCCCCGCCATGCGGCAGCCCACCCTGGGCCAGTCCAATTCCGGTCCGTTGACGGGTCCGGTTGTCATTTCCGAGATCCACTATCAGCCCTCACCAAGCCAGGCTGAATTCGTCGAAATCGAGAATCTCACCAGCACCGCCCAACCCCTCTTCGACACCGTTGTACCCACGAATACCTGGAAACTGAACGGAACCGGTTTCAGCTTCCCGACCAACGTCGTTCTCCCTGCCAAAGGCCGTGCCCTGATCGTCGCTGGGGACCCGGCGGTCTTCCGCCAGACCTTCTCCGTGCCCCCCAGCGTCCTGGTGCTTGGCCCGATACAGGGTAATCTGCAAGATGGCGGTGAACTCCTGGAGCTGCAGCGACCCGATTCACCCGATCTGGACACCAACGGCGTAGTGTACATTCCCTACATCACAGTCGATGCGGTGCGATACCACGATCGCGCGCCCTGGCCCACCAACGCCGCTGGCGGCGGCTCGTCCCTGGAGAGACTGCAACTCGGCGCTTACGGCAATGATCCTGCCAATTGGCGATCCAGCCCAGGCTCACCCTCCCCCGGGCTGGCCAATGACGGAAATCGCTGGCCTAAAGTGCTCATCAGTTCCGTGCCTGAACTGCAATCCACCACGTACCCTGCCAGAGTCACCCTCTCGGGTTCCGTCACCGACGACGGGCTGCCAGGTTTGCCCTCCGTGCTTGCGGTCAAATGGGTTCAAATCAGCGGATCCGGCAGAGTCGTCTTCAGCTCACCGCAAAGTGCGGTCACCGACGCCTTCCTGCCAGGCATGGGGAATTACGTATTCCGCCTCATTGCCGACGATGGCGAACTGCAGGGAGCCGCAGACGTGGTAGTGGCAGTCAACCGTCCGGCCAACCAGGCCGTGCCGGTGGCCTCCGGCGCTATCTGGAAGTATTGGGACAAAGGGCCCGGCATCGCCGCCAGCTGGAAGGATTCCGCTTTTGATGACAGCTCCTGGCCATCGGGCAAATCGAAACTCGGCTACGGCGAAGGGAACGAGGCGACCACCATCGGATTCGGACCCGACTCCGCTAACAAGTACGTGACCACCTTTTTTCGCTCCAAATTCACGGTCGCCCGTGCGGCGGATGTCAAAGCCGTCACGGCACGACTCGTCCGTGATGACGGCGCTGTCATCTACCTCAACGGCAAGGAGGCCTATCGCAACAACATGACTCTGGACCAAGTCCTTTACGAGACCTGGTCCACCAGCGTAATCGGTGGTGCGGATGAGTCGACTTGGTTTGAGGATGTAATCGACCCTGCCCTGTTGCGGGATGGCGTGAACGTGCTCGCCGTGGAAGTCCATCAGTGTAACGCGGGCAGCAGCGACCTGAGCTTCGACTTTGAACTGGTCTTACAGGCCATGCCAGCCAACCAGCCGCCCACGGCTTCCGCAGGATCCGACCAGCAAGTCACCCTGCCCGCCAAAGCAAAACTAACAGGCCTCGTCAGTGACGACGGCCTTCCTACCCCTCCTGGCTTCCTCGCCGCTTCCTGGACCAAGGTCTCCGGGCCTGGCCAGGTGACGTTCGAAGATCCAGCCACTTGGGAAACGACCGCAGGCTTTGACGCCCCAGGCTCCTACGCCCTGCGGCTCTCCGCCACCGACGGCGTCACCACCATCACCGATGACCTCTCTGTAACCGTGCTCGAGGATCCCGCTGCCACGCTGGTCCTCCAAGCCGCACTCGATGAGAGCACCACGCCCCCATCCCTAGTCCTGACCTTTACCCCGCCTAAAGGCAGGGCCTGTGACCTGCAAAGCCAAGACTCCCTCGGCGGCACCGAGTGGTCACAAGTGAAATCCTACCCCGCCCAGGAGAATCCCTCCCTGGTCGAGTTCCGTGATCCCATCGCAGGACAACAGAAGTATTATCGGGTGATTCTACGCTGACCAACCTCTTCCGTTCATCGAGCCGTCGCCTCTGGGTTCTTCGTCGCAGTCTTTGTCGCGACCTAGGTCGAACCAGTCGAATCCGATAAAGGCCACGATTGAGTTACTCACTACTGTCTGCGGCGTGCTCGGGGAGATCCTCGCCAACGGATGAATAACTGCGTCCACCGCATCAGCCTGAGATCAAGGGGATAGGTTCCTGACTTGCAGAACCTGTCCTGGACTACGCCAACAGGGATCGCATTGACGGCGGTTTCGGCTCCAGAATCAGTCCTAATCCACAATTGGCTTTCTCACACTAAAGAAGCTGCCGCCCTGAATTCCTTTTCGTGTGAAAGTGGGTGCGAAGCGCAAACTGAGTAGAAACCCCTAGGCGTAATGTGCGGTGACCTCTATTCCAATTCTCTCGGGACTTTGAAACCGTCGTTGTCGAAGGCTTGACTGTTATTTCTATGACACCGGAAATTCGTTATCCCCATTCACTGAGAAGGCGTCTAATGAGGTCCTATGCGAGCTCTTGCCCAACGTTCCTTGCCCTGGCGATTGCGGCGGTTGGTTGGTTACCGTCGGCGCGCGGGCAGTTGATGATTGACTCCTTCGGTTCGAACGGACTCCTTAGCTGGAGCGATCCGGGCGGAACCGGGTCGCACTACGCGGTTCTGTGGGCTTCCTCGCCTCAGGGACCATGGCTGACCTGGCAGGATGCTGTGGCGAGTCTCAGCGGACTAGGATCCACTGGGACCGTAAACGTGCCCATGTTCTACCAGGTAGTGACACCGGACCCAGCCTATCAAGAGACCGCCACCTACAGTTATTTCCAGGGCTTGCCGGCCTTCAACCCGCTGACGCCGCTTGAGACCAACGAGATGCGCATCACTTTCATGGGCTCGATGATTCCCTTGCCAGTGCGCCGCGCTCAGGCCGAGATGAGCATTTTTGTGGAGGTGGGCTGGAATACCGATACGAACGATGTTGTTTACAAAGGCCGGGCGGTGGACCAGTTCGTCTTCGACTGTGGGGCCGGGGTATCCGCCAATTACGCAGCGGCCGTGGTGGGCTTTCGCCGGATGGACAAGGTGTTCATCAACCACCTGCATGGTGACCATATGAGCGACCTCGTGCATATCTACACTTTCGGTCCCTCATCGGACCGCAAGTCCCCCCTTTACGTCTTCGGCTCCGGACCCTCCGGTCTGGAGAGCCCCAACGGTATCAAGTACGACGATGGCGTTAGCAATTTCTGTGCGATGGTAAGAAACGCTTGCCGATGGCATTCGGAGAGCTTCAGTTTCCAACCGACCGCCTACACGAATTACGCCATTCCCACGAAAGAGAGGTGGGGATTGCCGGTGGATCCTATCCCTGTGGGGGATGATCCGCCTGACGACGGATATGCCATGGTTCCGATCACACTGAATTGGACGAACATCGGTGGGGTGGCATACAACAATCTCGACACGGGGGTGAAGGTGACTCACTACCCGGTCATCCACGCTCGCAAGGGCTCCATGGGGTATAAGCTTGAATGGACACCTCCTGGGGCCGCCAAGCCTCTCACCATGATCTATAGCAGTGACACCAAGCCCGAAACCAACAGTGTTGATCAGGCCTGCAACGGGGGCCAAGGCGTGGATGTGTTCATCCACGAAATGGTGGTGCCGCCGGCCGTATGGGCCTACAAGAATATGGGGCTCAATGCGCCACCCCCCACCAACAGTGCGGTTTACCCGAGCTACTTGGCTACGGTCGACCAGTTGACCGCGGTCCAGAACAGTTCGCATACCCCCCAAGGTGCCTACGGCTACCTGCTAAGCCAGATCTCTCCTCCCCCGCGGCTCGCCGTCGCCACTCACTTCCCCGTGGCTGACGATACGGTCGCCTCTGCCTTTCAGAGTGTCACCAACCATTGTCCGCTGGTGAAGATGGGCAAAGATATTGTATGGTCGTTTGACCTCATGGTGCTCCGCGTGTTTCCGGATCGGATTGAGCAGCGACGAGCCGTTGTCTCCGATTACTGCTTCAACCCGCCCGTTCAACTGTCGGGCGGCACGAAGACTCCTAAATACCACGATGGGACCAGTGGGGATCCCTTCGCCCAGATTGACTTGTCAACGCAAATCCAGGCGACGAATGAGAATGGCACGGTGAACTACCGCTCCGACGGGTATTGACTTCAAAGCACGCGCGAAGACGACGATGCGGTCATCGACATCATCGGTGCCCGCAACGAACTGGACTCGATCTCCAACTCAACTCAAACGCACCGCCGATCTGCCCGGGTTACGCCGAGCAGGCTGGTTGTTTTTGTTCGCCACCGGCGCCTGCCATGTTTAGTGTCCCGGACATGAACTGCGGACGTCTGATTTCTCTCGCCGCTATCGGCCCCGTCATCGTCCCTTAACTGAGCCAGTGGATATGGGGCGTAAAGGGTTCGTATGCGGGCCTGTGCATGTCATACTGCTCCTCCTACTTGTAGCAGGGTTATCCGGTGTTCACGCGAGTTGGGGAAGCGAACGACTCACCCGTGCTGGAGATTACACCATTGAAAACTGGCAGGTAGAACAGGGTCTACCCCAGGTGTCTGTGACCTCGCTCGCCCAAACTGCCGATGGTTACTTATGGATTGGGACCTTCAATGGCCTGGCGCGGTTTGATGGGGTGCGGTTCAAGGTGTTCGACGAGGGCAACACTCCGGCCTTAGGGAACAGCGCCATCACCCACCTACAAGTGGACGACGAGGGCACGCTCTGGATTGTGACGCTCGCCGGGGGGGTGGTACGTTTGACTGCCGGTCAGTTTACGATGGTGCTCAAGGAGAACGCCCACATTCTCCTGGAGAGTCCAGGTTTGCCGGATGCTTCCGGTCGTCGATTGCTGCTGCTCGATCGCAGTGGGGCATGGCACCAGATCGAGAGGGGGCAGGTGTTGCCACTGGACTGGACAAAGTGTTTCGGTACCGACGATGCCCCGAGTTTCTTATTCGAGAACGCCTCTACCGGTTGGGTCGCACAGCAGGGCACCATCCATCGATCTCACGAAACCGCGTTTCCGCTCTCGTCGTCGGCCGAGTCCAGCCGGGAGGCTGTGACTGTGACAAACTGCTCAGTCGGTGTGAGTCAGGCGGGAGGACATTGGTTGGCTATGACCAACGGTCTGTACCGGCTGCAGCAAGGAACGCTCTCAACCCGAGTGGCCCTCTTTCCGCTCCGAGTCGGCGCCCCATACATGTTGCAGGAGGACGGTCAGGGGACACTTTGGGCTGGCCAGTGGGGAACAGGGCTTCTCGGTCTTGGCACTCAAGGTGTCTGGCGACAACTCAGCGGTGGGGACGGGTTGGCTGATAACTTCGTCACCTGCCTCTTTCGTGATCGGGAGGGCAGCCTTTGGGTAGGGACGGGCCAAGGCGGCCTTCACCGGATTCGGCCGAGGACCTTCAGGACGTATGAGACTGCGGGTGGGCCGAACGTAGTCATGTCGCTTTTCCAGGACCGCCAGGAGCGCATGTGGTTTGGGGTTAACGGTGGCGGTTTGCACACTCTAAAGGATGAAAGACTCCAACCCGTTGATAGCCCGCCTGTTTTGCGTGCATATCCTCTTACCTACTCACTGCTCGCCGACCACAGCGGCGGACTCTGGATCGGACTCTACGGGATGAGACTTCTGCACTGGAAGGCCGATACGGTCACGCCCTACGACGTCGGCGAGGGACCTTTGAAACCTATGACGCCGCATGTGTTGTTCCAGGACCGCGCGGGGACGATCTGGGCTGGTTGCACGCACAGCCTATTGAGATATGAGGAAGGTCGGTTCAAGCGCTACACCGTGCGCGATGGATTGTCTTCCGACACGGTGGTGGCGTTAGCAGAAGACGCGGCCGGGGTTCTGTACATTGGCACCGACGGTGGTGGGTTGAACTCTCTGAGCCAGGGCTCCTTCAAGTGCTTTTCCGAGAATGATGGATTGGCCGACAATCACCTGACCTCGCTCTATGTCGACCGGGATCAGACCCTCTGGATCGGTACGGCGAATGGCGGAGTGAGCCGCTTCAAGGATGGGCGGTTCGCCAGCTTTGGGGTGAAAGACGGACTGCCATCAAATACCCTTGGCAGCGTCATTGAAGATGACATGGGCCAGCTTTGGCTTGGTTCGAATCGGGGCATTATCCGCCTCCAGCGAACCGCGCTGAACGCTTATCTGGACGGGAAGTTGCATCCGTTGCCATGGCAACTCTTCGATCGCTCCGACGGGCTCAGCGCCATTAGCACCAGCAGTGGAGGCCAGCCGAGGTCCTTGAAAGCCAAAGACGGCAAGATGTGGTTCGCGACCGTGAAGGGTGCGGCGGTCATCGACCCACGCCGCCTTTTGTTCAACTCGATTCCCCCGCCCGTGGTCATCGAAGAATTTGTGATGGACGAACGGGTACAGATTCTCTGGGGTTCTGGCTCTGTTCAGGCTACCCTCAATCAGGTGAAGTCTGCCGGGGAAAAATCCAGAGGATCTTTTCTTTCAGGGGCCGGAT
The DNA here is from genome assembly GCA_964411985.1 of uncultured Verrucomicrobiota bacterium. Taxonomy (GTDB): domain Bacteria; phylum Verrucomicrobiota; class Verrucomicrobiia; order Limisphaerales; family J093; genus CAYPNF01. Next base: position 27,436 of record CAYPNF010000035.1, read on the forward strand.
CCTTTGAACCATCCCCCTCGGGTAAGTCCCCCACTCTCGAGGTTCCACCCCGCACCCATCGGGTCGAGTTTCACTTTACGGGCCTCAGCCTGGTAGCTCCGGAGAAAGTGAGCTTCCGGTACCGACTCGACCCCTATGACGCTGGTTGGGTTCAAGCGGGATCGCGTCGCATCGCCTACTACACCGGCATTCCGCCCGGCCGCTACCAGTTTTGCGTGACTGCCTGTAACAACGATGGGGTTTGGAACGAGACCGGAGCCGCCCTGGGCCTGATGGTACTGCCTCCTTGGTGGATGACCTGGTGGTTTCGCACCGTCGCGCTCGGTGGGACGATCGGAGTGGCTGCGTGGATCGCCGAGGCTCGCGTGAGGAGGCTTAAGCGCCAGCGCACAGCACAACAGGCCTTCTCTCGCCGCTTGCTCGATGCGCAGGAGGCGGAGCGCCAAAGAATCGCCGCCGAGTTGCACGATGGTCTGGGGCAGGAGTTGCTTGTGATCAAGAACCGGGCCGTGATTGCCTCGCGGGATCCCTCCACCAGCGCTTCTGCGTTGGAGCAGTTTGGCGAGATTTCCCAAGTTGCATCGCACGCGCTGGAAGGAGTGCGCGAGATTTCCTACAATCTCCGGCCTTATCAGCTCGATCGCCTGGGCCTGACCAAAGCCCTGCAGGCGATGGTGGTTAGCATCTCTCGCGCCTCCGCCATGCCTATCCAAACGGAACTGGACACCATCAACGGGTTGTTGGAGCCGTCGCTGGAGATTCATTTCTATAGGATCGCGCAGGAACTGCTCAGCAACCTTGTCAAACATTCGCACGCCGCAACCGCCAGGGTGGTGGCCAAGTGCACCCCCACGGGGATAGCCCTGATGGTGGAAGACGATGGCTGTGGTTTCGACCCAAAGCTGATGGATCAACCCTCGGCCCGGCACGGGCTTGGCTTGTCGGATGTGCTGGAGCGCGTCCGACTGCTGGGAGGTAGTTGGCGGTGCGATTCCCGTGCAACCGCCGGAACCCGATGGAGGATCGAGGTGCCGGTAGCCGTCAAGAAAGCATGATTACCCCAACTCCAAATCCCCGCCCCCAACTCCGCATTCTTATCGCGGACGATCACCCGCTCTTCCGACAGGGCTTGCGCCAGGCGATCGAGGCAGAGCCCGGTTTCATCGTAGTGAGTGAGGTAGGAGATGGCCACAAGGCACTCCAAGCCATACAAGACCTAACACCTGATCTCTGTATCCTGGACCTCAACATGCCTGGCTTGGACGGGCTGGAAGTGCTCCGACAAATGAAGGTGCTGCCATCGCGCCCAGCGGTGATCATTCTCACGATGTACAAAGAAGAGGACCTCTTCAACGCTGCCATGGACCTGGCAGTCGGGGGCTATGTACTCAAGGAAAGCGCCGTCACGGATATTCTGAATGCCATCCACGTCGTCCAGGGTGGACACCGTTACATCAGTCCCACACTCAGCGAGTTTCTGCTCACCCGCCGTGCCCAGAGTGAAGCGTTACGGGAAAGGAAGCCAGGCTTGGATCAACTCACCGTCGCCGAACGGCGCATCCTGAAATTCATCGCCGAAGATAAGACCAGCAAGGAGATAGCGGTCGCGCTTGGTTTGAGCCCGCGTACCGTTGAGAACCATCGGACCAACATCTGCACCAAACTCGACGTTCACGGAATACACAGCCTCGTCAAGTTCGCCTACGAGAACAAGTCGCGGCTCTGACTCCGGCACCTCCGCCTGTGCCTGAGTAGAAACCCCCATTCCCTATGGGTGGTTGCCTCTATTCCATCTTCCTCCAGATTCCCTATGCTCCCGGGATTAGAAGGAATCCGAACATATGCGCTCGTTACGAATATCTTGCACTGCGCTTCTGCGTCAGGCCCTAGCGTGGGTTCTGTCGATCTGGGTGTTCTATGGCAATGGTCCTGGGGCGGCATTACTGGCGCAGACCGGCGAACAGATCCGAGGGTTTGTCAGCGAGGGGTACTGTTGGATTGGCTTTCCCACTGTGGCATCTCAAATCTATTTCATCGAGTACTCCACCAATCTGACCTCCTGGGAGCTCCTGGTCGGCAACCTGATCGGTACCGGAAGTGACGCCCTCATCTTGGACCCTGAGCCGGTAGCGGAGCAATCAGCGCGCTTTTACCGCACTGGACGTTTCTCTGGTGCCATTCCGGGTGAGCCGTTGGGGAATCCTGATCCTGACCTTTGGGCGTGGGTCTCTCCCTCGAGTTTCACCCAAGGCAGCCCCACCAACGAGCCTGACCGTGAATCCGACGAGGGGCCGCCGGTGATGGTGGTCCTGAGCAAGGGGCTCTGGATGGGGCGGCATGAAGTGACTCAGGGAGAGTATCAAGCGCTCATGGGGGGCAACCCCTCCTGGTTTGTGGGCGATCCCAACCGGCCAGTTGAGAATGTTTCCTGGGGGGAAGCAACCAACTACTGCGCCCGGTTGACGGCTCAAGAGCAGGCGGCTGGTCGCTTGCCGGCGGGATATGTCTATCGTTTGCCGACCGAAGCCGAGTGGGAGAACGCCTGTCGGGCCGGCAGTGCCACTGCGTACAGCTACGGAAGCGACGAATTCGGCGTCGAGTTGGGATTCTACGCCTGGCACTGGGACAATAGTGGTTCCACGAATGCTCCTGCGGAATTCGCCTTCTTTGTCGGCGGCAAGTACTACACCACCCACCCAGCCAGCGCGCTTCAGCCCAATCGCTGGGGACTCTACGACATGTATGGCAATGTCTGGGAATGGTGCTGGGATTGGTATCAATCCTCCTATCCGACCTATCCGGATGGAACCGTTCAGGATCCCACCGGGCCGGTTTCCGGGGTCGATCGCGTCATGCGGGGCGGGAGTTGGAACAGCGGCCCTGCTTCTTGTCGTTCCGCCAACCGCAGCGCCGGCAGCCCTGGGGGCCGCAGCAGCGGGATTGGCTTCCGGATTGTGCTCGCTTCACCACTCTGACCTCACTCCCTTTCCATCATCCTATGAAACCGATCCGCCTATTCTTAGCCATGGTCGTTTCCTGGAGCCTGCTCCAGCCTCCACCTTTGACTTCCCAGGAAGTGATTCCGCCCGTGTCATCAGGATTCAAGGGGAAGATCGAGTTGCGTGGCCTGGATTCCACGCCGTCTTGGCCCACGCAACTTGAGCCGTCCACAAACGCCCCCAACGTGATCCTGATTCTGTTGGACGACGCCGGTTTCGCTGCCACCAGCCCCTTTGGCGGACCGATCCCTACACCGACCTTCGATCGCTTGGCCAAGAAAGGCCTGCGGTACACCCAATTTCACACCACCGCCCTCTGTTCGCCCACCCGAGCGGCGCTGATAACCGGCCGTAACCACCATTCAGTCCATACCGGGTGCATCACGGAAATGGCCACCGGGTACCCCGGCTACGATACCCTTATGGGGAAGGACACGGCAACGATCGGCGAAATGACACGCCTCCACGGCTTTAACACCGCCTGGTTCGGCAAGAATCACAACGTCCCCGATTGGCAGACCAGTCAGGCGGGCCCATTCGACTTGTGGCCAACCGCTCTAGGTTTCGAGTACTTCTATGGCTTCCTTGGCGGCGATACCAGTCAGTGGACCCCAGCGCTGTACGAAGGGACCACTCCTGTCGAGCCCTACATCGGTAATACGAACTACATCTTTAACACAGATCTTGCCGACAAGGCGATTGCCTGGATTCGGCAACAAAAGGGGTTGGCACCGAGCAAGCCCTTCTTCGTCTACTATGCGCCTGGGGCCACGCATGCACCCCATCATGCACCCCAGTCCTGGATCGATAAGTTCACCAACACGTTCAGCATCGGGTGGGACAAACAACGCGAGGCGATTCTGGCGAAGCAAAAAGAACTGGGTCTGGTTCCGACCGATACCAAACTAACGCCCCGGCCAGAGAGAATCGATGCCTGGGATTCTGCTAGCTACACCGACGAGGACCGCAGCCTGATGGCATACATGATGCAGGTCTACGCTGCGTATATGGCCCACACCGACTATGAGATCGGTCGCGTGCTGGATGCGATCAAGGAATTAGGCCATGAGGAAAACACTTTGGTTATTCTGAGCATTGGCGATAACGGTGCCAGTGCGGAAGGGACCGCTTACGGCACGTTTAATGAACTGATCTCCCTCAATTACGTCAAGCCACCAAATTGGTCGGCGATTCAACAACAACATCGTGCTGATCTGGGAGGCTCGCGCAGTTATAACCACTATCCGATTGGTTGGTCGTGGGCGATGGACACTCCATTTCAGTGGACCAAGCAGGTTGCCTCTCACTACGGCGGCACGCGCAATCCGCTCATCATTTCCTGGCCGAAGCGAATCAAGCAAGTGAATGGCATTCGCTCCCAGTGGCACCACACGATCGACATTGTACCCACGATTCTGGAATGCCTGGGAGTTCCGCAACCGACCGTCGTCAATGGCGTTGCCCAGAAGCCGATCGAGGGCGTGAGCATGGTCTATTCCTTTGATGACGCTGCCACCCCCAGCCGCCGGCAGACCCAGTATTTTGAGATGTTTGGCAACCGGGCGATCTATCATGACGGTTGGGTAGCTTGCACGACCCCTGCCTCCGTGCCCTGGGACGTTGCCTTATCGCCAGTCGACATTATCGATGGCTATGCCTGGGAGTTGTATCATGTGGCGGAGGATTTTTCGCAAGCCAACAACCTCGCGGCGGCGCAGACCGACAAACTGAAGGAGCTCCAGTCGCTTTTCTACTCGGAAGCGGCCAAGTACAACGTGCTCCCGCTGGATAATCGCAAGTCGGAGCGCATGGATGTTTCGAGTCGGCCCAGCTTGACCTTCGGGCGCACGGAGTTCACCTACCGGTCTGCCGTCAAGCGCATCACTGAAGGTGCAGCCCCCGATCTGAAGAACCGCTCGTTCACCATTGCGGCTGATGTGACTATCACGAATGAGGTCGTGAATGGAGTCCTGGCAACTCAGGGGGGTGCCTTCGCCGGCTGGGCTTTGTACGTTACGGACGGAAGACCCGCCTATTGCTACAACTACGTTGGATTGTCCAACTACACAGTCGTCGCCAGCGAAAAGCTCTCTCAAGGATCAAATCGGGTTGTGTTGGACTTCGCTTATAATGGGGGTGGCATAGGCAAGGGTGGTCGAGCCACGCTCCAGATCAACAGTAAGCAAGTTGGTGAACTTCAGATTGAGTCGACGGCTGGGTACCGAATCTCCTTTGACGAAACGTTCGACGTTGGCCAAGACACCGGTACGCCGGTGAATGGGGATTACGAAGTCCCCTCCTTCTTTACCGATCAGCTTAACCAAGTAACCATCACTCTTCAGCCAGTTCCGGCCAGCGCCCAGGTTGCAGTGAGCAAAGCTGCCTTGGACGGCCGCATCGAAAAGGGGATGAGGGACTGATCGGCCCCGTTCATCCCTTTGGTACGGCCACTTTGGGTGTCGGAACGTACAGGTGATTGACCTGAACTTCAAATCATGTGAAAATCATGATCGTTGATGATTACGCGCCCTTTCGCAGCTTGGTGCGAACCGTCCTGCAGGGCACGAACACCGAGTTCCTGGAATGTGCGAGCGGGCAGGAAGCATTGGCTGCGTACCCTGGTTACCTGCCCGACCTCGTTCTCATCGATATTGCGATGAAAGACTTGGATGGACTCGAGGCGACGGCTCGGCTCAAGTCTTTGTTCCCAACGGCGCGGATCGCCATCCTGACGGAGTACGATGATAGTGCTTTGCGGGAAGCCGCGCACACCGCAGGTGCGATTGTCTATGCGCTCAAGGAAAACCTCTGCGACCTGCCTGCGCTCCTCGCCCGTTCAACCACACTTCCACTATGAACCTGTATCTCATTCGTGCTGGCTCCTGTTCGAGCCTAACCCTAGGTCCCTTCGCTCTATCCCTTGGCTTGGCAGCATTCCTCTGGGGCACCGGTTGCCAGTCGGCTTGGAGCAGTGACTCCCCCTCAGCGCAATCACCGTCCCCCCAAGCCACACTGGCTGCCAAGCCTCGCCCTGTCGTTGTGCGGGACTTCGTATTTGATGATGCCAACTTGCACGCTGACCAAGGAAAACTGGCCAGTCGTGAAGGACCGGCAAAGCGGGTTCTGGGAGGTCGACGACCCGAGGAAACGCCGGCGCAGAAGGCAACCCGGCTTGCCAACCTCCTCTCCGAGACGATTGCGAATGAACTAACGGAACTGAAGATTCCGGCCACCCGTGAACCAGTGAGAGCAGTCCTGCCTGCGGAGGGGTTCGTGGTCACCGGCGAATTCCTCCAAGTGGAGGAAGGCAACCGGCTCAAACGCGCGGTCGTGGGCTTTGGCAGCGGCTCAACCGAGGTGCTCGTGCAGGTGGCAGTGTATGACCTCGCGCAGAGTCGTGAGCAGCCCATTCTTGTTTATGGCACCGGCACTGGCTCGAAACCCATGCCCGGCGCTGTGGTCGCAATGAACCCGTACGCCATGGCTGCCAAGTATGTCATGTCCCGCAACGCCACGGAGAAGGACGTGCGCAAACTGGGCAAGCAAATCGCCAAGGACCTCGCTCAAGTAGAAGCAGGCGGCAGTCCCAAGCGCTGAGCAAGGAATCCTTTCTCCGCCCGCGGGATCATCCCGGTTCTGGGGATGAGAGCGCTTAAGCGACCGTCACCCCTTGATGAACCGTCGGCCCGAACTATGCGCCCCCCGAGGCCAAGGTCACCACGAAGGTTTGCCTCCATGATCCTAGGCGTTGACCTGAATCATGTGTCCGCACAGGTATTCCTACCTTCGGCAAGCGGCTGATGGCTCGCCAAGCCGTCGCGTCCATGGGCATTCGAGTGTGCGGCCTCTCGCCCATAGGCAATCTACTTCCCTCAGCGGGTTGGATACCCTGCTCAACCAAACGATGTGGTAAGAAGTCCCCGGAAATGGGCTTGCCGTTCACGGTTGTTCTTCGCTATAACTATCTGGAGTAGAATAGCCTATCGAGAAATAGGAAGGGGATACGTCCCTGCGAAGTTCTAGCATTCACGATATCGTTTCTGCATTTTCCTATTTTTGCCTTGATTGTACTAGTTATATAGTACAATATTGTTCTAGATGAATTCGGACGGTCAATTCTGGGATGCGTGGCAGCTGGAGTTTCAGTCCGGGATCCCCGTCTATAAGCAGATCATCAACTGGGTCTGCTCCGCCCTCGCGTCGGGCCAGCTCAAAGCTGGCGATCAGCTCCCCACCATCCGTAACCTTCAGGACAAACTTGGCATCAACCCCAATACGGTCGCCAAAGCCTATCGCGAGATGGAACTCCGGGGGATGCTCACCAGCGAACGCGGCAGCGGTTCGTTCGTCACTGGCCTGCCCCAGTCTCCGGATTTGACCGCGGAGCAGAAGAAGTCCAAACTTGAATCTCTCTACCAGAGGATGCTTTCGGAAGCCGCAACCCACGGTGTCAGTGAATCAGAATGGTCAGAGTTCTTGAAACAGAAGGCAAAACCATGAATGCATTGTTCGAACGAGTCCAGCGGAGCTGGCAGCTCCTCCAGAGTTCCCTGCAGGTGATGCGTGAACACCCCAAGCTCTTGATCTTCCCGATCATCACCGCGTTTCTCACGATGATCATCGCATTGTTCTTCCTCGTGCCTGTGGTGGGTTTGGTCGTGGCGAAGGGCTGGCTACAGACCTCGAGCCCCGGGCTGTCTGAACAATGGGCGAACTTCTTCAAGACCGGGAACACCACCGGTGAGGCGATCGGCTTCGCCATCATGGCTGTGATCTATATCCTGAGCATGGCCCTGGCTACTTTCTTCAACACCGCGTTCTACAGCCAGATTCTGGCTGCCCTCAACGGGCGGGAAGTCACGGTGCGGAACGGTTTCGAGGCCGCACGCGCCCGTCTGCCCGCGATCCTGATGTGGAGCCTCCTGGCGGGCATTGTAGGGATCATCATCCGCTGGATTGAGGAGAAACTGTCGTTCGTTGGCCGCATCATCGCGGGTTTTATTGGACTTGCATGGAGCGTGGCAGCCATCTTTGCCATCCCCATTCTGGTGCGCGAACCGGACGCCAGGAACCCATTCCAGGTGTTGTCCCGTTCCGCACAGACCATCAAGCGTACTTGGGGAGAGGCCCTCATCGGTTACGTGGGTCTGCAGGGCATGGGAGCCGTGGTCTTCTGTATCAGCGTGGCGAGTCTCGGTATCGCTGGGGCGGCTGCCTACCTTGTTTCTCCCTGGCTGGGCGGTGCCATCGCGGTGGCATGGCTCTTGAGTCTCATCGCTTATTCTTACCTCGCCGACATCGCCAGCAAGGTCTACCTCTGTGCCCTCTACATCTACTCCACCGAAGGCGTCGTACCCACCCACTACAGTCCCTCCCTGATGGATACTGCCTGGAAGGTGAAGAAGAGCTGAGGCATGCCTGGGTCACCCTTCGCCGAAAGGGTGACACCTGTGGGTCGCTTCAAGCGACCGCCCGGCAAACGGTCGCCCAACCTTACCTCCCCTCTGGAGGGGATTTGAACCTTGACTCTCCCTCAGGGCGTCCCGCAGATTTCTTCTCAAAACGAATGATCGACTTGGGTGTGGGATCCGTGGCGAAGCGTATCGCAGGTGGACTGGCATACGGGGGCCTTTCTAGCCGGCTGTCCGCTGGTCTGCGATCGCTGCCATCCATTCTGGTGAGTGCCACCCTGTTCTTCCTAGCCGCCTGTGGCTCCAAGACCCAGCCGCCTGACCAGCCGAAAGCACCAGCCAAGCCCGCTCCCGTGGCAGCCGATGCGATCTACGAGGACGGCACCGCTGCTGCCGGTATCGATTTCGTTCATCAGTTGGTCGATGGGAAGCTTTCCAACATCATGCAGTCCGACGGAGCAGGAGGCACAGTGCTGGATTACGATGGCGACGGTTGGATGGATTTCTACCTCGTCAACAGCGGCCCTGACCCCCTCTGCTCCCCTGCCCCAGCCGGCACGGTTCGAAACCCCAACCGACTCTACCGAAACCGGGGCAACGGGACGTTTGAGGATGTGACGGCCAAGGCAGGAGTTGCCGGCAGCGGGTTTGGGGTCATGGCGGCAGCGGCCGATTACGACAACGACGGACGCACGGACCTGGTCGTGGTGAATTTCGGCAGCTTGATCCTCTACCACAACGAGGGAAATGGGACCTTTCGTGAGGTCACGGGCGCCAGCGGACTGACCTCCAAGCGCGCGGCCGTCACCGCCACGTTCCTGGATGCGGATCGCGATGGTTTCCTCGATCTCTTCGTCGCCAATTACTTGGTCTATGATCCCAAGGTGCCCAACCCGCCCGGGAGCTCGCAACCCTACCCAGGGCCGCTCGCTTATCCCGCCGAACAGAATATTCTCTACCATAACCGTGGCGATGGAACCTTTGAGGACATCAGCGAGAAGGCCGGGGTTATCATCCCCAACCATCGAGCCATGTCTGTAACCCCCATCGATTTTGACTTGGACGGCGACGAGGATCTCTACGTCTCGAACGACGCCACTGCGAACCTACTCCTGGTGAACGACGGGCAAGGTGGGTTCAAGGATCAGGCCTTGGAGCGGGGTGTGGCCCTCAACCAATTCGGTGACTCGGGAGGATCCATGGCAGCCAGCGTCGGAGACTGCAATGGCGATGGTCTCCCGGATCTCTATGTGACGCGACTGGCGATTGGATCGCTCTACATCAACTCAGCCAAGGGACTCTTTGCTGACCGGCTCCTCGCCTCGGGTCTTTCCAAGATCACCATGAACCATGTCGCCTGGGGTAGCGGATTGCTGGACTACGACAACGACGGTGATCTCGACCTTTTTATCGCCAACGGTGACGCCCACTTCCTGAAGGGCCTACCCTCTCTGCTCCTGGAAAACGATGGACAAGGCAATTTCGCTGACATAACCGCAAGGGCAGGCCCGTGCTTCGCCCAGGAGATCAACGGCCGCGGCAGCGGATGGGTCGACATCGATAATGACGGGCAACTGGATATCCTGATCACGACGGTCGGGGGCCGTCCCCATTTGCTCCATCAGAAAGGTGACAAGGCCAACCACTGGCTAATGCTGCGGCTCGAGGGTACCCAGAGCAACCGGGACGGTTTCGGCGCCCTGGTCAAAGTGACTGCCGGTTCCCGCTCGTGGACCGCAGAATGCCGGTGCCCCACCGGGTACGTCTTTCAATCCGACCCACGCTTGCATTTCGGTCTCGCCCAATCGACCAAAGTGGACGAAATCTCGATCCGCTGGCCCAGTGGCGCGACTCAGAAACTCACCGGGATACAGGCTGACCAAGTCCTCCATGTCCGGGAGCCGGGTAAGTCACGCTGGCCCGAAATCGCCAAGCCCCAGGCTCCGACCACCCCTTAGACAATCGTCCGACTCCGCTTCCACCGCACCTATGACGTCTTTTCGTTTTTCCAGGAGCTTTCCGGTCACTGCCATTCTTGGCCTCGCCCTCCTCTGGGTCGGGTGTAACCGCCAGGAATCGACTCCCTTTCCTCCTGCGGTCATCCAAGCCATGAATCGAGGTGTCGCGCTGATGAACCAATACGACTACGACGGGGCGGCCAAAGCCTTCGAGGAGGTGCTCCGCGCTGACCCCAAGCTGGTCGACGCCCAGGTCAATCTCGCCATGGCCCTGTTCAACCGGGGTCGCAAGCCCGACCGCGACTTGGACCGCGCAGGGGAGATTCTCAACAAAGCGCTCCAACAGGACCCGAACCATATTCGCGCACTGTACTTCATGGGGATCATCCAGCAACACAATGGAAAAGCCGATCTTTCCATTCCCTATTTCGAAAAAGTACTGGCCCAACGGCCCAACGACGGGGCTGCGTGGTATCTGTTAAGCCTTTCCAAACAACGACTCAACCAACCTGCGGAGCAAGACCTGCTGAAGGCACTCGAGCATCGTCCCTACCTGTTCAGCTGCTACTACCGCCTCTGGCAGATGGCCATGGCCGCCGGTGAAACCAATAAGGCCACGGGATACCTCGACCAGTTCAAGGCGTTGCGCGAATCCCCACTCGGCGAGACGATTGAACTCCCGCAGTACAACGCGATGGGCGATCTCGCCCTGGTGGCACCCTTGCCGAAACATCCCCCCGCCATCACCCGTTCGCATTACGAACCCCAAGCCTGGAAGGCCCTAGAGTTTACCGCAAAGCCCGGCACGTGGAATACCCCTTCGAAATCCTCTTCCTTGCACGGAGGAGCCGCTGCTGCCGATTTCAATCGGGACGGCTATCCGGATCTCACCCTCCTGGTTCCTGCGGCAACCACGGGTCGTGCCAACGAACTCCATCTGCTGCTGAGCGAAAAAAGCGGGAAATGGAAGGACGCAACCTCAAACTCAGGGCTGGGAACCATCCTGGACGCCAGAAACGTAGCCATTGGCGATTTCGATAACGACGACCTGCCCGATCTCCTGATCGCTCAAGCGAAAACCTGGTCGATCTGGAAGGGCCAGACTAATGCCGCGTTCACGAACGTGCTTGCGCAGCCCTTCGCCCCAGACAAACCTTCCGAACTCACCTCCGCAGCCTCGCTCGACATCGACCACGACGGTGACCTGGACATCCTGGTCTGCGGCGTCGGCGGCCTCTCCGTTTGGATCAACAACGCCAATGGGACCGTCACCCATCGGGGCTTGATCCCTGCCCAAGGCGAGGGCACAACTTCTATCGTTGCGGCTGACATGGACCGGGATCGTGACTTAGATCTGGTCACTTTGAACAACGGGGGGCCGGTCCAGATCCTGCATAACGAACTCCTTGGGGTTCTGAAACCCAGCGAATTCCTCAAGGGCTCGGTTCGTAGTGATTCAGGCGGTACCGCCCAGGATTTCAACGGGGATGGCCTTCTGGACTTCTTGGCGCTGGATCCCGCGGGGCCAGCCCTGTATCTAGGGGATGGGTTTGGCGCCTTCCAACCTTCGGATGCATTCACTTCCCTCGCAACGAGCCTCAATTCCTGGGGCCCCCTGCGCGCCATACGGGTCGCCGACACGGACCTCGATGGAGACCTGGATGTCGTCATTCTGGCCGCAGACGTCCACCTGTTGCTCAATGATGCACAGGGCCGGTTCGTTCTTCAACCCCAGGTCTGGAAACGGCCAGAGGGGCTTGAGGTTACAGGAATGGAGTTGCTGGACTTCGACGGCGACCTGATCCCGGACCTTCTGCTCACCGGTGGGTCGTCGAAGGGACCGAGTGCCTTCCTGGCCTTGGGCAAACTAACTCCGCCCTCGACCGGACTAGGACTCAGGATGACCGGGATCCGCCTTCGCGATGGCCGTACCCGCTCTCCGGCCAGCGGCTATGGGGTGCAGACCACCGCGCGATTCGGCCTACGAGAAAGCACGGTGCTCTTTACTGGATTCAATGGGGGACCGAACCAGTCCCAGGTGCCAGTTTGCCTTGGTCTGAATGGGGCACCCAAGGCTGACTACGTCCGCTTCCTTTGGCCCGATGGGGTCATGCAGGTGGAAACGGCTCTCGCGCCCGGCCAACTGCACACCATCTCGGAGTTGCAGCGAAAGATCTCCAGTTGCCCGGTGCTTTTCACCTGGAACGGAACGCGCATGGAATTCGTCACCGACTTTGCAGGAGTGGGAGGACTAGGCTACTTTGCGGCACCAGGAGAATACGGACAACCTCAGGTGCTTGAGCATATCAAGATCGAGCCCAACCAACTCCAGGCCAAGAACGGTTCCCTCGAGCTCCGCATTTCCGAACCCATGGAAGAAAGCGCCTACATCGATCGCCTGGAATTGCAGGCCGTCGACCATCCTGCGAACTGGCGCGTCTTCCCCGACGAACGGGCCGTCGCAACCGGGCCTGGTCCTACCCACGAACTCCTGGTCGTATCCCAGCCAATCTACCCCGTCGGAGCGCACGGTCCGTCCGGAGAAGACTGTATCGATCGAATCAGGACAACCGATCGTGTGTATGCCTACGACCCGCAACTCGACCGCCGTTTTATCGGCTTTTGCCAACCTCACGAATTCACCCTCGATTTCGGGGCGCAGCTTGAGCCCCTCGACAAGAACAAGCCCGTCTATCTCTTTATTTCCGGTTTCATTGAGTATCCCTATTCCCAAACCGTCTACGCAGCCAGTCAGTCCGATGTGAACTGGCAGGCGGTCCGCGTGGATATCAAGAACCCCAACGGTCAGTGGGAAGCCCTGGTGCCTGAAGGTGGCTGGCCTGGTGGCATGGGGCGAGTCTTCACCTTAAATCTCGGCACCCGAAGCTGGAACTCTTCAACGGCCCTCCGCCTCACGAGCAATCTCGAGGTCTACTACGATGAGATCTACCTCGCGCAGAGCCTGGGAGCTTCCACGACTCGTGTCACCACGGTCCCCATGCAGGTAGCCTCCCTGCACAAGCTGGGCTTCCCGCGAGAATACTCACCGGATGGCCGCATGCCGACGATCTATGATTACGATCTCATCGATGCCTCAGCCCCATTCCACCAATTGAAAGGCGACTACACTCGCTACGGCGACGTGCGCGAGTTACTGCAAGCGTTCGATGATCAATACGTCATCATGGGCCCTGGGGATGAGATCGCGCTGAGTTTCAACGCCTCATCGCTCCCACCGCTTCCACCGGGCCAGACGCGTAGCTACATCCTCGTCTCGCACTCCTACTGCAAGGACATGGACCTTTACACGGCCACGCCCCAAACTCTCGAACCCCTCCCCTTCCGTGCGATGACGCGGTACCCCTACCCGGATCAGGAAGGCTATCCCGACACTCGGGATACACGCGCGTATCGGAACCTCTACAACACTCGGCAGGTCCGATAGAATCCAGACAACGAAATCAGTTCCTCACCTCCGAACGCCTTTTACTCGCAACATTGGGGCATCCCAGGGTAGCTGCCAGAAAGGCGATTCGAGAACCGCTCGCGTTATCTGGCCTCCGCCGGGAAAAGAAAGAGGCCGGGCTTGCGCCCGGCCTGTGTAAAGCCTCCTGAGCCAAGATCAGCCTACTGTCGGATCCGTCCGAACAACATGGCGGCACTCGGCGTAAATGTGTAGGGACTGGTCGCCCCAGCCACGTCCTGCCACGCAGCAGGGCTGATGGTCGGAGAGGCCTGCAGCGTGCCGCCGGTCCATTCGATGGTGATCGTGCCGTCGGAATTCTTCTTGATACTCTTCAACTCCGGCTTCGGCTGGATCACCGACGAGCTAAAGGCGTTGCCGTGTTTTTGAATAGTAGCCTCGGCAACCTTCCCCGAGTAGACCACGACGCGGAAGATCCTCCCGATCATCGCCTCTCCACCGGTAGGGCCGCTGCCAAGGAATCCCGCGCCACTGGGCATGGCAAAAAGGTCACTCACGCCTGTGGTCGTGCCAGCCAGGACGCCGTTGGTGTAGATGCTGATGGAGAGGGCGGTCGCATCCCAGACGTAGGTCACATGGGTGGGAATGGTGGGTGAGGATACCGCCGGGGTGAGGAGGTAGTCTGCAACCCCGAGCTGCGTGAATCCCATTTGACGCGTGTTGGACCACTGCGCATAGCGTAGGTTGCTCCTGTCGTTCTCACCCACGGCCAGGTACCCATCAGCGCCGATAGTCGGATCGCCCTCCAAAATGAACTCAATGGTCGTGTCACCCGACGTGGGCCCGAAGTCGAACGGGGTCAGGCCAGAACCGGTGAGCGTTACGGCCTGGGTCAAAGTAGCCAGCGGCGTCAGGCCGCCAGCGGTGTCCGCCGCAATAGCGGCGTCGTACTTGTCCAAGGTCGGAGTCACCAGGACGGTCACCTTGGCACTCACCGTGGAAACGCTGTTGGAAGCAACTAGGGTATAACCAGTTGTAACTGTCGGAGAAACCGTCTGGTTGGTTGTGCCGGTCACGTTGACGCCGTTCAGGAAGACTCCGGTCGCCTCCTGCACCTGCCACTGAAGGGAGGCCGAGCCTTGACCCAGGATTTCACCCGGCGTGGCCGTGAAGGAGCTGATGATGGGCGGGCGCAACACGCTCGTAAACGCGGTGGCGTGTTTCTGGAGAGTGGCCTCGGGAAGGACGCCCGAATAGACCACGACGCGGAAGATCCTGCCATACATCAGCTCTCCACCAGTCGCGTTAGCCCCGAGGAATCCCGCCCCTGTAGGCATGGCAAAGGCGTCGCTGACGTTGTTGATCGTGCCCGACGCCACGCCATTGACGTAGATCTTCATGGACAGGGTCGCCGCATTCCAAACATAGGCGAGGTGGGTGGCAATGGTGGGCGAGGGTACTCCCGGCACAAACATGTAGTCCGCCACACCGCCTTGGGTAAAGCCCATCTGGTGGGTGTTCTGCCAACCCTCATAACGGAGGCTGCTGACAGTGTTCTCGCCCACGGCCAGGAACCCAGAGTCACCAGTCGCTACGGGATCGCCTTCAAGGATGAACTCCATGGTGGTATCCCCTGAGGTAGCTCCGAAGTCGAAGGGTTCCCCTGCGCTCACGGGCGGGTCTCCTGCCGTCACAGGCAGATTCACAGTACTGGTCAAGGTGGCCAGCGGGATCAAACCAGCGGTTTTGTCGGCCGCAATGGTGGAATCGTACAAATCAAGCCGAGGATTGACCAAGACTTTGACTGTGGCGGTGGCCTTGGAGAATTCATTCGACACCGCTAACGTGTAGGTGGTGGTGACCGCCGGGGACACCGTTTGGCTGGTGCCGGTCACTTTCACGTTGTTCAGGAAGACGGCAGTGGCGCTCTGCGTCTGCCAATTGAGAACAGCGGAGCCTTGCGCCTGAATTTCGGTCGGGGTGGCCGTGAACGAGGTGATGCTCGCCACGGGGCCGCGCGCGTTGATAAAAGCGTCGGAATGGCTCTTGATTTTGCTTTCTGCTAGCACACCGGCATACACCGTCACGCGATAGATGGTGCCGACCATGCCCTCGGTCCCGCCAGCATTGTTACCCAGCAATCCCGCACCCGTGGGCAGGGCAAAGATGTCACTGACGCCGGTCACGGTGCCTGCCAGCACCCCGTCCACGTACAGGCTCATGGTAAGCTCGACCGAGTTCCACACGTAAGCAAGGTGCGTCGGATTGACCGGAGAGGGGACGCCAGGGGTGAACATGTAGTCTGCCACGCCCCCTTGAGTAAAGCCCATCTGATGGGTGTTCTGCCATCCCTCATACCGAAGGCTGCTGGCGCCGTTCTCCCCCACCGCCAGGAACCCAGAGTCACCGGTCGCCACCGGGTCGCCTTGTAGGATGAACTCCATCGTCGTATCTCCGGAGGTCGCTCCGAAGTTGAATGGGGATCCCGCCTTCCCGTCAAGGGTGACGGCCGTCGTGAGCTTGGCTAAGGCCACGGTGCTGTCGGCCGTAATGGCGGTATCGTAGGCGCTAAGGCCCTGTTCCACGCCTGCCTGGACGCGACTCACTCCGCAAATAAGCCCGCCTACAGTGAGGGCGAGTAACGCACTCCTGTCTAATCTGAACTCTTTCAGGATCGGTTTCATAAGTTGTGAAGACACTGGTGCTGTTGGCTAACAGAAATACCCCGGCGGTTCCGAGAAAAACCCTAGCTTTCCGAGACACCTCATATTGAGGTCAATCTGAGAATTCGTGTGAGCTTGCGCAAGCTTATTCCTGCCGACGTTTGCTTAGCCCTTCCTCCATCTCACTGCCCCCCCGCTGCCCCTGACTCCCCAAAACCCCTCCTGAGGCATTCACGTGACAGTCAATCACTGTTGCCGAAGACCCAACAGGATGTTCCACACCCCTCCTGATTCAGTTTGGTCCACCACGGGCAAGCCCATGGACACCGCACGAAGAGCTCCGTCCCCACGTATCCGGTCAGGCCCCATCGATTCATACGCCAGGGTTGCCTTCGTGATGAGGCTCAAACCCACCGTGTGGCTGAACCGAAGAGTGACCGGACTCACCAGGGGTCCACCAGCCATCTGTGCCCGTCGCTGTAAAGCCAGATTGACCCAGTAGCCTGTCGCTTTGGCGGAGACTACCAGGCTCTTCCCCGACTCAGGCAAGCGGGTCATGTAGTGTCCACGGAACGCGGACAGATCCGCTGAGCCAACCGTGCCGTCCGAATTGACGTCAAACGCCGCGGCATAGTTGGCACCTCCAACCGACGACGAGTGGGCCCTTCGGAACCAGTAGGTATCATAGAAGTCAACGTCACGATCGCCATCGATATCGCCAAAGTACCGGAAGAAGGACGAACTAAAGACGCCGTTGGACCCTCCGGGCAGCGTCACCTGCAACTGGTTCCCAGCGGCATCGGTGATCCCCGCAGCAGTCAGCTGGAAGACATAATTGCCGTCAACGAGCGATCCCCCCGGAAGGGTCGAGAAGACAATCCGAACTCGGTTCTGAGCCTCCATCTGGAGCTGGAGAGCTGCAGCGTCCACCGGTACGGAAGTCGTCGTGTTTTGTAGTACAAGGTTGTTTGCGGACAAACTCGCGGACACATCCTCATCAAAGCCCAATCGAAGGTTCGTAACCATGGACCTCTGCAGCTGCCCATCAACGATCACAAAATCGACAAGCTTCGGCGCCACTTGGTCGAGGACGATGGTTCGCGAGGCCACCACTGTCCCGGTCGCATTCGTGATCTGCATGCGGATCAAGTTCTCGCCCGCCTTCAGCCCAACGTTGGAGAAACCGAACTCCCCGTTCACGTCTGCCACCGCGCGCCCGTCATCGAACCCATCCCCATCCAAGTCCAGGAGTACTTCTTGGTTGGGCCCCGTACCGCCGGTCAGGCCGACAGAGCCAATGTTGGTAATCCTGTCCCCCTTGACGCCAGAATCGCTTCCCGATGCCAAATCGAATTCCAAGGAAGACGCGGAAACGAAGGCGACATGATCCACCACCACCCGGCTGCCCGCTTTCGTTCCCACCAGGTTGAAGAACAGGGTCACGACGGAACCTGCCGGGACCTTACGAAGATCGATCTCAACCTTCACCGGCTGTGTCACCTCAAAGGCTTGCCCGGAAGCACCCGCGCCTGCCACTTTGACGTTCGAACTGTACCTCAGACTCCCGTCCGACTGCAGATTCACCGTCGCGTCCGTGCGGGTAAACTCCGAAATAGACGCAATGGTCTGTCCGAGGTCGCTCGAGGAAACCAGCGCAACCTCAAATGCGGTGGGTGACTCGCTGGCGGTCCCGCTCAGCTGCGCACTGACCAGCGTAAACCGCAAGGCAAGGGTGTTGGCAGGCACTAAGAATGTCTGCGAGAACTGACTCAGCTGCTCGCCTCCGCTGTTGAGCACGCCCTCGCCCGACACCACCACCGCCGATCCCCTGGTCGCCCAGCCGAAGTCGGGCTTCGCAGAGTTGGCTTGATCGAATCCCCCGTTGTACAAACCCAAAGCACGGTTGCCAAAGTCCAGGCCTGAAACGACCATTCCACTGGTGCTTACCTCCGCCTGATACTTCCCATTCGTTGGCACTACCAGTTCGAGCCCGCCTTCACTCAGCTGGCGTACAATATACGAGCCCAAACCTAACCCCTCGAACACGTACTCTCCCGCGCTCGACGTGCGGGTCACCAACTCGCTACTGCTGAGGAGTCCATCCCCGTTCGCGTCGAGAAATACCGTCACGCCGCCCAAACCCGATTCGTCAGTCGCCTTGAAACCATCGCTGTTCCTGTCCAAGTAGACCGTTCCGCGCAGCGATCCTAGCACATAGCTACCAAGATCCACGGATCCGAACACCCCACCGGAACCCACCGTCACCAGTCTGGTTTGGGTCGAGTAATTCGCCTCCAGCAACGGCACCACGGTGTAAGCGCCAGCCGCGACCCCCGTAAACCGGTAAGAACCGTCCACTGCGGACACCACGCTCAACTCACCCGCATCCGCTGCGCCATTCCCATTGACATCCAGTAACACCGGAATCCCGGGCATCGGCGTGTCTTCCGCATCCCGAGAACCATTTCCGTTTCGATCCAGGTAAAGGATACCGCTCACCATGCCGCTCTGGAACATGCCGAAGTCCAGGGAGGTCATTGGCGCCCCGGGAAGAGTATCCACCGGATAGGAGGAGTAGTTCGCCGGATTCGGCTGGGTCACAGCAAACCCAGCGGCAACCTCAACGGTGATCTGATAACTCTGACGGGACTCCACGGTGAGCAGGTAGGCCCCGGTTTCGTCGGTAAGAGCCACCGTTTCGGACGGGTCCAGCACTCCGTCGGCGTCCGCGTCGGCAAAAATCCGCCATCCTTTCAGGCCCGTCTCGCCTACGTCACGGACCCGGTTTCCATTCGAGTCGAGGTAGACAGATCCACTTAGGGTCACGGTTGGGTTGGCACCGACGTGCACTTTGCCGCTCGAGTACTTGGAATAGACGGGCACCTGCCCTTCGGCCAGGATCACCCCGTAGACAAAGTAGTCGCCCGCAGGCAGGTTGGACACGTTCCATGTGTAAGATCCTGGTCCATCCTTCTCCGCCAAGGCATCGCCAAGGCTGATTCCGTCATATCCCACGTTGTCCGTATCATAGAACAGATAGACCTTCGCCTCGTTACCGGGAGAGAACGCCTGGTAATCGATGGACACCTCCGGGCCCGCCACTGTGCTCGAGGGATTGGTGACGGTCATGGTCGGCGGCACAAAAGGCGACTCGCGCAAGGCGCTAAACTGCACGCTTCCCAATTCCGATCCATTCGAAAGGATGAGCCGGTAGAGTCCCGCGGATGGGCTCTGGATCACCACCGTTCGCCTGCCCAACCCACTCAGGTCGTTCACCACCGCCATGCCGTTCGCAGCAAACTCCGCCTCCGAGATTCGCGTGCCGTCAGGTTTCTGGATAAACAACGGGCCGGGAGTGGCATCCTTGTTGTCCCAACTAGCTCCCGCCAACAGCACTTTGGTTCCAGCCTGCACGTCAAAAGTGCCTGCCACCTCACCAGCCATCAACGTCGGCAGGTGCGGCATGACCGACCAACGCGCCAGAGCCGCAGTCAACTTGGAACCAGTCAGCGCTCCAACCTCTTCCACACCCAACCGCCTCCAGGAACCATCCATGTTCACCTGGATACCAAGCACCATCTTCCCGTAAATGGGTATCTCCGCCACACCCCAGCCCGCCACGTAGCCACCAGGAACTGAGAAGTGTAATAGCCCGTTGCCGCTCCCGACAGAATACCCACCAATGATCGGAACTGCATCCGGAATCCGGACGGTAGCCGACCCGGATCCATCAATCCTGAACCCAGATCCGGTACTAATGTTGAATTTGCCCGTCTCGATAATCGTGCCAAATAGGAAGTTCAGGGTTCCCGTGATATAGAATGTCCCATACTTCCAGTTGATCCCGACGCCGAGCGAACCGACCGCCAACCCGCTACGAGAGCCCGACTTGATGTTGCCGACGACCACCGCCTCGCCGCTTCCCTCAATCCCATCCTTGCTCAACGTCACGGTGATATCCAACCCAAGCGCCGTGCCATCGATCGGACCGCCCAGCATGGACGGCAGCGGAATGTGGATGGCTGGGCCGGCAGTCAGAATGATGGTTCCGGTAATCTTGATGGGAGCTTTGGGATCGGAAATGTTGTCAATCTGGGCACCAATGCCGTACAGGAACGCCCCGGTGGTTCCCAAAGCTATGGGAGGAGTGATGTTCTCAATCTTCAAACCAACGGTGTTCAGCTTCGACTCAAAGAAGCCCACGGTCGCCTCCAGGGTAATCCCTGGCGGGAAGGTCAGAGAACCGGTCCCAGTCACTTTCTTAGCCTTGGTGTCAATCTCCAACGCAACCTTCTCGAGAATCCAAGCGCCCGGGACAATCTCAATCTTACCAATCTCGATCTTACCCTTGAGGTTCACCTCGTTGGTGTCCCCTTTGCGTACGATCTCGATGTAGTTCCCTTTCTCCTCCGCAAAGTCAGCCGTGGCGGTGAAGCTGCGAATCGTAACCCCCAGCACACCCGTAATGACGAAGCTGTCGCTAGCCTTGTCGCGGGTGTAAGTCAGCTTCAAATTACGACCCTCGACCTCGATCACGTTGAACAGGCTGAACTTGACGGTACCGAAAGTGATGCTTCCACCCGTGAGATAAACCTCGCGCTCGTTGATCACCAGTTTGTTCTTGCCCTCCACCTCGCCGGTAATCTTGCCGCCGCCCACCAGTTTCCCAAATTTCTCCGGGAGGGTGATTGACCCCTGCAATTCCAGCTTCGGATCCCAAAGATCCTTATCCTCCGAATTCACATCGGGAATGAACTTGGCCCACTTGATAACGATCTCCACGCCGAACATTCCCAGCTTGACGCCTTCCTCCTTGCCAAACTCAACATAGTCCAGGCGCCCATTCTTGAAGGCCAGCTTCACCTTCATGCTATCCTTGTCCGGGCTGTGCAATTCGGTCTCACCCGTAACCTCGGTTTCCTTGCCGTCAAAGTCCTTTTTCACCTCAAAGACGATCTTCTGGAAACTCCAGCCAGCTTTGAGATCAATCTTGTCCACGGTCAGCTTCGCGTTCGCCTGGTACTTCACAACACCATCAAAGAGCTGGATGGTGACCCCACGCTCCTCTCCCGTCTCGGGATCCTTGGTCATATCCACCACCGCTCCATTCAGCGCCGGAATCTCAAATTTCCCGCCCAAGGTCACTTTCTTGACGTCCTTGGTGTAGACAAACTTCAGCCTAGCGTCAGTGGCCTTTACCTCCAGTTTGCCCAGCAACAGGAAGGTCTCCGTGGACGCAAAAACCACTTCGCCTCCCGTGATCTCAATGCCGTCGCTGTTCACCAGAATCTCGTTGGCAGGTTCCTTGGCTTCCTCTTCATCACCGCCTTCTTCAGCGAGTTTGGGGCTGTCAGATCCGGTCGATCCGTCGCCCGCCTCGTCAGCCGGCGCGTCTGCCCCGATCTTGATCACGATCTTCCGGCCACCCGTCAACTTTTCCGGCAACTTCATCTCGCCTTGCAGCGCCAGCTCCGGATCCCAGGCATTGTCATCGTCGCTGTTGCGATCGAGCACCAACCGCAAGCCCTTGACCGTCACTTCAAAACCCACCAGCTGGAACTTGAGTACGTGATCCTTCTTGGTAAGTTCCAGCTGGGCATTGGTCGGCGTGATCGTAAGGCTCGCCTCGTACGGTTCCTCCGCTTCCGGCGCCTTCAGCTTGGTCTCCCCCTTGAGCATCGGCTTCTCAGGATCGGATGTGTCGACAGTCAGCTTGATGTCCAAAATGCGATAGGAGCCATCCTTGGTGATAAAGAACGGTCCCGTGAAAGTAATCTCGCCTACCACCACGAACCCCTTGTTGGTCAACTTCACATACTTGTCCTTACCGGTGAAGTCGATGATCACCTGGCGAGTCTTAAAGCCCTCGTCCGTCGCATAGAGTGTCTCCAGGGTGATCTTGGCCCGGAAGATGGCGCCGTACTCATCCTCCTTGGTATCCAACACAAATTCGATCGAAGTGTCCTCGATCTTGCACTCCAGGCTCTTGAATGCCTTCGCCTTGGCAATGCTCTTGGACTTGATCGGTTTCTTGTCCGCAGTGTAGATGCCTTCTTCGTTGATCAACAGCCGTTGCCCATCTTTGTCAGGAACAATAATATCGAGCTCCGGATCGACGTCCTTCTTTTCCCCAATCAGCCCAGCCGGAAGATCTCCCCTCCCCGACATCTCAAATTGCGGATCCCACAGATCCGAATCCTTGGTGTTGCGGTCCGGAACAAAGGTCACTTTCACATCGGTGATGAAGTCGATTCCCATCACCTTCAGATTCTTCTCGGTAGGCTTCAAGGTCCACTTGATCACCTTGTCCGTGCCTTCCGTCACCTTCTCAAAAGTAAACTCAAACCAAACCTTGTCGGTGTTGTCGCCGCCTTTGGCCGTCCCCAACACTTCCCATGTGCCATCGGTCTTCCCGTTGACGATGATGCTAATGCTGCCCAGGAGCCACTCCTTATTGATTTTGATCTTCAGAATGTTCAAGACACCGGTCATCTCGATCCGGGATCCGCCTCCGTTCGGGGTGATGAGGAAATGAGGGCTTAGTTTCGGCGACTTCAAGTCCTCGAGACGAGTGGACGAGATCTTCAGCTCGACCAAAGAGTCTGCAAACTGCGGGAGTTTAAAGAACCCAGACAGGGTGAGGTAAGAGTCAAACCCAGCGGCGCTGGCCTTGCTAGCATCGAGACGCTCGCCCACGAGCATAATGCTGGATGGCTCCATGATGAAGCCATCCAGCTTGAAAGAAATCCCCTTCAAACCAAGAGCCTCCGCCGCAAAGGCAACTCGCCCTCCGCTCTGTAGGATGATCACATTGGCCACCCTCTCCGACAGTTTTCGGCTAATGTCGATCTCGGAGCCAGCTCCCGCCCCAAAGCCCTCCGGAAGCTTCAGGACTAACGGGTTGATGTAAAGCTCCCCGGGATAGGAATCCTTGTCAGCAGTCTTGCCGTCGGGACTCGCACTGCCTTTCAGGGCCAGGCCAATCTCACCGATCCGCGAGAACTCCACCCCACCCAGCTTGACAAATCCCTTCAACTCCCCGAGCAGCGGCCGTCCCAGCACTTCCAGTTTGCCATCCGCTCCAAAGCGGAATGAGACCTCTCCATCCCAAAGCGCCAGAGAAGGATCATCCGCCGAAAACGCTTTGCCACTCAGAAGAACGGAACCAGCAAATCCACCCTTCTTACCCATGGTTACTTTGACGGCACCCGTGACCACAAAGAGGGGCTTGAAAGCCGACCCTGCCTCAGGCTCGAACCCGACCTTGATTTGCGTCATCGGATCACTGGAGGCTACGTTGTCTTCGCCAGGTTTCACCTTCCATCCGGACGCAGGCTCAAACCGTAGCGGGTTGGTGCTGCCCACCGGGGTGTTCCTCGTCTCAATGTTGTCGACCTTTCCGCCCTTGTCCCCGTCCTTTCGCTCTGCAATCTTCGTCCCAGCCGGCTGCTCGGCCACATCGCCACTGGTCGGTTTCTCCATCTCCTTGGTTGGAGACGAGCCCCCCGTCTTCGCCACCGTGTCCACCGCGACCACCCAAACCAGCTTGTCTGGGTCTATCCCTTTTGGCACCACGATCCCGCTGAAGTCGATGGAAGCATTTCTCACCCGTTCAGTTCCCGGCATCATGGAGCCACTGAACTCCGAAGTGTCTTTGAGCACCTTCACCCGCAGGTGCCAAACACCCGCAGCAATGTCGTTCGCTGCGCCATAGTCCTGATCGGTACCGATCCAAATTTCCTCGGCCCATTGAACTCCCAACGGCACTCGCCCATCACCACCGTTCTTCACCACATAATTCAACTCGCTCTTGTCACTGATAACCTGGAACGTGCGGCTAGCCTCATCAAACCATAGCCAGGGCCGGTCAATGCTAGCCACAAACAGGTTAGGCAGCTGCAGGCGAATCGCCGCAGTGAATTTGTTGTTTGCTTCGTTCGATTCGAGAAGGCCATCGCTCTCGTCGAGCCGCACCTCCCATCGCAAACCGCTATTCACAAGATCCACACTCACCGACCCCGGATCACTATCGACGCCCACCGATGGGATGGTCAGCTTAATGTTCCTCTTCCCTGTTTCGCTGTAGAAGTTCTCTGCCAGCAACCGGCTGTAGCCAGAATCGTTCACCAGATAGATCCGCTCGGACCAAGTAGACCCGTCAGGCTTCCAAGTAGGCGGCATCGAGACGCTGTAATTCAACACCGCCTCCTGCCCTGGTTCGACCGCGTCGTTCGTAAAGGAGCTCACGGTCAGGTCAGCCCCAATACTGAGTCTCGAAGTCAACCCCTGCGGACGCCCCATCCCCGTATCAATCTTGCCGATAAAGACCTCGGGGTTGATCTTGTCCAAGGGCATCCGGCTCAGCGTCTCCGCGTCGGTGCTGCGTACCGTGGCAATCAACTTCTCCACATCGTACACATAGATCCCCCGATCCAGCCCCCCGCGATAACCCGCGAGGAGCTTCTTGCCGTCCGGCGACAACACCAGGTTGTCCGGGAAGCTCAACGGCACCATGATCGTGGCCGCCACCAGTTTGGGACTCCCAAACGGATCCACTACGATACCGATATTTCCGCCAGCGGTGAACGGCCGAATGTTGGGATCGTGGGAGGGAAGACCCTCCATAAACCGGTTGAAAGCGGTCACGAATGCATAACTTCCATCAGGCAGCACCGCCGCGGCGATGGCATTGTTCACGTCGAACGCATCCGTCGGAATCCCCAGATTCATCGCCGCAAACTGTTCCAAGATACCTGAAACCGATCCAAAACCCTGCCCATCCGTCTGCCGATTCGCAAACACGATCTGCCCGGAACGAGAGCCTGCGGTCACTCCATAGGGCTCGTTGCCCGCCACAAAACCCGCCACTTGCTTTAGCGGCTCCTCACGCTTGGTCCGGTCGATCTCGCACACCAGGATCTGTCCCTCAGCCGTATAGCCGGGCCTGCCAAACATCACCGAGTCCGGTGCCGCCATGTACACTTTGGTGCCGTCGGCATCCACCGCAATGCCGCGCAGACCGCTGGGAGCAGGCGTCACGTAAACAGTCTGAACCACCTGGTGATAGGACTTCGAGTAAGGCATGATGTCGATCACGTACACCGCGCCCACCTGCTCATCGGTCACGAAGAGGTACTCGTTTGCAGAATCGGAGGCGACCCAGAAGGCATTCGCGCCCTCCGGCAACTGAATGGTATCGACCTCCGGAGTCGTCATGTCGACATCCAACGGTTGCAGCCCCACGGCATCAAAAACGGCCACCTCGTTCTGTCCCTGAATTGTGGCGTAGACGCGAGTCAGATCCATCGTCAGGGTGAGCGCCCGGGGACTCCCAGCGAATACGGTCATCCTCAGCACCGCGGAAGGCTCGGGATTCCGAGTATCTACCACCATGATCTTGTTCTCACTGCTCAGCGCGGCAAACACATATCGATTCTCCACCGGCACCCGAACCGCCTTACTCTGAACCACCCGCTCCTTCAACACCATTCGCGATCCGTCATCCGATGGCACATACGCGTTCTGGTGTCGCAACACTTTGATGTCGGCAATGCCTACCGTGACCCCCAAAGGAACAGGCACCTTGAGAACCTTCGAACCTGCGTCGTAGACCAGATCCTTCCCAGCCACTTTGATCACGGGTGAGTCGCCGGTCCCCGAGATCCCTCCCGTGGCTCCTGAAAGTGTAAAGGATACCTCCACGTCCTCCAATTTGGACCCAAGCCCCTCGGGAGCCTTATCCCAGAGCAACCGCTCCACCGTGAGTTGGACCACCCCCTGCACCCCCGCGCCTAGATCCTCAAACGCGTAGCGAACCCGGGTCACCACAGCCGGCTTGCTCGGATGATCGGTCGGCAGGACTTTGTTGGGCAACACGACGTCAACCTCCACGGTCTTGTCCGCCAACACTTCGACTAGTTCCGAGGTGAAGACCGGAGCCGGCGTATCGATGATCGTCTCGCAATGGTAGATCTGCCACGAGCGCGGCACGACCATGGCGATGTAGTCGAAGATGCGCTGAATCTCCGCATCGATTAACCGGAACCCAACGTCGTAACTCAGTTCAATCGCTATGGCGACTCCCAAGCCAAAGGAAAGACCAGCGCCTCCGCCGGTGGAAGGCTGCATCTGAACATAGAAGGCGCTGCTCATCTCCGAGACTGGATTCTGCAGCGTCGCAGTGCCGCGGATGCTGCCCAAGCTGCCCGGCACCACAAAACTAACCAGGTAGTCGCCCGACTTGCGCACGCCAGTCGTAGGCAGAGGGGTTCCCGTATGCACCAGACCGTCCGCTCCCACCACTCCATACTCCGTCTGGATCCACGCCTTCTGCGACGTACCATCCACTCCCGGCACCGTACCCATGCGGTACAAGATGACCTCCGTGCCCGCCGCCAGACCAAGGACCGGGACACCTAGTTGAGCTCGCCTCGCCAGGGGCACCGTGCCGACTTCCAACCGGAAGGCAGCCGCAAAGTTCATCCCCGGAAGCAACGCATATCCCAACTCCGAGGCTTCGAGTTTCTGAATTGAAATCGCAGTATCCTTCTCCAACGCCCCCGCGGGCAATGCAACCTGGTAACCATCGGCGTTCCGGACCATTCCGCCCAACACGCCAATCATTTGACCCTGCGATTGGGGCGATACCACCGTGATCCGAATGGTCTTCTCGACGAATCGCTGGGTGACGATGACCTCGAAGGTTCCTTCCGTCAGCCCGGTGATCAGGCCATCTGCGCTGACGGTGCCGATCTCATCGTTGGTGCTGGTGTAGATCGTACCAGCGGAACCCAAAGTCAGATCCGAGCCATCGGGAGCAATCACGAACAGACTCTGCGTGCCACCACCCGTGGAGATCGTGTAGGAATCGGAGGCGATCTTGAGGCCGCCAGCTAGCAACAGACGGTCCGCGTCGCTCACGGGGGTGCCCACCAGGACGGCAGTCGCATCGTGCAACGGACCTTTGCTCACGACAAGCGTCGTTCCTCCATCGCCCAGTGCCAAAAGCCTGCCCTCGGTCGTCACGGTCATCACCGACGCGTTGCTCGAACTGTACGACACGTAGGAGGCGGGCAACTCAACCCCCAGTTGATCCGCAAAGTCACCCAGCACGGTAAGCTTCGAACTCTGGCCTGCGATCATGGCAGGATGCCTCGGCGTAAGAGTAATGCGAAGAAGAGGCGATGAACTCACCGTGACGGTGACGGTTGAGGGTTCCGAGACCCGATACCCATCCGTGACGCTGAAGGTGAAGGAGGCAACTCCGGAGTACCCAAGCTCAGGCTCAAAGATGGCCGTCTTCCCATCTGCCCCCAGCAACACCGTCCCATGGCTGGCTCCACCCAACAACAAATGCCAACGGTCACCCTCGAAATCCTGAACCAGAGAGGACAGCGGCACAGCCGCGCGAAGTCCAGTGTGCGTTGTCACCGTCCCGCTGAAAGTCGAAGGAGCCTGGTTGGCCTTGAAGCCGCTATTTCGTCCCACGAGTAATAGGTCCAAGCCGTCGATCCGTCCATCCCGGTTCGCGTCCAACGCGCGGGTATAGCCGGCGCTCCCCACCACTTTCCCCTGAGCTCCCTGCACCGCCACTGCGTCCGTTCCATCAACACGCCGGTCGCTGTTCGTATCGCCAGCGAGGAATACCTCGAGGGTGTAACCCGCAACAGCCCCACTGCCGGTCGCCTTCTCCTCAACAACATACACACCTGGGGCACTAATTCGGTAGAGGGCACGACTCCGCCGCGTCTCACTACTCCCTTCCAACCGCTCGGCCCCGGACATCGTGGCAATTTCGGTCAGCCCACTTCCACTGCTCTCGACTTCAAGACCCAGAATCAACTCGCCACCGTAAGCACTGGCAAACTCGCTCTCCGTTACCACGAACGCATAACGCTTGGCCTGGCCAAGGCTGGTAAACGAATCGTTGCGGATGGTTCCAAGGTACTGCTGCGATACCCCAAGGAAAGCGTCAATAGCCGTGTTTCCAAGCCATGTACCGTCGGAGGCATACTGGAGCGTGAAGCTACCCGTGTCCTGAATAACTGTCCCGAGGCGAAGGCTGGTCTCGTCATATCCATAGAACGACTTGGAACCGGCTTTGAGATTATTCGTCAGGATGAGACACGCAGAGTTATCATAGTCGTAAGTCAGCAACGCACCCCGGCTATCGGCCATCCCGCTTACCCGCCCAGCACGGTCGAGCTGGAACTGGAGCCGATCCCCATTGGCCGCCACCACTCCACTTTCGCTCCAGGACAGCACGACGCCGGAGGCACTGGTTTGCCGGCGGAGTC
The DNA here is from genome assembly GCA_964411985.1 of uncultured Verrucomicrobiota bacterium. Lineage (GTDB taxonomy): Bacteria > Verrucomicrobiota > Verrucomicrobiia > Limisphaerales > J093 > CAYPNF01. Next base: position 56,187 of record CAYPNF010000035.1, read on the forward strand.
CATCCTTCACGGAGTAGTCAAACCGCGCTCCCGAACTCGCGATGAGCGAGAAATCGATCTCTCCCCAACCGCCCTTGGTCAGGTTGTACGGCAAGCCAGTTCCAACCTGGTAGAACGCGCCTCCCGCCTTCTCCAGCAACACGTCCACCGTCTCCAGACGGTATCCCGTCGCTTCGTCCGCACTCCACGCCGGCCGATAGAGCGCAACCCCAGGTCCGGCCACCGCCGTAGGCGCAAAGGTGAAGCCAACCCGTTTCCCGTCCGGCCCCGTGACATAAGCCCGCGTCCCCTCCGCATATGGGGCATACACACCGAGACCTTCCTCTCCTGTCAACGGTGCATTGCTCGCAAAGTCAGGCTCCAGACCGATGAAGCTCCAACCATTCCCGAACAGGCCGCCCGAAGTCGCTTCCCTAGAGGAATAACTCCGCCGAATCTCCAAGGTGTATCCGTTGAGAACATAACTCCCATCGGTAACCGCGACCTGAGCCCCAGTCGAGGTGCTCGAACTGATCTCCACCACCCGTACGATGCTATCCCTGCGTCCTCCGATATCCGTGGCACTCAGTGTGATTACATAGATTCCATTCGCATAGTCCCCAGCGCGGAGAAGCGCCAGTCTTCCTTCGACGCTGGAATTCCCCATCGCCAAAGTCCTCACTTCGGAGGTGCCATGCCGCGCTATGCCCACCCTATACTCCAGAAGATTCGTGTCCTGCACCGCCCCCGTAATCTCGAAATCGCCATGCAGGATCGAGCTCTGCAGCGGCCCATCCATTCGCAGCACCGGAGGCAGGAGATCCGTAGGATCTCGCACCAGAAGATCACTCTCCACCGTCGCTGAAACCGCATCAATGTCGACCGCAGTCGCCACGATGTGGTACTGACCAGGCTCAGCCGGCACAAAGGAAGCCCGGCCAAAGGAGTCCAGCGTCAGCAACTCCCCGTCCAACCTGATCGATACAGCCGCGATGTCAGCAATGCCCGAAGCCGTCGCCTGGATCCAGACCGACTGGCCGGGCAGAACCGCAAACGATGGCGTTGTCTCCAGCCGAACATGAGGCGCAATCGCCTCGCGGGAGACGACCAACTGCAATGTCTGGCTAGCCGTCAACTCGCCATCGCTCACCACGACCCTCAGATTGTAAGTCCCTTGCTGTACACCCGTGGGCGTCCACGTCAGTTTGCCGGAATTGCCATCGAACGACGCCCCGACAGGCAGGCCTGTCAAGGTGTAAGTCAGGTCGGTGCCTGGATCAGGATCCAGACCTTTGAAGTCGAGGCTGAACGACTGATCTACCAGGACCACCCGGCTGCTGATACGGGGCACTGTCGGGGCTCGATTGACATTGGTCACTTGAATCTGCGCGTCAAAGAAGGCAAAAGCCCCGCTGGTGTCGGTCACCACAAACCGCACCCCATAAGCACCAGCTTGGGTGTAGTCCGGCGTCCAGGAGAAGACTCCCGTTTTCGCGTCGAGCGTAGCACCTGAGGGCAAGGAGCCCGCAACGGACAAAGCGGTGCCGTCTCCATCGGGATCACCCACACTCACCTGGAAGTTGGTGACTAGGCCCTCCAAGGTGGTCACTGGCAGGATCGGGCTGATCACAGGCGGCCGGTTGACATTGCCCACCGAGACGGAGAGGGTCTGGAGCGCAGTCTTGTTACCATCGGACACTTCCACCTTGATGCTGTAACTCCCCGCTTGCAGATAGCCGGGCTGCCAAGTCAGCGTGCCGCTGGATGGATCCAGCTTTGCTCCCGCCGGCAACTGGCTCGCGCCGAAGAAGAGCTTGTCTCCGTCATCATCCTGCGCTGTCACCTTGAAGCTCAGGGTCTCCCCTTCCTTCAGGAACTGCGCGGGCATGACTGGCAGGACGGGTGCGGTGTTCGCCGCACGGACCGTCAAGCGAACCTCCAGGCTATCCGAAAGCGCCTTGGCAGAAACCCCGTTGCCGTCATCGGTCACTCTGATAGTAATCGTCCGGGCTCCCAGATCAGCAGCCGTCGGGGTCCAGCGAAATTCGGCAACGCCAAAAAGTGTGGATGGAATCAGGGTAGCGCCAACCGGTAAATTCGCCCCGGAGAAGTTCAGGACGGTTTGGTCCAGATCAGAGGCGGTCACCTTGAAAACCAATGCTTCCCCAACCACCGCGACTCGGTCTCCAATGTAGCTCAGTACCGGTTGTGCATTCTCCAGTTTGGAGGTCAGAATGAAGGTGTACTCCCCACTGAGGGCGGCCGCCGCGACCCCGTTCCCATCGTCCGTAGCCCGAACGGTGACAGTGTAGCTCCCACGGTCGCTCATGCCCGGGCTCACCCGTATCAGGCCCGTCCCATCCCCGTTATCCTTGAACGTACCAAATTCGGGCAGGCCCACGATGGAAAGCACGGGAACCGTACCGTTGGGATCAGTCGCTCGCACCAGGAATTCCAACTGTTTGCCAGCCTCAACTTCTTTGTTTCCGATCACTTGAACCACCGGGGGAGCATTGGTATCGAACACGGTGATGACGAGGGTGGCCTGATCGTTCGTCGCCGTGCCAGTCCCATCGCCGTTATCGGCAACATGGAACGTCACCTGGTAGGATCCGGCTTGCGCAAATCCAGGTGTCCATCGGAACAGCTGAGTGGCGGTGTCAAAAGCGGCTCCACTCGGAAGCGAGGAATGAGTCCAACTGAGAACCGGCTCCGTACCCTCTTGCACCAGGGTTCCGTCAGGCAATTGATACGACTCGCCTGTCGGCTGATCCGGATCCAAGGCCTGTAGTCGAATCGTCAGAGCCTGTCCCTCAAAGACTGCCCAGGCGTCCACCGGCACCATCCGAACCGGTCCGTTCACGTTCAGCACCTCAAAGTGCATCACTTTCTCCGTCACACCCTTTCCGTCGCTCGCAAGGATCCGAAGGTCATAGACCCCGTGTTGGCTGTATCCGGGAGTCCAGTCGAGTACGCCGGTTTCCGGCGCCAAAGTGGCCCCCAGCGGCAGGTTGGGAGAGCTATACCGGATGGCGTCCTTGTCCGAGTCGGTCGCCAGGATCTCGTAGCGGAAATGCTCATTCTCCAGAATCGTCGGCGAAGGCAAAGTCCCGAACACCGGAGCCTGGTTGACATTCTCCACGACGATCTTAAACGACCGCGATACGGACTGACGGCCGTCACTGACCGTCAGGGTCACATCCTGGTAAATGCCCGCATCCAAGTAGCCCGGCCTCCACGTAAGCACCTTCTCCACAGGATCGAACACCGCGCCAGGCGGCAGGTGATCGGCCGAGTAGATCAAGCTGTCACCGTCGGCGTCCAAAGCCACGGGCCAGACTTGCACCAGTTCGCCTTCCTTGGCCGAGAGGTTCGCCAGCGCGGCAAAGGTGGGCGCATGGTTGCCTCCCTCCACGCCAACCGCCCACGATTGCGTGGCGAAGCCGCCGCGGTTATCGTAAACCCGCACAGCGAAGGAGGCAGAGACGGAATCGCCCGCGGCGGGAGTCCAAGTAAGCACCCCGGAAGCCATATCCAGCATGGCTCCCGTCGGCCCAGCAATCAAAAGGAACGAACGGATCGAGCCATCGGAGTCCGTCGCCTGAGCTCCATAAACGTATTTCTCTCCCACCTTGGCGGAGAGGCTGGGCGTGCTCGTAAACACAGGCCGCAAGTTGGGCGGAACGACCGCCAACACACGGGGACGCAGCACATAGGTTACTCCTAAAGGATTGCTGAGGGTGATGGTCGTCGCGCAACTCTCACCAACGGCCAGGCTGCTTCCATTCTTGGGCTCCAACTGAACATAAGGATGCCCGTCGCCGGAAGCCCCGTCACGTCCCTCAAGGGTCACCCCTCCGCCTTCAAGGGCAAGCCCGTCGAAAACAATCCGAATCGGCGACAGAATGGCGTAGCTTTCGGTATTTGTGATCGTCACCTCCATGGTGATCGTCCCGAAAGTATGGTCGGTACGGATATTCGTGAAAACAGGTATGATCGAGGGAAATTCCTGCATGACCACGAAACTAGCCTGATAGTCAGTCTCCATCTTGGCGCCCACCTGGCTGCGCACCGCACCCGAGACGGTCAACTCATATTCGCCCGCAGGCAATCCCTCGAACGAGAGGACGGCGGAACGCGAGGTGGAGTCGTAAGCCACTCCACTGATGGCAATGCCCTGCCCTGAGGCAATGTCCTTCAAGGAGTAGTTCGCGAACTGAAGCACCGAACCAGCCGAGTCGTCGTGCGCCATATCGGCAGTGAAGGTGACCCGCGCCTTGTTCACCACGGGCAAAATAGATGCCCCGGGAAGCGGATTGAGACTCAAGACGCGCGGGGGGACCACAGGCAGGAACACGTCTACTTGGTTGGACTGGGTCACGAAGAGCCGTCCACCGGGCCCCACATGCAGGAAATCGCCTCTCGATCCACCGCTGGCGATCATAACGCTTCCCAGGCTCGCCAAATCCACCATAGCAAGGTCGCCGCCCTCGGCAAAACTCACGAACAGTAGTCCTTCGAGCGCTGTGCCTGCCTGCCCAAACGTCAAGCCTCCCGCTGGCTGAGCAAACTCCAACACCGTCTCTGCCCGCCCGATCCGGTTAAACCGCACCACCTCGCCGTTGTAGGGCCAAGTGGTCCCCCAAAGGGTGCCATCAGGCGCGAACGCCAAACCATGGACGCGCGTCTCAGAGAACACGTCGAAAGTTCCCGTTTGAGGATCAAAGCTCTCCACTCCTCGGCCGGTCGATACAAAGATCTTGGAACTATTTGGATCCACCGCGAGACCAAGTCCCACGCCATCCCCGTAACGAGCAAGGATCTCACCCGTGCCTGGATCCAGCTGAACGAGAGGACCACCACCGGTGGTCGCCCACAGGTAGCCATTCTCGTCAAAACCCATGTCGTAGACCGGCACATCCAACGTGGCCAACACGGTCGAGGCTTCCCCTCCCGTCAGTGAGAAACGATACAGAGCGTTTCGACCTGCCCCCCCACTGACCAATACGCGCTCCCCATCCGGGTAGAAGGCAATCCCCAACGGGCCAATGGAAGCCCCAGATCCCGGAACAGACCACGCAAACGCCTGGGCACTGAAAGGCTCCAGGATCACGTTGAATGACGAGGGATGGTCGGTTGGCTGCGACCCGGCGATGCCCTGCAACGCGCGCAGGTAAATCAGGTTACTCGCCGGGACAGTCACCACCGTGGCGGCTGGGTTCGATTCACTCGAGGGTTCAGGTGCGACCGGGATTCCGCCCAGGTTCACTTTGGCTCCGCTGCTCGGCAGCCGAATACCGGCGGGAGGAACCTCTTGGTTTCCAGCGCGATCCAGGGCCAGAACGAGGAAGGACGCAGTGTTCGTCCCTCCGGCCTCGTAGATTCCTGAGGTGGTTGTCGTGTCGGACTTCCAAGCCACGTAAGAACCGCCATTCACCGATACATAGACGGAGTAAGAGGCCACTCCTGAACCGAGAGAGTCATCCACGGCCTTCCAGGACAGCGAGTATCCGCCCCGGCCTAAATCCTGAACCACCAACGTCGTTGTTGGCGCCACCGCGTCCAAGGTATTGCTTACAACCGCTGAGTCGATGGGTGCATTCGCGTCGAGGATCACACGTGCGGTCGCTTCGATCACATCCCCCGTTTGGGCCTCGGGTGTGGCTTTGATGCTGTAGCTGACCAACCCTTGTTCTGTACGGTCCTTGTTCGGGAACAGGAGCCCAATGCTGGAATCCTGCGCCGGCAATCCGGTCAACGGGTCAATCGCGGTGATGACCCAGGAAGCAATCCCCGTGGTGATGTCCACCCCGGCGCTGACCTGCACGATGATTCCGCGGCTCTCCACAAAGTCGAATTCGCCGGTGAATGCCGCGCGGTCACCAGGCAGGTGAATCACCACGTCACCCAGACGGATATCCCCAAGTTTGAAGGACCTCATGTCCACGTTCGAATCCAACTGCTGCAGAATGCGAAGCTCCGAGACCGGCTTCTGGGCATCAGCGGAGTTTTCGAACAGGATGCTGTAAGGCAACGGTGTTCCCGCAGGCACCAGATTTGCATCGCTGAAGCCATTCGGGCCAACCATGGTTACCAGGTTGCTGCGAGCACCCGTGATTCCAAAATACTGTCCAAGGTTGGGATCATCGATCGGTGCCGGGGGCGGCGGCTCCCTCTCCCCAACCGTGATTGTGTAGGCTACGTAGTGAGTAGGATGCGAAAGCCCAAGATCAAACTTCGAGGGGTCTGCAGGCAAGGATCCACCACCGGTTGCATCCGGTTCAGTTCCATACCACTCACGCACCTTCTGGAAGAAGGCCGGGAGGTTTCCCCCAGCTACAATCTCTTGTCCGCCCTTCCCCTTAAGCAGACCCGCTGCCAATACATGCATCAGGCTGGTGAACTCGGCACTCGTTCGGATCGTTGGCGGTTCGTCCTCAGGTCGTAGAAGACCCGCATCGGTCAGCGAGGCCAGGTAGAGCTCGCCCCAAGTCTTCGAATCCGCAGCCATGGCCAACAGCGCCTGTGGAGCGCCGGAGTCCTTCAGGATGCGCCCGCGGAGATTCTCAGCCTGCTGCAGTTGGTAGGTCACATACTCCCCAGCGGTCATGGGAGTTGCCGCAGCCTGGATATAAAACTAAAAGCGAGATCCTCCAGTTCAAAACCCATCAGGTTGTCTAGGAACTTAGGATCCTCCTTCAGCAGTCTGCGCAGCTCAGGATAGGTATCCGCCGTAAACGTCAGGGCAGCGTAGCCCTGGTTGACAAAGTCATAGGTGAAGCCGGGTGCCATTAGGTCACCACCCAGGTTGACCACCGGATCGAGCTCAGCCCACGGAACTCCCACCACCGACGGGTTCCCGCTCAGGTTGGTCCGGAACACGAGTTTTTCGCCCGGAATGAGGCCTCCGCTGGAGGCAGCCAACCTCGGCACTCCAAACTCAAGGTGTACGTAAGGGGCATCCACGTTGGTAAGGCTGTAGATCCCAACTCCATACCACCCAACCTCACCCAAATCCAGATGCGCCGGTCCTCCCAACCCCACCGTCAGATCCAGCGGCAACGCCCTCTCCACCAGATACCGGTACGGTACGCGCGAGACTGCGCCATCGGGGTTCGCCACCTGCACGTCATACAACCCGTGCGGAGCGTTGCGTAAGTCAAAGACCGCAATGATCAGGGTGGCGTCAACCCGCTTGTATGTCACCGGCAGATACTCACCCAACTGCGGACGGATCAGCTTCACCGTCGCAGCCGGATCAAACTTCGCTCCGGTAATCTTGAAAGTAACGTATCGGCCGTCTCCACCCGTGTCGGGGCTGACATCGACAATCCCAAAGGGTAGGAGTCGGGCCTTCAGGGTGATGGTCTCAGACCCAGGCACCGAGGCACCCCTTGCGAGCACGTAGTAGTACCCTGCCTTGGTAGCGGGTACTCGAATAACCTGGTCCGCCCACATGTGCCCTGTTGGAGCCGCGTCGTAATGGATCGAATTAGGCAGGTCTTCGTACCGCAGGTACAACTCATTCGCCGCGGAAGCATTCGAGCTGGATAGGCTCACCTCCAGCGTCTCCCCGGCTGGCACCAGCACTCTGAACAGAGCTTCCTGGCCCGTCGTCAGGGTGCTCGAGGCGCTAACGTTCAAGACCAAGGTCTCAACAGTGACCTGCACCGCTTCCGCGGACGTTCGCATGTTGTTCTTATTGAACGCACCCTCGTTCACATCGTCATAGATGTCGGTGCGCACGATGATGCGGTAGCCTTGCGGCAGAAGGGCGGGAAGCCTGGTCTTCAATGTGGCATTATAGCTCTCACCGCTATTCAAGGTCGCCATCGACTTCACACTGCCATGGTCCACCTTGCCTACCAGGCGATCCCCAATATCCCACACCGCATCCGTCGACAGGTAAACCGCATCCGTCCAGTAACCCTGCGCTTTCTCGGTGCTGAAATTCTTCACGTTCCAGCTGATCTCGATGGCTCCGCCTGAGACCGCCGTAGTGGGAACCGTGATCGGGTCCACCACCTGCAGGTCCGAAGGAGGCGGCAGTTCGATCAGCATCGGGACCAGCGTTGCCCTGGCATTGTTGCCTTCCTTCGACCCTTCATAAACCGCGGTCGTCGGAGTGCTGCCGGTCGGCACATCGGTCACCACGAAGACATAGTAGGCACCCAGCAGGCCTCGCGGGAGGCGATACTGATTGCTCACGGTGTAGGTCGCCGCGGATGCCAGCCCTCCGGTATGAGACACTAGCCCCACATAGGGATCGCTGGCAGCGTCCAAATACTGATCACGCGACAGGTAGATCTGGTCATACCAAGCGCTCTGCCGATCCGAGACATCACCCACGCTGTCGTTCTTCACGCCGTAGGACAACGTGAAGCTCTCACCCGTATAAACTCGGAGCTGTGAGGTAACCTCCGTAACAACCAGATCAGGCAACTGCTGGAGTTGGACTTTGATCGGAGAGACATAACTGTTGTTGTCCTCGTTCTGGTATTCCCGCACGGCACCATCGCCACCAGCCGTAATCCTTGGCGAACTTTGTGTACTTGGATAGGGATAACCGTAGCCGCCATAGTTTCCATGCTCGGAATCCGCGAACACGATTAGATAGAAATCACCCTGTATGTTGTCGGGAAGCCGAACGGAGGTGGTCACGGTGTACTCTCCTCCAATCCCGAGAACCCCTTCATGCCGCAGCGAACCGATCATCTGATCATACTGGTCCAACGACTGATCTTGGGAAATGAAGATCCGGTCAAACCACACACCCACCCGCGTGGCTCTGCTCCCCAAGTTCGCCACCTTAAAGGAGAGGGCAACATAGCCGCTGGACATGCCCGTGCCCGCGATGGAGACAGGTACAACCTGCAGGTCTGGCTCGCGGAATAACACGTTGATGGGAGCGGATCCAGCGATGTTATTCTCATTCGCCCCGTTCTCCCACACACGCTGACTAAAGAAACCCGGCCAAGACGGGAACTCCCCAGGCTTTGCCGCGTCGTGGTCAATCGGAGCAGGTCTCCAATCCGCCGGATTGTAGTCCGTCAGCACGTAGATGAAGCGACGGCCTGAAATTCCTTGCGGGAGCGTCACGCTGGCTTGGCCGACATAACTGTCACCCGGCCGCAACGGATTGGTAGCCGAGTGCACCACCCTGGCCAGGAATGTGGCGCGTCTCACATCAAACGGCCGGTCCGGTGGGTCAGGCGAGAGGAAGATGTTGTCGTACCAACGCGTCGTACCTTCCCAGACACTCCCTGCCCCGACATTCTTCACTTCCCAACTCAGCTCTATCGCTTCATCCGAAGTCGCCGTGCTGGGGACTTGCAGCACACGCACCGTCAAGTCAGCTGGCACGTTGCTCACTTTGCTGGCTGCAGATCGGGTGTTATTCTTATCCCAAGGCCCTTCGAAAACGAGCCTGTCACCTTGCTGGCCAGGCCCCACCAGGATGTCCAGGAGGTCCTTCCGACTCAACTTGTTTAGATCCTCACTGCTCACCTCATCCAGAGGCTTTCCGAATCGATCCTCGATGCGAACCAATACGGCCTGGAACTGATCGCTGATTTCTTTGAGGGTCCGGGAATCAAAATCGTCGTCGGACACGATCTCGATTGGAGCCACGTTGGTCTTTACGATGTAATAGCTTCCCTCCGCAGAGGGCGGAAGGGTAAAGGTCACCGTCTGCGTGTAGGACTGCCCTGGCTGCAGAATTCCCTCGTGGGGTGCCGCAAACACCAAATACTGCTTTCCTTTCCCGTCATCCAGCACCGAGTCCGTGCTCAGGTAAACAGAGTCGCCCCATCGATCGACATCCGTTACGACGGCCCCGCGGTTCGTCACCGTCCACGACATCGTTACCGTCTTCCCCCCCAACCCCACGGGCGGTACGGTCAGGTTCGTGACCTCCAAGTCCGCGGGAGGAACGAGGAATACGTTGATCGGGGTAAACCCAAAATTGCTCCCCTCGATATCCCCAGGCATGTCGGGATTCTGGTTTACGTCAAAAGCCTGCTCGTAGACCGTGTCACCCGTGTCCGCCCAAACCGCCAAGTGGTAGACACCGTGCAACGACTTGGGAATCGTTACCTGAACCGTATTCTCGTAGAACTGACCCACCTCCAGCGCACCTCCATGCCCGAATCGCCCGAGCAGAATATCACCGCTCAGAGGAGAATCCGGTTGAGGCACAGGCCGTCCTATGGCACGGACCAGCCAAACCGCATCCGTCCACGATGCCGGGAACGTCACCCCAGCGCCTTTGTTCGTCACCCGGTAGTGGACCGAGATGGCAGACCCTTCGTAAACGTCGGCAGGTCCGTTCACATCCGAGGTGACCAGATCCGGAGGCGGTACCGGCGTCACATCGACCGCTATTGCCTGGGATCGATCGTTGTTCGCCTCTTGGGGATACTCATCCACCCTCGACTCGGAGTCTGCACGAACGACGATGTAGACGGTCCCCGCCACACCCAACTTGATCTGATAATGTCCGCGGCTGCTATACCCCTGAGTGGGGTCGAGCGCACTGCCGTTTGGCAAGCTGCCCAAAAGCAGATCTCCAGAATCCCACTTATGATCCAGGGAGAGATACACCCCGTCAGTCCACCGGGATCCACCGGTTGGGGTCGAGGCGGGCCCTAGGTTCCTCACCGTCCACTCCACATCGATATATCCTCCGCTCGTCACCGTAAGAGGCGCCTTCACCTCCGTAACCTGAAGGTCAGGCCTTGGACGAAGGGCCACCAAGAGCGGCGCATCGGATGTGAAGCGGTTGTTCGACCGGCTGGTTTCCGCGAGCGTCTCGCTGTTGTTGGTCACCACGATCCAGGAGTAACTCCCCGCCTGAGATGGCAATCGGACGGTCTCGGATCGGGTGTAGGTCTTGCCCGCTTCCAATCCGATGGAGCGGCCGTAGTCGCCCAAACGCAAAGCGCGGGAGAAATCCCCACCAGGCGCCAGGTAGATCGTGTCGGTCCAAGTGCCGACTGCGTTATTCGGACCGTTGTTGCGCACGGTCCAGGAGACCTCTACCGAGTCCTGATCCAATCCCGTGGTGGGTCCCGCAACCACGGTCGCCTCCAAGTCCACCGGAGGAGGCGGAGTGTAGCTGATCGTGACGACCTCGGAGCGCTTGGTGTTGTTCCCGGTGTACAGGAACTCGAACGGGCCGCCAGTGGTCACAAATACATAATACTGCCCATCGGCAGTCAACGGCACATCAACTTCAACCGTTCGCGGATAACCATCATCCACACCCAACGCGCCAATGTGACTTATTCCGGCAAGGGTCTCTCTACCCGTGGCCCCCGTGGGATCTTTGGACCACCATAGCGAATCCGTCCAGGCATCCGTACTGGTAATCCCAATACCCTTGTTGGAGATAACCCAACTGACCTTCAGCTTGCCTCCGTTGTGGGAGGAACTATCCGCAGTCACCGAATCCACCACCAAATCAGCGTACGGGATGAACATCACATCCACCGGATGCCCTGCCGAGCCCACGTTAGCTCCGGTATCGGGCCCTTCAAACACCGCGTTCCCGGCATCCACCGCAACGTAGACATAGAACCTGCCCTGCAGTGCCGAGGCCAGGGTGACGATCTTGCTTTCCGAATACTCACTACCGACGGGCATGGCGCCGTTGTGTTCCACGCTCGCGATAACCTTATCGTCCCCATTCCCAAAAACCTCGTCAGTGGAGAGGATGATCCGATCTGTCCACTGATCCACCCGCCCCGCCCCGATTCCCTGATTAGTGACCTTCCAAGCCACCGTGAGATCTACCGGATCACCGATCAGTAGTGACTGAGCCGTAATGTCAGTAACCTTGAGATCGGCGTACGGGGCCAAGGTCACCAGCATGGCTGAAGATGCGCCGACGTTGTCACCCTCTGCTGCCCCTTCCACCACCACACCCGTGGCATCGACCTTGATCAGGACGTAGTAGGTTCCGGTACTCCCGTCAGGCACCTGAATGCTCAGATTCGAAGTGTAGCTCTGGCCGGCATTCAGACTTGCTTCGTGCCGCAGGTCACCCAAAGCCACATCTTCCGCCGACAGAACCTGATCTCTTGAAAGAAAGAGACGATCGATCCACCCGCCGTCCGCCGACGCCGTCCCACCATTTCTAACGGTCCAGGAACCAGAAATGGTCGCCCCTGACTCCCCATTCGCCGGGATGGTCACACTAGACACCGAGAGGTTGGGAGCCACCACCATCGTCTTGGTATCCGAGACGCGCGAGTTGTTGTTCTCCGAAGCTCGTTCGAAGACGGTGTTACCCGCGTCTGTAACCACCACCACAAAGTACTGTTCGAGCCCAACCACCGGCACAGTGAACGTGGCGGAAGTCTCGTACTGCTCTCCTACGCCCAACGCACTATCACGGCTCAGTGTACCAAGTTGGGTTGCACCAGTCAGTCCTCCGTCTTTGGAAAGGTAGATCTTGTCGATCCAGGGGCTGCCAGCAGCCGCCCCTCCTGTGTTCTTCACAGTCCATCCAATGGAGATCGAATCACCCAAACGCGCCACCAGGGGAACCGTGATCTGTCGCACTACCAAGTCGGGGACCGGAGCGCCCAAGACGTTCGTGCCGGACGCTGCACGAGTCACGTTGTTATTCTCCCCCCCCGTCTCGCCAACCTGGCCGAGGCCATCCACTTCCACGAATACAAAGTAGTTCCCTTCAGCCAAGTCGATCGGGAGGTTGACCGTGGCCGAAGCGGTATAAGTCGCTTGCAGCTCCAGGCCTCCCAAATGCTTAATGGTTCCCAAAAGGAGCTGCTTCGGAATCCCAGCATTGTTCGTGATATAGATACGGTCCGACCACTCCGTCACGCCGGTGGCGGCAAGCCCATCGTTCTTGATCTGCCATTCAACGCGGATACCTTGTCCGGAAGTCCCTGACCCTGGCGCTCCTACGGATACCACCTTCAAGTCGGGGAAGAGACCCTCCACCACCCTTACCTGTGCGGCCTGCCTTGCGCTGTTAGCCCGAACATTCCTGTTTTCATACACGCTGGAGTCCGAGTTAGTGGCAACAATAACGTAGAAGGTACCCGCAGTGCCGGCAGGGAGTTTCCCAGTCCAGGATCCCTGGTAGCTTGCCCCTTTCTCGAGTTTCCCCGTATGCGTCACTTCCTGCACCACGATGTCATCCCCATCCCCGTATACATCGTTGACCGACAAAACTATCTTGTCTTTCCAAGATGTAACTTCCTGACCCGGCAGCCCGTTACCCGTGGTTGAATCTCCGAAGTTCGTCACCGTCCACTGGAAGGCATTATCTCCTCCCACCACCAACAGTTCTGAAAGAGCCCTTACGCCCCCGATCTCGAGGTCCGCAGCAGGGGTCAAAGAAACTGTCAGCGGCATCGCGGCCCCGACATTGTTCTCCTCGAAGATAAACTCCGATACAGCATTCGTAACGTCAGTTTTGATGAAGACGAAATACTCACCCGAGATCCCTTTGGGGAGGACTACGTCCAAACTCGCCAAGGTGCTGTAGGACGCATTGATACCCAAAACACCCGTGTGCTGCAGCACCCCTAACTCCACATCGTCCCCATCACCATACCTGGCATTGGTCGACAGAACCACCCTGTCCACCCAGACGGCCTGGGCCGCGGGGGTAGCTACCGCCCCAAAGTTGCCCACGCGCCATTGAACGCGAATCGACTGACCGCTCGCGGCTGCACCGGGAACCAGCGTATCTTTGTCGATAATCACCAAATCCGCGAAGCTCAACTCGGAAGTCGGCATGACCGCCGCATCCAAAACATACTGTCCTAGCGGCCCCTCCCCTCCGTTCGCCACCACGACAGCGTAATAATTGCCAGTAACCGTTACATCGGCGCGCGCGACAGCGTCCGAAGGATTCGTAGCAATCGAAACGACCTGGTTGGCAGAACTCCGGATTTCCACTAGGGGACGCAGAGTGCTGAGAAGCGGTAGGCGGGTACTCAAAAGGACGGTCTGCCCTGCCTGAACCTCTCCTAGTGAGAAATAGTCCTCGTCCACATTCCCGCTCTGGCCGGCCATAACGGTTCCCGCCATAGAACCTAAACGCCGGGTACCGTCTGCCCTGAGATTGATCACGTCGGCGCTTCCAATCGAATCATTGCGATACTCCCGGTCACTCTCCAAATCAATCCCACGCGCCTGCTCCACCCGGATCTCGTAGTTGCCCACCCGGTCATACTCTTTGACCCGAATGGCGTACTTCCCATCCTCAGGCAAGGTGTATGTCTGGTAGTCACTGCTGTAGGGACCCCCGTCGTTCTCCCCGTCCCACTGCCTCCCATCGGGATAGAAAATGTAAAAATACCCGTTGTAACTCCCCCGGTCATCCACCCCCACCGCAATCCGATCCCCCTTCTTGCCCTCAAACGACCACCAGTCATTGTCCTCCCGCGGATCCATCGACCCGATCCCATGCCCCACCCAGTACCCGCTGGGACCTTCCACCATCACCAAAGCCGTCGCCTTGTCCTGACTCCCATTGTCCCGCCCCTCAAACACGTACCCCACAGGCAACACCACCTCAAACTCTCCCGCATAGTTCCCACCCGCACTCCCGTTCCCATCCCCATCCAGCTTGTTCCCCACCACATCCACCACACTCTCCTTCACCACCAACCGATACTTCCCTGCCCCCATCGGCCCATCCGTCAACACCACGCTCACCACCGTCCCCGTGCTGTACACCGGACTCACGCTCAACCCATACACCACATCGTCCCCACTCCCAAACAACCCGTCACTCCCCGCTCCCGTCAATACCAACGCCCCAGCCGCATTCACACTCGCTGCTCCCAACGCCTCGCTAAATTCTACACTGAACGTCCCCAAAACCTCCCCCGTCTTGCCACCGATCGGCAACCGGTTCACCTTCGCCACCACTGGCGCCACCTCATCCCCCACCTTCACGTCCATCACGTACTGCCCCCACGCCCCAGGCCCCCGGTACGCCACCCCAGCATCCCCAGCCACTTCCATCTCCACTAACCCCGTGTACTTCCAAGTCTTGTGCCCCGCATACCACATTCCATTGCCGCCATGCTTGTACGCCCCATTCCAATCCCCTCCACCCTGCGGCTGCCCGTCCGCCCAGTTCGTTCGCCCCGCACTACTCCCACTCACCCACACCCACTTGCCCTCCTCCACCCGATCCGTCATCCCGATCCACAAATTGTCATAGTCCCAATTGAAATTGTCCCGCACCCAACTCTCTTCCTCCGCCGTTTCTAAGGTCGCCAGATGCCCACCCAGCTTCACTGCCTCCGCCTCACACTCCTCCCACGTGCCCCACACCAACTGATACCGGTGCCCCTGATACACCCAGTACGCCGTGCTCACTACCGCATAATAACTGTCATTAGCCGCGATCTTCCCCTTGAAGACACCATCACTCAAATCCTCATCCACCACCGCCTCCCCCTTGCTGTTGACCACCTTCAACACCGGCACCGCCAAACTGCTCCCAGGCAACCTCACGCTTAACTCCACACTGTTCCCTACGTTCAAGACCCCCAAACTATAGTAGTCATCATCCCACTGCCCTCCCTGCCTCCACATCAACGTACCAGCCACCACTCCCTTCTGCACATTGCCATCCTGCACAAACGTCAGCCCATTGGCCCCGCCAATCGAGTCATTGCGATACTCCCGGTCACTCTCCAAATCAATCCCACGCGCCTGCTCCACCCGGATCTCGTAGTTGCCCACCCGGTCATACTCTTTGACCCGAATGGCGTACTTCCCATCCTCAGGCAAGGTGTATGTCTGGTAGTCACTGCTGTAGGGACCCCCGTCGTTCTCCCCGTCCCACTGCCTCCCATCGGGATAGAAAATGTAAAAATACCCGTTGTAACTCCCCCGGTCATCCACCCCCACCGCAATCCGATCCCCCTTCTTGCCCTCAAACGACCACCAGTCATTGTCCTCCCGCGGATCCATCGACCCGATCCCATGCCCCACCCAGTACCCGCTGGGACCTTCCACCATCACCAAAGCCGTCGCCTTGTCCTGACTCCCATTGTCCCGCCCCTCAAACACGTACCCCACAGGCAACACCACCTCAAACTCTCCCGCATAGTTCCCACCCGCACTCCCGTTCCCATCCCCATCCAGCTTGTTCCCCACCACATCCACCACACTCTCCTTCACCACCAACCGATACTTCCCTGCCCCCATCGGCCCATCCGTCAACACCACGCTCACCACCGTCCCCGTGCTGTACACCGGACTCACGCTCAACCCATACACCACATCGTCCCCACTCCCAAACAACCCGTCACTCCCCGCTCCCGTCAATACCAACGCCCCAGCCGCATTCACACTCGCTGCTCCCAACGCCTCGCTAAATTCTACACTGAACGTCCCCAAAACCTCCCCCGTCTTGCCACCGATCGGCAACCGGTTCACCTTCGCCACCACTGGCGCCACCTCATCCCCCACCTTCACGTCCATCACGTACTGCCCCCACGCCCCAGGCCCCCGGTACGCCACCCCAGCATCCCCAGCCACTTCCATCTCCACTAACCCCGTGTACTTCCAAGTCTTGTGCCCCGCATACCACATTCCATTGCCGCCATGCTTGTACGCCCCATTCCAATCCCCTCCACCCTGCGGCTGCCCGTCCGCCCAGTTCGTTCGCCCCGCACTACTCCCACTCACCCACACCCACTTGCCCTCCTCCACCCGATCCGTCATCCCGATCCACAAATTGTCATAGTCCCAATTGAAATTGTCCCGCACCCAACTCTCTTCCTCCGCCGTTTCTAAGGTCGCCAGATGCCCACCCAGCTTCACTGCCTCCGCCTCACACTCCTCCCACGTGCCCCACACCAACTGATACCGGTGCCCCTGATACACCCAGTACGCCGTGCTCACTACCGCATAATAACTGTCATTAGCCGCGATCTTCCCCTTGAAGACACCATCACTCAAATCCTCATCCACCACCGCCTCCCCCTTGCTGTTGACCACCTTCAACACCGGCACCGCCAGACTGCTCCCAGGCAGCCTCACGCTCAACTCCACACTGTTCCCTACATTCAAGACCCCCAAACTATAGTAGTCATCGTCCCACTGCCCTCCCTGCCTCCACATCAATGTACCAGCTACCGTCCCCTTCTTGCTGCTTCCAAACGGAACCAAGGTCAGGGCGTTGGCGCGCTCGATGGCATCATTGCTGTACTCACGATCGTATTCCATCCCAATGCCCCGGGCCAAAGTCACCGTAAGCGTGTAGGCGCCCTCGCCGGAATAACAGGCCACCCGCGCGTAGTAAGTTCCGCTGGAGGGTACCACGTACCCGGAGATCAAGTCGTTGCTGTAGGGGCCTCCATCATTGTCGCTTGCCACCTCGCCATCGGCAGAATTCCTCAGATGCAGGTAGGAGCTGGCTGCAGTATCCAAACTAATGGATACAATGTCGCCGGCAAGCGCGCTGAACTTGAAGTAGTCGACATCGGACGCACTCTCGGACGAAGACGTTACGTGGCTAACGAAGAAACCGCTTCCCGCCAACTCTTCCGCTAAGGTAAGGCTTGCGGCGGAGTCAATGCTGTTTCCTACATCAGCGGCTTGGAGGCGAAGGGCGGAACGGTTGGACGAGAGAACACTGCCTTCTCCTTTTGAGGCAGCTTCTGTCTGAATTTCTATAGCGTTTATCTGCAGACTGTTACCATCTTGCTGAGTTGCCGCTGGGGGTCCATTAGCACCACGAAGTGTCTCCACCAATCGCTCGGCAACTGGAGAATCCTGATAGGCCAAGCCTGTCGACAAAACCAAGGTCGCGTCTGTTCCGTCGAAGGTGGACGAAGTCGCCAAGAGGCTACTTTCGGTCGCCGAGAGCACCGCCCTTTCAGGACTTGGCTGAACCTCAGTCGCGGCCCCACTATCATCAATAGTACTAATCTCATCCGCCTCACCCATCGCAAACACCGGCGCTGCGTCGGTCAAGGCCGAGGGAAGAATCGACTCCATTTCAGGATGGGCTGAACCGCCGGCGGCATCACTCTGCGGGTGCTGGTTTTCACCTTGCTCAAAAGCCACCATGACCCGCTGGGCCCCGAATTGATCCTCCATGGAATCATCCCCAGCCGAACCCATCAACAAGGGATCAGCAGCCAGCAACAGCCTTTGCTCGAGCTGCTCCACTTGAAACAAATTGGCGGCGTTGCTGGTCATTCTAGAGGCTCCCAACGAGAGCTAAAGCACCTCCCAAGGCAGACCCAACCGAACACGGCAGAACCGAGCAGAAATAGCGAGGAAGTCCCAGGCTCGGGAATGACTGAAAGCTTGGCTTGGCCAAAGGATATCTGAGAATCCAACTTGGTCCCGTCTGCTGCGACAAAGATGTCTTCGGTTTGCCCTAGAGTACGGAAAAGCTCCAAACGAAGGTCGTATTCCCCCATAAAAAGCGGACGGAACTGAAAGGTCGAAAGCAGGGTGTCCCCGTAGTACTGAATGGGGTCGCCGAAGAAGTTGACCGTGCCCTTGACGCCCGCCAAGCCAGCGGTCGTTTCAACGACGGCGTTAGCGCCTTCAGGGCCGTTGAAATCCAAGGCTGCCGGTATCGTAATATCTGCAGGATTCAAGGCCGCTCCACACGCTGGGTCATAGAGCAAACGAAAGCCGTAGCTGAAAAGCGCCACTGGGGTGGTGGAAGTGAATTCCACTCGGATGGGTATAGCTTCCCCCGCCTTCACGGAATACGCGCCTGCGTCAAATCCAACACGCAATTCGTCAGCCCCTGCTAACAAAGCAACGTGTCCGCCCACGAGCGCAACAATGTGTACCCCACAGCGCATAGACTCAGAACCGCAGTCAAATGCCCTCAGAAAAGGACCTGCCGAGCCAAACATTCGCTACCTCTTGGGCCGAACAACCCGTCCCTTTCAGCCCACCATTACAGAGCATAGTATAGGACTGATCGGCTCTTGACAACTCAAATCTGCATTAGGCTGAAAGGATGGATACATGCCGCCGGGCACCCAAGGAAGAAAACCGCTTTCGATCTTCGAATTCCAGTGGAGGAAGGGACCCCAGGGGCAACGGAGCGCACCTATTTCCCCCAATTGTGCTTTCCTGCTTGTCGCTCGGACCAAACCTGTTAGGATCATGGACGGTGATAGACCCAAATGGCCATATCTCGGATAGAGGTCCGGAGTTGGCGCTAGGCAGCGGACTGCAAGGTAGAAAGGTGATCGTCATGTCTCTCGGCGACGTATCGGAGCGGGTGTATGCAGAGGACTTCATCCAGGAGAGGCCTCCCGTGACTCGAAAGGCGGCGTACCGCTCGATATTAGCAGGCAGTCTCTTGTTGATCGCGCCCTGCTATACTGGGAGATCGCAGGATGCGGTGAGCGCCCCTCCCCCGCCATCCAGCGCGAATCTGACCCTTGCGGAGCTTCGAACACTGGTTTCGGAGCGAAATGAGAACATTCAGATGAGGATGCTGGAGTACGAGATCTCCAAGCGAACTCATCGGGCGGAAAAGGGGGTTTTTGAACCGCAGGTGACGGGCTCCGTCGAGCACACGGACAGCAACCGCCCCAACAACACCCAGCAGATGGCGAACCTGGGTCTGTTGGCGCAGTCCCAGCTGAGCGAGGAGAACACGATCTATGAGGGTGGGCTGGAATTCCTGTTCCCAACGGGTACGAAGCTGCGAGCGGGCTACGTATTCCGCGACCTGGTCAATAACCTGCAGAAAGGAAATGGTCCAGAGTACGAAATGTTCTCGGGCCTGACATTAGTCCAGCCTCTCCTGAAGAATTTTGGTCCCGGGGCCACGATGGCTCGGATACGGCTGGCAGCGATAGGCTCGGAGGTGGCTTACCAGGAGTATCGGCGGCAGCGGATGCTCACGTTGGCTGGAGCCGAGGCCGCCTATTGGGACCTGTATGCGGTTCAGGAACAGGGCAGATTCGCCGTTGAATCACTGAAAACAGCCAACAAGATCCTCAACGATAACAAATCGCGCGCGGAAGTCGGGAAGTCTTCAGAATTGGAAGTTCTGCAGGCTCAAGCTGGGGTGGCGGTCCGTGCCACACGGCTCAACGAAGTGAAACAGAAAACCTATGACGGCGGGCGCAAGCTCACGAGCCTGTACTCTCATGTCTCCCGAGGCGTGGAGACCATTCCATGCGCTGTTGACACTCCCACCATGGTGATTGTTGAAGCTGCGCAGCACGAAGATGTCCAAAGCGCCTTTCAGTACAATCCCGACTATGTGATCCGGTTGAAGCAAACTCAACAAGAGGACATCCGGGTTGGGTATGCGCGCAACCAAAGGCGCCCTCAAGTCGATCTGAAGGGTAGCTATGGATTAAACGGGCTCGGACTGACTCCCGGGACCGCTTGGGACGACCTGCAAAACAGTGATTTTCCCGTTTGGACCATTGGCGTTGAAATGCGGATCCCCCTTGCCGGCGGTGTTAAGGAGCGGAACGAGTACCAAGCGGCCCGCCTGGGAAAAGAAAAGTCACTGGTGGCCATCCAGGAGGCCGAGATTCAGATCTTTAACGCCTTGGATGCAGCCAGGACGAAGGTGCGCTCGTTGCTGGATAATGTGAAGAACTACCAGCAAGTAGTAGAGTTCCACGAGAAGCTGCTCGCCGCGCAGATGGATCGCCTCTCCGTGGGTTCAGTAGACAGCCGAGTGGTTCTGGAAACGGAGGAGAAGCTCTTTGAAGCCCGGATGGCAATGGTGGAGAGCCAGGTAGCCTATCAGCGAGCCACCTTGGATCTGGAGTTGATACGTGGAAGTTACCTGCGAGCCAGGGACTTGGAAGTAACAAAACAACAGCTCGTGGCCAAGACCGAGAGTTATCTCAAGCGCTTGCACATACCCGGCATGGTCGTGGAGGACTTCAAGCGTGAAGCGGAAAAGGATGTCAACAAGGCGGCTCGATCCATCCAGTGAAAATGCCCCAAGGATTCCCATACAAAGGCATCTCCCGGCGGAGTTTGCTACTCGGTCTCAGCCTGCTGCTGGTGGTATCCCCCTTCGCCCAAGCCCAAGAGGGGTGGTTCTCCGGCATCACGGAGCCAATCATGGACGTGACGATGGGGTTCCCGGTGGTGGGTACCCTGGCAACGCGCGCTTTTGATGAGGGGGCGGCTGTGAAGAAAGGAGATGTGGTAGCCGGTTTGGACCGGCGACTTGAAGATCTGGACGTAGAACGCAAGAAGCTCGCGCGCGACCTGGCCCGAATCGAACTGGATCGGGTCAAGACGTTGGCACAGAAAAACGCCATCTCCGTGAGCCGCGAGGAAGTGGATAAGAAACAGGCGGAGTATGAGATTGCGAGTGTGGAACATCAACTCGCCTCCGAGGTCGTACAGAGGCGGTTGTTAGTCTCTCCTCTGGATGGCTACGTCGCCCAGCATTTCAAACAGGTCGGGGAGGCATGTCATGAACAGCAGGATGTGTTGAGGCTCGTTGACACTCGCCGCTGCTACCTGGTCGCCAACGTCGATTCCAAGTTCAGCGCCACCCTCAAAGAAGGGCAACCCGTGAAGGTGGCGGTAGAGATCGCCGGGCGAGAGGATCAATTCAGCGGGGTTTTGAGTTTCGTCTCGCCCGTAGTGGATCCTGCGAGCGGTTTGCTGCGCATCAAGGCGCTTTTTGAGAACAAAGAAGGCCGTGTGAAGCCCGGCATCGCGGGCAAGGTACAGCTGGAGCCCCGTCCATGAGACTCAACCCGGATCCAGCCCGATCACCCGAGGTAGACGGGGTTTTGAGTGAACTGTTCGCTCTGCGGAGGTTCGATGGTCAGACCTCGGAGTTTTGGCCAAGCCTGATCGCCAAGCTTGCCAAATTGGTTGGAGCCAGTCGGGGGATCCTCATTCTCCGCCATCGCAAGGAACCAGAGGTCCTGAAGAAATTGTCCGAGTGGACCTCGGGCGAACATGCCACACCCACCACCGCGCTGTTCTTAAGGGAGGTGCCTGGATTGGTTGCGGCATGCGGCCGTGAGGAATGGGGGCAGGTGCTCTTTGACAAGGCAGCAGGGCGGTCTTCACCGTCAGGAGCAGCGATTGCCGCTCGGCTGGTACTTCGCGCGAGCGAGGAGGAATGCTTCGCTGTGTTCCTGCTAGAAGGGTTCGGCGCTCCGGAGTGTCAAGAGGCGGCAGTCCGGCTCCGTTTGGTGGCTGACATCCCGATGTCCTACCAGACCCACCTAGCTACTCTTCAGGCCACCCGAAACGCGGAACAAGTGGCCGGGGTGATGGATCTTATGGTCGCGGTCAATGCGGAAACCCGCTTTCTCGCTGCATCGTTGGCTCTCTGCAACGCGATTGCCAACCGGTTTGGCTGCGAACGAACCTCCCTAGGGTGGCTGGAAGACGACAGAGTCCGCCTGAAATCGATCAGCAGGACCGCGAAATTCGATAAGAACATGCTGGCTGTCAAGGCAATCGAAACCGTCATGGAGGAGTCGATTGACCAGGACGAAGAGGTGGTCTTTCCCGCTGTAGAAGGTACCAACTCCATTTTCCGGGACCATGCCGAGTTTGCGGCACGGGAGAAGGTAGCGAATCTGGTTTCGTTACCGATCCGCCTGGCAGACAAACCGGTGGGTGTGCTCCTGTGTGAACGGCAATCGAACCCATTCTCCGAAAATGATATACGTCAGCTTCGACTGACCTGTGACCAAAGTGCGCGAAGGCTTTCCGAGATGTTCCGAACCGACCGTTGGTTTGGCTCACGTTGGAAACTTCAAGCTCGAGAGAAATGCGGCAAATGGCTCGGGCCGGAACACACTTGGGCCAAAGTCCTTGGGGTGCTGTGTGTTGTTGCTGTCGTCGCGTTGGTCCTGCCGATCTATCCATACCGGGTGGAGGGGAACTTCATTCTGCGGAGTGACGAGGTGTCCTTCCTCACGGCGCCTTTTGACGGCTACATCAAGTCAGCCGAGGTGCGTCCCGGAGACTCTCTGCCCTCTGGGGGGGTGTTGCTCACCCTGAACACCGAGCAATTGGAGCTCGAAGAAGCGGCGGCGATCGCGGATCAAACCCGCTACCTGCGAGAAGCGGAGAAATCTCGAGCGGCGAGAGCACTCGCTGAGATGCGTATCTCTCAGGCCCTTGCGGACCAAGCCAAGTCGAGGCTCGACCTGGTACGATACCGCCTCGCCCAATCCACGCTGCGCAGTCCATGGGCGAGTGTCGTTGTGGAAGGGGACCTGCGACAACGGATCGGAGCTCCGGTCAAGCAGGGGGATGCGATGTTCAAGGTTGCACGCTTGGACCGTCTCTACGTGGAGGCGGAAATCAACGAACGGGATGTACACCATATCCTGGACAAGACCACCGGAGAGATCGCCTTTGTGGCCCAGCCAAAGCTCAAGTTTCCGGTCAAGGTCGCCCGAATCGAGCCAGCAGCGGTTCCAAAGCAACGGGAAAACGTATTTGTGGCGCGCGCGGAGCTAACCACATCCCCTCAGGCCTGGTGGCGTCCCGGAATGAGCGGAGTCTGCAAGATCGAGGTCCGAAAGCAGACTCTCCTGTGGATTATCAGCCATCGAACTCTGGACTATCTGAGGATGTGGCTGTGGTGGTAGAGCGAAACAGAGGATTCCGGAACACGTAAGGCCGATGCCTGAAGCACCCTCCACTTTCAGCGAGTCCTGGTACCGGGTTGCCGGAGAACGGCTGTGCCTCAGAGCCTCGGTTCGTGTCCAGCGGCAGCATTATCGAGGGGAACGTTGGATGGTCATCACGAACCCCTTCAACAACCAATTCTACCGGGTCCGCCCGACCGCATATGAGTTCATCGCAAGGTTACGGCCTGAGGTGACCGTGGAGCAGGCCTGGCGCGAATGCTTGGAAAAGCGGCCTGATGATGCGCCGGGGCAAGAGGCGGCCATCCAGCTCCTGGCCCAGCTTTACCAGGCAAACCTGCTCCACTACACGGTGGGCAACGACGCCGCCCAGCTTTTCAAGCAGTACGAGCGGGAGAAGCAGCGCCAACTGCGCGGTCGACTGTTGAACGTCATGTTCATGCGCTTCCCGCTTTGGGATCCGGACCGTTTTCTTCAAGCTACCCTGCCCTTTGTTGGCCGTCTCATCAGTCCAGTGGGAGGCATTTTGTGGCTGCTCTTGGTCGGATGGGGCATCAAGACGGGGATCGACCATTGGGAAGGGCTTCGTAATCAGTTGGAAGGGGTACTGGATCCCAGCAACCTTCTCTTGCTCTACCTCGCCATGGGGATCGTCAAAGCGATCCACGAACTCGGCCACGCCTTCTTCTGCAAGAAGTTTGGCGGTGAGGTTCATGCCATGGGAATCATGCTGATGATCTTCACGCCCATCCCCTACGTTGATGCCACCTCGGCTTGGGGGATCAAGGAACCGTGGAGGCGGGCTCTGGTCGGTCTGGCTGGCATCATTGTGGAATTGGCGGTGGCCGCTGTGGCCATGTTGGTATGGTCCAGGACGGGGCAAGGCACCCTCCACGCCTTGGCCTATAACATGATCTTTATCGCCTCGGTCACGACCTTGCTGTTCAACCTCAATCCCTTGCTGCGTTTCGACGGTTACTACGTCCTCTCGGACCTGTTGGGAATGCCGAACCTAAGCCAGCGTGCGACCAAGCAACTGAGGTACTTGGGTGAACGGTGGTTATTTGGACTCAAGAAGGAACAGTCCCCGGCCCACAGTAAGCAGGAAGCCGCCTGGCTCATCGTCTTTGGCCTGACAAGTGGAGTTTACCGGGTGTTTCTGTTTGGCGGGATTCTTCTACTCTTAGCAGACCGCCTGCTGATCTTGGGGATCCTTATGGCGGTGGTCTGCGCCGTAGCCTGGGTGGCGACCCCAACGTTCCTCTTTCTGCGCTACCTGGTTTCCAGTCCCAAGCTGGATCGAAGCCGACCTCGCGCCGTTGGTGTTACCTTGGGCCTTTTAGCGGGGTTGATTCTGCTCCTTCAATACGTGCCATTCCCCTCCTATTTTCGAGCGCCGGGCCTGTTGCGATGTGAGCAATTTGTGGAAGTGCGAAACTCTACGGAAGGCTATGTGACGAAGATCCACCAACGGCCTGGCAGCCAGGTCAAAACCGGCGATGCCCTGGTAGAGCTGGCCAACCCGGAACTGGAACAGGCCATTACGGGTGCACAAGCCAAGGTGGAGGAAGTCCGGGCCCGGCTTCGACAGGCGTTGCAGGATGCCATTCCCAATCTCAAGCCGCTGCAAAGCTTGGCAGAATCCGTGCAGAAGAACCTGGAGAAGCTACAGCTGGATCGAGCCGCTTTGGTCATCCGGGCAGCTCAGGATGGGGTATGGGTGGCCCCAGACGTTCCCCATTACGTGGGCCGATGGCTGCCACGGGGTAGTGAGGTTGGACTGATCATTGATGAGCGCCGTTTTCAGTTTCATGCGGTGGTGCGTCAGGAAGATGGTGACCGGCTCTTTGCGGCCATGTACCCCAAGGGGGAGGTGAAGCTCTATGGTTGGGCCGATGCCAACCTGCGCGCTGTAGACTTCCAAGTGATCCAGGCAGAGAAGCGGAATCTCCCCTCGCCTTCCCTCGGCTGGCAAGGGGGTGGTCCCATCGCCACCGCCCAGGATGACCCTCAGGGAATCAAAGCGGCGGAACCTTTCTTCGAAGTCCGCGCTTCCATAGAAGACCCCACCGCCCCCGGCATGCTTCATGGTCGGGGAGGAGTACTTCGTTTTCGTCTTCCGAACGAACCCTTGCTGCCTCGTTGGGTGCGTGATCTGCGACAATTGCTCCAGCGCAGATATCAGATCTAAGGACACACGGAGTCCTTCATGTCCACTCTCACTGCCGAATATCAGAAGACCTCCTTCCGAAAGCCGGATCGACTTTACACCGGGCTCGACGCCGCCGTGAATTCGGCAATCGGCGTCTACCACCGGCGTGCCGCCCGTTTTCGCCAGATGAAGGAGGAGGCCGAGCAAGCGGACCGGATGGCGCCTGAATTCCTGGAACTGACCGACCGTCAACTGCAAGAACGGTTGCTCAGCTTCAGGGAGGTGTTTCGGCGTGGCGGTCGGCGCGTCGATTCCGTTCTCCTGCCCGCTTTGGCAGCGATCCGGGAGGCATCCGATCGCACGATTGGGTTACGACCGTTCCTGGTGCAAATTCTGGGGGCGCTGGCCATGTATCGAGGGTGCCTGGCGGAGATGGCGACAGGCGAGGGAAAGACGCTGACGGCAGGGCTCACGGGAGTGCTGTGGGGATGGTCAAGGCATCCCTGCCACGTGGTCACAGTCAACGACTACCTTGTCGAACGAGATGCGAGGTGGCTCTCGCCTTTGTACCACTTCTGCGGGGTAAGGGTTGGCTATATTCTTGCCCCCATGGCCCCGGAGGAACGGGCCAAGAACTACCAGTGCGACATCACTTATACTTCGAGCAAAGAGGTCACGGCAGACTTCCTGCGGGACTGCCTCAAAGTGGGCGAGTACCGGGACCCGACTCGACGTCTGATCCGTCAATGGTTGAACCGCCGCTCCACACCGGGTGACGGTTTGGTGCAAAGAGGCCTGCACTCGGCCATCGTGGATGAGGCGGACAGTGTTCTCATCGATGAGGCGGTCACTCCCCTCATCATCTCCACGATGCGCAAGAACGAGTCGCTCCGTGAAGTCGCCCGCATGGCACAAGAGATTGCCGCGCCCCTGCTCCCTGACATCGACTACACGGTCAACCGCCGCTATCGCGAGATTGATCTCACATCTCAAGGCAAGGAGCGGCTGGAGCACCTTTGCGCAGGGCTTCCCGGGATGTGGAAGGGACCTGCGCGCCGGGTGGAGCTTATCCGGCAGGCTTTGGTCGCCCGGGAGTTCTACAAGGAAGGCAAACAGTACATTGTCGTCGATGGCAAGGTGGTGATTGTCGACGAATTCACTGGTCGCCAGATGCCGCAGCGGACCTGGCGTCAGGGCATGCACCAGGCGATCGAGGCCAAGGAAGGCCTCGAAATCTCAGATCCCACCGACACCATCGCCCGCATCAGTTTCCAGCGGTACTATCGGCTCTACCACCGGCTGAGCGGCATGACGGGCACAGCGACCGAGGCTGCCTTCGAACTTTGGCAGATCTACCGCCTCCCCGTCGTTGCCATCCCCCCCAATCGGCCTTGCATCCGGAAACAGGCCGCGGACCGAATGTTCGTGAAGGAAGCGGATAAGTGGGATGCCGTGGTAGAGGACCTTCGCCGTCTGCACAGTACGGGACAACCAGTCTTGGTGGGGACCCGGAGTGTTGTGGCCAGTGAAAAACTGGCGGCCAGGCTGCAGGACGAAAACATCCCCTACAAACTCCTCAACGCCGTGCGCCATGAGGAGGAAGCCGTCATCGTGGCGGTGGCGGGTGAGAAAGGTCACGTGACCATCGCGACGAACATGGCCCGCCGCGGCACGGTCATCAAACTTGGGGAGGAAGTCGCAGGAATCGGGTGACTTCACGTGCTAGCGACCGAGCGCCATGAATCCCACCGCGTCGACCGTCAGTTATTCGGCCGAAGCGCCCGCCAGGGAGATCCAGGGGAGGCTCAAGCGATTCTGAGCCTCGAGGATGAACTCTTCCAGAGGCATCTGCCCAAACCGATTCTCCGCTACTTAGCCCATTCGGCTAGAAAAGACGGAACTCTCCCGCCTTTCCTCTCACAAATCGCGATCCACCTCGCCCAAAAGGCGGCGGAAAAGCTCGCGTTCAAGATGCGAAAGAGTGTGCTCCGCACGGACGACTGGACGGAGGAATCGCTCGGTTTTACGGGTGGCCAGTCAGGCTTGGGTTGACTCGGACCTGAAGAGCGCGATGGTCGCAACGTCCCGCTTGAGGTCCGATTGCGGCCGGGCTAGAGTAACAGGAAACGTTGCCCTTTCGCAAATGCCCATGCCAAACCACCCGATTCTTGCAGCACTGGGATTGCTTGTGTCTCTACTCGCGTGCACAGTCCCGGGGCTCGCCGCCCCCACACGCAGCCCGAACATCCTGTTCCTCCTTGCGGACCAGTGGCGTGCCCAAGCCCTCGGCCATGCTGGCGACCTTAATGTGCGAACACCCCACCTGGACTCACTCCAGCGGCAGGGCATCCGCCTGGTGAACGCCATCTCGAGCGTTCCCGTGTGTTGCCCCGCGCGCGCGTCGCTGCTCACCGGCCAAAGAGCTCTGACCCATGGGGTCATTCTCAACGATGTACCCCTACCGTCCGGTGCCCTTACGATCGCCGAAGTGCTGAGAGCGGCCGATTACGATACCGGATACATCGGCAAATGGCATCTGAACAGCGGCGGACGTTCTGCTTACATCCCGCCGGAACGACGCCAGGGCTTTGACTACTGGAAAGCGCTGGAATGCACCCACGACTACAACCGCTCCTACTACTACGCGGAGGGTCCCCAGAAGCTTCTTTGGGAAGGCTATGATGCTGCAGCCCAGACCAGAGATGCCCAGGAATAACTGCGCGACCACGCTGCCAGCACCAAGCCATTCTTCCTCTTTCTTGCATGGGGCCCTCCCCATGACCCATATCAGACCGCCCCGGAAAAGTACCGGGAAATGTACTCAGCCGCCACACTGAACCTATCTCCCAACGTGCCCAGGGAAATCCAAGATAAGGCACGCAAGGCTCTTGCCGGGTACTACGCTCACTGCAGCGCCTTGGACGACTGTGTAGGGCAACTACTACAGACTCTTCGCGAAACGGGGTTGGCCGACAACACCCTGGTCGTCTTCACCTCGGACCACGGTGATTTGCTGGGCGCTCACGGCGGTTTCAACAAACAGCAGCCGTACGATGAGTCCATTCGCATACCGCTTCTCTTTCATTGGCCGAAAGGGCTAGGCACCACCTCTCGTCGCCTCGAGGCCCTGATTGGCCTGGAAGACATCATGCCCACGATCCTAGGCTTGTGCCGTATACCGATTCCCAAAGCAGTCGATGGGCTTGACTTCAGTCGCTATCTCCGAGGCGGCCAGGATCCGTCGGACGGTGCCGTTGTGGTGTCCTCAGTCGCCCCGTTCGGCCAATGGGAACGGCGCTCTGGAGGCCGGGAATACCGTGGTCTTCGCACCAAGCGCTACACGTACGTCCGCGACTTGACTGGGCCTTGGCTCTTGTTCGACAACGAGGCCGACCCCTACCAGTTGCACAACCTGGCAGGAGACAACAAGCACGCCAAACTCCAGGCGAAACTCGAGAGCCAATTGACCCGTAGACTGAAACAGGATGGCGACCTTTTTCTCCCAAGCGAGGCTTACATCAGGAAGTGGGGTTATGCCGTTGATGAACACGGCACCGTACCTTACCCACCCTGATCCATCCCCTGCCCTCTATGCGATACTTGCCAATGATCCTGGCTCTGCTTCTCACCTGCAGTTCCCAGGCAAACAACGCAAAACCTCCGCCCAAACCCAATATCATTTTCATCCTCGCGGATGACCTTGGAATCAACGATCTGGGCTGTTACGGACGCCTTGATCATCGCACTCCTCATCTCGATCGACTCGCCTCCCAAGGTGTCCGTTTCACCTCCGCTTACTGCGCCCAACCTATTTGCTCACCATCTCGGGCGGCATTACTAACCGGGAAGACTCCTGCCCGGCTTCGGCTGACGACTTACCTCCCGGGACGTACCGACCGCATTTCCCAGAAAGTGCTTCATCCCGAAATTCAGATGCAGGTCCCTCTGGCGGAGAAGATGATTCCACGCTATCTGAAGGAGGCTGGATACGTCTCGGCAGCGATTGGAAAATGGCACGTCGGTGGCCAGGGATTCGGCCCTTTGGATCACGGATTCGACTCTTACCACGCGGGTCAGGCTAACACCAAACCCTCCGCGACGGAGGGCGGTAAAGGTGAGTATGACCTGACGGCCGCAGCGGAGCGGTTCATGGAGACCCATCGACACCGCCCCTTCTTCCTCTACCTGGCGCACAATTCCCCCCATATTCCGTACGACGCCCCTAAGGACCGCATCGAGAAGAGCCGGGGAGCCTTCGAGCCGGTCTACGCAGGAGTGATTGAAACGTTGGATGACAGTGTCGGTCGCCTGCTGGCCAAGTTGGACGAGCTAGGCTTGTCAGAGAAGACGATGGTGATCTTCACCTCGGATAATGGAGGACTTCATGTTCCCGAAGGCCCGCATGCCAGGGTGACTTACAATGCTCCTTATCGAGCTGGCAAAGGCTTCGTCTATGAAGGCGGCCTGCGCATCCCGCTGATCGTCCGATGGCCGGGTCATGTGACCGCGGGCAAGGTGGTAAATGCTCCTGTCATCAACACCGATTGGCTTCCTACCTTCCTAGATCTTGTGGGGATGCCCCTTGCGCAAGGCTTGGACGGAATCAGCCTGGCCCCTTTGCTGACCCACGACCGGCCTCCACCTAAGCGAACCCTGTTCTGGCATTTCCCCCATTACACCAATCAGGGCAGCCGCCCCTCTGGCGCCATGAGGGAAGGGAAGTGGATGTTAGTCCAGTATTACGATGAGCCTAAAACGGAACTCTACAACCTCGAGTCCGACCCTGGAGAGCATCGCGACCTTTCTGCGCGGAACCCTCGACGCGTTCGCCGTATGAGCGACGCCCTCGCGGCTTGGCGGTTGGGTGTCCAAGCTCAGGAGAACCGCCCTAATCCCAACTTCGATCCGGCCCTGTATCGCTCGCTCTACGTCGACGTCGACGCCAGTCACTTCACACCTCCATCGGCAGACCAGAACCAATGGGAAATCATGTGGCGTTGGCGCAAAACCATGGACACCGTCCCAACCTTGACTCCGCTGGCCAAGCCTTAAACCATCCGACCCGCGCGCTCATGGATAACGTCTCGTTCAGAAAAGTGCCTTTCGCTGTCCTCCTGCTGGCGTTGATCTACCTCCTATGGGCTTCCTCGCCTCTTTATGCGGCACCCCCTCCTGCGGCGCAGCCCAACTTTCTGATCATCTTGGCTGATGATCTCGGCTACTCTGATTTGGGCTGCTACGGCAGCGAGATCTCTACCCCAAACCTGGATCGTCTCGCCCGACGCGGCCTGCGTTTCACCCAATTCTACAACACCGCACGCTGCTGGCCTACGCGATCGGCGCTGATGACCGGTTACTACCCTCAACAAGTGCGCATGGATCCACCGGAAGGCCGCGTCCCCGAATGGACGCGCACGATCCCTCAGTTATTGCGTCCTTTGGGCTACCGTTCCTACCACGCCGGGAAGTGGCACATCTCGGGCGTGCCCAGGACTTGCGCGGACGGCGCCTTCGACCATTCGTATCGGCTCGAAGACCACGACCGCAACTTCAACCCCAAGAATCTCCTGGAAGACGATCAAAAACTCCCACCTATCCCACCCAACACGGACTACTACACTGCCACCGCCTTCACGGACCACTTGATTCGCTACCTCCAAGAGCACGCCACCCATCATTCCAGTCAACCGTTCTTCGCCTACCTGGCTTTCACCACACCCCACTTTCCCCTGCAAGCCCCATCCAAGGATATCTCCCACTACCGCGACAAGTACCTGGCGGGATGGGACGCCATCCGGGCAAAACGTTACCGCCGCCAGCAGGAGCTGGGGCTCTTGACCTGCGCCCTTTCGCTTCCCGAACCTGCCATCCGCGCTCCCAGCGGCGAACCTGGCGTGGAGCAAAAGGTCGATCCGAGGGAGATCGCCTATGCGCTGCCCTGGGACACTCTCACCCCGGACCAACAGCGGTTCCAGGCAACCAAGATGGCCATCCACGCAGCCATGGTGGATCGTATTGATCAAGAGGTGGGCCGAGTCCTCCGGCAACTGAGATCCATGAAGCAATTGGATAATACCCTGATCCTATTCCTTTCCGACAACGGAGCCAGCGCCGAGATCTTGCTTCGTGGTGATGGTCACAATCGTGAGGCAGCTCCAGGATCCGCCGGGTCCTACCTTTGCCTCGGACCTGGCTGGTCCACCGTATCCAATACCCCCTTCCGCAGACACAAGATCTGGGTCCATGAAGGCGGCATCAGCACGCCGATGATTGCGTATTGGCCCAAAGGGATCAGAGCGGGCGGGGAAATGCGGCAGCAGGTCGGTCATGTGGTGGACATTCTGCCTACTTTGATCGAGCTTGCTGGGTCCGAGCCGGCAGATCGCCCCGCCGGAGCGCCTCCCCTGCCCGGCCAAAGCCTAGCAGCCGCCTTCACCGCAGAGCCAGGTAGGGGGAATGTCAATCCAAGGCCAGTATTCTTCCACCACGAAGGGAACCGCGCCTTGAGATTGGGG
This sequence comes from uncultured Verrucomicrobiota bacterium, assembly GCA_964411985.1. GTDB lineage: Bacteria > Verrucomicrobiota > Verrucomicrobiia > Limisphaerales > J093 > CAYPNF01. The sequence goes on from CAYPNF010000035.1 coordinate 88,421, forward strand.
GATTGGAAAATTGTCTCAGCAAGGCTTGATGAAGACCGCTGGTGCCTCTACCACATTTCTGAAGACCGACCAGAAAGCATGGACCTGGCTTCACGGTACCCTGACAGAGTAAGCGATATGTCCGCACTCTGGCAACGAATGGAGGACGAGTTTCGCAGCCAAGCGAAGTAGAGGTAATCGCGAGCCAAAACCGCTCATCTGGAAGGAGCCTGAACTTCAAGAAAGAAAGGCCTGCGATCAAGATCACAGGCCTTTCATGCTAAATAAGAGGTATCTCCGTTCTGCGTAGCTTAGATCTGGCAGGCGGTCTCAGGCCTTCTTCATTCGCCGAACCGCCGCGAATCCAGCCAAGCCAAGCCCCGCGATCATGGCGTAGGTTTGAGGCTCGGGGACTACGGACCATGTGCCAATGATTTGACCCGGCGAATAGGATCCTGCAAGCGATCCATCCCAGACATCACCGTGGGCACCGCTTGCTGGCAGGTTGGCCATGCCGCTCAGATCAATAGTCATTTCACCCGAGAACGCCCGAGATCCTAAAGCAAAGACGTTCTGATGGCCCGGGTCAGTCCCGTACAAATTGAGATCTACCCTAGTGCCCGACCACTCGTCCACCGTCCAACTGCTAAAAACCGAGTTACCTGAAACAACATTGATCCCACCCGAACTCGTCGCAGAACCAACACTCGTCGCAGATGTAAAGAACCCCATCAAATCAACTCCCGCAAACTCGGAGGCCCCCGAGCTAATCGAAATCTGGGAGGGTGCAGCCATCCCTGTGATTTTCACGGCCGATAAAACGGATATGTCGATCACCAACACTTGCCCTTGCAGGCTTGCAGCAAGGCCAAAGAGAGCCACAGGCAAACATTTGATAGTATTCATAGGATCATAGGTAACAGCCTACACTCGACACTGGAAGACGCAATTTTATTAACTTTCGTGGCATCCAGTCTAATGAGCTAAACCGCGTTAGAGTACAGTTTACAATTATTCTTCTGGAATCGCAATAAAGCATTTACCATCAATATGATGGATACACGGCACGATAAAAACCCAAACCACCAGCTGCTTCGGAGTACTCGAACTGGCCAGCTGGCCACGTCCCGCCAGTCAAAGGAGCGGTGTGGTTTGCCCGCTTCTCCCAGGTGCCTCCGATGGTGCTCGTATACTCAATCGTGTAGACCTCACCCGGAGTACCTGCAAACCGCATTAGCACATTTCCATCAACCACTACCGGCCCGTAAACCAACGATATTAAGGAAGAAGGATTGATTGTAAGGGTCACCTGACCTACCGTTGTTCCACCCCCTCCGTCGGAAACCGTGTAGGTGAAGCTGTCGGCACCGACATAATCTTTAGCGGGGATGTAAGTGACCATCCCGGCGCTGAGAGTCACGGTTCCACCGGTGCTGCTCGCCGCGCTTACAGCTGTCACGGTCAAAGCGCTTGACTCGACGTCGGTATCATTGGCCGTCAACTCCGAAGCTGGGAAGCTCATCGTCTTATTGCGGTAGCCCATGTAGCCGTCTAGCATCGCCACCGGCGCGTCGTTGACGGGCGTCACCCGGATCCAGACCGTGGCCGGAGTGCTGTCCAACTGGCCGTCATTCACCTTAAACGTGAAACTCGCCACGCCATTGTAATTCGTCGCGG
>CAYPNF010000036.1:0-86772 GCA_964411985.1 uncultured Verrucomicrobiota bacterium
GTGTTCCCTGCAAAGGGACCCGATGCCGCTTCGGCGACATGGCAAAACGATGGCAGCCCCAGTGGATCAGGTCCGGCCTGCTGCTAAGAAAGATGTCACCAAAAGGCGTGTGACCGTTGTCGCTCGGGCGGCTCAACATCACGTATTTGCCCCCAATCTTGCGCGGAAACAAAACCCCGTTGCGGTTGTAGGGCAGGAACACGTTCTCCATCTGGTGGAACGTCTTGAAATCATCCGTGTACCCCATCCCAATGGTGTACCCGTGGTAGTTATTGCACCAATTGACGTAGTATCGTCCCTCGAGCAGGGTCACGCGCGGATCATAGGCCTCAATGAACCGCCCGATCTCCGGATTGTCGCAACACCACTCGATGGGTTCTGGATCGATCGTGAAGCGGATACCATCTCGACTCATACCCCGGTGCAGGCGCATGTTGCGCGAACGATCATCCACCCGAAACACCCCCGCAAAACCTTTCCCAAAAGGAACCACCGCGCTGTTAAAGACACTATTCGCACAGGGAACAACATCGCGCGGAATCACCGGGTTCTTGCTGTACCGCCAGACCACGTCGTTGCAGTCGCGCGGACGCTTCTCCCAGGGGATGTTTGACAGGTTCGGACCGAGAATGGTAGGTGTCTTGCTCATAAAAGATGCCCCCATTCTAGCCATACCTCGTGATCGCTGTCGAGAGACGCATGATCGGGGGGAGGCGAAAGGGCACCTTCTCTCTCCAGCCAGCGCGCTCTCCCAAGCGTGGTTACCCACCCTTCCGTAGCCGTCGCCGGAAGGCGGCGCGGGAATCACACGAAGGAAACCCTCCGGTAGGCGTGCTCGGCAGAGCGCGCCCCCGGGTGGGGGCAGGGGGAGCAAGTTACTCGCCTTCTGCCGAAGGCGACTACGCAAGGGTGGGTAGCCGTCGCCGGAAGGCGGCGCTGACTTACTCACGAGGCGGAGAGACGCGTGCACGCGCTTGTCCATGCGCGACTCGAATGCCGGGAGGCGGGTCACCACCCACTCTTGGCCTCACTTTCCCACCCCAAATCGCCCCACAGGAAGATTGCACCACGCCATTCGGTGTGATAGATATATCCATACCAAGCCAAACAGTATGTCTGTCTACACTTTCGAAACCAGGTCGGCACAAGAGGGACGAAACCAGACCCGGTTCTTCACCTTCGAAGCCCCCAACCACTGGGAGGCAGGTCGGATGCTCTGCGAGCAGGAAGGGGGCGATCTCGAGATCATCCGAATTCGGAAGCGGCGCGCCGATTCTTCAAGCTTCCTGTCCTGGGCAAGCTTGGAATTGGTGAGCACGGCCGACCCCGACGGACGCCTGCTCGGCCGGTACGTCCAAGGGGTAGCTTGGATCGTCTGCGTTCCGATAGTCCTGTACCTTTTTGCCTATCTCACCGCCTTTCTGCTCAATCAGCAGCCGCCCTCGCAAGTCCCCCCCTAGAACCCGACAAGGGCTGGAGGGTACCGCCTACTTCGAACTCGTCGACTACCTGATGCTACGGTTCCTGGTGGGCGACGCCGAGTTCGCGCCTCCGGTCCTGCCCCGGATTAGCAGGCCCACGGTGCCTCAGGTGGAAGCGCGCGATATTCCGTGACCGGTGCTTTGCGGGTACTCGAACTCTGTGTGCTATTTGGCGAGCCCTTACTGCGTTCACTTAGGGTTTCGTAGATCAGAGGCGGTTCGAGAAGAGGTCCTTGAACTGCACATCCGGCAGCGGGCTGGTGTCCACCTGCAACCCTAGGTCCGGATCCGAGCGACGATTCTGAGGATCGGCTCACGCAGTTCTGCTAGGGTGGACGGCCATCCCGCCGAGAGTCTGAGGCTGCCATCGTATTTCCGGGGCACCAAGGGTTGATGCCAAGCTGGGCCTACTTCCACCTGGACCTACGCCGCCCCGCTCAGTCGGCAGCCGTCGTGTAAACCTTGCCTGGTTGCATGGCATGCCCCCAACTCAGGGTCTGGGCGTCGACCAGATCCCGTCGCACACCCGGAACCCAGCCCGCTTGAATGAGAGTGCCAAATTGGAAATAGACCGCATCCATGTCGCTTGGCCGACCAGGGTAGTGGCCGAACCCGCCGTCGGCGTTGCGACATCTCAGAGCCCACTGGGCAGCCCGGTCCATCGCACGCCGCACGCGCTCTTCCTGGCCGCCAAGCTGGCGCAGGATGAATGCTGCATCGAAGCAGGCATGCACATCCCAATCAGGTTCCTTAATATCGAACCCGCCGTCCGCTTTCTGACTGCTCAAGACCCGCGCCACCATTTTGTCGGCCTTGGGAGTCGATGCACCCACCAGCCGAAAGTAGTGTGCCAGGTGAAACGTCGCCGCGACGTGGTCCCCCAGATAGCCATCTTCCGCCTGGCAGGCGATCTGCCAGTCGCGCAAGGCCAGGTCGGAGGCTTTCGGAAACGGTCTTCCCAATGCGGCGTAGAACAGCGGAAAGAAACTCGTGGCGTACCAAGGCAGCTTCTTGAAAGATTCTTTGAGAAAGAATCGATCCATGACACTTGCGGGATCGACCTTGGGCCGCTCCCCCAGCGCCCTCAAGGCCACAACGCCCTGCAACGTATTATAGAGCAGGGCCAGATCGTCACGCGGATTGAATTGGCCGGCGTGGTTGACAAACGAGCCGTCCGCCTGCTGGTGGCGATGAATGAACTGCACGGTCCTGCGCTTGTGGGGTAGCGTCCATCCCATCGTCTTGGCCAGCACCGCCGCGTAAGTCACCGCGGCCAGATCGCTGAGCGCCGTGTCCGAATTGCCGGGATACTTCAGGTCAGGCGAAGGCGCATAGCCGCCATCCCCCCGGGCACACCGGCGTATGAATCTCCAGGTCGCTTCTGCAACTTGGACGGCCTCGCCGGCTTCCGCACCTCTCAAGCCGCATACCCCCAGCCCCGTTGCCGCAATGGCCCGCAAGCCGTGACCTAAGAACACGCGACGGCAAAGCCGCCGGTCTATGGGATCAGCTGGTTGGAGCCGGTGTGGCATGGGTTTGAACATCTCGTAGGGCTATGGGTCGCTGATGGCACAAGTTGACACACGCGAAACACCGGGTCAACCATACTGCGAAAAGTCATGGGTCGAGCCTGACGACTCGTGGATCTGGCCCTCGTGAAGTGGAGCCACAGGCGGCGAATTGTGGTCTTGCGACTGCAAGGCACCTTGATGCAAGAAATGACTCGTGCTCGTTGCGTTTCATCGTGTTCCCGACGGCTGCACTGTCGCGAAGAATGAATCCTTCCACAACAGCACATTCCGCTCTTTCTACGAGTCGTTGATGCTCAGGTAGCGCGCGTGGGTGTTTCGAACCCTGCTGGGTGCCATATACCAAGCCTTGTGTGATGCGGAGATCAAGCGAGGGTCCGGTCGATGAGTGAACTCAGGCTCCACCAGGAGCCCGTGATCTAGACGGATGACCCCGACAGTCGGTGCAATATCGCTAAGACGGCCTGGGAGGATCTGAAAGGGTTGACGCAGGTGAGGATGATAACACCACTCCAAAACCCTAGACGCTCAACCTCGACTCCTTAAACTTCGGCTTCAGCGCGGAGAGAAGCTTCCTTGGATGGACAACATCAACACTCTGGAAATCAGAGGCATCCAAGCACTCTTTCAGGCGGTCCTTGTCGATCCCAAGCAAATGCTCATCTCGAGTGATTAGGCACGGGATTTTAGCCAGAGCAACTTCCGCAACAATCAGCCCGTCATTCAATTCGGATTCGGGAAGATATCCCTTCCTCATGAGTGACCTTGCAAACTGTTCGGTTATTCCATGCCCGACTGCAACTAAGTCGTAAGGTACTAACCCCCATCCCCTCATGGATTTGAGGGCCTTGAATGCGAGTTCTCGCTCTTCTCGGTTGTCAGCCTCCCCCACGTTATATGCGAGCTCTTGGACTACCGTGGGTGGAACGTGGAGAACCGCTCGCGCCTCTTGAAGACACTCTCGGAGAGTATGCGCAAAGTCCTTTCCCTGAGCTAGATCGTACAGAATGTTAGCATCCAGTGCGAACTCTTTCCTTCTGGCCGGAACCTCCATAGACTATTTGCATCCCCATATTGAACAGTCTCTCCCGCTCCGCCTCACTAAGGGTATTCGCTTTCGAGCGAACACGGCGAGCAATCACGCTCCCAGATGTGCTATCCGGGTAATCGTGGTTCCTTCCACCCACGTTGGTCTTAGTCTGGCTGCTCATATGGTACCCCTATCGGCGCGCTATCCAGCCACATGAACAATAATCTGTAAAGCGCTTTCTGCAACCCAATGAAACGACTATTTTTACTGCGTCTAATGTCAGAGGTTAGATGAAGTCACTTCTGATGGCTCGCTGCCGATAGAAGGCGAACTCCGTATTCTGAGGGAGATCGAAAAGCTCGGTCTGCTTGGGTCCCGAGTTGTTCAAGCGCCTCCCTGTTCAAGCCGCCCTACGACTACTTGAAGCCGCCTGTCGCTTGCGTTTGAAGCCCTTCCAGCCTTGGGCGGCAAATGCTCCAGATCATCCAGGTCTTTGTGCCTCGCTGCCTTCGCCTTGAGCATGCGCAGCCAACGAAGCGAAATGAAACGCAGTTCGCTAAATCCCGGCCTGCGCGAGGATCTGTAGCAAGCGGTAAGGATGCGTGGCCTCAGAAGCTGCCATGGATCCGGCGTTGTCGAAGGTTGCGCTGCCAAAACCGACGGTAGCCTTCCGGCGAAGACCTCAGGAGTGCGAAAGCGTGCAACTGCAACGCCGCAAACCGCTCCATCCGCTCCGCTGGAGAAAACGAAGCAAATTGCGGCCTTGCGACTCGGAGGCACCTTGAGGTAAGAAGTCCTTGGTGCTTGTTGCGTTTCATCGTGTTCCCGGCGGCTGCACTGTCGCATAGAATCGATCTTTCCACAGCAGCACGTTCCGTTCTTTCTGTAAGTCGTTGATGATCAGGTAGGGCGCGTGGCGGAATTGGCAGACGCGTTGGACTTAGGATCCAATGGAGAAATCCGTGCAGGTTCGACCCCTGTCGTGCCCACCATACCGATGACTTGGAGACTGGACACCTTCTGGGCAGCCGTGATGAACTTTCCTCGTGCGTACACGGTGTTCTTGTTTTCTTGCCGTTTTGCTCCTCGCGACGATCTGCTCGCGCGCTGCGGATTCTGCGTCCTCTTCAAAGCCTCTCTTCCGCGATTTCATGGGGATCAACGGTCACACGATCCAGTTTCGCCCCAAACTCTACCAACCTGTGGCCCAACTCGTCCGTGATTACCACCCGGTAGAGTGGGACCTGGGAAACGACTCTGATTTCGCACCCCCTTTCCCCTACGCCCGCAACGGTGTGGACTGGCGCAAAGTCTATGGATTGTGGCACGAGGCCGGATGGCGCACGGACGTCAGCCTGATGTTCGAAACACTCCCACGACAGCGATGGCTCAAGCTGGGAGCCGACTCGATGGCGTATGGCGAACGCTTCGCTCGCGCCTTCGGTCCCTCCGGTACCAATGCCTGGGTGGAAAGCGCGGAAATTGGGAACGAGCCCGGTAAGTTCTCCGATGCCGACTACCGCGTCGTCTTCGAAAACATGGCCCGCGGCCTCCGTGCCGGGGATCCCAAGCTGAAGATCGTGACCGGCGCCATGACCACCGGAAAGAGCCACGACTACGCAAAATCGGTCGAGTGCATCGCAGGGCTGGAATCCCTGTACGAGGTATTGAATGTGCACACGTATGCACAACTCGAGAACTGGCCCACCTGGCGGCGCAGCTTTCCGGAAGACGCAAGACTGAAGGAATACCTCCCCGACGTCCGACGACTTTGCGAGTGGCGCGATCAACACGCACCGGGCAAGGAGGTGTGGATCACCGAATTCGGGTATGACTCCACCACCCGCAAACCGGATCCCACCACGGAGTTCAAGAGCTGGGTGGGATCCACCGACGAGCAACAGGCACAATGGAACGTCCGTTCATGGCTCCTTTTCGCCAGTCTCCCCGTTCAAAGGGCTTACGTTTACTTCTTCAACGACGAGGACGAGCCGAAATTGCACGGTGCTTCGGGCCTCACGCGCCACTTTGTACCCAAGCCCTCCTTTTATGCTGCCGCGCACCTGCAAAGAACTCTGGGCGACTACCGCTTCGCCCGCGCCCTGGTAAACCGCCCCGGCGAGGCCATGCTGTTCGAATTCACACACGCTACGGATGCCAAGCAGCTTTCTTGGGTGGCGTGGTCCCCCACGGGCGAAGGCCGGACCGGAAAGCTGGAACTACCCGCCTTTAAGGGAAAGATCGAAAGGGCCGAACGGATGCCACTGCGAGCGAATGAGAATACGACGATCGCAACACCCAAGGTCAGCTCCACCATCGAGGTCGGCGAATCACCAGTCTACCTGCACCTAAGCAAGCAGTAGGCTATACACCGCCAGCCATCCTCTTCCACCCAGCACGCCTTCTGAGCAGCCGACTTCTCACCTGGTGGCAGCATTGGGTGCGCCCAGTACGCGCTGCCATCGATAGAAACGCATGGAGGTACCCTCCAGGAGCGAATCCTGGAATTCGACCGTTCCCCCCGCACCCACAGTCACCCTTGCGAGGAGACTCCAGTCGATCAAGTTCGTGCTGGCTTCCAACCTGTAGTCGTCGCCTTCCTCTCCACTCAGGCTGAGCAGAATCGCGGCCGAACCTGGAACCTGGGAAAGAAGAAACCTCGTTGGGGTGCTTTCACGGCCTTGGACAAGAACCGGCGTGTCAACCGGCGCACCGGCTAAGGAAACGCCAGGAAGGAAGCTCACCTGATCCAGCCAGGCGGCATCCAACCCGCTCACCACGTAGGTATCCTTGGTGTAGGCCCATTGGAGGGTCTGCACGCCGGACGGAATGGCGAAAGTCCTGTTGACCCAATTGACCTCGCCTGAGATCTTGGCCTTTTCCACCCCTCCCACGGAAAACCGCAGGTAGTCGTAGTTCACTTCCGAGGATACCTTCCACCAGAAGCTCAACGTACCTGGCCCTGTCACCGTGGTGGTAATCCAGTTGGTCTGGCTGTTCCCAATGGCCCCGCTCCGCGCACCAGCAAATCCGTCCTTCGAAACCGTGGTCTGCCCATACCAGGCCGGCGTGTTCCCACCCGTCACCCAAGTCCAACCCGGCGTGTTCAACACATCCGCCAAACCCAAGCTCGGAGCGTAGCTCACCTGGTCTAACCAGGCCGCGTCGAGTCCCTTGACCACATATTGATCCTTGGCATACGTCCAACGAACACTCTGCCATCCCGCAGGGATGGCCACGGTCTGCAACAGCCATCCTGCTTCCCCCGAGATCTTCGCCTTTTCTACACCACCTACCCGAACACGCAGATAGTCGTAGTTCGTCTCCGAGGATACCTTCCACCAGAAACTCAGGCTGCCCGGTCCCATCACCGAGGTCTCCACCCAACTGGCCTGGTTCGCTCCGATCGCCCCACTTCGCGCGGCGGACACTCCATCGCGCGAGGTGCCGGTTTGCCCGTACCAAGAAGGCACGTCCGTACTGCTGGTCCATACCAGCCCAGGAGCATTCAGGACTTCCGCCAGGGGAGGAACACGATAGGAGATTTCGTTGGAGGGAATACTCTCGACCCCGGAAGTATTATAGGCTGTTACGTAAAAGTAGTTGGTAACGCCCATTACCAGATTTGTAACAACGGCCGTAGTTTTGTTGCCTACGTCGGTGAGCAGTCTCTCCCCTCCGCTCTCGGTGCCGCCGTATAATCGGTAGCCCGCCAAATCAGGTTCGGGGTTGGGGTCCCATGCCAAGGTGACTGTCTGCCCGATACAGTGAGTCGGGATCAACAAGGCGATTAAGAGAAGGAAACCAAGGCGAAGAAGGCCTTTAGCCAAGCAACCAAGAACGAACTGTCTGCTGTTCATCGTCAAAACAAACCGATTTGGCCGAAAACACGGTCATAAACGTCATCGACACGGTGGTTCTACCCAGGACCTGAGGTCTTCACACCGTGAGACTTATGTCGATGGTCTCAACGAAGTACAGGCTGCCTGCGCCTAATGCGTCTTTATATAATCACTGATACTTTCCTTGGTGACCAGCTGAAAAGAAATAAATACCTGTTTTTCGTAAGGTTGGCCGCGCAGGATCTTTACCGTCGTCTCCACGGCCGTTCCCCCCTGCCCTTTGGCATCCTGAAACACAGTTGCGTCCAAGCGGCCACTCTTCACTGCCTGAAGTGCGTCGGCGATGGCGTCTACGCTCACAACAATCACCTTGTCCTTGATTTTGGCCCGTTCGAGCGCAAGCAAAGCCCCCATGCCCATTTCATCATTCTGCGCAAACACGGCCTGGATCCGATCGCCGTGGCTCTGGATCCAGTTTTCCATGAGACTCATCGCCTTCGCACGGTCCCACTCCGCCGTCTGTTCCAGCACCAACTTCAGCCCCGGCTGACGTGCGAGCACCTCCCGCGCCCCCTGGTCACGCTTCAACTGCGCCGCTTGGCCGAGAAAACCCTGCATCATCGCCACCTGTCCCTGGCCGTTCAAGCGACGGGCAATGTACTCCATCGCCAAGCGCGCGGACTCTTCGTCACGGGAACCAACGAAAGCCGTAGGCGTGGCCCGGGTCTCGGAGTTCACGTTGACAATCGGAATCCCCGCCGCCAAGGCTTTGGTCACGGCCGGCGAACTCGCTTCCATTTCGCAGGGATTGAGGATGATCGCGTCCACTTTCTGAGCGATGAAACTCTCGACCTGCTGCACCTGCTTTTCGGCGCTCCGCTGAGCGTCGTTCACCACCAATCGCACGCTCAATTCTTTGGCCTTGGCCTCCATCGCCTGGTTCAGCAAGACGATAAACTCGGAGGACAGATTCAGAAGCGACACGCCGATGACCCACTGCTTTTCAGTCGCGGGGCGGACCTTTCCAGCATCATCGGATTCCCTCCGCCCGCAGCCGCTCCCACCAAAGGAGGCTACCAAAAGCACGATCCAGAACAGGATCGATTTCCGGTGTGTGAGGACATTTCTCATAGGGTGTATCGCTAGCTTGTGGGTGGGAAATACCATGGCGTGGCGGCAGTCAGGATCGGTTTCGTTGGTCCAGCCACACCGCTCCGATGATGATGATTCCCTTCACGATTTGCTGGTAATAGGAGGAGACGTTCAACAAGTCCAGTCCGTTGTTGATGACCCCCATCAGCAGCGCGCCCAACAGCGTCCCGCCAATGCTTCCGACGCCTCCGGAAAGGCTGGTTCCACCGATCACCGCCGCTGCGATCGCATCCAGTTCGTAGGCCACACCCGCGTTAGGCTGACCGGTGGTAATGCGGGAAGCCAGCACCACTCCCGCCAAGCCTGCTAAAGCGCCACAAACCGTGTAGGCAAAGGTCTTGATCGAGTTTACTGACAAGCCCGCAGCACGGGCGGCTTGCTCGTTGCCTCCCACCGCGTAGAGGTAACGCCCCAGCCGGACGTGGGCTAGAAAGAGCCAGGACACCGCCGCAACGGCCAAGAGAATCAGGATCGGCACGGGAAAGCCGAACACGTCCCCACCCAGCGCCAGGAACGAATCGCTCAAGTTGGATACGGGCCTCCCCCTGCTGATCACCAGGGCAAGTCCCCTGGCCACGGTCATCATACCCAGGGTTACGATAAAAGGCGCAATTCTCCCCCGGGTCACCACTAAGCCGCTCGTGGCCCCGCAAGCAGCGCCGGCCAGGATTCCAAGCCCGATTGGCACCACCACCGGCCAATCCCCCGGATGCGCAAAGCAAGCCGCTACCACCCCGGTCAATGCCACCAGGGAACCCAGCGAAAGATCGACTCCACCAGTCAGCAAAACATAGGTCACCCCCACGGCCAGGATGCCGTTGAGGGAAATCTGACGGGCCACGTTGATCAGGTTCGCCACGGTTAGGAACTGGGGACGGAGCAAGGACAGAACCCCACCCAAAAGGATCAAGGCCAAGAGAAGGCCCAGTCTCCCCCGCCAGGCCGGGATCGCTTTTGAATGGGATGTCACCCTCATAGACTTCGATTGCATCAGACGTGCATCGCCAGCGCCAGTATCTCCTCAGGGGTGGATCGCGCCGGAAAACGCTCCGCGACGACCGTTCCTTGCCGCATCACCAGGATACGATCACACAAGGAGAACAGTTCGGGAAGCTCCGAGGAAACAAGAACTACCGCCATGCCACCCTTGGCCAACTCTCGAATGATCTCGTGCACCTCCAGCTTGGCGGCAACGTCGATTCCACGCGTCGGCTCGTCCAACAGCAGGACTTTCGGCTGGGCGAGCAGGGTGCGGGCGATCACAATCTTTTGTTGGTTGCCTCCACTCAGGCACTCCATCGCCTCATCGCCGTGCCGGGTCTTCACGCGAAAACGCCGGATCTGCTCCTCGACCATTCGCAGTTCAGCCCCATGATCGATCAGTCCCCAACGAGTCCATTGGGTCAACGCGGCCAGCGTGATGTTCTGGCGCACGCTCAGCTTCGGGATAAAACCATATTCTTTGCGATCCTCGGTAACCAATCCAATGCCCGATGCGAGTGCGTCTCCCGGGCTGCGAACGGTCAACGGCTGATTCTCCATCCAGATCTCCCCCTCATCCGCCGGGTCGAGACCATAGACCGCGTTCACGAGTTCCGTTCGCCCAGCACCCATCAGCCCGGCGAAGCCCAGGACTTCCCCTTTTCGCACCTCAAAAGACACCCCCCGAAATTCCCCCTGCCGGGTAAGCCCGCGAACCGAAAGTACGGGAGTGCCGGAGTACTTGCGAGTTTCTTGGCAAGACGAGGCCCCTGCTTTCATCTCTCGACCCGCCATCAGAGAAACCAAGCGGTCCGAGGTGATCTCCCCCATGGGATGGGTCGATACGTTTCTCCCATCTCGCAGAATGGTCACACGGTCCGCAAGCCGCTGCACTTCTGCCAACTTGTGGGAAATGTAGAGAATCCCCACCCCGCGCTTCCGAAGGTCCTGAATGATCTCGAAGAGTGCGTCCACTTCCTGCTCACTCAGCGCGGAGGTAGGTTCGTCCATGATCAACACCCTGACCTCGTGAGCCAGGGCTTTGGCAATCTCCACCGTCTGCATCTCCGCAACGCTGAGCTTACTCATTGCCTGGGAAGGACACAGAGGTACCCGGAAGCGCGCCAAGAGCCGGGCAGCCTCGGAATGCAGACGCTTACGGTCAATCCATCCAGTCCACCGGGAGCAAGGTTCCTGGCCAATGAGGACATTCTCTGCCACGGTGAGATTAGGAAAGGGCATCAGTTCCTGGTGGATCATCGCCACCCCACCTCGCAAAGCATCGTGCGCGTGGCGAAACTCGACTTTCCGACCATCTAACCGGACCTCCCCGCTATCAGGGCGCAGGAGCCCGGCAAGAACTTTCATGAGCGTCGATTTGCCCGCCCCGTTTTCCCCCATCACGGCGTGTACCTCACCCGCTTGAAGCTCCAGAGAAACGCCCCACAAAACCGGAACCCCGGCAAAGGACTTCTGGATTTCATGGGCTGATAACAGGCTACTCATGCGCCAACAGAGTGCTTGGGTCGTAGTTGACCACTCCGACTCGTAACGGTCAATCTTGATGGAGGGGTCGGCAACGGAATTGATTCCGAGGGGGCGTCATGCACATACTCAGGCAATGACCACTCCGAGCAATCACCGTCTGGCACAGGACCTGGTCCTTCCCACCCTTCTTTTCATGGCGCTGGGTGGCATGACCTGGGCCGTGAGGGGGAGCTCCGGCTTCGGCGCCATGAACGGCTGCGCGTTCGCTGGTGTCACCTGGGGAGCGGCCTGGTGGTTCATCGCACGCGACCGACAGACTGAACAATCCCGGCCTTATAATTCAGGCTGGATCATCCTCGCGTTGACCATCGGAATCGGGATCTCCGGAAACCGTGGGTGGATGCAATGGCCCAGCTTCTTCGATGGCCACCTGCAGACCAACACTGCCAAGGGAGAGTTCGTTGAGATCTCCCGCAGCTACGGTTTTCTTTGGCTCTTCCTGGCTGGAATTCCCTGGGCCGGGCTGGGAGCATGCATGCTTGCATGGTGCTCACCCAAGAAGCCCGCCAGACTGCTGGACTGGGCCTTTCGGCTCGCTCTTGGGTTTGGCATGGCCGGAGTGGCCGCGCTCCTCTTTGACAACCTTCCCCACCTGTTTCTTCCCCTCTACGAGAACCTGAGCTCTCAATACGCCGATCTGCAGGCGAATCCAAATCTGCGCAGGCTTATCAACGATAATCGCGCCGCTTTGATGCACCTGGGCGCGTACTCAGGCTTCCTGCTTTATGAGGTGATGCGAAAGGACTGGCGGAACGTCACCCTCATTCTGAGCGTTGGCCTGATAAACGGAGCAGGGTGGGCCGCTCTCCAAAACTGGCGTTGGGCTCCCAGTCAATGGCCGGATTCGTCCTTCAACTGGTGGCGCTGCTGGGAATCGTCAGGTGGCCTCAGCATCGGACTGGCTTACGGCATTGGCTACTTCTTGGTAAACCGCCCAGCACCCTCTGGGTATCGCGGAACCGGAGATCAGGCAAGCCAGTCTGCAACATCAGACGTGGAACGATGGGTCGTATATGCTGGGATTCTCCTGGGACTCGGCTTTTCCCTCAAGAACGGCCTGAAGGGTTGGGCGAATCTCTACCTGGGAAACGAGGAGCACTGGAATCTCCTACTCTGGAGGCTCATCGGAACCGTGGTGTTGGCGGGCCTTGTCCTGATCACGCTGTGGATTCGCCGCCGACCGACCGCCAAGGGTTTTCAGGGCGATCTGTTTCCCCACGATTCCTGGCTAATCTGGACAGTGCTGTGCGTGCAGAACCTCATTGCACAACTGGTCACCGGCCCTCATCACTCCTGGAGCGAATCCGCCTTCAGCATCTATTACGTCCTCCTATTCCTACTGTCCGCCACCATCGTCTACCACTACCAGTGTGTGAAATCCCGGATAGCACTCCCCAGCGCCTCCATCCCCTGAAAGTCCGTTATTTGGATTTCGGGAGACTCTTTGGTTCAATGGTAATCAACACGATGTCACCCTTGCCCTTAGGATATTTCATTTTGGTGTACGCGTGCTCCATGGCTCTGCGGTCCGTCTCCGCATCTCCGGAGCTTTGGCGCAAGTCGATCCCGATGGCTATGCCTTGATCGTTGTATCGAACGAGCACGATCACCGGCGCTAACTGCCCAGGTTTCTTTGGTTTGGCCGCCTCTTTGGCCGCTTTGCGCTCCATCTTCTCTTTCATTTCAGCGATGCTGCCCGTGGTGGGAGGAATCTTGTTGTTGTAGGAGTTGGCCATGTAGTAGTCGGACTTGGAACTGCTCTTGCAGCCAAGCCCGAAACAAAGGACCAAAAACACCAGCCCGATCAAAAGACGAAAATGGATCTGTAGTCTCATACCTAAACCCGTCCCCTAACCAATAGCCTGTGCCGATCTGCGTGTCCAGCAGTTGCAGTTGGCGGTGCCTGAGGTATCCTGAGATCATGCGCGTTTTGGTCATCGGTGCGGGATACGTGGGGCTGCCTGTTGCCCAAAGACTGGCCGACGCCGGGCATGAAGTCCTTGCTGTCCGTCGGCACTGGGCCTCTCCCCAGAAGGACTTCCGGTGCGTGGAGGCGGATCTCACTCGCCAGGAGACCTTCAAGTCATTGCCGCGCAACCAGGATGCACTCGTGTTTTGCGCCGCGCCCGACGCCGGGGGAGCCGATACCTACCGCTCTCTTTACCTGCAAGGAATGGAAAATCTCTTGAACTGGCTCGCGCCGGAAAGCACTTGTCGCTTGGTTTATACGAGCAGCACCGGCGTCTATGGCCAGGATGACGGATCCACGGTGACGGAGGAAAGTCCCGCCGAGCCCGAATCACCCAGCGGGCAGATTCTAAGGAAGACCGAAAGGAGCCTGCTTGAGGCCGCGAGCCGCCCCGGCTTGGTGCCCATCCTTCTTCGCGTGGCCGGCATCTACGGACCCGGTCGGGGGTATTGGCTTCGCTCCTTCCTTGCTGGGGAAGCAAAACTGGATGGAGAAGGAGAGCGTTGGTTGAACATGATCCATCGTGACGATGTGGCCGGATGCATTATCGCCGCCCTCCATGCCGGACAATCAGGGCAAGTCTATAACGCTGTCGATCGCGAACCCGTTCGCCAACTGGATCTTTTCCGCTGGCTCAGCCAGCGGCTGAACCGCCCGATGCCTCAGGCGCAACCACCAGGCCGAATTTCCTCAAGCAGCAGAACGGTAACGAACAAACGCGTTTCCGGTGAAAAGATCGTGCGGACGCTGAATTACCAATTCGCCTACCCTACGTTTCGGGAAGGGTTCGAAGCCGAACTGTCCTAACGTCTCCTTGACCGCTACGTCTTCACCGAACTCGGTGCAGCGCTGGCCAATTGCTGCAAGAGCAGTTCTTTTGTCTCAACAAAAGCCGCTTGCAGCCGACCAAACCACTCCCGAGCAGCCTCCTCATTTCCCGCAGCGACCGCGTGCTGGATCCGATCGCAGCACAGCGTCATCCGAGAAGCCCCGATGCCTCCGCAGCTCCCCTTCAGGCGGTGTGCCACGCGCTCCACCACTTCCATCGTTCCCGCCTGAATCGCCGCCTCCATCGCCGCGATCTGGCTGGGGGTGTCTGAAAGAAACACACCGAGGATGTCGCGCATCGGGCCATCATCTCCATCGCTACCGAGGGCTCGGATCTGTTCAAGAACAACCATGTCCAGCAAATCATCGCTCAACGATCGTTCCTCCATGGCAAAGGCCTCGGCACCGGTATGGTAGCGCTCAAGGGCAGCCACCAAGTCCGACTGCCGCACCGGCTTCGGCACAAAATCGTTCATCCCGGCCTCAAAACATTTCTGCCGGTCCGACTCCATGGCGTTGGCGGTCATCGCAATGATGTAGACCCCTGGCGCAATCCGCTCCTGTCTTATCCGAATCGTGGTTTCGTACCCATCCAACTCGGGCATCTGGCAATCCATGAAGATGAGATCATAGGCGGCATTCTCCAGTGCCTCGATCACCTCAACGCCATCCGCGGCCAGATCCGCCGTGTAACCCAGCTTGCTCAACATCCGGAGGGCGACCTTCTGGTTAATCGGATTGTCCTCCGCTAAAAGGATCCGGATGGGTTTAGGCTTTTCGCCAGGCTTGGCAGCTGCGGCTGTGGGCGCGATTTCCGATCCGGGAGCGGAGGCCTTTTTCAAAACGACTGTGAACCAGAATCTGGAGCCCTTTCCGATCTCACTGTCCACCCCCACTGTGCCACCCATCCGTTCCACCAATTTGCGGGAGATAACCAGCCCAAGGCCGGTGCCTCCAAACCTGCGAGTCGTCGACGCATCGGCCTGGGTGAAAGGTTGGAAGAGGATTTGAATTTTCTCTGGCGGGATTCCGATCCCCGTGTCCACCACCTCTATGTGGAGCTTCACCGTATCAACAGTTTCCTCCAAACGAGCCACCCGCAGGGTCACGGAACCCGAAGGCGTGAACTTGACGGAGTTACCCGCTAGGTTCAACAGAACCTGGCGCAGCCTTCCCGGATCCCCCCGGAGGTATTGCGGCACGTTAGGCCCCGTTTCCAACCTCAGTTCCAACCCCTTCTTGCGCGCTGACTCAGTAAGAAGATCCACGGTGGTGTTCACCACCTCCAGCAGGTCGAAATCAAGCTCTTCAAAGGCCATCTTGCCCGCCTCGATCTTCGAGAAATCCAGAATGTCGTTGATGATCGTTAATAAGGCCTCCGCACTCCGCTTGGCGGTGTCAGCATAATCCCTTTGCTCGGCATCCAGGGAGGTATCCAACAGCAGACCGGTCATTCCGATGACGCCATTCATCGGCGTGCGAATCTCATGGCTCATCGTCGCCAGAAATTCACTCTTGGCCTGATTGGCAGCCTCAGCCACCTCCTTGGCTTGCCGCGCCGATTCCTCAGCCTGGCGTCGCTCCGCAACCTCCCTGCGTAATTCCTGGGTGCGCTCGAGAACCCGCTGCTCCAGCTCTTCCCGCGCCTTCTGCAAGGCGCTATCGCGGCCCTGGATTTCGGCCAGCATCTGGTTGAAGTCGTCCACCAGCGTTCCCAACTCCGCGTCCAAAGGATGCTCGGCTCGGAGCGTGTAGTCCTTCTTTTCTGCAACCGCACGCGCCGTCTGCGCCAAGGCGATCACGGGCGCTGCCACTGCCTTCTGAAGCTTGCGTGAGACAATGGAGGCCAGCAGGAGAGAGAGCAGGAAGGCCACCGAGGTCATTACCAGTTCCCGAATACTGGCTGCCCGTGCTGAACTGAGGTCCATGGCCAGATACAGCGTCCCCTTCATTTCCTTCCGGTCTTTGGGAGATCTGATTTCACGGGCCAGCATCAGGACGCTCCCTTCAAAACGATGCGAAGGCGTTTTCTCCAACCGCGCAAAGTTGACTCCAGACGGAAACGGGGAAGGCATCTGCTCTTTCACTGTGCCTTCCTCGTCGCACAAACGCACTGCTAAGACCCTCGGGTGGGACGTAGCCAGCTTCGCCGAATCGCGCAATGTGCTTTCGTCATTGAAATCCAATGCCGCCCCCACATTCTCTTCCAGTAAACCCGCTAGTTGCTCGGCATCGGTCAGAACGGTTTTGGGCCATTCGGAGATCTTCGTCACCGCCGACCACGCAAACACGAAAGTAAGCGCCGTCACGGTGGTCGCCATAATGGCGATCAGGATCTTGCGCGAGAGCGGCAGCTTGGAGAACCAGGCGTACATACTATTTGGTCCCGCCTTCCTGGTGGCGTACGTTCTTCGCCAAATTCAACATCGAAGCCCGCAGGAGCAGCTTTTCGGACTCAGCCCGGGTCAGATCCACTTCGAACCGAAGTTTCTTTCCCTCCAGCACAAATTCAATCATGCCGCCTGCATCCAGAAACCCGGGACAATCACTCACCGTCAGGATCGGCTTCCCATTCAAAACTGCCAAGTGCTGCCGCACCCGCTCGCTCTCGGAAATCGAGATGAATACGACCTGGCAATCCGCAAGGTCCTCTGCCTTCATGCTCCTTCTCACTTCGATCTTCTTCCCCGCGGCCTTCTTTTTGTCGACTACCTGCTGGACCGACCCCGCCAAAACTTCGTCACTCAACAGGCCAATGACCAGGCTTGGGTTGGTGGTGCCCGACTGCTCGGCCGCAGGCCAGGTCACGTAGTCAGGAAAGGAGCATAAGAACGCCGCTTTGAGCGCTGGTTCCACGGCCTTGATTGGCTGCTGATCCGCCACCCGGGCGACCGGCAGCATCAACAAGGCAAGAAGGCAGAGGCAAAGTCCTAGCTGCCAGCTACCGATTCTGTTCGGCATCTGGCAACACCATGCTCCGCGAGCGACCCTAACCGCCATGGCTTCAGCTCGGCACATCAGATTCTTCGCATCTCGATTCAACCAGCGGCAAAGCGCCCCGCTCCATTACTCTACGAGACTAGGCGGTGCCATGCCGTTCTCTATCAACGACAGAAACGAGGCAAAACTTGAGGGCAAGAACCCCCTAACGGAGAGTCCACCGAAAGAGAAGCAGATAGGCTCAGAAACCAGCCCGGCTAAGCTGATAAAAGCCCGCAGGCCCCCGGGGCTCAAAGGTCACCGTGTAATGATCACCCACCACAACGATGTCCGCCACCACATCCGACCAGACCGGCGAGTTGGCTCGAGCCGCCCACTGGAGATGGTATCCCGGAAAGGCCAGCGGCCAACTGAGGACCGCATTGGTCCCCACAAGGGCAATCGAAAGGCTCACCATCCTATTGGTAGACAATGTGATATCCAAGTTGTCAGCTACCGCATAGTTGTGGAAGGAATTCGTTCCCGTCAGTTCTAACCGTATCTCCATGCTTCGGCTCCCCGCCGGTATCTTCCCCGTGGTGGTTCTCTGGAGCAAGCCAACCGTGTTCGTTCGGTCATTCGCGGTCACCGGGCCAAGGGTAGCCAAGGATAATCCCTGCCCAGCACCGTTGCGGAAGATGGCCTTCACCACCCCCGAATCGGGGAGATCCCACGAGCCACCAAGATAGGCCTTCAAATCATACGCCACTCCCCCCGCGTCCACGAACGCAGCCAGGCTCTTAAGCTGGATCGTCTGGCTGGCAACTGACACCCCCGGATCCGCTCCTCCCGCGAAACAGTTGGTACCACGTCCAGATGGACCAGGGCTCTTCAGCCCTGGATAACCCTCCACTTTGCCGTACTGCAGGGCCAAGGGTCGGTTTTCCACACGCCACCCCGGCAACGTCGACGTGTCCTCCAAGTCAGCTACCCCCACGCCATCCTCCGCCTCCGGGTTCTTGAGGAGGTTTCGTCCCAAGAGATCCTCCACAAGCGACACCAAACTGGACTGGTTGTTAACGGTCACCGGGTCGAGTTCAGTCGCCTGAACCTGCACCGCGTTCGTCAGCAGAATCGGCTGGGAGGGGCGAACGACTAGCGTGCAGATCGCATTGGTCCCGGGCAGCAAAGACGGGACGGTGCACTTCCAGCCATTCGCTGTCAGGGAGGAGGAACCCTGGGACGTGGTAATCGAGACCACCTCGACGCCCGCGCTCGTCACACCCGTGACGACAATGTTATGCGCCACGGAGGGACCCTGGTTTGTCACAAGGATCTGATAGGTGAGAGGGTTCTCCAGCAAAAAGGGAGGCGGGTCACCCTGGATGGAGACAGAGAGGTCGCTGCTGATGGAAACCGTAAACGCCGAGGTACTGAGAGCGGTTCCAAAGGGAGTTGTAACCCGGATCTGTCCCGTAGCGGCGTTGAAGGGCACCACGGCCTCGAGCAAGGTGCTGGATTTCACCGTGAATGCTGCTGTGGCCGAACCGAAATACACTGCGGTGGCCCAATCCAACGTGGTCCCCCGAATCGTAACGACCGTACCAACCGGACCTGCCTTGGGTGAAAAATCGAGGACGGTGGGGGTCACCTGGAAGTCGCCGGAGGAAACGGCGGTCCCTCCCGGTGTGGTAATGAGAATCGCACCACTGACACCGTTGGTGGGCACCGTGAAGAGCACCTCCGAAGGCGAGCTGTTGCTGAAAGCAACCGCCACTCCTCCCAGGCTCACGGCCTTCACATCAACGAAGTTCGCACCCGCCACGACCACCTTCGTGCCTGGCCCACCAGTGCTAGGTGTGACGGTGTTGATCGAAGGAGGCAGGTAGAAAACAAGGTTCGTGCTCGAGTTGGTACCCCCCGGACTCTGGACCGTGATCAGACCTGTTGTCGCTCCGGGCGGAACGACGGCGCTGATCTGCGTGTCACCATTGGCCTGGAATTGAGCTGGAGCTTCTCCAAACCGGACGACGGTGCAGAAACCAAGGGCATACCCGGAAATCACCACCGTCGTTCCAGGCGGGCCAAACCGAGGCTGAAAACCGGTGATTTGCGGCCCAGGGGGCACAACCTGAAAGACCACCGCTGACGCCACCTCCCCATCCCAATACTCCAGGTAGATCGGAGCGTTGGTGGCTCCCATCGGAACAGCCGTTCGAATCTGCGTGTCAGCTGTAACCTCATGGGCTGCGATAATCGTGCCGAACCGAACTCGGGTCACTTCGTTGAAGCGCCTTCCAAGGATGAGCACCGGTTCCCCCACCGGACCCTTCGCAGGCTGGACATCCGTGATCTCCGGAGCGGCATTGACTACGAATGAATTCGTGCTCTGAACGGTGGAATTGACACTGTATCCCAAAGTGATCGGTCCAGTAACCGCGTTAGTGGGTACGACGGCCGTGATCTGGGTATCGGCTGCAGACACAAACTCGGCCTCAGCTCCGCCGAACTTCACCAGGGTGACAAGTCCCAAGTACTTGCCAACGATTGCTACTGAAGTCCCTGTCGGACCCGAAGCTGGAGTGAAACTCGTGATCACCGGGATAGGATCTCCCACCACAAAATGCTCCGGACTGTGCCCGGTTCCAGCAGGGGACGTCACACTGACCGGACCGGTGGTCGCCCCAGCCGGAATAACCACGCTGATTTGGGTATCGGCGGTCACTTGGGCAGTGGGTGCAAGCACGCCATTAAACTTGACTTGGGTAGCACCCGTGAACTTTCGCCCCAAGAGGGTGATTCGGTCACCCGGCAGCCCCTTGGAGGGCTGAAAACCAAGGACAATCGGCCCGGGCCCCACCACACGGAAGGGCTGCACAGAGGTCGCCGTCCCTGCCCCTGTCACCACGTAGAGGGAGCCGCTCACCGCACCCGAAGGCACCACCGTGTACAATTGGGTCTGCGCGACCACTTCATTGGCCGCCAGGATGTCCCCGAAATAGACGGAGGAGCCGCCAGCCACAAAATTGGCTCCATCTACCCGAATCCTGTCTCCCACGCTCCCCACCAGCGGATCGATCACGGTGATCCGAGGCGCAACATAGAAGGTGTCCCGGGAACTGTAGTCGCCCCTATCGGTGTAAACGGTGATTGGGCCCGTAAGCCCGTTGGTGGGAACCACCGCCCGTAATTGTATGGCGTTGACCACCTGGTAACTGAGCGCGGGTACCCCGCCGAAGCGAACCCCGGTCACCCCATTGAATTCATTACCATAGACGTCAACCACCGTGCCCGGACCACCGTAGTAAGGGGTGAAGCTATCGACTCTGGTGATAGCTAAGCCATTCAGGGGGAAGCACAAACCCAGCAGCAACGCTGCAGCTAGAAATCGTCTTATATGGGAGCCGAAGGCTAAATGCATGGTTGATAGCATCTTGAACACAGCAATTCCGCCAAAAACAAGCAGAGGCCGTGCCGAATAGGAGGCCAAAAGCTCGCAGCGAGCAGAAAAACGAATCTGCTCAACCCGGGAGAAGCGCTACTCTTTGGGTGCCGGAGGCACAGGAGAATAGAACTTCACCGAGTACGCCTCAGCAGAGGACTTTCCTGCGTACACTGTAATCGAGAAGTACTTGGCCACTTTGTCGAAAGGAGGCAAAAGCGAAAAATCAGCCCACTCCTTGAGGGCCTGCGCTGGACTGCCCCCTTTTCCAACCGCGAGCGGGATGTTGAGAGAGGCCAACATGGAATCAGCGTTCACGCGCATAGCCTCGAAGACCGCCCTCATGTTCTCTTTGTCGTCCTGGTAGCCAAAAAGCCCAGCGCCAGTGCCACCCACCTTCGCCGCCGCATCCACAATCGCCGGCACCTCCGCCAAAGGCTTAGGCTTGTTCTCACTACTGCGCAGATACTCCTCGATCACAGCGGTATCCCCTGAAAACGCAAGATAACCTCCGCTCGTGGCCAAGTGCAGACTACGCTCTTTCCCCTCTCCACCTCCCGGAGCAGGCATTGAAGGCATCGGAATGGAGTAAATCTTCCGCCCTAGGAACTCGCGCTCTTTCATCTCTCCCATCGCCCCTCCCAGAGGAGTCAGTAACATCACCGACCGTAATCCCTGCAACAGTTGTTCCGGGTTGGGGGACGCCACCAGTGTCAGGGACGGTGGCGAGCTCAATTCCTCGAGGGACTGGCCACGAGGCGCTTTCTTGTAGCTCAACAGATCGTCACCCAGATTCCCAATCACCTCTTTGCGGAAGGAGTAATCCGGGTTCTTTTCCTTCATGGCGGTCTCCAGCTGCGTGATCATGAAGTTCAGAATACCAGGAGAGATCTCGTTGACGATACTCTCCAGCGACGTCCACAGTTTCTGACCGTCCAAACGCCAACGGGTAAACTCAGCAGCATCGGCCGGAACAAACGCCGGAGGACCTGCGTCCTTCTGGGGGATGGATAACAAGCTCAGCAAACCTTTGCGCTGATCTTCCGGTGCGCCAATGTAGAGCTCGGAAGCCCCAGCCTCCGGGGTCTGCCGCCAGGTGAGGGCCAGCACCTTCAGTCCAGTCAAGCCTAGCGCACCGAGAATCTTCTCCGGCTTCGGCGCCATTGGGTTCTGGTTGGGCGCATTCACCGCCGCTTCTTTCATGCCAGCCATCACCGCCGAAACAACCGGGCTGCAGTCGACCCAAACATAACCCTGAGCCTCGCGCAACGGCCCCTTCTGCACCGCCTCAAAGGCGGATTGCTCACCCAAACACGGAGCACTCCCACCCGACAGTCGGATCAACACCTTCTCCAGGTCTTTGATCACTGTCCCCATTAGCAAGAGCGTATCCACTTGGGCAAACGCCAGCTCGTTCACTGCCTTGTCAGCAACCCCCGATGCACCGTCTCCCTGTTTCTCGGTCGCTGCCTCCGCCGTCTCCCCGGCTTTCTTCTGCTCCTTCTTGGGCATCGGCACGATGGTGAATTCCACCTCACGGATCTTCTCCAGCCGCACCTTTTGATTGGATTCGCTCAGCTTGCGCTTTACGTCCGCGAGCAGTTTCTTGAGCAGATCGCTCTTCTCTTTGGTGTCGAGCAAAAGCAAAACACCCTCCTGCCCTTGAGCGCCAGTCCACCCGTTCAAGGTCAAACCAAGGGTAAGCTGGCCCTGAGCCAGGTCTTTCAACTCGGCCACTTTCAAACCCGTTTCGCGCTCGAAGGGCTCAATCCACTCCGATTTGATCTTGGCCTCCAACTTGTCGGCAAATGGCCGCATGGCGGGATCCGCCCACAAACGCGCAAACGGCGCGTCTTTCTGCACGGCGGACATCTTGGACATGTCGGGAATGGCTCCCACCACAAAAGTATCTGCGGGCAGCAATTGTTCGGCCGGCGGCACCGCCGCCAAGGCTCCCATCAACGCGCCAAACAAACCTACACTTGCGAAAGCTCTGCTAAGTCGAATGAATCTCATGGTTTCTTCCTATCCAGATCGTTGCATCCCCGTCTCCCTCTCGCGGGAAGCATCTTCAGTTGGCCTGAGCCGATTCCCTTCCCTTGAGACGGCGCGGCGGTTCCAAGTATCGAAAAGCGTTGCTCGGATTCTCGTTGTCGTAGGCGTAAGCATCCCGGTTCCGGAGGAAGTACCTCACGGATTCCACCGGAATGGCAAACCCCAATCCTTCCCCGAAGTTCATCTTCATGTTGGTCACCCCGATCACCTCGCCCTTGAGGTTGAACAGCGGCCCGCCACTGTTGCCTGGGTTGATCTGGGCCGTCGTCTGCATGTAAAGCTCACCCTGCATCTGACGGGTCTTGGTGCTGATAATGCCTTCCGTGACCGTACGCTCCAATCCCAGTGGACTCCCAATCGCGAAGACCCTCTCGCCCACGGCCATCGGTTCGGACTGTCCCAGCAAGACCCGCGCAAACTTCGGCGCCCCGGGATCTTCCACTTTCAACAGGGTCAAATCGTCGTACTTGTTCATCGCCACGATGCGCACCTGCTTGTAACTGGTCCGCTCGAGTTGCCCGTTCTTCTGATGATAAACCTCCACGGAAATCTGCGTCTCGGCTTCGATCACGTGGAAGTTGGTAATCAAATAGCCATCTTCGTTGACGAAGAAGCCGGAACCCAGGCCGCCTGGGGTCCGCACCTGAACCACCGCTTCGCCTAAAGCGTTCACCAACTCCCGCACCGATTTCTCCTGAAGAGGCACGGTCGCCGTCCGGTACAAAGCCCCCTGTTCAGCCGGTTCGACCGGCGACACTGCCACATTCTGGGTCTGCGGGACCGCTGTCGCAACGGGAGTGGATTTGGATGGCGCACTGGTCTTCTTCCCCTTGGCCGGTGCGGGGGCGGGAGCCTCGGATTTGACAATCTTTTGGATCTGACTCCTCGGCACCACCAAAACCGTGTACCCAAGGTCCATCACCACCTGGTCCTTCTTCTCCGCCAAAATGGTTCCCGAAAGCGAAGCGTTGTCCTTGAGCTGGAGTTCATCCCCAAGGATGTTCCCCCCTCCCATCGCCACGACCAGCAGGCCACAGACGCCACACTTCAACATGCGCAGACCATACAACCGGAACAAAAATGTGTCCACGGAAGACTTGGCGGTCCCCTGCCCCACCAGTACCGCAGGCAGCCTTGCCTGCCGTATCGCCGACTGCCAAGTCGGCAGCCCCCTCGCCTCTCCAAACCAAGCGGGTTAGGCAACCCGCGAAACAGCAGGTCTGCAACCTGCGATACGGGTACCGCAGGCAGCCTTGCCTGCCGTGTCGCCGACTGCCGAGTCGGCAGCCCCACCCCAATACCCGCTGCGTAAGTGTAGAAAAACCCGCAACCAAAACGAACGCAGAAGCCACCGCGGTCCGCAGACCACGGCTACCCTAGAATCCTACAATGGTAGTCGCCTTCGGCAGAAGGCGAGTGGCTTCCCTTCCCTCCAAGGCGCGCTCTCCCGAACCCACCAACTACCTCCTGTAGATCGCCTTCGGCAGAAGGCGCTGAATGACCCACCCACGCAAGCCCCCTCACTGCGCCTGCACCCGGTAAAAACCCCGATCCCCCACCACCGCCAGCTTCACCTCAAATCCCCCACTCGCCAAATGCTGAACCTTCGCCGTCGCCTCCAACACCCACGGCCCCGATAGCGACGTCGCACTCACGACTACCAGCTTATTGCACGAACCCGACGTCACCTTTGCACAGATGGTGATCCCCGATTCCGCCGAAGTCTGGATGGAATCCAAGCGGACGCACGCCGTCACCGGCACCGACGCCGCCAAACTGACCGTCTTGCCCGGCCCAAAAGGCAAGTACCGACCCGACACCCGCGGCCGGGCGCTGAGCAGGTACTTGCTGGAGGAAGTCGGAGTGAAGGCAAAGCTCTGATCACATGCAACCTGCTTGGTAACAAAATTCACGACCTCGTCCACGTTGCTCAACTTGATATCGTCAAAGTAGAATCCAATACCTGGATCGGCCTGGTCATAGTACACCCCTCGGGTCAAGTCATAGGCAAAACGGAACTTCGCTTCCTGCCCCGCCAGGGACCCCAGCGGAAAGCTGCGCGAGGTCCACTTTGTCTCCGCGCCGTTGGTGGTGTTGGTCGTACCCGTCTGAGTCCAGATGTCCTGCCAGGTGCTCCCCAAGTTCAACGAGATCTGGATCTTGGCCACCTGCCCCGTGGTCGCCCAGCCCATCAACGTCTTCACCTCCAGCTTCGAGCTGGCCGCCAGGCGGAAGACTCGATCGATCGTCAGGGTCTGCAGCGTGTGTTGCGTGTGGGCCAAATGATATGCATACGAACCACTTGCACGCCGATCGCCCTGGACATAGGCGTAGCCCCCTGAAGTCGAAGCCACCATCCAATTAGCCATCGTCTCCGCCCCGTCCAACACGTTGGTCGAGACCACTTGCGCCGAGCGATACTCGTATTGGTCCGCTCCTAGCACACCACTCGACGTGAAGGTGTTGATCCCCGCCACGGACACCAGATCCGCGCCTAGCACCGTCGGTCCCGTGTATGGCGGACGGCAATCCACCTTGCTATTCAGGTTGTTGGCCACAAAGACATTCTGAATGACTGGCTCGCAGTTCGGGTAGCTGAAGGTCACCGTGTACCCACCATCGCCCGGCACGGGAACCGAGTACCCGCCCGACTTCGCCGTCACTGCGTATCGCGTCGTGCCGGAAACCGTCACCGTCACCCCGCCGACACCTTCACCCACATCGTAGATGCCGTTCTGGTTCAAGTCGTAGTACGCGACCCCGGTGACGAACGGTGTATTCGCGAAAGTATCCCCAAAGTCCTGAGTCACCAGAATCGGCCCCACCTTCAGGTTCGTACTGCTGTTGGATCCAAGCACCACGCCAACCCCAATCTCCCGAAACTCGCCATTGTGCAAAGTGATGCGGTGCCCTGGCGGATTCTGCATCCCTCCAGGGCCGTTTCCCCAATCCACCTCGAACCCGGCATGCCCGTACCAGATCGATTTGGCAAAGGCATACACGTTCTCGCTCGCCAAAGAGTATTGATACCCAGCGGCATGCATCCGGTCGAAGGGCGAACTTCCATTGAAATTTGTATGCCCTTGGTAGACATGCGCTAACATATCGTAACTATGCCCGCGCGCCGCCGTGGAGAGAGCCGCACTGATCGAAAGTGGCTGCGCCGTCGGCAACAGACTCATCTGCGCCTGCATCAGGCCAAGATCCACGTTATAAGCCTTATACGCATCGAGCACATCCAGATCCTTGGTGATGGCACACAGGTACCCTTCCCCCGACGGATTCGACCTCGCCCGATTCGCCAACTCCACAAACGCCTGCTCCTCATCCGTCGGCGCCCCAATAGAATACAGCGTCAACCCACCCGTATCCACCGACGGCGACGCCCCCCCACTCAACCGCCCCGCCCTCCCCACCTGAATCCCCGGCCCCGCGGGCGGCGCCTCATGCGTCACCCCCCCCTCGCCCCCGATCGGCCAAGCCACCGGCACCACTGATTCCTCCCCCCAGCCAGCCACCGCTCCCAAAGCCAGTACAACGAGCCAACTGGCTCTCCGCCAACCGCTAATATCCCTGAAAACCATAATCATACCCATGCAAGCAAAACCACGAATCACACGAATGACACGAATAACGGTGGATTGTTAACCACAGAACACACGGAATACACAGAAGAGGAAACCCTGGTCCAATTCAGCAACGTTAAAGTCCCCGATGAATAGAACTGCATTCTGTCCTCTGTGTGTTCTGTGGTAAACTTACCTTCCCCATTCGTGCAATTCGTGTCATTCGTGGTTACCTACTTCTTGTTCTGTGTGCTCTGTGTGTTCTGTGGTAAACTCCCATCGCCATTCGTGTTATTCGTGTCATTCGTGGTTGCTTCTTTCGTCTTCTGTGTTCTCCGTGTGTTCTGTGGTTACCATTCAATCTTTCCGGAGGTTTAACGGCACAAAGCCAGTCCGCCTTTACCAGCTGGTTCTGCTCGACCCATTGAGGAGGTGACTCTCCTACAAACGCAAAAGAGCAGGACGTAAGTCCTGCTCGTGAAACTAGCTTAGTCTATCCTTGGGATTAGACGTTGAAAGTCCGGCGCAGACCAGCCAACCCAAGGAAACCGATTCCGAGAAGGCTGAGGGTCGTGCCGCCATCAGGCGTTGCTATAGTGGTCGCCGAGAATGAAGCCTCCACCTGCCCAGACTGGCGGGAGAAGTAGAAGATACCCGGGGTGTCCGCATAACCCGCTGCATGGAGGATTCCAGGGCCGCTAACACCAAGAGTGACGGCAGTTTGGGTGTCAACGCTAGACGAAGTCAAATCAAACGACAAGCCCGCAGCCGGAACTGACCAAAAGCTGGCAATTGGTCCACTTACGAAGGTCCAGGTCGGTGGAAAAACAACGGCTTGGCCAAAAGTCGCAATCGTCGAGAAATCACCAGTTGTGGATGCCACAAAGGTGGGACCGAACGTTGCAACCCCTGTGGCAGTCGCGGGCGTACCATTTAGCTTCGCTAACCCGAAAAAGTCTACGGTTCCCGAAATCATCGGCGCAGCCTCAGTGATCGTTGTGGATCCGATAACCGCCGCCAAAACTAGTGTTTTAATTGTGTTTGTCATACTTTACCTCTGTTCTTTGCTGTCTCTCTGTTTTGTTTAACTCTATTGCCTACGGTAGTGTTTGAAGCACACATCGTGCCAACAACAACCAAGCCAAAATTACTAAGCGCATTAGTATATACAAACATGCTATTATCAAATTGTTACAACAGAATCTAAACTTACCTATCCACAAGTGCACGGTGAAAGTTGAAAACGAAAAACTGTAAAACTCACCGACGTTTCCGCTGATCGCCAAGCGCATTTTATCATGTAACATGTTATCCATAAGACATTAATGTTCAGGATTGGCTTATTGTAAAGAATATCGTCGCCGACCGCTCAGGTAGCCAGGCACCATGTTCGGCAAGTTCCACGGGTACTGACGCCCAGATGCAGGGTTTACACTCCTCCAGGGTCAAGTCTCATCGGGTGCCGTAGGACTATCGAGTCGAGTCGTTCATCCTACAATTCTGCTTGCAGAAACGAGGATGCCGCTTATAACATAAACAATATTCAAAAATGCTATTAACTATGAAGCATCACCGAACGTCGTTGGGAGTAGTGGGCGCGATGCTAGTATCGATCCTTGGCTCGGACCTCCAATGTCGCTCACAGAGTATTGTTTCCAATGGGGGTTTCGACACTGGCACCTTGTCCGGCTGGACTAGCACCCTGACGGTGGGGGGGACGGACGCGGGCATAACTGCCGTATTCAAGCACGATGGGACTTATTCCTACTACAGCGATGGAAGCACGCTCAGCCAATCACTCAGCACAACCCCCGGGGCACACTACAACATCAGCTTTTGGTTGCTGAACGCGGGCTCGGGCGGTACCGGAACTGATTTCAGCGTATCTTGGGGAGGTAGCATTTTGGGCTCGCGCACGGATGATACCACCACCGGATGGACTCAGTTGACTTTTTCGGATCAGGTGGCGAGCAGTACTTCTACCGATCTATCTTTTGCCTTCGCTCACCCTGGGTATTTTTGGGCTTTGGACACCGTCTCAGTCAGCGCCGTCCCTGAGCCCTCCACTTACGCGATGGTTGCTGGATTGGGTTTGGCAGCCTTTGCGGGCGTGAGGCGTATGCGCCGGTAATAACCGGGTAGCGATAATACAATTTCAAAGCAAAGAAAAAGGGAGGGCGAAAAGCCCTCCCTTTGTGCTGGACGGGGGAAAGTTGAAAAGGTGGATTAGATGAGTCGACCGGGCCGGACCACGGATGCCGCGGAGGGCTTACCACTGATCACCGGCAAGACGAGATTGAACCACGAATCACACGAATCCGGGAAGTGGGCCTACCACAGAACACACGGAGTACACAGAAAGGAGACCGCTGACTTTAACCACTGATGTCACAAAGCACACAAATGGGGGCCTGAATCCGATCCAAAGCAAACCACGAATCACACGAATGACACGAATCCGGGAAGTTCTCCTACCACAGAACACACGGAGTACACAGAAAGGGGACCGCTGACTTTAACCACTGATGACACAAAGTACACAAATGGGGGCCTGAATCCGATCCAAAGCAAACCACGAATCACACGAATAAAGATTTTCTCTCCCGGATCAGTGTCATTTGTGTCATCAGTGGTTCGCCCCCCTGCAGCCATTCGTGCAATTCGTGTCATTCGTGGTCGCTTTGTTTCGGGTTTCTGTGTGCTCTGTGTGTTCTGTGGTGGATAACAACGGCGCGGCTCACAATCCCAAACGCACCAGCAACTCCTCGACCGTAAGACGGTGGTGGCGGGCTATGCTCTTAAGGATCGAACTTAGCGTGCCACAGCGGACCGGGCTGTGATCGGGAATAACCTCGTGGTGTTCACCGCCGACCTGAGTAGTAAGCCGCCAGTGAGAGCCTTTCTGGCGTGTGCACTCGTAGCCCAGCTTGCGCAAAGCCTTCTCAAGTTCCCTCCCAGAAACATCCCGTGGAAGCTTCATCAACGAGACAGAAGTTCCTCCCTCACATAGTGAAGCCGGATAATCCTGGGCGCTTGGGAGGGTTCGTCAAAGAAACAATCTACCGCTTCGCGGACGTTGTCCCTGAGTTCGTCCAGGGTCAGACCCTGCGTGTGAATACCCAAGCCTATGGCCGAGGCAGAGTACCCGCCATCAATCTCGTCCTCACGAACTTCGAAGATGATCTCGGTCATAAAAAGAGCCTACCAGACCACTGATGACCAATCAAGACGCTAACCACTGATGACACAAATCACACTGATTGCCGGCAGAACAAGATTTAACCACGAATCACACGAATGACACGAATCAAAGTGTTGTAGCCGTGGTCGGAAGACCGCGCTGAAATCTTGATCTACCACAGAACACACGGAATACACAGAAGGGGAACCACTGCAGCCATTCGTGCAATTCGTGTCATTCGTGGTTACCTCTTCCCAGCTTCTGTGTGCTCTGTGTATTCTGTGGTAGGCCAAGTCCCCATTTGTGTCATTTGTGTCATCAGTGGTTACCCACCCCCGGCGGTCTGAGCCAGACGCGCCCCACCTCGATATCCGAGTTGTGTCATCAGTGGTTCGCCCCCCCTGCAGCCATTCGTGCAATTCGTGTGATTCGTGGTTACCTTTTTCCGTTTCTGTGTGCTCTGTGTATTCTGTGGTAGGCCAGTTCCCCATTCGTGTGATTCGTGGTCTCACTTCAATTCACCCAACATCTTCCTCGCATCCTCCAGCATCTTCCCACTGAGCCGCAAACGCATCGCCTCCGTCAACGCCCGTTTCGCCGCCACCGTTTCCTTCAACTGATACTGCGCCGTGCCCAGCAGATAAAACACCTCCGGATCCGCCAACATCCGGCGCGAAGCAGCCTCAAGATACACCACCGCCTCCTTCGGCTCACCCAACTGCAAAGCCAGCCGTCCCAGGGCCACGGCCGAGGTGGCATCCGACGACGCCCCCACCTTCGCCGCGCGGATCACCTCCACCGCCTTCTCCTTCTTCTGCAACGAAGTGGCATACACCTGTGCCAAGCGGAAAGCCACCGACAAATTCGACGGCGCCGCCTTATGCGCCTTCTCCAGCGTCGCCGCGGCTTTGTCGAAAGCCTTCTGCCCTTCGTAAACACTCGCCAACCGCTTCGCCGCGATCACATCCGACGGCCGATCCGACTGCAGCTTCTCCAGCAGAGCGATTGTGGCTGCATCAGCCGACTGCGCATTCAGGGTCAGCACCTTCAGCTGACGCTCGGCCTCTTCGCGGCCGGTGAAATCCTTGCTCAACGTCAACGCGCGTTGCAGCGCCACCTGGGCCTTTTCCTCATCCCCCAACGCGTACTGCACCATTCCCAAGTGCGCCTGCACCTCGGCTCCCTGGGGCAAACCCGCCGCCCCCTGCTGTACCAGGCGCAGAGCTTCGGGAAGGTTTCCCTTGCGATAAAGGATCCAGCCGTACGTGTCCGCCACATAGGCATTGGTGGGAAAGCGCTCATGCGCTTGCTTGCCGATCACCAGTGCCTTGTCGAGCTGGTTGACCCTTTCCGCGTAGAGATAGGCGAGGTTGTTCAGCATTTCCACGGAGTTGGTGACCTTCGCCACGAAGATCTCGTAGTGCTTCAGCGCTTTGGCGTACTCCTTCTGCTGATCATAGATCAACGCCAACTGCCGGTGCGAGGAAAGGTCCTGCGGATCCTGCTTGAGTTTCGCTTCCAAGCGCTCGACCGCGAGGGGCAGCCGTCCGGACTGAGCATAGATCCCGATCAAACCGGTGAAGGCAGGATCGAACTCCGGATCCACCTCAATGGCTTTCAGCAACGTTCTTTCCGCCAAATCCATCTTCTTGTCTCCCGCATACGCCTGCGCCTGCATCAGCAGCGGCATGCCCGACTTCGGATACTTCTCGATCAACCGTTGGATCCGCCCCATGGCGACGTCGATCTTGCCATCCAGAAAGTCCAACCCCACCAACTGCTCTACCACCAGGATCTGATTCGGGCTCGCGGCATCGAGACTCTCGAACTGCTTGCGCGCTTCCGCGCGTTTGCCCTGCGTCCGAAGGATCTTCCCCGCCTGAAACCCCGCCTGAAACGATTCCCTGGTTGTCTTCGGCACCGCCTGGTAGAGGGTCTGGTAAACCCGAACGGCATTGTCCCATTGGTTGGCTTTCTCGTACGCCCCGCCCAAAGCCAACATGCCTTCTTGATACAACGGCTCCAGCGCGGGATCTCGGTTTGGCTTGCCTAATTCCTCCATAGGCTTGGCCAGGGTACGGATGGCCCCTGCGGGGTCATCACCAGCCAATTGTAGCTCCGCCAACTTCACGATCCCCGCCACGTTGCCCGGTTGAACCGCCAACAGCCTCTTCAAAGTCGTTTGAGCTTCCAACCTCCTACCCTCGATCGGCTGATTGGTCCGCAACGTTTGAGCATACGCCAACTGAAGGTAGGCCTCAGGATGAAGGATGCTCGCCTCCTGTGCAATGCTCGAAGACTTCTCCACCTTGGCTCCTGCCGCATTAGTGGTGTACACCACGTTCGTGACAGAATAGTTCATCGTAAACAGCTTCGTGACATCCTCCCAATGACTCACTGCCCGGTCGTACTGTTTGCGCTCCTTGTAGATTTGCCCCTTCATGCTCAGCGCCTCATAGTCGATCGGCTCGCGCCCCAACACTCGGTTGACGAACTTCTCGCTACTATCCAGGTTCGTCTTTGCCAATTCCAAGTAGGCTAACCGGTTCCACGCCGGGATAAAGTCCGGCGCGGCGTTCGCCACCGCTTCAATCCACTTCCGGCCTTCCTCCTGCGCGCCGCTCCCCACCAGGTATTCCCCGTACCGCAACCTCAATGCCGACCGCACCGGTGCCGTCTCCGACGCCAGCTTCAAACTCGCCACCGCCTTGTTGGTGTCCCCTTGCGAACCGTAGATCTGGCTCAAGAGCAAGTGCGCCGTGCTGAACTTCGGATCGATCTGCAACGCCCGATTCAACTCCTTCAGCGCATTCGTCACGTCCTGCTTCCCGAGGAAAAGCCCGGCCGACGCCACCGCATACACCGCGCGCGGACCGGTCTTCTGTTCGGCCTGCTGCAGGAACGCCTTCAACTCCGCCAGCTCCGCCGGGCCTTGCGCCGCCGCCAACTCCGTCTTCAAAAGCACCGCTTGCGGATTATCCGGTTGTTTCTCGAGCACGAACTGGAGTTCCCCGAGAGCATTCGTACGCTCACGAAACGCCGCGTGCGCCTGCGCCAGGCGTAACCGCACCTCCACATTCGATTCGTCCCCTTTCTTCGCCGCTCTGAGTTCATCGTACGCCCGCAAAGTCCGGCCTTGATCGAAATGGATCACCGCCAACCGACTCACCGCGTTGGTGTTGTTATACTCGTTCTTGCGGACGTTCAGATACTCGATCTCGGCCTTCCCCAGGTCCCCCGCCGCGTAAAACTCATCGGCCTTCTTCAAAGCCCGGTCAGCCTTCTGCTCCCGAGTACAACTACTGACCAGCAAGGACACCGCCACCACCAGACCAACCACAAAAACCGACCTCGAATTATGCATAAGAAAACTCCAGTTCAAACCACGAATTGAAAACCAGCGCGGGAACCCTATTAACCACGAATGACTCGAATAACACGAATAGCCCAGAACCGCATGACCTTAGAATAGGAGCGTCCCGGTATTCGTGCAATTCGTGTGATTCGTGGTTGCTCCATCTTCCCCGGCCATCATCTACAAGACGACCCTCTCGTACTCCAGCTTTGGATAATGTCCAAAGTTCACCAACAGCCCAAGCCTCAGCCGACACCCGCGAAGATAGTTGTGGATCTGGGCTCGGTGCTCTTCGCTCAACTCGCGAGCGGCTTTGAGTTCGACGATGATCTTCTCGCAGCAAAGGAAATCAGGGACATACCATTGCTCCAACGGAGCTCCCTTGTAACACAACCGAATTTCTGGATGCTCCACGTAGGGCACTTGTCGCTCCTTGAGCTCGCGCCCCAGACACTCCTGGTAAACTGCCTCCAAAAATCCAGAACCCATCGTGTTGTACACCTCGAAGCACGCCCCAATAATCTCGAAACTCTCCTCGCGATACAGTATCTCCCCCATGCCGGGGAAAGAAACCAGAACTCACCACCAAGTCAAACCAAATGATGATGGGAAGAAACCACGTATCACACGAATTGCACGAATACAATCCACGCAAAGGATGAAAAAGAACTCATCGATAATAAGTTCTATCCATTCGTGTCATTCGTGTTATTCGTGGTTAACTCCCCGCTTTCTGTGTGCTCCGTGTGTTCTGTGGTAGACTCCCATTCGTGTCATTCGTGTGATTCGTGGTTACCTTCCGCTCGGTTTTCCGCAACCACAGCAGCACGGCAAAGAATGGCACGAGCGACAGGAGGAAGAAGAACGGCCCGCCTTTGTGGTGAATCCATGAATGAATCATGTCCGGGCTCACATGCTCACACAACATCGCCAGCGTAGCGATCCGAAAACCATTCCGGACAATCCCCAGCGGGATCACAAAGAACGCCAAGAACACCTTCTTCCAAGTGGTGGTCAAAAACATATGCCCAGCCAGCAGGCTGGTCATGAAGAGAACCAGGCTGGAGCGAATCCCACTACACTCCTGCGCAACTACTAGCGTGATACTGGGGAACTTAAACTGCAACCCATCCCGGACATAAGAAAGCCCAGAAACGCTCAGCAACGCATTCGCCGCCTCGGCAGAAGTTACCTGAAAGAACGTCTCCACCCCATCCACCAACCCCTGCGGCCAAGGAATCATGAACACCAGAAAACAAAGCGCAAACGCATGTTTCTTCAGATTGGCGGCACCAAAACACCACCCAAACCCCGCCGCAACGAGCAACACAAACGAACTCATCGCCAGCGCCAAACCAGTCTGGGATGCAACCTTCAACAAACCCAATACCGACCCAATATACCCAACCCCAAGCAGAGCCCCGGCAACCGCCAAACCAACCACCGCCCCTCCCGCGGGACCAGAATCGGCACTCAAATCCCCGCGCCGAATCCAGATCAGGTAGCCGGTGATAAAGGGAACCAGAAGAAGGTGCGAAAAAAGGTCCTCTTTGAAAGACAGCCGTAACGCTTGTAGCAACGGAAGAAAGAATGGTAGCAACAGCACTAGACCATACCTGCCAAACTTGATCCAGGCCTGAGATGTATCTCTTGAGTTCACCAATAACTGAGTCGACTACGAAAAGACCATCAAGTGACGGCTCGAGCACATGCCCCGTCAGGAGGTTGGTCATTCCGAACGGCGTCGGAAACCTGTGCGATGGCAGTTGTCAAACCTTCAGCACTATGGCGCTCTTCAGTATTTCGCTTGTCAGATCCATTTCAGCGCTGCCGTACCTCTGGTCGCATACCAAGGTCATGATGCTGGAGGCGAGTTTGTGGCTTTCTGTAAAAGTCTCGGGCACGGCTCCAGAGATGGGCCAATGCACAGGTGGGAAGACTTGTTGCTCAAACAAACGACTTCGGACGAGGTCCCGATTCTCCAAACGGATCGGAAATCCCGACGGCACGACCCCTGCGGGCAAAGGCGCAAGCACAGCGAGAGGCCCTAAGTGATCGAGAAGGCGGAGATAGTTTGACCTTCGTCTTTGGCCGATCTCATCGTAGTCAAATGCGCAGGAGAGCAGGGAACGCGAGAGGTCGCTCATCGAGAAGAGCCCACAGGGTGCCTTGGCCTCGCTCTCCTGAAAGAGCCGAAACCAATCGGCGTGAGCGCCAAAGAGATCGGAATGCTGGCGCAACATGCATGCAGCCAGTGCCTTGAGCCACGGGCCTTGATCTGGGCTGCTGAGCTGCAACTCAGGGATTGAGCCCGCAGCCTCGCGGTCCATGCATAACAGAAGTCCGCCGTCCGGTATTCCCAAGAACTTCCTTGGACTGAGTAGAAGGAAATCAGATCCGCGCCCAATGCCTGGGGTTAAGAGGGCCTGCGAGGCATCCTCAACAATTCGAGCTCCGCAAGACTTGACGCGGGCCTTGAGGCTTTCGCTCGCTGGGAACCCAAAATAGTCAATCACAACGACGAGATCCTGCTCGTGGAGTTCTCCGACCCATTCCTGATCTTGCACCTCCAAATGACCAGTCACAGGGTAAAACCGCCACGCAACCTTCAGAGCCCGAATGGGTTCAATCATTGTACTGCACAGGAAGGAGGGCAACCAGACAGTCTTCGGTTGAAGCTGTTGGACGATCAGATAGAGACAGGACCTGGCGTTGGCGAGAAGAATAGTCTTGTGAACACTTATATGTGCATGAGGGCCAAGAGAGGTCGTCTTCAGGGAACCTAGGTTCGGTAAGGCAAACACACCACCAATGGGCCTTATGGATTTGTTACTAATCATTCACGTAATGTGGTACGAGATAGATCCTCAGACTCCAGGCTCGCTCTTCTCGACCCTCACATTCTCTGACCAGTGGTCCGTCATTCGCGAACCACCGCCAGTCAAGGATCTCGCTAACGCGCCTCCACATAGCAACCAGATCGCCTAGCTTCGGATGGCCGACACGCAATGAGTCCACGAATGCCGCCCTGTCGGCAAGAATTGCATGCTTGTCGATAGCAGGTGATCTCATGCAAGGAATTCATGCCTTATTGACATCGGAGTGTGGAATGAAAAACATCACTGTCTCAAGAATCCCTTCCGAGTAGTGACGCAGATAGATTCGATAGCGGTCATTCAATTCCAAAATGAGTTTTGGGATTCGCCAGAAGTGCGACTGGTTGTGATAGACACAAATAGCGAGTTTAGGGGTATGCTTCCGAATCTGAGTAGCGGCTCCACTGATTGCGTCGAATTCGGCACCTTCGATGTCGAGCTTAATCATAGAGATTGGCCTGGAGGCCACCTTGTCAATGGTTGTCAGTTGAATCGTAGACTTCCCGGAGTCTGATATTCTGCTTGCCGAACCCGCACTGGCATCGAACGTGATGCTCCCTTCTCGGCTGAACAACCCTTTTTGAAAAAACTCAATATCTTTCAAATGGCCGAGCCTTTTAATGGAAACAGCCATCATTTCCGTCGAGGGTTCAAAGTAGTAGATTCTCTCGTAGTCTTTGACTCTTGAGGCAAAATCTAAGGTGGTCTGTCCATCATATCCCCCTCCATCAACGAAAACTTCGGTCGGCCCGAACTTCACAAACGGCTCCCAATACTGCTGGTCTATTCGGCATGTCAAGCCACGCATACAATCCAAGTCGAATGTGTAGCGAAAAAGCACGACCTTTCTAAACGTTACTTTGGACTCCTCATCTGCAAGATTGTCGTAAAGCCATTTGTAGGAAGACAAGTGTGTCGAGATGTCAGCCTGGTTATCTTCACAATAGTCCACAGGCTCAAATACATCCGGAGCTAATCTCAACAGCGTGAAGTAGTCGACCACGCTCGTGACGTTGCGTGAACGAAGCCGGTCAAGTGCCGTTATCGGGCGACCATCCACAACGCATGAAACAACGAGACAGTCGCTTGGTAGCGAGGACATTTTGATAATTGGGCGGCCCAAGTATGTTGTCTCATTAGTATAGTCATCCACAAATGCTTCCACTTTGGTGAGCCGCTCAATACTCTTAGCATATTTGTTCCGGCCCAGCACAAATGTTTTTCCTTCGCGCCGAGATAGAAGCCGGTCGAAAGCCAAGCGTCCCTCTGCCAAAACAGGTCTCTCAATCAATTCAAACATGTTCACGTTCTCCAGTCTAGTAATGCAGGCACGGCGTCAACGTCGAATACTGGCATTCCCGTTACTGACTCAACCTTCTTCCGTTCAGCAAAGGCGTTGTCGATGAAAATGGCTCTTTCTCTAGAAGGCATCAGGTGAGCTTTTTCTTCGAGGTAGTCCAGCTTGTGTATGGATGTGAACAGGCCGGCGTGAATTTTCGCCTTTGCCAAAGCTTGGTGAATATCACCTTCGTGACGCGTCAATAAGTGAACGCTCTTTCCCTGTCGCACTGCCTGGTACAGTAACAACAATACATACCGGTTCACTTCGCCACGACAAATAAGTGTGTCGTCAAAATCAAGGTAGATGGTGTCGTACTCAAGGCCGAGTAGAAATCGGTTGAACAACGCTCGGTCGACTTCGACCGGAAAATCATTCGCAAGAATCTCGACGTCCATGTCCATGGCATCATAGACGCTCAATAGCGGAAGGTTCACACCGCGTTGGCGGAAAAGGCACATCGTCCCGGCAGTCCGAACGCAGATTTCCAGCAGCTTGAACTGGCCGTTGGCAGCCTGCTTCAACTGGAAAAACCACAGCCCGCGGAAACGAAGCCGCCGGTTTACTTCATCGGCAATCGCGCGAACTTCATCAGTCACCGGCACAGTTCTAGAATTGACACTTATTCCATAACAAATCCGGCTACGGACACGCGGACCGATGAAGCGCAAAATTCCGTGGCGGTCGGTGAAGCAATCCACGGTCAGTTCCTCTCCCGGCAGATTCTCAACGATGAGCAAATCCGGGCCCAACGCGATGGCGTGACCTGCTTCCTCACGGCTTTTGACGCAGCGGGTGTTTTTCCCACCTTCCCCGACATTCGGTTTCAGAAAAACCGGATATGACTCCACGCTTTCCAGCGTTTCGTAAATGGTCGGCGTGAAAAGGCAGTCCCCAAAAAGTTGGTAGATGCGACGCTTCTCACGGCAGATTCTTGCCGTCTCCCCGTCTGCCATGACTATACGACAGGCCACTTCGTTTCTGTAGTTTGCGAAGAACTCGGCAACGGTATCATGCGTCGGAAAAAGTGCGTCAATACGGTGACGACGCAGCACTTCATTGAAGACGGGCAGAAACTCAGCGCTTTGAATGTATGGAATATCTCCCACATAATTCCGAAAGACATGCCGACCATGATCATCCCGGCTGGACGCACCCCAGACTTCGACATTTACACACTGCGAGAGTGCGTCGTGCAACTCCAAAGCATTCTCGGCCCCGCACGGAAAGACAAGAACCCGTATAACTTTCGACTGTTGTTTCTCAGCGTTCACAATTCAGCTTTGGCAGCTAGTAGTTTATAGGAATGTGCCGTGTATAAGTACGGCTTAGCCCTCTAGTGCTCCAAGATACACAGGGCCGATGTTCTCCGACCTATCATGCATAAGTGAAAACCCCTACTCGTCGAACTCGCATTCGTTAAGCATATGTCGAATGTCGGAGGCCGAATTGAACATCAGAAGGTCGATAATGGAGAGCCCTGGAACGAACTCCTTTCGGAATTGAGGATATGGCGGAAACCGGCTACGCAGAAATCGTAGAGTGATCCCCTGGGCGCTGAACGTCAGGGGCGAGTAGAGCTGGCGCCCCCCGGGCGCATTCAAATACCAGGTCGTCCTCTCCAGTCGGCAGATATCAAGCACGCGCTCCTGGCCCCGAAGGTGCCCGTTCCCATAGATCGATGACGTCTCCACAATAGAGGTTGAAAGCCCAAGATGATGAGAGACCTCCACCAGACCTGCCACGGCCAAGTTCCGAATCGAATCCGTGTTGCCATTTAAAACCCGGGCGACCAGATCGCTCGTCGGCCCATAGTGGGGTGCCTTCCTATAGGCTTGATGCAGGGTTTTGAAGAACTTCTCCCTCCACCGGCCATACTCCCGAGAGCTGACTGCAGTGTCCCGAATCGCCGTAAAGGAACTCACGTCTTGAATCGGCACGCTGAACAGGCAGGGTGTGCCGCCCATCAGGATCTGGTTACGGTTCACCCAGCCCTGTTTCATGAATGCGACGTCATCATAGATAACGAAACGGTCCACCGCAGCCATCAATTGGAAATAGCCAAGATACGGGAACAAATAAGGTTGCATGATCCCAAGTTTCATAGAGGGGCGACAAAGATCGGGGACGATGTGTGAGTTTGTACGGCGAATTACATTCGCCGTTGGCATCATGGAGTACCCCTTCTTAATCGAGTCGCTTTCATCCACACCTGCAACTGTTGAAGAGCCTCGCTAAGGACAGGAATTCTTAACAACCAAGAAGCGAGGATGTACACCCCAATCCCAACTGGGACCTGCATAGCCAAGAGTGCTGGCGGAGGCACGTTGACTAATAAGAGCGATATACCCCAAACAGCGAAAGCCATGATTCCGGCCGCGCACACGCAAGGGAGGATGTCCACGATCTGACGAGAGGCCGAATAGCCGAGGAGGGTACCCACGTAATAGGAGTTGATAACGAAACCCATGACGCTGAGCAATACGCAACTCCACGCCATCACCAGGATACTAATAGTCGAAGAAATGACTAAAGCCAAGATGCCTAGCAGCTTCTTTACTAGTTCAACCCGAAAGAAGAGATCTGAGCGCCCCATCGATTTCAGAACACTTAGGTTAATGACGTGAATAGGATACAGAAGACCCGGCAGACAAAGCACCTGGAGGTAAGGAATGCATGGAGCCCATTTTTCACCAAAAAGAGTAAGTACCAGCGGCCGTGATACTGCTAGGAGCCCCAAGCACGCCGGCACGTTAACAAACATGGTGCTGACGAGTCCTTTTTGCATCCCACGATAGAGCAACTCCTTGTTAGTCGCTACTGATGAGAGAAGCGGAAAGGCTACTCTCTCCACTACCCTCGAGAGCAACATCGTGGGTATCTGCTGTGTGCCATCCGCCCGGGAGTAGTAGCCCAGGTCACGTGCCGAGTATAGCTTCCCGATCACCATACCGTAGGCTCGGTTATAAGCAGTATCCAGCAGCGCAGAGAGAAACAGAAAAGACCCGAAGCGAAAGAGAGATCGTAGTGCCCCAAAACTAAATGCAAGCAAGGGTCGCCATGGTCTCCACATCCACAGTAACAGAACCGAGAGACTACTGGCCACTAGCGTCTGGATGACCAAACACCAGACCCCGAAACCCTTTGCCGCAAGGACCACAGCTACCACTCCAGACGACACCATGGCCACAGCCCCGATTCGGGTCTGCGTCCGAAAGTCCAGATCTTTGGTGAGAAGTACGCTATGCACGGAACCAAACGTATTAATCACAAGGTTAAGAGCCATGAACCTCGTCACCTGGTCCAATACGGGCATCCGATAAAACCTCGCGATCCACGGTGAGATCAACCACAAGACCAGCGCAACCAACATCCCAATTGTGAGGTTAAAGTAAAAAACCGAGGAGGTATCCAACCGTGTAGGGTTTTCCTTCTGGATCAGGGCCGATCCAAATCCGCCGTCCGCAAAGACTCCTCCCACTGCTACAAATATGGAGACCATCGCCACGGCTCCAAACTCCTCAGGAGCGAGTAACCTTGCTAGAATCACCGAGATTCCAAACTGAAGTCCCTGGCGTAAAAGGGCATCGACTGCGCTCCAACCGACCGCAGCGATTGTTTGTTTCTTTAGCCCATCCATCATTGATTGCGGAGCCAGGGAGCCTTACCGGCCAGGATAATGTGGACAAAGATGCCTGACACAATCACAGATTTGCTCGACCTCCTCTATCAAGAGCGAATCGTATATGGGGAGGGTGAGGATTCGCTTTGCGACCGAATTTGCGGTGATCATCGGATCCTTGTGAGACAGGCTCCTATAGCAGGCGAAGTCCGTGATCAGTGGGTAGAAATAGCGGCGAGTAAAAATGTTGAAGGTCTTCAGCCGGTCGTACAACTGGTCACGGTTCAGACCGAATTCCTTCTCATCGATCTCAACCGGAAAATAAGCATAGTTGTACTCAATATTCCCCGCTGGGCACTTCGGGATCCGTATGCCAGGAACATCGGATAGGAGCTCCCGGTAAGCAGCGTCCATGCGTTTCCGGCGTTCGATGATGCCCGGCATATGTCCCAACACTTGTACCCCCATCAAGGCTTGGAGCTCGTTCATCTTGGCATTGGTGCCCGGCATAACCACTTCGGTTTCACCGTCGAATCCAAAATTCTTAAGGTAATCAAAGACCCGCTTCTGCCCAGCATCCGAGAACATCAGCATCCCACCTTCCACCGAGTGATAGAGTTTCGTGGCGTGAAAGCTGAACATGCTCAGATCCCCGTAGTGGCCGATCGATCTTCCATCCACGTTAACTCCAAACGCGTGGGCCGCATCATAGAGCAGGTGAAGGTTGTAGCGGCGAGCGATCTCGGCCAGCGCTTGCAGCCGACACGGGTATCCGTAGACATGGACTGCCAGAATCGCCGTAGTCCAAGGAGTAATCGCAGCCTCTACCTTGGCGGGGTCTAAGGTATAGGTGTCGGGTTCGATATCGACGAAGACTGGCCGAATCTTGTTCCAGAATAGTGCGTGCGTGGTGGCGACAAAGGTAAACGGCGTTGTGATCACCTCACCACTGATTTGCATCCCTTGGAGCGCAATCTGCAAGGCCAAGGTGCCATTGTTGAAAAGGCACAGGTTTTCACTCGCAAAGTAGCGGCTAAGGGCAGTCTGAAACCTCTTGGTAACCGGCCCGTTGTTTGTCAGCCAAGCGTTGTCCCAGATTTCCTGCAATCCCCCCGCGAACTCCGCCAGCGGGGGAAGAAAGGGGCGAGTAACGTAAATGGGTTTGTCAAATGCCTTAGCCATAAAGTCAAGTCGCGCGCCGAGCTACTGTCTACTTTGTTCCAGCTTCACTTCTGTGCAGCATACATGAATGTCACATTCGCATTCTCAGAGTAGAACGCTGTTGGCTGGCTTCAAATACCGCCTACAAGGTAGCACAACACGCAGTAGCAGTCGCGTGAAGAAAAACGCACGACGGTTTCTTGCACCCAACCTATACAGCTGTGCTGAAGGCAGCATCCCTCCTCGAATACGCTTCAACTCCGCAAAAGCAATTTCTGCATCGGTTCGCTTGCATGCGAAATAGGCCGCCTCGAGTATCGCAGTGCTCACTCGTTCGCGTACCCGGTTTTCAACCGCTTTCTCAACCGGGTATTTCTTAAGGTAATGGAGTAATAAGTCACCTCCTCTTTGAACGAATCTTAGCCTCTTAGTCGGATCACGTGACTGGGAAGCTGACTCGGGCAAAAGGCGGTACGTCGCTGTGGTGTCGGAAATGTACTTCACTTTGCAGACGCGACACAGTTCGAGCCACAGCTGCGTGTCACCCATTGGCCACTGTAAATCAGTACACTCCGAATGCTCCCTAATGACAACATCAACTAGAGCGCGCCGCGCAAAGACCGTCAACGTCAGTATGTTTCGTCTACCCACAAGAAACTCAGCATAGGCATTGTCGTCGTTCAGGGTCGGTGTATGAGACAGGACACTTGGGTAGAGCTTCGACCTAGCTACATCCAATTTGTGATAATTGGTATGGACCAGTCCGTAAGCCTGCTCCCTCTCTAGCCGTTCACATTGCTTCTGCAATTTCCCAGGATCGTTCCAAACGTCATCCCCCTCACAGTAAGCTATATATTTTCCCCTACATTCCGAATGAGTTAGCAGGGCGTTGCGCCTCGCACCCAAGTTTGATCCTCGTCGCACGACGCGGATCAAGTTCGGATACTGCCGTTGGTAGCTATCTACAATTCCCCCTGTTTGATCAGTCGAATGATCGTCGCCAATGACCAACTCTATGGGGAAATCTACTCTCTGGCCAAGCACTCCCTCTACTGCCGCCCGAATATAGGGTTCATGATTATAGGTAATCATATGAACGCTGACAATCGGCTCCATATTTATATACACATTAGCGGTCATGCCGAAGAAAGGCCCATGCCGTCTCTCCGTCAATTCCGAAAAGGCTCCTCAGCTATAAACCATACCGTATCGCTCCGGAGTTGTACGTGAACGTACGCCCAAGCTCGCCTTCTGCGTACTTTTCAAGACTAAATAGCAGACAACGCTACGCGAGAAGCCGTGAGGCTAGTCTTTAC
This sequence comes from uncultured Verrucomicrobiota bacterium, assembly GCA_964411985.1. GTDB lineage: Bacteria > Verrucomicrobiota > Verrucomicrobiia > Limisphaerales > J093 > CAYPNF01. The sequence continues at coordinate 43,193 of CAYPNF010000036.1, forward strand.
TCATCCTCAGGTAGCCGGCCTTCTGAAGTGACGCCCGCCATCGAGGTCTTGATCTTGTTAACCGTAGCTGTCTTCGAAGTCTGCCCCCTTCGAAGCGCGATTTCAGCCGCTTCATGGCGGGATGTCCAAGCTAGTAGCTCCTTAGTAATACGAAACAGGCCAAGAACAGACTAGTCTGGGAGGAATTTCAAATGCTCACCCATATCCAGAGATGCCTCAAATCCACGACCGGAGAGGGCAACATTCCGGCGCATCACCGCAAAGCCAAAGTGGCTATGGTAACCGAATCAAATGGAGACGAAACCATCGTTTGACCTCAGAATAGTGCCCGTTTGGTGAGGAGCCAGGCAACGCAGGCCCGATGCTGCCGACACTTGTGGCGGTCATCCGACTTGGCCAGATTCATGATGCTTATTAGCCCAAATAGAGCAGCGCGCACGCAATGCTCCAAGACCTTGGTCAGCCAGAGGAAAGAGTAAGTCGCTGGCCCATAGTACTTACGCCATACCTGAAGCCTTGCTCGAGTCATCTGCACAGCATACTTAACGGGTGCCTTTGATGAGCTAGCGCCCCCATAGTGAACAACCTGGCTCTGTGGGCTATAGACCACCTTCCACCCAGCATTCCGGAAGCGTCTGCACCAATCTACGTCCTCGGCATAAAACCAGAAGGACTCGTCCAGTAAACCCACTTCTTCGAGGGCTTTACGACGAACCATCCAGAAAGCCCCGCAAGCAGTATCCACGGTCCGGGGGTGCAAACCCTCCAAGCTCGGCGCTACCTCCAATGCTCGCACTCCCGGAAACAGGCGATGCAGCCCAAGACTGAAGGCTAGCGATCGCAGCGGTGTCGGAAAGTGCCAACATCCTTGCTGGATAGTTCGATCGCTGTTAAGCAACCGTGGCGCAAGCACCCCAATCTCAGGATGCAAATCCATGTAGGATCCCAGCCTAGCCAGTACGTCATCAAACACCTCAATGTCCGAGTTCACAAGGCAAATATAGCAACCTCGGGCTAACCGGAGGCCAACGTTGTTTCCTCTAGAAAAACCGAGATTCTCCTTGGACGCAATAACCTCTACTTCAGGAAAATTCCGGCGAAGTGCCGCTACCGAATCATCCTCAGAGGCATTATCCACCACGATGATCTGGTTCAGCTCCGGTTGGCAGTACTTCAGCAAACTGCCAACACACTGCAACACAAGATCTCTGGTGTTCCAGTTCACGATCACGGTCGAGTACCTCATCCGACAGGGTTGTTCGAGGTCAGCCCTCATATTGGCCTTTCTCGGCTTGAAGTATGATCTGAATCGTTTCCCTAAGCCTGGCTTGGGTTGCCGCAATCCTGCCTTGGAGGTTCTGCCGAAGCCGATGACGTTCTCCATACAAAGCAAGGATCGTCTCCATAGCCTCTGCGTTGCTTGCGGAACGGGCATCCACCACGCACTCATCAGCTCCCACCGATTTAAAGACACCTTCGAATTTCTTACTGTACGCGATACCGATGGTAGGAATCCCTTGCGATAGAGCTGCGATGCAGGCATGCATCCGTGACCCAACGAAGAAGTCGCACAAACCAATGACTCCTTTGATGTGGTTCTGATCATACTCATCGGTCACCAAGTGAATCCGGTCGCGCAACTTCAATGGCACTTCATCCATCAACTTTTGTGAGGCGGTCGGATCGCTTTCGACTCCGTCCCGGGCACCGAAAGTGTGCGGCACCAGAAGCAGGCGGTGCTCCGAACTAGTCATTAGCGCCTGAATCATCTCCAGAAGGAGCGTGCGGTAGTCCAACCTAAGGTTAAACATACCAGAGCGAGTGTATCCGCCGTTGTAGACAAGCCCGTTGACGTTTAGGCCGATAACGCACCCTCTTCGCTCCAAGGGTAGTGGTGGGTCGATGGCTGGACGCATGGGTCGGACTGCCTCTAGCGCAAAAGCCACATCAGGGCAAAACCTCACCGGAGTTGAATCACCACAAAGCTCGTGGATCAGCGCGATACTCTCTATGTCGCGTGAAACCACCACAGACGCGCGACGGATGATATACCGAGCCAACCAACGAGAGAGCACGCTCTTGTAAGGTCCATAAGTCTGTGGCAGCAGGGCGATGTGCCCACGGGTCCATAAAACCGCGATGACGGGAAGACACCCTTCAAGGTAGCGGCGCAGCCCGTATATGTCGCTGAAACTATCGCCTCCACGAATGTCCCCGACGAACGGAGCATGCACACAGGCGCTGATCCACGGTGTCCAGTCCATTATGTATCGGCGGAGTCTTCGAATTGGAAAGACGCGAAACAACATTGCCGCGAACATGATCCAAGTTAGATGATCCGGACCGAGAGCTTTGGGGGAAAGTCGATAGTTCACCACTGGCACCTCAACAGGCTTTCCAGCGATGGTCACTCGGAAGGGACTGGAGAGTCGGTTGCCGACGAGCATCCCCACATCGGCCCCGCCAGTCGCCTCACGCAACATCGTGACCAGTGAAACACCGAGCGCGGACACGCCTCGGTTCCCTGTTGCCAAGGAAGCCCCCATTACTAGAGGAATGTCACCTGAAGTATTCTTCAACATTGAATAGAGCCTCGTATCACCGACCAGACCATCACCTCATTGGTAGCGAGGCTAATCATGCGTGGTCACCTCGTTACACTAACTACCGAGCGCCATCGCGGATCTCCTAAACTGACCCCTACGAGTAAAGCGATGAAATCCTCCAACAAAACGCGCTGCATATTTGGGAGCCAGCACTATCAAGCATGCCCTCAGCAGAGCTTTTATAGAACGATTATCACGAAAGCTCTGACGGGCATACGCTCGCGCTAAGCTCGGCCTTCCTCCACACCCTTCTGCCATTGCAAGGTCAGCCCGTGCACCGCTAAGCGCTTCCAACACCCCGACCGCTTCACCCTTGACCAGCTCCCGAGATGAAATAAGACCACAGTATATCCGCACCAGGTTACCCAAAGCTTCGGGCCTTCGCGTGGTATGAAGGTTAGAGAGCGCCAATTGATCGCATGGTACCCTTTGAACTCGAACCAAACACTCAGTGCTTACGATGAATGGTCCCTGTAGGGCGCATTTTGTGAGCAATTCAAAGTCTTCGTAGATCCTGAAACTGGCGTTGAACAGCCCGGACCTAATAAGGGTTTCCCTCCGCACGAACCAGGTGGGTGTAAAGAACTGGGCGATCAGCACATCCAAAAGCGGCCGTTCCAAGAACGGTTGGTTCGCGTATTTCTTAACGAGCCCGCGAACCTCAAAGAGTGTAGTGACTCCTCCATCAAGAGTATCCATTCGCGCATCCACAAAATGACCAACTACATGCTGGCCGCAGGCCTCAACTTCCCTCAATTGAAGTTCAAGTTTTTCTGGCATCCAGAGATCGTCAGAATCCAAGAAGGCAACCCACGGAGCCCTGGCTGCAAGAACACCTGCATTCCGTGCTGAGCTCACCCCGCCGTTTTCCTGTCGAATCACCCGAATACGCCCACCAAATGTGGTCAGCACCGCAGAGGTATCATCAGTGGAACCGTCATCAACAACAATCACCTCAGCTCCACGATAGGTCTGTGCTAACACGCTCTCTACCGCTTCCACAACTGAACGAGCGCGATTGAAGGTTGGGATAACTACCGAGACTTGAGGTTCATCTCGCATGCGATTGATTTGAAGAGGCTCGCAGGATCGGCAACGCGGCACCCGGTCTTCGTAGGACGAAGACACCCGGCGAGGCTGCTCAGTACGGTCGCCCGGCAAAGAGACCAGCAGGAGAATGTGATCCGAGTACAAGGCGTCACGATTGGTAGATAGTGACGCCACTTACGACGCAGAAACAGATAGCCTTTCCAGAATTCCCACGGGAGACGGGCGTATCCATTGGAGTTATGGACTGCAAACGCGGGGAACACGTAAGTAGGCAAAGCACGTCGCTCGGCCTCAAGACAGATGTCGGTTCCATACATATGGAACCCGGTTAGTCTCTCATCAAATGTGAGGCCACGTCCTGAATTCAAGACCAGCATAACCTCATCCAATGTTCGTACCTCCTGGGGTTCCTCGAATGGCCGTCCAACAAACGAACCTAGCCCGGTGGAGTAGAGATGGCCACATCCCCTTCCACTTTTCGTCTTCCCATAAAGCCCCAGCACCCCCCAGTTGGGGCAGTACTTCTCGAGCCAAGCCAAAGACGACTGGAACGAATCAAACCATCCGGGGGGCAGGTAGACGTCTTGATGCACGAAAGCCACAGTGTTCGCGGGGTTCGATTTGAGGACTTTGTTGTACGCTGAGGAAGCACTGGGAAACCCGCGCTGAAAGTGGCTAGAAGAGAATCGTCCTATGTCCGGTGAACGCAACAAGCACGACTGGAGAACCTTTTCGTCATTCACTGCCGCCGCGATAGAAACTGGTATCATCGTTACCTAGCCAATTTGACCGACCGGTAGTACTTCCGCTGCAGGATCCTCCTAAGGGTTCCGAAAGTCGACTTGAGCTTTTCGCTCAGCGGCAGTGCGCTCCAAAGCTTGAAGAGTGGGAATCCCGATAGTCTTGTTACCGGGATTCCACAAATTTTGAAAGCCCAGCGTCTACCCCAGACGGCGGCGCGCTTGTTGGCTAGATTGCGCTGAGAGCTTAGCAACTTGTCGATATCCGCAGGAACCAATTCCAGGTAGCCATCTCGTACGGCTCCCTCCAGCATTTCACGCCCGAGTTCGGTACGTACGACGACCAGAGAAGATCCTGACTCGCCGGGGTTAACCTCGCGGTACCAGGGGTCTCCGCAGGAGATGTCAGCAGTCTCCCCAGAATCGTCAGGCCAGAGGTGAGCGGAGTAGGGTCGGTAAGCTTGTAGGAATTTCCACGATTCACGGTACGGCATTTCTATAGCGGGCTCGGACTCACCACGGCGCGTAGGAGCAAAGTGTCCGGGCCAACCGTGACCTCGGTAGCGAAGTGAAGCCAAGCCGTCTGAGGCCACACCTAGCTCCGAGAGCAAGTCCTGCGTGCCTTGGGTACTGGGGCTTCCCGCACAGAAGAACGAAATAGTCATGCCTACCCGGTGGTCGAGGCGTGGGCGAATCATCTGAGCTTTCCTTAGTGCGGCTACTTCAGCCGGTCTCCCGATGAAGACACACGGACTCGGCGCGTCTTCCATTAGGCGAAGACTGTCACACGCGGAGGCGGGCGCATACCTTGAGCCCAGCTTGGACAGCAAATCGGCGCGAGACAAGCTAAGGGAAGTGCGGTTATAGAGAGGATTATGGGGGTCGGGGCCAATATGCAAGACGCCATGCATCTGCCGTTTGTCCAAGCAGTAGAGCGCCAAAGCTGTGATAGCTCCACCTGATGACCCCTTGTACCTAATCTCGTTGTCTCGCGCGTGTCCCTCCCAAATCTCCAGGACTGGACCGAATTGTGCTAGCACTGCACGCAAGACTCTTGGTCTCGTCGCCAAGTGGCGATAATCTAGGCTGTAGCTTGGACAAACTTTGAGGCACTCATCGCAGGAAACACACCGATCAGGGTTGACAACCAGCGGCTGGACACCGCAGTCCAAAAAGTTCCTAAGTGTCACGTTCTGCTCTGGGCAAATATAGGCACATGCCCCACACCCCACGCACAGGCGCCAAGCAACGACACTTTCAATGCTCTCAAATTTGCGAATCATGCGCGAGAATGCAATTTATTGGATTAGAATTGACGCGTAGGTACACATAAGTTTCGCAATTTCGGAGAAAGCGGCGTGGTATTCCGTCTGTCAAGTAGGACCGAACCAACACATGCGAGACGCTAAGCACCGCCAAGAATACAACTATGCTTTCATGGAAGTTTCACTTCGGATTAGGCGATTACTCCAAGGTCTGGAGTCGGCCTTGCAGTTGCGTGTGCCAGAGTTGCAGCAATCGCGAGGGAAAAGTACCAGAAGACAATACTCTGATCAAAATAGGAAACAGAGATGAAAGTTACTGCATGGCAGAACACCGTGCATCCAAGCACCCAAAGCAAGAACTTGTCTGAAGCAGAGCCCCCGCCCAATCGCCGCATGGCAGCATGCAAACCGCGAAAGGCAAGGATGATACTGCAAATGAAAAGGAACAGGAGCGGAAGCCCACCGAGAACCCCCATCTTGATGTAGTGATTGGTGATGTCAGTGTGGTTGGGACTCCAACTGACCCCTGTGGGCATCCAGTGCCTAGTGTAATCTGTTCCGCAAAGCCACCACTCGCCCAAGTGCCTAATCGAAGAGTCGATCAACTCAGCCCTGTGCCAACCGGTACTGCTGCCTGTAAGGTCGATCCTCCCCAAGAGATACCAAACCGGCGCCTTCATAATAACGGCTAAAATGGCCAAAGCCACCAGGGAACCTTTCAGGAGCCAAGGTAAGTACTCTCGGCGACGCCACATCAATAGGCTGCCGATAGCCGCCACGCTAGTGAGAAGCGGCCCGCTGGAGGTGGAGGCGAGGACAATCGCAAAACATGAAAGGACTCCTGCTATGGACCAGGCGACGCTAATGCGATAGACCCAAACCATCACAGGGATGCACGCGGCCCCAACAGTGCCGGCGAGGATTGGGTGAGCGAAAGGGCCCACTGCACGAAGTCTACCGTCTCTGATTTCAGAGATCGGGGAAACACCACCAAAGCAAGCGAATAGATTCTTATGGGTTACCTTCTCGACCGCCATCGCAAAGGCAAGAGGGACTAGAACCAGAGCTAAACCCCGCATAACTTCGGCAGCATCCTGAAAGTCTCGCACCCAGGTTCTGAACAGAAAATACAGGCCCAAGCCGTTATAAACTAGTCCAAGACGGAACGTAAACCTCTGTTCCTCCGTTGCCTCATGCCCGAGATATGTGACTAGAGCGCAAGTAGCCCAAAGCAACATGACCTTGTCAACGCCAATCAACCCTCCAACTGGTCTTTCCTTTCTTATTAAAACACGCAGAAAGCCCGCCAGAATGAGAATTCTTATCAGTGGAAAATTGAACCCGCCCAGAGTGGTACCTTCCCCCAGAGGGAGATAGCAAGCTCCGAGAAGCAGCATTACTGCCGCAACCCTTCGGCTACTGCAGTATATACAAAGGGCGATTAGTAACCCGCATATAGCTCCTCCGACAGTCATGAAGAGTCCCTCAATCTTTGGAGAAGATTACAACATTAGGCCAAAGGAAAGGCATAATGCCCTAGACATTAAAGGGGACAACGCAAAGAATAGAGTACTCAACAGCTCCCATGGGAAACCGGTGCTCCTCCAGCGGTTGCCAACTTCAGCAGCGCAGCAGGACCTAAACTCCATCAATCAGCAACCCTGAACTTGGCTGGAGGATGAGGCAGCATGGACTCCATCGCACCTCGATTCCATGGCTTCCCTTGACCCCGTCTTATCCCATTTGGATCCACATCGTAGTCCGCTCCTGGCTGAGTTAGATCCAACCCGGGAGGCGAGTCGGCGGTCAACCTAAAGTCACCATTCGTGATGGCGACGAATGGGTCTCCCTCGAAATTCGACCGGACATCGCTCGCCCCTGCCAACATCCCTCCTGAGTTGACGAACCACTGGTAGTCTGCGGTTGCCATGCCAGGACCGGGAAGGTTGGTACATTTGTACCAGACATTGTTCATTTGAAGATTTCCAGCTCCGTTGTACAAGTAGTGACTACAATTCGCAGCAAGTCCGTTTATAACAGTATTGTTATAAACCTTCCAATTGTAAGCATTTGCCAGAGATGATCTAGTGGTAAAAACTCCGTTGCCAACCCGACCACAGGTTGTCCCGTCGGTCCAAAACACCGTATTGCCGTATATCTCCCAGTCGTAACAATCCCCCCGAAGATTAACTACGACTCCTGTCCCTTCAATGTCCTCCCAGATGTTGTTTGCGATCACATACCGGTCACCATCGTTGTCTGACCAACCTTCCGCATGCCTAAGCGGAGTACTCCGGTTTCTGGCAAAATAGCAGTGCTTCACCAAAACGTCCTGCCATCCCCGGCTGAGAATAAACGTCCTGGAGCTATCATGGAAATAGCATCGTTCTATCTTAACCTGAGAAATTGGCATCGATCCATAGATATGGTCAACCGAATTCGTATCAGGGACTCGATTCGTCGGAAAGGCGAACTCAACGTGCCGAACGGATATGTTAGTGACTGTGCGTGCGAAGCTGATCAGATTCACATAGTCTCGTTTGATCGCAAAACCGTGTCCTGACTTCCAACTCGTTGGACCACCACCAGTTACACCATCAAACACGAAAAACCCGCTGTAAATGAGGATCGGACCGAAAACAGACTGCCCCTGCGCGTAGGCATCGGTCCATCCGAGGTTAGTACCATGCTCCGAGCTTGTAGCTTTCTTTACTGTCACAAGGTTCGTACCAGACTCTACAGTCTTGAAGGCAAAACCTGCGTAGCTACCACCAGCGACATAGTAGGTTGCACCCCGAATGAGGGTGGCTGGTAGTGCTGCTAAAGCATTGCCCCAATCAGATCCGTCCCTTCTTCCGCTCCCGCCCTCACTAACACAGTAAGTGGGCTGGGCAAGGCTAATCTCCGGAGAGAGCAGAGACACTAGGACCACACAGCAAAAGACAAGTCTATTCATAAGTTCTGCAAGGAAGCAAAAACCCGAGCACGATGGCCTGGTAACCAAGCGATTGTTGGAAAGCAGTTATCGCGCCAGATGCCAAGGAGTGAACCTGGCACCGCCCTGCCTGGGAGAAAGATATCGTGCAAGCCAAATTCCTGATTGGTGGAAGACTCGCCTCCGAGGCTCCGATAGCCAATCCTATAAAGTGCTGAAACCCATTCTGTTCTCAACCGTCAGTGGAACCTCCGTGACCAACCAGGAGGCATGCTAGACCAGCGAGCCAAGGTGGAGACAACCGTTCCGATTATGGCTTTTGTGAGATGTAAGTCCGATGCCATAGTTCAAAAGAGAGGAGTAGATAAACATGCCGCTTGTAGGGTTGGGTGCCTAGTCGGTCATCCTCTAAGATCCTCTGAAGAACACTAGGGTTGAAGTACTTTGAGCAGGCGGAGTCCGATGCGAGTATTAGCTCATCGACGTAATCCCGCATTTTTCCTCGAATCCAAGAATCGACCGGATTGGCAAACCCCTTCTTTTTTCTATAGACAACCTCGTCGGGCAACCACTTCCTTAAGGCCTTTTTGTGAAGATACTTCCCCGTTAGCCCCCGCAATTTGAAGTGTGGAGGTAGGCTTTCCACAAACTCAACGATCCGATAGTCAAGAAACGGGACACGTGCCTCAAGGGAATTAGCCATCGATGTCTTGTCCCCCACCATAAGCAGATCGTCAGGAAGATTCGCCCGCGTGTCCACGTACTGCATTTGAGTAAGAGGGTCGAACTCACCCACGTCTTGCTGCAAGTGGCTAATAGCAAGCTTACCACTGTAATCGGAAAAACCGATCTCGGACCTCACCCAATCGCGAAAAAGACTACGCCTTAGATCTGCTTCAAAAAAGGAATAGACCCTCGTCAGCCTTTCCAGCATATCATGTTCACCCAACGAAACAACAGCGCGCTTGAGTTTCTCATGCCGCCCGGGAGTTGCCCTAACCAGACCTGAAATGCTCTCCTTCACCCATTTAGGCAAGCGGCTATAGGCTGCTGACAACTTGGCCCCAACGTATCTGTCGTATCCTGCCCACGGCTCGTCTGCTCCTTGTCCACAAAGGGCCACCTTAACCCTCTCCCTAGCGATTCGACTGACGAAGTAGAACGCGGCAGCACTCTCGTTTCCCACAGGTTCCTCCAAATCACTCATGTAACGAGCATAGTAATCAGTATAGTCTCTGGAGGTAATCACGAGACTATGGTGGTCCGCTCCAAACATTCGTGCCAAATCGGAGGCGTTGCCAACCTCGTCGGTTTCGATTCCTTCCTCAAAGCCAATGGTGAACGCTTGCACCGGCTTCGTCCCATATTGCCTCATAATCGCCAGAAGGGCTCCCGAATCGATTCCACTGCTTAAGAATAGCCCAAGCGGGACGTCGCTACGCAACTGCATCTTCACCGCATCCTCGAGCAACGCCTGATACTCCTCCAAAAGAGCTGGTTCACCAGGGTTTACTCTATGCTTAGGAATCCAATTCCAAAAGCGCTCCTGACGCACCCCCGACTTGGACAACCTCATGGCATGGCCTGCGGGAAGCTTTAAGATTCTGTCAAAAAGGGTTCTTGGCGCAGGTACAAATCTGAAAGTGAATAGGGAATTGAGAGCATGCAGGTCTACGGAACGAGGCACCTTCGCCTCCTGAAGAAGAGCTTTAATCTCAGAAGCGAAGAGTACCGATCCGTTAAGCTCGGTGTAATACAACGGCTTTATCCCAAGATGGTCCCTGGCAATGAAAACCGACCTTGTGTGTGCATCCCATAGCGCAAACGAGAACATTCCATTGAACCTGGTAACGCAGCTGTCGCCCCACTGCTCATACGCATGCACTATCACTTCGGTGTCTGAGGAAGTGCGGAAAGCATGACCATAGCCCAAGAGCTCACGTCGAAGTTCGACGTAGTTGTAAATCTCCCCATTGAATACCACTTGAATTGTGTCGTCTTCGTTACCGATGGGTTGCTGTCCACCACCCAAATCGATGATACTGAGCCTCCTATGCCCGAGGGCCACTTCGTGATCCACGAAGATACCCTCACCGTCTGGACCTCGGTGTTTCATGGCAACCATCATCCTTCTCACCAAGTCGGAATCCACCGGGTTACCTTGAGTGTTGAAAACGCCGCAAATCCCACACATGCGATTAGGTTCTTTCTTCTTTCCTAAAACGATACCCAGTTCTTGCCACCACGCGTCCCCAGAGCAACCGTCGATAGCAGGCAGCCTCCTCTGAACTCACCAACAGCGGTTTCCTGCGTAGCATCGCCTGAGTGTAACCGTGCAGCATCATTGCGGCACCGACTAGGAAAGGTTTAGCGAACAGTCGTTTACAGAGTTTCAGAAAGAAGAGCGACGCAGTGCCGCCAGTTGTATAGAAGATTTCCCCTTGCATCGAACTCGTCCTGAGCATTCCAATGCCAGTACCTTCGGGTTTAAGATGCTTCATTTGAAGCTCCAAAAAGTGCTTCGTTCCCCAACCGAGACTTATCGCCCTTACCTCATCAACCGTATCCCATCCGCGTGCGGGCACAAAACCTCTAATCTCCTCAAAACACTTCTTCCGGACAGCTTTGCACGCGCCTGCGGCGTGATAATAGGGCATGTCAACCACCCGCCACTCTCCAGGACGACCTTCTTCACAATAAACTCCTGAGGCGATGCCAAGTTTCTCGTCACTCTCGAAATGAGCTATCAACCGTTGAAAATAGTCAGGCTCGAATTGGAGATCACAGTCGAGTTTGACGACCACGTCATACGCTGTTGCCTCGATGGCATCGTATCCGTATTGAAACGCTCTCACCACCCCACCACCCGGTTGGCGTCCATCCTGCCGGTGCCGCCGCAGAACCGTGACAAAGTCGTGGCTAGAAGCAAACCGACTCAGAATCGCGGGAGTCTCGTCGGTCGACCCGTCGTCCACCAGAAACCACTTCACGGGTCGCAAAGACTGGTTCAATACAGAATCGAGAGTCTGCTGGAGGTAACGGCTTTCGTCCCGGACGGGTGAAACAATCACGTAGGACAGCATGCGGCTAGGCCCAATGAAATTGTTGACTCAGCTCAGCTTGGACACACCACTATCAGATTCTCTTCTGAACCATGGCGACGTGATAGCTTGCCTTTCAAGGCTGGAGTTCAAGCCGAGACACTGCGCCGATAAACGTGGCTCGCTCTTGCGGCCAAAGATGACGGTGGTAGACAGCCATAGCCCGATCCAGTCGCTCACGGCAAACCGATGGGTTTTCATAGGCCTCCAATATCGCTCTACTTAGGTCTGCTACGTTACCGGGTTCAAAAAAGGACAGCTGGGTATTGTCGAAATAATCACGGACGCCTCTTGTGTTCGGAGCAATCACGGTCTTGCCCATAGCTAGAGTTTCAAAAATCCGAGTGGGCATGTTCAATTCGGTGAAGGGGTTCCTGAGGTTCGGAATCAAAACTACGTCCGAATTTGCCAAAGCCTCCGCAATAACGTTGTGAGGCTGAAAACCATGGAAGCGGATCACCGACTCAAGGTGCAAATCCCTGATTCGCTCCGAGATCTTCTCCATGAATGGGTTGTTCTTCCCAAAGATGTGAAACTGGAGCGAAGGGATTCTGTCTCGCAGGAGAGCCACAGCATCGACTGCAATGTGAAGGCCTTGACGCTCTGCGATAAAGCCGTGGAACATGACGACAAACGGCTTCGTCCCCCCAGAGGCGGAGTCCCTCTTCGAAGGATACTTGGCTGGATCGAAGATCTCTGTTTGGGGCGAGTTCATGACAATCTCGATCTTGCTAGGCGGGCAACTTCGGGAAATGAACAGTTCTCTAAAAGCGACGTTAGGGGTAAGCACCAGATCCGCAGAGCGAATGCTCCATCTTTCAAGAAGCTTCAGTATTCGCACGGAAAGACTCTCCTCGCGCAACTGGTAAATGCTCATCATCAGTTCTGGCATGGGGTCATGCAAATCCAACACTACTTTTGCCCCCAGAAGCTTGGCTACCGCGGCGCTGAAGACGAGCACGTCGGGCATGTTATGCACATGCACCAGGTCAAAGCGCCTTCGTAGCGCACGGAAAGAGAGCAGCAAGAAAGAAATTGAGATGAAAAGAGAGTACTGGACAATGTAAGCAATCTTGCCGCGCCGAGTGCGTCTTAGCGGAATCCGAGTTACCGCAACACCATTCTCCACACTCCGCGCAGGCTCTTCTTTACTTTCACTGAGGCAGATGAGCTCGACGAGCATACCTTCCTGGATCATGGCCTCGGCAGCCCGACGAGGGCGAGGATCCGAAGGATAACAGGAGTACAAAAGCACCGCGACGCGTTTGCCTTTAAGAGGGGTGGGTGGATTTGTTGCTGGGCACATATTCGTCGTGCACGCTCGAGACGCGGCCATCTAGCCACCGGGGATAGCCACATTCCGTTTCTCAGGCTTGCGCATATAAGCGGAGATATCTCGTGGAAGAACGAACCAACAGGCATCTTTAAACTCCCTCAAAACATGTTGAAGGAACTCTGAGAAAAGCCCTACATGAAACTCCTCGAAGCCTTTCGGAGACTCACTAAAACTCATGTAATCAGGGTGGGTATTGAGTAACGCCATGCCACCCACAGAGGCTATCCAATTCAGTTTCTGCTTCCAGATTGACACTCCCTCCTCTTTGAGAACACAAAAAAGATTCAGATCTTGAACCAGAGTATAAGGCAACTCCACATAACGGTGCCCAACAGGGTCCTCCACCCAGAATGGAAACACGGTCTTGACACCTTCCGGTTGTGGTTCGAAGGGGTCGGTATCGAAAGTCGAGGCGTCGTAATCGACATCCAGATAATGCAGCCACTTCAGGTTGTGGTGCATCAGACCGGACCGAAATCCTTTGGCGCCCCATTCTTGGACGTACCGGTTGATCTTGGTTGCGGCTTCTTTGAAATGTTCCTCCGACCAGTAGAGTTTGCCGTCGTGGTGAAGGTCGTGCACGCCCACCTCAAAACCCCGTGCGGTCAATTCATCTCGGAGCTCCTTGCTGACTCGATATCCCCCTTCGGGGATGAAGTTGAAGGAGGACCGGAATCCGAGGCTTTCTTCGAGGTCAGCCAACTGGCGGACGCGATCGAGTCCTTTCTGTCCCTCCACGTCGTGGGTGAGGACGAAGGCGAATTTCTTGCCATCGGGCCAGCCGGGCCAGTTTTTGGGTGGGGTGCCGGCGGCGGGGTCGATGGGCCAGACGTCGGCGTGGATGCGGCGGCGGCGTTTGGCGATGAGTCGGCGCAGAGCGATCCTCAGCCGTAGCGGGAGGTAAGGCTTGAGGCGGTAGTATGTACGCCAGGGGGTCAGAAGGGAAGGAGTGAGGGTTGAATTGTGAGTGCCATGAATTCAGGGAACTAGGCTAACCACTGATGACACAAATGACACTGATTACAGACCGGGCCAATCCACACCACGAATCACACGAATCGGAACCGCTGCTTTACCACAGAATACACGGAACACACAGAAAGGGGACCACCAACCTTAACCACTGATGACACAAAACACACAAATGAAATACAAGGCGATGGCAAACTAAGGAGATCCGGGTTTTATCAGTGTCATTTGTGTGATCAGTGGTTACCTCTTCCGGGTTTCTGTGTGCTCTGTGTTCTGTGGTAGAATCGGGCCCGGGCAGACTTCGTCCCGGTCAGTTCGCATGACGCGTCCAACCAACACTACAACTATCGACACTTATACACCTGAACATTAGCTGGTTCCAGCGGAATGAAGCATGGAACGAGCGCGATGGCAATCCTTGCCAAGAAACAGGTCCTGGAAGCCCTGTGCTTAACAGAAGGTAACTAAGGTAACTAAGAAAGACAGCTTTGCAGTCGTTTCCCCCCGACTGATTGAGTTACACCCTTCGTTCACTTCGTTACCTTCTGTGAAAGATTCGTTCCCTTTCAGCCTCAAAGCTCCTGCTGCAGGCTGGCCGGGACGTAATGACGGCGTTTGTTGAGCACGGCGCTGACCTCGGCCTTGGAGCCGGAGAGAAGCGTGCCCGCTTGTTTCACCAGCTCGGAGTTGGTCTTGCCGGCTTCCACCACGAGCAACACTAGGTCCATCAGGTTCGAAAGACGCGGGGTGACACTGGTCTGAGTGAGAGGGGGCATGTCGAAAATGATATAATCGTAATCGGCAGCCTTCAGTTTGGGGACCAGTTCGGAGAACTTTCGGGGAACCATCATGCCGGTCTTGGCATCTCCCGTGTGGACGGAAGCCATGTAAAGGTTCTCGCTGACCTGCGCATCGGCTGGCGTGGCGTTTTCCATCAGTTCAGGCAGCCCCACCTCAGGTTTGCCACGCAAGAACGGATGAGCGGCGCCCTCGCTCATGGTCATATCCACCAGGAGCACTCGTCCGTCGCCCGTTTCGGAGAGCGTAGCAGCCAACCCCGACGCGATGGTAGTGACCCCGGCACCTTGGGCGAAGCCGGAGACGGCGACCAATTTGGGCTTGTGGGGGTCATCGCCGAAATGCATCACCAGCCGGTCACGAAGCGCCTCGAAATAGGGGCGAAGGGTGTGGTCTGCCGACCAAGTCGCGACCGCCATGGAGGAGTCCGCACTGGGAATGTTCACCGGAATGTCGCCACTTTTCAGCATGCGATTCACGCCGAGCACCGCGTTATGCCCGTTCCCATTCAACTGGCCCGCGTCCGGAATGGTGACGAAAAGGGGGAGATTCACTTTCTTATGGAAATCAGCCGGGCGACGAATCGATTGGTCCAGGAACATCTCGATCCCAAACGCAAGGCCAATCCCACCGAAGATGCCGGCGGCCAGCGCGAGTCCAACGCCTTTGATCAGCAACTTCCAGTCGCGAACGGCAGTGGTCGCAAGTTGGATTGGCTGGATGTTCGGAGCTTCCTTGGAGAATTGCATTTCCGAATCCAATTGTTCAGCACTGCTAGTGAAGTACTTGTGCCTGGCTTCTTTGAACTGCTTGTCCCGTTGCAGTTTCTCGATCAGGATCGCGCTTTGGTCCAAGGTCAGTGCATTCGTCCTCACCTCGTCCAATTTGCTGCGCAGATTGCGAATCTTGGCATCAAGAACCGCGACACGAGCACTCTCGGTAACGGGATCGAAGCCAGACTTCCCGTCTTGAGCCGTGACCCTCGCCATGGCGAGGCGGGGGTTCTTCTCTTCCATGGAAGCTCGGCTGGCTTCCAACTGCTCGATTTGGGCCCGCAACTGCACCAATTGCGGGTTTTGGTCGGTGAGAGTCGCAGCCATCGAAAGCTCTCGCCCTTGGAGGCTCTCCAACTGCATACAGAGGCTGCGGTATCTCTGGAGAAGTCTGGGGTCGTCGGTCACGTTGGTAGAGCCTGCTACGACATTCGTATCTGACTTCCGGGTCAGTTCCGCGAGCATGGCTTTACGTTCCGCAAGGTCGGCTTCAGCGTTGTAGATATCCTGCTCTATCCTCAGGATCTTGTCCTCTGCAGCCTTCCTCGATGCTTCCAGGGAAAAGATGCCTGAGTCGGCTTTAAGTTTGTTGAGCTGACGCGCCGTATTCTCGAGGTCGACCTCCAGTCCCGCTGCTTGGGCCTCGAGGACCTTGCTGAAGGTGCCCGATGGACGATGGACTGCCTTATGCTTCTCGATGTAGGTCGTTACCAGAAAGTCCAGCGCTTTTTGAGCCACTTCCTTAATTGGATGAGCCAAACTGACCCGAATGACTTTACTGCGCCTCGGTATTTCTACCTTCAGCCCATCGGCGAGTAACTGGGCTGCTTCCTCAAGGTTGGCACCACCCCCCGATTTGGCCAAGACGGCCTTGGGGCCGATATCTTTCGCCACCGTCCTTAAGTTATCCAAACTAGTCAAAATCTCAATTTCCGAGGCTAGAACCGCGTCGCCCCGCTCTTCGTTGCTCCTGAGCTGCCCGCCTGTCGCCGAAGGATCCGCCATGCGCAAATCCTGCACATAGCTGACCATAATTCTCGCCTCGGAGACGTAAAGCGGCGGCTTGACGAAGAACACCGCCACTGCGGCGATCACTCCGGCAAGCGAAAACCCGGCGATCAGCCATTTGTGACGGAAAACGGTATGGTAAATGTCTCCCAGGTTGATCCCTGAGGACGGCGCTTCTTTCTGTGGACTAGTCATAACAACACTAACACATCAGCAACTCTTGCGGAGCCCAACGTCTCTCTCCGCCCCGGCTTCATTAAGCCATCTGCCGATACAACATCCCGCCAACCAAACGGGAAACCGAGATCGGCAATCGTTTGAAAACTTCATTATACCAACCACTTACCTTATCTCTATCCTCCAGGAACCGGCCGGCGCGCAAGTCGTATTTGTAGTAGCGCACGGTCTGTTCTTCAGCGCCCCAACTCATCTTGAATCGGCGCAATCCATCGTGATCTTTAGAGGTACGCCCGAAATGAAAGGTCCGAAACCCATTCGCAGCATACCACTGAATGGCCTTCCACATCACCAAATTGTTTCCGCGCAGCTGCTGTTGCGTCTCATCGGACGCGCCAAACTTGTACACAGCGTGCGTTCCTGCATGCAGGTAGACAGCGGAAGCCACCGGCCGTTCATTGTGGCGCGCGGTGACGATCATCCCGTTCCGACGCGAAATGATCTCCTGATGTATCTGGGCAAAGAAGGCAAATGGCTGTGGAGGAACACCTTGCCTCTTTCGCGTAAGGCAATGCAGCCGATAATAGTCGCGCATGTCCTCCATGCGATGGGAGATGGCCACTACCACCCCAGCGGACTCGGACTTCTTGATGGCGCGCCGCACTGAGCCATCGAGCTTGTCCCACAAAGCCTTCTCCCCTGAGGACAGATCCAAGCGGTGCCCGTAGAACTCGAGGGAAGGTCGTGCCCCTTCGAAGTCGAGTTCGCAACCGCGCAGTTCCAGGGACTTCCATCGGCCTGCCATGGCCAGTTCGGTGGCGAGATGGAAAAGACTCTCGGTAATCCGGGCTGAATCACCCAGCGGCGGGCAGAGATCGGTGAAAGGCAACGAGACACCCCGGCGTCCGCCTAGCAAGGTGTTCACCTCCATCAGCGGGAGGAGCGCCGAAAGACGCTCCCCTTGATGGACAGAGCAATACTTTGGAGTGAACCCATACGTGCGATTCAAGACGCGGGCCCAGCCGGAGGTATGAAAGACCGTGGTGTGCGGGAAGGCGGCAATCTCGTTGTCCCACGCCTCGCAGATCATGGGATTGTGCACCACTAACCGAGCCGCCACGTCAGGTGCAGGTGCACTTGCCGGTTGCGTTTCTCGACTCATGTTGCAGGCCAGGGCTGGCATCGATGGCTTCTCTCCCACTTCCCCCTCCTCTCTCTCCCCTTAGACGACCTCCCCAGGGGGGGAAGGAACCTTGCGAATCACCCGCGCCGGGTTGCCAGCCACGACGGCTCCATCAGGCACATCCTTGGTCACCACACTGCCTGCGCCCACCAAAGCTTGTTCGCCGATGGTCACCCCACAGAGAATCGTGGCACTGGAGCCAATGGAAGCCCCTTTCTTCACCAAGGTGGGCACGCACTTCCAGTCTGCCTCGGTCTGGAGTTGCCCCGAAGCGGCCGTGCTGCGCGGGAAAAGGTCGTTGATAAAAGTAACGTTGTGTCCCACGAACACCTCATCCTCGATGGTAACCCCTTCGCAAATGAAGGTGTGGCTCGAGATCTTGCAGCGCTTACCAATGCGCGCGCCTTTCTGGACCTCCACAAACGTGCCGATCTTGCTTTCGTCCCCGATTTCGCAGCCGTAGAGGTTGGTGAAGGCGTAGATCTTGACGTCTTTCCCCAACTTCACGTTGGGGGCGATGAGTTGGTAGGTGGGTTGGTCGCTCATGTGAATGGGCCAATCTCTAGAGATGCTTCCCGTTTCCGCTGCCGCTGGTCAGATCCACTGGAGCACCTCCCTGTCGCAAGGAAGTAGAGGAACCTTCCAGGATGCGGACCAGTTCCAAGCCTTGCTGGCCGTCGGTGATGGGCTTCTTGCCTTCGCGAATGCAGTTGAGGAAATGCTGGGTCTCGATCTTCAGGGGTTCTTCCTGCTTCACGTACGGGATATAGACATCTCCGTAGTGGTAGGCATATTGGAACTCCGCGAAAGTGTCGTAATGCGGCGGAGTCTCCACGCGAGCGTCGTAAATCTTGATCTTCTCCAAAGGCGCAAGATCATCGTAAACAATCATCCGTTTGGAGCCAACGATGGTCATTTCACGAACTTTCCTGGGGTCCAGCCAACTGTTCTGAATGAAAGCGGACCGGTTCCGACGGAACGTAAGGCTCATGGTCGTGACATCCTCCACACCCGGGGTGATGTGTGCGGTACCGGTGCAGCTCACGTTCTGGGGATTCTCGTCCATAATGTAGAGGACGATGGAGATATCGTGCGGAGCCAAGTCCCAGGCCACGTTGATATCCTTCTGGAAGAGACCTAAATTCAACCTCTTAGAACTGATATAGTGGATTTCTCCGATTTCACCGCGATCGACGATCTCCTTGATCTTCCGTACGGGGGAAGAATAGAGAAACGTGTGACCGACCATCAGGGTGAGCCCATTCTTGCGGGCCAAGTCGACCAGTTCCTCGCACTCAGCCACGGACGCCGCCATCGGTTTCTCGATGAAGGTGTGTTTCCCGGCCATGAGACTGGCCTTCGCCATTTGGTGATGATAGCGAACGGAAGTGGCGATCACGACGGCGTCGAGATTCGCTTCGCCGTTGAGCATTTTGGCGTAATCCGTCTCCCCTTCCACCTCGGGATACAAGCCGCGTAAATGCTTTAGGCGGTTTTGGTTAACATCGCACATCATCTTCAGATGACAATCTGGTAACGCGCGAAAATTGCGAATGAGGTTTGGCCCCCAATAGCCACAACCAACGACACCAACGCTGATTTTATCTTTCATTTCGACTTATAGAAATGCCCACACTGCACCTGACCGAGGAGGAATCGGCAGATTGAGGTCTGCACTTTAGCTGCGATTTGCAGCCTGCTCTGCAGAGACGGGAAGGGGAGGACGCTGACTCGTGAGCACCGTGTCTCGCACCTGATGGAAGAGGGCGGAGAAGGTGCTGAGCATGATACGGAGGTCCACTAGGGGAGATTTGTTGCGCGTGTAGAAGATGTCCAACTGGATCATCTCCGTGAAAGTCGTCTTGTTCTTCCCCGTGACCTGCCAAAGACCGGTAAGCCCGGGGAGAGTGTTGCAGCGCTCTTTCTGCCACGGCTGATAGTCTTGAAACTCGTAAGGAGTGCAAGGCCGGGGTCCCACGAGGCTCATGTCGCCACGCAAAACGTTGATCAACTGGGGGAGTTCATCCAAGCCGCTGGAACGCAGCAAGGCACCGAGCGGAATGAGACGAGGATCGCCCATGATGTCCATCTTGGTCATCGGACGATCCGTGGCGATCAAATCACGCAAGTGATTCTGGTGCACCTTGGTATCAGCGTTCGGGCGCATACTGCGGAACTTGAGGCAGTCGAAGGTCATGCCACGCAGTCCGACGCGTTCCTGTTTGAAGAAGACGGCACCGGGGGAGACGAGCCTGATGTAGAGGGCGATAAGAGCCATCAGCGGCGCTGCCACTGGCAATGCCAACAGGATACAGGAGATATCCAAGATGCGCTTCCAAGTAGGTACATCGGCGAAACTGCGGGTGTAGCCAGCTTCATCCCAAACGCCGTTGACGCAATGCCGCAACTCAGGGCACCCCGTAGCCACCCAAGCCGGACACTTGGAATCTTCGGTCACCACCTCCACCAACCGCTTCACGGCGCTCGCCCGGCGGCAGCACGAGCACTCCGCCAAGGATATTCTGGGTTTAACAAATGTCTCTAACATGCCACTCTGGAGTTACAAGCGGCTGAAATCGGGCGTGGACCAACCTAGACAACACCCCAGAAACTCCGGTGTGGCAAGAACGCAACTGACCACCCAAGCCCCTGAATTTCAACCGTTTTTTTCGACTTCACCCAACGGTTCACCAACCGAAGACTGTCGTAAATCGCGCACGGAAGACAGGCCTCGAAGGCCAACTGCCGCCGCTTGCTTTTCTTCAGCCTCCCGATTCAGGTCCTGGTCGATGAGGTAACTCACATACTGCGAGAAGGTACGGTAGGAAAGTGCGGCACGAACTTTGGCACGCTCCAGAAGTGACTGGGGAATCGAGATCGAAGTGGTCGTAAGATTACGGTCTATGCTCATATAGCTCCTGCCAATGTTCTGGATCAGTCATCGTTGAGACCCATGGCCCCCGATTGCGTCGGACTCTCAGCGAATCTCCTGATCTCATTGTCTTTTCATTCACCCAGACCAATCATCAACAACCTAAACCACAGCAACTTCGACTTCTATCCAACCATAGTCACTCACCCACCAACTCTTACCTCGTTGATACCGGCTTAGGGCAACCAACCTCAAGACGTCATCAACATTAACCAGCACCCAATAACAAGCAACCACTACTATCTACGCAAAGACTGTCCACATCCTGCATTATTTTTTTCCCGATAATTCGAAAATCCTTTCGTAAAAACCTTACAAACCCCTAAGATTGTCTTCATCAGTATATTACAAATGTCACTTCGAGAGGAAAAAAGCGTAGGTCCAACCATAACCAGAGGTTGTTTTTCAGGATCGGGATACTCTCAGGACCAGAATCGCCTTTCCCGCTTGCCGTTCTTCAACCCTCCTGCCAAAGCTAATGGAGAACTCGGGGCGTCCTTTGCGAGATGAGTGATCCAAACCAATCGAAGGAGACCAAAGAAGCTGGCAGGTTGCCGCCAGTTTCGGCCTTTGACGATCCCATCTCCCAACTGCTTCGCATTCGGATTTTGGATCCGCCATCCAGACCGGGCCTCCTGGCATGCTTGGGAAGGTACGAAATCTATCGCGTGACGGGAATCGGAGGAATGGGCTTGGTCTGCCAAGGGTTTGACTCTGGCAGCCCTGCGACACTGACTGCCTCAACCCCGGCGGTTTCAGGGGCTGCACCCTCGGCGGGAGGAGACTTGGCGACTCGGGAAGTTGCCATAAAGATCCTGAGGCCTGAGTTCGTGGCGAACGCCAAGGCGGTTGAGCTTTTCCTACGGGAAGCCAGAACAATGCGGGATCTGTCTCATCCCCACATTCTACCGGTCTTGGAGGTATCCCAAAGCGCTGGCCATCGGATGACTGCGGGCAATCGCCCGCAGCGCCCGCCTGCTGGGAAATCCATGACCGTGCTCAAAGGGGAGCGGCCCTATTTTGTCATGCCGTTCATCGAAGGCGGAAGTCTTGCGGCCCTGATACGAAACCGCGGCCCTTTGACAAGCGAACTGGCGCTCAGGCTGGCTATCCAAGTTGCGTCGGCACTGGTGCACGTGCACGAAAAGGGACTCATCCATCGCGACCTGAATCCCAACAACGTACTGCTTGCGTCGGGCCCGACTGCACTGGTAGCGGATTTTGGATTGTCCCGCACCATCTTGAACGACCCAACAGTGGACGTGACTCGCCCTCAGACCGCAGGGACAAAACCCTACATGTCCCCTGGCATTGTGGCTGGGGAGGCCGAGGATACTCGCTGCGACATTTATTCCTTTGGCGCCTTGCTCTATGAAATGATCACCGGCTCGGCTCCCTACCACGAGAGCAGCCACATCGATCTAGAACGATGCATCCTCGCCGGCCCCCCGAAATCGGCCCGTATCCTGAACCCCAAGGCTGAGCCTGGTTTGGTGGCCATTGCCGAGGCGGCCATGGCTCGGAGACTCAAGGACCGATACGCGCGGATGGCAGATGTACTGAGCGACCTTCGTCGTGTCGAGCAAGGGCTTCCGATCCAAGGCCCCTTCTCGACACCAGAGCCTGGATCTCGTCAGGATGACCCTAAAGTCACGTCGGCCCTTTCTTCCAAGCGCCTCGTTCGACTCGCCACCGCTTTTTTGGGAGGCGTGGCGGTCCTGGTTTCGCTGGCCTGGATGGGACTGCATGGCAGCCTGAAGCAGGTGGTACGCCTCGAACTACCGGGAGTTCACAACTGGAGTCAAGCGAGGCTTGTTGATTGGGAAGGTGATGGATACAAAGAGATTGTATTTCTAGCCGGGAGCGATCTCACTGTCATTGATCGCGACGGAGTGCTCCTGCGCCAGCAACATCCAGTAGGGCTCAAAGCCGCCGGCCTGCAACTGGATCTGGTCTTGGACGCCCCCCCGGGCTCAAGTTGCCGGTGTTTCTTCCATTGGGAAGAGGAGGAGTCAGCCATCGTGGCCGAACTGGATAACCAACTCAGGTCGCTCAGGCGATTCTCCGTCCCCAAGAAAGACCTGCCTCCTGGGGCAGAACTGAAGACGGTGGCGGTGTGGCAGGCGAGCGACGGCAGCGTCATGCTCCTGGCGACAGCCTCTTCTCCGGAATCGAGCCGAGTATTCTGCTACCAGAACGCCGATCCGAACCCGAAGTGGAGCCGCTCTATTCGAGGGGAAGTTGTCGACTCGGCTTTAGTCGTTTGGGACAAGGTCAGCGACCCAGAGGTCGTCTGCACCATCAATGCGACCCGGGCATCCTCCGGAAGTGAGGACACTACGCGGGTTCAAGCCTGGCAAGGGGATGGGAATGATCGTTGGTCCGTGGCTCTGCCCCACACCGGAGCAAGACCCCGGATCGCGACCGCAGTAGGCAATGGTTCCTTGTTGGCCGAGCTCCTGGTTTGGACTGAGGAAGACCCTTGGCTGCTTGGAAATACCAACCATATTCGACGAATCAAGAGGGATGGAAAGGCAGATGTGGTCTTTACGCTGCCAGTGGGGTTAGGGGACTTCCGGATCCTCCCCACCAGGCCCGATCCAAGCTATCTGGCGACTGACCGGAATGGCAGCATGTACCTCTTGGACGAGTCGTTGCGATTAGTCCGGCAGGCGCATGTCGTAGACCGGTTGGCGGATACCGCTCCACTGCGTATCAGCACGGTTGACGACCTGAACGCGGGAGGAGGTCGGAGGATTGTGATTGTGGCGGCTCAAGTGAAGGTGCTTGAACCCGGGTTGGCAGACCAACCCCCTGCCTGGGCCTCCCTGACAAGCGAGGTCCTAGTGGTCGGCGAAGACCTGCGGCCCAGGGCCAGAATGGTGGTATCCGAGACGAAGCGAGTTCCCGGATTCGTCAGCGCTTTGGTTACCGATTGGCAAGCCGAGGGTGTTCACGACATTCTGACGTTTGGATCTCAAGCCCGGGTCTTGGAATACAAGCCGCCGTTCCTGGAACGGTTCCAAGGCGGCCGCTGAGGGCCAAATCAACCTTCATACAATACTTTGGCAATCAGGGCATAGCGCCGGTGCACCTCCAGACTGCACGTCGGCCTGACGAACTTCTTCGGGAGCCTTCCATCCGCCCTCTACCTGACGAACCCGAAAGCAGCGAGGACAAGCGGGAAGCAAACCGGCGAGCGCGGCCAGCCTGACCTCCAATCGGCGCTGTGCGTCGATCAAGGCGGCAGTCTCGGAACGAAGACGGCGGAGCTCCTGCATATCTGCGAAGCGCGCGACCGCGATCGCGATCGCCCGGTCGAGTTCGGGAGCGCTCGGCGGCTTCACCAAGTAAGCGCCCATCCCGGCATCACTCGCCTTCTGTACCATCTCTGCGGATTCGAAAGCCGTGAGCGCCACCACTGGGGTGGGACACTCCACCTGAACCAGTTTGGTCGCCTCGATGCCATCCATCTCCCGCATGGAAATGTCCATGATGATCACATCGGGGCGGAGCAACTTGGCCGCCTGCACGGCTTCACGACCATCCCCCACGCCGCCCACGAAGGCATAGCCCAGTTCTTCAACCAGACCCTGGACGAGTATTCGTACCAGGTAGTCGTCTTCAACTACCAAGACTCGCGGTCCTCTGGAATCCTGCATCCAATGTTTCCTTTCTCTCTGTGGCTTTAAATCGAATCCGGGTGACTGCGCCGCCCTCATTATGGCAGCTGACTGCCCCTTGCAAGTCATTCTGCACAATCCCCTGAATGAGGGACATGCCCAAAGTGGAGTGTTCTCCGCGAAGCGCGTCCGGCGGGAACCCTGGACCATCATCCCTATACTCAACCAACACAATGCCATGGGCCAGGGAAATGTTGGCCTGGATTCGTGCAGACTCCCGTTCGCCCACGGCATGTTTGATGGAATTCGTGGTGAGTTCGCTCACCACGAGAGCCAGGCTCCCCGCAACGCGGGCATCGACACGCACCCCACAAGGCTGGATGCTGAGGTGGATCCGCTTGCTGGGTGCCAAGGCATGAAGACACCCTTCTATCACCTGCCGCACCAGGTCCCCGACCGGAACGGGAGCCCATTCGGAAGCGGATAACATGCGGTGGGTCGTCGCCAACCCCTGGACACGCCCTATCAAATCATCAATCACCCGCACCGCGGCCGTATCCCGGGCATACCGCACATGCTTGCGCGAAGCCAGGAGAAGGCCGATCATCGCAGACAGGTTGTTCTTCACCCGATGGTTCACCTCGTTCAGGAGTAGAGCCTTGGTTTCCGCATCCTGCGCGCTCTGTTCCCGCAACCTCGCGTTTCGCAAAGCGATCGCCAAAGAATTGGCCATCTCCCGCAATACCGTGAGACGGTCGCCGTCCATCGCCTCTCCCTCCCTTAAGCCCAAGGTCAGACAGCCACTCAAGCGGCCATCCAAGAGCATCGGTACGTGAACACAGGACCGCAAGCGCCCCATGCACAAGGCGGACGAAAAGCTTGTTATCTCCCCCTCTTCATCCGCTCCTCCCACCCATTGCACCTGCCCTTGCGCCAGTCTCTCGACCCAGAACTCCGCCAATCCAACCACGATCACGCCAGACAAGGGCTTGATCCCATCCATCGTCGAGGCCAACACGCGCGCCTGGGCCGTTCTGAAGTCAAACTCGAACACGGTACCTTGGGAGAAGAAGGTGAGCGATTCGGCACACTGAAGCGCGGCCTCCGCAACCGCTTCGGGCGATTGACCCGCCAAAAGGGCTCGGTCCACCTGATGCATGGCCTCCAAACGCCTACAGTACTCTCGCAACGATTGTGAATCCTCCTTCGCCGACACGGGAACCAAGCCGGACGGAGCGGAATTCGCGACGTTCATCGGCGCGAAACCAGTTTCTGTTGGAGGACTCTGGGGGCGGATGGACCAGACGGTAAGGGATCCCTCCGCATCCCGCATCAAGGTCAACTGCAACTCAGCCTGAAACTGCCGGCTGTCTCGACCCTGCATAGTACAAGTCACAACCTGAGGGATCGATTCCATGCAGGCGCTGAGAGCAGACCGAATCTTAGGACGCTCCTCCAAAGCTACCAAGGAGAGGGCTTGAATACCCTCGAGTGCCGGTTCCCCCTCCATCACTCCATAGAGCACTTTGGCTCTCTGGTTACAGAGGAGGATGGCCCCAGAGTCCGCCACTACCAAAATGGCCTCCGGCAGGGTCTCCACGATTTCCCGATAGATCTGCTCAGTTAGCACAAGACTCCAATCCTCTGACTTGCGACTAAGTACCGCCCTAAGCCATAACAGACTCCAAAGTGTTTTCAATCACCAACCTTGAAAAACCACTGGTTTCGGCTAGCTCTGGATTCTCCGACTCCTCGCCGTAAGGGGAGCCACTAAGTCGTGCATCCCGCAAAGTGCTGGAAAATAGGATCGAAAGGGAGTAGTGTCCCGCTTCAGGCGTGCCGATGAGACTGTGTTAAACCAGGAGCCTCGCGGAGGCTGCCATGGGCACGGGCGATTCCTGTGAGGTTTTGATGTCCGAACTCAAGCCAGAGCAACATGAGGCGTTTCCGAAAACGGAGTGGTCCGTGGTCCACGCGGCTGGCCAGGCGGAAAGTCCCCTGAAGCACGTCGCGCTCGGCACAGTGCTGGCCAGATACCTTCCTGTACTCAAATCCCATTTGGTCAACCAGTTCAGGGTCAACGAAGATCAGGCTAATGACTGGCTCCAGGGTTTCGTGCTGGAGAAAATGCTCGAAAAGAACCTGATCGCGGAAGCGGACAGTAGCCGGGGCCGCTTTCGCAGCTTCTTGCTACGGGCACTCAACAACTACGTTATCGGCCAGCTCCGCAAGAGCCAGGCCAGCAAGCGCGCACCGGACTCCGAAGCCATCCAACTGGAGGAGGTTGCGGATACCGAGCTTGCTGACGGTGGAGCGAAAGGAGCTGATTCTTTCGACTTGGATTGGGCCAGGAACGTGCTGGGAGAGACTCTGGGGAGAATGGAACGACAATGCGCGACGGGAGAGCGGGCCGCGATCTGGATCGTCTTTGAGGCACGCATTCTGAAGCCCTTACTTGAAGACGCAGAACCTGTTTCATACGAAGATCTTATAAAGAACCGAGGCCTTGAATCCCCGGCGCAAGCCTCCAATTACCTCATTACCGCCAAGCGGATGTTCGCTCGTTTCCTGCGCGAAGTCGTCTCGGAATACACGAAGGACGACAAAGAGATCGAAACCGAAATCGAGGATCTGAAAGCGATTCTTTTTCGTTCCTGAGCAAGATCGGCGACTGTTTCGCGTAGATAGGAGACGAGAAGAGACGGTTCGCGTCAAAAGTGGCCGGGCTATACTTGGGTCGTTCCTCGTCCTCTCTTCTTCAATTTCGGGCAAACATGGATTTGAGATTTATGGAAGCTCGGCCTAAGAACGCCGACGCATCGGGAAGGTCAGTCCCCAGCCAATGTTCAACCTTCGGTTCTGCAACCGGTCATTGGTCGACTACGTCCATCGGAATGCGGCTGCTCGGGGGTGATCCTCGCAAACTGGGACAGATGCTGGATTTGGCTCAAGAGGACGTTTCAGAGGTTCAGGATCTTCGGTCGGTTTTTCGGCAGCAGATGAGAGAGCCCATGAGCCAAACCGTCTGCTGTTCTGGAGCTCAGCCCGCGAGGCGCATTCAGAGCGAAGTAAGCGAGTTCTCGCTTGCCGGCCTTCTTTCTTCTTCGTCTCCCAGTCTGGAATGTCTAGGAGCGTGCAAGGACTACGCCAAGGCTTGCCTTCAACATCCAGACCGAAGTCTTCCCCAGGAGATCGCTCGCGTCATCTATTTCGCATGCATCGCAGCCGCCCTGCTCCGATGCCGTCAGCGCATCACGAAACTGGAGGACGGCACCCTCATGGAGTCTTTCCGGTGGTGTCTGGAGCAGGATTGGTGCTTTGATGAACTTTCGTCGTTATTCGAGGAGGCGATCGGGTATCTGAAGGTTCAAGCAACCGCCTGAGGCTTCCAAACCCTCGCCCATCGAAGATCCTTTGCTAGGGTCGGATGGATCGAGTCCAATGAGGTTGGCGCAGCGAGTCTCTGGCTACCGACCCCGCAGCAGTGTGGAGAGCTCCCCAGCAAACCAGGAGGTTAAGGCGATACCCACAACCGCTGCGCACACAGAGATGAGAATCCAGACCCACCAATAGACGGGTAGCTGAACCGGGGGAGAACAGTGGCTAATCTCTTTGCGCCTGTAGGCGTGCATGGCCCACAGAAGAGCCCCAACACTTCCCATCGTCAAAAGAGGGCATGCGACCCAACCGTTCCACCTGCCCCACAAGTGCTGCTCATAATGGAAGCCGGTCCATACCAGCACCAGACCGGCAAGCATGCCCCAGAGGCTGCTCGCCATAGCCAGCCACCGCGAGCTAGCCAAGGAGGCTATGCCGAAAGAGACAGAGAACACCGCCAGAGGCAACAGGAGGACCAACCCGTAGAGTAACCCAGGGGTGTTCACTTGGATAGGTCGGATCACTCCCGCCTCCACATACAGTCGAGCGGCCATCTGCGAGAGGTCCAACCCCAGCGCGAGCATGTCGAGCAAGGTCAAGACAACCAACCCTCCGCCGGCCATCACCGCCCTTGCAGCGAATCTTTGTCGTCGAGGGACAGGCAGGGACAGAACGTACTCTTCGCTCCCCTCCAGCACATCGGTTCCACCGAACAGGGGCCCAGCTAGCAGGGCATAGGCCAGGCCGAGTGCAAGAATCCAACCGGGATGTGCCACCAAGGGTAAGGTCCAGACCAGAACTACCCAAGCCACCAGGAAAAACAAGATAAACCGTCCGTGACTGAACCACTCTCCCCAAAGCAGGACACGCCAGAGACCTCTGGCTTCAGACCGGCTTTCGGTTCGACCCAGCTTCCCGATGCTAGGCATCCCTCCCACGAAGAGCTTTTCGGGATGCTCGGGGTACGAAGGATCAGCCATGATGGGAAGGATTATAGTCGCGAACACCGCCAAGGTTCAACCCCGGCCACCAAAACTCAGTCGGGAAGGTCGTCCACAAACAACCGCCACGGCAAGCCGCCGGGCGAAGCCAACGACGCCACCCCCGCGCCGGACTTATCCGTCGTCGAGGTCTCCGGCGGGAAAGAGGGCACCAAAGGGCTCTCCACGCCCCAAAAAACCTTGCGAGCCACCACGGCTCCGTCTCGCTGTGCGCGCAGGATCACGCCCTGGAAATCATAGATGGAAGGCACAGAACCCGAAGAGGGGCCTCCAAGGCCATGCATCTGGCAGACTGCCAAACCGGCCTGGCCGCCTGCGCGAAGCAGGCGAGCCCAAGCGTCCTCCTCTAAACCGAGCGGAATCAGGTAAGAACAGGGGGGGGCTTCTTCGACCGCACCCATAGGGCCGTTCTCGGATCCCGCGTCGCGGCTCGCCACCAGCCAATCCACCATTCCCTGAGTCCGCCCCAGAACCCCCGCCCAATCCCGGGTTGCATCCTGGGGGCAGATCAGAACTCGGGGTTCAGGCAAGTATCCGCCCGAGACACAAGCTACGAGAGATGGGGGACGCTTGGTAAAATCGTCGAGATACATCCCCAGGGCCAGACTCAGCTGGTGAAGGTTTCCGACGCAGCGGATCTGTCTCGATTTCTTCTGTGCCGAACCCAAAGCGGTGAGAAGGAGGGTGCCGAGGATGGCCATGATGGCAATGACCGTAAGCAGTTCAATGAGCGTGAACCCTGACTCCCTCGGGCGGGAGCGAAGGATGGCGGCCGGCTCAGCCTGACCGCCATCCCCAACGCAACCCAACCTATCTGACGCAGGAAAAGAGACTACGGGCGGCGTGCCGGAGCCCAACGAGGCTGCCGGCTCGCCGATACTCAGAGAGGACTCTCTTCGTAAAGCGCCCACAGGATCAGTTTAGAGCCCACCGCTGATCGCCACGTTGAATACCCCGTAATCCTGAAGCGGTATCCACAAGCCAGAGCCGGGTGCATAATCGGCATTCGTAGGATCAGGCCAGACGCACCCTTGCGGCTCGCCTTTCCCGACCGTCTTCAGGTTGGAAGGATCCGATGCATCCATGACGATCACCTGTTGCCCAACCGAAGCCACTAGCAAATCCCGAATGAACTGGAGATTCGAGACCCAGCCGTCCAGTTTCACCCGGCTCAGAACCATCCAGGCCCCCGTTGGGTTGAGCGTCCAAGCCTGAATCTCCGAAACCCCGGTGCCCGTGTCCGGGTTCGCAACAAAGGCCACCTGGTCCCTAATGGTGACGAGTTGCGAATTCGAGGGCAGTTTGCTGGAGTTCACGAGGGAGACCTCCACACCATCATACGAGCAAACATCCAAGTAGGAGGTCCAGTCGGTCTGACCCTGCGCGTCATAATGCGGGCCCACCGTGAACAACAATGCGCCTTTCGCACCTAATCCTACCAGGTTCCCCGGAATCTGGACGGGCTTACGAACGGTCGGATTCACTGGGTCGGAGTAATCTACCACCGAAAGGAGCCACTTGGTCACCCAGTAGCCAGTAATGACAGGGTCCGAGGGCTTGGTGGTGCCGTCTGCAGAGCCCGGTCCGGGAGAGGTGGTCACGGGTACAAACTCGGACGCCTGAGAAGCGCCGTAGACCATCCCTTCGCTCTCGAAAAGTTGGGAGAAATACGAATATTTCCCTTCCTCTCCGAGCGTGGTGGTGGACAGCAGTTTCGGACTCGCGTCGTCGGCGACGTCAAACGCCAGCAGTTGGCCGCTATTCCCCCCACCCCACCAACCACCCCAGCGGCCAATCGGGGCCGCGATGTCCATGGCATAGCGATACCAGGGCCCCCAGCTCTGCGACGCCGTCCACACCAGGAGATTGGGGCGAACCCACATCGGCTTCAGCGAACTGATCCATCCCAGGTTCGTGACCACCAGATCGGTCGTCCCCAGCAGTTTGAGGGCCGGCAATTGGCTCGTGTCATAACTGGACAAGCGCAGGTTGGGAGACGGAGCGACCGGCTCGCCTCCGCCCTTGGTGTCTTCCATCGGATAATAGTAACCACCCGATCCGGTCGTCTGCATGAGGTACAGCTTGCCCCCTTGCTGAGTCACTCCAGCGATCGACCATCCCTCTGCCAGCTCGACTCGACCCAGCAGTGTATCGGGCGCGTTCGCTCGCACGACCCGAACTGCGGGTTGTGTGCTCAGCCAACCGTAGCCATCGGATAACTCAAGCAGGTAGTCTCCGACCGCGATCACCTGTTTCACCGACCAAGACAACTCCACCGACGATGTCACTTTTGGCTTATCCCGGTCCGTCGCGTCCACACTCAACAGCTCCTGGCCAGAAATTGACAAGATTCGGTTCTGGTAGACCGTGGCGCGGCGCGGCTGCATTTCGTGGTCGATCACGCCACGGGCGGCGATCGCCTGTTTGCCGAGATCGATCAATTGCACGCGGGAAGCATATCCGTTGGTGGACCAACCCTGGTAAGGCACCAGGATCAAGCCTCCCTCCGGCAAAACGGTGAAGGCCTTTTCGTCGTAGTTGGCCTCGCTGTAGGTGTACCCCTCCCCCAGCACAACTTTCCCGAGGAGTGCAGGCGCAGCCGCCTCCTTGACATCAAAGAGCGAAACGGCCACGCGCCAGCTGTTGGTGTCATCGATGCCAATCGTCACCAAACGGTCTCCCCAAGGATGGATGTAGTGCGACCAGCCCGGGACCTTGAGTTCGCCGGAGATCTTCGGGTTGGCCGGATCGCTCAGATCCACAATCCAAAGCGGATCCACTCGCAAATAGGTCACGATGTAAGCCCTCTTGCCGTCAAATCGTGTAGCGTAGAGCCCCTCACCCTTCGCCAAACGGATCGATCCCAAAAGTACCGGCGCCGAATCAGCGGGGAGGCTGAAGTTCTCCAGGACGCTTTCGCGCAGCCCGCCCGTCTGCCAATCCCACACCTCGGAGATCACCGTGAACACCCCGTCGTCCCAATTCATCTTGAATTTGTCGGCAACGCGCCCGGCCGATTGCACCGCGCCTAGCGGCTTCATGGTCCCATCGGGCAAGGAGATGTCGATCACTTGGATCCTGGAACGCCACCAGTTGTCGGTGATGGGAATGGCAACGAACAGGCGCTGATCGGTCGCATAGACCACGTTGCCATACCCAGCAAACCAGAGGGTTCCCCTCTCGACCGGAGCCTCGGGGTTGGCGAGGTCGATGGACGTCACCACCGTCCCCCATTCCCACTGCTCGAGAGTCTCTGTACCACCCGGTTTCGGAGGCAGGACGGTCTTGCGATAGGTCTGGGACGCAACGTAGAGCACGGTTCCCACCAATCGGCTTTCCATCACACTGCCTTGGACGGTGGAAGCGGCAACAATCTTGGGAGCCGCCTGGCTCACATCCACCACCACCGCCTGGCTGCCATCGGTCGCGGTCCACCCACAGCCCGCCCGTGCAAGCAGCAACACGTGGCGTTCGTCGAGAAGGTACATTTGTTCCCCCGCCGCCGGCAGGTCCAATTCACCCAACAGTACCGGCGCATCCGGATTGGCCAAATCTACCACCTGCAGGCCGCGGTACTGGTTGAAGAAATAGAGCCTGGTCCCATCGATCTTCCAGATGTCAGACTCCACAACCGCCCGACCCGCACCGGAATCCCTCGTAGCATCCGTGTTGCCTTCGGGTCCGGCCGAATAAACCGGACCTGCGGTACTCGGCGCCGATGTGCTGGTCTGGCCATTGAAGTTGGTCTTGCCGGTCGCGTAGAAAGAGGCCGGCAGGGCTTCCGCCTCATCCCCACGCACCCGCAACATTTCGGTTTGCTGCGACAACTGGATGCGGAAGGTGAGCGTCGCGGCTTTGCCGTCGGTTCGTTGCACCGCCTTGGGAACCCATGCCCCAGTGCCAAGCCGCGGACGCGACTCCAAGGTCACTTTCCGCACTCCCTCCGGCACCGCTACGGAGACCACCACTTGGGATTGCTCCACCTGAATCGACTGAATCGAGGGCCTGTTTGGCTCCGAAGCGGTCGATCCGCCTGTATCCCCTGCCCATTGGGTCTCCGCCAGAACCAGCGAAAGAACCGCTGTCAGGCAAAGCACCGATTTCTGTAAGTAGCTGTTTGTCTTCATACTGTTCTCCTAGTTAGCAAAAAAATCGACTCCTCCCAGGCGATCCTTCCAGGCGTCAGGATTGGTGGCATCGCCTGAAAAAACTTCCAAAAAGATCTCCTCCAAACCCATGGAAAAGACCTGCACGCGGGCTCCCGGTATCTGTCTAACCTCAGCCAACTGGCGTTCCCCAGTCCACCGAACCACAGCCGTCACTACCGGTCCCCGCTCCAGGGACCTTACGGCTCCGGGTACGATAAAACCGGCCGGTGGAGCTTTCCCCTCAAAGACGACCTGCACCCGCCTGGTTTGCGTGAGCATCTCCTCCAGGCGGCAACTCGCTACCAGTCTCCCCCGATCCATGATCCCAATGTGATCCGCCAAACGCTCTAGATCCGAGATCTGGTGGGTACAGAGCAGCACCGTGCAACCTTCCACCCGACCCACCGCTTCCACGATTCCCCGAAGCACCTGCTGCTTCCCCACCGGGTCCAAACCCGCTGCGGGCTCGTCCAACAGGAGCACTTCTGGGCGAGCCGCCAAGGCAAGCAGCACCGACACCTTCTTCTGCTCGCCACCTGAAAACCTCCCCACTGGCCGAGTCCATGCCAACTCCCAAGCCGAAGCGAATCTTCGCGCCAGCGACCCATCCCATCCACGGTAGAGCACCCCCGCATAGCGCTCCAAATCTCCCAAGGACATCCAGTTGGGAAATGACTGCTTTTGTGGGACATACGCCACCCGCGACCTTACCTCGGCCGAGGCCCGCCACAAATCATTGCCCAGCACAAGCGCTTCCCCACGATCCGCCCGCAAGAGCCCCATCAGCAACCGCAAAGCAGTCGTCTTCCCGGCGCCATTTCTACCCATCAGGCCATAAACTGACCCTTCGGGAATGGCCAGATCCAGACCACTCACCGCCGGGGCGCCCCGCTGATAGAGCTTACAGAGGTCTTTGGTTTGGATCGCCGCTGGCATATTTCCTCACCTCCGGCTGGAAACCCCGATCCGGATCGGAACCGCCTCTTCCGATGTCCGCTCCTGAACCACGTCCAACTCCTCTTGCAGCAAGCGAATCACCTCCGACCGATCCGCTCCCATCTGCGCCGATTCCACGGCCAATTGTCGGGCGAGACGGCGAAGGGCCTTTTCCCACTCGACAGCGCCCACCCGTTTGGCGGCGGCGGCGATGAAAGCCCCCCTGCCGTGCTGCATTTCAATGACCCGGTCATGTTCGAGCTCGGTGTACGCCTTCACAATGGTGGTGGGGTTCACCGTCAGGGCCTGAGCTAACTCGCGAATGGAAGGGAGTTGGTCCCCAGCCTTCAAGGCACCCCCTGCCACATAATAGCGGATCTGATCCATCAACTGGCGATAGACCGGAACACCCGAATGCGAATCGATCTGAAAATGCAACATAGGCATGCTTCTCGGACAATGTTGACTGTACTACAACAGCCATACAGTGTCAAGCAGGCATCTCAACCTCGGCAATTCCTGGGACAAAGGCAGTGCGGCAGAATCTGCTGAGTCAGATTCATGGTCTCCAACCGGTTGCGCCTGAATTGGAAACAAGCCTGGCAAGTGGAACATCGCTCCAAATCCCAAAGATCCGCGAGAACCAGACCTCGCCGAAAGGTTAGGCCAAATTCGATCACCTTCTCGAGGCTGGACAAGAGGGGTGGCGTAAACTCGCCGCTTTGTGCAAGGGGCTCCATGTCGGGGTTACCGGGGCGAGTCGGAATCACGGTGGCAACCCGGACGCCGGCGTCAAAAGCAAAATCGAGGGACTTGCATGCCCAAGCGACCCCCTCCTCCTCATCGAGGAAGGGGGGCCGAAGAAGGAGGAAAGCCCTCACGTCCACCTGGTGCGAAGTGAGGAAACCTGTGGCATGGCGGAACTGATCCAGCGTCATTCCTTTGTTCAGTTTTCGGAGGACGTCCGGATGGGCGCTCTCCAGGCCCATGGCCACTTCGAGTTGGGGCACGGGACAACCCTCCTCAGCGGCAGCAGTTTTGAGGTGAGACAGAAAACTCAAAGTCCCCTCGCCAACGAGGGCGGGGTGACATTCCACCACCACCCGACTGAACTGAACCACCCGGGCAGCAATCGCAGAATAGTCTGAGGGAGGAATGGAGGTGGGATCGAAAAAACTGCCGCTGTTATACAGTTTGATCTGGGTGGGGGGCGGTGGTTGGGGTAATCCATCTGCTCCCGCGCTCGGACAGTGGAGAGTGGCCAACGCAACGTCGATCTGAGCCGGGATTGCACCTATGGGGGTCAGTCCAGAATTTGTGCTCTTCCAAAGATCACACATGAGGCAGCGCCAAGGACACTCGCGCGCGGTGAGGAGCACCGTGAGTATCCCCGCTGTGGAACCACAGCCGTTGGGCTCGCGTTCCCTGAAGACGGCCTGGGGCTGACGGGGATCTAGACTTCGTGGCGGACGGGCCGAACTCAAGCACTCAGTCCTGGTAAGCGGCCAGGAACCGCTTGCGCAAGATGGATTCCTGGGCTGGTAATCGCTCGCGCATGCGGGACTTCTCCACGGCTCCGTGCTGGAATCGGCGTTTTTCGAACACAGGCATATCCAGGCCGGTGAGGGCTTTCACCCCGCGTGCCACAATCTCGCCCTTCAACGAGTAGAGGCGAGGAACATCGTACTGGGTCAGTTGAATGAAGGGAACTCCTTCGGCTACTTGCACAACGTCGGGCCGCGTGTAAGGGCTGAGGCTTTCGAAACCGAAATGGCGGCAGGGGGCATAAGTGCGGGCATAGCTGCGGCTGAGTCCCCCACTGTAAGTAAGGGAGTGTTTGATGCGGCCGACGCCCCAACCTTCCTGGTAAAGCATCAAGTTGTGTACGACGCTGCGGATGGTCAGCTCGGGGTTCTCCTCGATGGGGTAGTCCTTGAGATTCTCGTCGCCGCCGTCGCCGTCGATGAGGTGCTTCCAATCCGGATAACGTGTCCGAATCCCGCGGCAAAGGGTCATCACCATGGAGGCAGCTTCGATATCCAACGGTTTGTAGTCTTCGACCACACGGATGGTTTCCCCCACATCCAGCGAGGCAAGGTCGCCCTCGATGGCTTCATGGAACATCCCTAGTCCTAGTTGTTCGAGAAACTGGCGGGCTTGTTGGAGGTCGGGACCGTCGCCAAAACTCAAAGTGAAGGCCTTCAATCGGGCGGGGCTCATCCCGAGTTTGCGCAGGACGTGGTAGGTGACCAAGAAGACGCTGCCGCTATCGATGCCCCCGGAGAAGGGGACCCCGATGGGTTCGTTCGCGGGGATGGAGCGCAGATACTTGGCGATCTCGTCGGCGAGCGCGCCAATGTAGCGGGCGCCGACGGTATCCAGATCTGCCGGTTGGGAATTCCGTTCAGGCGTGAAGAATCGGGTGTAGGTGGGATCCGGATCGGGACATCCGATGAGCTGGATTTCGACGACGTAATGCGCGGGAATCATCCGGGTGTAACTGGGATGGAACTGGTCGGCGAGGCCTTCGGTCTTGAGTTGGGCGTGGATACGATCGATACGGTCGGCGACGATGAGCGCGGGCCCCTCGAGGCGTTTGGCGAGGAAGTAGCGCATGGGGCGGTCGAGGGAACGAGCCATGCGGACGGTTTTGCCATCGCGAGCCAGCAGGGCGAAGGAGCCGTCAATGCCGCGAACGGCTTCCGGTTTTCCAGAGAGGACCCGTTGTACCGCCTCTTCCTGGGTCATGTTAAGGATGTGGTTGGCAGCAGGGTCCAGCAGGTTGACGACACGTTCGATGTATTGATGGTCCATAGGTCAAATTGTCTGCGGAGAATGTAGTGACTTGGGAGTGGGTCAGCAACAAAAAGGGGGGGTGGCCGACGGATCGCTGAGCCGTCGAGGTCAGCTGTCCTGAGTTCGGGTGGTGGGGGAATGCTATGCAACCTGAGGGGAGGAGAGGTTGGCTTTTGCCTCTCGGCGAGAGGCAAACTACCTGATGGAGTAGGTGGTCGACGGCTCGCTGCGCCGTCGACTCCAATTCGGTTCTCGGGGTGGACTAAACCGCCCAGCCTTTGCGTGCGGTGCGTTTGACAATCCCGGCAGCTTCGGGGGCATTCTTGGCCTTCATGTTGGGGCCATCCCAATCGAGCTTCTTTCCAACGCGCAGCGCGACGCAGCCGAGCAGGATGATCTCGGTAAGATAGCCGGCGATCTCGAAACTGGAGTAAGGGGTGGGGCCGCCCTTGATGCCAGCGATCCACTCCTGATGGTGACGCCAATCGGTATCGCCCTTGAATGCGTTTCTGGGAATGGATTGAGGGATCGATCTCAGGGCTTCATGCTTGCCACCATCCAAAAACTCTTTCTCGTTGTTCAGTTTGAGATAGAACTGCGCCCCGTTGTCATCGGGAGAGAACAGCTTGCCTTTGTCCCCAATGGCCAGACACCCGGAGCCGGGGAGATTGCCGAGCATTTCGACCACGTCCGCCGTAACGTCTCTGCCTGGCCGGAAGGTCTTGGGATCTGCTGGGCTGCCATCGTACCACCAGAAGGTGACGGGCCGGAGGCCTTGGCGGGCCGGGAATTCGAAACGGATCTTGGAAGTATTCGGATAGGTCTCCTTGTTGATACCGGAGGAAACGGCTTCGACCTCGTTGGGGTAGCCGAGCTTGAGGGCGCGGAAAGGCATGTTGGCGGTGTGACAGGCCATGTCGCCCAGGGCGCCGGTGCCGAAATCGAGCCAACCGCGCCACTTGAACGGATGATAAACGTCCTTCTTGTAGGGGCGAAGCGGCGCGGGCCCAAGCCAGACGTCCCAATCCAGATTCGCAGGGACGGGATCTTCACCGACGGGGCGGTCCAGACCCTGAGGCCAGATCGGGCGGTTGCTCCACACATGAACCTCGCTGACGGAACCGATGGCTCCAGCCTGGATCACCTCAACGGCTCGGCGGAGACCGTCCTCGGCACTGCCTTGGTTCCCCATCTGGGTCACGACCTTCTTCTTGGCCGCCAACGATCGGAGAAGGCGCGCTTCCGAGACCGTCTGGGTGAGCGGCTTTTGACAGTAAACGTGCTTGCCTCGTTCCATGGCGGCCACCGCGGCCACCGCGTGGACGTGGTCGGGCGTAGAAACGATAACGCCATCGATCGACTTACCCATTTCATCGAACATGCGCCGGAAGTCCCGGAAAAACTTGGCTTTGGGGTATTTCTTGAGCTGACCTGCGGCCTGGTTTTCATCGGCATCGCAGAGGGCGACGATGTTTTCCGTGGAACAGTGGTCGGTATCGCTGGATCCCTTGCCTCCCGCGCCAATGGTGACCAAGTTGAGTTTTGAGCCGGGATTCTGGGCCAGCAGGATCTGGGGAAAACCCAGACTCATCGCCCCCGTTGCGAGGACCGTACCTCTTAGGAAGGATCTCCGGGTTGCGAAGGATTGGGTGGCGGGGTCTGTGGTTTGTTCAAAGCTCATTTAGGTTTCCTAAAGCGTTGGAGAGTCTTGGACAAGAAGAAACTATCACGAACCGTGCTCGCGAGCCTGTCCCAGGGTGCGCGCTTTCCGCCGCATCTCCAAAAGCCTCGCCAGGACGGAGCGGCCCTCGGAAATCCGCCAGGTCTTGGTAGGGACGAACCGCCGGGCGGTCCG
Source organism: uncultured Verrucomicrobiota bacterium (assembly GCA_964411985.1). Taxonomy (GTDB): domain Bacteria; phylum Verrucomicrobiota; class Verrucomicrobiia; order Limisphaerales; family J093; genus CAYPNF01. The sequence goes on from CAYPNF010000036.1 coordinate 81,806, forward strand.
CGCACCCCGGACATCGCAGCGCGATGTCCCTACCTTCCATTCCCACTGGACACCCCTACCCACGAGTGCGTGCTCTCCTCACCGCACTCCGGAAGCTTCGCCAGAACGGTGCGGCCCACGGATTACTTGGCCTCGATAGGAGTTAGCGTGATATCCCGCAGGTTCACTGCTTTCCACGCGGAGGGAGTTCCGTAACGAACCCGAATCTCCTGAGCGCCCGCCTGCTTGATCTCAAGGGTGCCGAAGGTCACCGGGCGGTATTCCTTCCAGCTCTTGGTCGCGCCCACGGGCGCGGTCAGTTTCTGGCCGACACCCTCCAAAGTCAATTCGCTGGCACCCTCACTGGCCGCGCACTCGGCCGAAACCTGGTAGCGACCCGCTTTCGGGAGTTGCACCTGCCAAGAGACCCAGTCGTTCTTGTTGTTCCAATAGCCTAGGTTCTCTTTGCCATCCGCCTCCTCCACCTTGAGCGAACCATGCGTCTCGGCGTCAGCAGGGGTGAGGATGATCTTGCCATCAGCACCAGGCCGAATCCTGTCCACCGGGATCGGGACCGGCTGAAGGTCTTTCCCTTTGATTTCAAACGTGACGGCGATGTCGCTGGTCTTTTGTTCCGGCAGCTTGATTTCCAGGGCCGTCTCCGTCTGAGTCCAGACCAGCTTCCTCTTATAGCCCAGCAACTTGACTGACTTCAGCACATTGGGCTTCGCCAAAGAGCGGAGAGTCAGTTGACCACCCGAGGGCCATCCGAGGGCGATGGCGTAGAGAGTTCCTTTCTTGGTGGTAAAGCGGACGTCGTTGGGCTTCAGCGCGAACGAATCGTTGAAGTCGCCCCCTTTGAGTTTGGTCGGCCCTTCTCCGAACAACTGCCACGGCCGGGTACCGTAAATGGCTTCGCCGTTGACTGCCATCCATTCTCCCAACGTGACCAAAGATTTCTCCACATCCTCGGAGAGCGATCCATCCGGGCGCAATTCAACGTTGAGCAGCAGGTTACCGTTCTTGCTCACAAGATCCGCCAGCATACGGATGATCCAGTCCGCTCCGCGCGGTTTCCAGTTTCGATTGCAATACCAATCACCGATCGAAGTATCGGTCTGCCAGACATAGGGCTGGATTGCCGTCATGCCCCCGCGCTCCACATCGGGCACGCAGGTTTCCTTGACGAACTGGTTGTTCTCGGTGTTCCCGTGGAGGCTTTTGCAGTTGTAGACGGCTTCCAGTTTACCTCCATGGCGTTGGAGGCTGTCGTTGTAAAAATCCGCCAGCATTGTGCGGCCGGTCACGCCGAACGGCAGACCGCCATCCGTGTAGAGCAAGTCCGGGTGATACCCTTCCAGCAAACCATGAATGCGTTTCGACCACTCTGCATGCCAGGCGGTGTTGGTGCTGTACCAACCTGTGTCACCCGGCGCTGCGAGCGGATGGTAGAGGTCGGCATACTGTGGGTCGGCTCCGTCGTACGGCGCTCCGGCCTTAGGCCCGGTTTTGTCCGCCCGGTGGCTGGACTGGAACCAAGTGTAACTCGCACCCAGGTGTTCTGACACCCCAAATCTCAAGCCTTGCTTCTTTGCCGCCTTCTGCCATTCGCCGACCACATCGCGCTTGGGCCCCATGTTGACGGAGTTCCATCGGTGAAATTGATCGTTCCAAAGGGAGAAATTGTCGTGATGGGAAGCCATGCTAACAAAGTAGCGAGCACCCGCTTTACGGTAGAGCGCCATGAGACGCTCAGGATCCCATTTCTCGGCCTTCCAAAGTGGGATAATGTCCTTGTAGCCGAACTCGGAGGGGTGGCCGTAGTGGTTCGTATGGTAGTTGTAATGACCGTTTCCCGGTTCGTACATGCCGCGGGCGTACCAGTCCCCATTCATCGGCACGGCCTGAGGACCCCAGTGTGCCCAAATGCCGAACTTGGCGTCGCGAAACCAGTCGGGGCACGCGTAACTCTTGAGCGAGTCCATGGTCGGCTGGAACCGTGGAGAGGCAGAGGAGGCTTTGTCGGCAGCCGCGAGGGAAATCGAAGCTGCGACGGCGAACGCGAGCAGGTGCTTGATGGTATGCATGGATTTCATAACGCGAGGTTCAGTCTCCCAGTCACCGGAGCCAAATAGAATGGCAGCAATTGACCAAAAGATGCCAATTCTTGACTTCGGTGGGGTTGCTCGCGCTCGGCCCAGTCTGGCAAAGACCCCTGATCCGCCAATTCTGGATCACAAGCTCTTGCCTGCTCTGGATCGTAGTCACTTCCTCGCTGTCCAGCACGGGTGCACGGCACGATCTCCCTTTTCTATTGAGTAATCTGCCCGAACTCGCTAACAGACCAGTTCAAAGCGCGATTCCTGGAGAATCAGGGCGCAAGCCGAATCCAGTACAAAGGCCACTCTAAAAGATCTATCTGCCATGCATCTCAGTTCCGGTTCTCTCGGTCGCTGGCACTCTAAACCATTCCTGTTTGCCGGGAGTCTAGCCCTCGCGGTTTTCCACCCCTTCGCTTGCCATGGCGTGGTGTTCTACTCCACCTTCAATCCGGAGTATCACACTTCCGCTCCCGCAGAGGCCAGTTTACTGAACAGCGGTTGGCAGTATCAGGGCACCTGGGGATCGTTTCTGGGTACCCCCATTGCCCCAAACCTCTTTATTACAGCATCGCATGTCGGGGGGAGCATCGGAGACACCTTCACCTACCAGGGGCTGAGCTACACCACCACGGCGGCCTACACGAGCGGCACCAGCGATTTACGCATCTGGCAGGTTAACGCCGCATTCGCAACCTACGCCCCACTCTATACCAGCGGCAACGAGGTGGGCCAACCGTTGGTGGTCATGGGGCGTGGAACGCAGCGCGGGGCAGAGGTGTTGAACCGTGATAGCCAGCCCGCTGGTTGGCTGTGGGGAACGGCGGATCAGCGGATGCGCTGGGGGGAAAATGATGTCGCCGCAGTCGTCGATGGTGGCACGTCCCTGGGCCAACTGCTCCAGGCCACCTTTGACCGACCCAGCGGCCCACGGGATGAAGCCCATCTCTCGATTGGGGATTCGGGAGGCGGCGTGTTCATCAAGGATACTTCGGACGGACTATGGAAACTGGCGGGCATCAACTACGGTGTCGATGCCTATTTCAGTCTCACCGGCGGTTCTGAATCCGGCTTCAATGCGGCCCTCTACGACATGGGGGGATTCTACGTTGGCACCCCGGCCAACTACACACTCCTAGCCAATACGGTGCCGGATGTTCCCAGCTCGTTCTACTCCACTCGGATCTCCTCCAATGCGGAGTGGATCAACGGCGTCATCTCTGCCGTCCCTGAGCCTTCCATGTATGGAGTGTTCATTGGACTCGGTTTGGCGGGACTAGCTACCTGCCGACTTAGCAGGCGACACTTTGGCTCTGACCAGGCTTCCAGCCACCCGAGAGTTGGGAGTGATAGACCGAAACCAGGGGACTCGCCATGAGAACGACCCAAAGACTCTACGTGACCACACGAGAAGCCTGGCGGGATTGGCTGGAGAAGCACCATGAGTCTGAAGAGGAAATCTGGCTGATTTACTACAAGAAACACTCCGGTCGGCCGCGGATTCCCTATGACCATGCGGTGGAAGAGGCTCTGTGTTATGGTTGGATCGACAGTACGATCCAACGCCTGGACGAGGATCGGTTTGCGCAGCGGTTTACCCCACGCCGGAAGGGCAGTAACTGGTCTCAGCTCAACCTCCAGCGTATGCGAAAGCTGATCCAGGAGGGCAAAATGACCGCGGTAGGCCTGGCCAAGATCGATCCTCGCCTGTTGGAGAATGTTCCACCGTCGAAAGAGAGGAAGCACCTGGCTGTCCCAGCGTCGCTGACCGAGGCCCTGGCTGGGAATCCGGAGGCTGCCGCCTATTTCGCCTCGTTGGCTCCTTCACACCGGCGCCATTACATTATGTGGATCGAAAACGCCAAACGGGAGGAGACGAAAGTGAGGCGAGTTGAGGAGGCGCTGGCACTCCTGCAGCAGAAACAGAAGCTGGGGATGAAGTAGGCTGGCCACTTGAATTTCCATGATTGAAGCCCTGATTTTCGACGCTGAAGGAGTGGTGATTGACACCGAGCCCATGTGGGATCGAGCTCAGGAGGTTTTCCTGGAGCGGCGCGGAAAAACCTATGAACGGGATCAGGTCAAGCCTTTGCTGAGCGGCCGATCGCTGCGGGAAGGGACGGAGATTCTGCGCGACGCTTACGGACTTGCCGGTGAGATCGAATCGTTAGCCCAGGAACGGATGGAGTTGGTAAGAGAGCAGTTAGAGCAGCATGTCCAGTACGTCCGGGGCTTTCCTGAATTCTACCGGCGGGTGGCCGTCGCCTATCGAACCTGCATCGGGACGGCGATGGCGGAAGACCTGTTTGGGGTTGCTGATCGGCGCCTGGGACTTTCACGGCTCTTTGAGGGCCGGATCGTGACCCTGTCGATGGTCGGTTTCCGCGCGAAACCCAATCCGGATTTGTTTCTGCGGGCGGCCCAGGAGTGCGGGGTGGCCCCGGCGAATTGCCTGGTCCTCGAGGATGCCCCGCATGGGGTAGAGGCCGCAAGACGTGCGGGGATGAAGTGCGTGGGAATTGCCACGACGTTTCCCCGGGAAAGGCTCCGAGGCGCGGACTTGGTGGTGGACAGTTTTGACGAGGTGGAATTGGCGGACCTCTGAACCAGAAACCACGCACTCGTCCGGAAAGCGTCGACAACCCTGTCTGAACGCGGCATTCAGGAGCGCCCCGTGGAAGTCCGCCAGGTCTTGGTAGGGACGGACCGCCGGGCCGTCCGTACCCCCGGACATCGTAGCGCGATGTCCCTACCTTCCATTCCCACCAGACGCCCCTCCCCACGAGTGCGTGCGCTCCTCACAGCACTGCTCCAAAAGCTCCGCCAGAACGGAACGCCCCGTGGAAGTCCGCCAGGTCTTGGTAGGGACGGACCGCCGGGCCGTCCGTA
>CAYPNF010000037.1:0-86089 GCA_964411985.1 uncultured Verrucomicrobiota bacterium
GGCCGCTTGTCTGGTTCACGCCCAACTCCACGTAAATCGACAATTCAAAGAAAGGAAAACGGATTACCCCGCGCGTGGCCCCTGCGGCGACTCCGGGGAAAGGAGCGGGCGTCATCCTCCTGGTGGCGGCCACTGCCATATTGGCCGCGGTCGGCTACTGGTTGAGCAGAACGCCGCGGGTAGATCCCCCATCTCTGGTTTCCCAGACAAACGCACCCAGCCTAACCAACCAGCTTGAAGCTTCGTCCAAAGTGAACCCGGTCTTTGAGAAACTCAAGGGCCGATGGTGGAGGCCAGACGGTGGTTACATCCTTGAGGTACGGAACGTGGAGGCTGGAGGAAAGTTGGATGCGGCCTATCTGAATCCTCAGCCAATCCATGTTTCCAAAGCGGAGGCATCTCAGGTGGGCGCATCCGTCAAGGTGTTCGTTGAGCTGCGGGATGTGAACTATCCTGGGTCTACCTACAACCTCCTCTACCAACCGGGAAGCGATCAGCTGCTTGGGATCTACTATCAAGCGGCGATCCAGCAGCAGTTTGAAGTATTTTTTGAGAGGCTAAAATGATCGTACGCTCTCGCCGGCAGCGAACTTCTCCCTGCTCTCCACTTCAACTCCCAACCTCCAGCCTTCACCTGCTGGTCGGCCTTGCCTTCCTCGCTTTGCTCCTGCTTGTCCCCGCAGCCAGTAGGGCTGCGACCAATCCGGCAACGCCTACCCCAGCCGTGCTACCCGGCTACGCTGGTTCGGCCAGTTGCCGGGAGTGTCACGAGAAGTTTTACACGCTCTGGTCCACTTCTTTCCATGGGTTGGCCATGCAACCCTATACCTCGGAATTGGCGAAGAACAAGCTCACGCCCCAATCCACCAACATTGTGGCAGGGGCGTATCAATTCCGCGCCGATGTCCAGACGGGTGTCGTGATCGAACGCAACGGCGAAGCGGAGAAACGATATCCAATCGTGCAGGCAATGGGTGGCAAGAACGTATTCTACTTTCTGACCCCCCTGGAACGAGGCTGGCTGCAAGTGCTGCCAGTGGCCTACGATGTGCGCCGTCAGGAGTGGTTCGACACCACCGCTAGCGCAATGCGGCATTTTGGCGACCGCCGCGATGAGGCCCTTAATTGGAAAGAACGGCAGCTGACATTCAACACTTCCTGCTTCAGTTGCCACGTGAGCCAGCTTTCAAAGAACTACGATCTGAAGTCGGACAGTTATCATACCACGTGGGCAGAGCCTGGCATCAATTGTGAAACCTGCCACGGTCCCTCCTCGGAACATGCGCGAATGTTCCGGGATCGGCCGGCCGGCCAACCCACGCCGACGGACCTTAAGCTGATCGTCACCAGCAAACTCAGCATCGAGCAGCGTAATGCGACCTGCGCTCCGTGCCATGCCAAGATGTCCCCGGTGACCGTAAACTTCGCGCCAGGCGAACGTTATTTCGATCATTTTGATCTCACCGGCTTCGAAAACCCGGATTTCTATCCCGACGGGCGCGATCTTGGAGAAAACTACACCTACACTCAGTGGCGGGTGAGCCCGTGTGCCAAGTCCGGTAAGTTGGACTGCATCCATTGCCACACTTCGAGCGGCCGATACCGCTTCACGGAGCCGGCCACCGCCAACAACGCCTGCCTCCCCTGTCACGAGGAGCGGGTGAAGAACGCTGCGGCTCACACGCATCACAAACCTGACTCAGCCGGAAACCAGTGCGTCGCCTGTCATATGCCCATGACTGAGTTTGCCCGTATGCGCCGAAGCGACCATTCGATGCGTGCTCCCACACCGGCCACCACCATGGCCTACAAATCACCGAACGCCTGCAATCTCTGTCACGCAAAAGAGGATGCCGCATGGTCGGACAAATTTGTGCGGGAGTGGCGCCAACGGGACTACCAGAAGCCGGTTCTCGAACGGGCCGCTCTGATTGCCGCGGCGCGGAAGGGAGATTGGACGAAACTGCCCGAGATTCTTTCTTACCTCTCGAGTCCCGATCGCGAGGAAGTTCAAACGGTTTCCCTGGTTCGGTTGCTCGCCAACTGCCCTGAGGATGCCAAATGGCCGGTGCTGCGGAAGTTGGTCAGTGATGCTTCGCCCTGGGTGCGGGCGAGCGCCGCCGAATCGCTTGGGGAACGGCTTGATCCAACCAATGCCTTCGCTCTCTTTCAAGCCGTTGGGGATGACTACCGACTCGTGCGAGTGCGCGCAGCCTCCGCTCTGGCCAGCGTTCGTGAGGAAAGTGTGCCAGAAGAGCATCGCAGCCGAGTGCGTGCCGCAGTAGCGGAGCTGGTGGAGTCCATGAAGTCACGTCCGGACGACATGGCGTCACATTACAACCTGGGGAACTTCCACATGACCCGCGGCCAGATGCTGGAGGCGGTGGAGGAGTTTTCCACTGCCATGCGCCTCCAACCCGAAGCTCTTCCGCCCTACGTGAACGCCTCACTCGCCTACAACGCACTGGGCCAGAACGATAAGGCCGAAGCCAGTCTCCGACAGGCGCTTCGGCTAGAACCTACCAACGCGGTTGCCCAGCTGAACCTTGGCATGTTGATGGCCGAATTAGGCAAATTGTCCGAAGCGGAAACGGCCTTCCGCGCAGCCCTTAAGGCGAATCCGGTCTCGGCCCAGGCAGCTTACAACCTGGGTGTCTTGTTGGCCAAAGACCATCCGCAGGAGGCCTTGGATTGGTGTCGGCGCGCTGCAGCTTTGGCAAAAGATAACCCGCAGTACGGGTACACCTACGCCTTTTACCTCCACCAGTCTGGCCGATGGGATGAAGCACTCCAAGTGATCCGCTCCGTGCGGACTCAGCACCCGGAACACGAGGACAGTGCCATGTTGGAGAAAGCTCTGCTGCAGAAGTCGGCTGGAAGGAAGTGAACCTCATAGGGTTCGCGCAGTGACCGGTTGGATTCTCTCCGGTTCCCATTCACTCCTCAGGACTGCAAAAATCACGTCGTCCATCCAAGCCCCCTTGATCCAGAGGCTTTCTTTCAAATGAGCTTCCTGCCTCATCCCAACCCTTCCGAGGAGTCGGATGCAGGGATGGTTCCGAGGATCCACCGAGCAGTAGACCCGGTGTGTTTCCGTCCTCGTGAACAGAAACGTGAGTAAGGTTTTGAAGGTTTCCGAGGCCAGTCCTTGGCGCTGGAATCCAGGGGCTACAGTGATCCCGATCTCGACCTGGCGCCGATCGTCTGCCCGTGCGTGCAGACCGCAATCGCCAACCAGTTCGCCACCCTCACGCAATGTCATGCCGATCTGAAACCACTCGCCGGGGCTGAGCGGGGCCATCGTGTACAGCCGCTCAATGAACGTTCTTACTTCCTGGGGGGATGCAGGCTCCCAGCTCTGGAAACGCGAGACCTCTGGGTCAGTACGGTACGCGTAGACTCGCTCGGCATCGGACAACTCCAGAGGCCTTAGAACCAATCGCCGCGTGGCAAGGGAAGGGAACATGGCTTTTGTCAACGGGCCAGACGCACCCAGGAGCGCGGTTCTGACGGTGAAGGCCCGCAATGGGTACCGGCAGAGTGCTCTCGGGCAGCCAGGAGTCTCCGCCAGGATCTGGTGCAAGCGCCCACAGGAATCATGCGCAAGGCAAAGACGTGCAGAATGCGAGTCTCATTGCAGCTGGATACCTTAGGTGGTTGCCCACTCCAAGGCAATTCCGATCTCGCTGGGAGAAGGGTCCGCTCCATAGGGTCCGGCATGCAAAAGGACGGCAGGACACGATGACAGGCAGGAAGATTCATCTGGCTGCCTTGGCGTATTCCTGATACTCCATAAGGAAAGCTTTTGAAAGAGTACGACCAAACCAACAGGGCCACGTCAGGTTTGTCTTGGCGGGAGAAGATCAGCTACGGCGTCGCCGACATGGGGTTCAATTTCTATTGGACCAACATCGCCACGTTCCTGATGATTTTTTACACGGATGTCTTCGGGATTTCCGCAGTGGCCGCCGGTTCGATGCTCTTCATCATTAAGTTGGTCAACGCCTTCACCGATCCAGTGATCGGGGCCCTGGCGGATCGAACCAAGACCCGTTTTGGAAAATTCCGTCCCTACCTAATCTGGGTAGCCCTGCCTCTTGCGGCGGCGGGAGTGCTCACGTACACGACTCCCGATTTGGATGAGAAAGAAAAGTTGATCTACGCGTACGGCACCTAACTGTTCATGATGGTCTGCTACACGGGCATCAACATCCCCTACAACGCACTTTCCGGGGTCATGTCGAGTGATCCGCAAGAACGCACGACCATCAACAGCCTGCGGTTCATTTTCGCCTTTGGCGGTAGCACGCTGGTAACGGCAGCAACCCCCTCGTTGGTGAAATGGCTGGGGAACGGGAATGAGCGGCATGGTTGGCCACTGACCATGGCTTTTTGGGGAGTGGCCGCTTCCCTCCTTTTCGCCCTAACCTTCTTCAACACTCGCGAGCGCGTTGTTCCAGCGGCGGGCCAGGAGAGCAACGTGCAACAGGATGTGAAGGACCTGACCAAGAACGCCCCTTGGATGGTACTCTTTTTCTTGGCGTTGATCATCATGTTGACGATCACCTTGCGCACCGCCACCGCCGCCTACTACTTCAAGTATTATGTGAAACGCCCTGAACTCTTGGCCGCGTTTATGCCCGCCTACATGGCGGCTGCCGCTGTGGGCGCGGCCATCACTCCGATCTTGACCCGTTTCGTCGAGAAACGGGTCTTGCTCATGTTCCTGATGGCTACAACGGGTGTTCTTTCCGTTGCGTTCTTCTTCATCCCCAGCGACCGGATCGCATGGATGTTTGGGCTCCAGATTGCCATTGGTCTGGTGCTGGGCCCCAAATCGCCGCTCGCCTTCGCGATGTATGCGGACACGGCCGATTATAACGAGTGGCGTACGGGCCGAAGAGCAACGGCGATGACCTTCGCCGCCGCGACTTTCTCCCAAAAACTGGGAACAGCTCTGGCAGCGGTGATGATGGGCTGGGTTTTCAAGGCTCTCGGATACGTGGCCAATGCCACCCAAACGCCAGAATCGCAGACTGGAATTGTGTTGCTGATCTCCATCATTCCGGCTGTCTTTGCCTTTATGGCAGTGGCCGTGCTGTTCTTCTACAAACTGGACAACCGCACCCTTCTCCAGATCCAGGGCGAGCTAGCGGCTCGCAAAGCACAAGCACCATCGCCTGGCTGAGGGCTTTCTGAGGGAGACGAATATGGTTCAACCCACCCACAATGGCGAGCGGTGTGAGCTGGATAACCCGTTGGATCTTCCCCGGGCCGCAGGTTTTCTGTGGAACCGGAGGATGATGATTCAGATCACCTGCCGAGGTTACGCAGTGGCGCAGTTCATGCAGCCGGAGCCTGCCAAATACGCTTACGCGCCCAACCTCGAAGCCAAGACGTTTATGCAGCCGGAGCAGCCTTACTACGCTCACCACCCCGGCCGGTTTTTCTATGTGAAAGATGAAGAGTCCGGCGCGCTGTTCTCCGCGCCCTATGAGCCGGTGCGAGCCCGGCCCGATCGCTTTCGCTTCTCGGTAGGGAAAAGTGATATTCGTTGGAGCATCGAAAAGGACGGTCTGGAATTGCTTCTGACGCTTTGCTTGTCGGCTGAGGATGCGGTGGAGCTTTGGAATGTGAAGCTTCGCAACTTGTCTGGCAGGCAGCGTTCGCTTAGCTTGTACCCCTACTTCCCGGTGGGCTACATGAGTTGGATGAACCAATCAGCACAGTACCGCCAGGATTTGGGGGGTATCGTTGCCAGTTGTGTGACGCCGTACCAAAAGGTGGCCGATTACTTCAAGAACCGGTACTTTAAGGACAAGACCTTCTTCCTGGCTGAGCGGGCCCCAGTGGCGTGGGAGGCCAGGCAGCAGGCGTTTGAAGGGGAAGGGGGACTACACAAACCGACAGGAGTGCAGCAGGAACAACTGGACGGTGGAGAGGCCCTTTACGAAACACCCGCTGCCGTGCTGCAGTACCGTATCCAGTTGGATGCCGACGAAAGCCAGGATTACCGATTCGTTTATGGGCCTGCGTTGGATGACGAGGAGATTCAGAGGCTTCGGAAAAGGTACCTAAGCAAGCAGGGATTCTCCTGTGCCGCGGCCGACTACGCCGACTATGTCGCGCAAGGCAAAGGCTGTTTACGGATCGAGACGCCTGATGCCGAGTTGGACCAGTTCGTGAACCACTGGTTGGCCCGCCAGGTATTCTATCACGGAGACGTCAATCGACTCACGACCGACCCGCAGACGCGTAATTATCTCCAGGACAACATGGGCATGAGTTACATCAAGCCCCAGGTCACTCGCGCCGCATTCCTCCATGCCTTAAGTCAGCAGGAGTCCAGCGGGGCCATGCCCGATGGCATCCTTCTGATCGAAGGAGCCGAGTTGAAGTATATCAACCAGGTTCCGCATACCGACCATTGCGTTTGGCTGCCGGTCTGTCTCCAAGCTTACCTGGACGAAACCGACGACTACGCGATCTTGCGGGAGCAGGTGGCCGATCGCGAGGGGAATCGCCGCAGCGTGTTTGAGCGGATCAGCGACGCCATGCGGTGGTTGTTGCAGGCGCGTGATGAACGCGGGCTCAGCTACATTGCGCAAGGGGACTGGTGCGATCCCATGAATATGGTGGGGTATAAGGGGAAGGGTGTCTCCGGATGGCTTTCGTTAGCCACGGCTTACGCCTTAAATCTCTGGGCCAGCGTTTGTGCGGAGGAAGGTGCGGCCGCCTTGGCCAAGGAGTTTAGGGCTGGGGCAGTTTTGGTGAATCGGGCCGTCAACCAGTATCTCTGGGACGGACGGTGGTTTGGCCGCGGAATTACCGACGACGGCACCGTGTTTGGCGTCAGCCATGACCAGGAAGGGCGAATCTTCCTAAACCCCCAGGGCTGGTCGATGCTTGCTGGAGCCGCCACCGAAGAACAACGACAACGCATCATCGAGTCGGTTGCGGAGCACTTGGAGACCCCCTATGGGGTGATGACCCTGGCCCCGGCTTTTACCGCCATGCGCGAGGACGTCGGGCGGGTCACCCAGAAATTTCCTGGCTCTGCCGAGAACGGATCCGTCTACAACCACGACGCGGTCTTCTACATCTTTAGTCTTTATTCAGTGGGAAAAGTGGATCGCGCTTTTCGTTTGATGCGCCAACTGATCCCTGGGCCGGATCCCGATGACTACAAGCAGAGAGGTCAGTTGCCCGTCTTCATTCCCAACTACTACCGCGGTGCCTACCGCCAGTTTCCTCGCACGGCTGGGCGATCGAGCCTGCTCTTCAACACCGGCACCGTATCCTGGCTCTACCGATGCCTGATAGAAGGTTTGTTTGGCGTCAAAGGGAGTCGACGCGGTTTATTAGTGCACCCTCAGCTCCCCCGTCATTGGAAGCAGGCCAGAGTCATCCGCACGTTTCGCGGCGCCACCTTCGAGATTGAAATCAGACGCGAGACAGGCGCCTCCAAGACCGTGGTAAGTGTGGATGGCCAGGCTTTACCCGACAAGTGCATCACAAACTTCGAACCTGGGAAAACCTACCAGGTCGGGGTGACGGTTCCCGGGTAAGGGATGGGTCGACGCAACTGGGAGAGGGTTGCGTAAACCTCGTTCAACGGTCATGGATGGGGAGTGTCGCTAGGGCCGCAACTCAGCGGTCGCGGAAGCACCGGCTCGCAGCTCGACGGTAACATAACAAGCGCGGACGCCGTGGATCTCGGTGCGCTTGGCTGTTTGCACCTTGCCATTCACAAGAATCGTCGAGTGGTCTCCGTAGAAACAAGCTTTCCACTTCAACCTTCCTTTTCCAGAGACGTGTGCCACCGTCGATCTTGTGTTCCCCTCATGCGAGACATCGACCCGATGATCACCCAAGGGGATGTTACGGACCCACCCCCGGTCTCCCGCTTTGGGAAGCCGCGGCACGGTGAGAAAGGTATTCTCCGGTGCGTTAGGCTCAAAGCCCAGGAGCCCCTCTACCACGTGACTGATTAGGGTATACGAGATTTCGGGATACTCCCGGTCGGGCTGATCGATGATGTACTCCAGCCATTTCCAAGCAGTTTCAGCCCGATTGTAGGGCCAGAAGGTGCCCGGCAGGTAGGAAATGGCCTCCAGATTCGACGGTCTGTCGTTGGGGGACTCCACAGACTTGGCGATGAAGTCAAGGTAGGCATCGGTTTTGGGCGAGGGCAGGGTGATGAACTTCATCGGCATGAACCAACTGTTCTCCCGTCCAAAATCCGTTAGAACCTGGCCGCGCACATCATACCCTCGCACGTAGGGTTCGGCGTCCCGACTCACTCCCCACCCGGTGTTGAAGAACGTGCGCAACTGTTCAGCCCTCTTCTCGAAGGCGGCCGCTTTGCGGCGATCCCCTCGTGCAGCCATTAATCGCGAATAGGCTCGTAGCGCCTGGTACTGGCAGGCGATGCCGTCTCCAGCCTCGATTAACGGCGACCGGATTTCATTGTAGGTGGCGCTGCCGCGAAAGATATCTCCTGAACCATCGCCTTCGGCCACCCCGTTCGGAATTCGGGTATCGTGAAATTGGATGAACTCCGTCACGGCTTTGCTGCAAAAGTTCTGCAAAACCGGGTCGGTTACGTACGCCCGGTTTCCCGTCCACAAGTATTGGCGGTGGCACTGTTCCACCAACTCGAAGACGGCCGGTACCTCGCGTACGAAAGAGTCGTCACCATCGTAATCCAGCTTGAACGGGCTGCCATCGAAGTTCAAGGCCCACAGGGGATACCATTTCCGGCCTACGGTGGCAGAGCCGGCGAAGGCTCTCAGCATGCTCAGGTTCTCCTCCTGCAACCCCAGGAGATGGGCGCCATCTGCCTGGTGACAGAAGTCGCGAGAATAGAAGGCGGTGCGCCAGGTGTAGCCGGCCCAGTAACTGGGAATGTAGCTCACGTTCCCAATTCCCTGACGCTGTCTTTCATGCCCGTCCACAACCCCGCTCTTGCCGGTCTGCACGTAGAAGAGGGCTTTGCTCACGGCCCACTGGAAAGCCTGTTCCAGCTTTTGGTTGGAGGTCTCGATCGACAACCGAGAGGACGCAGCTGTGGACGCGGGCGGGCTGACCAACGCGGATGCTAGGACGCAAGCAGGCAGGAGAAATCTTTGCACTGTTAGTGATCCTCTGGATTTGTGCTCTTTCATGGTCGAACGTGGACTTACCTCGAAACCTGTTTTTCCAATCCTAGGAGCATGTCGAAACGCTGTCCATACTTGCGGCCAGCCAGAGTGACATCAAAACTCACCATCTGGAGCCCCGGGGAAGCTTCTTTGGAAGCTATGATTCGTATCGGAAAAGCCTCGCGAGACTGCCCGGCGAGCCTCCCTTGAAGGACGGTCGGTTCCACGACGAAGCCTGGAGGAGAGTGAATGTCGATGCGGTGGCTTTGAGCATGTCGCAAGAAATTGCGCAGGTGCAGGTTCACCTCGACAGTCTCACCCGGACGAATCGCGACTCGATACGGTTCAGCGCGGAGCCAAAACGGATCAAACCAATACCGGTAGTCTTTCTCCCAACTGAGCGCCTGAAATGCGTCGCGCATCTCATAGGCCCACTTCCGATAACGTTCGATAAAGGCTCCCGGCCGGTCCATAACGAAGGAGTGGCCCCCAACCATGATATCGGGTTTTAACCGGCTCAAATATTCCGCGCCATAGATATAGCCTTCCTCGAGAATAGCGCTGTTGTGCGCGACCACAGCTTCGTGGCCAGTTTGGCGCGGGTCGTCCGGATCGCCAAAAATGTTGTCACCGGTGAAGGCGACCCTGCGTCCATCAATTTGACCGTGTAAGCAGAGGGCGAACTCGGTCTGCCCGGGCATCCAGTCGATGGTGAACCTATAACCCTCCCACTCAAACGATTCACCGGACTTGAAGGCGCGGTCTACCTTGGCGCCTTCCATGAGGGTGCCAGCGGCGCTCTTCTTCCCGTAGGCTTGGATCGGAGCAGCATAATCGAACCACTCCGGGTGTTCCATTGAGTCCACCATGCGGTCGAGGGCCCATATCTTCGCACCCCACTTCTCGCGCAGATGTGGCGCTTCAAGAAAATGGTCACCGTGCATGTGGGTGATGATGACGGCGTCAATGGCTTTGAGACCAAAATGCTCGCGCATCCCTTCCAAGGCTTCATCGAGGAATTTCTCGTCGAGCAACCCGCAATCCACCACCAAAGCGCGGCCGCTATCGGCGAGGATCAGGCCAAAGTTGGGCCAGAAGTTCGCACGTTTGAATTTGAACAAGTGGGGCGAAACCTGCGCGACATTCGTGACTACCGTCGGTTTGGAAACCTTGTCCTGGTAGGCAGCGGACGCACCCTCCACACCGTAACCGCGCACATAGAGTCTTTCCAGGTCGGCCAGTTTATCCTGGTACCGGCGCAGCTGCGCTTGAGGATCCCGAACGACTCGCCCATGCGAAGGCAGGAGAAGCCGGGGGGAAAGCTCCATCAGATTCGTGACAGACGTCCGCAAGGCCTGGATGCCAGCGCCAAACCCGTAGTCCCACTCGGTATCGTACCAGGTATGCATCTTCGCCTCGGCCAACATCACATCGCCGCTGAAGGCCAGCCAGTTGGTCGTGCCAGAGTCCGAGGGAAGCTTGAGCAGGTAGGTCATGGAACCCGGGCTGTTGCCAGGCGTTGCGACGCAGCGCCACTCGTGTCCGCGCCAGGAGAAGGTGTCATTGGTAGAAAAGGCGCGGTCGAGGGGGATCGCCAGGGCAGGGGGACGCACATAGCTGGAGCCGTGGATGGTGAATGCGTCACCGAGACTCACTTTCATCTTTCGGAAGTCCGTCGGCCGCTCAAAGAACGAAGCCTCCGCCTGGGGCGCGCCCAACCGGATCGGGGAACCCACTGGACGCTGAGCAGCCTGCCAGGCCTTCAACCGCGGCACTCCCTGGCATTGCTCGCGGTGATGATGCGTAAATAGGACCCAGTCAATTTGCCGTACACCAATCTTCCCCAGTTGATCCAGCACGCTTCCATCTCCCAAGTCGATGAGTACCGCGGTTTCACCGTCGCGTAGCACGAAAACATTACAGGTGTCGGTCCAGACAAAGAGATCGGGCGCCAACTTCGGATCAACCCGTACTAACTTGGCCGCCAGAGCTGGAAGGCCAAGATGGATCAGTGCGAACAGAATGCACAGGAGCCGCTTCATGCGAATGCTCTCAACCCTTTCTCACGTGGTCAGTCCAAAGCCGGAACGATATGTTTTGCGGATCAAACGGTCGGCTTCGGGCAGGTTCTTGGCCTTGAGGTTGGCGGAGTCCCATTCGACCCGTTTCCCTAGCCTTGCGGCGAGGTTCCCCACGAGCAGGGCCTCGGTAAACGGTCCGGAGTAGGCAAAACCCGCTTTGGCATCCCCAGGTTTTCGGTCCTTGCACGCCTGGATCCACTCCGCGCGGTGGCCGATCGACCGGGGGATGGTTTTGGTCGGAAGCGAGAAGGATGCTCGCCGCGTATCAGGGAAAAGACGCGGGGCTCCTGACCACCCACCGCAGAGCATCGTTCCCTTGTCTCCGACGAACAGGATACCATTGTCTTCCAGATCCACTTCATCGCCCAATTGCGCCGGTTTGGCTGGCAGCTTCCCGCCGTCGTACCACACCATTTTCAGGGCTGGTTGTTTCCCACGAGGCGCGAAGTCGAACGTGATGATTTGCCAGGCTGCATAGGATTCAAGACCCAGCCCCGATGTCTGGGCCTCGGCAGCTGTGGGAGCGCCAAGGTCAAGAGCATAGAACGCCGGGTCAAGATTGTGCACCGCCATGTCGCCGAGCGCCCCGGTGCCAAAGTCGAACCAGCCCCGCCAGGCGAATGGATGATACGCCTTGTGATACGGGCGTTCAGGCGCGCAACCCAGCCACAGGTCCCAGTCCAGATCCGCTCCGGGAGCCATGGCGTCTGTCGGCCGTTCTGCGGGTTGTTTCCACCAGTTGCCGGGCCGGTCACTCCAACCATGGACTTCCGACACGGTGCCGATCGCCCCCGCCTGAATCCACTCGCGAGTGAGTCGAAGACCCTCGCCGGCATGGCCGTTGTTGCCCATCTGCGTGACCAGGCCGGTCTCTCTTGCCACCTTGGTCATGACGCGAGCCTCCTCGATGGTATGCGCCATCGGCTTTTCTACGTAGACATGTTTGCCTGCTCGCAGGGCCGCCAACGTGATCGGTGCGTGCATGTGGTCCGGGGTTGCGATCATTACCGCCTCGATATCCTTGCGCTTTTCCAGCATCTGGCGGTAATCCTTGAAGCGCTCCGCCTTGGGAAACGCCCCGAACGTTCCCCCTGCCTTAGCCCAATCCACGTCGCAGAGCGCAACGATGTTCTCCCCTTTCATTTCCCCGAGCACACCGCCACCCTGACCACCGATTCCAATGCCCGCGATGTTCAGCTTCTGGCTGGGGGGTGTCTGCCCCTGTCCCAGGACATATCGTGGTGCGATTTGTACACCGGTAACCACCATGGCCCCGGCCTGAAGAAAGCGTCTTCGTTTCATCGTGATGTTTCAGCGATCTTGATTGGAGGCTCTCACCTCGCAGGTTGAATGCTGCCAAGCAGGCTATGGCAAAAAGGGAAGGGGAGGCAATGCCCAAGAGTGTGCGTCCGCCGGGCTCGAGAGCAGGCTTCCGATGCTCTTCGATGAAGAACGGTCCTTCGTTTTCCTCGTCACCAATCCACACATAACTAACTGTCTGCATAGGGCACATCTCCCTTGAAGGAATCAAAACGGATGAAAAGGATACAGGAAAGTCCCAAACGGATATCGACTCCAATCACTAGGTTCGCTAGATTGGCCGCTGAACCCGACCCCAGAACTGGACACGATGATCAGAGCCCTAATGCTGTAGCGAAACAGAACTCTGCAGGGCCATAGCGGCGCGCCTCCATCGCGGGTTGAGGAATGTGAAGTATGAAACCATCTTTTATTAATTCTAGGAGAGGCAGTTGGATCTCATTTTGCCAAAGGCAAGGACAGTTTCTATTGGGCGGGGGGTAACTCCAAGAATCGCGATTTTCGCTGGGTTTGGGAGAAGTACAAATATCCGGACTGGAAGCCACTCCAGTGATCGTATCTCCCTAGAGAAACTGGAGCATTCATCCGGAATTGAGATAGTTCCTCGCATATCGTTGTTTCAATCTGTAAATCAACGAGTTACAAGTGGAAAGCCTCCAGCACTCCCCATGTTGGGGATGAACAAGCCCCTTTGTTTTTCGTCGCTTGTTCTTCTATAGTCGCGATATCGACCTGCATGAGTATGTTTGAAACCGTCGGGCGGTCTTCGGACCAGGAAGAGCGCAAACCTAACACGCTGCGCAAGTTGGAGCGACTGAACAAGGCGTTGCGGCACGAAGAGCCCGATCGGGTTCCTATTAGCGATTTTTTCTGGGGCAGCTTTGTTCGGCGCTGGCGGAAGGAGTTGAATTTGCCACCTGATGCCAATCCGTACTACCACTACGATCTGGACTGGATTGTGACCGTTCCCAACATGGATCCTTGGATTCGGCCTTTCCGGACGCTCAAGGAGACCGAACAGGAGGTGGTCATCCAGACAGGATTCGGGGCCGTCCTCCACAAACATCACGAGTTTCCCATGCCGGAGATGAGAAGTTGGGAAATCGATACTTTCGAGAAACTGGAATCATGCCGTTTTGACAGTCCCACAGACCCCAGGCGCTTCCATGCGGCGGGGGATAACCAAATCGCCGGAGTAGGAGACGGGTTTGAGCGCAACTCCCCCCCATGGCTTCAGACGGTCAGATCGCTGAGGCCCGATTTTCCTGTCTATGGCAGCATGATCGAGGTGAGCGAGTGTCTGACGCGGCTGGTTGGGCAAGTAAACAGCATGCTGTGGATGGCGGAGTATCCAGACCGGATGGCCCGAGTGATTCATCGTATCGGCTCTCATTACTATGAGTGTGCCAAGGCGGAAATGGAGGCGGGACGAGGCTGGCTCGACGGTTTCGTCATTTGGGGGGACGTGGCCTATAAGAAAGGCATGTTCTTTTCACCCAGCTACTGGAGGCAGCATTTCAAGCCTTGGGTCGCCAAGATGACCGATTGCGCCCATTCCCACGGCCTGCCGGTGATCTACCACGGGTGTGGCAACGTGAAGGCGATCTTTCCTGACTACATCGATATGGGAATAGACAGTTATAATCCCTTGGAAGCGAAGGCTGGGATGGACGTAGTGGAGCTGAGGCGTGAGTACGGACACAAGATTGGGTTCTGCGGGAACAGTGACATCCAGGTTTGGGAGACTGGGGATTTGGAGGCTATTCGGCGCGAAGTGCTGCGCAAACTGAGCGCTGCCAGGGGAGGGGGAATGATCTTTCAATCGGATCACTCCGTAAGCAGCGCTGTGGCAGGAACGACTTACGATTTCATCGTAAGGCTGGTTCGGGAGTATGGGAAATACCCGATCCGCCTCGAAGGCTTAGGGCAGGTTTTATGAAAATGATTTGGAGATTACTTTTGGCTGGGTTGGTATGGGCGACCTCGTGGGCTGGGTCGGTCGATGCGTACAATGTTGTGTGGGATTCTCCTAGCACAAACCACCACGGTTCCATGCCGCTTGGGAACGGCGATATTGCGCTCAATGCGTGGATGGCCCCGGACGGGGATTTGCAGTTTTACATCAGCAAGACCGACGCCTGGGACGACAACGCCCGGTTGCTTAAGGTAGGAAAAGTGCGAGTGAAGCTGTCCCCCAATCCGTTTGTAGGTTCCAAGTCGTTCCGACAAACGCTGAGTTTGCGCGATGCAACGCTGAAGATCGAGACAGGCGAAGCTACTCACCGGACCGAGATTCGTGTATGGGTGGATGCCCACCTTCCGGTCATCCATGTCGCGGTGGAAGGTTCGACGGACCTCGAAGCGGTTGCATCCGTGGAGTTGTGGCGTACGAATCAACAGGAGCTCGCTGAGCTTCAGATCAGTGACGTGATGATGAACCCCAAGATGGCTGACAAGAAGCAGGCACCCACGCTGTTGGAGCCTGATGCCGTGCTTCCTGGTGAGGTCAACCGTTTGGGATGGTACCACTACAACCGAAAGTCGGTGGGGCCCAAGATCATGGCCGAGGTACAGGGACTGGAGCAGTTCCCCCAGCCCGACCCTCTTCTCCACCGTATCTTTGGCGGAGTACTCACAGCAGCCCGAGGAGAGCGTCTAGATGATCTCCGCCTCCGTTCTCCGCGCGGGAAGTCGCACGAGTTTAGTGTCTTTGTTGTCACCCGCCACCCCTCAACCCCAGAGCGCTGGCTGGCTGACGTGAATGCTGTGATTCAGACCGCAGAAACGAGGTCTTCCGTCGTGAGGCGTAAAGCGCATGAGGAATGGTGGAGTAGTTTCTGGGAGCGGAGCTGGATCCGCGCCTCCACCGACCCGAGTTTCACCCCCCCCTCCGCCTCCCTCGTGCCGTCCAACTCTCACTCAGTGCGAATCGGAATGGATCAGGGTGGGGGGAACCGGTTCGCGGGCGATCTTGCGCGAGTGGCCTTGCTCGGAAGGGCGATGTCGGAGTCTGAAATCGAGTCCCTTGCCAGGGAGGATCGGCAAGTACCGATGAGTCCCCACGCCGGGGTACTTTTTCTAGCAACGAACGTGCTACCACAAACCGTTTCTGGATCCGCTTCGTGGAATCTCAGTTCCGGACTCACCCTCGAGGCCTGGGTAAAACCAAGCAGTCTTCCGGGCGGTGGGGCTCGTCTGGTGGACAAGATCACGCCAGGTGGGAGTGACGGCTTCCTGCTCGACACCTTCCCTGGGAATGGGCTCCGTCTCATTTGTGGGGAGACAGTGCTCCAGGCGAAGGAGGTACTACCCGCCGGCCAATGGAGCCACGTCGTCGCAGTGATCGAGTCTTCCACCAGCAGTTGCAGCCTTTATGTGGGGGGAAAGCGCGTGGCCGGAAAGGCAGGGGCCACGGTGCGTGACCAGGCTGCTTACGTCAGCCAGATGTATCACCTACAGCGGTTCATAACTGCCTGCGCGGGGCGGGGAGCCTTTCCGATCAAGTTCAACGGCACGCTCTTCACAGTACCACCGGGGGATAGCGAGAAGGACCCTGACTTCCGCCGTTGGGGCCCAGGCTATTGGTGGCAGAATACGCGGCTTCCCTACATCAGCCTTTGCACCTCGGGAGATTTTGATCTTCAACGACCCCTCTTTCGCATGTACGGCCGCGACCTGTTGCCGCTCTGCAAATACCGCACCAAGCTCTACTTCGGCCATGAAGGTGCGTTCTACCCGGAGTGCATCATGTTTTGGGGGCACGTGTTCAGTGAGACCTATGGCTGGACCCCCTTTGCGGAACGTCAGGACAAGCTGCAGGAAAGCGGATGGCACAAGTGGGAATGGGTGGGTGGTCTCGAGCTTTGCTGGATGATGCTCGACTACTATGAGCATACAGCCGATACTGAGTTCCTTCAGCAAGAAGCGCTCCCTTTTACCCGTGAGATCCTGACGTTCTTCGAACAACATTACCCTACCAACACCCAAGGGAAACTCGTGATGTATCCCTCGCAGGCTCTCGAAACCTGGTGGCACTGCACGAATGCCATGCCGGAGCTTGCGGGCTGCATCGCTGTTACCGATCGCCTTCTGGGACTGCCGGGCAGTCCGGGTTCCTCAAGCGATAGAGCGTTTTGGCAGCGATTTCGTGCCAAACTGCCACCGATTCCGCTGCGTGAGGTAAATGGCCGCAAGGCTCTCGCCCCTGCTGAGTTCTTTGCGGAAAAGCCCAACATCGAGAACCCGGAGCTGTACCCTGTGTTTCCGTTCAGACTGTTTGCCTTCAACCGACCCAACGCCGACTGGGCACTTGCAGCCTTGGAACATCGCTGGGACCGAGGGCATTCCGGTTGGCGGCAGGACGATATCTTCATGGCCTACCTCGCACTGACCGACCAGGCGCGCCAAGGAGTGGTCAGCCGTGCCACTAGCCATGACCCAGGGGAACGCTTTCCGGCCTTCTGGGGACCGAACTACGATTGGACTCCGGACCAGGACCATGGGGGTGTGCTCATGAAGGCGTACCAGTCCATGCTGATGCAAACCGATGGCCAGCGCATCTTCCTGCTGCCAGCCTGGCCCAAGGAGTGGGACGTCGAGTTCAAGCTCCACGCGCCACGGCAGACCATTGTCGAAGGAGTCTATCGTGGCGGTGAAATGAAAACTCTCACGGTGACGCCCTCGTCCAGGCGCGCGGATGTCACCGTGCACGGCAAATGAATCCTATCGCACCCAACCCCTTGTTCGGGGTGCTTCTGCATGCCATCGGCGCCTTCTTTGCCGCCACCTGTTATACGCCGCAGAAGCGGGTTCAGGGATGGTCGTGGCAGACCTACTGGCTGACCCAGGCGGCTTTCTGTTGGTTCCTTCTACCGATCCTGGGTGCGGTATTGACCATCCCGGAGTTGGCCCAAGTCTTGCAGGAGGCACCACGCAGTGCCATGCTGCATTCCTTCCTGCTCGGAGCAGCCTATGGGATTGGAGGCACCGCCTTCGGACTGTCGATCCGTTGTATTGGGTTCTCGCTTACGTATGCCATCGCGGTTGGGCTGTCCAGCGTATTGGGTACCCTGATTCCTCCGCTGGTGAAAGGAACCCTGGCGGCGACGCTTGCCAAGCCAGGCGCTTCCTGGATTGTAGCCGGCATCGCACTCGGCACGATCGGCATCGCGGGCGCGGGTCGTGCCGGCCGGTTGAAGGAGCTGGATCTGGCCGCTCAGGAGGGACCTAGTGAGTTTTCGTTGATGAAGGGTCTTGCCCTCTCGCTGCTGGCCGGCATCTTGTCCGCAATATACGGTTTTGCTCTCGAAGCCGGAGAGCCGATTGCGGATGTGGCTACCAGTCATGGTGCAGGCGTGTGGCGCGGCAACGTCGTCTACATTTTCTCCAACACCGGTGCCTTCCTCTCGACGAGCCTTTACTGCCTTTGGCTTCACGCCCGGCATCGCAGTTTTTCGGAGATGGTAGAGCTTCCGGCTGGCACGGAGAAGGCCAGCCTTCCACTCAACTGGGCAATGGCGGTCCTCACTGGCGTATTGTGGTATGGCCAGTTCTTCTTCTACAACCTCGGACACGTGCGGATGGGAGAGTATAAGTTCACCAGTTGGGCCATTCACATGATCATGCTAGTCTTACTCAGTAATGTCGTCGGGCTTGCCTTGAGTGAGTGGCGCCAGTGTCGGCGCTTAACCTGGACAACTCTCCTCGCGGCGATGGGGGTGCTGGTGGGTGCCGTCTTGCTCCTCACCTATGGTAACTATGTTGGTAACCTTGCCTCTCACTAGAAGATAGCCTATGAAACGTTACGGAATGGTGATTGGCCTCCAAACGGCTCAAGTCGAGGAATACAAACGTCTTCACGCGAGTGTCTGGCCGGAAGTGTTGAAGATGATCCATGCCTGCAACATCCAGAACTACTCGATCTATCTCCGTCAGCTCGATGACGGGTGCCATTACCTGTTCAGCTATTTCGAGTACACTGGAACCGATTTTGCCGCAGACATGGCCAAGATGGCGGCCGATCCCACGACGCAGCGTTGGTGGGCGGTGTGCAAGCCGTGTCAGCAGCCGCTCCAAAGGCGGTCGTCGGAAGAGTGGTGGGCAAACATGGAGGAAGTATTCCATTGGGATTAAGAGTTCCGCTACTTCGTTAGGCTATCCTGACCGTCACTTTGCTACGAATGGCAGCTGGAAGAGGATTACCAAGACTCGGTGAGCAGGTACTGTCTCACCCACCAAGGGTCCGGGAAGAATGGGTCGTTGCCTGGAATCAAGGAGGTGCGGATACGGTAAGCCCGAAACTCGCCCGGGACAGGCATGGGGCCGAAGGCTTCCGACTCATCGATATCGATTGGATTGATGTCGCTTACCTTGGTCCAGTGCACCAGATCCGAGGAGCTTTCGATCACGGAGACCAACCATGGCATGGCAGGCAAATCGCGCACGGCTAGCCTGATGCCGTAACGCGGCGGAAGCCGAAACTCAGGAATGGTCGTTATCAGCTCCAAGCCGCCGCCATGGATGTCACCCAGCGGCATGGCGTTCGGCCCGGCGACACCAGCCGCGAACATGGGCATCGCTTCTTCCAGGTTCGACCATAGCTGGTCCGGTGCCTGATCCAGTGCGGAGGGGTTGCGAAAGTTCTGCAGGAGAATCTGTCCTCGGCGGAAGCAAGTGTTGTCCGAGAGAGTGAGCCAAATTTCACCGGTGCGGAAGACATCGAACTTCGTGACGGTGGAGTCTGGGCTGGCGGTGGCAGGTGCGCAGCTCGCATCGCAACGGACGTCCCCAAGGATGGAGAGCTCAGGGTCGCTAAACCCTTGGACTCGCAAACCGTTGGTTGTGACCAGAAAACCGGTTGTATCAACATGGAAGGCACCGTTCCTGGTCGCATATAGGGCGTCCGTAACGGGGTCGCGCACCTGGAAAAAGCCCAGGCCTATGATCGCCAGGTCGGTCGAGTTGCCGGTGAGGGTAAACGGACCTTGGAGACGAAACTGCTGGCGTCGGCGTGCGACCAGCATTTCTTCCTCCAACTCACGGAGCTCAAGAGCACTCATCACCAAAGATCCCATGCCGGCAGCATTGGGCCTAGAGAGAGGCGTCCATAGCCCTGAACTCGTTCTTCGTTCATAGGCACCCCAGCGGTCTCGGACCAGCCCTGCTGGCGCCGAACAGTCCTGAAGAAGAACACAACCCCTCAGAAACCTCGTGCCGTCGCTGAGATACACATGGATCTCCCCCGACCTGCCGATGGTCCAGCGCCGCATCAGAGCATCAGACATGGTAGTGGCAGGACGGCCGTTTGAATCGATCACCACATCACCGATTTCTGTGAGCGTGCCATCGGAGTGGCCTTGCACCCGCCAGCCTGCATAATTGACCAGGTGACCATAGGGATCCAGGCAGAACGCCCCGGCGCGTGTTGCATAAAAGGCGTTGGAGTTGGGTTCGCGTAGGATGAAGAAGCCTTTCCCTCGGATGGCCAGATCGTTTGGATTCTGGGTATAACGGATGAGCCCCGGGGCGACCCTCCACGAATTGCTTTCCATCACGCTGACGCTCAAGCAGGGCGTGGTCAGGTCGTATTGGCTCAGGCCGACGGCCAACGAGCCTAGACCTTGGGTAGTCGGGGGCAGGGGCTTCGCCAGGGGTTCTGCCAGATCCGTGATCCACCAGAGCCGATCAGCCTCTTTGGCCAGCAGTGAGGGATTACGGAAATCCTGAAGCAAGATCTGCCCCCTTAGGCTTTTGGTCCCGTCACACCAAGTAACTAGAATCCGTCCGTCGCTCTCGAAGTTGTATGTATGGACCCTGGCATCTGCGGGTGCTCCTTCGGGACGGTATTGGCTATCGATTTGCAGGTCGCCGATCTCCTCCAGGCTTGGGTCTTTGAAACCCTGCACGCGCAGGCCGTTCCGGGTGACTAAGTATCGTAGATCGTCGACGTAGAGGGAGCTGCCGTCGCGCGTAACCATTGGTGTCCCGTCCGCTGCGCGCACTACGAAGTACCCTCGGCCCACAATGGAGAGCGAACGAAGCCTGTTGCCTTCTTCGCCCATAGCTTCGGCTAAGGCCCAGTTGGTGACGGTGGTCACGATGCTGGTGGCACCTAGAATCTGTCCAGCGGAGACGAACGTGAAGAGGTTTGTCCGAAAAGAAATGTAAGGATTCGTCAACCCAATGCTGTTCGTCAACCAGATCGGGTTGGCCGAAAGGTGGTTCGACGTGTAGTAGCAGTTCGAATGGTCGTTGGGCCGCCAGATCCTAATCTTTGTGATCCCGAGATTGGTCAACGATCCTAGTGCCGAAACAAGCGTGGAGTTCGTTAGGGGTGTCAGCGCGATCGCTGCTCGGCAGCAGAACACGACTATGAATGCGAAACCGAGGATGCGAAGAAAGCTCCCGCAGGAGCTCTTTTTTGCCCGGTACGCTAGGACTTGTGCCACCCTCCGGAGGCGTTCATGCCTACTTATAGCCATCAAGGGGACAGAAGCAACTAGTATGCCGTCCCAAAGCAACCTCCCCGCATCCGCCAGGCCTCGCACGGACAGCTCCTCAATTCCGAGTTCCCTCTTCGCGTGATCCGCTGGCTCCAGGCACTTCCCAAGCCATGATTCATCCCTTCGCCAACGACCATGACCTGCATCGCGCACCTATCGGCTTTTGGGCTCCGGCTTGGCGTAAAGCTCCTTTGGGGCGGTCGGAAAGTACTTGAACAGCGCCGGGCACAACCAGCCCTCCATCCCAAATTGGTCGCACCAGTACCAGTTGCCCCCGTATTCCTCCCGCCGCCACTCCAGCTTGAGCGCGTAGCCCGGGAACGGGTTCGGAGAGAACAACAGCTTGAACCCCGCTTCCGCGTTCGGAATATGGGCGGTGGCGCGGTCAAGCATCGTGTCGATCCCCGCGACGAAGGCTTCGCGGACCAAGCCCGCGGTGGGGTCATCGAAGACCCACTGTCCTTCAACTTTGTAAGGGAAGAGGACGGAAATCACGTTCATCCTCCAATCTAGTGCCTGATTGCCGAAATAAGCAACGCGCCCGGTGCCAGCAGCGGCGCCTTCGCTGGTGATTGACCCCGCAGCCACCTCCGAAAGCTGCCTTTCATATCGAGCGGTCGCGGTGCCTTGACAACCCCGGCACACCAAGCTCTTATAGGGAGGGTTCGGCCTATGGGAGTAAGGTGTTGCGTAAGGAAGAGTCTGCAAAAATGGGCAACCAAACTCAGCTTCACCCGGTTGGGGCCTCAAACAAGGCTTAGTCGATGACACTGGGCTCTGAATACACGGCCGTGGCACTGGCAATCCTCGGGGTCTGTGAGGCGGCCATCCTTGCCACGGCAGCTTCCAGTGCGTGCGTCGCGGCACCCGCTGAGAAGGTGCAGCCGGTGACGACGTTGCGAGGGCATAGGTTGCCGGTCACCGGAGTGGCCTTTTCCCCGGACGGCCAGCGCTTGGTTTCGGGGAGCTTCGATACCACGGCCAAGGTGTGGGATGTCCAGACCGGCCGCGAGCTCTTCACCGCGCCTGGCCACCCCGGGGGTGTAATCTCGGTTGCTTCTTCCCCGGACGGCCAGCAGTTTCTGGCCGGCTGTCGTGAGGGCGAAAACCACGGCAAACTCTGGGATGCTCAAACCGGGCGCCTGCTGAAAGACATTCCGCCGTCTTTGGCGCCTCCCTCGCGAGACTGGGTGGAGTCCGAAGCACTGCGGCCCACCCCCAAGCCGCGCTTTCGAGGGGGGAGCGTTGAGAGCGTTGCGTTTTCTCCTGACGGCAAACGCGTGCTTGCGGGGGCACATGAAGGTCGCGTTCTGGTGTGGAATGCTGCGGATGGGGAGCTGGTGCTCGACCTCCATGGGCATGGTGATTCTATTGTCTACGCGGCGGCTTTTTCTCCGGATGGCCTCCTCATGGTCACCGCTGGCTACGACTCCAAAATCAAGCTCTGGAGCGCGCAGGATGGTCGAGCACTCCAGGCGCTTCCAGGGTACACGAGCGCGATCGCGTCTTTGGCCTTCTTCCCTGATTCCGGCCGAATACTCCTCGCCAACTACAATAAGACGACTCGGATTTGGGATCTCAAAGCAGGCCGGGAGGTTTTGGTCCTTCGAGAGCGTCAGGACGGAGTTCAATGCGTCGCGGTGTCCCCCAGTGGTAGACGGGTGGTGACGGGTGGCGCAGAGACGGCGGTTTGGGATGCGGAGGATGGTCGCGAACTGTTTGCCCTCGGGGGGGCGGCAAGTTGGCTGGCGTCCGTTGCCTTTTCTCCCGACGGACGAAAAGTGGCTGGTGGAAACGGGAAAGGCACGATCGACATCTGGGATGTTGGTCCGGAGGAACTCTCCAAGACATGCGCGATCGGCGGTGCGTTCACCGAGGTCCGGTTGGAGAGCGAATATCTGCCCATCGCGGCTCGGGTGGCCGGGGATTTCGGGCGAGGGGAGATCCACGGCGTGGCAATTCGGGGACGAATCCCGGAGAAAGGCGATGGAGCAGCAGAGATCCTCCTCGACACTCGGCGGGCGGAGCTGAATCAGTTTGGTGACGTTGTGGGACGAACGGGACCTGAGCCGACGCGCACCTCAGTTTTGTTGCGGCACGCGGGTACGGCGGAAGGTGGAGGTTCGGCGCGCGACTTGGCGCTCAGAGAGTCGCCTGGATCTCTGGGGTTCAGAAGGTATGAGCTGGCCTTCCCGGGAGGGCTCCTCGAGGGGCGGTTCGTCCTGGTGCTGGGCACCAAAAACCGGGGACCACACCGTCTGCTCATCTATGCCAACGAACCGCCAAAAGATGGGCGGGTTCCCAGGGCACCGAGCCACATCATCCCGTTGCACGGACTGCCCTCGGTCACCTCGGCATTGCCGGAGCTCCAGCCCGGTCCGCACATCGATCTAAAAGGTTATTATACGACGCTCGATGGTCACATCCGCAGCCTGACGATAGAAGGCGAGACTAATGATCTTGCCAAGGTGGTTTTCGATCCTAATACCATTCGCTTCGACGCCTATGGCGAACCTGTGATGTCCACCGCCATCGGGCCTCCGCGTTTTGAGGTTACTTTGAATCCAGTGCAAATCAGCGACCCGCTTAGGCAAGGACGAAGACTCTTCATCGCCGTCCCCAAGGCCCTGCAGAACACCAACCGTGTTTCGGTGGTGCTAGGTCCCAAGGAAAGCGGCCCCCACCGGATGCTCCTCTACCGGGGCAAGGAGATCCAGTATATCATCCCTGTTTTTCGTCCCGTGCCATGGCGGCGCGAATAAGGCACTTGGGTGGGTTGCCCGGGTGCCACCTGGGAAACCCCGCACCCGACCAGGAGGTTGTGAGCTTCGACTTCGTCTCCCGCATAACCACCACCGCCGCCCCCTTACTGTGCGCAGTGACGGTGGAGTAGAGCTGGTGGCCAAGCCGCCATGGGGCCTAATGGTCGCCGCGGCATCCCCAAGACGCTGTGCTCGCGTGTCAGGAGCGAACCAGATCTATCGTCATCACTCTCGAGACAAGGGGTTAGAATCCCGTTCTACCGCGCACCCTGGAGTCGGCAGGAGGTCTGTGTGAAGTCGCGAGACTCGTGGTCGTTTTCGTTGTTTTGACAGGTGAGCATGGGTAGTATCGAATGAACAGACAAGACAACACGAGTTATGAAGATCGTTTGGTTAGCTTTTGCTTTGTTGGCTGGCCCGGTTCTGGACGCTGCCGAATCCAAGACTGTGACTGGCCCAGTTCCTTATCCAGAGCGCATGATGTGGTGGGGAGATGCCCGTTTTGGCCTGTTTGTCCATTGGGGACCGGTGTCCCTCAAAGGCACTGAAATCGGCTGGTCGCGGGGAGGGGACCGGCGCGGTTACGGTTCGAAGGGAACCGAGGTGCCAGCCGAGGTCTACGACAACCTCTATAAGGAATTCAATCCCACGAAGTTCAACGCGCGCGAATGGGTCGGCATCGCCAAGGCCGCCGGCATGAAGTACCTGGTCTTCACCAGTCGGCACCACGACGGTTTCAGTATGTTCGATTCGAAAGCCACTGACTACAAGATCACCAGCCCGCTAAGCCCGTTTCAACGTGATGTCGTCAAGGAGCTGGCCGATGCTTGCCACGAGGCGGGCTTGCGGTTTGGCCTCTATTACTCCCAGCCCCACTGGCAGCATCCCGACGCCTTCACCCCCGACCGTCACGGCAATTACCTCAGCTACCTCAAGCAGCAGGTCACCGAACTGTGTACAAACTATGGTCAGTTGGACATCATTTGGTTCGACGGCCTTGGGAAGACGGCAAAGGAATACGACGGCGAGGGGCTGGTGAAGATCATTCGAGGTCTTCAACCTCAGATCATTATCAACGACCGGACCGGGCTGCCAGAGGATCATGACACGCCCGAGCAACGCGTTGGAAAATACCAGGACAACCGGCCGTGGGAGTCTTGCATCACGATCTGCCGGCAGTGGGCCTGGAAGCCGGACGACGACATGAAGTCCCTGAAAGAATGCCTCCAGACACTGGTCCTTTGCGCCGGTGGCGACGGTAACCTGCTCTTCAATGTCGGTCCGATGCCGGATGGTCGCATCGAACCTCGCCAAGTGGAGCGATTGAAGGAGATGGGGGCGTGGCTCACAAAGAACGGCTCGAGTGTGTATGGCACACGTGGCGGCCCTTGGAAACCGACTAAGGGTGTCGCCAGCACCCGAAAAGGGAATACCATCTTCGTGCATGTCTTTCGCGCCAACAACGGTTCGGTGGAACTCCCGGACCTGCCGCGTCGTGTGAAAAGCGCGATCCTGCTCTCAGGTGGCGAGGTGCCGTTCCATCAGCAGCAGGGCAAGTTGACGCTCAATCTAAAGTCTTCGCAGCTGGATCCAATCGATACCGTGGTAAAAGTGGATCTTGACGGTTCAGCCTTGGACCTCCCGGTGCTTGCGTTGACATCCGAGGTCAAAGCCACGGCGTCCAACGTCTATCAAGGCCAGACTGAAGAGTACGGCCCTCAGCAAGCGTTTGACAATGATCCCCACACACGTTGGGCGACTGACTCCGGGACAAAGCAGGCCTGGATCGCAGCCAGTTTTCCCAAGGCGCTTACTGTCCAACGGGTTCGGATCGAGGAAGCCTATGCGGGGCGAGTGCGTAAGTTCGAGTTTCAGTATCGAGACGGAGAATCGTGGAAGACGATCTTTGACGGCACGAGCATCGGCGAGTGGTTTCAGAAAAAGTTCGATTCCGTCACCGCTCGTGAGTTTCGGCTGAATATTCTCGACTCCAGTGATGGGCCAACCCTTGCCGACATCGAGCTTTTCGAAAAGTAGCTATCCATGAACACTCAAGTCGGCGCCCTGGACTGGAGCATCATCGCGCTTTACCTCGTTGCTGTCATGGGCTTGGGGGTGGCGGCAGGCTTCCTGCGCCGCAAAGGCGAGCGTGGAGGGGAAGGGGGGCACTACTTTCTGGCGGGGAATACGTTGACCTGGCCGGTGATTGGGTTGGCGATGTTCGCGGCGAACATCTCGACCGTGCACCTCGTCAGCCTCGCTGAGACCGCCTACAAATTTGGCCTGGTGTTCGGCAACTTTGAATGGATGGCCGGGTTCACGCTCATCCTGCTCTCCCTCTTCTTCGCGCCTCTCTATCTGCGCTCACGCGTAGCCACTCTTCCGGACTTCCTCGAGCGAAGATTCAATCGGCCGTGCCGCGATGTTCTGTCGGTGGTATCCTTGTTCTCGGCGATCGTAATCCACATGGGAGTGGCACTGTATACTGCGGCATGGGTGCTGCGCGGCATACTTGGCCTCGCTCCGGGCGCGACGATTATGGGTGTGGACGCGTTAATGGTTTTCATCGTTGCGCTCGGTTTGTTGACCGGGATCTACACGATGCTGGGCGGCTTGCTGGCGGTGGTGTGGACGGAGAGTGTGCAAACGGTCTTGCTCCTGGTGGGCGCTGTGGTCATTACCGTGGTCGGTTACATCAAAGTCGGAGGGTGGTCTGAACTTGCACACACCCTGGCATCGAATCCCCATCCGCTCGCCAGTGTCGCCGACAGCAAAGTGACGTGGGGTACGGGCAACTTCCTTAACATGGCGCGGACTGCGGGCGATCCTTCCGGTCTTAGCTGGTATTCCATTCTTCTCGGGTACCCGGTGTTAGGAATCTGGTACTGGTGCTGCGACCAGACCATTGTACAAAGGGTGCTGGCGGCGAAAGACGAGAGGCACGCCCGGCTTGGCCCGCTGTTCTGCGCCTTCCTAAAGATCTGGCCCGTTTTCATTTTTGTTCTGCCGGGGGTGATCTGTGTTGCGCTGGTCCAGAAGAACGCCTTCGGTGGCGCGGCACCGCAAACCGCCGCAGACACCTACACGTTCCTGATCACCCATTTGCTGCCGGTCGGACTGAAAGGATTGGTGGCCGCCGCCATGCTGGCCGCCGCCATGCAAACATGCTCAGCCGCGTTGAATTCAACCGCCACGCTGGTCGCCTACGATTTGTTCAAACGACATAAACCGGAAATCAGCGACCATAGTCTGGTGGTGATTGGAAAGTGGACAACCGTCGTCGGAACAGTCCTTGCGATCGTGGCGTCGCCCCTTTTCGGTCATTACACGACTATTTTCGAGGGTATCAACAAACTCATCTCCTACGTGGCACCACCCATCACCACGGTATTCCTGCTGGGGGTCTTCTGGAAACGCCCTTCTGGGGCATCCGCCTTCTTCACTCTCGTGGCTGGCATGATCCTCGGCTTGGGTGCTTTCTACCTTGATTGGAACCATTTTTATCGCGGTGATTTTATGCTCATCGCCTTCGGTCTCTTCCTTGCTTGCGTTCTGATTATGGGAGTGACGGCCTACTTGTTACCGGGGCCGCTGAAGCCTGAAGCCCGTAACCTGATCTGGGAGGACTGGACCGAGCCTTTGCGCGTCAGGTGTGGCTCGGGTCTAGGCGACTACCGCATCATGTCCGCACTGGTCGCAGGTACGTTTGTGATCCTCTACTTGATATTTCGTTGAACCCCCATCTATAGCTCGTCCACATGAAAGGTACATGCGCGCAAGTGTTAGCACTACCAATCCTCGTAAGTGCCCTATCGATGACTTTGGCTCAACCGGTTGGGCCTTCCGCGTCTCCGCCCTTGCCCAATGGGGCTACCGTTCAGCGGGACTTGCCCTATGTCCCCAACGGGCACGAACGTCAGAAGCTGGATCTCTATTTGCCAGCCAAAGGCAACCGCCTACCGTTGATCATCCATATACACGGTGGCGCGTTCAAGATGGGGAGCAAGTCTGACGGCGTGCCGACCGAGTACCTCAATCAAGGCTACGCCGTCGCCTCGATCAACTATCGGTTGAGTCAGCATGCCAAGTTCCCAGCCCAAATCGAAGACTGTAAAGCCGCTGTCCGCTGGATCAGGGCCCACGCGACTGAGTATCGACTGGATCCGGAGCGCTTCGCCGCCTGGGGTAGTTCGGCGGGGGGGCATCTCGCAGCGATGCTAGGAACGACCGGCGACGTAAAGGACTTCGAGGTCGGAGAGAATGTGAACCAAACCAGTCGGGTCCAGGCGGTAGTGGATTACTTTGGCCCCACGGACTTTCTGCAGATGGATGCACACCGGCTTGCCAACGGCATGACGCACGACCCAGCCGATTCGCCGGAGTCAGAACTAGTCGGGGGGGCTATCCAAGACAACAAAGAGAAGACTCGCAGAGCCAACCCCATCGCATACGTGTCGCCAAGCGACCCCCCATTCCTCATCTGCCACGGTGATGCCGATCCTCTGGTGCCTCATCATCAGAGCGAATTACTTGAAGCTGCCTTGAAGAGTGCCAGGGTCGACGTGGCGTTCTACACGGTGAAAGGAGGCGGCCATGGGCGTTTTAACGACCCGAAGGTCGCTGAGTTGACGAAAGCGTTCCTAGCGAAGCATCTTAAGCCCGCGACAACCACGCCGTGAAGATGGGTATAGTCCTATGAGAGCTACGACGGGATTTCTTCTTGCGCTCCTCACCCTCTTGGTGAGTGGAACCGATAGCATCGCCGCACCAGCACCGCGACTCCTGCTTGAGGCGGAACAGTTTGCCGACCTGGGCGGCTGGGATCTCGATCAGCAATCCACCGATGTCATGGGTTCCTCTTACCTGTTGGCCCATGGTTTGGGGGTGCCGGTGAAAGATGCGGTAACCAAGGCACGCTTTCCATCCCCAGGGACCTATCGCGTTTGGGTTCGCACCCGGGATTGGGTGGCGCCTTGGAAGGCCTCGGGTGCGCCAGGTAAGTTCCAGGTTCTGGTGGACGGCCAACCGCTTTCTCAGACTTTCGGCACAAAGGGGGAGAATTGGAGT
Organism: uncultured Verrucomicrobiota bacterium; assembly: GCA_964411985.1. Taxonomy (GTDB): domain Bacteria; phylum Verrucomicrobiota; class Verrucomicrobiia; order Limisphaerales; family J093; genus CAYPNF01. The sequence goes on from CAYPNF010000037.1 coordinate 28,875, forward strand.
TGGCAGGATGGAGGCATGGTTGAAGTTCAATCCGAAGCAAGGGTGGCTTTGCACGATCTTACCGGCTTCGAGGGGCGATGTGATGCAGTGTTTTTCTGTCAAGACACGGCGTTTCAACCTCCGAACGATTTAGCCTCCTTGACGGTTTTTCGTCGGGCCGTCCTCGGTTTGCCGGAAAGACCGGAGGATGGCGGTACGTTTGACCTTATCGTGGTTGGAGGAGGAATCGCAGGCACGAGCGCGGCCATTTCGGCGGCACGGAATGGGCTCAGGGTCGCGCTGATTCAGGATCGCCCAGTGCTCGGTGGGAACGGGAGTTCCGAAGTCCGAGTGTGGCCCGAGGGGAAAACCCGGCAGCCACCTTACCCCCACATAGGGGACATCGTTGAGGAACTGGTGGTAGCGAAGCATCCTGGCGCCGGCAATGCGAAGCACGGAAACATCTACGGCGATCGGCAGAAGCTTGATTTGGTGCTGGCCGAACCCCGAATCCGGCTGCTGACGGAGTACCGTGTCTACGCGGTTGCCGCACGCGATGGGTGCATCCAGTCGGTGACCGCCCAGCATATCCGCACGGCGAAGAGGTTGCGGCTCAAGGCAAAGCTATTCGCGGACTGCACGGGAGATGCGACCGTCGGTTTCCTTGCCGGTGCCGATTACGAGTATTCGCGGGAGCAGCACCAGGGTGCGAGCAATCTGTGGAACCTAATGGATGCCTCGGATCCGGCACAGTTACTCAAGTGCGAATGCAAGGACAGGGATGCGTTGTCCCTCTTGGTAAGCGAAGGGAATGCGGCTTCCCCTTTTCCACGTTGTCCATGGGCCATTGACCTGAGCGAGAAACCGTTCCCAGGAAGAAAGAACTTTAATGGACAGTGGGCTAGCAACCCGCTCTCCAATCTTGGGGGCTGGTTTTGGGAGAGCGGCTTTGAGATGGATATGATCTCCGATGTGGAGCGGATTCGTGACCTCAATTTTCGAGCAATGTATGGGGCCTGGGACACGCTCAAGAACGTGGACAAACTCTACCCGAATCATCGGCTGAGCTGGGCGGCGTTCATTGCGGGGAAGCGGGAGTCGCGTCGGCTGTTGGGTGACGTGGTGCTGACCGGCGAAGATTTTCGCAGCGAGCGTCCATTCCCTGACGGCGCGTTCCCTTGTTCGTGGCACATCGATATCCACACCCCGCACCCGGATTTCGAGCGTGGCCACCAGGGTAATGAGTTCATTTCCAGAGCTACGACGGGTACCAACTTCACTTACCAGGGCCCGTACTGGGCTCCCTATCGTTGCCTTTACAGCAGAAACATCAAGAACCTCTTCATGGCCGGGCGCGATATCAGCGTCACCCGTGAGGGGCTGGGACCGGTGCGCGTGATGCGTACTTGTGGCATGATGGGGGAGATTGTTGGCAAGGCTGCCTGGATCTGCGCGCGCTACCAAACTTCTCCGCGGGGTGTCTACGAGCGTCATCTGCCCAAACTCAAGGAGTTAATGGCCCAGCCCGGATCGATGCGGCGCACCTCCCTCCGAGGACCGTTGGTTTCACCATCAGAAGGGAAGCAGGCCAGGCATTCGAGCATGTCACTTCCTGGGCCCGAGGGCCCCAGCGCCCGTGTGGAACGTGACGGCGTCGCCAGCCTGAAGTAACACCCAAGGTCAACTGCATGCAAAAGCCGTTCTTGTGGCTCGCGGCCTTCCTCGTCTTCTTCCCCCCCCACCTGGACGCGGCAGAACCTCGCAACGTGTCCGGCATCTATCCACACCTGGCCACGTTCAATGGCGAGGGCGAATGTGGCACCGGAGCGGTTGTGCCTTGGGCCGATCGGCTTTGGGTGGTGACGTATGCACCGCATAAGCCGACGGGCTCCACGGATAAGCTCTACGAAATCACCCCGGATCTGGAGCAGATCGTCCGGCCTGAGAGCATCGGTGGGACGCCTGCCAACCGGATGATCCATCGTGAGTCCCAGCAACTCTTCATCGGTCCCTACGTAATCGCTTCCGACGGTACAGTGCGTGTGATCCCTTACACAAGAATGTATGGCCGACACACGGGGGTGGCACGGCATTTAACGGATCCTACCAACAAGGTGGTATTCGCCACCATGGAGGAAGGCTTCTACGAAGTGAATGTTCAGACCCTTCAAGTTGCGGAACTCTGGGCGGACGAACAACTGCAGGTGGGACGGCACGCCGATCTTCCAGGCTACCACGGTAAGGGCTTCTACTCTGCTCAAGGTCGCTACGTTTACGCGAACAACGGTGAGCATGGCCCTCAGGCGCTCACCCGGCCGGATACCCCTTCAGGTTGCCTTGCGGAATGGGATGGGAAGGCGGCTCATTGGACGGTAGTGCGGAGAAATCAGTTCACCGAAGTGACTGGTCCCGGAGGCGTCTTGGGGAATTCTCCTGAGGAGGATCGCCTGTGGAGTATCGGCTGGGACCATCGTTCGCTCATTCTGATGCTGCTGGACAAAGGGCGCTGGCAGGCCTTCCGGCTGCCCAAGGCTTCACACTGCTATGACGGCGCGCACGGATGGAATACCGAGTGGCCACGCATCCGGGAGATCGGCGAGGATTCGCTCTTGATGACAATGCACGGCTGCTTCTGGACATTCCCGAGAGCGTTCTCAGCTGGAAACACGGCCGGGATCGGCCCTCGTTCCACTTACCTGAAAGTGATCGGGGATTTCTGTCGGTGGGGGAACCATATCGTCTTGGGATGTGACGATACCGCACAAAGCGAGTTCCTGAATAAAGAACCGCTCAAGGGTCAACTCGCCGCCCCAGGCCGTTCCCAGTCCAATCTGTGGTTTGTCGATCCGCCCCAACTCGATCGCTTTGGTCCACCTCTAGGGCGCGGGGCAGTGTGGCTGGATGACGATGTCAAAGTCGGGGTAGCCAGTGAGCCCTTCCTCTTCTCCAGCTATACGAAACGCTCTCTGTGGTTAACGCATGGCAGTCCCTACCCAGTCACATTCACCCTTGAAGTAGACCTGGCTGGCAATGGGAAGTGGAGAACTCTACGTAAGGTCAAGGTCCCTGCGCATGGCAGCACCTGGATGGGATTCACCCCTTCCGAATCGGGCCAATGGATCCGCCTCTTTGCCAATCGCGATGCCGCGAAAGTGAGCGCTGTCTTCCACTACCGGAGCGAGGATGCTCGAAACGGGCAGGCTTCGCCTGTATTCACTGGGGTTGCAGAGCCTGACGGCCATCGCCTGAGCGGGGGAGTACTCCACGCTCGTGGCGGAGATTACAGGACCCTTCGCTTTGTTGCACGCAGCCCGGCAGGAGCGCTGGGTTGCTATGACTTGGATGGCGAACTCAATCTGCGCAAGGTGGAGGATTTGGCTGGCGTTGCTTGGACGGAGAAGGCTGTGGCTATTTCGCCGCCATTGATCACTCACGACGACGCATCGGCGCTCTATGTTGATAGCCAAGGGAGGCGATGGCGTCTGCCTAAGGGGGATCCCATGTTGGAACAACCCGGCCCGCTTGGTCTCAGCCGACTGTGTCGCGAGGTCTGCACAGAGAGGAATCTGCTCAACGCGTATGGAACATTCTATGAGCTGCCTGCTGAGAACGCCGGCGGTTTCATCAAGATCCGTCCCATAGCGACCCATAACCGCCGCATCCATGATTTTGCCAGCTATCGCGGGCTGCTGGTGATGAGTGGGGTATCTGAGGGTGTCAAGAGCGAGCATATCGTTAGCGCTGAGGACGGTAAGTGTGCGTTGTGGGTGGGAGCCGTCGACGACCTTTGGGCTTTTGGCAAGCCGCGGGGCACAGGGGGACCCTGGAAGAGGTCAGAAGTTAAGGCCAACGTCCCGAGTGATGCCTACCTTGCCTCGGGCTTTGACCGAAAGCGACTGACGATTTCTCATGAGAGTCGCCAAAAGGTTCCTTTTGACTTGGAAGCTGACTTTGCGGGTGACGGAAGGTTCTACCGGGTCGCCACACTTACCGTAGCCCCAGGACAGGTGCTGGAGCATCAATTCCCCGACTCTTTCGGAGCCTACTGGCTGCGCCTTGTAGCTCGAACCAATACAGTAGCCTCAGCCACCTTCACCTACAACTGAGTAACCCTGATCAATGGCTCTTGGGGCGACGACAAGCTGCAGCTTTGCGCTGGTGCTGATCGAGCAGGTAATTCGTCCAGGCATCCATTCCTTTTCCCGTGCGCGAGGAAACCTCAAATAGAGTTGCGTGGTGACTGATTCTCCGTAGATTCCCCATCCCTAGACTACGGTCAAAGCCAGCGGCTTCCGAAAGATCAGTCTTGGTGAGCAATGCCACGTTGGCTGAGTGAAACATGGGAGGATACTTCAATGGCTTATCCTCTCCTTCGGTAACACTGAGGAGCACTACCCGCAAATCCTCGCCCAGATCAAAAGAAGCCGGGCAAACAAGGTTACCGACATTCTCGATGATCAGGATGTCCAGAGCCTCAAGGTCGAGCACCGAAAGAGACCGTTCTATCATCTGGGAATCCAAGTGGCACACGGTCCCGGTCGTCACCTGAACCACCGGAATGCCGGAGGCGCGCAGCCGTTGGGCATCGTTGTCCGTTGCCAGATCCCCCACGATGACTCCGAGTCGAGCCCTGTCTTTGAGCCGCTCCACCGTGGCTTGGATCAGCGTCGTTTTACCAGAACCAGGTGAGGAGACCACGTTCAACACCAGGATTCCTTTGGCGCGGAAATAGCCACGGTGCTGCTCGGCAAGCCGATCGTTCTTCTCCAGGATGGAGCGGCCGACACTGACCGTTTCGTGCTTACCGTGATGGTGATGATGACCATCCTCGCTGTGATGTTCCGAACCCTCACTGCTACCGCTGCAACCGCATTCTTTGCACATAATCAGGATACTTCGAAGGAGACTACTTCAAGTTCACGCCCCTGACGCAAATCGAAGCTGGGTGATTTGCATTCAGGACATTCATTCCACATCTCGCCGCAAACAAACATCTTCTGACATTGGCCGCACCAGCAGGCGGCCGGCACGCTTTCCATCACCAGAGTGGCACCCTCGGCTATGGTTCCCAGCGAAGCCGCCTCAAAACAGAACTCCAAGGATTCCGGCACCACTCCGCTGAGCGTGCCAATGCGCAGGCGGAGTTCGTGTACCTCCTTGGCTCCATGCGCCTTAGCCTGCTCGATGACCATCTGGAGCGCGCTCTGCATGATACTAAGCTCGTGCATCGTCCGGCCTCCAATGCAGCACCACTTTCCCTGTGTTAGCCATCGCTACAAGCTCAAACGCCTTTTCCCACTCCGTATAGTGGAAATGGTGCGTGATGACCGGTTTGATCGACAGCCCGTTATCCAGCATCACCGTGGTCTTGTGCCACTCCTCATAGACATCCCGGCAGAAAGTCCCTTTAAGTGTTAATTGGTTACCGATGATTTTGGACCATCCCACCGACATGGATTCTGGAGGGAAACTGAGCATGGCTATTCCACCCCCATGACGCACGTTGTCGATGATATCACGCATGGCAAGCGGGTTGCCGGACGTCTCCAATCCTACGTCAAATCCCTCCACCATCCCCAACTCGAGTTGCAGATCTTTCAAGCTGGCATTCCGAATGTTGACCGCCCGAGTCGCACCCATGCTCCGGGCTAGTTCCAACCTGTAGTCGTTGAGGTCGGTGAGCACGACATGGTGCGCACCCGCATGTCTCGCCATCGCCATCGCCATCAGACCGGTCGGCCCGGCACCGGTAATCAGGATATCCTGACCGGCCACGGGAAAAGAAAGGGTCGTGTGGACAGCCCGGCAGAAGGGCTCAAAGACGCACGCGGTATCACGGTCAATGTCCTCCCGGTGGTGCCAAACGTTGCTGATAGGCAGCGCGATATACTCCGCCAGGCACCCATGGCGATGAATACCCACCTGAAGGACGTCCGCGCACAGATGTCTTCTCCCGGCAAGACAATGGCGGCATCGCCCGCATACGATATGTTGCTGTGCCCCTACAAGCTCCCCAGGCGAGAAGTCCGTAGCATTCGCTCCTAGAGCTACCACTTCACCCACAAACTGACTGCCGATAACCACCGGGGTCTGGACGTTCTTCTGCGCCCAATCATCCCAGCGATACACTTGGATATCACTGGTGTTGAGGGAAGTCCGATCGACTCGGATGAGAACGTCGTTGGGCTCCAACGATGGTAACGCCACGTCCTCGAGCCAGAGTCCTGGATCGGCCCTCTTTTTAATCAAAGCCTTCATGGCCAGTGAATTGTCATCGTCCGTGCCCACGCGGCACCGAAGGCAGATTCGATCCCGCTCGTCAGGTTCTTATAGCACGCAAACCTTTGAGGCGTCGAGAGAAACGTCTTAACAAACTTTTCTTTGCATCTCTGCTTCATCGAAGCATGGTAGACCCATGCACGCAACTTACCGTTGCTGGGCTGAGATCGACCTGGAGGCCCTTCGGGGCAACCTCGCGTGGATCCGCCATCAGGTTGGCCCCAACGTAAAGGTCTTGACCGTGGTCAAAGCAGACGCCTACGGCCACGGCTTGAAGCAGATCGCTGCTCTGTTGATGCAGAGCGGTACGGACATCTTTGGTGTTGCCAATCTTCGCGAAGCGGAGTCCATTCGCTCTGTGGGGGATGGATGGCCCATCCTCATGCTGGGATCTTGCCTTCCGCACGAGGTGCCCCTGGCCGTTCGTGATGGTATACATCCCACAATCTCCTGCTTTGAGGAAGCTTTGGAGTTCTCCAAGGCGGGCAGCCGGTTCGGAAAGACTGTCCAGGCCCATCTGAAGGTGGATACAGGTATGGGACGACTTGGCACACTTCCCAGTCAAGTCGCCTCACTGGTTTCACGCGTTGCGGCATTGCCTCATCTCCAGATTGCGGGCCTTCTTACCCATTTTGCCAACTCTGAGGATAGCGCTCAATACACACGCCGCCAGCTCCGGCTGTTTCGCGAGGTGCTGAAGACTGTCTCTTCTCTTGGGGTCTCCGTTCCAAACGTCCACTGCTGCAATAGCGGCGGGCTGCTCCACGAGCCCAACTCCTGCTTTAATCTGGTTCGACCGGGACTACTGGTGTATGGGATTATTCCCCCAGGCAAACGGCGGGCTCCTAAAGACCTCAAGGTCCGCCTCCGCCCAGCGTTAGCTTTGAAATGCAGGGTAACCCTGGTGCGCGAACTGCCGCCAGGAGCGAGTATCAGCTACGGGTGTACTTATCGTACGAAGCGCAACGCTCGGGTAGCGGTCCTAAGCGCCGGTTACGGGGATGGATATCCACGTGCGGGGAGCAACCGCGGTTTCGCCTTGGTCCGCGGGCAGCGATGCCCTATCGTGGGCCGGATTACGATGGACCAAATGATGGTTGATGTCTCCAAGGTCCCCGAAGTGGGTCGAGGTAATGAGGCGGTCCTGATCGGCCGCCAGGGCCAGGACTGTATCTCGGCAAGTGAAGCCGCTGGATGGTGTGGCACTATTCCTTGGGAAATGCTCACGAATATTACCTATCGCGTGCCAAGGTTGTACATGGGAGGAGTTGCCTCCTGACCGGTTTTTCCCCGGATTCAATCCCAGAGGTAACCCAGCACAGCAGAAAGAATTCTCCATGAAAGCAGCCGTTCTCCACGGAAAAGAAACCGTTCACATTCAGGAGGTCGAAGCCAAGGCGCTCCAGCCCGGTGAGGTCCGGGTCCAGATCAAAGCGGCACTCACCTGCGGCACCGACTTGAAGGTGTACCGACGGGGCTACCATGCCAAAATGATCGTGCCTCCCGCCGTGTTTGGTCACGAGTTGGCGGGGATTATCTCTGAGGTGTGTCACCCCTGCGGCGATTGGAAGCCCGGCGAACGAGTCGTCACCGCCAATTCCGCCCCCTGCGGCACTTGTTTTCATTGCCAGGCGGGCCAGGATAATCTCTGTGAAGATCTGCTGTTTCTGAACGGAGCCTATGGTGAATCGATCGTGATTCCGCCGCGGATCGTAGAGAAGAACCTCCTGCGTCTCGCCCCAGGGACTGGTTTCCCAGATGCGGCTCTCACCGAACCATTGGCCTGCGTGGTTCAGGGGGTGCAAGACCTCCAGATCCGCTCCGGCGAAAGGAGCCTGGTGATCGGTTCCGGCCCAATCGGCCTGATGTTCGTCGCCATAGCAAGGAGCCTGGGCAGCCACGTCACCATGGCAGGGCGCCGCGCCAAGCGATTGGAGCTTGGGGAAAAACTTGGAGCAAAGAACGTCATCGACGTGGGTGGAGCAGGGGACCTGGTGAACCTGATCCGTAATCACTGCAAGGATCCTTTCGATGTCGTGTTCGAAGCGGTTGGGAAACCCGAAACTTGGGAGGCGTCCGTTTCCCTGGTGCGCAAGGGAGGCCGCGTCAATTTCTTCGGAGGTTGTCCCGCCGGAACATCGGTCAACCTGGATACCTCACTGATTCACTATTCCAACTTGACGCTCCTGGCGAGCTTCCACCACACCCCCCGCACGATCCGCAAAGCCCTTCAGCTGATTGAGAGCGGAGTCATAACGGCAGCGGACTTCGTGGATGCCCAATGCGGGCTGACTCATCTGCCAGAGCTATTTCGCCAAATGGCCCAGGGCAACAGCGCTGTCAAAACACTTATCCAAGTAGACCGATAACCCCCCGCCACGCCATGCAGGACTACGAAAAGCTCGGAGTGTTCTACCTGGGACGCCACTACGATCTCCAAGCGAGAAAGAGCCTCCCTGAACTGGCTCTCTACGAATCGAAACACCTGGTCACGCATGGACTCGTCGTGGGCATGACCGGAAGTGGCAAGACGGGGCTCTGCTTCGATATCATCGAGGAAGCGGTGATGGACGGCATCCCCTCCATCGTGATTGATCCCAAGGGTGATCTTGGGAACCTCCTGCTCACTTTTGCAGATTTGCGGGGGGAAGATTTTGCTCCTTGGGTGAACGAGGACGACGCGCGCCGAGCTGGGCTTTCCACCGCTGACTTTTCCGCTCAACAAGCCGACCTCTGGCGCAAGGGCTTGGAAAAATGGGCTCAGGATGGCGAGCGTATCCGGAGACTTCGGGCCGCTGCCGACTTTGCGCTTTACACTCCTGGCAGCAGTGCCGGGCTCCAGGTTTCTATCCTCAAGTCCTTCGCCGTGCCGCCTCCTGAGATTCTGGAGGATGGCGAGTCGCTCCGGGAGCGGGTTGCGTCCAGCGTAACGGGCTTGCTCGGACTGGTGGGCATCACCGCTGATCCAGTGAAAAGCCGGGAGAGTGTCCTGCTGAGTCATTTGATCCTGAACGCGTGGCGCCAGGGCCGGGACTTGGATCTTGCCGGTCTAATTCAGGAGTTGCAGAACCCATCCGTGCAGCGGATCGGTGTGTTGGATTTGGAGACATTCTACCCGGCCAAGGAACGGTTCGAACTGGCTATCCAACTGAACAATGTCCTGGCTTCGCCTGGTTTCGCCGCCTGGATGGAAGGAGAACCACTCGATGTCGGGCGTTTGCTTTTTGCCGAGACTGGTCGGCCCCGCGTGGCCATATTCTCCATAGCCCACCTGGGTGACTCGGAGCGGATGTTCTTTGTCACCTTGCTCCTCAATCAAGTCCTCAGCTGGATGCGTTCCCAGTCCGGCACCAGTAGCTTGCGTGCAATGATCTATATGGACGAGATCGCCGGTTATTTCCCTCCAGTAGCTAATCCCCCGGCGAAGCAGCCTCTACTCACTCTTCTCAAGCAGGGGCGCGCCTACGGGGTCGGCGTGCTACTCGCCACGCAAAACCCGGTGGACCTTGACTACAAAGGCCTGGCCAACATTGGTTCCTGGTTCATCGGCAGGCTGCAGACCGAGCGTGATAAAGCACGCGTACTGGAGGGACTCGAGGGTACTGCTGCGGGACGGGGCTTGAGTTTCGACCGCAATGCGGCGGCCCAGGTCCTTGCTGGTTTGGGCAGTCGGGTCTTCCTCCTGCATAACGTTCATAAAGATGCCCCGGAGGTCTTCGAATCGCGCTGGACCATGTCCTACCTGAGGGGTCCACTGTCCCGTTCGCAGATCAAATCGCTGGTCGGATCCAGCCGCACAGTATCCAGCCCGCCCGAGGCATTGCCCCAACCCAGCGTTTCTGGTTATGCTCCTTCTGTTGTGAGGCTTGGAAGCTCAGGTTCCTCGTCGCGGCCCGTCCTGCCTCCTCAGGTGCCTCAGTTCTACGCTCCCATCTGTCCGAATCTCAAACCCGGCACGCCACTCCAGTATGTTCCCCGCTTGCTCGCAGGCGCCCAGGTGCGTTTTGTGGACCCTACGCTGGGAGTCAACCAGACTCAGGATCTGCTCGCCGCAGTGGAGATCACCGACGAGGCCATCGCCGTCGATTGGGCCACGGCCGAAGAACTCGCCATCAGCGCGAATGAACTAGAGAAGGTGCCCGTGCCGGCTGACTATGCCGCTTGCCCATCTGCCGCCAGCCAGTTCAAGAACTATGCCGCTTGGGGTAAGGATTTCACTACTTGGATCCTGAACCATCAAAGCATCCAACTTCTGCGCTCCGAAGCTCTTGACCTGATTTCCAAGCCAGGCGAGGGAGAGCGTGAATTCAGGATTCGACTCCAACAGGTCGCCCGGGAAAGGCGCGATGACTCCGCGGAGAAGTTGCGAGCCAAGTACGCGCCTAAGACCGCGATGCTGCAAGATCGGCTCCGGCGAGCGGAGGCTGCCCGGGAGCGCGAAGCAGCCCAAGCCCAGCGTGCCAAACTGGATACCGTGATTTCCTTTGGCACCACCCTCCTGGGAGCTTTTCTGGGTCGGAAGACCCTTTCCTCCAGTACCGTCGGCAAAGCGGCGACCACAATTCGCAGCGCAAACCGGGCGTTTGGCCAGGCCGGGGACGTGGACCGGGCAGGGGAGACGGTGGAGCTTCTGAGGCAACAACTCCAGGAATTGGAGGCCCAATTCCAGGCTGAAGTGAGCGCCTTGAGAGTGGCAGAGGATCCCATGACGGGGAAACTCGAGGCGGTGAAGGTGAATGCTAAACGCCCGAACATCAACCTGCAGTTGGTGGCACTCGTTTGGCTTCCGTTTCGCTGTGGGCCCGCCGGCGAACTGGTTCCCGCGTATCAGTTGCCTCAGGCTCCGGTGGGGTGACTCTCCGGCGGTTGGGGCAGCTTCCGCGGCGATCGGCGAAAACCGTTACGGATCCAGACCCTCCACACCATCCATAGGGCTTCTCGCACAATTGCTTTGGACATCTTGGACGTGCCCTGGAAACGATCAGTGAAGATGATGGGCACCTCCACCACCTTCATTCCCTGACGCCAAATCATGTGCGTCGTCTCAATCTGGAAACTGTAACCGTTGCTGCGGATCCGATTCAGATCGATTGACTCAAGGGCACGCCGACGGAAGCACTTGAATCCGCCGGTTGGATCTGTGAAGGGCATGCCTGTAATCCATCGCACGTACATGGCGGCCCCCATACTTAGCAGCAGACGCCTGAGCGGCCAGTTGATCACCCGAATGCCCTTCAGGTATCTCGAGCCCAGGACTAGATCAGCATCCCCGGCCGCCGCCAGAAACGACGGGATGTCCTTGGGGTTGTGCGAGAAATCGCCGTCCATCTCCATCACATACTCGTACTTCCGCTCCAAAGCCCAGGCAAACCCGGCACAATAGGCCCGCCCTAGGCCGTCCTTGGTCTTGCGATGGAGGACGTGCACCCGGGGATTCATGCTCGCGATCTCATCCGCAACTTGGCCTGTCCCATCGGGAGAATTGTCGTCCACCACGAGGAGCTCAACCTGGGTGGGCAATGAAAAGAGTAGATCCACGAGCGGCTGCAGGTTTGCCCGCTCGTTATACGTTGGCACTACCACCAAAGTTCGCCCGTCCATAGGTCTCAGGCAGATTATGCGAGAGAAAGCTACCCGAAGACAAGTCCGAGAATCAGCCCGTGAATCGCCTATCGCATCCCTCGAGGCGGGTGATTCCGACGAAAACTCCGTCCTACCCTGTTGAAGGGCAGTCGCTCAACGACCCACCGGGGCTTGGTAGACGCTCGGTTTGATCCGTTTCAAGGGTATCTGGAGTCCACAAAGGGATTCAGAGTGGCCAACGAAGAGGTACCCCCCTGGAACCAAGAACTGCATCAGTTTCTTCACGATCTGCTCTTGGGTCGGTTTATCGAAGTAGATCATGACGTTTCGACAGAAGATGATCTCGAAAGGTCGCGAATGCCGAAAGCTCTTGATCAGGTTGATCTGTTGGTACTGAACTCTTTGGACGATATAGTCCTTGATCTTGAAGTTTCCTTCTTGGGTTCTCACCCCTTTGTTGAGGTACTTTGCCTGCCAGGCTGGAGGGACCGTGCGCAGACAGTCGGCCGGGTAGATGGCTTGCTTCGCCTTCTCCAGGATACGCAGGGAGATGTCGCTGGCGGTGATCTCCCAGTCCCATCCGGACGACAGTGGATAGAATTGATCGAGATAGAAAGCAATGCTGTAAGGTTCCTCACCGGAAGAGGATGCAGCGCTCCAGACCCGGAACTTGGTTTTGCCTGGAGAGAGGATTCCCGGGAGAGCCGTCTTCACCATGAACTGAAAGTGCTCTTCTTCCCGGAGAAAATTGGTGAAATTGGTGGTAAGGGCATCGATCGCATGCTGCATCTCATCCTGATCGGTCTGCAAGATCTGGCAGTACTCCGAGAGATGGGCTACGCCTGCCTGGCGCATGCGCTTGCCCAGACGGGTTTTCACGAAAGCCTCCTTGTCCCTGCCTAACTGGATGCCGCAGTGATCGTAGATGTACTCCACCAGCCACTGGTGAGCCTTTTCCTCGCTTCGCTTGGAAATCCTAATGCTCGGTCGGGAAGAGAAGTGGGCGAAGAGCTGCATGGTAGGAAGCATCATCGAGTTCCGCGTGCAGGCGAAGCCAAAGTCGTTCCGGGTTGGGAGACTTCGCTCACGGACCAACGCGATGTGGGAGGTGTTTTCCGGTGAACCCCTAAACAAATCACCATATCTCCTTACATCGGCGTTTTGTTCAGTTCTCTTGAGAACGAAACCTTTCCGCTGTCACTTTCTTTTTGCGCTCCGTTTCCTCTGGCGATCCTTCAACCCTTGCAAGGGATGTCGTGGATGCCTAGTCTCCGTCCAAGATGGAATCAATGCTCAGACAGTGTCCCGTGGAAGGGGAAGTACCAACTGGAGCCGCGAGTTCTCGATGCCTCCACGTCCCAGCTTTGGGAAATCGCCGGAATCGGTGCGGTGGCTCTGTTTTGGTTTCCGTGGCCATGCTCTATTTGGCATCCAGCGGAGCTTTGTCGTCCTCACTGCCGACGGCATCCGCCCGCGGCGCCCGGATGTCCCCAAGAAGCTCCCCTGCGTGGACCATACGCCCACCGTTTCGGGTGAACCTACTCCCGGGCCAAGCCACCTTCGTCTTCACGCTCTACGGGGTGCCCTCCGAAGTGGGGCCGCTCCGGGAACTCGTCCAAGTCATGCAGGAGCAGCATCTTGGAAACGGCTTCGACCCAGGCCCGGCTCCCAGTCCGGCCACCAAACCGGTTTTTGATTACCTCGCCACCCTGGGTTGGCCCACCATTTGTTATCCTGGCTGCGCCGATATGCAGATCCAGGGCGGGCGTTGCGTGCTGGGCCCCGAAAGCCTGGCTGCTCTGGCAGGGATGGATCGCGCCCAGGTTTTCACCGCCGTCCAACTCGGGGAGTGGGGGTATTACTTCCATAACCTCTCCCCCAATGAACCGTGGTGGCGAGATGTCTACGGGCCCGACTTCGAGAAGTACCGACACCTGATGAAACCAGCAGGTTTGGCCGGTTACGACCGGCGCCCTGTCAACCGGCGCGAATGCTACGAGGTGGTGAAAGACTATTTCACCAGCCGCAAGCGAGACCTGCTGGATCGCATCATCAGCGTGACAGGTCACTCGCATTACGAGGCGTACGCAGGCGAATGGGGCGCCCGATGCATCGGTCTCGAGATCGCGGAGAACATCGCCTTTACTCAGTCCAAGTTCGCGTTCGCACGTGGTGCCTCACGGCAGTGGCAGTTGCCGTGGAGTGTCCAGGTAAGCCCCTGGTTCTCGGGAGCGTGCACCACCAGCGGCCCGTTGCGTCAGGAAGGCGGGGGTGCGCGGGGTTTGGACGCGGGCCATTCCTTAAGTCTCTATGAGCGGATGTGGCTGCACGGATGGTTCGCGGGAGCCGCCATGGTGACGCCCGAGAACAGCATCGCCATCTTCTTCGAGAAGCCGTCCGCGCCATGGCCGTTGACCACGCATGGGCGAAAGGCAGCGGAGCTCTTCCAGTTCATGCAAACCCATGATCGAGGGGTGCCCTTTACTCCCGCGGCGGTCGTGCTCGATCACCTGTCCGGCTACAACGCCTACATGGACAGGCCCTGGGGGATCCTGGAACCAACGGAAGGCGATCGGCAGGTCCGGGATTTGTTCGATCATCAGCTTTTTCCCGGGAGTGACCATATCCATCACCAGCCTGACCCAGCAAATCCCGAGTCCAGTTATCTGCGAGCAACCCCCTATGGAGAAATCTTCGATGTCCAACTCAGCAGCGCATCGGCCCTGACCCTGGGGAGCTACCCGGTCCTTTTGCTGGCGGGAGATATCGAGTTTGACCAGGAGTTCGTGGCAAAGCTCGAACAGGCATTGAAGGGTGGCACCAAAGTGCTGCTCACCCCCGCGCTTCAGAAGGCGTTGAGCTCCCGTTCCGTGCGCTTAGCCAAGCATCGGGGCATCGAGACTTTGGAACCCTGGGTCAACCCTGAGACGGGACGCTCTACCGCCATTTCCGGTGCACGTCTCCGGCGGCTGAGTCGGGACACTCTTCCGCTCGAAATATTGGGAGACCCCATCCAGTACCAGATCAATCGCACCACCAAGGGGTGGGTGGTGGAGCTGATCAACAATACCGGCGTCAGCAAGAAACCAGGTCAGCCGGCAAGCGTGGACCCATCGGCCATCGCCCGCGTACGGATCCAACCGAGGGTTTCCTACGCCTCGGCCAGGGAATGGCGCTCCAATCGAGTCTACTCGAAACGAGAGCCCTTGCAGGTCGAGGTAGGCTCCGGTGAAACCAAGTTTGTCGAGGTACGATGATCGGTATGAATACTCAACGTGGCTTCTTTTCAAGAACACATATCCTCACCGCCATCCTGGCCGCAGGGTTTGGGTTGCCCCTGGCAGTCCTCTCGGTGCTCGCTGCAGACTCCGCTGCCCCGAAGCAGGCAAACCAGCCGGCGCAAGAAGCGTTCGTCGGCCTCCAGCCGGGCTTAGGTAGCCTGCCGCTGCTCGGCCGTGGACGCACTCGATCTATCTGCGCCGAGAACCCAACTGGCGAGAAAGGGAAAGGAGGGATGGCCGTGCCCAATCCGACCGAGCCGAAGCCGGCCGCGAGCGCCCGCGCCGCTGACGATCTCGGGCAAGGATGGAAGGTCCGCCCCTTCATCCGGCTGAACGCCCATGAAACCACGACTTTGATGGACGTCGGAGGTTCGGGTATTATCCAACACATCTGGATCGTGGAGGGCCTGAACCGCGGTTTAGTGATCCGGTTCTACTGGGATGGGGAAGAAACACCCTCCGTCGAAGCACCGGTGCCAGATTTCTTTGCCGTCGGCCATGGTCGCTTTGCCCCGGTAAACTCCCTGCCGGTGGTGGTCAACCCCGCCAACGCCTTAAACTGTTTCTGGCCCATGCCCTTCAGGACTCATGCCCGGATCACGTTGTCCAATGAGACCGGTGAAGATGTCCAGTTGGTCGCCTACCAGATTACGTACGTGGAAACCGAGGTTCCGCCTGCGGCGGGCACTTTCCACGCCCAGTATCGCCGCGCGTCCACCGCAGAGCGCAATCCCTACGTCATTCTGGATGGGGTGAAGGGGCAGGGGAGGTACGTGGGGACGTTCCTTGCCTGGACACAACTGGGCAAAGGCTGGTTTGGGGAAGGGGAGATCAAGTTCTATCTGGACGGCGACGACCAGTTCCCCACCATTTGCGGCACGGGAACCGAGGACTACTTTCTCGGGAGTTATGGCTTTCCCAAACCCTACACCACTGCCTACTCGGGTACCGTCCTGCCAGCCTCCGAGAATGCTGACCCTCCCAATTTCTGGAGCCTCTACCGCTGGCATATCCAGGACCCGATCAATTTTGAAAAAGACCTTCGCGTGACCATCCAGGCACTGGGATGGGGGCCGGACGGCAAATACAAGAAATTCGCCGATGACATCGCTTCGGTCGCCTACTGGTACCAGACCGAACCTCACGCACCTTTTCCAAGCCTGGTACCGCTCGCACAACGGCTCTACGACGCTCCACGCCCGCCCCTGGTCATCCCCGGGGCGCAGGAGGGTGAGTCGCTGGCAGTCGTCGCCAAGAGCCCCGGAGTCGTGACCGAGGTTCAGGACCTTCGTAGCATTGGGAAAGGCTGGAGCCAGGACGCTCAACTCTTTGTCCGGGCCGGAAAACCAGAGGACTTCGTGGAGCTCGAGATCCCTGCGAAAGAACCGGGACCAAAGCGAATCATCCTTTTTGCCACCAAGGCCTCCGATTACGGCGTGATTGCGTTCTCGATCAACGGCCGGACAGCCGGGCCGCCCTTTGACGGCTATGCAGAGCGACCCGCACCCTCGGGAGGGATTGATCTGGGCGTACATGAACCCAAGGACGGCAAGTGGCTGCTTCAGGTGAAAGTCGTCGGCACCAACCCTGCCTCCACCGGTCCGAAGTATTTCTTCGGAGTCGATGCCGTCGTTCTCAAGAAGCCGTAGCCGAGACTAGAGTTGGTGAGTCAGGATCGTGCCTCCGGTGCCTGTCTATAGCCGTGCTGAACGACGTCGTGGCGTAGCAGTACGAACAGCCGAAGAGGCAGGAGTTGTACATCCCTATGTCACGACTCTTCGCGCACCCACAAGCTGATCTCTGCGCATGGTCCTTCTGGTGACACACCTCGATGTGGAAAACGCGTTGGATCAGCTGGGCATCGATGCACGCGCCTTTTCTCACGCCGTACGGGACCAGATCAAGTTCCTCGGCACAACTCTGAATTTCCATTCCGTTCAGCCTGCACACGTCGACCAAGTGAGGGATCAAGCTGGCGATTTCGTCGGGCTGTGGCTGTCGCAGCTGAACTCCCTGAGAGCGGAGCGTGGCGAGGCGTTCGCTGAGCTTTCGGTACTCATCCCAGACGCTAACGACGCAGCGGCGGGTGTAGCCTCGAAGAGCCTTGGCAATCGAGGCAAAGTTCGCCCGGTGGAAAGCGACGTTCGTTCCTGTAGAAAACACGATGGGGTCATACCGCCAAATGACTTTCTCTGGACCTATCAGCGAGGAGAGTCTCTTGAAAGCATCCAGCGAGGTGGCAAGCAAGGGATTCTGTGCGTCGATCGGCGCGCCATACCCGCATACAGTGAAGTGAAAATAGTATCGAAATCCTCTGGCGTGCAACTCGGGCAACCGAGAGATCATGCCACGCGGGCTGCGCGTCCAGAACACCACCACATCCACATCCTCCGGACGCAGGGAAATTTGGCTCACCTGCGTCGGGTTCATCGGATTCGGCACCTCGCAGTACCCGGCCCGCACGCGGCGAAGAAACCACTCGGCATAGAAAGCCGGTATGTCTGTTCTTCGGCTAGCGCTAAGGATCATTCAGATTTCCCGTCACGGGCTGCATCACGGACATTCGATAGCCAATTGATGAGAAGGATCGTCAAGACAGGCAACTCCTATTTGCCGAAAGCTCGGGTGCCTAGTGCCATGGGCGACCGGAGGTTCATCAGAAAGGGCAGGGGACACTCCCCATGCCCTGCCCGGTTGCCGATCGGTATCCGCGAAGGCGAGCTGGCCGCCTTTCTCAGCAGAGGTGGCTCTCCATGGCTTATTGGCGCTTGCTGCCAGCGGAGAAGCGAAATAGACTGGTTCAATGAATTTTCCTGGCCCCACCGAAAAACAGGCACGGCTGATCTGGTTCGCACTCAGCGGGCTTGCAGTGGCCGCCATTGTGGCCCTGGTGGTAGCCCTCGTCCGAGGAACGGGGCAAGTCCTGGACGTGCTTGCCCCTGTCATCTGGCCCGTGGCTGTTGCGGGTGTACTGGCGTACTTGCTAGATCCAGTGGTGGATTTTCTCGGACATCGTCGTGTGCCGCGCACGCGGGCCATCGTGCTCGTATTTGTGGTTGCCGCAGTCCTCTTTACCGGGCTCTTTGGTAGCGTAATGCCGAGGTTGGTCGTAGAAACTCGGCAACTGGTCAGCAGCTTGCCTACTTTTGTGGCGCGAATGGAAACTCGGGCTTCCGAATGGGCCAACAAACCACATGCCTCCATCCGAGGCGTGCTGGACCGATTCGGGATTCCATGGCCCGGTTCCGTTGAAGGAACGAACTCGCTTCCCGTTTCGACCAATAGCCCGCCGACAATCCCCACAGCCACTAAATCTACCAGCGCGACGCTATTTGATCAGCTTGATTCGGATACTGTTCAAAAAGCGACCGGATTTGTCGGGGGCATCCTGAAATCGGTAGGCACCTGGCTGGGTAACCAGTTTTCACGACTTACTGGTTTCTTTGGCGTTGTCGCCGGGCTCTCGCTGATTCCAATCTATTTGTTCTACTTCCTGCAGGAGAAACAGGGTATCGTTGACAATTGGACCGACTACGTCCCTGTCAGTGACCCTAGCTTCAAGAAGGAAGCCGTCTTTGTGATCCGTTCCGTTAATGATTACCTGATCGCTTTCTTCCGCGGCCAAGTCCTTGTCGCCATGTGCGACGGCGTGCTTTACGGCATCGGTTTCGCCATCATCGGACTGCCCTATGCCTTTCTGATCGGCGTACTGGCAGTCGCCCTCACGATTATCCCGTTTGTCGGGGCGATCGTTACTTGCGGTGCAGCTTTACTCATCGCACTTGTGTCCTACGCCGACTGGCAGCACCCGCTGCTGGTCTTCCTGGTTTTTGGGATAGTCCAGGGAATTGAGGGTTACGTCCTGCAGCCTAAGATCATCGGTGACCGCGTCGGTCTGCACCCGATGGTGATTATCATCGCGATCATGACTGGCACGACGCTCTTGGGAGGCGTTCTCGGCGGGATTCTCGCCATACCTCTGGCAGCTGCGCTGCGGGTGATCTTGGCCCGGTATGTATGGAAGAAAGAGACCACCTGAGCCACGTGAGGGCAGGTAGTCCGAGAAGGGAGCCTCCTGATAGGCCAAATGCGGAATCAGACCAGGGAATGGCCTAATCAAGACTAAACATAACAAACATTGTGCGAAGGTTCTATCTTTCTCGTAATAGTGGCCAGTAAGCTCCAATCTGCCGACCCACCACCAATTCCTGCGCGAAGTCCCCGAACTTCCGCCCGTCATAACTGCTGACCGTGTTGTCCCCCATGACCAAATAGTGTCGAGGCCTCACCACGAACTCCATCCGTTCATTAGGGAATTTCGACGCGATACTACCCCGGCCCATTCCAAGGGCCTGCGCTCCCAGATCATTCAAGTGCCCTGAATACCGGCTATCAGCTGGCGCCCCCAAGCCACCGTAAACCTGTTCAAAGAACGGAGTCTTCTCGTCCAGTCGCCTGCCATTCACTCGTAGATGCCGGTCATTCCCAATACGAATTCGTTCGCCGCCCAACCCAACCAGCCGTTTGATATAGTGTACGCCGTCCTGAAGGCCTGAAATATGGCTGGCCAGGAACACGATGATTTCTCCGCGGCGGGGTTTGCGGAAATTGTAGGTGAGACGATCTACCAGGATGTGGTCACCTCCGGTCACCAAGACGCGCAGGATGTCTTCTCCAGTCTGATAGCTGTAATCGGCCTTGGCACCGCCATAAAGAAATACCAGCCGGCTCGTCGGCACTTTGACGATTGGCGGGAGGTTGTCAGTGACGAACCAGAGGGTATAGGTGTGTTCGCCAACTCGAAAACGCTGTTTTCTCAACCTGGGTAAATCCAGGAACGACAGGATCGGCTCCGGCTCCATGATCTGCTCGATTTTGCCAGGTCCCTTGGCGACTACATGAAAGTAACGCTTCCCGTAGACCAACCACTGCCAGAGCTCCTCCGACCATGATTCTGGAACTTTGGCGGCACTGCTCCGCAGATCAGTAACCGTGACCCCGTAAAGGGTGGGCTGCATTGAGCCGCTGGGGATGGCCATGGGCTGGACCAGGAAAGTTCGAAGAGCTAGAATGAGGAGCAGGGCCAAGGTCAGGATTTCAAAGCACTCGCGCGGCTTGTTGAGCGACGGATCACTCAGAGTCGCCTCAACGCATTCATCTAGCTCTCGAAGAGCGTCTTGGAGTTCGTCCCCCTGCCCGCCTGCCGTCCAAGCTAACTCCACTTTCTCCAGCGCTGCTTGTGCCCTGGCGATATCCTTCTCGTCTAGCAGATCCCTTTGCCAACGCAGTAATCTCCTGACATGACGATGCCGAAACATCGCCCGTCGAACAGCTGCCGACGTCAGCCAGGTGCGCAGGGTTGGGAGGTTCACTCAATCACAGGACCAAGTCGGCTCGTCAAGGGCCAGAAGACGAACAAGGCTCTTCCGACCACCTTTTCCTGGGGAAAGTCGCCCCATCCGCGGCCATCATAGCTATTCATCGTGTTGTCCCCAAACGCAAGGTAGTGTTTCGGTCGCACCACGAACTCGGTGTTCTCCGTTGGGAACAATCTAGCCAGGCCCGCCCGGCTGTTCTGGTTGGCCACCAACTCGTTCACGTGCCCGGAGTAAACGCTCTCCTTGGGTGGGCCGGAAAAAGTATACACGTTGGCAAAGTGCGGAGTCGAAGCGTCCAGGCGTTGCTTGTTGATCCGCACATGGCGGTCGTTGCCAATCGAGACGCTTTCGCCCCCGAGTGCGATCAGGCGCTTGATGTAATGCGTGTTTGGTATCAAAACGCTGTCGCCGGGGCCGCGGTAAACCCGCAGGAAACGATCGATATCAGCCGAGGTGAACACAATCGTCTCCCCGCGATGTGGACGCCGGAAATTGTAGGTAAAACGATCTACGAAAAGGCGGTCGCCGCTGCTAATCCGCAGGCGGAAGACTAGATCACCCTTCTTGATCGTTCTTCCTTGCAGAGCCGCCAGCTCACGATCCAACTGGTCGGGCGGGAAAAAGAAGGTGTAACGGTCGTTGCCCACGATCACCGTCTGCTGCTTGATGAAACGGAAAACCGTGGTCACCGGAGTCATTTCGAGCCGACCGTTATCTTGCGCGATCCACTCATGGTAATCAATGCCCTTGAACCAGTCGACGAACCGGGACATGCGGCCAGGCAGGGGTGTCTCCATGGAACTTGCGAGGTTTCCATAGAGGGTCGGTTGTGCTGAGCCGGAGGGGATCTTCATCGGCTGAACGAAGAAGCAGAAAACGGTCAATACCATGACGCCGCTCACCAGGAATTCCTTGAAGTTCTCCCGGGTGCTTGCGTTCGGATACGGCTGGAGCCACTGGCTCGCGGATACCTCCAGAGCCTCGCCAGCTGCTTTGAACTGGGCTGCTCCTTTCGCAGTCGTCAGGTCGGCGTCAAACTTGGCCAAAGCCGCCGAAATCTCGGTCAGCGCTTTTTGACCAAGAACATCTCGCTGCTCATTGCGAATGCGCACTACGTGGGAACGAAGGTCGCAGATTTCCCGGAAGGTTTTCGAGGTGAACCACCGGAGATCGATAATCATGATGAATCAGTCTTGTGCGGATGCTGACAGAATCTGGCGAGACAATGTGTCCCCTGCCCCTTCCGCTATTTAAGCCTTGAGAACTTCGATGAAGGCCTCCTGGGGGATGTTCACACTCCCAATGGCCTTCATTCGCTTCTTCCCTTCCTTCTGTTTCTCGAGAAGTTTTCGTTTTCGACTGACGTCCCCGCCATAGCATTTGGCGGTCACGTCCTTGCGGAAAGCAGTCACTGTTTCGCGTGCCACAATCTTGCCACCGATGGCGGCCTGAATCGCGATGGCGTACTGCTGCCTGGGGATGACCTCTTTGAGTTTGGCGGCTAGCGCTCTCCCGCGAAACTCAGCCTTGGTGCGGTGGACGATGCAGGAGAAGGCATCCACGGGTTCGCCGTTCACCAAAAGGTCGAGCTTCACCATGTCCGAAACCTGGTAGCCTGCGTATTCATAATCCATCGAACCGTAACCGCGAGTGATGCTCTTGATTCGGTCGTGGAAGTCGATGAGGATCTCGTTGAGCGGAAGCTTGCAGGTCAGCATAACGCGGCGCGAATCCAATGTCTCCGTGTGGTCCAGCGTACCTCGTTTTTCACTGATCAGAGCCATCATGTCCCCGATGTTTTCGTTGGGACTAATGATGAAGGAGTTTACGACTGGTTCCTCGATTTCGTGGATATAGGTGACCTCGGGCAAAAAGGCGGGGTTATCTATCTGCTTCTGTTCGCCGTCCGTCATCCTCACGTGGTAAACTACGCTAGGATACGTTGCGATGATATCCATGTCGTATTCACGACGAAGGCGTTCCTGAACAATCTCCATGTGAAGAAGCCCCAGGAAACCGCACCGGAAGCCGAAACCGAGGGCTACCGAACTCTCCGAACTAAACTGAAAGGCGGAATCGTTGAGCTGCAGTTTGGACAGATTGGCTTTCAGATGTTCGTAATCAGCAGTGTTGATCGGGTAAATGCCGCTGAAAACCATCGGGTGGATTTCCTTGAACCCCGGCAACGCTGCCGAGGGGTTCCGCGCATCCGTCAGCGTGTCCCCCATTTTCACATCGGCCGGGCTCTTGATATTCGCCGTAAAGTAACCTGTCTCCCCTGTCTCCAACTGCTCTCGGACATACGGCTTGGGGTTGAAACTTCCAACCTCCTTGACTTCAACATTCTTGCCCGAATGTAGCATTTTCACATACATGCCAGGCTTGAGCACCCCGTTGAAGACGCGCACGTGCGTGATCACCCCTTTGTAGGTGTCGAAAAGGGAATCAAAAAGCAGCGCCTGCAGGGAGGCTGCTCCGGTGGGCTTCGGAGCAGGAATGCGCTCGACGATGGCTTCAAGAATATCGTCGATGCCAATGCCAGCCTTGGCGCTGGCGAGGATCGCGGTGTCTCCCGCAATCGCCAGGATGTCCTCCAACTGTGTTCTCGCTTGCTGAATGTCGGCGTGCGGCAGGTCGATCTTGTTGATAACGGGGATGATAGTCAGGCCCTGTTTCATGGCTAGATGAACATTCGCCACGGTTTGGGCTTCCACACCCTGCGCTGCGTCCACTATCAAAAGGGCACCTTCACAGGCACTCAGACTGCGAGACACCTCATACGCAAAATCAACATGCCCTGGAGTATCAATGAGGTTGAGCTCGTAGGTTTCTCCGTTCTTTGCCGTGTAGGACATGGTGACCGGATGGGCCTTGATCGTAATGCCTCGTTCCCGTTCGAGGTCCATGGAATCAAGCAACTGCTCCTGCATATCACGGTCAGCAATGGTTCCCGTCCGATGCAGCAGACGATCGGAGAGGGTCGTCTTCCCATGGTCGATATGGGCAATGATGCTGAAATTCCTGATATGTGCTGTGTTGTCCATCAGTCAAAAAATGTCCCCTTCCGTCAACCTGACCAACAGGCAAGCGGAACGAGGAGCTTCTAGAATGCCGTTCTGGAGATCGTGCCCCAGTCCTCTACTCATACCCCATCATGAGGCTCAAGGTCAAACCTCATCGGACTCAACTTGAACCAGCCGAAACGGGGCGAGCGATGAACCGAATGGGGCGACCTGCGACGATAAGACTCGCCCTTAGTGAGTCACTATGACCCAACAATGATACTCCTGGCAGGGACTTCCAGATGTTATCCTTTATATCCGACTGAACACAAGCGATTTAGGTTGGAGCTATTCCTCAAATGCAGCTCGGCACGTTTCTTGATTCTCTTAGAAATGTGCCCACTGCTGGTGGACACGTGAAAAAAAGGGTTCGCCCGAAGATCTGGGCGGTGCTTCGGCGAATCAAAACCATACCGCCTGGAAAGGTTTGATTCGATGAACAGTATGACTCGTTGGGATTCACTGAAAAACTGGGATCCATTCAAGGAAATGAATGATCTCCACAATCGTCTGTCGTCCCTGATGAATGTAGCTCCTTTCCGCAGGAGCGATGAACGGCAGGAAACGGTTGGATTACCACAGTGGGCGCCACTGGTGGACATCGCCGAAGACGACAAAGAGTATCTGATCAAAGCAGAACTACCAGAGGTTCAGAAGGAAGACGTGTCGGTAACTGTCAACAACGGCGTGGTTCAGATCGCTGGAGAGCGTAGAACCGAGAAGGAAGAGAAGAATCGTCGCTTCCACCGCATTGAGAGGTCCTATGGACGTTTTGAGCGCAACTTTACTCTCCCAGAGGATTCGGATGGCACGAAGATCAGCGCGGAATTCCGCGACGGGATCTTGCGGGTACACCTTCCAAAAGACGAAAAGGCCAAGCCCAAACTTGTGGAAGTCAAAGTGAACTGAAAACCAAACGCCGGCGGGCGGGGTAGATCACTGCGATCAGTTCGGATGTGTCACCTCGCTTTCCTGAACCGGTAGGCCGTAGGTGCCATGACCGCCTTGCGCATTTTTGCCAAGGCGGTTTTCATGTTGGGAGAGGCAAAGAGGGCGGTGCCGCTGACGAAAGTGTCTGCCCCAGCAATCGCGCACTCTGCGGCCGTGTCCTGGGAGATGCCACCATCCACCTCGATCCGGTACGCCAGCGACCTTTCGTTACGCCAAGTGTTCGCCTGCGCAATCTTGGGGACCGTTTCCTCGATAAAGGATTGTCCTCCAAACCCAGGATTGACGGTCATGACAAGCAGGAGATCAATCTTCTCCAGGAATGGGGAAACATGGCGGATGGTAGTGGGAGGATTGAGGGAGATTCCAGCTTTGAGTCCTAACGACTTGATCTTCCAGATCAAAGGAAGGACTCGCTCACCCAGTTCGACGTGAACCGTGAGGCCCGATGCTCCCGCTTCAGCGAAAGGTTCGAGCAGTATTTCCGGCTTGCTGCACATCAAGTGGACGTCCAACGGCAGCTTTGTAAGGGATCGCACAGCTTTCACGAAAGCCGGACCGAAGGACAAGTTGGGCACAAAGTGCCCGTCCATAACGTCCACGTGCAGCCAATCGGCACCCGCTCTTTCAGCGCGCTTGATCTCGCTGGCGAGGCGCGTCAGATCGGCCGCCAGCAGCGACGGAGCAATAATCATCGAGGGGAGCTTAAGCGCGGATGTCCAGTTCCTGCAAGCCCCCGCCGTACGGAGGGCGGGGGCTCGACGAAGGGAAACTAATCGTGAACTCGATAGAAGCGCAGGGTGCTTTCGGTAGCGGATGGATCGGTAATCTCCGTGGTTGTCCCTGTAGTCAGAACGCTCTTGAGCAGTGACCAATTCACCATGTCTGAGGAGTACTGAACCTTCAAGGAGAGCCCGGCCTTGCCGTAGATGACCAAACGCACGTTGTCACGAGCAGGCGAGACGGGAAGGATCTCGAGGGTCACTTGCTCAGGGGCCGTGGTTCCGCTGTCCGCGGAAAGGCGGATGAACTGGACCGGGCGTGCGCTAATCGGCTCCGTCATGCGCACCCGCACCAGGTCGTGGCTGGTGTCGATGGCCCCGAGAGTCTCAAGAACGGAGGGGACTACCGACCAACTGGTCAGGCTCTGAGAGCCGACCAGCCCAAGCGGGACGGAAACGCTTTGTTTGGAGCGGGCGAACTTCATTGCCAAGTACTGTTTTCCATCCACCGTCGCCAATTCGGGCACAGGGAGCGGAGCCAGTGAGCTTTGAAGGGGATTCGACCCAAATATGAACTCAAAGTAGTTCACAATCGTGTCGTGATCCGGGTCGTCGTTCGGACCATTCGCTCCGGGGGGCAAATTGTTCTCGATCGCCCAGAGAGTGTAGGGGTCAGCTCCGCCCACACTCACCTTGGCAGGCAGGCTTATGGTAATGCCAGCCTTGTTCGAGACAACCACATCGTAATCGCCCGAGTCGGCAACGGTCACATTGACCAAAGCCAGTTCCCCCAAAGTGGCCCCGGCGATATTGGTTGCGTTCTTGCGCCACTGGAAGAACAGAGGCGTCGAGCCTTCAGCCTGGACATGCAGGGTGTAGTTGGTTCCTACCAGCAGGGTCGCGCCAATCGGTTGCTGGACGATGCTGGGGGGAGTAGCCAGAACGGCGCGATCTCCGAAGCTCACGGAGGCAGGCGAGGTGGCATCGAAGGTGAGTTTGACCTCATTGGGGGTCGTGCTCGTGAAACCCTCCGGATCGGTTTCGGTAATCGTAATCTCGCCGCTCTCGAGGTTTTGGAAGAGATAGGATCCATCGCCCGCAGTCGTTGTCTTGAGGATCCTGCCCGACAGCGTGTATTTCAATGTGATTTCGATCCCGCCAATTCCCGCCTCGCCTGTATCTTGGATTTTGTTGGAATTCTCATCGTTAAAGACCTTGCCGGTCATTGTGCCCGCAGGTTGATTCCCGAAACTCGCTGTGGCTGCACCCTGTGGCTGAATCGTCACGGGCACCTCCGATGCCGGCAAATGGAAACCGGCCAGAGCTGTTTGGCGTAACAGGTAGTCTCCGGCGGGAATGGCGGTGATCTGGAAACTTCCATCCCCAGCTGTCTTGATCTGGCGGAGCGTCTTTTGCCCATCCGAGGAAAGGAGTGCAAGGTCCGTTCCACCAATCCCGCGTTCTTCTGGTTCCTTCACGCCGTTGGCGTTCAGGTCCGTATACGCGTAACCAGAGATGGTGCCGATGAGATAATTGCCAAAGCTGAGTCCCGCAGAACCGGTCTTGGCCAACTCCACCGATCTGTCAGAATAGACTGTTCCGCCAGGCATTCCAGCCAATCTCGCGCCTGCGCTTCCAAGCACCATGGTAAAGCCTTTCGCTAACTCCTGCCGGACCACGTAGTCTCCGGCGGGCAGATTGGCGAACACGAAGGTCCCCATAGGGGTGGTGGTTGTACGCATCAACTCCTCGCCTGTGGATGCCCAGAGGAGGCGAACCACCACTCCACTGATGCCGCTTTCGCCGCCATCCTGGATGCCGTTCGCATTAAGATCCTCGAATACAGTCCCGCTGATTGTCTGAAGACGCTGGTCGCCAAAAGAGGCGCTGGCGCCACCGCCACTGGCGATGCTCACCGCGTGGCTGTTCGGAGTCGTACTCCGGTACCCTGACGGATCAACTTCGGTCACCATGTACGCGCCCGGGAGAACGGTGCTAAACAGATAGCTGCCATCGCCACCGGTGGTCTCAGCACGGCGATTCCCCGCCGAGTCAGTCAACTCAATCGAGACACCCACGATGCCCGGCTCACCGCCGTCGAATAGTCCGTTGCCGTTGAGATCTTCGAAGACGACTCCCCCGATGGTACCCTTAGCCCGGAAGCCGAAATTCACTGGAACCGCAGCCCCGTCATTCAGCACCACACCCACCAAGGTTGGCGTCACTTGAACGAACGCAGCAGGAGCCGCGGCGCTCACAGCGTAGTTGCCGGGAGTGAGTCCACTGAAAGTGAACTCGCCAGACTCGGTAGTGGTGACGGACAGGTGGCTCGCTCCGATCGTCAAGGTAATGTCTACGCCAGCGATTCCCTTCTCCGCTGCTTCCTGGAAGCCATTGCCATTTGTGTCCTCGTAGGCAACACCTGAGATTGTGCCTTGTGTCTGATCCCCGAAGTTCGCGACGGCCGCGCTTCCTGCCGCGAGATTGACCGAACGTTGGTTCAAGGTGCTGCTGGCATACCCAGCAGGATCTGTTTCCTCAATCAAGTAATTCCCGGCGGGAACCCCCAAGAACACATACTCGCCGAGCGATCCGGTGTAATTGGTGTAACTGTTGGTCGTGCCCGTGAGCACGATCATCACTCCGCTCAGACCTATCTCGGACGCCTCCTGCGTGCCGTTCCCGTTCACATCGTTGAAGACGATGCCCAAGATGGAACTGAGTGGCTGGTTGCCAAAGGCGACGGAAATCGAGCCGCCATCGGGGAGGACAATCGACCTTGAAGACGCGGTAGTCAGGATGAAGTCGGTGGGCACGGTTTCTTCCACCGTATAGCTGCCAGGTGTGAGATCGGAGAACTCATAGGCACCGGTTTCGTCAGTGACGGTCGTGCTGAGAGCGCCGACTGCGGGCTTGAGGACTACCGTGACCCCCTGCAAGCCGGGGTCCGCTTCATCCTGGGTGCCATCGCCATTGAGGTCCATGAAGGCGACACCCACCACGCGCCCCACAGCCTGGTCACCGAAATTGGCGATGAATGGGCCACTTCCGGACACGTTGAAAGTAACCCGGTTCGCCGTTGTGCTCGCATATCCTTTGGGATCGACTTCCTCCAAGAACACGAGCCCAGCATGGAGACCTTCAATCTGGTAGCCACCGTCCTTGCCGGTTTGGGCCGTAGCACGAACCGTGGCACCGTCGCTTTCAATCAGGCGAATGGTCACTCCCGGAATCCCAGGCTCCGTCTCATTCATGCGTCCGTCCCCGTTCCGGTCGTCGTAGACCAACCCCTGGATCTTCGCCAATTCCTCGACAACGAGAGTCGCCTTTCCTGTACCTTCGTAGTTGGGACTATCAACCGTTGCTTCCACTGGATAAGAGCCCGCCGCCGTCGGAGGCGTCGGCAAACCCGCGTAAAGCAAGGTCACAGGCAGCCCGCCCGGGGTTGTGGTTACGCCAGCCATCTTGGGCTTACCATCGTAGATTTGCTCCAGACGTGAAAAGACGATAGAGGCCTTCGCCTTAGCCACTCGAACGCTTTGTTCAACGGGAGCAGCCGGGCCGAAGATCGCATCACCCAGCTGGGATGCCTGAATTCGTACTGTCCCTGCGCCGGTGGGAGTAAGAATATTTCCCAAAAGTGCTCCAGGACCGCTGACCACAGCATAAGATACTGGGAGGCCCGAGCTGGCGTGTGCCGTTAATGCGAGAGGCTCACCGCCAAAAACGAGGTCAGGAAGCGCCGAGAAAGCGATTGATTGAGTCTTCTTCTGAATCGAAATCGTCGCCTTGGAGCTGTCCGCGAAACCTGCCATGTTGCTTACCCGAACCCAGTAGCTGACACTCGTCAGGAGCTCTGGCGTCGTCAAGGACGTGGAGTCGATTCCCACAGGCTTATGCTCATCTCCAGTTTCTCCTTCATACCATTGGAAAGACAAAGGCGAAGCTCCGCTGGCCGCCACCTCCAAAGTGGTTGAGGTTCCTACCAGGATGGTATGGCTGGCGGGCTGCATCGTGATTTGCGGTGCCAGGAGGACCACCACCTGGGCGGTCGCGCTCGTTACTTTGCCTAAAGAATTCTCCACCGTGGCATAGTAGGATCCTGCGTCCAGGGCAGACGCGGCTCCGACGTACCACCGGTTGGTATCGCTGCTCGGTAGCGGTGTACCGTCCCTGAACCATTGATAGGTCAGTGGACTAGTTCCCGAGGCCGCAACGCTCAGGGTAATAGCCTGCCCGGCGTTTACAGTGACACCGACAGGATCCTTGTCGATTGCTGGGGGCACGCCGTAACCCAACGAGAAAGATTTCAAACCCACCAGGTTGGCAGGCAAACTCGGAGGAGCACCAACTCCCCCTGTCACTACTTCAAGGATGGCCGATCTACCATGCTTGGCCCCCTTCCCCACTGCTTCTTCATAAGTCACACCACTCGAAAGCTCCCAGGCTCGGACCTGAACAAAGGCTTTGGCACCGGGTGCCACGGTCGGAATCACCCGCAACTCACTATCAAAGTAGCCCGCCGCGGCTCCGGTCAGGAAAGGTCGCGGTTTGCCCGCAGGAGCCATCGCGGTGGCGCTGGTGCCTCCGTATAGCTGCGCCGCAAAGCCATCGCCCGAGATCTTCGTCGTCCCGTCCGTGTCGAACACCGGAGCGTCAATCCCGTCGAGGATCACCTTGTTGGCGAAAATCACCGTGCCTGCGGTCGGCGCAAAGACTGCACCCACGGACTTATTTCCATCCATGACCAAGGTTCCAGGATTTGATACTCCCGTCAGGCTCCCCTCCCACCCAGCAAACATGTATCCAGGATCGGCCACCGCCCGAACCTTTACCGTACCATTGGGAACTTGCCCTGGCCCTTCAGGCTCACTGACCAACGTTCCGCCGTCGCTCACGATCAGATCCAACCGGTAGAGCACCTGCACATTCACGGTGATGCTGGTCGCCTGGCCTCCTGGGTTCCTCACGACCACAGAATACGCTCCCTGGTCTGCCAGCTGAACCGCCGGCAAAGTCAGGGTGGCACTCTTGGCGCCACTCAACGCCGCCGCGCCATGGTACCATTGGTACTCCAGGGGGGCTGCACCCTCAGCTTTCACGCTCAAACTCACTTCGCTGCCAAGGAAGACGGACTTGCCTTCAGGCTGCTGCACAATGGAAGGCGGGATCAATAGACTTGCCACCGCCACCTGGCTGGTGACGGAACCCAGCGTGTTGCCGACCACCACGTCATAGCTGCCGGCTTGTGCAGCCTGAAAACCACTGAACTCGTAGAGAGCCTTGTCCGCTCCCCCAACGTTCACCCCGCCCTTGCGCCATTGGTAGGTCAGAGGCTCGGTCCCACCTGCAACGACTTTCAGACTCAGCAATCCTCCTGCCGCCACCGCCTGATCCTTGGGCTGTTCCACGATGAACGGCGCGCTGGCGTAACCCAACGAAAACGATTTCAAACCCACCAGGTTGGCAGGCAAACTCGGAGGAGCACCTACCCCACCTGTGACTACCTCGAGAGTCGCCGAACTGCCATGCTTGGCCCCCTTCCCCACTGCTTCTTCATAAGTCACACCACCCGAAAGCTCCCATGCCCGGACCTGCACAAAGGCCTTGGCACCGGGTGCCACGGTCGGAATCACCCGCAATTCACTATCAAAGTAGCCCGCCGCAGCTCCCGTCAGGAAAGGTCGCGGCTTGCCCGCAGGAGCCATCGCAGTGGCGCTGACGCCTCCGTATAGCTGCGCCACAAAGCCATCGCCCGAAATCTTCGTCGTCCCGTCCGTGTCGAACACCGGAGCGTCAATCCCGTCGAGGATCACCTTGTTGGCGAAAATCACCGTGCCTGCGGTCGGAGCGAACGTCGCTCCAACGGATTTGGCACGATCCATGACCAGCATGACTGGATTTGATGTTCCGCTAAGATCTCCATCCCAGCCTGCGAATACGTACCCATCGTCGGCCTTAGCCTGGACCGAGACGCTGCTCATCGGAGCGTAAGCAGCTCGGCTCGGAGTAGCCTCGATGGTTCCCCCTAGAGTGGGTGTCAAAGCAAGAGGGAAAAGGACTGATACTGGAGCAGGCGCGCTGTTGACAGTGCCGTAGGGGTTTCCAACCACGACAGAGTACCTGCCTGCGCTCGCCAATTGCACGTTCGTGAGAACGAGGGTGGAACCTTTGCCCCAAGGAACGGTAGCACTCTCGAGATACCATTGGTAAGAAAGAGTTCCCATGCCTGAGGCCTCTACCGAGAGGGACACCGTGGACCCGGCGAGTGTCTCCATCCCGATCGGTTGCTTCACGATCGAAGGAGGATACCCAACCGTCACCACGGCCACCTGACTCGTCACTGCGCCGAAGGCATTCTCCACCACCACGTCGTAGTTCCCAGCATCCGACGGTGCGAAAGGGGCTTTGGCGTAGGCGTCTGAGGCCGCGCCGCTTAAAGGCGAACCGCCCTTCCGCCACTGGTATCTGAGGGTGGGCGTGCCTTTGGCAACGACACTCAACTCGAGCGAGCCACCCACCGGGATGACAGCGGCCGCGGGCTGCTTCGTAATGACGGGCGGGGAACCATACTGAAGGGAAAACGACTTCAACCCTAGGAGATTGGGAGGAAGTGAGGGAGGGTCGCCAGCTCCGCCGAGCGTCACAGTGACTAGTTCAGATTCACCTTGCTTCCCTCCGTTGGCTACGGCCTTCTCAAAGCTGTCTCCAGCAGCCGCTTCCCAAGCCCGAACCCGGACGAAAACCCGTTGACCGCCGGGAAGACCTTCCACCACGACCAAACCTCCGTTGATATACCCCGCACTCGGGGCGGGGCGAAATGGGGCTGGTGTCCCCACCGCCGTAAGTGCGCTGCTGCTAACACCAACGTACAGCTGCGCGAGATAGGCCGAGCCCTCCAGTTTGGTGCTTCCGTCAATATCATAAACGGGAGCATTGATGCCATCGGCGGCAACCTTATTGCTGAAATTGACGTTTCCTTGTCCTAAAGCCGTCCCAACCAAACAGGACAAAAGAAACCCAAGAAGGGCGTGGCTCTTCCTCATAAATGTCGCTTTCTTTCGTTCGACTCATATCTCGGGCTCTCATCGAACTGAGCAGGGTCGAACTCACACTGGCAGCAGGCGCCTTTGAGTTTTGCTTAGGCGCGAAACCCAGTCAAGAGGAGATATGAGGGAAAATTGCTGTCGATTGCTAGGCAGTCGCAGGGGCTGGGGAGGCCAAGCCTGGGGGAAGCTTAGGCGGTACTGGCTTGGGCACTTCGGGAAGCGGGGTCGCAGCCTGCGCACCCGTAGGAGGGCCGGTCTGGGGCGGAGGGGGCGGAGGAGGCAAACTTCCGTTCTTGATGATTTCTTCTACCTGAGTGCCATCTAAGGTCTCGTACTCAAGAAGATACTGAGCAATCAGTTCCAACTTAGCACGATGGGTCTCGATGAGATTCTTCGCCACTTGGAAACACTCGTCAATGATCCGCTTCACCTCGGCATCGATTTCGCGGGCGGTGCTCTCGCTATAGTCTTTACCACGCACCATGTCTCGTCCCAAAAAGACAAACTCGTTGTCGTCTCCGTACTGGACCATGCCAAGCTTCTCGCTCATGCCGAAGCTGCATACCATGGCGCGCGCCATCTGGGTCGCTTGTTGAATATCACCTGCTGCACCGGTTGAAATATCCCCTGAATTGATCTCTTCGGCGATTCGCCCGCCCATCATGACAGCGATAAGGTCGAGCATTTCCTTTCTGCCGCGGTTGAGCGTGTCCTCTTTGGGGAGGTACATGGTCGCTCCCAAAGCCTGGCCTCGAGGAATAATCGTGACCTTGTGAAGAGGGTGGGTGTGCTTCAGCAACACGTTCACGAGGGCGTGCCCAGCCTCGTGCCAAGCAGTAAGACGTTTCTGCTGTTCGGTCATCGCCAAGCTTCGTCGTTCCCGTCCCCAGCGTACCTTGTCACGAGCCTCCTCTAACTCTGCCAACCCCACCGCTTTCTTGTTCATCCTAGCGGCAAGTAGTGCCGCTTCGTTGAGCAGGTTCGCCAACTCCGCCCCTGAGAACCCTGGGGTCCCGCGGGCAATCACGGAAAGGTCGACCTCGGGAATCAGTTTCACGTTTCGGGAGTGAACCTTGAGGATCGCCTCCCTGCCCCGGACATCGGGCAGGTTAACGGTAATCTGGCGGTCAAACCGGCCAGGGCGCAGAAGCGCCGGATCGAGAACGTCAGGGCGATTCGTCGCTGCGATAATAATGATCCCCTCTGTGGTATCAAACCCATCCATTTCCACCAAAAGGGCATTGAGTGTCTGCTCGCGTTCGTCGTTGCCACCGCCGAGGCCATGCCCCCTGCTCCGCCCGACCGCGTCAATTTCGTCGATGAAGACCAGGCAGGGAGTATTCTTACGAGCCTGTTCGAACATGTCCCGCACACGGCTGGCACCGACACCCACAAACATCTCGACGAAATCGGAACCGCTGATGCTGTAGAAAGAGGCATCCGCCTCACCAGCTATCGCTTTGGCGAGGAGTGTCTTGCCTGTTCCGGGCGGGCCAACCATCAGAATACCTTTAGGGATTCGCCCTCCGAGTTTTTGGAACTTCTTGGGGTCTTTCAGAAACTCTACGAGTTCGAACACTTCGTCCTTGGCTTCTTCGATACCCGCAACATCTTTGAAGGTAGTACGATTCTTCTCCTTGTTCAGCATCTTGGCCTTGCTCTTCCCAAAACTGAGCGCCCCTTTCCCCGCCATCTTGATCTGCCTAATGAGAAAGAAATAGATCAACCCAGCAAGAAGGAGGAATGGCAGAATCCCGTAAAAGAGGTTCATCAGGAGCGTGTTCGGCTCTGCAACCTTGAACTTCCCGCTAGTGAGCAGCCGGTCTTCCAAAGCCTCGGAGAGCCTGGTTTCCAGCCGAAAGGGAACTATCTTCCCATCAGCAGCGATGTCGCGGTAGCGGCCGGTGACCTCACGGAGTGGGGACTGGGGGTTATAGTGAATCGTCGCCTCAAGCAGATTTGTTCCTTCTGCCAACTGAAGGAACTCTAAGTGCCCCAACTGTTTAAATTTGGTCTCTGTCCGGTCCTTAAAGAAGACCAGAAGGGGAATCAGGCTCAAGATCGCTAGCCAAAGCAGCCAAGTGCGGGGAGGGACGCGCACGTCTCCATTCCGTTTGTCGTTGCGATTACTGTCGTTGTTCAGTTCTTCAGACATCGAATTCAATACTTCTTTGGGAAACTACCATGGGCTCTCGTTTGATGCAACCTTGTGATGAAGAGGATAATTTGTGCGTGCTTTCCCCCGTCACCATTGTTAGGGTGCTGCGAGCTCGAATTACCTATGGCCTCTGTCAAACCCTTTGCTGCAGTCCGCCCCAGACCAGACCTTGCCTCGCGGATTTGCGAGCTTCCCTATGATGTACTCTCTTCCGAGGAAGCCCGTCACCTCGCTAAGGGTAATAATGACAGTTTTTTTCACATTAGCAAACCGGAAATTGACCTCCCGATTGGAACTGACCCTTACTCCCCGGAGGTTTACAACGCCGGCCGCCGGGCTTTCCTTCGCCTTCTGTCCAGCGGCTGTCTTTCTCAGGATCCTGAACCCAGCTATTACCTCTATCGCCAGAAGATGGGGGGCCATGTTCAAACCGGCTTTGTGGGGGTGGCCAGTTGCCAGGAGTATCTGGAGGGGATCGTGAGGAGGCATGAGTTTACCCGCGTGGAAAAGGAGGATGACCGCGTGCGCCACATCGAGACGGTGCAGGCACAGACCGGGCCGGCCTTTCTGCTCTACCCACACGACCCTGCCCTGGAGGCGATTATTCAGACCTATGTCGCCACCAAACCAGCAATCGCCTTTGTAGCGTCGGATGGGGTTGAACATGCTGGGTGGTGCATCACGGAGTCGCCTGACATCGGGAGCATCGAGGCGGCGTTTGCGCGGATGCCGAGGCTCTATATTGCCGATGGACACCACCGAACCGCTGCAGCGGGCCGCATATTCCAGAGCCGGCAAGGCGCCGGGGGCAGCTCCCATTTTCTCTCGGTCCTCTTCTCGCACCAGTCAGTCCAAATTCTCCCCTATCATCGGGTCGTGAAAGACCTGAACGGCGATGATGCAGAAACTTTCCTACGCAGGTTGGGGAAGGTCTTCGATGTGTCGTCTGACGTCGACCTCGCGGCTTCGTCGAAGCACTCGGTGTTCAGCTACCTGGAAGGGAGATGGTATCGTCTGCGTTTCAAGCCCCAGTTCACGGAGGGACTCAGCGGTGTGGAGGCCTTGGACGCTACCTTGCTGCAGCGGCATGTGTTCGATCCCCTCCTGAGGATCGACAATCCGCGCACCAGCAAGCGGATCGACTTCGTTGGCGGCATACGCGGGACCCCAGAACTTGAACGTTTGGTAAACCGTGGGGAGTATGCTTGCGCATTTGCCATGCACCCTACCGACGTGCGTGACCTCATGGAGATTGCTGACGCGGGAGGCATCATGCCTCCGAAGAGCACTTGGTTTGAGCCTAAGCTGCGCGACGGCATGTTCTCCTATCTTCTATCAGGAAAGGAATGAAGCCGCTGCGGAAGGAAATAAACTTACGCCCGGTACGTACCTCAGGCCAGCTGCTGCACTAGTTGGGTAGGACTGGAAAAACAGAAGGATGGGGAATGCCTGCGGAGAAGCGCCTCCGAGTGGTACCCCCACAATACCGCGCCGGACGCAACCCCAGCCGTCTTGGCTGCCTCCACGTCGCGTACTTCGTCGCCGACGAAGATTGTTTCCGCTGGGGAAACTCGCGCTTGCTTGAGGAGCTTTTTGAGTTTCGAAGCTTTTCCTAGTAGGGAGACTCCACACTCGACTTGCTGCATCCTGGACATCCTTTCGGCGCCAAGGACAGCCTCCACATTCTCGAGTGTATTGGAGGTGAGCAGTCCCAGAGCGGCCCCTGATTGATGGAGGTTGCTCAGCATCTCTGGAATCCCAGGGAACAATTTCATCCGCGAGGTTTCACCAGCCATCATGGAACGCATCCGCCGAGCGATCTTGGGGACTTTCCAGAGGGGGATACCGAGGCGCTTCATCAGAGCGACGGTATCGAGGCTGCGTAGCGGCTCGAAAGCCTCAGGCTCGATCCTCTCCAGACGGAGTCCCTCGGCTACCTGGTTGAACGCGTCGAGGAACCACCAGAGCGTGTCGGCGAGCGTGCCGTCGAAATCAAAAAGGATCAGCCGGTATCTCATCGGGCAGGAAGCGGTGAATCCGAAGCCTTATTCTTGGGCCCTGGTGTCGTGGGGAACGTGTGCCGGACCGCTTCCAGATATTCCATTCCTGTCTTGGTGTCCGGTTCCAGATAGCTTCCCTCGGTCCATTCATTCCAGCAGTTGATATTCAGAATCCGAGGCTGTCCCTCACGGCGGAGCAGTTTCTGCTTGGTCAATTCAAGTGCAGCGCGGAATCGTTCGGGGGTGTTATTATAGATGGTGTTGGTGAACGGGTATCCAAAATCTCCATATTCATCTTCTTGAAAAGCGCGCGGGCTCGGATCCCAGCCCATGGTCACGTTCGGGAAATAGGGAACATCGAACATCTTCTCCGCCTGTGCCCAATAGGCTTGGTAGTTGTCCATCACTTCGTCGTAGTCGGTCTGCAGTTTTGGTAACCTCACATGGTGAATCCAGACGTACGAGGTCACCGAGTCAAAACCCAGGTCGTGGACCAGTTTTGCAGGATCCACAGGCTTCTGTTCTGTGGGCAGCACGGGCTGTCCCCACACGACGGCGTTGAGATGGAGCCCTGGGAGGCCCGCAGCTCTGACTTTCTCCCGGAAACGATCCAGAGCCTCGCGTGTCGCCGGTACAGTGCCAAAGTTGTCGAGAAGTTTGCTGAGCTCGTAGAAAGAAAAGTAGGGTTTCCCGTCGATCTTCCAGTAGGACGGATGTTGGAAATAGTCCTTTACGAGATGATCACAGATGCGGTCAAACGCTGCAGGGCTGACTTTCCCCGGAAAAACCAGTTTCTGAGGCGTACCCCGGTGGTACGGCTGGATCTCGAGCCAATCGTGGTTGGCCCACATAAAGGCGAACTTGAGCCGATGATTGTTGGTGGCATGCATGAACCCACGATCGATGGGTCCCTCCAGGAAAGGCCCGTCCTCGTAATGATACCAATCGAAAATGAAGGCGTCGATGCCGTGGTCCGCAGCCGCATTGATTTTCTGGGCCATGACTTTGGGATCCGACTCGTCGGCATACCCCCAGAGCGGGACCTTCGGCTGGGAATGCCCAGCAAATCTCGGTTTTGCCGCTTTAAGCAGTTCCCATTCACTCCAAGTATCCCCTTTCATTTTCGCATTACGTGGATCGCCGGGGTGATAATTACCAAAGTAATAACTGGCCACCGTAACTTGCTTGCTCGGGGAGAACCTCCCCTGCCCCTTGAGCCAACCGACAAGCTCCTCGGGGTGGTCGGTTTGCGCTCCCGCGAAGTTCAGTTTCAGTACTTTCTCGAAATAGGATGAATCCTCGCGCTCGGCTTGAATGTCTGGCCAGACTGGCACCCCTAATCTTTGGGCGGTCTCCAGCATACTGGCCGAGTAGTCAGCCCAGTCACCATCCAGCAGCTCCACCTGGGTCTTGGTTAAGAACGCTTCCAGTTGTCCGGGAGTCTTTGTCTCTGGAGGCAACGAAACCATGATCGGCAATTCCGGTGCCGTCCGCCGCCACTCGGCCACGTTCTCAGGGTCATCGTAGACGATCACTTGATGGGTCAACCCAGCTTTCCGCAGGGCCTGGGCTACCTCCGCCCGTTTCCCACCCTTAAAGTCCAAGTAGAGATGGATCTTTCCTCGAATCAGGCTGAACACCTCCTCCAGCCTGGGAATCCGGTCTGGGCTGAGTTCGGGGCGCTTCAGGTCTCGCACGTGCAGGTTTTGCAGCTGCGCCCAGGCCATCTCGTCGCCCCGCCCATGGCCATCCGTCATCCGGTCCACCGTGGCGTCATGCATCAGAAAGTACACCCCATCCGACGAACGGCGGACATCAATCTCCACGTAGTCTACGTCAGCGTCGATGGCGAGCTGGATTGCGGTAAGGGTATTCTCATGGGCACGCGTGTGGTTGGCGCGGTGAGCAATTACGGTGAACGAATGGCGCGCCGCGGGCAAAGCGGCGCCGTGGAGCGGCTGCTGGACCAAGAGCAGGCTCGCGGCGAGAGCCCACCACGCACCCCAGCTCGCGCAGGGTTTGGCATCGGAACTGGGAACGCTGGAAGTGATTGCGTTGCACATAAAGTCGGACTCAAAGCTGGCCGGGCCTCTGCCAACGATGTCGTGTGGGATGGGATCCCGCGTGCGAATGTTCAACTACCGCTCGCTGTCTCACAGTTCTGACGACAAAAGGAGACAGGCACGAATCCCTTTGGGCACTCACGGATCGATGTGATAACGATGGTTCATGTAGAGATCATCCGCCACCTGACAGAGGGCGATGCAATCTCGCTCGAGTTCTCGCTCTTCCGGGCTTGGGCTATCATGTCGAGCTAAGGTGCCTCGTTTGGGATCTCCTGAGTAGTACTCGACTCCCTTGCGCAGACCCAGCACCACCAGGTGATTCTCCACAAACATACCCACGTCACGGTTGTGATTGACCAGGGCTCTCTCCTTCTCTGCGGGGCTCTTCATCAGATCCCGGCCAAAGAACTCCGTATCGTACGGTCGCCCAATGAGGCCTAGTAGGGTGGGCGCCACGTCGAGAGAACTGCCCAAAGCGCCTATTCGGGCGGGAGAATGCACCACTGCGGGGCCAGCGATCAGGAGAGGGATTTCGTAGGAGTGGATGGGTATGCTCTGGCTGCCATAGACTCGGGCTCCGTGATCCGCAACCACTACAAAAACCGTGTTGGTCCAAAAGGCTTCCTTCCTTGCTGCCTTGAAGAACTGGCCCAGCGCGAAGTCGGAATACTTCACCGCATTGTCCCGGTTCTTCTGCCGAGGATCTTCAGAGATTCGCCCAGCTGGATAGGTGTAGGGCTTGTGATTGGATACACTTAGGATCGTGCCCAGGAATGGCTTGCCAGCCTGATTCAGGGCCCGGAACTCCTCGATACTTCGTTTCATCAAGTCCTCGTCGCAAACGCCCCAAATGGTCGTGTGCGTGGGGTGGGCGAAATCTTTCTGCTCCACAAAACGACTCCATCCGTTGTTGATCGCATAGCTCTTCATGCCATCGAACAGGCCCCGGCCGCCGTAGAGGAATACGGTCTCATACCCATCCCGCTTCAAGACTCTGGCAACGGTCTCCACGTTGGCGGAGCGGTCCCGTTTTACGATGGATTCTCCTGGCAAGGGTGGAAAAGAGGAGAGGACTCCTTCGAAGCCACGCACGGTTCGGTTGCCGGAGGCAAAGATGTTGGTAAATAGGAGCCCTTCTCGGGTCGCAAGTTGGTCCATCTCGGGCGTCAGGGAGGCCCCTGCCTTGCCCAAGGATCCCCAAAACTCCGACCCAAGACTTTCCTCCAGGACGATCACGACATTGAGTTTGGGCCGGTTCGGATCACCCTCAACCCTTCGACGCGTCTCGAGGCCATCGCCAAGAAAATGAGTCTGGGGTTCTTCCAGGAGCTTGCGGGCCCTGGCGTACGCCTCATTTTTTGGAAGTGTCCGGTAAAAAGCCTCATAGTCTAGGTTCCTGGTCAGAGCCGCGGCCGTGATCGACAATACTCCGTTGTTGGCGATCTCACTTAGCGCACGTTCCAACCCTATCTGAACGCCCTTGATGGAAAAGGTGAGTGATCCCAGCACGACGGTCAGCAACAGGGCTGCGAAAATGGAGAGTCGAGTTGACCGAGAATGCTCCACCGTCCAAATACCTGGATACCACCGGTGTGCAAGGTATGCCAGCAACGATCCCAATGCCAGGCACGCAGCAACCACTCGGCCTACCGGGTAACTGTCCCAGATGTTGACAAAAACTTCGTGTGGATAGAGCAGGTAGTCCAACGCCACGGTGTTGAACCGGGAGCGGAACTCCTCGAAGAAAAAGTATTCGCTGATCCAGAGAAAGATCTGGACGGAGAAGAAACCCAGGAAACTTCCCAGAACGAGCCCGCGGTAGGCAATCCGGGTATTCCAGTGAGAAGGTGCAAAACAATGCCATCCAAGAGGGAGAAGGCATGCCGCAGTTGCCACCCAGAGGTCGCGAAGCAGCCCTGCTCCCAACACCTTGACTAGCTCGCCGACCGCAATAGCCTCTGGCCCTGAAAACTGGAACAGGAGAATCGCGCGCAGTAGTTGCTGCCCGGTGAGGAGAAACAGGAACGTGAAGAGAACGAACCCGTACCATCCCCGTCCTAAACCCCGGCTCACTCCGCTCGTCATACTAAGTCTGAATAGGTCACAAACACGGAACCTTAGACCTCCAAGGAGGCAGCAAGTTCAATGAGTCACTCAGCAGAGATGGAGATCGGTATCAAAAATGAAAAGGTACCTGGACGTACCCTCCGACCCAAAACCCTGAGTCTGTGTTACTTCCATCCAAGGTTGTTCGGCAATGAAAGCCGTACATGACCTTATGTTTGGAAGTGGAGTAACTGAACCCAGCCTCAATGGAGTCACTGATCTCCCGCACTTGGGGTGAATACGACAACGGTTGCCCCACTCCGTTGAAATCCAAGTTGTATCCTGTTAGTTGTTGGAAATGACGGTAGCCGACATTAATTCTCCAGTTCTTGATTTCCTGTAGGAAACTTGCTGAGGCCATGTACTGGTCATCGCCGCTCGTACGCATCCAACGGTAGTAAGTGTCCACTACCAGGCTGAATCCCTGCCAGCCGAAGTGTTTCTTGAACAGGAAGCCAGGTTCAATGGCTGCCGAACTGTTGCCGGGGGCAAATGGAAAATCCTGGTCGTAGGAGCCGGGCAGGACGGCCCCCGCGCGGAACGTGATGGTCGGGACCCAGTTCGCCACATTCTCGCCCTCGCGAAAGATCAGGTACCTGACACCCAGAGTGGTGTCCAATAATCCGGTGGTGGACTCGGAATCCCCTCCTGCGTTGAAGGAACGAGTCCCC
This sequence comes from uncultured Verrucomicrobiota bacterium, assembly GCA_964411985.1. GTDB lineage: Bacteria > Verrucomicrobiota > Verrucomicrobiia > Limisphaerales > J093 > CAYPNF01. The sequence goes on from CAYPNF010000037.1 coordinate 70,157, forward strand.
ACCGTGCCGTAGCCCAAGTTCAGATCCGCTGCCCAACGCGACGTAATCCCGTACTCCATCGAGATCACACCTTGGGTGCGATCGATGCCATAGTTCTCGCCGTGTTTGTCGACGGTAATATCGTGCATACGCTCGCCATCCCAGATATGGTAGGCTTCAGCTTCTTGGTACCATAAACGCAAGGAAAACTCCTTCTTTTCAGGGGTGTCCACCCACTCCCCGAAGGGCTTACGAGGAGCGTTTTCCGATCCGTGGAGGACAGAACTGAGGCATAGACAGGCGGCGCAAACTTGACCGCTACTCGTGGTTGCGCGACGGCTGTTTTGGCGTTTCATAGTTAGATAAATGAGGTGTGGACTTCAGACCATCAGGTGATTTCTGTCAAGCAGGTGGCTATTAGGGGGATTGCTTTTGTACGGGATCTGCTCCAAGATAGGCTTGGCTGAGGGTTGCACTTGGGGTTGTCCTGTCCGGCGGTGGAAGTCTCCAGTTTCGAGCGTTAGAGATGTTTGCAGGAATCTATAATCTATAACGATGAACTCTGAGGAATTCACCTGCGCCGTTGTAGGCGTCTCAGGAACATCAAACACTGAAGCCAGCACCAGGTTGCCGAGCATGAAAACCATGAAAGACGAAGTCTTCAAAGAGTCACAACCCGTCGCGGACTTCGCGTTCGGTGAGAAAGTCGCTGCCGTCTTCGACGACATGCTTGACCGCTCCGTGCCGTTCTACCAGGAAATGCAGCGGATGATCGCCGAAATGGCGACCGACTTCGCCGTAGATGGCACTAACATCTACGACTTGGGTTGTTCAACGGGCACCACCCTCTTGAACTTGGACGCGGTGGTGCCCCAAGGCGTCAAGTTCGTTGGAGTGGATTATTCAGAGGAGATGCTCAAACGCTGCCGGGAAAAACTGGCGCAGCAGGGCTTCAAACGCGAGCACGAGTTGATTTGCACCGACCTCAACCAGGGCATCGCTATCCAGAACGCCTCGATGGTCCTGCTCGTGCTGACCCTTCAGTTCGTTCGCCCACTTTACCGGGACACTTTGGTGAAAGCCATTCTCGAAGGACTGAACCAAAACGGCTGCCTCATCATCGTCGAGAAAGTGCAGGGCGAAGACTCGGTCTTCAATCGGCTCTTTATTCAATACTACTACAACCTCAAGCGGAAACACGGGTACAGCGACCTGGAGATCGCTCAGAAACGCGAAGCGCTTGAGAATGTCCTCATTCCCTACAAACTCCTGGAAAACCGCGAAATGCTCTTGCGTGCCGGCTTTCGCTATTGCGACGTGTTTTTCAAATGGTACAATTTTTGCGGGATGATCGCGCTCAAATGATAATTCGCATTGGCAACTTCCTGTTTCAGTATCGCAATAGTCTCTTCCCGCTGGTCTACGGGTTGCTGCTTTTCAACAGCTCACCTGTATTTACTGACTATCGTGTGGCCGGCGTGCTTGGCTTCCTTGTGGGGGCCGCAGGGCAGCTGCTACGGGCATTTACAATTGGCTTGGATTATATTATCCGGGGCGGTCGTGGGGGGCAGGTGTATGCCGAAAAGCTCGTTCAGGGCGGGCTCTTCGCCCATTGCCGCAACCCACTCTACGTCGGCAACGGGCTCATGATGGCTGGGGTTGGCATCGCCTCCAATTCGAAACTGTTTCTCTGCGTCGCGATCCCCTTCTTTAGCTTCGCCTACTGGGCGATTATCGCTGCGGAAGAAGCGTTCTTGCGCAAGAAGTTCGGGCAGGATTTCGAAGATTACTGCTCGCGAGTTAATCGCCTTGTTCCGAACTTTTCAGGGCTGGGCCAAACTTTGTCCCAGATGCGCTTCAATTGGAGACGCCTGATCGCTGCCGAGTATGGTTCGGCTTTCCTCTGGCTTGGAGCTACGATCCTGGTGATCCTGAGGAATGTGTGGGTAAACGGTGGGCTTAGCTCGGCACGCCCACTCTTTTGGAGCCTTTGTGTGCTTTATGCAATCGTCACGCTGGCCTATCTCACCGCGCGGTTTCTCAAAAAGACGGGCCGACTCAGCACCGAAAGAAGCGCTCATTAGAGATTCCCCCGAGGGAGCGCTCTGGAGTTGGTAGATTCAATAGGCTTCATTCACCGTTGTACTTGATTCTTGCCCTAGTTTTGCGATTGATAGTGGAATGATCCAGCAAAAGCCTGCCCCGGGACCCACGAACTCAAGGCGCGATTTCCTTAAGACCACCGGCCAGCTCGCGGCCGCGTCGGCCCTGGCGGGGGTCCCCCTGCCCTACGTTCATGCGGCGGAAGACAACACGATTCGTCTGGCCCTGATCGGCTGCGGCGGGCGGGGAAGTGGCGCGGTGGGCAACGCCATGTCGGCGGGTGGTTTGGTCCTTGGCGACGACGCTGGGACGAAGAGAGCTGCGGGCAGTGGAGCAGGCGGGCCCATCAAGTTGGTGGCGATGGCGGACTTGCGACAGGATCGTCTGGATCAGGCCCACGCGGCGCTCACCCAGGCCTTGGGGGACCGCATTGATGTTCCTCGAGAGCGTCAGTTCCGAGGCTTTGACGGCTACAAACATGCCATCGACTGTTTGCGGCCGGGGGATGTGGCGATGTTGACGACGCACGCAGCGTTCCGTGCCCCGCATCTGGAGTACGCGGTCGAAAAAGGGATCAACGTTTTCATGGAGAAAGACTTCGCGGCCGATCCGGGTGGGATTCAGCGAATTCTGCGGGCCGGGGAGGCAGCGGAAAAGAAAAACCTCAAGATCGCCACTGGGCTCATGTGCCGCCACTCCTCCGCGCGGCAGGCTATGATTCGGAAAATCCGCGATGGGGCCATGGGGGACATTCAGCTGATTCGCGCCTATCGAATGGATCCCGGGTATTTCATGGGTCCCTTTCCGAAGGGCGAAAACGAGCTTCTGTGGCAATTGAGTCCAGGGCATCCGTATCAGTTCATGTGGTCTTCAGGAGGGATCTTCATCGAACTGATGATCCATCAAATCGACGAGTGTTTTTGGATCAAGCAAGAAACCGCTCACCGAAGCTCAAGAACACCCTATTCATTGGCTATTTCCTATAACGAACCGTCTTGAGCGTTAATGATTGCATATACTCTTCATATAGTCTAGTTTTATTTCATGCCTTGGTTATACAAGCAGAAAAGGTCGAAGTTTTGGTGGCTCGGCTGGCGAGCCAATGGACGGAGTTACTTCAAGAGCACAAAGAAGACGGTCCGGGAAGAAGCCGAAGTGGAGCTGCGCAAGGTGGAAATGCTGATTTCTTCGAGCCAGGCAGGCCTACTCGAAAGCGTCTACGCAAGCCTTGGTGGCGCGCCCACAACCGGAGTCAGGCGAAGCTTGAAGCTTTGCATGACTGAATGGCTGAGCGACTGTCGAAGGCGCAAGCTTGGAAAGTCGACGCTTGTGCGGTGCGATATCTTGGCCAAGCGCTTCTTGGAGTTCACCAATGCAGGCGACGCAATGCCAGTCTTGACCAGCATTGGTGTTGAGATTGCACGCAACTTCCTGCTGAGTCGATCTGAGCAGGTGAGCATTGGCACGGTAATGCTTGACCAGCAAACGTTGCACACGTTTTTCGGTTACTGTGAGCAAAACGAGTGGGTTACGCGGAACCCAGCCGAGTTTGTCGACCTTGGCAAACTGACCAGCGAGAAGCGTCAAAATGCGCGAATTCCATTCACTCCGGAGCAGCTCAACAAGCTCTTGGAAGTTGCGCCGTCTCCGTTTTGGCAGTTCATAGTCCTGGCGGGTTTTTACACGGGCCAAGCTCCGGTGGAACTCATATTATTGAAATGGGAACAGGTTGACCTTCCGGAAGGTGTTATTCACTGGACAAGGAAGAAGACGCAGGTTCCTGTCAAGAGTCCTATCAGGAAAGAGTTGCTCCAGTTCCTGCTAAAGCTTCGCGAGAAGGAGAGCAAGACTTCTGGATATCTCTGGCCGGCGCAGGCCGAGCTATACCACAACCGAGGAGCTAAAGCATTCTCCGCGATCTTCCGAAAGAAGATGCTTGTCCCCAGCGGACTAGCCGAGAAGGAAACCCGAGCGAACCCAAAGCAAGGAAGAACCGGCAGGCGATCCGTCAACCCGCTAACGCTCTACAGCCTGAGGCACAGCTTCATAACCTACGTCAAGGTAGGCGGAGCTGATCAAAGCTCCGCTAAAGCGTTGGCAGGCCACCTATCCGACGCCATGAGCGACCACTACACCAAGCTCCCAGTGGAAGCATTGCGCAAGTACGTCGACGCGCTTCCGGCACTGACATTACCAACGAAGGAGACCCGACCATGAAGAAGGGACGACAACCACGGCGCACACGGAAAGACTATGCCGAACTGTCGCCGTTGCGAATTTGCGACCAGGCCAAGAGCGGACAGATACCCAAGAAAGCACTCAAGGCTTTTGAGATTGGATCGGTGCTGGCTCGTTACAAGTCCGCCAAGGAAGACCTGATCCTGGCCTATCGTAGACAGATCGCAGCCTACTTTGTCGACGCGTGCGAAGCAAAGGATGCAGCCTTCTTCGAAGGACTGGCGCAGTTGTGCAGGACCACGACCAGAACCAACCACGGCGAACTGATCGTGGACCCTGTTGACCACGCTGTGGCTCTCTACTCGGTGCAGACTGGCCTGCGGTCAGGAATAAGTCTTTCCGACCTGGTGCGGTTCGTGGCCGCGAAGCTCCCGAAGTTCGTGTGTGACGAGCGAACGATCCGGCGATCCGCTCTTGCAATGGGACTCTCCTTCAGGAGTCCAGGCCGACCCAAGAAAACCGGCACTTAAAGTCTTCGTTGCCAGAATACGGTTGACCTTTCCTGAGCCATTTTAGGCTCAATGAAAGACGATCGTATCGAGTCGGCAGGCGAAGATCAAAGCTTCGACCTGGTTCGCATCAACAAGGCAAAGGACACAGTCGACCTTTGCGCTAACACCATCCGCAGCTTCGCCAAGCAAGGCCTGCGGTTGTACAAGGCAGGGAAAAACACCTTCTTCTCTAAGGTGGAGCTTCGCGCATTCATTATCTCCCGCAGAAAGGAGACCGCGTAATGAAAGCGCAACCTATTCCCGTCAGTTTCGGCAACGAGCCAGTCAAGGTGGCAGACCCGTGCAAGTGCGATATCTGCCAGGAAACTCCCGAACTGGTCAGGCACCGTAAGGCCATCAGCAAGGCCGTGGACGTGGCCGCACAGATCTGCGCACACAGCCGGATGATGCGTGAACGCGCTGGCCTAACTCCGCACTCACCATGAAAAGCTACCTTCGCAAGAGCCGTGCGTCCGGCAGCACCAGGCGCAAAGTCGAGCAGATCATCAACCACGGCTTCGAGTGGCGCAGGCCACGCGGCGGAACGTGTGTCGAACGGATGCAGGAAGAGCAACTAACGAAAGGAGCGGGAAATGAAACGCGGTAATAAGAAAGGCTTGGGACGTTGCAACCGTCGCCAAGCCAAGACTACCACTCAAACCAAAGGCGAGGTACTCGATCCCGAGCAGGCACGCAAGCGCCACGCTGCACTGGTGGCCGCGATCCTGTTTCTCAAGGCCAAGGTGGAAAGGAGCAGACGATGAACACCAAGCCTTCACTCACAGACGGCGAAGCGTCCAAGCGGATCATCGAACTTCTGCGCGATCTGAAGACCGCCTATCAGATCCAAAACATTCGACTCGAAGGACTGCTTTGGCAGTTGGGAAGGAGATCGAGATGAGTGAACTACCGAAACGACCAGGGATCTCTGAGCCAACCCTTCAAGCCGCTGGAGTTCGGTTTGTTGACACTCCCGAAGCCGGAAGCATAGAAATTCCCTACCTGAGTATTGACGGCAAGCCTACCGGCTTCAAGCGCTGGCGGCTACCGAAGACCAGGAGCAACGGTCAGAAGTACGACCAGGAAGTCGGAAGCGGGATCTGCGCCTATATTCCGCCAGGGTTTTCCGCTCTGCCACCAGGCGGCGACCTGGTCCTGGTGGAAGGAGAGTTCAAATGCCTTTCCTTGGTTGACGCTGGCGTCAAGGCCATTGGCCTGCCGAGCTTTGGCACCTACACCCGAACGGAGACCGGCGTAAAGCTGCTTGCCGGAATACCGGAAGCGATAGCCTGCACGAAGCCGGAAAGGCTTCTCTTTCTTGGAGACTCCGACACGGCTACCAATGCCGAGTTCTCCCGCAGCGCCGTCAACCTGGCGTCACTTAGCGGCTTGCCGGTGGCGCTTCCACGCATTCCCTTGAACGGTCCAGGCAAAGGCGTTGACGACTGCCGGGAGTTTCTTGGCCAAGGTTTCGGTGCGTTCTGGAGAGAACTTGTCATGAGCGCCGAGCCAGTCGACCCGAAGTCCGATCACGAACCGCTGGCGGTGCGCCTACTGCTCCGCGAAGAAAGCGCGATCTTGGCGGCAAAGGGAGTCGACCAGGAGACACACCACCGGCGACTGGTCGCTATGGCGGCAGGTTTCAAGAACGCAATGCAATGCGACTTGCTCACCGCGTTTGCCGAACGCCTTGGCTTCACCAAGAAGGCTTTTCGCGAGCAGGTTGACGCGGAGCGCCAGGCCAAACGGGAAAAGGCACTGAGCAAGCTGCCGAAGATGTTCCTGCCGGTCAACGGAGCGTGGAAGGAAGTCGAACAAGAGTTTGGACCGCCGCTGGTTGGCGACGAAGGCCGTTACGCGGTCAACGAAGCCTTCTGGGCTGGCCTTTACGCAAAGGAAAACACGATCCTGCATTGTCCCGACGAGAAGAGTTTCTACCGCTACGAGTCAGAGAGCGGACTTTGGAAGGAGAAAACCGGCGACACGATCATTCACGAGATAGGCCAGCGTATGCTTTCGGTCTCCCGTGGAAGCGACGAGTTAGCGCAACTCGAAAGCAAGCGAACCCACCGTTCACTCTCGGCGGTTGCTGCTCGTCTACGCGGGATCTGTGAAGTGCGCAACCCGTTCCATACAAGGCAGAACTTCATTCACTGCGCCAACGTTGTCCTGGAGTTTGACGAAAGCGCCGATCCAGTTGAGCCAGTCGGATCTCTGTTCGCACCCGAGCACTACTCGCGAAACGCGCTTCCGATCCGGTTCAACCACGAAGCCACATGTCCACGGTTTCTTAACGAGCTACTGCTTCCCGCCGTCACCGAAGACGACGCGAGCCTGCTCCAACGTTGGTTTGGTTCCGCGATCCTTCAGCACAACCTGGCGCAGCGCTTCGTTATCCTGGACGGCGACGCTGGAAAAGGAAAAACCCAGCTTGCCGTGGTGGCGCAGCTACTCGTTGGAGCTGTGAACTGTGGCCAGCTTCGCACCAAGCACCTGCTTGACCGCTTCGAGCTTTATCGGTTGGCGAAGAAAACCCTGCTGATCGGTGCTGACGTGCCGGGAGACTTCCTAACAGAAGAAGGCGCTTGTGCGCTCAAGGCCTTGGTTGGCGGCGACCCGCTGGAAGCCGAACGGAAGGGAAGCAACGCGAGCTTCACCCTGAACGGCCAGTTCAACGTCCTGATCACCTGCAACGAGCGCCTGCGCATTCGCCTGGAAGGTGACGTTGGAGCATGGCGGCGGCGGCTTCTTATCGTCCGCTTCGAAGCGCCACCACCGGCCAAGAAGATACCCAACTTCGGCCAGCACCTGGTGGAGACTGAAGGTGAAGGCATTTTATTCTGGGCGATCCAAGGCGCGATCCAACTCCTAAGCGAGATCCGCGAGACCGGCGACTACGTCCTGACACCCGACCAGGCGTCAAGAGTCGACTCCCTACTTGCCGAGTCCGAAAGCCTTGACCGCTTCGTTGCCGAGTGCGTGGTAGTCGACGCCAGCGAAGACCTTCCCAAGTCTGAGCTGGTGGAAGCGTACTACACCTTCTGCACCGCAAGAAAGTGGAAGCCGTTCCCACGGCACATGGTGGAATGCCGTTTGCCGGATCTCATGCTTCGCAACTTCTCCGTGAGCCAGTCGCGTAGCCTGGTTGAGACGTTCGAAGGTAAGGACCGTTACATACAAGGATACCGTGGCGTAACCCTGAAAATGGAGCTATAACGTGAAACCGACTCAAGAATACCCTTCCCAAGCTTCCCAGAACCAATACTTGGGAAGGCTGGGAAGGCTTTTTTCTATACCTAAGCGCTGTGTGGACACACTCCCTAATAAAAAGGTGTGTGTAATGTATAGTGAAAGGGATAGGCCAAATACCCTTCCCAACCTTCCCAGAACGGAAAACAGGCCAGCGTGTAATGGACTTGAAAATACCCTTCCCAACCTTCCCAAGGCCGATCCGCTGGACCCTGCATGGGTCGCGCTTTGGGATCGAGAACAGGCGAAAGCCAAGGCCTGGATCGAAGTAGCAAGGCGAGTCCTGAAAAGCCGGACACCCACCGGCACCGAAGCGGAAGCCATAGTCATTGGCATACGATCCAACTCTGCTCCGGAGTGCGTGGAAGCGCTCCACCGGCTCCAGGCTCACAAGGAAGCAGCGCGAGCACTGGAGAAGGCGACACCATGACCCACCCAAGGATCAAAGAAAACTTCTACCAGCACGACGGCGAAGTGGGTGGCCTGGCTTGGCGCATTTCGCGAACGACCGGACTTTCTCCGGATTTTTGCTGTTTCCTTCCTATGTTCACCCACGGACTCGAAAGAAACGCTGTGCCTACGCAGCCTCGTTGCCACCCTGTTGCCAACAGGTTTCCTAGAACGCGCCAGCACCGCGTTGGCTGTCCTGATACTCTCCGCGCATCAGGACGCGTAGGACAGGCTACAGCGCAAGCAGGACAGGCCTTCCCGTGGGTGAGAGACGAGTTAGAAGGCTCCCGTTCCAGGGGGACCGATACGGGCCTGGGCTCACCGCAGGTTGTTTCTCCGGCAAACCAAAAACAAAAAAAACACCGCAAGTCTTGGACTTTATGACCATTGAACTACTGACATTCAAAGAGTTGGCGGACGCGTTGAAGCGCGGACGAAACTACGTTTCAGCCATGAAACACGCGGGTTTCCGCGAGATCGTGCCGCAGCGGTACACGTTCGACAGTGCAGTGGAATGGCTGAAGGCGCACCCGAAGTTCCGTGCCTATCGGCAGTACGGTAAGCGAGCGCAGACACCACAGAAAAGGCCGACCCTGGCTGATCTGAGCAACTCAGCAGCTCTCGCCTTCCAAAGGCAAAGGAAGACACATGAAGAATATGCGAGCGGCACAGCATGTCATAAGGTGTGAACGTATGAACGGCGAATTTGATCCGGCCAATGTGCCACCAGTGTTTGTCAACAAGAGCGAAATGGCTCGGCGGGTGGGTCGCGCTTACCCGACGGTAGTGCGTTGGATCGAGTCCGGGCCGCTGGTGCCGGACGGCATGCTTCGCCGTCCTGACGGTGGCATTGACCCGCTGTGGCTGGAATGCCGTGCTGAAGAGCTGATCGCCAAGTTCACCACCAAGAGTCCGATCCATTCACCTGTCCAATGAACAACAACGACTGGTTTTCTATCGACGCCAATTCCGAGACCAAGGTGGCAGGAATTTGGTTTCACAACGTGATCGCCGGACCGTCCCAACTCTTCGCGGATGCGGTGGCGCAACTCAAGGATCATTCCCTTGTTGTCCACGTCAACAGTCCTGGCGGATCTGTTACGGATGGGTTGGCCATTTTCGACATCCTGGCGGCGTGGCCGTCGAAGGTGGTTTGCAAGATCGAAGGTGTTGCCGCCAGCGTCGCCTCCATCATCGCCATGGCAGGCAGCGAAGTCTCGATGAGTGAAAACGCACTGCTGATGATTCACGACCCGAGCCTGAGTATGACGGGACGAGCCGATGATCTACGCGCAGCCGGAACCGTTCTGGACAAATGGAAGACCGTCCTGAGTGGGATCTACGCCAAACGCAGTGGTAAACCGTTGGCAGAGATTCAACGACTGATGGCTGCCGAAACTTGGTTTTCAGCCGGAGAAGCAAAGGCCTTTGGTTTCGTGGACAAGGTTCTCGCTCCACTCCGCAGCGGAAACGCTTTCAACTGGTCCGGACTCAAGAACGTCCCGCAGAACCTGCTGGCCTTGGATCGCGGAGCCTTCACCGCGGTCCAGGCCGAGAATGCCGGACTGCGGCAACAGGTGACCCAACTCAAGGTGGAAGTGGCTCGCCATGACGTTGCCGAAGCTCTGGCCGGTACGGAAGCCAGCCGACGCACAATTGACTTTTTGGCGAGCCTGACCCTGGAACAACCGGCAGTAGCTGCTGAGATGATCCAGAACCTACAGCAAGCCAATGGCCGGGAGATCCCGACCATCTACGCCGAACGACCAACCAGAAACGCTTTTGAGTCGTACGCTCAGAAGCTGCAAAAGTTCAGTTCAAACTCAAAAGTAAAACACGCATATGCCTAACAGTCTCGGAACAGCAAACGGAACCCTGATCGCGCAACGAATTCTCAGCACGCTGTTGGAAGAATTTCCGTTTTTGTCACGGATCACCACCGACTTCAGCCAGGACGCCGTCCTGTTCAACCAGCTCATAAAAGTCCAGTTGCCTTCGGCCATGGCTGCGAGCGACTACTCTACCACCGACGGCTACGTGGCCGGTGCAGCGGCTCAGACAGAAGTGGATCTGACGGTCGACTGCTTCAAGCATGTGACGTACGGATTCAATGACGTTGAACGTTCTAGCACGGCGGTTCCGTTGATCGAACGGTTCGCACGCAACGCCGCACACGCACTTGGGTTGAGCATGATGACCGATCTACTCGAGCTCGTCACTGCGGCGCACTTCACCAACAGCACCTTGCTGACTCCTGCCGCTGCTGATATCGGCTCGCTCGTGGCGCTCAACAAGAAGCTGAACGTGCGCAAGCTGCCACGTGCTGGCCGGTTCTTCCTGACCAACTCCGACGGGTACGAGTACCTGAGTCAGGACTCGCGCCTGGTGGCCAACCCTGGCAGTCCTTCCGGTACTGTCCGCAGCGGTGAGCTTGGTAACGTTCATGGGGTGGCTACCATCGAGTATCCGCAGCTTCCGGCCAATGCCGAAGCACTCTGGGCCATTGGTGGTACACCTGAAGCACTCATCATTGCGACTCGCGTGCCTGCCATCCCGACTACTCCGGTCCCTGGCTCCATCGAGAACGTGACCGAACCGAACACCGGACTCAGTTTGCAGATGCGGTCCTGGTACGACATGCAGAAGGGTCAGGAATTCCGATCCTTCGTTTTGATGTACGGTGTCGCCGTCGGCAACGCTGCCTGTCTCGAGCGGTTCCGCAGCGCATAACAATTTCGGCAGAGCGGCGGCGCTCGTCCAGTCCTTCGTGCGGGATGCCGAAAAAAGCACGTTTGGGACTCCCACCCTGTTTGGTGGGAGTTTTCTTTTTCCTGGGTGTCACCATAGCGGACACCTAAACAAAGTCGCTCCTAGAGCCTTTTAGGTGGCATGTTTTTCCAGCCAAAGGCGGCAAAGGCAAGCGCGGCGGCCTGTCCGAGTATGCAAGGCTCATTGGGAAGTCTGGAGCTTACGTCACCATGCTGGTGCAAGCGGCGGAAGTCGCCAAAGCCTTAACTCAAGTTAAGGGTTTAACCGAGAAGACAAAGCACCTAGTCGCAGTCCACAAGCTGCCAAAGGAGTGTTTCCCTGTGGATAATTGGTCAACCCATAGGTGAGTCGAGAAAACAAAAACCCACCCGTGGTGAGCGAGTGGGTTTGGTGAAGGCGTACGCGGTTAGGCTGGTATGTCCACCACGTCGAGCAGCTCACAGGCATCCCGAAGCGTTAGCTGACAGGCGTGCATGATATTGCGCTCGTCGAAGAGTGCATAAGGTCCGTACTGGTTAAACCAACCGCTTGTGTCTCGGAACTTGCACAGGCCATAGTTCCGCCTTTTAGCCTTGCGGCGTACAGCACTTTCGCTCGGATCGGACTGCAACTGACTTTGGCATTTATCCATTTTAGCTTTCTGGTTGCGAGACTTCAGAGTTACCCGAGTCTCCGTTTTACTCTCCCTGTTCACCGGACGGGAGTCCCGTATGCCATGCCTTGTCTAGCCTTGCAGTTTCTTGCCGAGTAATTACTACCTAAGACCATCTTCAGGTGCCGTCAAGAGTTTACACCGGATTGCGCAAGCCTTGGCAGAGTGTCCGCAGGATCATCTCGGCGAAGCGACTCCAGGCTGTGCCTTCACTCCAACCGTCTTCCCAGCTCATTCCGGCAGAGATCCACGCCCAGGCCTGCGCAACGTCGACCCGGTAGCACTCGTGCGTATCCTTCCAGACTGCCAACCCACCGTCACTGGTGACGAACAAGGCCTTGTAGTCGACGCGACCACGAAAACCGAAGTACAGGACTTCGCTGTCTTCCGTTGGTGGCAGGTACACTTCAGAACCATCGGCCAGCTTGAAAGCGCCGTCTGCCAGGACGGAGACCTTCCCTTCAGAGACCTTGTGCGCATCATAAGCGTTATGCGGTTGCGACAGGTACTGGAAGAGCCGGTTCCGGATCGGTTCCGGTAAGGCGGCGGTGTTGCGGCGGATGGCGTCGATGGTGGGGGTGGCTGTGGTACTGACTGTTGAACTACGCATGATACTTTTCCTTCTGGTTTCGCTCCAGAGAACCCGCTTCCAAGCGAATTCCGGTTGCTATGAGCGATAGTGCGCAACCGTGGGACGGAACGAAGGAAATGATATGCTGTGCATATACTACTGAGCCTAAGCCAACATAAACACTATTCATAACTAATTGGTTAGTAATTCTTTATAGAGTTCATTGCCTGGCATTTTGAATGTTCTTGGATCAAGGATTCCTATCCGGTCTCGGCCCACGGCATAGGGGGGCGATTCGCCGGTAGCGCCGATTGCAGCCAGAATCTTGACAGTTACTCGATCGAGTACACCTTTGCGGATGGCGCCAAGGCGTTGGTAACGGGTCGGTACATACCGAATTGCCACGATGACTTTGGGACTTTTGTCCACGGCACCAAGTGCGCAGGAAAATTCTCGGGCAACATTCACGCGCCCACTTCCTGGATCTACAAGGATCAACGCACTGAACAGGGGAACATAGCCTGGCGGCCCGAGCGTGAAATCATCAACCCATGGCAGGCAGAGTGGGACGTCCTGCTGAGCGCGATCCGGAACGACCGCCCCCACAATGAGACCCGGCGTGCCGCACTCTCGAACCTTGGCGCTATCATGGGGCGTGCCGCAGTCCACACTGGCCGGCTCATTACCTGGGAGGAAGCACTCGCCTCACAATTCCGCTTCTGCCCCAACGTGGATCAGCTCACGGAAAAGAGTCCCGCACCGGTTCAAGCGGACGCACAAGGTCGGTACCCAGCTCCGATCCCCGGCAAAACGGTGGAGATCTGACTGACACATCCCTCACCGCGGAAACCCTACTCGCCCAGGAGAGCTTTCTTGGACGCGGCGATTTGCTTCAGCTTCACCGAGTCAACCTCGGGATACTCCAAATCAAGCGAGCCTAGGGTCTCAATGATGGCAGCGGCGACCACCAGCCGGGTGAACCACTTGTTGTCGGCAGGGATGACGTACCAGGGGGCCGCCTTGGTGGCGGTCTGGCGGATCATGTCCTCATAGGCTTCCTGGTATTGATTCCAATACTGGCGCTCTTGGACATCGCTCGCGGAGAATTTCCAATGTTTTTCCGGGTTGTTAACTCGCTCCAGAAAGCGTCGTTTCTGTTCCTTCTTGGACACGTGGAGGAAGAACTTGCGCACCACCACCCCGTTGTGGCTGAGGTAATCTTCAAAGTTCCGTATGTCGCGGAAGCGCTCCTTCCAAATACCCTTTCCAACCAGTCGTTCCGGGATCCTCTCGTGAACCAGGTACTCCGGGTGGACTCTCACCACGAGGGTTTCTTCGTAATAGCTCCGGTTGAAGATCCCAATGTGGCCTCGGTTGGGCAGGACCCTCATGCAGCGCCAGAGGTAATCGTGGTCGAGCTCCTCTGCCGAAGGGGACTTGAAAGAGGAGACCTCGCAGCCCTGCGGATTGACGCCGGACATCACGTGCTTTATGGCCCCGTCCTTCCCGGCAGCGTCCATGGCCTGAAAAATGAGCAAAAGCGCCCACTTATCCTGCGCGTAGAGCTTCTCCTGCAGAAGCGCGAGGGCTTCAATGCCCATCGCAAGCGCCTCCTTCGCCCTGGGCTTATCTTCGTCCTTGAAGCCCAGCGTGTCCTTTGGGGAAAAGTCATGGAGGTTAAAACCGCCCCCTTTGCTCACCCGGAAAGGTTCGGATAAGGCGGCCGCTTTCCGGAGGAGTTCCTTGGTTTTCATGGCTCCTCGATCACGTTGCGGTAGAAGAGTCCAGCGGCGAGCGCCCCCAGCATCGGGGCGAGCCAGAACAACCAGAGCTGCGAGAGCGCCCAGCCTCCGACAAAAACTGCGGGACCCGTGCTGCGCGCGGGATTCACGGAAAGGTTGGTGACAGGAATGCCGATCAGGTGGATAAGGGTTAGGCCCAGGCCGATGGCGATGGGTGCGAACCCCTGAGGCGCGCGTTTGTCCGTGGCACCCAGGATGATTACCAGGAACATGAAAGTCAGCACTGCTTCTGCCACGAAGCATGCCAGCAGGGAGTACTGTCCCGGGGAGTGCTCACCGTAGCCATTGGAGGCAAAACCATCCTTCAGCGCGAACCCCTGACCTCCACTTGCGACGATGTAAAGCACGCCGGCTGCAGCGACCGCACCCGCTACCTGCGCCACGATGTAAGGGAACAGTTCGGCAACCGGGAAGCGCTTGCCTGCGCATAGCCCGATCGATACGGCCGGGTTGAGATGGCAGCCCGAGACGTGGCCGATGGCATAGGCCATGGTTAGAACCGTAAGGCCGAACGCGAGAGAAACGCCCAGCAGCCCAATTCCCACCTTGGGGAAGGCCGCAGCGAGCACCGCGCTCCCGCATCCGCCAAAGACCAGCCAGAAAGTACCGATGAATTCCGCCGTGAGTTTTTTGGAAAGTGGCATGACGTTAGGCTCAGTTATGGGGTTAGAGTACAGTCTTTCTTACGGGCAAACTCTACCCAAGTAAGGCCACATCGTCGACACTTATCTCTGAGAAGAATGGAATCGACAGCCGGCCAAAACCGCTGCTTGATCTCCTGGATGCGGGTGAGAGCCTTCCCGAAGCGATCGAGCAAAACCGAACCTCAAGCAAGGGGTCAGGCGGCGTGGCGTGCACTCCCATTGACCCTGCTTGGGTTGGTGGGGTTCAGCAAGCTGGCTTGTTGCACACTCCAAGCCCAAATTGACCCTGTCAGGCGCGATCTGGTGGAGGTAGGATATCAACAGGCTTTTGAAGGTCACGCTCCCCTGAGTAGTTACGCGTATTACTATCTAAACCGCCCTGAATTCCTGCAACAAACCAACCTCACCCTGAGGGTGGCTGCAGCCCCGGTCTATGTGGATGGGGAATTGGGCATTCATAGCGTTTTCACCCCGCACACCGATCTGGGGATCGGGGTGAATGGCGGCGGCTATGCCTACACCTACAATGAGGTTCGAGGAGGCAAGTTCTACCAGAGCGAGTCCTTTACCGGGCACGGTGCGGGCGCAACCGCGAGCCTCTATCACCTCTTCAATCCGGACGCTCTCATCCCGCTGAGTGCCGTGGTGCGGGGTGGGTTCCGTTACGTCTTCTACGAACGCGATGACGAAACCGCTCCAGCATTCCGCCTTCCTGAAGACCAAGCGGTCCCCGTAGTGCGCGCCGGTCTTCGCTGGGGCGGCATGGAGCCACTCCTCTCCCCTGACCTGGCCATGGAGGTTTCCGCCTGGTATGAAGGCCAGTTCCGCCTGAACTCGGGTTCCTATGGATACTCCGACGATCGCGCGGTCGAAGCTGCGGTGCACCTGTTCTGGGGACGCGCAGGTTTGATCTACACCTTTCCCGAGCTGCACCATCGGGTCAACGTCACCATCACGGGCGGTGGAAGCCTGCATCCAGATCGGC
>CAYPNF010000038.1:0-85596 GCA_964411985.1 uncultured Verrucomicrobiota bacterium
CGAGACTGTGGTGACCGTTACCGAGGACACCGTGGCTCCGCTACTGGTCAGCGCACGCGCCGACGGATCGTTCACCGCCGTGACGGTCACGTACAATGAGCCCATGGGCGCAGCCGCCACCAACGCGGCGAATTACTCGATTAGCCCCGCTCTGGCTATCTCCGCGATCGAGGCATTGCCGATGGCAGGCAATCCGGGCTTCTTCAACGCCGTCAAGTTGACAACAGCCAAGCAGGCTCTCCAGACGGAGTACACCCTCACCATCAACAACGTGAAGGATTACTCCGGCAACACCATCGTCGCCAATACCAAGGCCACCTTCATGTCCGCCCAGGAGCTCAAAGGATTTGCGTTCTGGGAGCGCTGGAATGACGCCACTGGCGATTTGGGTGATCTGGCTGCGTTCAGCACCGCTCTGGACGATACCGCCAACCCGGTCCGCGTACCCGATGCAGCGGGCACCGTGACCCAGTTCGACAGTCCTTGGGGTGCGGCCGACAATTACAACGCTCGCATCCGCACCTTCTTCACGCCGGCCAAGACCGGCAACTACGTGTTCTTCGTCGCCTCGGACGACGGTTCGTACCTCTTCCTGAGCACTGACGACTCCCCGGCGAACAAGAAACTGATTGCCAACGAAACCGGTTGGAGCAACGAGTATCAGTGGACTGTCGTTGGCTCTGGTGAGTTGGCCCCCAAGCGCTCTGATCAGTTTGCCAATACTGAATGGCCGGATGGCAACACCATCACGCTGACGGCGGGTAAGAAATACTACATGGAAGCCCGGGTGAACGAAGGTACCGGCGGTGATGGTGTGGGCGCGACCTTTGTCATGGAAGGCGAGGCCGATCCTGCGAACAGCGCGGATGGCTCGTTCCTGAAAGGTAACCTCATCTCCTGGTTCGAGACTGTCGATAACCTGTCCCCGAGCATTCTGACCCAACCGGTCGGAACTCTCACGCTCGCGCCGGCCGCATCCGCGAACATCTGGGTGCAAGCCTTTGGCAGCAAACTGACCTATCAGTGGCAGTTGAACGGCAAGAACATTGCCGGAGCCACTGCTACCAACTACACCATCGCCAGTGCCAGCCTTGACAACATCGGGCAGTACCAGGTGATCGTGACCAACCCCAATGGGTCTGCCACCAGCGCT
Source organism: uncultured Verrucomicrobiota bacterium (assembly GCA_964411985.1). Taxonomy (GTDB): domain Bacteria; phylum Verrucomicrobiota; class Verrucomicrobiia; order Limisphaerales; family J093; genus CAYPNF01. The sequence goes on from CAYPNF010000038.1 coordinate 1,154, forward strand.
CTGTGCAAGGTGCTCGTTACCTCCTCCACGGCCTTCACCATTGAGGCTGAGGACCTGGATTATAACGGTGGCCAGACCAAGGCCGAAGCCAGTGTCATGCCTTACCTCGGTGGGGCCTACGCGAACCTGAGCGCCACGTTCGACGTCGACTACCACAACCTCGACAACCCGACGGATTCCAGAATCGGAGACACCGGTCTTTCTGACACGGTTCCCGGCCATCCGGTCTACCGCTACAAGGATAACTTCGGGAACGGCGACGTGCTCTCGAATACCAACGCTCCTCTCCACGGTCTCAGCATCGGTGAGAACATGGGCGGCCAATGGGGTTCCACCCGCGGTGGCGCCTGGACCGTCACCAGCAACTATAAGATTGGCTGGGTCGGCGGCGGTGATTGGGGCAATTACACCCGCACCTTCCCGACTACCGGCAACACCTACAAGGTGTTCGCTGCGCAGTCGTACGATGGTCGCGCCGACAATCAGCTGGATAGCACTATCGCTCTCGTCACTGCGGGCGTAGGCACGGCGACTCAAACCACACAGCCGATTGGCAAGTTTAATTGCCAGGGTTCCGCCGGCTGGAGCCAGAACAACCTGGTCGCGCTGACGGATGACGCTGGAGTGGCGAAGACCGTCACTCTGAGTGGCAAGCAAACCATTCGCTGGACCTACAACAGTGGTGATGCTGACTACCTCCTGTTCATTCCGGTGAGCGGTGGGGACGAGGCCAAGTTCAGCAGCATCAAGCTGGGCACGGACGGTAAGATCACCATCGAATGGACCGGCGGCGGCACGCTGCAAGCGGCACCCGCGGTGACGGGCCCTTGGCAGGATGTGACGGGTGCGACTAGCCCGTATGTCTTCACGCCAAGTGACGCCATGCTCTTCGGTCGTATCAAGAAGTAGGCCCTCGAGGCTGAACGATTCAGGGGGTCGGACGCAAGTCCGGCCCCCTTTTCCTTTGTGGGGAGCGTATTCACGGCGGCGAAGCTTTTTGGTTGCACTCATGCGAGCGTCGGCATAATAGCAATTTTCTTCTTGCGTTTGCTGATTGGCGAAGCTTTTTGGCTGCACTCATGCGCGAGTCGGCATAATAGCAACTTTCTTGTTGCGTTTGCAGATCCAGTTTCGCAAATATTAGCAAGTTCTACCTGCAATGCGCTCGATTGAGCAAACCGGGGAGTCTCTTTACCCGGACCTCATCGAGCGACAGGTGGGATGGTTACAAGCACAAAAACAAACTAACTATGCCAAAAACAACCCTAAGGGCTGTTTCCATAGCTGCTCTGGTGGCCGGTCTGGCCAGTTCCGCAGCTTGGGCACAGATCCCAGGCTTAAAAAACCAGGACGTGGGCACGACCACGCTCGCCGGTTCCACCACTTTCGCCGGTGGTAAATATACCATCGTCGGTGGCGGCGCCGACATCTGGGGCGCCGCCGACGCCTTCCACTTCGCCTATATCACCGTTACTGGTGACTTTGACTACGTCGTCAAGTGCGAGGATCTCCAAGGGCCGGACGGCTGGTCCAAGGCCGAACTGATGGCGCGTGAGGTCGGCGACGGCGCCGATCCGGACGGCGGCGACCGGTTCATCGCCAGCATGACCACCCGCTCCGCCGGTCAGAACGAAGTCGGCCTCCAGTGGCGCAGTGACGCCCGTGGCAGTGGCTGTGCTTGGCCGAACGACATCGGCATCGCGGCGCCCGTCGTGCGCCCAGCCTACCCGAACACTTGGCTGCGCCTCGAGCGCATCGGCGACAGTTTCTGGGGCTACAACAGCACCGATGGCGTCACTTGGTCCGTCTTGCGTGGTAGTCCGTACGTGATCGACGCGACGACCCTCAACGGCAACGAGGCGGCCCCGCGCACTGACGGACCGCTGGCGGCCAAGCTCGCCATCGGTATGGCCGTGACCGCGCACAACGACGGCGACGCCACGGGCGGCATCGCCGTGTTCAGCGGGTTCGCCAAAGTCACCCCGGTCCCCATCGCTATCACCACCCAACCCCCCGCCACCCTCAATGTGGCCGCGAACTCGACCCTGACCATCTCGGTCGTGGCAACGGGTGATCCGGTGCACTATCAGTGGTACAAGGGCGCTGACGCGATTCCCGGTGCGATCTCTGCGACGTACACGAAACCCCTGTGTCAGACCACCGACTCGGGCTCCTACACCGTGAAGTGCTACCAGTCCGGCAAAGAGGTGGTGAGCTCTGCCTGCGTTGCGACCGTGACGGTGGACGCCACCCCGCCCACACTCGTCTCGGTCAAACCAGTGGGCCAGACCGGCGTTCGGATTCAGTTCTCCGAGCCGGTGACCGCAGCGACCGCGGAAGCGGCGGGCAATTACACCCTCGCTCCGGCTACCGCCGTCACCGCAGCAGCGCTCTCGGCAGACGGGTTCAGCGTGAGCCTCACTACTGCAGCGCAGACGCTGAATACCAAGTACACCCTCACGGTGAAAGACGTGAAGGATACCGCCGGCAACACGATCGCCGCGGGGACCACCGCCACCTACACCTCCGTCTCGCTGCTCAAGGGCTTCGCCTTCTACGAGCGCTGGGATGATGCCTCTGGCGACATGGGCGACCTCACCGCCTTCTCCACGGCCATCGCCGACGGATCAGCCCGCCCGGCGGACGTTACTGCCGTCGTCAATCAGTTCGGCGGACCGTGGGGCGCGACCGACAACTACAACGGCCGTGTGCGCACTTACTTCACGCCTCCCTCGAATGGCAACTACGTGTTCTTCGTCTCCGCAGACGACGGCGCGAACGTGTACTTGAGCACCGACGACAAGCCGGCCAACAAGAAACTCATCGCCAATGAAGCCGGATGGAGCAACCAGTATCAGTGGACCGCTCCCGGCTCCGGCGCGGCCGAAAACAAACGCTCTGACCAGTGCCCTCTAACGGAGTGGGCAGACGGCGCCACCATCACCTTGAGTGCCTCCAAGACTTATTTCATGGAAGTGCTCTGGAACGAAGGCGGCGGCGGCGACGGCGCCGATGTCACCTTCATCAAGGAAGGTGATGCGGACCCGGCGAACAATACCGATGGTATGAAAATGAGGGGCGACGTCATCGCCTGGTACGAGTCAACGGACGTGCTCCCGCCTTCCGTTACGGCGCCGACGGGCATTACCTCGCTCAACCTCGCCGCCGGCAGCACCGCCACGATGTCAGTAGTGGCCAGCCTCGCCACGGGATATCAATGGCAGCGCGACGGCGTGGACATCGCCGGAGCGACCACCGCCGACTACGTGATCACCAGCGCGAAGCCGAACGACATCGGCCAGTACTGGTGCCGGGTCAGCAACAAGAACGGTACCGTGCAGAGTCAGTCGTTCTTCGTGACCGTGACGGCGACCGGCGTCTTCGCGATCGAAGCGGAAGACTTCGACTACGACAGTGGCCAGACCAAGCCGGAAGCCAGTGTGATGCCTTACCTCGGTGGCGCGTACGCTGGGCTCAGCGCTGTCCTCGGCGTGGACTATCAGAACGACGACGATCCGGGCAACAGCATGGCCGGTGGCCTCCCGGTGTACCGCTCTGGCGGCACCTTGGGCAGCACCGCCGATGACCCGAACACGGGTGCCACGATGAGCAGTGAACAGCCTGGTGGCCAGAACTCGACCAACCGCTTGGAATGGACCACGACCGCCAACTACAAGTTGGGCTGGGTGGGCACCGGCAACTGGGGCAACTACACCCGTACGTTCCCGACCCCGGCGAAGAAGTACAACGTCTTCGCGGCGAGCAGCGCAGACAACCACGCCGCCGGGCGCCTCGCTGGCAGCGTCGGCGAAGTCACGGCAGGAGTTGGCACGGCGACGCAGACGGTCAAGCAACTGGCCGCCTACAACGCCCCTGGCACCGGAGCGTGGAGCCGCAACAGCCTCGTCCCCATGCGTGAAGCCGATGGCAAGCTCACCGAGGTCGAACTCGGCGGCAAGAAGACCATCCGCTGGAACTACAACGGTGGTGACGCGGAGTACCTGCTCTTCATCCCCGTCAGTGGCGGCGGTGATCAGCCCACAATCAACAGCATCGTGAAGAATGTGGATGGCACCATCACGATCACGTGGACCGGCGGCGGGACCCTCGAGGCCGCAGAAGCGGTAACGGGACCTTGGACGGCCGTGGCGGGGGCAACGAGCCCGTACACGTTTACCCCGACTGCAGCCAAGCTCTTTGGCCGCATCAAGAAGTAGGCCCTCGCGGCTGAACGATTCACGGGGGGTCGGGCGCAAGCCCGGCCCCCTTTTTCCTTTTTTGGGAGCGAAGCGAAGTACCGCTTCCGGGACCGTTGGGAAAGGCGGGAGGGTGTTAGAGAGGGGGAAAGCGAAGGTAGGGACATCGCGCTGCGATGTCCGGGGGTGCGGACGGCCCGGCGGTCCGTCCCTACCAAGACCTGGCGGAATTCCATGGGGCGTTCCGATCTGGCGAAGCTTCTTGCCTGCACCCCCGCATCGCAAGCCGAACGGAGGGACGTTGACAGGCATGGCACCTGCAGGTAAGAGGTACCGGTGTTCAGCTTGGCGCGCTTATCTTGGATCGTCCGGCTCCTATTGGCCATGGGCGTTGCGGCGAGCTTGGCCCGGGGAGAAGTGCGGGCGGTTGCCGATTCGCTCGTCCCAACGCCTGATTCCACCCCTCCAGGGGAAGACCTGGCGATCCTCTACCCTTTCGAGGATGCTGTGTTCCCACCCGATATCGCCCCACCCACGTTTCGTTGGCGGCCGGGAGTCTCGGGCCATGATCGCTGGCGCATTAGCCTGACCCTTGAGGGAGTCGGGGATGCCATCACGTCGGTGGTGCACGAACCTCATTGGACTCCCGACCCTCTGACTTGGGAATCCATCAAGCTCCGTTCCCGGGAAAAGCCGGCACTGGTCACCATTAGCGGCTTTGAGACCGGGTCTCCCGATCGGTCGGGGCCAACCGTGTCTCGCTCCTTCTCCACTTCCGCCGATCCGGTGGAGGCCCCGATCTTCTATCGGGATGTCAACCTGCCTTTCGTCGAGGCGGTGAAGGATCCGTCGGCGATCCGATGGCGTTTTGGCCCGGTCTCCGGCACCAATCCGCCTCCCATCGTCTTGCAGAATCTTCCCGTCTGTGGCAATTGCCACTCTTTTTCCGCCAACGGAGCCACCCTCGGCATGGACGTCGACTATGCGAATAGCAAGGGGTCGTACTTGATCACTCGTACCGCCCGGGACATGGACCTGCAACAGCGGGACATCATCACGTGGGATCAGTACAAGCGGGAGGATGGCGAATTGACTTTTGGGCTGCTCTCCCAAGTCTCCCCCGATGGCGAGTGGGTGGTGAGTACGGTCAAGGATAAATCGGTTTTTGTGCCGCGACCCGACCTCGCCTTTTCCCAGCTGTTTTTCCCCATCAAGGGCGTCTTGGCTCTGTATAACCGCTCTAAGCGGGAATTCCAGCCCTTGCCTGGTGCTGATGACCCAGCCTATGTGCAGAGCAACCCCACTTGGAGCCCTGATGGGCGTTTTGTGGTTTTTGCCAGGGCGAAGGCCTACAACTTGACCAACACCGTGGGGCAGGGGAAGGTACTCTTGACCCCGGAGGAATGCCGTGAGTTTACGCGCGATGGAAAGCCCTTCCGCTTCGATCTGTATCGCATCCCCTTTAACGACGGCCAGGGTGGTATCCCTCAACCGCTTGCTGGTGCTTCCGGAGATGACCTCAGTCATTTCTTCCCCAAGTACTCTCCAGACGGCCGCTGGATTGTGTTCTGCAAGGCCAAGAGCTACATGCTGCTCCAACCCGACAGCGAACTCTTCATCATCCCCGCCGAAGGGGGCCAGGCCCGCCGCCTTCGCTGCAATCTTTCACGGATGAACTCCTGGCACAGTTGGTCTCCTAACGGCCGTTGGCTGGTGTTTTCCTCGAAAGCCTTTTCCGACTACACCCAGCTCTTTCTCACCCACATCAACGACCGCGGAGAAAGTACTGCGCCGGTCTTGTTGGATCGGTTCACCACCACGAATCGCGCTGCCAACATCCCCGAGTTTGTGAACCTGCCGGTGGGCAGCATCGTGAAGATGGAAGGCCGGTTTCTGAACGATTTCTCTTTTGAGCGTGCCGGCAATGAGTTCTACCGTGCCGGCGATTCCGACCAAGCCATCGCGAAATACCGGAAAGCGCTGGAACTGAACCCCAATAACGTGACGGCTCATCAGCGGCTTGGGTTCTTGCTGTATCACGTCAAGAAGCAGTTTAAGGAAGGGGTGGAGCACACTGCCGACGCGCTCCGACTGGATCCCAAGAACTGCTTTGCCCATGGCGATATGGGGGTGATCTTGTTGCACCAGAATCGGCCAGACCAAGCTGTGCTCCATTTCCGTGCAGCCTTGGAGTCGCTGCCCCTGAGCAGTGAAGTACAGTACAGACCTCAAACCATCCGCTCCTTTCTGGGTAAGGCGTGTCTCCAGCTGAACCAGTATGCCGAGGCCTCGACGAACCTCACCGAGGCAGTCCGCTTGGACGCCACGAACCCAGAATCTCATTACCTTCTGGCCCTTTCACTGGCTTGCCGCGGAGATACCGAGGACGCCTCTCGACATTACGCCCAGGCGTTAGCGATTCGCCCTGAAATCGATACTTCCGTCCGTTTGCACGAAGTCATGGCGGAGAATTATGCCAAATCAGGGCACTTTGAGAGTGCTGTTCGTTCGGCTGAACAAGCGCTGCAGATAGCGCGCGCTACTGGCAAGAACGACCTGGCCGCCAGAATCAGCACTCGGTTGATCGGCTACAGAGCCAGGTTGGTTCAGTGACGAAGCTTCTCCTGATCAGGAACCTTATTCCTGCTTCCCTCCAGGCTCTTTTTGACGCCGTCGGCTGACCACATTTGTGTTGCCAAAAGGCCCCCAAATCCCTTAATAATTCCCTTAATACAGCATGAATCGCCGCACCAATACCCCTGTGGCTGCCTGCCTTCGTCGAAACCCAATGTTTGCCGGAGGTATGAGGGTAGTCTTCGGGTGAATGACGGCGATGTGCGTAACAACCTAACTAACAAGCATATACTATGCGAAAAACCATAAAACAGTGCACAGCGCTTGGGCTGTCGTCTCTGGCAGGTCTGCTCTGCGCGGTGAGCCTCTCGGCTGCCGCTCCGACGACCCCTCAGGGTCTGATCACGACCAAGATCTTCAAGGACATTGGAGGCGGTACGACCGTTGCCGATCTCACTGGGAATGCCAAATTCCCGGATTCACCCGATGAAGTGACCTACAGCAAGTACTTCGAGCTCTACGCTGGGGACGATATCAATACGCCTCCCGCAGGGGACGTGATGAACAACTCCGGTGCACAGATCATAGGGTTTTTCTATCCTGATGCCACCGCGGATTATACCTTCTACGTTTGTGCGGACGACGGGGCGAATCTGTATCTCAGCACCGACGACACCGCTGCGAACAAGAAGCTGATTGCGCAAGAGACAGGTTGGAGCGGCGTGCGTAATTACACTGGTGTTGGTGGCGGAAGCACGGTCGAAGCAAAGAACTCTTCGACCTTCACTGGGACCCAATGGCCGACGAAAGTTGGTGGTCTGGCCAAGATCACTCTGACCAAGGGCAAAGCCTATTACATTGAGGCCCTGATGAAGGAAGGTGGCGGCGGTGAGGATCTGTCGGTCTCGATCGACGGTACCCTGCCTATCCCAGGTTCCATGCTCTCGTCTGACCGGGGCTCAGGACCCGCGACCATCGTAACTCAACCTGCCAGTGTCACGGTAAATGAAGGTGCCCCTGCCACGTTCTCCGTGGTGGTCAGTGGCACGCCGCCATACACCTTCAGGTGGCTGAAGAACGGTGCCGAAGTGAGCACCGGCAGCGACAAGTACCAGATAGCTCGTACGGTTCGCGCCGACAATGGGGCGAAGTTCAAAGTGGAAGTCACTGGGGCGCAAGGCGCCATGGTAACCAGCTCGGAGGCTACCTTGACCCTCAACCTCGACACAGTCGCACCCACCATTACCGCGATCAAGGCGTCGATGGATTTCCTAACCGCGACCGTGACCCTCTCGGAACCGCTGGATCAAGCTAGTGCGGAATCCGCCGGCAATTACAAGTTCTCGAATGGCTTGACCGTGAGTTCGGCCAAGTTGGCGGGTGCTTCTGGCACAGCCAATGACAACAAGGTCATCCTGACTACCAGCAAACAGGGCGAAGGACAGGAATACACTCTGACGGTAAACGGTGTGAAAGACGCGGCTGGAAATGCAATCGCGGCGAACTCCACCATTCTCTTCAAGAGCGCTCTTTTCGCCAAGGGCTGGGGATCCTTCCAGCGCTGGTACAACGAGAACGGTGATCCGGGAGACCTCAACGCCTTCTCCACCGCCTTCAACGACGGCACGATCCGAGCTCCTGATTTCGACACGGCAGTGAGCTTCTTTGGTGAGCCTTGGGGGCAGCGTGACAACTATTCCGCTCGCGTGTACGGGTACTTCATCCCGCCGTCCAATGGCAACTATGTGTTCTTCGTTAGCTCCGACGACGGATCGATGCTTTATCTGAGCACCGACGACAAGCCGGCCAACAAGAAACTGATCGCTCGGGAGACCGCTTGGAGCAATCAGTATCAGTTTACCGCCTCCGGTGGTAACAGCGATCTGGCCTCCAAGCGCTCTGACCAGTGCCCCGAAAACGAATGGGGCACGATCACCCTGAAGGCCAACACCCGCTACTACATGGAAGTTCTCCACGACGAAGGCGGCGGTGGCGATGGCGTGGACGTCACGTTCATCAAAGAGGGTGACGCAGATCCCTCCAACGACGCGGCTGGCATGAAGATGAAGGGTGACGTTATCGGCACGTTCCTCGATCCGAACGGCGCGACTCTGACCATTGACCAAGAGCCCGCCGATGCGACCCAGCAGGAGCTTCGCACCGCGAAGTTCACCGTGGCCGCTACTGGAAACACCCCGTACGGCAACACCGTGACCTATCAGTGGCAAAAGGCCCCCTCCGGCAGTTCCACCTTCACGGATATCGCGGGTGCGACTGCTGCGAGTTACACCACCCCGCTTCTGGCGCTTGCCGACAACGGCACCCAGTACAAAGTCGTCTGCTCTGTCCCAACCTTGTCCAAGGTCAGCGCGGCAGCCAAACTCACCGTGGTGGCCGACACGTTTGCTCCCAAGCTGGAAGCGGCGGGCGCGATCGGTAAGGGCACTGGAATCGAAGTGGGCGTGAGGTTTGACGAAAACGTGGATCCAACCACCGCTGGCGCAACTGCCAATTACACCCTGTCCAAGGGAACCGTCACCGGAGTTCGTTACCAGAAGTTCAACCATACTGGCACGGAAGGCTTCTTCCAGTTGGGCAGCACTGGGCCTCACTACGGCGGCGCCGTCGTGCTGACTACGACCGGACTCGCGGGAGGTGACACTGTCACCATCACTGTCAAGAACGTGAAAGATCTCAAAGGTAACGCCATGAGTGCGGCCGGCGAATCGACCCAGTTCATCGTTACCAAGAAGATGAAATGGGTAGGCATGGGCGGCGACGACTACCTGCAGGGTGAGCTGGGTGGGCAGGAAATCAACACCGAGCCTTCTCTCTGGCCGGATGACGTGGCCGCTTACAGTGACGCCGACTTCGACCTGATCAGCGGCGGTACCGCCAACTGGAATAACTACGACGAGGCCACCTTTGTATACGAAGAAGTCACTGGCGACTTCGACAAGGTGGTTCGCTGCGAATACCAGGATCCGACCAGCCAATGGGCACGTCACGGCATGTGCGCTACGCCGAACGCTGATGAAGGTGTTACCCGCGCTCAAGTCACCGGCGGAGCCACCATGGAGAAACGATACATGCTGCGCTGCAACCCGCCCGTCCAATGGAACGGGGCTGCAGGCAACAATCAGAACGAAGCCGACTGGCGTGACACCGCAGGCGGTAATTACGGCGGAACCGGAGCAGGCAATCCTGCGTATCCGAACGCCTGGTTGCGCATGCAGCGCATCGGGCAGACCTTCACGGGCTTCTATAGCTCCGATGGTAAGAACTGGACCTCCTATGGAGCCCATACGTTCACCGAAGCGGAACCGATGCCTGCCAAGCTGCTCGTTGGCATCTACTACACGCCTGAGTTCGGCAACAACGGTGCGGGCGCCGGCGTAGGCCACTCCGCCGTTGCCAAGTTCCGTCAGTACGGCAACTACGTAGCCAAACCGTCCGAAGTCACCTACGGCGTCGGCCTCAACTTCGGTGCTGATGAACCCAACGGCGCCATGGGCGGCATCCTGCCTACCATCGGTACCGCGGGTGTCCCAGGTGTCGTCCAGGGTAACTGGAACAACCTGACCAACGCCACCGGCAGCAGCACGACCATCGTTGCGGACAAGCTCGGAACCGCCGCGCCCACGTCCGTCAGCGTGACTTGGTCTTGCCCGAACACTTGGGCTTCCACCGGTCGCGGTGAGGAGAACAACAAGCTGACTGGCAACGACAAGATCCTCATGACCGGCTACCTGGATACCGGCAATGCCACCACCACCACGATTGAGATCACTGGCCTGCCCACCGATCTCACTAGCAAGGGCTATGACGTGTATGTCTATGCTCTGGGTGGTGTTTCCGCTCGCGGCGGTGGCTATGCCATCACCGATGCCAGTGACGCGCTGCTGACCGATTGGGTGGACGCGCAGAGCCCGGCGAACCCGACCAACTATGTCCAGGCCGTTCCGGCAGCGGGAACTTGGGCAGTGGGTAACTACATCGTGTTCAAGAACCTGAAGGCTAACAGCATCAAGGTTCTTGCCTCGACCGAAAATGGCCATGGTTTCAGTGGCACGCCTCGCGCTGGCGTCAACGCCATCCAACTCGTTCCGACGGGCGGTGGCGGTGGGACACCTCCAGGCAAGATGACAATCGCACTCGCTGCGGGTAGCGTTACCATCAACTGGGAAGGCTCCGGCATGCTGCAGTCTGCCGCGACCGTGAGTGGACCGTGGACGGATGTTGGCACCGCCAAGCCGTACACGACGCCCGCGACCGGCACGATGTACTATCGCGTCAAAGGACAGTAAGCGCGCGGTAGTTCGCACACGAATCACGAGACCGGGCTTCGGCCCGGTCTCTTTTCTTTTACGCTTGAAGCGGCCGCAGGGCCCTCGATAATGAACCGCGTGCCCTGTAGCCCGAACCCCAATGTTCCACACGTCATTCGCTCTGGCGAAGCTTTTGGAGTGCGGTGGGGAGCGCAGCGAAGTACCGCTTTTAGCACCACTCGAGAAGGCTGGGAGCACACCGGGGAGGGGAAAGCGGCACCTGAGGGCGCCGCACTCCAAGACCTGGCGGAATTCGAGCGACCTTTCGCGGTGGCGAAGCTTTTGGAGTGCGGTAGGGAGCGCAGCGAAGTACCGCTTTTGGGACCCGTCGGGAAAGGGCGGAGGCTGTTGAGGGAAAAGCGGCACCTGGAGGCGCCGCACTCCAAGACCTGGCGGATTTCGAGGGTTTCTTCGCTGATCCTCTGCCTCGGTCTCTTCCTGTCTTCCGTTTCCGCAGGATCGGCTGAAGCCCAGCCCGTGCCTCCTAATGGCGTCTCTTGGCAATCAGGTCCCGACTTCCGTTTTGCGCCCGGTCAACCCGTCGGGGAAACCGCGCCCGGTCTAAGCCTGCTACCTCCAACTCAGACCGGCATCCTTTTCACGAACCTCCTTCCCGAATCGCGCCATCTCACCAACCAGATTCTCCCCAACGGTTCGGGGGTCGCCGCCGGGGACGTGGACGGCGACGGATGGTGTGATTTATTCTTCTGTGGTTTGAAGAGCAGCGGATGCCAGCTCTACCGTAACCTCGGAGCCTGGTGCTTTACGAACATCACTGCCCAAGCCGGGGTCGGCTGTGCCGGGCTTGACTGTACCGGGGCGGTGCTCGTGGACTTGGACGGCGATGAGGACCTTGATCTGATCGTGAACAGTCTCGGGGGTGGGACCTGGTTGTTCTTCAACGATGGTCATGGACACTTCACTCGGTCGGCTAAGCCTTTGAATCCAGGGCGCGGTGGCACCTCCCTGGGCATGGCTGACGCCGATGGGGACGGCGACCTGGATCTCTACATTGGTAACTACCGACTGGCCACTTTGACGGATGCCCCGGGGACACGGTTCAGTGTGAAGATGGTGGACGGAAAACCCATGGTGGCCTCGATCGACGGCAGGCCTCCCACCGATCCCGAGTGGACGAATCGGTTTCGCTACAAATTCGAGCTGGGGCCTGGGGGACGGGGCAAGTTTGGGCGCGAGGAGCTGGGAGAGGCGGATGCGTACTTCACTAACGACGGCAAGGGAGAGTTCACCGCTGTTTCTTTCACCGAGGGTGCCTTCCTGGACGAAGAGGGAAAACCGCTCAGTGCCCCTTTTTTCGACTGGTGTTTGTCGGTGCTCTTTCGGGATCTGAACGGAGACGGTTTGCCGGATCTGTATCTCTGCAACGATTTTGGCACCCCCGACCGCTTCTGGCTCAACGCGGGATCGGGGAGGTATCGGCTGGCTCCTGCTCTTTCCCTGAGACAAACCAGCCTGGCTTCCATGGCAGTGGATGCTGCGGACCTGGATCGCGATGGATATGACGATCTCGTGGTGGTGGACATGCTGAGCCGCTCCCATTTTGGACGTCTGACCCAGAGGAATATCCAACGGGCTGAGTTAGCTCCCGCGGCCGAGATCACGGCTCGGCCTCAGTACCCGCGTAACACGCTCCTGCGAAACCGGGGGGATGGCTCCTTCGCCGAAATTGCCCACTACGCCGGGATCGAGGGAACGGAGTGGTCCTGGAATCCCATTCTGCTGGACGTGGATCTGGACGGGTACGAGGACCTGTTGGTGCCCAATGGGTTTATCCGCGACAACATGAACCTGGATGCGATGGATCGTATCGCCGCTGCCAAGGGGGGGCGCCGTCTTTCCGCCCAGGAGGAACTTCAACTGCGTGCCCTCTACCCTCCTCTCAACACGCCCAACCTGGCGTTTCGCAATTTGGGGGATCTCCGTTTTACCGAATGCAGCCGTGATTGGGGGTTCAACCAGCCCGTGATCTCCCAAGGCGCCTGCTTGGCTGATCTGGACAACGACGGAGACCTCGATGTGGTGGTGAATAACCTCAACAGCGTGGCGGGAATTTACCGGAACGACGCGACCGCGCCCCGGTTGGCAATCCGGTTGGAAGGGCGTCCACCTAACACCGGCGGCGTGGGTGCCAGGATTACGGTGGCGGGGGGACCCGTGCTGCAGAGTCAGGAGATTGTTTCCGGGGGGCGTTACTGCTCCAGCGATCAGGCACAGCGGACGTTCGCGGCAGGCTCGGCCTTGGCCATGACCGTTCGTGTTCGCTGGCGGAGCGGGGCAGAATCCACCTGCTCGAACGTGCCTCCCAACTCGATCGTCATCGTCACCGAACCGGCCGGAACCACGCCTTCCTCTTCGGGTGGTCTCAGTCCTGAAACCCGTCATTTCGCGACGAGATCGGAGGGAAGCGCGGCTCCCGCCTTCCGTTTTGCCGATGTCGGTTCCGCACTGAGTCATCGGCATGTGGACGCCTCCTTCGACGATTTTGAGCGTCAGCCTTTGTTGCCGCGCCGGTTGAGTCAACTGGGTCCAGGAGTGGCATGGTGGGATTTGGACGGCGATGGACGGGAGGACCTGGTGGTGGGCAGTGGCCGTGGCGGGCGGGTGGCCTTTTTTCGAAACTTGGGCCGAGGCCGCTTCGAACGTTCAGCCGCCGCTCCTTGGGGGATCCCCGTGGAGAGGGATACGGCCGGCTTGGCGGGCTGGCGTGGCAGGCAATTGTTGGTGGCCTCCGCCCATTACGAGGACAATGCCACCAACCAGACTGGCGTGACGGTTTGGCAAAAGGACAAGACAGAATCGTTGCTGCCTCTCACGTCGACTAGCCTGGGTCCCCTGGCGGTCGCCGACTATGATGGTGATGGCGAATTGGATCTGTTTGCCGGAGGACGGGTGATTCCGGGGCGCTACCCTGTGCCAGGTTCCTCCCATTTGATGCGGTCGAAAAACGGGATCCTGCAAGCGGACGTTCCCAACATCGCTGCGCTGCCTTTGGGGCTGGTCAGCGGGGCGATCTGGGCTGATTTGGAAGGCGATGGCTACCCGGAGTTGGTGCTCGCCTTGGACTGGGGCCCCGTCCGAATCCTGCGCAACCACCAGGGCCTCCTCGAAGCGTGGGATCCTCCCGTCAAGATCGCTGGAGTGGAGTCTCCAATGCGCAAGTTGAGTTCACTTACGGGTTGGTGGAATGGCGTAGCGGCGGGTGATTTCGACAACGATGGGGAGCTCGACTTGGTGGTTTCCAATTGGGGTGGCAACACCCGGTACCAGCGATGGCGGCCTGAGCCCCTGCGCCTGTACTATGGGGATTTCGGTGGGGATGGCAGCCTGGGCCTACTGGAAGCCCACTTCGTGCCGGAGTTGAGGAAGTACGCCCCAGAACGCGCTCTGGACGGCATCCGAAAGAGCTTGCCGCGCCTTGCTGAACCCTTTCAGACCCATGCGGCCTGGGCGGAGGCGGGAATGGAAGAGGTGCTGGGAAAGGAACACGACCGATCGTCGTTCGCCGAGGCCAACTGGCTTGAGACCACGCTTTTCCTCAATCGAGGAGACCATTTTGAAGGGCGTATTCTGTCTGCCGAAGCGCAGTTCGCGCCCGCGTTTGGCCTTTGTGTGGGCGATGCCGATGGGGACGGTAACGAAGATCTTTTCCTGAGTCAGAACTTCTTTGGCACGGACCTGGATACGTCACGCCTGGATGCCGGGCGCGGGCTCTGGCTGAAGGGCGATGGTAGCGGAGGGCTTCGTCCGGTGCCGGGCCACGATTCTGGGGTGTTGATCTACGGTGAACAACGAGGCGCTGCCTTGGCGGATTTTGACCAAGACGGGCGGATGGATCTCGTGGTGGCGCAGAACAGTGCCGAGACCAAGTTGTATCGGAACACGGGTGCCAAGCCCGGACTGCGCGTTCGACTGAAGGGTCCACCAGGCAATCCCGCTGGCCTGGGAACTTCGGTGCGTTTGAAGTTCGGTACACGGTTGGGGCCGGTCCGCGAATTGCACGGAGGGGGTGGCTATGAATCGCAGGACAGCCCGGAGTTGGTGCTTGCGACGCCCGAACCCCCCACAGCGATCCTGGTCCGCTGGCCTGGAGGGCACCCGGTGGAGAGCCCATTGCCAGCAAAGTGCCTGGCCGTTAGTATCGGGCTTTACGGCGAAGTGGAAGCGGACAATCGGGAACGGCAGGGCCAATGACTCAGTGGAAGCTGAAAAGCGACTGGCTAAGCAGGTGCAGGGTTTTCAAAAGCCCCGCGCTCTGCGCCAGCTTTCGGAGTGCGGTGCGAATGGAAGGTAGGGACATCGCGCTGCGATGTCCGGGGGTGCGGACGGCCCGGCGGCCCGTCCCTACCAAGACCTGGCGGAGCTTTTGGAGTGCGGTGGGGAGCGCAGCGAAGTGCCGCTTTTGGAACCCTTGGGAAAGGCCCGAGGGTGTTGGGGGGAAAGCGGCACCTGGGGGCTCACGCACCCTCGGGCAGGGGTGTGCGGTGGGAATGGAAGGTAGGGACATCGCGCGGCGATGTCCGTGGGTGCGGACGGCCCGGCGGTCCGTCCCTACCAAGACCTGGCGGAGCTTTTGGTGTGCGGTGGGGAGCGCAGCGAAGTGCCGCTTTTGGCACCCTTGGGAAGGGACGGAGGGTGTTGAGGGGAAAGCGGCACCTGAGGGCGCCGCAGTCCAAGACCTGGCGGTTTGCCATCGCTCTTCCCCTAATAAGGCCATCGCGAACGCTCGTCTCAACGGATGGGTTGACCTAGCTCTGCTCTGGGGGATCCTCGCGATAGCCACCGCGATCTTTCCTACCCAAGCCCAGGTCGACCCCAAAACCACCCCGGAGTATCAGCGCGGCCAAGAGCAGTCTCACGTGCTCTGCATCTCCTGCCACGTCTATCCCGAGCCTGACCTTCATGATGTGGTCACCTGGCGAAAACAGGTATACCCCCTCATGTACAAGAATGCGCGAATCGCTGGAATCGATGTGAATGGCTCCAGTGCCGACAAAGCGGCTCTCGAACAGTGGCGGCTGATCTGGGATTACTACTACCTGGCCGCGCCGACGAACGCCCTTCCTCAAGGCCCCAGGGCTCGCATCCAGCGCGAGTTGAAGGGGTTTACCGTGGAAGATCCCAAGTACCGCCGTGGCCTGGGCTACGCCACGATGCTGCGCATCGACCCCGCCACTCGCCAGATCTACGTGGGCAATGCTCTCACCCGGAGCCTGGATGTGTTGGACCAGAACGGCAAGGGCTTGGCCAGCCTCAAGCTCGATAGCACTCTCACGCACCTGTTGCGTGAACCGAATGGAGATTGGTTGGGCACCCAGATCGGGATGGTGGTTCCTGATGACCGGCCCTTGGGACGCCTGACTCGGCTGACTCGGACCGGTCTTCCATTCCAAGTTGGCACGGATGTCCTCACCAACCTGGTGCGGCCGATCGAATCCGCGGTGGGGGATCTGACCGGCGACGGACGTCCCGACCTCGTGGTGTGCAGCTACGGCAACCTGACGGGTGTTTCCGGAAAGCTGGCCTGGTACAAGAACCACGGGGATGGGCATTACGAAGAGCACATTCTGCTGGATCGCCCCGGCGCAACCCGATGCCAGCTCTTTGACTACAATCATGACGGCCGTCTTGACATCATCGCCCTTATGGCACAGGCCCGCGAGGGTGTTTCTTTGTTTCGCAACGATGGCGGTGGCGAGTTCACTGAGATTCACCTGCTCACTCAGCCTCCAGCCTGGGGGTTTGTCAGCCTGCAGGTGACCGACTTCAACGGTGATGGTCACCCGGACCTGCTGCTCGGTAATGGGGATCTTGGCGATTTTGAGTGTCCTCCCAAGCGTTATCACGGAATTCGTATCTACTTGAACGATGGTCACTGGAAATTCCGCGAGGCTTTCTTCTATCCGCAGAATGGGACTTACCAGGCGATCGCAGCCGATTTTGACAATGACAGCGATCTGGATATTGCGGCCATTTCCTTTTTCCCGGACTATGCCCGTTCGCCGGAGGAGAGTTTTGTCTACCTGGCGAACCAAGGGAACCTTGAGTTCTCCGCGTGGACCTTTCCTGAGTGTGAACGGGGAAGGTGGATCACCATGGATGTCGGGGATCTGGACGGGGACCAAGACCCAGACATCGTATTAGGAGCCGCCTACAAAGTGCCTTTCCGTACGACGGACGAACTGCAGGAACGATGGAAGAGGGAAGGTCCTTCTCTCCTGATTCTGCGGAACCAGCACCGATCTCCTGCCGCTGCACCGGCGAAGTAACTCTATGCCCTTGGTCCATCCTTCCCACAGAGATCATCGAAAGGCCTGGGTCTGGGGATTCCTGGCTTGGATGGTAGCGCTCCCCATGATTGGGCTTTCGGCGGATGTTCGTCCTTCGGGTGACGCTGTCTTTTCCTCCAAGGTCCTCCAAGTGGAGCAGGGAGGCCGCACCGGCTTTACGCTTCTCCCTCCTGAGCGAACGGGTGTCGACTTCACCAATACCCTCTCAGAAGCGCACGCGGCGGAAAACCAGATCCGATTAAACGGGTCGGGCGTTGCTTTGGGGGATGTGGATGGCGATGGGGTGTGCGACATTTTTGTCTGTTCGCTAGAAGGGCAACTGGGTCTTTACCGAAACCTGGGATCCCTTCGCTTCACGAACGTCACTTCCGCCGCGGGTTTGGATCTTCCCGGCAATTACTCTACCGGCGCGGTCTTCACGGACGTCGAGGGAGATGGAGACCAGGATCTCCTGGTTCACGGCATCGGTTCCGGAACGCGTCTCTTCCTGAATGACGGAAAGGGGCATTTCACAGAGGCTGCTGATCCAGGACTGGTCCGCCGTTACGGCGCGATGTCGAGCGCCCTGGCGGATGTGGACGGGGACGGTTTCCTGGACCTTTACGTTGCGAACTACCGCACCAACACCGTTCGCTCCACGGGATACAACCTGCTCAATGTCGGAGGGCGCCGGATGCTCCCTCCGGAAGAACGTGGCCATCTCGAAATGACCCCCCAAGGCCGGGTGCTGGAACATGGCGATCCGCATCAACTCTATCGAAACGATGGCCACGGACGGTTTCAGCTCGTCCGCTGGGACGACGGCACTTTTCTGGACGAGGACGGTCGCCCGTTGAAAGAAGCCCCGCGGGATTGGGGACTGAGCTGCGCCTTCCGCGATTTGAACGGGGATGGCGCGCCGGATCTCTATGTCTGCAACGACTTTCATTCCCCTGACCGGGTTTGGATGAACGACGGGCGAGGCCGGTTTCGCGCGCTGCCGAGGCTAGCCCTCCGGCATACCGCCACGTTTTCCATGTCCGTGGACTTTGCTGACCTGGATCGTGACGGGCGGGATGAGATTCTGGTTTCGGACATGACGAGTCGGGAACGGGGGCGCCGTCTCATGCAGATCGCAGGCATGGATGCCTACTCGATGGCGCTTGGTTTTTCCGAAGATCGGCCGCAGCTGGATCGCACGGTCCTGCAATGGAACCGGGGGGATGGCACTTATGCGGATGTGGCCTGCTATGCGGGTCTCGAGAACTCGGAGTGGAACTGGTCGGTCGTTTTTCTGGATGTTGATCTTGATGGATACGAAGACCTCTTGGCGGCCACCGGGCACATGTTCGACACCCAGGATCTCGACGCCCAGGCCCGCATTCAGGCGGCTGGTCCGTACACACGTGCCACCATTTCGAAGAAGCTTCTCATGCTGCCTCCGCTGGCCCAGGCCAAACTCGCTTTCCGGAACCGGGGCGATCTCACCTTTGCCGAAACGAGTGAAGCATGGGGTTTCAACCTGGTTGGCGTATCGCAGGGGATGGCTTTGGCGGACCTGGATGGAGACGGGGATTCGGATGTGGTGGTGAACAACCTCAACGCTCCTCTCGGCATTCATCGCAATGATTCTCCCGCACCCCGGCTGGCCGTTCGGCTCAGGGGTCTTCCTCCCAATACTGCTGGCATCGGTGCCCGGATCGTGGTGCGGGGAGGTCCGGTGGTGCAGAGCCAGGAAATGATGTGTGGCGGGCGCTACCTGTCCAGCGATGATTCTAGCCGTGTGTTCGCCGCGGGATCGATGGACCGCCGACTGGAAGTGGAGGTGGTTTGGAGAAGTGGACGGCGGAGTGTCGTCAAGGAAATGCCGGCCAATCATCTTTGCGAAATCACTGAGCCTCCCACTTTGGGAGCATCGGTGGCACGGCCTTCGGTACCGCAAGTCCCTGACGGCCCCTTCTTTGAGGACCGAAGTGCGCTGCTTGGGCACCAGCATCATGAGGATCGGTTCGACGACTTTGCCCGCGAACCGCTGCTCCCACGGCGTCTGAGCCAGTTGGGGCCGGGTATTGCCTGGTTTGATTTAGATGGGGACGGGTGGGAGGATTTGATTGTGGGCTCTGGCAAGGGAGGGGCATGCGGCGTGTTTCGCAACGATCGGCAGGGTGCCTTCCAACGGTGGGATGATGTTGCCTGGCGCGAGGCTGCTGGTCGGGACCAGACCGCCATTCTGGGTTATGTGTCTCCTACGGGCCAGCGGGGCATTCTGGTGGGGCAGTCCAACTTTGAGGACGGAGCCGGGAGCGGGGGCGCGGTCAGGCGGTTCTGGTCAGGGCAGGGGGAAGTCGTCGATGTGATTGGTGCCAGTGGATCCAGCGTGGGCCCGATGGCCATGGCGGACTACGATGGCGATGCCCGATTGGA
Source organism: uncultured Verrucomicrobiota bacterium (assembly GCA_964411985.1). Taxonomy (GTDB): domain Bacteria; phylum Verrucomicrobiota; class Verrucomicrobiia; order Limisphaerales; family J093; genus CAYPNF01. Next base: position 20,963 of record CAYPNF010000038.1, read on the forward strand.
TCTCTTTGTCGGTGGTCGAGTGGTTCCAGGGCGGTACCCGGAGCCTGCCGAGTCCCAACTGTGGAGGCAGCGGGAGGCGGGCTGGGAGTTGGATGGCCCGAACACGGCCGCACTCAAACAAGTGGGGCTGGTGAGCGGCGCGGTCTGGAGCGACCTGGACGGCGACGGATGGCCCGAGTTGGTGCTGGCATGCGAGTGGGGTCCAGTCCGAGTCTTCCACAACGGCCACGGCAAGTTGGGGGAGATCACCTCGGACCTTGGGCTCTCCGGCATGCTGGGTTGGTGGAATGGAGTGACGGCGGGGGACTTTGATGGCGACGGCAGCCTGGATCTGCTGGTCACCAACTGGGGGCTCAATACGGTCTGCCGTGCCAGCGAGGCCGCTCCCTATCGGCTCTACTACGGCTCGCTGGAGAACAGCCAGGCCATGGTGCTTGTCGAGGCTTCGCATGATTCGGCGTTCAAAACTGATTTCCCAGAACGCGACTTGGACGCTCTATCCGTCGGCCTGCCGTCGCTCCGTGAGAAGTTGCCTGGGTATGCTGCTTTTGGGAGGGCCTCAGTGGCGGAGTTGCTCGGCTCGGCCTTTCATCGCTTTCGTCGACTCGAGGTGAACACCCTGGCCTCGATGCTCCTCTTGAACCGCACCAACCGCTTCGTGGCGGTTCCCTTGCCGCAGGAAGCCCAGTTTGCCACCGCCTTGGGGGTTGGAGTGGCGGATCTGGATGGCGACGGTAAAGAAGACGCTTTCTTGAGTCAGAACTTCTTCGCCACTCACAGCAAAATGCCAAGGTGTGATGCGGGGCGTGGCCTCTGGCTGCACGGGGATGGAAAGGGTGGATTTCACGCCATGCCAGGGCAGGAGAGCGGGGTGATGGTCTATGGCGAACAGCGCGGAGCTGCGCTAGGCGATTTTGACGCGGATGGTCGGGTGGATCTGGCGGTGACACAGAATGCGAGTGCCACTCGCCTATTCCGGAATCTGAAAGGACGTCCCGGTCTGCGCGTGCGCTTGGAAGGGCCGCCCGGAAACCCGTTGGGCATCGGCGCCGTTCTTAGGCTCAAGGAGGGCACGCGCTTGGGGTATGCTCGCGAGATCCACGCAGGGAGTGGGTATTGGTCTTTTGACAGCCCAGTCCAGGTGCTCGGCAGCTCCGGGACTCCTGATGGGCTCGAAGTCCACTGGCCGGGAGGAAAGCGCACGGCTTATGATTTGCCGGCAGAGGCCAAGGAAGTGGTGGTGAATTGGCAAGGGGAATTGAGGAGGCAACGATGAGCGTGTGCACTTCCGGGCGAACTTCTGAGACTGTCCTTACCCGCGCCCCGTTAGAGAGCCTCCGGATTGCTGGAATCCACGCCTGCTGGATGCTGCTGCTGTGGATTTGCCTTTCTTCGTCCGGTGGTGCCCAGGAATGGGAACAAGGCGCGGGCTTTCGTCGCCGTAAGCTGGACGTCCTCCCTTCAGGCAAGACTGGCTTCACACTCCTGCCCGCAGAGACGGCCGGGATTCATTTTCGGAATTCGCTTCCCCGGGAGGCCGCGGCCGCCAACAACAATCTCATGAATGGTTCGGGAGTGGCTGCCGCCGATTTCGATGGCGACGGATGGTGCGATCTCTACTTCTGTTCCATTCAGGGTACCAATGCCCTCTACCGCAACCTGGGCGGCTGGCGCTTTGAGGACGTGACTTCCAAGGCAGGTGTCGGACTGGCAGGGCTCCATTCCACCGGCGTGCTGTTTGCCGATGTGAACAACGACGGTCGCCCAGACCTGCTGGTGGCCACGCTGGGAACTGGAGTGCATTGCTTTCGCAACGAAGGTGAAGGGCGGTTTACTCAAGTTACCTCGGAAACCGGTCTGACCTCCTCGACGGGCAGTACCAGCATGGCCATGGCCGATGTCGATGGCGACGGGGATCTCGATCTCTACGTGGCCAACTACGGCGAGCTCTCCATCTTGAGGTCCGGCGGCCGCGCGGAAATGAAACAGGTCAACGGCCAGTGGGTGGTGCAGGGCCCGCACGCCAAACGATTAAGGTTTGTGGAAGGCCGTATGGAGGAGGTGGGCGAGCCCGACGTTCTCTATTTGAACGACGGTCGAGGAAGGTTCACTCCGATTCCTTGGAATTCCGACCGGTTTCTCGATGAAGACGGAAAACCCAAAGCGGAACCATGGGATTTCGGGCTGAGCGTGCAAATGCGGGACCTCAACGGGGATGGAGCTCCCGATATCTACGTCTGTAACGACTTTCAGACGGTCGACCGGATTTGGATCAACGACGGCACTGGCCGGTTCCGCGCGCTTCCCAGGCTGGCGGTGCGGAAGCAGAGTTTCTCCTCCATGGGGGTGGACTTCGCGGATCTCGACCGTGACGGGTACTTTGATTTTCTCACCACCGAGATGATGAGCCGAGAACACCGCTTGCGCATGCGGCAGGTGGTGGGGATGCATCCGTTGGTTCCTATGCCAGGGCGGATCGAGAATCGACCGGAGGTGGCGCGAAACACTCTGTTTCATAATCGTGGTGATGATACCTACGAGGAGATTGCGAATTTTGCCGGGGTGGCTGCGGCAGACTGGGCCTGGCAGCCCGTCTTTCTGGACGTTGACCTCGACGGCTACGAAGACCTGCTGATCGGAAACGGCATTATGTACGACGTTCAGGACCGGGACGTCCTCGCCCGGGTACAGTCTTTTGGCAAGCAGACCCCAGAGCAGGCACGGACGAACCTATGGCTCTATCCGGAATTCCCCTCGCCAAACCTTGCTTTTCGCAACCGGCACGACCTGACTTTCGAAGAGGTAAGCCGCGCGTGGGGCTTCGATTCCACCCGTACCTCGCAAGGTTTCGGTTTGGCCGATTTGGATCACGATGGAGATCTGGACGTGGTGATTAATGGCATCAACGGCGAGCCATCCTTGTACCGGTTTGATACGGATGCTCCACGCCTGGCGGTCAGGTTGCACGGCCAGCCATCCAACCGCCAGGGCGTTGGGGCCCTGGTTACCGTAACTGGTGCAACACCTCCAGCCCAAAAGCAGGAGATGCTTTGCGGTGGCCGCTTTCTTTCCCAGAGCGATGCGCAACTCATGTTCGCAGCAGGTTCACTGGAAGCCCGGTTCGAGATTGAGGTCCGCTGGCGGAGCGGCAAGCGCAGTGTGGTTCACCAAGCCGAGCCGAATTTCCTCTACGAAATCGAAGAGTCCGCCCAGGATCATGCCCTGGTGGAGAAGCCTGCCTCGGGCAAGCCCCAGCCTTGGTTTCAGGACGTGAGCGATCGGTTACAGCACACTCATCACGAGTCCTTGTTCAACGATTTTCAGCGTCAGCCGCTGCTGACCAGGCTCATGAGCCAGGCCGGTCCAGGGGTGGCCTGGCTCGACCTCGACGCGGACGGTCATGAGGAGCTGGTGGTGGGAACGGGTCGGGGGGGAGCTCCTGCAATCTATCGCGGGACCGGAAAGGGTGGTTTTCAATTGGCTAACTCCACGAATATGCCGCCAGCGCCAGATGATACGGGCGGCATGGCGGCCTGGTGTGACGCCAGCGGAGAGCCGAGCCTCCTCATGGCACTCTGCAACTATGAGTCGGGCATCACCAATGGTCCCGCGGTAATCCGCTGGAAACTGGCCCAGGGAACGCCCCCATCCGCCATGCCTCTGGCCGGGGTTGGAGCGCGTGGCGTCAGCCCGGGTCCCTTGGCAGTGGCTGACTATGACGGGGATGGAGATTTGGACCTTTTCATGGGAGGGCGAGTGGTTCCCGGGGCCTATCCACGCGCCGCCGATTCGTTCGTCTATCGTCAGGCGGACGGAAGACTCGTTCCTGATGATGCGAACAACCTGCTGCTGAAACAAGTGGGCCTGGTGTCGGGCGCGGTCTGGAGTGACCTGGACAACGATGGTTTTCCTGAGTTGATTCTTGCGTGCGAATGGGGAGCGATCCGGATCTTCCGGAATGACCACGGCCGTTTGGAAAAGTGGGATCCAGTTTTGTCATGGGGCAATGGTCCTTCCGAGCGGCAGGGAGTGAGCAATCTCAGCCAACTCACCGGGTGGTGGAACAGTGTTACGGTGGGAGATTTTGACGGGGATGGCAGGCTCGACCTAGTCGCAGGGAATTGGGGGTTGAACGACGCTTACCAGGCGAGTGCGGAAGGGCCTTTACGCCTCTATTATGGAGAACTTGGCGGGCAAGGCCTGGTGGACTTATTGGAAGCCTACTACCCAGCGGAACTGGCAACCGAAATGCCGCGGCGTTCCCTAGTGGCATTAGGCCAGGCATTGCCTTTCCTTCAAGGCCGCTACGCAACTCACCAGGCCTTCAGCACCGCCACCATGGCCGATCTGATCTCCGTGTTACCCTCCAAACCGGAGGTCGTTGCAGTGAACACCCTCGCGAGCATGCTTTTCCTGAATCGAGGCAGCCAATTCCTGGCCCGTCCCCTTCCCGTGGAAGCCCGGTGGGCCCCGGTCATCGGGGTGAATGTTGCCGACGCTGACGGGGATGGAAACCAAGACCTGTTCCTGGCCCAGAACTTCTTTGCGCTCCGCCCAGAGTGGCCACGTCTGGATGCTGGCCGAGGCCTGTGGCTTCGTGGCGATGGGAAAGGTGGTTTTCAGCCTCTCCCCGGCCAGGAGTCGGGTGTTTTGGTCTATGGTGAACAGCGGGGCGCAGCCCTTGGCGATTTTAACGAAGACGGCCGCGTGGATTTGGTGGTGACGCAAAATGGTGGGGCTACCAAGTTGTTCGAAAACATACATGCCCGTGACGGACTGCGAGTCAAATTGGCCGGGCCACGCAGCAATCCGCAGGGCATTGGGGTGACGGTCCGATTGAAGTGTGGGGACAACTTTGGACCGACCTCCGAGGTGCATGCTGGTTCCGGCTACTGGTCTCAGGATAGTCCGGTGCTGGTCTTGGCTGCACCCCAACCCCCGACCGCGATTCGCGTGCAATGGCCCGGAAAGGATCCGATCCTCCTGGATCTGCCGCCCGGAGCGCGGGAAGTGCTGGTAAGGCTCGATGGCGGAGTTCGCCCGCTACGGTGATCTTTTCGTGATTTGAGCTGCGCACAGGCTTTCCTGCCGCCCTACCGCGATCACCGTGATGGGTAGTGCATGCGACGATGCTACAGCGAACCGCTCCACTCCAGCATCGCCCAAGCCGTCACTCACTCCTTCGAGGTCGAAGACGAAAACGGTCCGCTTCCAAGGCTTAGCGCTTGCTGCGCTGGGTTCGTATTGTGTACTTTGCCGCTCTGCGGGCGCGCCCAAACTGGGTGCAGGGCCCGGCTACGCGAAACGTTGTCATTACGTGCGGCACGGGTCCCTTCAGCGAAAGCCAAGGTTCTCCGCCCTTTCGGGGTGGATGTTATTGCTTCTCCTGGTCTTCTCGGGTTCTTCCCGGGCTCACGAGCCCGGCAGCCCTAGCACGAAACCCTCCTTCGAAGCGCTCAGTGTTGAGGAGGAACTCAGAGTGGACGGGGTGCTCGATGAGCCGTTCTGGAACCAATGTGCGGTGGGGACTGGCTTAATCGACATCCGCACCAAGCAGGCGGCGACCAACCAGGCCACCGTCCGGGTTGCCTATACCCGCACCCATGTCTACGTCGGTGTGGAGTGCTTTGATGACAATGTCGCAGGGATTCGTGCCTCTGAACGGCGAAAGGACCGGGCCTTCACAGGAGATGACTGGGTGGAGATTCACTTTGATCCCAACAACAGTCACCGTAGCAAATACGCGTTTTTCACCAACCCGTTGGGCACCCGTGCCGAAGCCAACGAAGGCCCAAGCGGCCAGTTCAATTACGGCTGGACGGTGGAGTGGGAGTGTGAAGCCAGCATCCAGACCAACCGCTGGTCTTTCGAAATGAAGATCCCGCTGGGTGCCATGAATTATGAGCGCAAAGACGCCCTCACCTGGGGCTTTAATGTGACCCGGTTTCAGCCGCGCACCGACACCACCAGCTTCTGGAGTTACAATTCCACGGAGATGTACAAACCCCGGCACTTCGGGCACCTCCAGGGGCTTGATTTGGGGGATACCCGGTTCAGCCGGCAATGGGAGGTCACACCCTATGCGAGCGCCCAATACGACTGGAACGGTGACTCCGAGGCCAAACTCAAAGCCGGTGCGGATGTTGGGTTCAGGCTTACGTCTTCCGCCCTGGTGGCGCTGACTCTCAATCCGGATTACGGCCAAGTCGAAGCCGACGATGCCACGATCGAATTGCGGGATACAGAGAGATTTCTTTCGGAAAAACGCCCCTTCTTTCGGGAGGGTGAGGAATTGATCCGCATGCCAAACCGGCTCTACTACAGCCGGCGTTTCACCGATATCGATGGGGGCGGAAAGGTGACCGGCGCCGGGCATGCCTACAGCTACATCGTTCAGAACATCTATGGGAAGGTCCAGCACCAGGACTTTGAGGGGGAGGGGAATTCGGCGGTGATGCGGTTCTACCAGTACACCAATGATCGGTCCTACATCGGGTATTACCTTGCCGATTCGGAGATGGAAGAGGGCTACTCCCGGGTCGGAGGGGCCGACGCCTACTTCTTCCTGAACGATGACTGGCGAGTCTCAGCCCAGGCCTCAGGCATGAGCCAGGACTTGGAGGATCCCACTGGGACGTTCCTGCAGAACGGCGAAGATTACCTGGGGCAAGCGAGCCTCATCTATGCGCACTACCCTTGGGAATTCAACTGCGGCTACAAGGCGATCAGCCCTGGGTTCAACCCGCTTCTGGGCTATATCCCCCGGCAGAACGTATATGGGCCCAACTTCGACGCCTTCTACTCCTACCAAACGGACCGCAGTTGGTACAAATCCCTCAACTTTGGGTACGAGTTCGACTACTATTGGACCGAGGGCGGGTCCTTGGGAGTCCACGACCATGCGGTGTACGGCCGCGTGGTATTCCCGATGGACGTCGGTTTGCGCACGGGTTTTTCCAGGGAGTATCACGCTCCGTACTACAACCACCGGGTTTCCTCCGGGTTTGAGTTGTTCCCCAGCAATCTGTGGAAATCATTCTCTCTCACTTGGGCAGGGGGCGAGTTCGAGGACATCGAGTATAACGAGATCATTCTGGGAAAGCCGTTTAAACCCTGGAATCGTTTGCCGATTCGCCTCGAGACGTTCGTCCGGTTCGAGGATCAGCCCGACGGCTCTCGTGACACCAAGTGGCTCGCTCGGGCGGTCGCTGACTTGTACCTGACGGATGACATGTGGATCAAGAGTTCGCTCCAGCCGCAGAATGATGGAGTCTACAACGTCAGCGTGATCTATGGCTGGGAGTTTCTGCCCCGGCGCAATTTCTATCTGGTTTTCAATAGCGTCAACGAAGGTGGGGTCACCGAAAACTCCATCTTTTCGAAAATCACCTGGACGTTCTGGTAGGTTTTCCTGCTCGCCTTCTGGAAGGACTCATGGGAGGAATATCGGCCAATGAAAGTTCGGCGCGCTGAAATCACAAGAGAGACGAAGGAAACCTCGATTCGTCTTAGCCTCAATCTCGATGGCAAGGGGCGATCGGTGCTCAAGACAGGAATCCCGTTCTTCGATCACATGCTGACCCTTTTCGCCAAGCACGCCGCCATGGACCTGGAGCTGGTTTGCTTAGGCGATTTGGAAGTGGATGCCCATCATACGGTTGAAGATTGTGGCATCGCTCTGGGGCAGGCCTTTTTGCAGGCACTGGGGGACAAGAAGGGGATTCGCCGGTATGGTACAGGTTTCGACCCGAAAAACCCCTTTACTGGAGAGGCGTATGTTCCTATGGACGAATGCCTTGCGCGCTGTGTGATCGACTTTAGCGGGCGGCCTTACCTGGTATGGCGCGGGTTGGATAAGCATGCATACCGGAGCTTGAGTGCAGCCGCCAAAGGTCAGGACATGTCCACGGCCTTCCGCTTTGGCCTCGCGCGGGAGTTTTTCCAAGGCTTTGCCAACGAAGCCCGATGCAACTTGCATCTGGAACTTCTCTACGGGGACGAACCGCACCACATTGTGGAAGGCCTCTTCAAGGCGTTCGCGAAAGCGACGGACTTTGCCTGTCAACGGGATCCGCGAATCCAAGGCCTCCTGCCAAGCACCAAAGGAAAGCTATAATGTCCAGCGATTGAGTCAGCTAGAACGCCCTGATTCCTAGGTGGTTGGGGTTTTGGACTCCCTCTGGATTGGCAAAAAAGCTGCTTTCTTTCTAACTTTTTTTCGCTGAATATCCCATTACGGTCATTCGTCCAAAACCATGTCGGCCAAGCCCGATTATACGTCACTCGCTGACGATGCGCTCGTGAGACACGCCCGCGTGGGCGACATGAGTGCATTTGAGGAATTGGTGGCGAGGCATCGGGACAAAATTTACGCCCGCGCGTTCAGCATGTTGCGGAACGAGGATGAGGCGACTGATCTTTCCCAGGAAGCATGGGTGAAAGGCTGGCAGCGCCTGCAGCAGTTTCAGGGCGATGCCAGTTTCGTCACTTGGATGACGAGGATCGTCATTAACCTGTGCTTGGATCATCTCCGGCGTCAAAAACGCGTTCGTGCGGAATCGATTGAGCAGATGGCCGAGGATGGCGGTGGCGTGGAGCGTCACCTGCCGGTAGTGGTCACCAACCCGACCGAGCGTCTGGAGCGGGACGAGTTGAGATTGCGAATCGATCAGGCGTTGAATCAGCTCTCGCATGCTCACCGTACCGTACTGGTCTTGCATGAATTTGAGGGTCTGGAGTATAGGGAAGTGGCGAAACGAATGGATTGTTCGATTGGAACCGTGATGTCGCGGCTGTTTTATGCCCGGCGTCGCATGGCCGCCCTGTTGGCAGGGCTGAAAGAAGAGCGAAAGATATGAACCACGAAACTGAACTGAAGATTCAGGCCTGGGTCGATGGCAGTCTGCCAGCGGCAGAGGTTCGCTCTGTTCAGGATCTGGTCTCCCAGAATCCAGAGGCGAAGGCCTTGGCAGATGAAATTCGCTATGCTTGCGAGGCCTTGGCGGTGGGAGAGGTGGCGCGTTCCGTCCCGGACACCAGGGAATTCTACTGGTCGAGGATCCAGCAGCGGATCCAGGCTGAGGAAACGTCACCGGCGTCCCCCGAACCTTCCTCTTGGATCCAACGCTGGATGAAAGTCCTGGCTCCTGCGGCGATTCTGGCCGCTCTCACCATCATGCTGGTTTCCCCGGGGCTCTTTGGCCTCCGAAGGGGTTTCGTTGGCTTAGGCGAATTCGAGAACCCCAGTTCCGACACGACGGCGTTTACGTTCCGTTCCGAGAGCGAGGGCATGACTGTCGTATGGCTCAGTACCCCCGCTGAATAGGTTTTTCGGTAGAAATACATCTCTCATGAAACATGCTGTTCTCAGCCTCAACCGACTGCTTGGGCGGTTGAGCGTTTGGCTGTTCTTGTCGCTCTCCTTGGTGTCCGCCGCAGCAGACGAGGCGCTGCGCCTGCGTGCTCAGTTGGTTTGGGCAACCAACGGAGAAAAGCCCGCAGTGGATCCTAACAACAAGGACAAAGACTGCATCCAGGAGTTGGACGAGAAGGTGGGAGGAAAGCTGAAACGGGTCTTCAAGTGGCGGAATTACTACCAGATCAAAGAGGAAAACGTGTCTCCTCCCAGTCGGGTGAAGCTCAGCTCGAAGTGTGAGGTGGAGATCAAGAAGGTGGACGACGCCACCTTGGAGGTGAAACTCTATGGGGAAGGAAAACTCACCACCACCAAGAAACAACCCATCAAACCGCTGACTCAAGGGGAAATCCTGGTAGTGGGAGGCGATGACAAGGCGAAGTACGATGACGCTTGGTTCGTGGTTTTGTCGGTGGCCGCCCGCTAGACTTTCAGAAAGCGCGATCGAGATCGGAGTAGCTCTTCTTGGTTCGCCAGTAAGAACCGGCGTCGGCATTTTTCTTCAAGCCTAGGGGGTCGACTCCCAGGCAGCGGAGCAGGATCCCAAGAGGAACGACCATGAGGGTGAAGAGGATCCCCAGCGTGAGTCTCCCCATGACTCTCCCCAGGAAGTAGCTTGCCGTCATCCCAACGCGGTAGGGGCGTCGGAATAGCGTTGGCCACCAGAAAGCCGCCACAGCCATCAAGGCCATCACCACGGCCACTCCTTTCCACGTCTCCCAGGAGACCACCTCACGCCAGGCCAGGATCAGCGCGATGAAACCCAGCACACCGCAGGTGCTCCAGGCGAACTTGCGCCATTCCCTCGGATCTTCCTTGAGGCGGAGTTTCATAGAATGGCTGCGGACTAATCGGGTTGCAGTTCCACGGGGGTTACGACTTTGCCTTGGGGTTGCTTCGCTCGCTCCAGGAGATAGTGGCCCAGGACGAGGTAATCCATTTCGGTTCGAAGAAAGCAGCGATAGGCGTCTTCCGGGGAACAGACTATGGGCTCGCCCCTCACATTGAAGGACGTATTGACCAGAACACCGGAGCCGGTCACCTCTTCAAACCGTTCCAGCAGCCGATAGAGCAGAGGGTTTTGGTCTCGTGATACGGTCTGCACCCTGGCCGAGTAGTCAACGTGGGTCACCGCGGGTATCGTCGATCTTCTTTCCTTGAGTAGGGTGAGTCCGGTCTTGCCGGCAGGGATCGGATGCCGAAGCTCAGGTCGCACGTTCGCCACCAGCAGCATGTACGGCGATTCAGTCTCCAGTTCAAAGTAGTCCGCAACTCTCTCCTCCCGCACGACTGGGGCGAAGGGGCGGAAGGACTCGCGGAACTTCACCTTCAGATTCATCATGGACTGCATCTTGGCGGAACGCGCGTCGCCCAGAATGGAGCGGTTTCCCAGGGCGCGAGGTCCGAATTCCATTCGGCCCTGGAACCAGCCCACGACTTTTTCCTCCGCAAGCAGGGTCACCACCCGATTCAGGAGAGTCTCCGAGTCCAGGTAAGTGAACACGGCCCCGTGCGTCTGCAAGCTGGTGGCGATTGCCTCGTCGGAATAGGAGGGTCCCAGCAAGGAGCCCTGCATGGCGTCTTTCCCAGGGAGTGGAGAGGCAGTTCTACGTCCAGCTGGCGATGAATGAAGATGCCAGGCGGCCAGAGCGGCTCCGAGGGCTCCACCTGCGTCGCCCGCCGCAGGTTGAATCCAGAGATGATCAAAGAGCTTCTCCCGTAGAATGCGCCCATTCGCAACGCAGTTCAGCGCCACTCCGCCCGCCATGCAGAGGGCGCGCAGTCCAGTGATTTCCTGGGTGTGGCGGGCCAAGCGAAGCATCACCTCCTCCGTGACCACCTGGATGGAGCGGGCTACGTCCATATGGCGCTGGTCGATCGGGCTTTCCGGTGTGCGCGGGGGACCCTCGAAGAGCCGATGGAACCTCTCGTTGGTCATCGTAGTGCCGCGCAGGAAATTGAAGTAGTCCAGGTTCAGCCAGAAGGAGCCATCCTCCTTCAGGTCGAGGAGTTCCTGGGTGATGCTGGCGGCATACCTGGGCTCGCCATAGGGTGCCAGGCCCATGAGCTTGTACTCCCCTGAGTTAATGCGAAACCCGCAGTACGCGGTGAAAGCCGAGTAAAGCAAACCCAAAGAATGAGGGAACCTCAGTTCCTTGAGGATCTCCAGCGCCTGCCCCCGGCCTTGACCGATGGTGGTGGTGGCCCACTCTCCCGCCCCGTCGACGGTGAGAATGGCAGCCTCAGCAAAGGGGGAGGGATAGAATGCGCTTGCGGCGTGCGATTGGTGGTGTTCGGTGAAAAGGATCGGGCAGTCCTCGGACAAGCCCGGAAGTTCCTCTCGCAGCGTGGAACGGAGATTCAGTTTCTCGCCCAGCCAGTTGACCATGACCTCCGGAAAGGTCCTGATTCCTCCGGGAGCCACGGCGAGGTAGCTTTCCAGGATGCGTGCGAACTTGGTGATCGGTTTGTCATAGAACACCACTGCGTCCAGTTCCTTGGGCTCCAGTCGAGCTTCACGGAGGCAATAGGCAGTGGCGGCAACCGGAAAACGATCGTCATTCTTACGTCGGCTGAACCTCTCTTCCTGGGCGGCGGCGACGAGCTGCCCATCCCGCAAAAGGGCGGCGGCGGAATCGTGGTAATAGGCGGAGAGGCCCAGAATGTGGCGGAGCGGGGGCACGGCTCACATGAAAGGATAGAGGGCCCAGGCAATGCCGGAACTGGATCCGAAGACGAGGAATGCGCCCAAGGCAAGCAAGACCACCACCAGGGGCAGCAGCCACCATTTCTTCTCCTGCTTCAGGAAAAGCAGGAACTCTCGCGCCAAACGCCACATCGCACCCGTAGGTTAGCGGACAGCCCGGGTCAGGGACAACCAGAAAACCGATCTTACTGCCTGGAAATGAGCGGGGTATGGGGGTGTTTTCAGCGGCCGCTGGCATCCCGGTCGAGTCAGTTCCCCCCGGTCCGCAAAACCGGGTGGTCTAGCCTCGTTTTCACCCCAGAATTCTTTCAGTTTCCCGTTGTGTTCACAGGGCGGTTTTCCTACTATTTCCATGCGGGTTCGGAGCGTGTTTCCTCCTTCGTCCGAGATTTCGCAAGAACCCTGATTCCAACAGGATTCGCAGCACTTATTATGTCCACACTCCAGGATGACAGTGAGCGGTATGATGCCTCGAAGATTGACAAACTCGAGGGGCTTGAAGCAGTGCGGAAGCGGCCGGGGATGTATATTGGCGACCCGGACGAGCGTGGATTACACCATTGCGTCTTTGAGGTGCTGGACAACTCGATCGACGAGCACTTGGCCGGCCACTGTCAGCGAATCGAGGTAACGATGCATGTGGATGGATCCTGCTCCATCCGGGACGACGGGCGTGGCATTCCTGTGGACATCCACCCCAAGTGGCAAATCCCTGCGGTGGAGTTGGTTTTGACCAATCTGCACGCGGGGGGCAAGTTTGGACAGGGGGCATACAAATACTCGGGCGGGTTGCACGGGGTTGGCGCTAAGTGCGTTAACGCCCTTTCGGACTGGTTCAAAGTCGAGGTTTCCCGCGACGGCAAAGTCTACTACATGGAGTTTGCCCGGGGGGTCACCGTCCGCAAACTGGATGTGATTGGCAAATCGAAGCACACCGGCACGCTGATCACGTTCAAGCCAGACCCGACGATTTTCACGATCACCACGGAGTTCAAATTCGAGACTCTGGCGATGCGTTTACGGGAGCTCGCCTTCTTGAACCCGGGAATTGAGATTTTTCTCACCGACGAGCGGGCTGAGACCAAGACCGAGAGGTTCTTCTACCGGGATGGCATTGAGGAATTCGTGCGCCAGTTGGGGAAGAGCAAACAGGTGATTCATGCAAAGCCTGTGGTTCTTTCGGGTAAGAAAATGATGAAGGTAGAGAACCGCGACGAGGACGTGTTCGTGGATTGTGTCTTACAGTACAACGACAGCTATACCGACCAGATCCTTTGTTTCGCCAACTCGATCTCGAATCCGGATGGCGGTACCCACATGACGGGCTTCCGCAGCGCGCTTACCAGGGCCATTAACCAGTACGCCCGGGCCAACGAAATAATAAAGGAAAAGGATCCGTCGATCACCGGGGATGACGTCCGGGAAGGATTAGTCTGCGTCCTCAGCGTCAAACTGCCCAACCCGCGGTTTGAGTCTCAGACCAAAGTGAAATTGGTGAACACGGAAATCGATGGTGTGGTTTCCTCGCTTGTGTACGACGGCCTGATGACTTTCTTCGATGCGAACCCCGCGGTGGCACGGAAAGTCGTGGACAAGGGGCTGATGGCGGCGCGGGCTAGAGAGGCCGCCCGGAAAGCAAGGGAGACCGTCCGGAAAACGGCTCTGGCGGGCGGAGGGTTGCCCGGGAAACTGGCCGATTGTTCCGATCGCAATCCTGTCAACAGTGAGTTGTTCATTGTCGAGGGCGATTCTGCAGGCGGTTCGGCGAAGCAGGGTCGCGATCGTAAGTTTCAGGCCATTCTGCCGATACGAGGCAAGCTGATCAACGTGGAGAAGGCCCGTCTGGACAAGGTTCTGCAGAACACGGAAATCCGCACGATGATCACCGCGGTGGGGACAGGAATTGGGGAGGGGGAGGGGGAGGGATCGTTCAACCTGGAGAAGCTCCGTTATCACAAGATCATCATCATGACCGATGCGGACGTGGACGGCTCTCACATCCGGACCCTCTTGCTGACCTTTTTCTACCGCCAGATGCCTGAGTTGATCAAACGTGGCTTCATCTATATCGCCCAACCTCCGCTCTACCAGATCGCGCGGCGCAAGCGCATCGAATACGTGGATGATGACGCGCAGCTGAACCGGATTTTGATTCAGCTTGGCACGGAGGATGTCAGGCTGAAGAGCGTCGCGGATGGCCGGGAACTGACCGACAAGCAGCTGGCGGAAATCCTGGAATTACTTGAATCACTGGACAAGTACGCCAGGGCGCTGCGCCGGCATGGTGGTGATTTTGCCGAGTTCGTGGAACGTCGTGATCCTGCGACTCAGGAGTTGCCCCGCCACCTGGTGAAAGTTCGCGATGGCAACGATGAGTCGGTGCATTACTTTCATGGCGAGGCTGAACTGCGGCGGTTTGGCGAGGAGAACGCTGACTTGCGCCTTTTTGGCGGCGATGAGGCGGAGCTGGTGGTGGACAAGAAGAACGGTCCGTCCCGCCGGGCCTCCCACGTGGAACTGCACGAGAGCAAAGCGATCGCAGAGCTGCTTGGGAAACTGGGGCACAAAGGCCTGAACGTGGAGCACTATTCGGCCCAGGACAAGCCCTTGTTCGAGCTTACGGAAGGGGAGGGTGAGCGGGCGGTGGTCAAGCCGCTCTTTTCGATCCAGGAAATCCTGGGAAGCATTAAAGAAGTGGGAAGGCGCGGTCTGCAGATCAAACGATTCAAGGGCCTCGGGGAAATGAACCCCAAGGAACTTTTCGAAACCACGATGGTTCCGGCTAAGCGCAAGCTGCTGCGCATCGAGCTCACCGATGCGGTTGAGGCGGAGGAGATGTTCACCCGGCTCATGGGAGAAGAGGTGGAGCCGCGCCGCCAGTTCATCGAGGACAACGCGCTGAACGTACGCAATCTTGATATTTAATCTATATGGCAGAGCCGAGTGATTCCAACCAGCCACCGCCTCCGGGTGTTTCCCTGTTTGCGCAGAACGAGAAGGTCGCACGAGTGAACGTGGCGGACGAGATCAAGAATTCTTTTCTTGATTACTCGATGTCCGTCATCATCTCTCGCGCGCTTCCTGATGTGCGGGACGGATTGAAGCCCTCGCAGCGGCGGTTGCTCTTCGCGATGTTCCATGACCTGAGCTTGATGCCCAACCGGAAGCATCTGAAATGCGCGCGCATCGTCGGGGAAACCATGGGTAAATACCACCCGCATGGTGACCAGGCGATCTACCCTACCTTGGTGCACATGGCCCAGCCATGGGCCATGCGGGAAACTCTGGTCAACGGCCAGGGCAATTTCGGGTCCGTGGAGGACGATCCGCCAGCGGCGATGCGGTACACGGAGGCAAGGCTGACGCATTTGGGCGCGGCGTTGATGGATGACATGGACAAAGCCACCGTGGACTTCGTGACCACCTACGATGAGGAGCACATGGAACCGGTGGTCTTGCCGGCGGCCTTTCCCAATTTGCTGGTGAACGGGGGAACGGGTATTGCGGTGGGTATGGCCACGAATATGGCCCCCCACAACCTGGGTGAAGTGGTGGACGGCATCTGTGCGCAAATCGACCATCCGGAGATTACGATTCCGGAGTTGATGAAGCATATCAAGGGGCCGGATTTCCCGACGGGTTGCATGGTGTGTGGTCTGGATGGCATTCGACAGTACTTCTCCACCGGCCGGGGCACGGTGAAGGTCCGCGGCCGGGTCGG
The DNA here is from genome assembly GCA_964411985.1 of uncultured Verrucomicrobiota bacterium. Taxonomy (GTDB): domain Bacteria; phylum Verrucomicrobiota; class Verrucomicrobiia; order Limisphaerales; family J093; genus CAYPNF01. Next base: position 36,806 of record CAYPNF010000038.1, read on the forward strand.
AATCGAGGAGCTCAAGGGAGGGCGTGAGCAGATTGTCATTACCGAGATCCCCTACAACGTGAACCGCGCGCAGTTGGTTTCGCGGATCGCTGAGTTGGTGAATGAGGGGGAGATCAAGGAATTCAAGGACATCTCCGCCGTCCGCGACGAATCGGACGAGAACACCAGGGTGGTCATCGAGCTTAAGCGTGATGCGCTAGCCAAGGTGGTGATCAATAATCTCTACAAACACACCGTTCTCGAGACCACCTTCGCAGTCCACTCGCTCGCCATCGATCACGGTCGGCCCAAGACGCTCAATCTCAAGGAACTGATCTCCTGCTACATCGAACATCGGCGCGAGGTGATCTTGCGAAGGACCCGGCATGAACTCAAGAAGGCGGAGGAACGGGCTGAGATTCTTGAGGGTTACCTTATCGGGCTGGCGAACCTGGATGAGTTCATTCGCATTATCCGCTCATCGGTCAACCGTGAGGAAGCGAGAGTCAAATTGCTGGCCTTCGAGTTTTCGCGGGCGCAGGTGGAACAATTTGGGATTTTGATTCGCAGCGAAGCCCGGCTCGTGAACGGGCGCTATGCCTTTAGCGAAGCGCAGACCGATGCCATCCTGGATCTGCGGCTTTACCAGTTAACCGGACTCGAACGCGACAAGATCAAGGGCGAGTACGAGCAGCTGCTAAGTCGGATCAAGGACCTGATGGACATTCTTGCGCGAGAAGACCGTGTCCTGGAGATTATCAAAGCCGAGTTGCGGGCCGTTCGAGAAAAGCATACGACCGCGCGTATGACTGAGTTGGTGCCGGATGAGGGTGAGATCGCCATCGAAGATCTGATCGCCAACGAGGGCGTGATCATCACAATGACCCACAATGGGCTGATCAAACGGACCAATGTCAGTTCCTACCGCGCTCAACGCCGCGGCGGCAAGGGGGTCATCGGCATGGCCACCCGTGAGGCGACCGGGGCTGAGGGGGAGAGTCTTGATTTCATCGAACGCCTCTTCACCGCGAGTACTCACGATTACCTGATGTTCTTTACGAACAGCGGACGTGTCTATGTGGAACGGGTGTTGGAAATACCGGACATGGGGCGCGCTGCCAAAGGAAGGAGCATTGCCAATCTCCTGGAACTTCAGGCAGGCGAGAAAGTCGCCGCGCTCATCCGTATCGAATCCAAGACCGGTCCAGACAGGCAGGATATCACTTGGGAACAGCCCGGTTTTGTGTTCTTCGCCACCCGCGCGGGAACGGTGAAAAAGACGGCACTTTCCGACTTCGGTAACGTGCGCAAGGGGGGCATTATTGCCATTGGAATCGACGAGGGGGACTTGCTCATTGATGTCAAACTCACCTCCGGCTTGAACGAGGTGGTGCTGATCACACACGGCGGCATGAGCATTCGCTTCTCTGAAGAAGACGTTCGTTCTATGGGACGCCCGGCTACCGGCGTTCGCGGGATCGAGTTGGATCCGGGTGACCGGGTCGTGGCGTTGGCGGTAGTGCAGCAAGAGGCCACCTTGTTGGTGGCTGGCGACAACGGCATGGGTAAGCGTACGGACTTCGGCGAGTACCGTCTCCAGACCCGCGGAGGCAAGGGCGTTATCACCATGAGAACCACCGAACGAACCGGTGGCGTCGTAGGTGCGCTTACGGTGGCAGCCACTGATGAGATGATGCTCATCACGACCGCGGGCCAAATGGTGAGAATCGCTGTGAGTGGCATCCGTGAGACCGGCCGCGTGGCTCAAGGGGTCAAACTGGTCGATCTGGAACCGGAGGACAAGTTGCAGGCCATCGCGCCGGTCATTAGTGAAGAGACCGGTGACGAGGAGCCAGGAGCAGAGCCACCTTTTCCTTCATCGGCACCCCAGCCTGAAGGCCAGAGCTGAACCCAAAGGAGGCCGCCTTCTGAATCAAAGGCGGCGCCTGCAAGAACTCCAGGGTTGACAGAGACGTCAGCCCTTCTTGGTGTTCTGGTCTTTCCGCGGAAACAACGGTTGAATCTCGCCAAGGGTGTGTCCTGGTGCAAGTCCTCCCCATTGAGCTGTGGCGAAGAGAGGAGCGTCAGGGGGCAGGTTGAGCTGGGCGGCTATCTTCGCCGAGGTCTCCGGAAGGAACGGCCAGAGAAGAACTCCCAGAATCCTGCAGGTCTCAGCAAGGTTGTAGAGTACCTCATCCAGTCGAGCTGCCTGAGCCGGGTCCTTCGCCAGTTTGAAGGGCGCGTTTTGGTCTACATACTTGTTGGCGCGATCCACGATAGACCACACTTTTTGGAGTGCGGCTTGGAGCTCGCACGCGCGCAAATGGGCGATGATCTCGCCAATCGTGGCGGAGGTTTCGCCCGCCAGCTCCTGGTGAACGGGGGGGACGATGCCGTTTCGGTATCGCTTGAGCATGGAAAGAGAGCGGTTGACGAGATTGCCAAGGCCGTTCGCGAGCTCGGCATTATACCGGCTTTGGAAGCCGGTATCCGTCCAGTTGCCATCCGGGCCGATGTCGAGTTCGCGCACAACGTAGTAACGGAAGGCGTCGACACCCCATTCCGCGATGACGGCGATGGGATCGACCACATTGCCTGTGGTTTTGGCCATCTTCTCCCCGTCTTTCTGCCACCATCCGTGGACCAGGATTTTGCGGGGCAGTTCCACTTCCATCGCTTTGAGCATGATCGGCCAATAGACGGAGTGGAATTTGACGATGTCTTTCCCGATGACATGGATATCCGCCGGCCAAAGTTGCGGCGGGGGGGTATGTGGGTTCGCGCAACGGTAATAGGGGTCCAAGGGGCCGGCTACTGCGGCGTCTCCATAGGTGGCCGGAATCGAGGCATAGTTTACCAACGCATCGAACCACACGTAGGTGACGAATGAGGGGTCGAAGGGCAGCGGGATCCCCCAACTCAGGCGGGAGGCAGGGCGTGTGATACAGAGGTCTTCCAGAGTGTTATTCCTCAAGAACCCCAGCACCTCATTCCGGCGGCGGTCAGGTTGGATGAAACCTGGATTCGCCTCGATGTGATCCAGCAGCCACTGCTGATGCTCCTTCATCCGAAAGTAGTAGTTTTCCTCCACCAACTCGACTACTTCGCCCCACGAAGAGTCGAATGTTCCATCCTCTTTGCGGTCCTTCTCGGTCAGAAACGTCTCTTCTTTGGTGGAATAGTAGCCGGTATACTTGGATTTATAGAAATGCCCTTTCGCATGTAGTTTAGAGAGGATGCCCGCCACCACGCTTTCATGTCCGATGCTGGTGGTCCGGACGAAGTCGTTGTTGGTCAGATTGAGCCTTTCGGCAAAGGACTTCCATATGAGAGCAAGGTCATCGCAGTACGCGATAGGGGTCTTTCCCGACGCTGTGGCCGCCTGTTGCACCTTCTGCCCGTGCTCGTCGAGTCCAGTGAGAAAGAAGACATCTTCCCCCATGCACCTGCGCGCCCGGGCGATGACGTCCGTGATGGTCATTTCATAGGCGTGGCCAAGGTGGGGTTGCCCGTTCACGTAGTAAATGGCAGTTGTGACGTAAAATCGTTTGCTCATCGCGAAGTCAGTTTGCATCAAGGCGAACGGGAAGGCAATTCCCGTATGGAGGGAGCGGTGCCTTGGGTGTTTGCCGAAACCTAGAGTGCCCCCAGGAAGCCGCAGATAGCCGCTGCCAGCCAGATGACGAGCACCGCCCGAGTTCGACTCAGCCCTTTCCTGGTCAGCCGATGGGAGATGTGGTTGTTGTCCCCGACGTATACCGGTTGGCCAAGTCGCCACCGAATGATAATGACCGAAAGCAGGTCAAAGATGGGAACCGCCAGAATGATGAGGGGACGAAAGGCCGAGAGCTTAGATCCGGTGGATTCAGTGTAAAAGTGCGGCAGCACCGCCATGATAGCGAGCAGGTATCCTGTAAGATGGCTGCCCGCGTCGCCCAGGAACGCTCTGGCTTTTGGGAAATTATGGGGCAGAAACCCCAGCAACGCTCCGGCGGTGAGAAACTCCATGGAGGCAACCAGATAGTGTCCATGAGTGGCCGCATGCAGACCGAAGAATGCGGAGGCCAATACCCCCAGTCCTGCACAGAGGCCGTTCATGTTATCGAGGAAATTCAGCGCGTTGGTCAGTGCCAGAATCCAGAATACGGTCACCAAGAAGCTGCCCACGCCGCTGAAAACAAACGCTTTGATCTGGATTCCGGCACCGGCGGCAATCGAGGCCGCCACGGCTTGACCGATCAGTTTGACGGCGGGAGAAAGCTCAAAGCGGTCATCCAGCAGTCCCACCAGGAGCATCAGCAACCCACCTGCGAGAATCGCGGCGACCTGGAGATGGCGCTGGTCCCAGCCATACCTCCATGGGTCCCAGACTCCCTGGTGATGTCCATTCCACAACAAGCACCCACCTGCGATCAGGAGCGGCATGGACAGGCCTGTCAATACTGACAGGCCGCCGGCGAGAGGGATGGGCTCTGAGTGAATCTTGCGGTGTCCGGGGTCGTCCACCAAACCAGTTCGAGCGCACCAGGCACGCCAGAGCGGTAGAGAACCACAACTGCAGACGAAAGCCGCGATCAGGGCGCAAAGATAGGCTGAAAAAGGGAATTCCATGCAGGAGCGGTCAGACTCTTCAGCCCACCGTTGGGTCACTCAGGGAGCGGGGCTGTGGTCGACCGCCCGGTCTGCCATCAGCGTGATGGCGCTGCGGTCTTGAGTTCTTTTACTTGTTTTTCCACCTCCTGGTACTCCTGCGTCCCTGCCTGGCCGTGCTTGAGGTAGTCTGAGAAATGGACGAGGGCGCCAGCCTTGTCCCCACGCCGCAAGGCGATTTGCCCGAGTCCGTAGTAGACAGCATGGTACTTGGGCATCAAGGGTTTCAGGGCCAGGTAGTCTTTTTCGGCGGCGTCGAGGAAATTGCTCTGAAGATTAGCAATGGCTCGGTTCATGAGGGCGGCGGTGTTGTCCGGTTGTGCGGCAAGGAGCCGATTGAGTGGTTCAAGGGCTTTGCCATAGGCTTTGGCATGAATATGGAGTGCCGCCTGGTTCAGCAGCGCACGCTGATTGTCCGGGTTGATCTGCAGCTGCCGGAGAATGGACGCTAGCGCTCCTTGAGTATCATTGGACAAGAGAGCCACTTGCGTCGCGGTTTCTAGCACCGTTTCGTCGTTGGGGTATTCCTTTCGCAGGCGATCGATCGTATCCATGGCAGGTTTTGTGTCGCCCTGCGTCAAATAAGTCATGGCCCACATACTCTCTCGCCAGATTCGAAGCGGGGTCAAGTGGGGTAGTACCTCCGACGCGCGCTTGGCGGCGATGAGGGCTTGTCGGTAAAGCCCATTCCCTGCCAGCGTCTGGGATAGGCGGTATAGCCATCGGGGATCGTCCGTGGGTCCGTTCGGCAGAAGGAGTCCGTCCCAAGTCTTATTGCCAACTTGAGTTTCAATTGGCTGATCCAGCGTTACGGACGCCAGATTTGAGCTCTGGAGAATCTTGTTGAAGGACAAATTGCCCGAGGCGACCTGATTTCGATGATTCAGCCCTGTGGCGATTTCGAACCAAGCCTGAGCCTCTTGCACCCGGCCACTCCGTTGGAGTTGGACCCCCCACTGGTTTGCGGCCCGGGAGTAAAGAATGCCGGCATACATCTGCTCCACCATGTTGGTTTGGTTCAGCTTCGCGCGCTCGAGCAATGAAGGCTGCAGTTTCTTCCAGAAAGCCTGATTCAAATCGATCTCCTGCTCGCTGAGGGCGGGTGGTAGAGGTAACTCTCTCGAAAGGGGGAGGAGTTGCTGCGCCAGACCGTACGGGCGAGCGTAGAGCATTTCAAAGTAGTATCCCATGCTCGGCTGCAGGTAGTAGACCGGACCGGCCTTCGCACGGTTGGCAACGAATAGCGACAGCGCCTCTGCATCGATCGGTTCCGCCTTCTGATCCAAGTTCTCCAGAAGTGGCCACCCGTTGGGATGCAGTTGGGCGAGCCGACGATGGTAGAGACGGTACTCCAGGCGCTTGGTCTGAACGACGATATGCGGGTGGCTGCCGTAGCGCTTTCGCAACGCTCCCTCGGCCAGCATGGATTCCGAGTAGTCGTCTGATATGAGAATCGCCGGCCTTGACACTTCGATGGGTGCCACTAGCGCCAGCGCATATTCCCGCATCGACCTTCCATTGTTTCCCCAAACTTCCGTGAAGTTCTGGTAGGGCAGCCAGGCGAGTACCGCTACGAGCAGGAGGACGCCCATCCCGTCGGCGAGCACGGCGACCATTCTGGAGGTGGATGAGGGACGGCGGCGGGTCTTGGACTGGGGTTCGCGAACGATGAGGAGAAAGTAACCAGTGAGGTAGGCGGCACTGAGGGCTCCCACGTAGTAAAAAGTGAACAAAGGAAGGCCATAACCGATGGCCTTGGGGCTCCACTTCACATCAAAGAAAATAGAGAGACTGGCTCCCAGAAGCAGCAGGCTTGCGAATCGCATCACGAAGACCGTGAGCGCCGCGCTGGCCGCGTTGGTGTCGCCCGTGACAGAAGGCCACCGGATCGACCGCAGTAGGAGCGGGAGGATTGAAGTTAGGGAGAGGGTGATGAGCAGGTACTTGGGAAAGATCACCAGGGCCGATTTCTGCGCGCTCAGCATACTCTTCAACAGCGTCATGAACCCGATCGAGGTTTGCCCCGAGAGCGTGTAGATGGCTGGCAGTAGAAGGTAGCTCAGGAGCCCCGCGATGCCGAGCAAGACCATCTTCAGCAGGAGATCGGCCCGAAAGAGTTGTCGGCCAGCGATCCAGACCACCGCCACGAAGAAACAGGGAAGGCCAGCGATGAGCGCGTGACTGTTGGTTATGCCGAGTCCGTACACCAAGGCAAACTTGCTGAGCCACCGGTCCTCCTGTGCGATTCGGTACTCCAGCAGACAGCGGATGAGGTAGGCGAGGACCAACACATCCAGCATTTCGCCCGTCGACGCCGTTGCATGGTTCCAGAAAGTGCTCTGGAAGCCCAGCGCCACCGCCGCCAGCAGGGGGGGTAACCACGACAAGGGGACGCTCAGGAACGAGTTCTCATTTCGTTCGCGTATGCGCTCGTCCCGGGTGCGGTCGAAGGGCAGCAGGCTGGCGGAGCGGGCCAGGAGTCCCAGGGAAGCCGCCGCCATCAGGGCGGTCAGCAGGTTCAACAACAGAGGTTGTAAGCCCCCAGGAATAACTCGGATGGGTAAGGTGAGTAGGTAGAATAGGGGAGAACCGGTGGGAACCAAAGGATCCCAACCCGCTGCGCTGGCGATGACACCCAGGCTTTCCAGCCTCACCCATCGGTTGAGTGTGGCCAGGTAGACAATAAAGGCCCCCAGCCCAATGAGCCAAGGCAGTCTTTTCTGCACGAAACCGAAGGACGGTCTATCCTGTGATTCCATAAAACGTGCTGCGCCATCACTTTGCATGGCAAGCGTCTGGTTTGCAAGGCTGCATTACAGGAGTGGAAGGGAGCCCTTCAACCATTCTTGTATGCTCCGACGGATCTGCGCTTGCGATGGACAGATCGCCCAATTCTGGAGGGGAAGGAAGGGCACGTAGATCCACCACGCACTCCACGTGCTGAGTCTGCGGAAACATGTCGATGGGCGTCACCTGCACCAGTTCATAGACCCCGTTCCCACAGAGAACGTTCAAGTCTCTGGCTAGTGTCGCAGGATGGCAGGAGATGTAAAGGATCTGCTTGGGCCTAGCTGAACGCAGGCACTCGAGCAGGCTGCGGGCGCAGCCAGTCCGGGGAGGGTCGATCAGGACCGTGCAGTCGGATGGCTGAAATTTCCCCACCAATCCAGGCAGTTCCACCTCCGAAGCGCCAGCCACGAATTCTCCGTTGGTGAGGTTACGCTGGGCCAGGTTCCGGCGTGCGGCTTGGATGGCCCGTTGGTCCAATTCCACGCCCACAAACCGGTCGACCGAGCCTGCCAGTTCGATCGCAAAGAACCCAACCCCACAATAGAGATCCAGGAGGCTCCTGGTGCCCGCCGCTTCGAGTCGCTCCCGAACGCAGGCCACTAACTGACCTAATAGGTGAAAGTTGTTCTGGAAGAAGGAGTCAGGCGGCACTTCCCATCCTGTGGGCAGGACGCGCAGCGCCACTTTGATACCGCCCTTGTGCGGGGGATGGCGCCTCGCTTTGGTGATTTCCTCGTTCAGCAATGGGTCTGCGATGGCGCAGGATTCGATGTCAACGACGAACCGGTTATTGATGGAAAGGAAGCCAAACTCCAGGCCCTGTCGCACTTTGTTCCATTGGCTGCGGATCATGATCCGGTTCCGGTATTCGTACGGTTGTGGACACTTGATCACCGGACTGACTACGGCCTTGGGAAACTTGCCGATCCTCGCAAGCAGATCAGCTACCTGCTTTTGCTTGAAACGGATTTGTGCTTCGTAATTCAAGTGCTGATACTGGCACCCCCCGCACTCTCCAAAGTAAGGGCAGCGAGGCAGCGTACGCTCGGGTGATGGCGTCAGGATTCGAAGCAGGGTGGCTCGCCGAAAAGTCTTCTTGGTCTCGGTGATTTCCACCTCGACTCTTTCCCCGGGAATCACGAATGGCACGAAGACTACAAGGTCTCCAATCCGGGCAACCCCTTCGCCGCCGAACGCCAAGTCCAGTATTTCCACTTCGTGGCGGCTGCCCAAGGGCAGGAGGTCGGTTTCCGAGAGGGAAGGATCAGGGGCAGGCATCAGAGGGTCGGAATATGGCAGTACCCTGCTTTGCGGAGAAAGCGTCGGGTCCACCGTTTTCTACTCAATCGCTGGTTGCGCATGACAGTATGTGCCTGGCCGTAATGCACCATTGCAGCCTGACAATCAAGCTTTCCCCACGGATGCAGGGTAGCTATCCTCTCGTGGTGCACAAGAGATCAGTGTTGCTGGAAGCGCTTCTGGCCCGCATCCGAGCTTGCCGCATCTGTTCCCAGCACCTGCCCCTGGAGCCGAATCCGGTCTTCCGGCTGGGAATCAACGCTCGGCTGCTCATCGTAGGACAGGCTCCGGGACTTCGAGCTCACGATAGCCGAACCCCCTGGAACGATGCTTCAGGAGACCGACTCCGTCTATGGCTGGGGATGGACCGGGAGGTTTTCTATGATACGAATCGGATCGCCATCTTTCCCGTGGGACTCTGCTATCCCGGGAAGAGTGAACGGGGAGATCTTCCTCCTAGGCCTGAATGCGCGTCGCTCTGGCATCCTCCGGTGCGAGCCTTGCTTATTGGAGTCCAGCTCACTCTCCTGGTGGGACAATACGCGCAGGCACATTATCTTGGGAAGCGCCGCAGTTCCACCATGGCAGAAACAGTGCGGCATTATGCCTCTTACCTTCCCGATTATTTCCCCCTGCCACATCCGAGTCCGCGCAATCGACTTTGGCTGAGCCAGCACCCCTGGTTTGAGAAGGAGGTGCTGCCGGTGCTTCGAGAAACGGTTAAGGAACTTCTTGAGGACAAACCCAGTGAGGGCAATCGTGCCTAGCCTGACGCCGGGCTGCCATCACCCACCGGCCTTGGACGGGCCATCGATTCGAGCCAATCGCAGGCGCGGGGCAGCACCTGGTTCCAATGGAAGGTCTTTGCCCTTTCCCAGGCGGCACGGCGAAACTCCTGATAGCGATCGGGAGAGCTGAGGAGGGAGACCAGAGATTGAGCGAGCGACTCGGGTGTTTGCTCCTGGCTGACCAACCCCGTAACTTCGTGCACCGTCGATTCGATGAGGCCTTCCACCGGGTAGACCACCGCGGGTGTCCCCATCGCATTGGCCTCAATCACGTTCAAGCCCCAACCTTCGCGCAGCGACGTATGGAGGAGGACATGGGATGCCTGGAGCGCCAGGTCCTTTTCTTTTTCGGGTAGCCCTCCGGTGAAGGTTACCTTGTTCCCAATCCCAAGCTCGTCAGCGAGTCGGCGCAGAGTAGGTTCTGCGTCACCGGTGCCGATGATGGTGAGTTCCGCTTTCACTTGCCGGTCAAGCAGACATTTGTAAGCACGGATGCAGTGATCGATTCGCTTGTTGGGCGCCAAGCGCGACACGACCGTGAGCCTCAGAGGTTGCACGAGTGGCTTCTCTTCGAGGTTGGAGAGTGCCTGGGTCGCCACGCCGTAGGGGATCAGGGTGATGTTCTTGACACCATGGCGTCGCAGCCCTTTCCCCGTGGATTCGCAGGCAGTCCAGAAGGGCACATTTCGATAGAGCCAGTGAGTCCATCTTTCCTGCGTCTTTCCGATGGAGGATTTTGGCCAGCGATAGAAGACGTCCCAGATTGGCCCTAGCACCTCATGCACGTAAGCGATGCACTGGGTGTCACACCACCACGGTGCGTACCAGGGAAGGCCGTGATGCTGATCGATTACCAGGTCGAACGGAGCCTGCTGTCTGTACCACCGTCGTGCGGCGAGGATGGAGGTGCCCATACTGCCACCCCGAATGATTTGAATCCCCTCCAGCATTTCCTGGTTGGCGGGTTGGCCCGGGAAGGAGTTGGCGAACCAGAACACCTCATGTCCGCGTTGCCTGAGGGCGCCCAGATAGCCCTGTGTGACCCGCTCTGCCCCTCCCGATCTGGGGTTTCGCGGGTCTCGCCAGTTGAGCATTAGAAATCGCATGGTCCGTGATCGATCAGTTCCATGATTGGCATGCCACACCTACGTCGTAGTCTGAAATAACCAAAGCCGTCTCTCTTGGCCAAGCCAAAACAGCCCGGTGACTGGGTTGGCTGGCTAGAAAAAAGGCGGGCCCGAAAGCCCGCCCCGAAAGAACACACGCGAAAAGACCTAGTCGAAAGCGTGACCGGCGCAACAGAGGACGTTCTTCACCTTGTGCCGCACGAGTTCCTTGACCTTCGCCCGCGCGGGACCCATGTATTTCCGCGGATCAAATTCCTTCGGGCTTTCCGAGAATACTTTGCGGATTCCCGCAGTCATCGCCAGTCGAAGATCGGTGTCAATGTTCACTTTGGTGCAGCCTGTGCGGCGGGCGATTTCGATATCGGCCTCCGGCACCCCAGCGGTGTCCTCGCCCATTTTCCCCCCATACTTGTTGATCTCCGCGACGAGGTCCTTGGGAACGCTGGACGCCCCGTGGAGCACTAGTGGGTAGTCGCCTTGCCCCGCATCCGCCAGAGCTTTTTTGATCGCTTTGAGACGGTCCAGGTTCAGGTGCTGGGTTCCTTTGAATTTATAGGCGCCATGGGAGTTTCCGATGGCGATGGCGAGGGAGTCGACCGCAGTTAGTTTCACGAACTGAACGGCTTCGTCCGGGTGGGTGTAGACCCCACCTTTGGAATAACCGCCACCTTCTTCACCGTCGTCATGCTGGGCTCCAACCAATTGCCCCAACTCACCTTCGACCACACAATTGTGTTTATGGGCGTATTCGACCACTCTTTTGCAGACCTCCACGTTCTTCTCAAACGGGAGATGGCTGCCATCGATCATCACACTGGTGAATCCTTCATCGATGCATTCTTTGCAGAGTTCGAAGGTGTCTCCGTGGTCGAGATGAACGGCAACCGGAATGTTGGAAAGACTGATGGCCGCTTCAATCAGTTTCTTCAGGTATACCGGATTGGCGTATTGGCGCGCACCCTTGGAAATCTGGAGGATCAAGGGAGCCTTCTCCTCTTCGCAGGCTTCCACAATGCCCTGTACCAACTCCATATTATTCACGTTGAAAGCTCCGAGGGCGTACTTCCCCCTCAAAGCTCTGGCGAACAGTTCTCTTGTGTGTGTAAGTGGCATAGCGATATAAGTGCGTTGTCGATTCGACAACCGAACCGTGTGACGAAGAAAACACGCTAGGACACAACGGCGGAAAAGGAAATGAAAATCCGCCCAGTTGAGGCGTGCTATTGGGGAATAGCAATGGTCAGTATCAGCGCAAAGAACTGATAGCCAAGTGACTGTCGACCCGTTTGTCCCGTGTCGCTCCTGTCTGGTGGGCGGCAACCCCAAGTATCTCAAGCCTGACTGAGGGGGCTTTGAGCATTCATCTGCACGAACACCGCTAGGTGCTCGTGCCTGGGAGAATGACCTCTTAGTTACCGCTGACGATGTTGCCGAGTTGGAAGATCGGCAGGAACATGCAGATCACGATGCCGCCGATGACGACACCTAGAAAAACGATCAGGAGCGGTTCGATCAGGGAGGTGAGGCCATTGAGGGTGTTTTCCACCTCCTCGTCCAGGAACCCGGCGACCCGTTCCAGCATGACGTCGATTTTGCCCGTTTGTTCCCCGGCGGTGAGCATTCGAATGACCATGGCCGGGAATACTGGGTGTTTGCCGAGCGCCGTCGAGATGCCTTCGCCTTTCTCAATGTCCGCTGAGGCTGTTCGGATCGCTCGCTCCACGATGACATTTCCAGCGGTGTTGGCGGTAATATTGAGTACTTCGAGGATCGGGACGCCGCTGCGGATGAGGGAGGAAAGGGTCCGAGTGAACCGCGCCAGAATGATTTTGTGGGCGATGGGACCGACGATGGGGAGCTTGATGCGAGTGCGGTCCCAGAATTCACGTCCCTGCTTGGTCTTGATGTACATGAACCACGCGTAGGCCATTCCCCCGGTGATCCCAAATATGTACAGGATATTGGCCTGCATCCACTTACTGAAACGGATGAGCATCTCTGTCGGGGCGGGGAGGTTCTTTCCAAAGCTGGAGAAGACCTCACCGAAGGTCGGAACGACCTTCACCATGAGGAAGACGGTGACTCCGATGGCTACAAAAGTGACGACCGTGGGGTACATCATGGCTGATTTCACCTTCTTGCGTAGGCGGGCCATGTTCTCCTGGTAAGTGGCCAGGCGTGCCAGAACCTCCGCAAGGAGACCCCCTTTTTCGCCTGCATCTACCATACAATAATACAGTTTGTTAAACACCTTAGGATGTCGTTGAAGGGCAGCGGAAAGGCTATCGCCCTGCTCCACATGAGTGCAGACGTCCTTGATCACATCCCGCATGATCTTGTTTGTGGTTTGCTCTGCAAGGGCTTGGAGGGATTGGACAATTGCCAAGCCGGCGTCAACCATCGTTGCCAACTGCCGGGTGAAAATGACCTGATCTGCAAGAGAAACGCTGCCTCCTGCAGTCTTACCCCTTGGGGCAGTCTTCTCTTGGATGGAAACCACCAACAGGTTTCGGTTCAAGAGACCGGCGATGGCTTGCTGTTCGGTGGCGGCATCCAATGTCCCGCGCATCTCTCGTCCAGTGGCAGCTTCACGGGCCTGATACAGGAATGACGGCATAACAGTCTTGTTTCTAAGCAAACCTGCATGGTTTGCAAGTCGTTTTGGCCGAACCTATTCTAAATGAGTAAGTTCACCCGTTACGTTATCGGCATTTTTTGCCCTGCAGTTTAGTTGAAAATCGTATCGGTGGCATCTTCTTCTCCCCAACGTTTGGGGTTCCATCGATGTGTTTCAGGTTTGTAGCCCGGGGCAACCTCCCTTTCCTGGATTGCGCGGATCGGGGATTGAGAGTACGAGTGGAGTGCGAATCGACAGATGAGCGATGCCCTGAGCGTGATGTTTTGGCCACTGGTAGCGTGTCTCTTGCTGCCAGGTTTGCTCGTCTACATGGGGCTTCATATCGTGCGGCGGGAGATCATTTTCGTTGACCTGGCCCTGGCGCAGATCTCGGCGCTGGGAATCTGTGTGTGCATCATGCTGGGGCACGAGGCGCGGGAGAATCACACCTATTTTTGGTCGGCCGGCTTTACCTTGGTGGGGGCGGCGCTTTTCGCTCTGCTCCGCGGTTCCGGGAAAGGCCGAGTGCCCGCTGAGGCCCTTATCGGAATTGTCTACGTCGTGGCAGCGGCGTTGTGCATTCTTTTGCTGAGTGGTAGTTCGGAGGGCAATGAAGCGCTTCGTCGTACGCTGGTGGGGGATGTGCTGCTGGTGCGGCCGGTCGAGATCCTCAAGACCCTGGGAGTCTATCTGCCGGTGGCGGCGCTCCACTATGTATTCCGGCGCCAGTTTCTCCTGCTCTCGTTTTCCCCTGACCAGGAGGAAACGGCACGGCTGAGGGTGCGGTGGTGGGATTTCCTTTTCTACGCCATGTTCGGCTTTGTGGTGACGAGTTTTGTCCAGATGGGGGGGGTGCTTTTGACGTTCTCCTACCTGATTGTTCCGGCGGTGGCCGCCACCTTCCTGGTGACTTCGTTGGCCGCGCGCATGGCGGTGGGATGGGGGTTGGCGGCGCTCGCCAGCGTCGCGGGGTTGTACGGAGCCTTTCGGCTCGACCTGCCCACGGGAGCGGCGATTGTTTGTGCTTTGGGTTTGGGTTTGGTGTTGGCCACGGTGGTGGCGTGGTTCGTTGGCCGTCGTTCGCAAAAGCCCTCGGTATGAATCCTGTAGCCCTCATTACTGGTGCCTCCCGCGGAATTGGCCGCGCGGTCGCCGTTGAACTGGCGCGTTTGGGTCGCGATGTTCTGATCAACTATGCCCGCAATCAGGAAGCGGCCATGACTGCAGCAGCAGAGTGCCTCGAGGCTGCGACCGCCGCGGGCCAGACTTCCGTCCGTGTCGAGGTCTATGGGGGGGACATAGGGGAGCGGGAGGTCCGCGAGGGCCTTATCGCGTTCTGTCGGTCCGCGTTCGGCAGACTGGACCTGCTCGTCAATAACGCTGGAGTGGCGCCTTTGGTTCGGAGCGACCTGCTCGAGACCACGGAAGAGAGCTACGAGAGGCTGATGCGGGTCAATGTGAAGGGCCCGTTCTTCCTGACGCAACTGGCGGCTCGCTGGATGATCGAGCAAAGTCAGGCGCTGCGCGCAGGTGGATCTCCGAGTGCGCCCTATCGACCTAAAATTATCACGGTTTCATCCATCAGCGCCTATACCGCCTCGGCGAGCCGCGGCGAATACTGCGTGTCCAAGGCCGCCTTGTCGATGGTCAGTTCCTTGTTTGCGGCCCGCTTGGCGCAGGAGGGTATCCAGGTTTTTGAGATACGCCCCGGCGTCATCGCCACGGACATGACAGAAGCTGTGCGCGGCAAGTACGATCAACTGATTGAGGAGGGTTTAACCCCCATTCGTCGATGGGGAAGGCCCGAGGACATCGCGAAGGCAGTCAGCGCGATCGCTCAGGATCTGCTTCCCTTTAGTACCGGTGAGATTTTGAATGTGGACGGTGGTTTCCACCTGCGAACCCTGTAACCAGAAGGACTTTTCCCTTATGCCAATCAAGACGGACTCTTCCCTCACTGCCGGCGCGCTCCGGGGAGCCGTGGAACGTATGTTCGAGCTCTCGGCTGAGAAGATCCAGGCCGTGGAGAGGGGCTGGAGGCCAGAGCAAGGAACTCCGGTGTTCACGGTGCGAGGCAAATACACGGCCCGGGGCTGGACGGAGTGGACCCAGGGTTTCCAGATTGGCTCGGCGATTCTACAATTTGAGGCTACCGGGGACCAGCTCTTCCTCGAGCTGGGGAAACGGCAGACCCACGACAAAATGTCCCCCCACGTCTCGCACACGGGTGTTCACGACCACGGTTTCAATAATATTTCCACCTACGGCAATCTTCATCGGCTGATGCGGGAGGGAAAGACCCCGTCAGACCAGCGTGAGAAAGAATTCTATGAGCTGGCCTTGAAAGTGTCGGGTGCGGTGCAGGCCGCCCGCTGGACACCTTGTTGCGAGGGCGGCGGATACATCTACTCCTTCAACGGACCGCATTCCCTGTTCGTGGACACAATGCGCTCTTTGCGTTCGCTGGCCTTGGCTCACCAGTTGGGCTACCTCCTCATGGGGGAGCGCGACAGCCGCATCTCGCTGCTCAGGCGCTTGATCCAGCATGCGGAGGCCACTGCTCGATACAATGTCTATTACGGTGAAGGCCGGGACATCTATGACGTTCGTGGCCGCGTCGCACACGAGAGTATCTTCAACGTGAATGACGGGAGTTACCGCTGTCCCAATTCCCAGCAGGGGTATTCTCCTTTTACGACCTGGACTCGTGGGTTGGCCTGGGCGATGCTGGGATTCGCCGAGCAGGCGGAGTTCTTCTCGACCCTCAGTGATGCCGAGATCGAGGACGCCTGCAATCCCCCAGGTTCGCCCTGCGTATCTTTTGCAGGGACTGCGACCCACCTCCAGCCTAAGAAGGCGCAGGAGGTTCGGCACATGTTCTGGCGCGCTGCGACGGTCACTGCGGATTACTACCTGGAAGTGGTCTGTGCCGATGGTGTCCCCCTTTGGGATACCGGGGCCCCGCGGGTTCATCGGATGGGTGATTATGCCACGAAGGCTTCGAATCCCTTCAATCCTTGGGAGCCCGTGGACAGTTCGGCAGCGGCTGTGGCGGCACAGGGCTTGATGCGTTTAGCGCGTTGCTGCGAGGCTCGAGGGGAATCAGTGGATGCTAGGCGTTATCGCGGAGCGGGCTTGACCACCGCTCGTACTTTGCTGGAGGAGCCTTATCTCTCGACCCAGCCCAAGCACCAAGGCCTCCTGCTGCATTCGGTCTATCACCGGCCGAATGGCTGGGATTGTGTCGCTTCGGGCCAGGATGTTCCCAATGGTGAAAGCTCGCTCTGGGGAGACTACCATCTCCGCGAGTTAGGGTTGATGCTCCTGCGCGAAGTGAAGGGAGAGGCCCCGCTGGTCTTCTTCCTGCCTCCGCGATCGGCCCAGTGAACGGTGGATGTCCTCCTGCACGACTATGCGACGAATAGCCAGTTTCAAGACGGTGCTCGACTTCCAGAGTTACGTGTCCGAACTGGGACTGGAGCTCCCTTGCGATACCGGGATTCTGCGGCAGGGTGAATCGCCGCTGGGCTGGCCAGTGAAGGGCTGCACGGTCAACGGGAAGCCGATCGGCAACCGTTGCGTTGTGCATCCGATGGAGGGGTGGGATGGCACCGGCGAAGGGGGTATCACCGAGGAGGTTCGGCAGCGGTGGAGTAAGTTCGGGTTGAGTGGAGCCAAGCTGATTTTTGGTGGAGAGGCTCTGGCCGTCTGTGCAGAGGGCCGGGCCAATCCACGACAACTCCTGATTACCGAGAGCCACCGCCCTGGTCTGTCCGAATTGGTCGCCACACTGAAGCGAGCTCATCAGAACCAGGGATGGACTACCGACGATCTCGTGGTGGGCTTCCAACTCACCCACTCTGGCCGTTTCTCCAGGCCGAACCATTCGGCAAAACCGGAGCCTATCGTGGCGTACCGGCATCCTCTCTTGGATCGAAGGGTTGGGGTCACGGACGACAGCCAGGTGATCTCGGATTCAGAGGTGGAACGGTTGGTGCAGAGATACGCTGACGCCGCTCTGGTGGCCCGGGACGCAGGTGCCGACTTCGTCGACATCAAGCATTGCCACGGCTACCTGTTGCACGAGTTTTTGGGTGCGAAGACGAGGACCGGCAAGTACGGAGGCTCGTTTGAGAACCGCACCCGGCCTCTCCGCGAAATAGTCCAGGCGATTCGGGCGAGCGGCAACACCCTGGATCTAGCCGTCCGGCTCAGCGCGTTCGATTTGGTGCCGTTTCGGCCCGATCCTGAGCGATCTGCGCCCGGCAGACCAGGTTGCGGGATTCCGGAGGACTTCCGCCCCTTCCTCCCTTACCGCTACGGATTTGGGGTGAACTCAGAGAATCCGTTGGAGATCGATTTGGATGAACCGCTGCGGTTCCTGGGGCTCTGTGCCGAGCTGGGAATCAAGATTGTGAACCTCAGCGCCGGATCTCCTTACTACAATCCTCATATTCAAAGGCCCGCCGCCTATCCCCCTTCCGATGGTTACCAGTCGCCCGAAGACCCGCTCGTGGGAGTGGCGCGTCAAATCCAAGCCGCCCGATGGCTCAGGGAGCGGGCGCCGCGCGAGTTGCTGCTGGTGGGGACCGGGTACACCTATCTCCAGGATTACCTCCCGCACGTGGCGCAGGCGGTGGTGCGAAATGGGTGGGTGGACCTGGTGGGGATAGGCCGGATGGTCCTGAGCTATCCAGAATTCTTCACTGACATTCTGCGGGAAGGAAAACTGGCTGCGAAGAAGATCTGCCGCACCTTCAGCGAGTGTACGACCGCGCCTCGTCTGGGGATGATCAGCGGGTGTTATCCACTCGACCCGCTCTATTCCCAACGCGAGGAAGCAGCGCGGCTAAAGGCCTTGAAAAGGGCTCTCCCCGAGATTCAGCCTGGTTCCTGATCTGGTTCATGGACGCACCAGCCCTCAACCGATCCGGAAGACTGGGAGCCCAGCGCCTCGATCTGGCGCTTGTCGACCGCGGGATCTGCGAGAGTCGAGAAAAAGCACAGCGCGCCATTCTGGCTGGGCAGGTACGGGTGAACCAGCAAGTGGCCACGAAGGCGAGCACCAAGACGCACCCCCACGACTTGATCGAGCTCGAGGCGGCCGAGCGCTACGTGGGCCGGGGTGGCTACAAGCTCGAGCGGGCCCTGGACGCTTTCCAGTTGGAGGTGACTGGAAAGGTGGCGTTGGACTTGGGGGCATCCACGGGTGGGTTCACTGACTGCCTCCTCCAGCGGGGCGCACAAAGAGTCTATGCGGTGGATGTCGGAAAGGGTCAATTGGCCTGGAAACTGCGACAGGATCCGCGAGTGGTGGTCATGGAGGGGGTGAACGCTCGGCATTTGGTCGCGCAGGATTTTTCGGGTCCCCCACCGGATTTTTCCCTGGTGGTGATTGACTGCTCCTTCATCTCCCTGCGGCATATCCTGCCGGTGGCTTCCAGGCTGCTGAGCGCGAATGGCCGTGTCGTGGCGCTAATCAAGCCACAGTTCGAAGCCGGGAAAGCCGAAGTGGATCGGGGGGCGGGGGTGATACGTGATCCGGCAGTCCATGAGAGGGTTCTGGCTGAACTCAAGGCGTTCGTGGCAGAAAGAGGCGTTTTGCGATGGTCAGGGACGGTCGAATCCCCCATATTGGGAGCACAAGGCAACAAAGAATTTCTGGTGCTGCTTGAAAAAACTGCGTGACAAGATTCAGACGGTGGGATTGCTGGCGAATCCCGATAAGGCTGCCGGAGTCGCGGCGTTTCGTAGAGCCTTGAGCCTTCTCGAGGCGCGGCGGGTGCAGGTGGTGACCGAACCGGTTACCGGCCGGATGGGTGGTTTGAAGCTGGAAGAGGCCCCCGATGTAGCCACCCTGGCTCGCCGGTGCGACTTGTTGCTCGTGTTTGGCGGGGATGGGACGATTCTGACCGTCGCCCGAGAGATCGCCGGTTCGACGACCCCCATGCTGGGAGTGAACTTGGGAAGACTTGGCTTCTTAACCTCCGTGTCGGCCCGCCGTCTCGAGGAAGGGCTGGAGATGGTCTGGCAAGGCCGGTGCCTGGTGGAGTTGCGGTCCATGATCCAAGTGACCCACCCGCGCGGCGGAAGGCGTGCGCCGCTGCTGGCGTTGAATGACCTGGTGATCAGCCGCGGCGCATCGCCACGGCTGATCGAGTTGGAGGTCAAGGTGGATCAAGTTCCCTTGACCAGCTATCGCGGCGATGGGTTGATCATCAGCTCACCCACCGGTTCTACCGCCTATTCCCTGGCTGCGGGGGGATCGGTGATTTGTCCGCAGGCGGATGTGTTCGCCTTGACCCCGATTTGTCCCCATACCCTCTCCTGCCGTTCGGTGATTGTAAGCCTGGATTCGGAGATCGAGGTGCGAATGCTCGATGGCCGTCCTGAGACTCTTCTGGCCGTGGACGGTCAGAATCAGTACCCCTTGGAGGCCCGGCAAGTGGTGACCATCCGTCGAAGTAGGCATTCTGCTCGGTTGATACGGCTCCCCGGCAGCACGTTCTTTGGCACTCTTCGCCAAAAGCTGAATTGGAGTGGATCCAGCATCTAGCGTCCCCATGGTTCGTCTCAAGGACATCGCTCAGTTGGCAGGGGTTTCCGCCATGACAGTGTCCCGCGTTCTGCGCGGATCGGCTGGGATTGCACCGCGCACCCGTAGCCGCGTCCTGGCTATAGCGCGGCAGCACGGATACGTGCCCGACTCCCTGGCTCAGGGCTTGCGCACGCGGACAAACCGTCTGCTGGCCATGGTGGTACCCACCCTGGCTGATCCCCAGTGGGCTGCGTTCGCCGCGTGGATTGAGGACCGGGTCCGGGAAGCTGGATATGACCTGTTGTTGGCTCAGTCCCGCGGCAACGTCGACGTGGAAGAACGTTGTGTCCGCAGGATCCTTGCTCGGCGGCCCGCAGGGATCTTCCTGGCCCCGATTCCGCGCCTGGCTCCCGAGGTTCCCCTCTTCAAAGAACTCGAGCGATCGGCTCCTTGCATTGTGGTTCTGGGGCAGCGTCCGCGCTTTTGTTCACGCTTTCCGCATGTCGCTTCCGACGACGAAACAGCAGCTCTGCAGATGACCCGGCATCTGTTGAGGATGGGGCATGCCGAAATCGCCTTTCTGGCCGGTCCCGTTGCGTCGCCTGCCTCGTCGGCGCGATTCCAGGGGTATCGGCGGGCCTTGGGGGAGGTGGGGGTACCCGTGGATGACCGTCTTGTGTTCCGAGCGGGTGAGGACATGGATTCGGGAGAGCAAGCAGCCCGCCAGATGCTGTCGGAAAGGACTGTGGTCACCGCGATCCTCGCTGACAACGACCTGGTGGCGTTGGGAGCTTTGCAGGCCTTGCAGGCGCACGGTCTTGAAGTTCCGCGCCATTGTTCGCTCGCCTCGCTTTGCGAAGCGACCCCAAGCGCCTTCCTGATCGTGCCTTTGGCGACCGTGGTGCATCCGCAAGCGGAGTTGGCTAATGCCGCCCTTGAGACCATGCTGTGCGCCATTGCCGGCAAGCCAGCGGTGAGCCGCATCATGGCGGCGTCGGTGGTCCTGCGCGCAAGCGTTGCCGCGAAGCCATCGTGACCTGGACCGCCCGTTGGGCGAGAGGCGGTGAGGGGTGCTATTTCTGGCCGCTGGCCAACAAAGTCGTGAAGTGGGGAGGCTCTTCCTCGCGAGCCACCACCGAGATCTCCACGTTGCGGAATCCGGCCGCCTCCATCCATTTCTGCAGGTCGGATTCGGCAAACCCGGGCCAGCGGTCTCCGTAGAGTTCCGATGCCTGCTCGAATTGGTGCTGCAGAAGATCCAGGATCATGACCTGCCCGCCGGCTTTCAGAATGCGGTGCGCGCTCCTGATTGTCAGGCCCGGGTCGGTGGCGTGATGCAGGGCCTGACTCAGGATGACAAGATCCACGCTCTCAGGATCCACCGGCGGGTGCTGCAGGTCGCCCAGGCGGAATTCCAGGTTCTTCAACCCATTCTTCTTCGCCTTGGCCGCTCCGAAGGCCACCATCTTCTCGGAATTGTCGACCGCGATTACCTTCTTGCAGCGCCGCGCGAGCAACTCGCTGACCAGTCCTTCGCCCGATCCCAGGTCCGCCACCACCAGGGGAGGGAGGATGCGCACCAAGAGTTGGCCAAACGCCTGCCAGGAGCGACCCGGCCCGTAGCTTCGATCGAACCTCCCAGCCACTTGGTCGAAGTAGAGTTGGGCCTGGTTGCGCCTTCTTTGCAGCAAACGCTTCAGATTGACCTGGTCCGGCTCGTACTCCGGCATCTCTTTGGCCCCACGCAAACCGACCTTGAAAACCTCAAGTTCGGCGGGGTCGACTGTCTGTCGGACGCGGTAAAAAGTGCGACGACCTTCTCTCCTCGATTGGAGGAGGCCGCACTCGAGCAGAAGGCCGAGGTGGGTGGAGATTCTGGACTGCCCCATATGCGTAACTTCCTGCAGTTCATTGACTGAGAGTTCATCCACCGCCAGCAGGGCCACAATCCGCAGACGGGTTGGATCTGCCAGCGCACGCAAGGACCGTAAGGTTTCAGACATACAAATGGAGCGGGGAAGGCAGAGTAACCGACCCAGCGAGGGCACATCCACCAAAATCCCAGTTGACGCTCGGAAAAAATGATATATCGTCTTATCTTGATACGTCAATATGAGACGTTGCCCCCTGAGTAAGAACGCTAGATCGTCCATGAGCAATAATTACATCTTTTCTTCGGAGTCCGTCGGCGAAGGCCATCCGGACAAGGTTTGCGATACGATTTCGGATGCCGTGCTGGATGCGTGTTTCGCGCAGGATCGCGCGAGCCGTGTGGCCTGCGAATGCTATGCCAAGTCCAATTTGGTGGTGGTAGGAGGCGAAATCACCACCAAGGCTAAACTTGACTACAGCGCGATTGCCCGGGAAGCGATCCGGGGGATCGGCTATGTGAACGACGACGACGTGTTCCACGCGGACCGGGTGTTCATCATGAACGCGGTGACTCAGCAGAGCCCTGATATTGCCCAAGGCGTGGATGCCCGTGAAGCGGAAGGCAAGGACACGGAGGAACAGGGTGCTGGGGACCAGGGACTCATGTTTGGATATGCGTGCGATGAGACTCCCGAGCTAATGCCCGCTCCCATCATGTTCGCGCACCGTTTGGGGCGTGAGCTGACGCGGATCCGCAAGTCTGGAAAGGTGGCGTGGCTGCGCCCCGACGCCAAGAGCCAGGTCTCGGTGCGGTACGAGAACGGTCGGCCAGTTAGCGTGACCAACGTGGTCGTTTCCACCCAGCATGCTGCTGATGCCAAGCATAAGACCATTCGAGATTTTGTCATTTCCGAGGTGGTCAAGAAGGTGATCCCGGCGGAAATGCTGACCCGGCAAACCCAGTTCCTCATTAATCCGACCGGGCGTTTCGTGGTGGGCGGACCTCAGGGCGACACCGGTTTGACTGGCCGCAAAATCATCGTCGACAGCTATGGTGGCATGGGGCGGCACGGTGGAGGCGCTTTCAGCGGCAAGGATCCTTCCAAGGTCGACCGCAGTGCGGCTTATATGGGACGGTATGTGGCGAAGAACGTGGTGGCGGCCGGCTTGGCCAAGCGCTGCGAGATCCAGTTTGCCTACGCAATTGGCTATCCGAACCCCGTTTCGGTGGCAGTGGACACCTTTGGCACCGGCGTGGTGAGCGATGAGAAGATTACCGAAGCCGTGCAGAAGGTTTTCAGCTTCAAGCCTGCAGACATCGTCAAACAGCTGAATCTGCTGCGCCCGATTTACTCCAAGACCACCAATTACGGTCATTTCGGGAAGATCGACGATCTGGCCAGTATCACCTGGGAGAAAACCGACAAGGCCGCAGCGCTGAAGAAGGCCTGTAGGTAGGCCGACAGAGTGCTTTTCCAACCTCAAACTGAGTTCAAACCATGTCCACACCTGATTTCAAAGTCAAAGACCTCTCTCTGGCGGAGTGGGGCCGCAAGACCATCGACGTTTCGGAACACGAAATGCCGGGTCTGATGTCCATCCGCCGTCGTTACGCGGCGAGCAAGCCGCTGGCTGGGGTTCGTGTCACCGGTTCGCTGCACATGACAGTGGAGACGGCCGTTCTCATCGAAACCCTCGTGGCTCTGGGTGCCTCAGTCCGATGGGCCAGTTGTAACATCTTCTCCACGCAAGACCATGCGGCGGCGGCGATTGCAAAGGCCAATGTTCCGGTTTTCGCTTGGAAGGGCGAAACGCTGGAAGAATACTGGTGGTGTACCTACCAGGCCATCAACCACCCTGGCGGGAAAGGACCCGAATTGGTCGTGGACGACGGCGGCGACGTTACGCTTCTGATCCACAAGGGGTATGAACTCGAGGCGGGTGACAACTGGGTCAATACGCCCAGCGAAAAGCACGAAGAACAGGTCATCAAGGACCTCCTCAAGACGATCCACCGCGAGAACCCGCGTCGCTGGCGTGACCTGGTAGGGGAATGGAAGGGGGTATCCGAAGAGACCACGACCGGAGTGCATCGCCTCTACCAGATGCTTCAAGCGGGCAAGCTGCTGGTGCCTGCCATCAACGTCAATGACTCAGTCACCAAATCGAAGTTCGACAACCTCTACGGCTGCCGTGAGTCGCTCGCGGACGGCATCAAGCGCGCCACCGATGTGATGGTGGCAGGCAAGGTGGCCGTGGTTTGTGGCTATGGCGATGTCGGCAAGGGTTCTTCCCACTCCTTACGTGGGTTTGGTGCGCGAGTGATCGTGACCGAGGTTGACCCCATCAACGCCCTGCAGGCTGCCATGGAAGGATTTGAAGTCACCACCCTCGAGGAGACTCTTGGCCGGGCGGACATTTACGTGACCACGACCGGGAACTGCGACGTGATCACCGCTGAGCACATGTCGAAGATGAAGGACCAGGCGATTGTGTGTAACATTGGCCACTTCGACAACGAGATCCAAGTGGACCAGCTCAACGCCTATCCCGGTATCCAGCGGCTGAACATCAAGCCGCAGGTGGACAGGTACACCTTCCCGGACGGTCGCTGTCTGTATCTTTTGGCGGAGGGACGTTTGGTGAACCTGGGCTGTGCCACGGGGCATCCCAGCTTCGTCATGTCCAACTCCTTCACCAACCAGGTGCTCGCCCAATTGGACCTGTGGGCCAACCGCAATACCTACAAGGTGGGCGTGTACCGGCTTCCCAAGAAGCTGGACGAAGAAGTGGCCCGGCTGCACCTCGAGAAGATCGGGGTCAAGCTCACCGTGCTCACGCAGAAGCAGGCCGATTATCTCGGTATCCCCGTCGACGGCCCCTACAAGCCCGAGCACTACCGGTACTGACCGGGGGGAAGACTCTACTGGTCTGTTCCCAATTTCGCAGGTAGGCCGCCCCTCGACGAGGGGCGGCTTTCCTTTTTAGGATGGGAAGGGGAGGGTGTTTCCGCAGAGACTCGCAGATTGCCGCAGATGAGGATTACTCATGGCACTTTCTTTTCACCTTTTCTGCGAACATCTGTGTGGCTCTGCGGATCACTTCCCCCTCGACTCGGCACCCAACGCCCGAATGCATCTTGGGTTCATCGCGAGTTCGACAAAGTGTTCGATTAAGCCACTCGCCGTCTTCCGACAGCGACTACGGAGCGGTCTTCAACCGGTAGAATGAGGACGGGTTGGTGGGCGTGACGGTGTATTGGTTGTTCGTGGTGCCGGGCACCGCAACCCAGGCGGGATCGCTGAGCTTCACTTTCTGTTCCAAGACCGCATTCGTGGCGTTGGTGGACCAGGAGAGTTGGAGGCTGTTGGTGCCCTGGGGGCTGATTGCCAGCACTGTACCCGCGCGCACTCCGGCCATGACATCCTGGTCCGGAATTGGGTTGACGGAGGATTCCAGAATACTGACATGGCGCACAGCGGTGGGCTCCTTCCAGAGGTGCACCCTCATCCAACCAAGGTGCCAGCCATCTTCTCTTTGGATCCGAACACCGAAGAGTACGTTCGTGGATTGGGGCGTCGAAAGTCGTTTAATGTATCCAGGCTCAAGTGTAATGCTGGGCAACAAAGGATCCCCATAACTCAGAATTCGTTTCGTCCACCCGAACCCAATTCCCTTCAGTCGCGCAACGTTGGTGGGCTGGATCCACTCCCAAGTGCTGCCCAGGGCGGGCTTGGCCGGAATGGTCTGGCCTTGCGTGAGTCGCGCCTCGGGCGGGACATACTTACAGTCCCAGATCTCCTTACTGAGGTACAGCTGGACATGAGGTTCTGCGAAGAAGGCTTGGGTCTCGTCCGTCCATCCGCAGATGGCGCTAGGGATTTGCTCTCCGCGATTCCCACCAGCAGTCCGGACAATCAATCTAAGGTCTGGCCGACCATCCTGGTCCAAATCAATGGCGTTTGTGGAGTACCCAAGCGTGACGCAATTGCTCCAAACGTTTACCGAGTTGCAGCCGTAGTGGTCTGGGCATCCCGTCTCTTGGCCTTGCAGGAGGGTATAACAACCAGCGAACCAGAAGCTAGAGAGAAGGGTAAGGGTGGTGAGGATGTGTCTCATGGCTGTGCCTCCGGTTGAGGAGTCAGAATCCAGCCCCGCTGCTGGGCTGATGCGTCGTAGGGGTTCGTTTGGTGCCATGTTCCGTTGCCAACGATGCCCCCTTGGTTGTTGATGGCTTCGGCAGACTTGAGGTTCCATTGGGCTCGCTGGAATGGGGGCGGGAAGTAGGTCAGATGGGCATCGTTAAGGTTGACCATGTTGATCGAAGTCCTAGCTGTGTACGAATCTGATGTCGACGCAACATTCAACACCTCGATTTCATAACATGATTTTACTCAGCTTGTACCCCAGAATAAGCAGATCCGGTATGAGAGGGCAAGAGTTTTCTGAACCCGGTGGTGCTTTCGGAAGAAAGAACCAGGAATCACAAGAATGGAGCATGTTCTATCTCATCCCTCGGCTTTTGCGTTTTTCATGGTTCCTCTAACCTCCAATCGATGCGACGGCTCGGCGAGCCATCGTCCCCCCATTAAAGGGAAATGGGGTCCGGTTGGAGCTTGCTCGAGGTGGGGGATCCCAGTAGGCTGACCGTAAGAACTGTATGAACTCGTCACAACTTACCTCCCGCCTCGCGGTTTGTAGCTGGTCCCTCCAACCGAATTCCTCAGCTGACCTACTTCAACAGATCGCGTCGGTGGGAATCCCCCGCGTTCAAATCGCGTTGGATCCGCTGCGCGAACATCACGAGGCTTGGAAGGATTTCCAGTCGGTTTGCGCGCAGCAGAGCGTCACTTGTGTCTCCGGCATGTTTGGGACCATCGGCGAGGACTACTCGACTCTGGAATCGATCAAACGCACCGGAGGGTTCGTCCCAGATGCGAATTGGGAACTGAATTGGCGGAACATCCAAGCCGAAGCCGCGATCGCTCAGCGTTTGGGTTTGAAAGTGGTGACCTTCCACGCTGGTTTCCTGCCGCACGAAGAGAGTGATCCCAGCTTCCAGAAGCTCATGCGGCGGGTTCGCGAGGTGGCGGATCTCTTCGCTTCGAAGGGGATCGTCCTGGGCTTTGAGACCGGGCAGGAGACGGCAGAAACGTTGCGTACTTTTCTGCAAAAGTTGAACTGCCCGAATGTGGGGGTGAATTTCGACCCGGCAAACATGATTCTGTACGACAAGGGTGATCCGATCCAGGCCTTGAAGACCCTGGGCCCTTGGATTCGCCAATGCCACATCAAGGATGCGCGTCGGACAAAGGTGCCCGGCACTTGGGGTGAGGAAGTGGTCGTTGGGACTGGGGAAGTCGATTGGGTCGCGTTCTTCCGGACTCTGAGCGAGATCGGGTTTACAGGCAATCTCTGCATCGAGCGGGAGGCGGGCAATCAGCGCGCCGCCGATATTCGCGCCGCCCGCCATTTCCTCGAAAACTTGAAATAGCCGACCCATACTCCGTCAACCCAACACAAGGAGGACTTACCATGGTGAACATTGGCATTGTCGGTCTCGGTTTTATGGGGGTGACCCATCTGCAGGCCTACCAGAAGATTGCGAGTGCGAGGCTGGCGGCGGTTTGCGATTCCGTCAGGCTCCCTGAGGATGGCAATCTGGCGGGGATCGCTGGAAACATTGCCACCACGTCCCAGATCCACTTGGACATGACCCAGGTGAAGGGGTATCGGAACTACGAGGACATGTTGGCCAACCCGGAGGTTCAGTTGGTGGACATTTGCGTGCCCACGCCGCTGCATGCGCCGATTGCCAAAGCGGCTTTGGCGGCAGGCAAACACGTGATTTGCGAGAAACCTCTCGCCCGCACCAGCCAGACGTGCCGGGAAATCGTAGAGGCCGCCAAGTCCGCTCGAGGTTTCTTTATGCCTGCGATGTGCATTCGTTTCTGGCCCGAATGGGCCTGGGCCAAGGACGCCATTGCCGACAACCGATTTGGGAAGGTTCTCGCTGCGCGCTTTCGCCGGGTGTCTCAACCCCCCGGCTGGAGCCAAGGAAGCTACTTCAAGGGAGACGAGTCCGGGGGAGCTCTGCTTGATCTCCATATTCACGACGTCGATTTCATCCAGTACTGCTTTGGACGCCCTCTCAGCGTTTTCTCCTCAGGGGCCACCCGTTTCTCGGGGGCGATCGACCATGTGGTGAGCCAATACCAAGTAGAGAGTGGGGCTGTTGTCAGCGCGGAAGGAAGCTGGGTCATGACCCCTGGTTTCGGTTTCAACATGTCCTATACCATCATCTTCGAGAAGGCCACTCTGGACTATGACGGTGGTCGAGGCAAAGAGGCCTTGAAGCTGTTCGAGGAAGGGAAAGACCCCAGAGTCGTCGAGTGCACTCCGGGCGACGGCTATGAAGGCGAACTTCGCCACATGATTCAGTCCATCGAGTCGGGAACGGCCCCCACCCTAATTCGTCCTGAGGATGGCTTGACGGCAGTGGAGATTTGCGAGGCAGAGGAAGCGTCCGTCAAGAGCGGATCCGTTATCCGTCTGCGCGCCTGCTAGGATTGCCAGAAGCCTTGTTTCCTGCGCTTTAGGTACAAAACTGTTCCAGGTGCCGAGCAGCGAGCCTGAAGCCTTCTTCACGTCCCAGCGAGCTGTCTTCGTGCTCGATGCTCAGGACACCTCGGTATCCGGCAGCACGGAGGTGGTTGGTGTATTCTCCCCAGCGGATGCTGCCTGAACCGGGGATCACATACCGCCACCAGCCTTGACCATAGATGCCCACGTGGGCCCGCACTTCGATATCAATGAGGGTGTCTTTGGCGTGAGCATGGAAGATGCGTTTGCCAAAGAGTTTGACTGGAAGGAGGTAGTTGCATTCCTGGTGGACGAGGTGAGACGGGTCGTAGTTGAGTCCGAAATTCTCATCCTTGATGGTTTCCATCAGACACTCAAAGGTATCGATGCCTTGGAGGCACGTTTCAAACCAGTTTTCGATGGCGATCCTGACTCCCTTTTCTTTGGCGTAGGCGATGATGGGCGCGTACACCTTGGGCACAACCTCCTTGATCTGCTTGATCCGGCCCATGTTCGGCAGCGGCATCCCTGTCTGCATGCACAGAGTTGGCACACCCAGTAGCACGGCGGCATCGACCATTTTTCGGGCGTGGTTTTGGAACTTCTCCGCGCCGCCTGGTTGACAGGCGTCACCGAAGCAGGCCAGGCCGCTGATCTCAAGGTTTCGCTCCGCGAGCATCTGCTTGATTTGCTGTGCCTTGGCTGCGTCGACGGTGGCGGGATCGATGTGCTTGCTCCCCGGATCGGCTACGACTTCGAGACAGGGGATTCCGGCACTCTTTGCAAAATTGAGAACATCCACCAAGGGTTTGTCACCGAAGGGCGCGGTGAGCATGCCCACTCGAAGGCCTTTTTCTTTTCCGATTTGTTTCGGACGATTCTCTGCTGTCTCGGCGGACGCCGAAGCTATGGCAAAAGTCTGGTTTGCGACTTCACTGAATGCGGTGACTCCGATGGCAGCTGCGGTGGAACCAAGAAATCCTCTTCGGGTAAGCATAAGCGTGGTCGATTGGACGCGAGTCAAGTCGGGTGTTGTTCGTGGGAATTCTCCCATTACCTTGTACCGGCGGCAAGCCAGAACAGAGGTAACATTTCCTATTGTTTTCCGCTACTTTGGGCTAATCTGATTTCGAAACCATGACCCGACTCATTACCTTGCCATCAAGTTCGTTTCCTTGGTTGTATCGCATCGATAGGGCCCAGACCGCGTGGCTCTCTCTGGTCTGCACGCTGTTTCTTTGCCTCCAAGCCGCCCGAGCCTCCGACGTGGGTAGAGATTGGGGCGTACAGAGGACCTCTTATCTGGATCCCGTGACCGGAGTGCAAGTCTGGGAGCTAACCCGCGCGACTAATACTGCCGACAACCTCTATTTCCACTTCTCCAACTTCACCGCTGACGACCGCTATTTGATACTGACCGCGGACCTGAGTGGGTCGCGGCAGATCTACCGTGCGGAAGTGGATTCGGGACGATTAGTGCAACTCACGGACGATCCTGCTGTCAACGCCGCGAGCGCCTGTCCAGACCCCACGAATCCGCGGCGAGTGTATTTTTTGCGCAAGGCGGAGGTGATGGCGCTGGATATCACTGATGGCAGCCTGGCCCGCATTGGGGAGATTCCTCCACCCAGCGTCGGTGGTTTTCAACAGCCCTCGTTGAGTGGCGATGGGCGGTGGATGGCATTGGGGAAACAGCGAGATGAAAAGACCTGGGAGGTGGGCTTGATGAGTGTTGCTACGGGCGAGTATCGCGCTGTCCTGACCCAGGGATTTCGCATTGGCCACGTTCAGCACAGTCCCAGGGATCCCGTAGTGTTCTACGTATGGGAGACGGGTGGTTATGCCCCGCAGCGCACCTGGCTGGTCAATGCGGACGGAAGCAACAACAGGCCCTTTTATGCCCGCACCAGCCCCACTAACTGGTTTACGCCGCTCAAGGAGTGGGTGACTCATGAGAGCTGGGTGAAGGACACGGGAGAGATGGTCATGATCAACGACAAGGTGGGAATCATGCTGGTGCAGGCCGATGGGACTGCGCGGTTAGTTCGCGAGGGCAACTACTGGCACGCTGCGGCACGACCCGATGGCAAAGTGCTGGTGGCGGATGACATGCAGGGGCGGCTTTGGTTGATCGAAGCGGCGACCGGCAGCGCTCGTCTTCTGGCCACTGGCCTTCGCACGGCGGTGAGGACAGTCCACGCGCACGCCTCATTCGATCGCCAGGGCCGCTACGTGCAGTTCCATACGGGGTGGACTCACGAAACCGTTGCGCTCATCGACCTTTCCAGTCTGCCGCAGAGGGGGTGGTAGTTTTCAGGTATTCCCGTCTTACGAGGCAAGTTGGAGAGCGGCGCCTGCCGGGATGGAGACTGGTAAGGGTGCTAAGCCGAAATCGCCACCATCAGGGATGCGCAGAGGTGCAAACCCTATGCTGTCGGCGCCGGGGCTTCGGCAATCGGGGTGGGAGGCATGGCCGGGGGCACCTCGGGCGAAGCCGGAGGCAAGACATGCAGCAGGGCTTTCAATCGGTCTGCGTACAGGGAATTGAAGGCGGAGAGGAGCAGGAATGGGAGCATGAGGCCCAGGCTGGCGATCGAAACCCCTCCAATCGGGAGGAAAAACTCCATAACCGGGATTCGGCCACCGGAGCTCAAGCAAGCGAAAATGAAGAAAGGTGCGGTCATTACGAACCAAATGGCGCATAAGAAAACACCCAGGCAAACCACCACCTTGACAAAGCTGTAGTTTCGTTTGCAAAGGAGGCCGGTGAACAACATAGCCAGCGGAATCACCGATGAGGCAAACGCCAACATGACGAGTAAAGCCAAAGCCTCACCGCCTTGGGACTCGCTCCAGTCTTGCCGGACTGCGTAGGTTAGGAGCCCCACCGATGCCATGATCACCATGGTGCATAGGAAAGTCACAAACCGGTGATTCCGGACGAGTTTATCTGCCAGAAGCCAAACGGCGGCTAACCCGAAAGCGAGATAAACAGGGGCGTCAGCGATGAGTTGGAAACTGCTGGAAGGCAGGAGTCCGAGCAGGGATTGGGAGAACTGCAACGGCACGACCACGCAGAGTAGAGGCACGAGCACGAACCAAGCCTTGGCATTTCGGTTCGACGGCAAAGCTAGGAATCCAAGAACTGCTAGCCAGGGCAGGAACACCGGAAGCAGGCTGGGAGGCGTCCATTGGTAATGGACGGCGGTTCCCTCCTTCGCGCCCAAACCGCCCAAGTCAGCCATAGCTACTATCTTCAAATCCGCTGCGCTTGTGAGGGGTACTCGCCATGAGTACGAGCAGGTGCTTCCTCAGCCAAACTCAAACTTGCCCGAGGCCAGTTTCTTGTCTCCTTGGTAGATTGCGAACTCGGGCGGTTTGGTGCGGTCCTGCTTGGAAAGTTCGTATGTCATCCCCGCCGCTCCAACGAGGCTGTAGCTGAGGTTCAAGGAGTTCATGCGGCGCGCGACCGCCACCGAATTGGTGAGAGGTCCGCCGAGGGATACCTCGCTCGTCTGCCCAGTCCTAACGAGGATGGAGGAAGAACGTTGGGGGCTGTAAGCTTCCGTGTCGCCACTCTTGAGCCACACGCTAGCTTGGCTATAGGTACCTGCGGGCACTTTCACCGCCCCGGTGGGTTGGTCCAGCATGACCAGGTAAGGTCCTCCGTGCATGGCAACACGCTGAAGGTGCTCCCCAGAGAATTTCACATCTCCGAGCTCTGTTTGCTCCGGCAAGAAGTGAACTTGTTGGACCGCCCCCTCTCGCTTCAATTCGGTGCGGTAGGCCTGGCCTTTGACGAAGAGTTTGCGAGGAAAAGAGAAAGTTTCCATGCTACTCCCGTAGATACTGAAAGGAAGCTCCCTCCGGTCCCACGGCCTTAGTAGCAGGTATCTCGCTCCGGCATCCGAGGAATCTTGCGGGGTGCTGATAAGCCCAACTTGCCAGTCTTGTCCGGCCAAGTTCAGTTTGGTCTCCCAGAACGACCGCAGTTGGGCGTAGCAATTGAGGTTTCCTCGACCTCCGCCATATTGGTAAAAGTTCAGGCTCACTACGAATTTGAGCCCGTCAGGACGCGGGAAAACGACCCCTGAGAACTCTTGATAAGCCTGGACTGGGCCTGATCCCGGGCTGGTGAAAACTCCCTCAGAGTCATCCGTGAGGTCGCGATTGCGATTCAGATCAAGGTAAAGCTTGCGTCCCGCGCGATCCCAGAGGAAGCCCATCGCGGCCTCGGTGCTTTTGGGCGCACCCGAGAGCTGCAAAGTGCCGCGGAAGAGGTCGCTCTTGGAACTCGACGCCAGGGTGGGTTCCTTGGGGAAAGCAGCGTCTTGAGTGGTAAGTTCGATCCCGACGTTCAGGAAACTAAAACTAGCCTCCCGGTATTCGAGGTTGGCCACGAGCGGGGCTGGAGATTCGGCCGGGACAGTCGTAATATCAGCGCCAAACGCAGGAATCACGGACAACAACCATCCGCCGATCAACAATGTTGCGTGGCGTGCTGGCAGCAGGCACGCTGACATGGCTGTGACTAGCCCCATAAAGAATCCTCGATACGCGATAGACGCTACATAAGCGAGACAAAACCGAAAAGCAAAGCAAATCTCCCCCAAAAGCCGTCCTGGGTTTCCAGCGAGACTTTGGCGTAACTTGTGCTTAGAATGGAGCAGATATGAAATTGCAGCTGCCACGACGAAGATTCCTCAATGGGTCGGGGGACCCGGTGGTGGGTTTCCTCCGGGGCGTCCTCGGTCTTCCTAGTGCGTTCACGCTCATCGAGTTGCTGGTGGTCATTTCCATTATCAGCATTCTCGCGAGCATGCTGCTGCCTTCCTTGAGCCGAGGTAAGGATCAGGCTCGTATGGTCCAGTGCATCAATAACCTGCGCCAGATGGGCTTCAGCATCAAACTTTACACGGACGACTTCAGCTCGCGGTTTCCGGTCAAGACCGTTTTTGAGGCCAACGGCAACGCAAAGTACACAGACCAGACTCTGGGCGGAAACGACCCGACACCCGATCGAGCCTCACACTTCCCCTCTGCGGCCATCCGGCCATTGTATGGCTACATGAAGCCCTCCCCCGTGTACCGCTGTCCGGTCGACAAAGGACAGAAAGCCTGGCCACCCATTTCGGGCGTGGCTGAACTGGCACCGTCCAACTGGGAAACCATCGGCTGCAGTTATCAATACAACGCTGGGGGATTGATCTACCCTGCAGGGGGCGGTTTTCGGCAGACGCCTGCCGATCCCGAGAAAGGACTTGCCGGGAAGAAAGAGGAATGGGTTCCCTCTCCCGAGAAATATATTCAGATTCACGAGCCTCCGGCGCGGGTCTACCAGGATGGGGCCTCCAGTATATGGTACCAATGGCATTTCGTCCGTGGTCCCACTGTGCTGTGGGATCCACGAAGATGCCGGCAGGATTTCATTTCGCCGGTTCTCTTTGTGGATGGACACGCTGCCAAACACGATTTCTCAAAGGCGTTGTCCACTGATCCCTACCACCCCTACGAGCCCACCGCCAACTGGATCTGGTACAAGCCAAACGATTAGTCTAAGCTGAACAACCGATTATTCCAACATGGCTGCTGAATCCATTCAGGTTCCCATTCAAGGCCTGGTACCGCTCTACACCCGACTCGCAGGCGCGCTGAAGGACACGGGAATGGCCGAAGCGCAACTCCAGGAAGCGCTGCAGCAAGGCGTCCGGGCCCGATGCGCACAGTGCGGCACGCTCCTGTCTGGGGAGGATCTGGGACGGTTGAGTGCGGCGGATCCATCGGCACCCCCTGCAGACCCACGCATCGGCCGGCTGGTGCGGGGTTATTGCGCTGGCAAGGATTGCTCCTCAAGCTACTACCAGGTCGAATTCCAGGACTCGCCCAACGTGGATTGGGGTCAAGTCCGGGCCCAGGCTGAGCAGTCCGGTGACGGCGTACCCCCTTCGGGGCAGGAGGCGAAGAATCCTATTCCTAAGGCCGACCGACCCCCTGTGCCATGGCGCCGGGTGGGAATTGGCTTGGGCGTGATTCTCGTGTTGCTGCTCGTGCGGTTCGTCTACTTGCACGGGTATGTACCTTTGGTGCAGCGTCCGCAGAATTTCGCCGTCGACCCTGCGTCGACGAATTTCCCGGCAAACCCGTAATTTGTCTGTAACCTTCCTTGGCCCTTTCCTCAGGAATGGTTACGATGAACGAAGAATTGACGACACGCTGTCCCAAGTGCAATGCGCCCGTGCCGACCGAGGCGCCCCAAGGTCTTTGCCCTAAGTGCCTGCTTCTGGCTGCTTCCATACTCACCGAGAATGGCCAGTCGGATGAGACTCGGCCCGCTCCCGCCATGGAAACGGTCGCCGCGGCGTTTCCACAATTGGAGATCCTGGAATATATCGGACACGGCGGCATGGGCTATGTGTACAAGGCCCGGCAACCGCGCTTGGATCGGCTCGTCGCGTTGAAGCTTTTGCCCTTGCGCGCGAATGCCCAGCCCGCTTTCGCGGAGCGGTTCAACCGCGAGGCGAAAGTCCTGGCCCGCCTGAGCCATCCCAACATCGTGATGGTTCATGATTTTGGCCAGACCACGGATTTTTGCTACCTCGTGATGGAGTTCGTCGATGGGGTCAACCTGCGCCAGGTGATCCGGGGCGGCCGCCTCACCGCGGCGCAGGCTTTGGCTTTGGTCCCCAAAATCTGCGACGCGCTCCAATACGCCCATGAAGAGGGCGTGCTGCATCGAGATATCAAGCCGGAGAATCTCCTGCTCGACGCGCGAGGCCGGATCAAGATCGCCGACTTCGGTATCGCCAAGTTGCTGGGTGAGTCCGACGCCATCACGCTTACGGCGAGTGGCGCGGCGGTGGGCACTCCCCACTACATGGCCCCCGAGCAATTGGAACGTCCGCAGGATGTGGATCAGCGCGCTGACATCTATTCTCTGGGCGTGGTCTTCTACGAGATGCTGACCGGCGAACTTCCGCTGGGTCGGTTCGCCCCGCCTTCGCAGAAATCGACCGTCGATGCGCGGATTGATGAGATTGTCTTGCGCACCTTGGAAAAGGAGCGGGAGCGCCGATTTCAGAACGCTGGAGATGTGAAGACCCAGGTGGAGAATGTGACTTCGCATCCTCAGGCAGCTCCCGCAAGCGCGCAGAGGGCCCAAGGTGATGGTTCTCCTGCCGCCGCTGCGCCCGCCAACGGCAAAGTACGACTGTCCTGGCCCGTGAAAGGCGGGGCATGGATGGTCGTGCTTAGCTTTGTGGGATTCCTAATTTGGTGCTCGGTGGTGTCCCAGGACAACAATATTCAAGCAGGTCCGGCGGTTTTTCTGGGTCTGCTCATCGTTGCGGCGGCTACGGTTGGGAACGCGCTTGCTCGTGGAGTGTTGGCGGAGTTCTACGCCTCCGGGGTCGCTGCTCGCGGAGTCACCGTGGCTGCGTTTACGGTGGTGGCGTGGCCAATCCTTATCGTGGATCTGGCGATGCTTGTGGTGGGCACTTTCCTGGTGCGAGTGCTGGCTCGAGGCCCCCTCCAACACACCGGCGTCGTGGTGATCCTGGTGCTGGCTCTCCTTTTGACTGTAGGTGGAGTGACGGGCATGCTCCTGAAGAAATGGCATCAGAACTGGCGTGCATTGCCGGGGGAAAAGCTACTCGCGTCGCCGCTCCGCCCTTTGCGGTGGATGGGGCAAATGATTTGGGGCTCGGTCGGTATGCCAGTTGGGGTGTTAGCCGCCTTATTCGTTAGCTTGGTTTTCGGGGATCATTCTCATCCGCCGGTCCCTCCAGGTCCGAGCATAGCGATGCCGAATCCACCTGCGGGGTATGTGCTGCCACCTGGATCCTCGCCCGAAGCGACCCTCCGGACCTATCGCACGAGTCTGCAGATTCCGGGGGGCTACGCTTGCACCATCACGACCACTCTCTGGAGCAACCAGGTGGCGGTGGCGGGGCCGAAAGGAAAGTCCAGTTTGTACCTTGTGGTGCCCAAAGGGGCGGATACGGAAGCGCACCTCACCTGGAGAATGCTGGGTGGCACTCGGCTGGCCGATGGCGCGCCCGTGGAGTTCTCGCTTGGCGTTGGGGAGGAGGCCAACCTTCTCCCGGAGCCCCTCCTAATCGTGACTCCTGAACCGATCAGCGTGGACTGGTCCGGGGAACCCGCACGGATCTGGCCGCCAGAGGATGGCCACTCGAAGTTCGTACTGCTGAAGGGAGATTCCGAGCCCGGGGCGGAGATCCTGGAGACTCTAACGCAACCAGGCGATCCGCCCCAGGCCCTCGAGGTCTCGTCGTTTCGTGGGCCAGTGCAATGGGCCATTGGGGTGGAGACCCGCATCGACGCTATCCCGAACCCGTACCAGTCGAACCTGCACAAGCCGCTCGCGGGACTTGGGAGTTCGTGGATGAAAGCGCTGGAGACCGGGACACCAAACCACGCGGAGCCGAGTCCTGCGGCGGAAGCGGTTCCTGCCGGGGCCGGGAACGAGCCATGAGTCTGTCGCCTGGCCATGGTCCACGAGGAGTGTTTGTGACCACTCGTTGGACTCACGTTCTCAGCGCGCAGGGTGGGTCTCCGGAGGCTCGCGTTGCGCTGGGAGAGCTGTGCGAAGCCTACTGGACACCGGTGTTTCGTTTCATTCGCAGCAGTGGGTATCCGGAGGATCCCGCTCGGGATCTCACCCAGGGATTCTTCGCCCAACTGCTCGCGAGGAACGGCCTCGATACTCTAAAGCCAGGGCAGGGGCGATTCCGGTCGTACCTGCTGGGTGCGGTGAAGCATTACCTTGCCGATCAGGCGGATCGCTCGCTCGCCGCCAAGCGCGGAGGCGGGGATACGCCCGTGCCCCTGGTCTCGGAGACTTCCACTACCACCAGCGTGGAAATCCCCGATCCCCGGGCAGTGGTGCCCGATACGTACTTCGACCGTCAGTGGGCCCTGAACGTCCTAGACCGTGCGCTGAAACGGGTGATGGAGGAATGTGCCGCAGGTGGGAAGACCGCCCATTTCGAAGTACTGAAACCATGGTTGGTTGGGGATGCCAGCGAACTTCCCCAGGCCGACGCCGCGGCGAAGCTGGGTCTCTCCGAAGGCTCAGTGAAGGTGGCCATTCACCGGCTCCGGAAACAATTCCGGGATCACGTCAAAGCGGAAGTTTCCCTGACGGTGGACACGCCGCAAGAAGTCCAGGAGGAATTGCGGTACCTGGTGGAGGTGCTTTCCCAGGCGAGTTTCGTAGACTGATCACCCAACGGACGAACTCTGGAGTTTGGACTTTTTCCAGGCTCGACTTCATCGCGAAATCGACAAAGTGCTCGATCAAGTGTGCGACAAAGTCTTCCTGAATGGCCCCAAACTCCAGTGCAATCACGGACGCTTTCGGGGTTCCGTCGCAGTGGGAAAATCGGCTGGGACCTTTTGGGTGACCTTACCGGTGGCGGCCCATTCGGCTCCGCGTTGCAGGGTGACGATGAAGCCGACGCATTTCATTTCTGTGGGGCCATGGCCCATGACGGAATGGAAAATCCGGCCTTTTCCATAGGTGATCGTCATGAGAACTGCTTCCTCCTCACCGGATCCGCCGCTCTTGGCATCGGTCATGGACGAGGCGAGCACGGAGACGTTCTTCAGCGGGCCACGGAGGCGGTCGTAAAGTTCATCGGATACGTGCATCCAAGCTTTGGGCAGGCCCTGCATGATGGGGTGGTTGGGTTCCCGGGTGGTTACGACGTAAGGAAACGGTTTGCCGTGGCTGCCGCCGGGGCCAGGTTGTTCCAGGGCCACCCATTTTCCGTCGCGAAAGCGCAAGTAGGGGCCGGATTTGTCGTTGCGCCCGCCCCAGCCGCCCATGCCAATCATTTCGTTGAATTCGGTCCAGTTGCCAAAGGCGTTGTCGGCCGAGTGCACAACCACCAAACCTCCGCCCCCTTGCACATACTTCACGAACGCCGCCTGAGTCTCAGGAGACCAAGGATCACCGTCGTAATTCAATACCACAAGGTCGTAGTCAGTGAAGTTGGGTTTGAAGGAACTCATGTCCTTCCCTTTGGCGGGGGTGGAAGCGATATCCACGGCAAACAAGCCCGCATCCGTCAGGATCTTCTTCGTTTCGACTGTGACGGCCGGAAGAGCATGATAGGGATTGCTTTGACCATCGATGATCAGGGTCTTGATGGGGGCGGCGGAGAGGGAAGCTGTCATGGCGAAAAACAGGGCTACGGCCCCCAGCCAACGAGTTCCCAAGGTCTGACGCTGGTGCGTTCGGATGGGTGTGGGCTCCTCTGCAGGCACATTGTTATTGGTGGGCTGGGGCAAATCGCTTTTGATGTTCGGTTTCATACCATTTTGACCGCTTGTTCCTGGTCTTTCGGTGATCACGTGATTCACGCTATGCCCGGGGTCGGTGGCGTCAAGAACAGAATGGGATGTGGTGTGGGCCATGTGGCGGTCTTGGGGTCCTGTTGGACGCGAAGAAGTCCCATCCTGTGAATTCAGCACATCCTGGCATCACTGCGGGTTCTTTCTGGGATCAGATGCCGACGGTGTATCTAGACCCGGCAGGCTGGGCAGCCTGCGAAACGGCAGACTTGGCAGTCCGCGGCACGGGGAAGGGGAGGTTACCAGCGCAGGCGGTAGAAGCGGCTTGGGGTATCCTGGAACATGGCCAGCTGTAGTGTGTAGGAGGGGATCGCGGGGGTGTTGGTCTCGATGGTCTCCCAGTGGGCGAGGTCGTTTGAATATTCCAGCACGTGGGCAAACTCAAGTGGCGTTTCGATGGCAAGCTGGAGCTGTTGGTCGGCATGGATCCGCGCTGAGGCGAAACGGGGGCCAGGCTCGATTTGTACGACGATGGTGGCTCCCGCGGGAATGGTGACCGCCCATCCTCCGTTGGTGGGGGTCAAAGAGGTGTTGGAGAGAAGCTCGGTGACCTTCCCGGCGGAGAGTTTGTCCGCCAGTGGGGCAGTAAGGCGCAGGATGCCTGATTGGGTGGTGGTAGCCGTGTTCAACAGCGTGAGATAGACGGACCCATCGGAGCCCGATCCAAACCTTTCGATCAGGAGTTTGGCATTGTCGCATCTGGCGCCCGTTATGGGCTGCCATCCAGCCTCCGCCACCCGCTTGATCAAGGGTAGGTACTTTTTGAACAGGGGTCGGTCACGGTTATACCAAGCGGGGTTCTGCCAATAGGGATTCTCTGACGCATTGTGGCTGAACATGGAAGGGAACAGCCCGTAGAAGAGGCTCTGCTGGAAGTAACGCTCGACGAAATTCGTGTTGAATTTGTTGTAATCGGTGTTCATCAGGAGCAGGTACGGCTTCTGTCCCGAGAGGGTGCGCCAGAGGCAGAGTTGGCTGTGGGATACGGACTGGTAGTTGGTCCCCGAAAGCCAATCGGTTTCTGTACCCATGACGTCGAGCCAGGGGCAAAGGAAGCTGAAGCGATAGGGAACGCTGTTGGCAAACATGAGCTTGCCCAGATCGTGAATGTCCTTGCTCAACCAGCGTGTGAATTCGTACACGGCCAGCGCCTTGTGCAAGGCCGGCTGATGGGTATCCGTGCTGAAGGTGAGCGGGACCGTGGTGTAGCGGAAATGATCGCGGCGGAAGTTGAGGTCAGCGGTGACGTAGGCCTCGAGCGAATCGAGGTACTCGCCGTCGAGCGTGGCTTTCGCGGCCGTTCCGTAGAGTTGGGTTTTGATGGAGTCGTTCCAATAGACCGTGGCGGCGTTGGGTTGGGCGGGCAGCAGAGGGTTTGGGTTCAAGCTCCAGACCGCGCCGTTGGCCCACGGTTCATTGCGAAAGAGCAGCTCCGGATGGCCGTTGGCATCGAACATAGCCGCCGTTTGGGAGACGAGCGCCATCTGCTTTTGATTGCCGGCCGCGCCCGCCGCGTATTGGTCCCGCACACGCAGGGCTTCCGCTTCCGTGCGGGGAAGCTCTGGTGCCATGGACATCCACCAGGTGGTCGGCTCGGTGTAACGAAAGCTCAGGACGCCGTGGGCATCGTCCCAGGCCACGTTGTTGTTGCCTTCGTGATAGCGGAAGCCAAAATCCTCCCAACCCTGGACCGTGCTGACGTCGGTGAAGGGCATCCAGATGCCCTGGTCTCGGGATCTGACCGCGAAGTGATCGGGGAAGATCTCCATGTACTTCTGCCATCCGGCGCGGAAACCCCAGGTGGGTTCGAAATGGAAGAGAACGAACCGGAACTTCGCCGCGCTGGGAAAGGAAGCGGATTCGGGCACCAGCCCAAAGTCCCAAGCCAGGAAGAACTGCCGAGTCCCGGCGTGATAGACGATTCGGTATTGGGCGGCCTGAGCCATGTCGAGGCCGAGGGCGACACCCGTGCGGTCATCGTGGAGCGTGGCGAGGGGGTACAGGGACAGGGTTCCGGTGGTGCCACTCTGGATCGACGTTGCGTTTATGAATTCACCGCGGCCGTCGACTTTGCGTTCCCGTTGGACGTCGTCGCCCCATAGCCAAGAAGTCGCGTCGAGGGGCAGAGCAAAGAGCAGCATGATAGAGCGATCCTTGCCGCGCGTGTCCGAGAGGGTACCCTCCAGGACGAGATGATTTGCGTTGGTCTGCACATGTGTCTCGATTTGCAGGCCAAGCTCGGAGCAGGCTCCTTGGTCGAAAGCGTAGACGTCCGAGTTGGCGGCCACGTCCCTCACCAGGAAACCTCCTGCAGAACCACTGGCGAGTTCCCGGCCGTCCACTTGCAGGGACACAACACGCTCCTTTGCCAAGGATAGCGATAGGCCGTCGGCGGTGGAGTACTGCTGGGCCTGGCTGGCTGGTGGGTTGGTGGCGAGTGCCAACTCCATGGGGGTGCCTTGGAACACCACCGCGTTGCCCGAGGCGGAAACTTCGACCAGCGACACATCGTCGAACCAGACTTTCCCCGCATGACCGCGCACCAGGCAGTTGAGGGTGATGGATTTGACGGGCTTTTCCGGGAGGATCATGACTTCGCGTCGCTCCCAGTCATGGGTGCCGGTGCTGAAATTCGCCGTTTGGCCCCAAAGGGGTATTCCGTCCTGATAACTCAGGTCGGCATACAGGGAGTACCCACTATCCCGTCCTCCGGTGACCCCTTCCGCTTTGCTCCAACCACTCACGATCAACGGCGCCGTGGTGACCCGGTTGAGGGTTAACGTCTGGCTGGCACCGCGCCAACCGGTCTCATCCGCGGCATCACAGGCCAGTGCCTGCGAACCGTCTCGTCCCTCGCCCGTTGCCGCACGATATCCGTTCGGCGCAGTCTGCCAGGAAGAAAAGCTGGTTCCCACTCGGGTCTCGAAGGCTGGGTTCTTGAGCAGGTTCGCTCCTGCACCTGAGGTGGTGACGACTCGCAGCACTGGTTCGGTTGCCAGGCCGCCCGACGTGCCAGAGAGCATAGCCATTGCCAACAGCGCGTAGGAAAGGGGATTGGGCAGTTTCATAGGGTTGGGTTGGTCGGATATGGCAAGGTACAGACTGGCTGCATGTCGCTTTACCACCGACTTGACCACAGACACCCCCTTTTTGAAAGGCGCAAGTAGATCTCTCCAACGCGACCGAGCGGTGGCCCCATGGACTCACCGCTCAGTACGGACACTTCGATCGAGGATTCAGGTCGAGATTTCGACGTGCCTTACCCCCATGCTGAGGGGCTCTACTTCTTTGTCACGCAGCAGGAGGTATTCTGCTTTTCACCCAGGCTGCAGGTGTGCATGGCCTCGGTGGCAGCCGCCTTGCCGTGGCCCTTGGTTACGGTGGTGTCGCTGCAACCGGGGCACTCGTGAAGCTGCACCTGATGGCGGACCTCTGGTTGCACGGCTTTGCCCGTCTTCTCCAGCACCGAAACCCATGAGTCTTTGCACTTTGGGCACGACATGGATGTTGCGTCAGCCGGGGCCTGCTCCTTGGGGTTTTTCGCCTTCTGGTGAGAGGCCAACGCCAGTAGTTGAGTGCCGCCTTTGTTTTCCGCAAATCCGGAGGTCGGTAGCGCTACCAGGCTCGCGAAGGCCAAGAGGATAGCGGAGCGAGTTGCGAGATTTCGGAAGTTTAGGATCGTTGTCATAAAGGGGTCGTTTTCTTTGCTTTTTGTCGGTTTCGGCAATCGACTTGAGTGCCTTCTGAGACCTCTTACCCCACCGCTCCCAAAATCCCTCATGGTTTTGCATAAGAAAAATCTGAGGGATTTTGGTGGTTTCGGGGTATACTTTATGGGTGCGCGTGGAAACGATGACGAACGAATGAGCCGATGAAGAACGAGAACCAGAGTGAGAACGAAAGTGCCCTGCGCACCTTGCTAGGACGTGCGAGGCCTGCCCCCGCTCTTCCCCCACGTTTTCAGGAAGGGGTATGGAGGCGGATAGCGAAAACCGAGGCTCCCGTCGAACTAGGATGGCTCGATCGGCTGCTCGTGACTTTCATGCGGCCGCGGTTGGCGCTGGTTGGCCTTGCCGCCATGCTGTTGTTGAGCACCGTAGC
This sequence comes from uncultured Verrucomicrobiota bacterium, assembly GCA_964411985.1. GTDB lineage: Bacteria > Verrucomicrobiota > Verrucomicrobiia > Limisphaerales > J093 > CAYPNF01. Next base: position 79,523 of record CAYPNF010000038.1, read on the forward strand.
TGGTCTGATGGACGGTACCGCCTCGGCCCGGCAAACTGCCCAGGCTCGTTACCTGTCTGCGGTCGCCCCGAACACCGTTCGTTGAGACGAGATGAACCGAGCTCTGTTCAAATCGCTTGTTCTGATCCTTGCCAGCTTGGCCCTCTGTTTTGGGGCCTACCATACGGCCGGGCGTATCTGCGCCGTGCACATATCGCATACGGCTGATGAACTAGACTGGCTTCGGATGGAGTTCCGCCTGAGCGAGGCCGAGCTTTCCCGCATTCGGCAACTGCATCAAGGCTACCTTCCTCAGTGTCAGCGGTTTTGTGAAAGCATCGCTGTCAAGAAGGGCGAGTTGCAGGATGCGCTAGCGGTCAGCGCGGATCTCTCCGCCACAGCGGAGGCCAAACTTCGAGAGATTGGCGCGCTCCGGGCAGAATGCCAGGCGGCTATGCTGCGACATTTTGTCGAGGTGAGCCGAGTGATGCCTGCGGAGCAGGGCAAACGTTATCTGGCAGAAATGCAAAGGCTTACGTTAGGTTCGCACGAGCAGATCGAGCGACAGATGCCTGGTCCTTCCTCCACCGCGCATGAGCACCACTGAGAGCGATGCTCTAGACGCTTCGGATATGGAGCAGTTGGTGGCAGGGCAAGACGCCGCCCTCGACCGCTTGATGGCTCGGCATGCTACGCCAGTTTTCCACTTTCTCTGCCGGATGCTCGGGAACGAAGATGATGCCAACGATTTGGCGCAAGAGACCTTCGTTCGCGTGTTTCGGGCTGCGACCAGCTACCGTGCTTCCCAGAGGTTCAGCACCTGGCTCTATACGATTGCTGCCAACCTCGCCCGCAATCATATCCGATGGCGATCCCGTCATCCCAACGTTTCCTTGGATGCCGAATTGGACGCTTCCGAACAGCCCTTGGGAGATTCCCTGCCAGCTACCACCGTTTCGCCCAGTCGGGCAGCGGAAGGAGCAGAGTGCGTCGCCGGCGTTCGCGCCGCGGTTCAGAGTCTGCCGCAAGACATGCGTGAGGCCATCGTCCTCTGTGAATGGGAGGATAAACCAGTGGTGGAGGCGGCACTGATCCTGGGGACTACGCCAAAAGCGGTGGAATCCCGACTCTACCGTGCCCGCCAACTGCTGCGGGAACGACTACGGAAGTGGTTGTGAGGATCGTGCGGTTTGTGGCATTGCTCTGATCCAGAGCCTGTCACTAGCAGAACGCGCCGCTCGTGAGGTGACGCCTGCCATGTGACTATCCGATTGCGCTCCAGCGTCTTGGAGATGCGGTGAGGAGCGAAGCGAAGTACCGCTTTTTCCCTCTTTGCGTGGGACGAGGAGGAGAACGAGGACGAGGAGGAGGACGACCTGAGGGCGCGCGCACTCCAAAACCTGTCGGAGTCTCGGAGATCCTTTCGCAACGGCTGAGCTTCTGAAGCGCGGTAGATCCCCGCCGCCAAACTCCCCCTCCCGACAGTATCAAACCTTCGTCGCAGCCTTAATCGAGGACTTAATCGAAGCCTCCCCCCCTAAAGAAAGTACAAAATACCCAAAAAAATCTTCCCTCCGCCGGTAACAACCCGAAACAGCCTCCGTATCCCTCTCTATGAAAGCACCTATTATGCGCAACGAAGACTGCCTGAAACCCAAGAGCAATCAATCTATGCAATACCCACAAAAGACGAGACCTCCCCACCTCCACTGGGCCCTTCTCTCCGCCTGCCTCGCCCTGAGCCCCCTTGCCCTGGCCGAGGATCCCTTAATCACCGTCCAACCCACCAACCAGACCGCAAGTCTGGGCGCCGCCCTACAATTCCGTGTCACCGTCGGCTCGACGAATAGCGTCGTTACCCGACAATGGCAGCACACCGCCGTCAACCTCCCTGAGGGCTTCACCAACCTCCCGGGTGCCACGAGCGTCATTCTCCGCTTAACCAACGTCGTCGCCGGGCACGCTGGCGATTACCGATTCGTTGCGTCCAACGCCACCGGCAACTGGGTCACGAGCCAGGTGGCCAGGCTCGACGTGGATCTCGTCTTCAACAAAATCACGCAAAGTCCGATCGTTACGGACGACCTCGACGGCTGGTCTGCGGCCTGGGGGGATTACAACGGAGACGGCTACTTGGACGTCGCTGTTGCCGGGGGATATTGGATGACCGCGAGCGAGTCGACCACGGCACTGTACACGAACCGCCACGATGGCACCTTCGCCCGGGCGGCGAACAGCCCGTTCACCACGGCCAGCCCCAACAGAATCGTCAACTGGGCAGACGCCAACAACGATGGGCGTCTGGACCTGTGGGCCGGGAGTTTCGAGAACAAGACCCCGAACTATTACACCAACCAGGGCAACGGGAGGTTCGCCCGGATCGCGGTGACCACAAACTGGATCGAGAACGGGGTTGCGGTTCGCGGCGGGGTGCAGGCCTGGGCGGATTACGACGGCGACGGTCTGGTGGATCTGGTCGTGGCCTCTGTCGGGGACCGCCCGGAAACCATCTGGCCGATCAGCCTTTTGCACAACAGCGGCAACGGTCGCTTTTCTGTCGACACCAACAGCCCGCTCTACCAGGTGAGCAAGTCCTCTGTTTCGGCCAGTTGGGTGGACATCGACGGCGATGGGGATCTTGATCTCATCTGTCTGGGTGGATCACCCAAAGCCTTCCGGAACCATGGCGGCACCATGATCCCCATGTCCGAGGCGGAACTTCCCATCCTGAGTGGCGCAAGGATGGACGCCTGGGCCGACTTCGACAATGACGGCAACCTGGATCTCCTTGGTATCGCATGGGGTACCAGCCCTCAACTCTGGCGGAACGACGGCAAAGGTGGCTGGACGTTGTTGACGGGACCAGGGTACGAGGCTTGGAAAGACGTCTGGGCCGTCCACGCAGCCTGGGGCGATTACGACAACGACGGGGACCTGGACCTCTTCCTGACCTGCGGAGAATACGGCTCTACCAGGCGGAATCATCTCTTCCGCAACGACAGTTCCGCTGGATTCGTGGAAGTGCTCAGTGGCAGCCCGGTCGTCGATATCGCAGCATCCACTGGCGGGTGCTGGGTGGACTACGACAACGATGGGGCTCTCGACCTGTTCGTCGTGAACGGCGAGAATGGCAGCCTTACGTCAAGAAACGACTTCCTCTATCATAACAACGGCAACACGAACCACTGGCTGGAAATCAAACTCACCGGGCGAGTCTCGAACCGCTCGGCCATCGGTGCGAAGGTGCGGGTCAAGGCGCTTATTGGAGGAAAAGAGGTTTGGCAGCTCCGCCTCATCACCGCCCAGGCCTGGTCGCAGGAACTCGTCGCTCACTTCGGCCTCGGGAACGCTGACCAGGCGGAGGTCGTTCGGATCGAATGGCCCTCCGGCATCGTGCAGGAAGTGTCCGCTGTAGCCCCTAACCAGATCCTTACGCTGGAGGAAGAGATGCTCTTGGTCACGTCCTCGGTCTCGGAAGTGAAACCCGGCACGGTGGAGGTGCCGAAGGGCGGCGCAGTCACTCTGGGCGTCTCTACCAACCCGCCAAATGCCGCCTACCAATGGCAATTCAATGGGCAGGACATTCCCGGAGCCACAGCCGCTACCCATCTCATTCCATCGCTCTCGGTAGCCGATCTCGGCCGCTATTCCCTGCGGGTCACGACCACCGATCTGGGGGTGGTAGCTCGTCCGGTTTCGGTGGTGATGCAGGGGCAACCCTTGCTGTTGGGACTGCGTGCCAAAACTCCCACCTCCGTGAGCCTGGGAGCATCGGTGGTCCTGCACGCGGACGTCACGGGTGGAGCGCCGCTCACACTCCGATGGCAGCAGAACGGTGTGGACATCCCGGCAACGCTCAACCCCACGGCCACCACTCCGGAGTTACGTATCGACAGCGCGACCCTGGCGGATTCCGGCGATTACCGACTCGTGGTCAGCAACGCCGTGGATGCCCTGGTCAGCGGCGTGCTATCAGTTCGCGTGGATCCCACTTTCCTTAGGATCAACGAGGGACCAGGGGGGTCCGACAGCGCGGGGTCTATGATGGCTACTTGGGCCGACTACGACGGAGACAGTTACCCTGACGTCATGATCGCCAACGCGAGCTGGGATTCTTCCTCTAGGAACGTTCTCTGGCGCAACAACAAAGACGGTACGTTCACCAAAATCTTGACCGGCCGACCGGTTCTCGATGCAGGCGCGTGGTGGGCACCTTTCTGGATCGATTATGACAACGATGGGGACCCGGATCTCCACGTTGTCAGCGCTTTAGCCGGCCGTGATCGGTTTTACCGCAACGACGGCAACGGGGTCTTTACCCCGGCCACTCCTGAGTTCCTGAAGATCGGGGCTGGCATTGTGGTGTGGACTGACCTGGGCGGCGACGGATGGTTGGATGTGTTGCTGCAGTTCATGCCGGGGAACCAACCGCTGACGCTGTTTCGAGGGTTTCCCGGAGGCTCGTTTGGATCTGTGGACGCGGGGTCGATCACTAGATTCCCGGGGGGAGCAATGCCTATCGACTACGACAACGACGGGTGGGAGGACCTGCTGGTCATGGACTTCTTGACAGTCGGCGGTAAGGCTAGCCTTCATCATAATGACGGTTACGGGTATTTCCGCCAGATCACCGAAGGCGAGCTGGCCACCAACCAGTGCGCGAAGTTCCCTAACGGTTTGAACCTATTTTGGGGTGCGGGAGACTACGACAACGATGGCGATACGGACGTATTTCTCCTCGGGGGCGAAGACGGATACCGCAGTCGCCTCTACCGTAACGATGGCAACGGCAACTTTACCAATGTGGCCAAGGAGGCTGGGGTGGATCGCCCCCTAAACGGGGCAACCGATCCAATATGGATCGACTACGACAACGACGGCAACCTCGATCTCTTTGTTACATGCGTGACCTACAGGAATCCACCGACGATCTATGGCACCGAGAATGTCTTGTTCCGCAACAACGGCGACGGGACTTTCACTAGCGTCGAGATCGGCAGCCCGCTTCGTGACGGCGTCAGGAGAGTTTATGTGGGTCCTGTGGATTATGATCATGACGGCTTTATGGATCTGTTCATGACGAACGGCGATACGGTGGCGGAGCAAAATTACCTTTACCACAACAACCTAAAAGCCACGGGAAACACGAACCATTGGCTGGAAGTCAAACTGGTGGGGAAAGCCTCCAACTCGATGGGAGTGGGGGCAAAGATCCGTGTCACCGCCACAATTCGAGGAAGAGTCGTCCATCAACTCCGGGAGATCAGAGCGCCCGGTTGGGGAGGTCAAGAAGACTTCCTCGCCCACTTCGGCCTCGGCGACGCCACCAAGGTGGACTCCGTGCGCATCGAGTGGCCGTCGGGCATCGTGCAGGAGTTGACCAATGTAGCGGTGGATCAAAAGCCGTACCTGCCGGTGACCGAAACGCAGAATGCGGTTTCTCACCCGCAAATCCTCTCCTCCCGCCGCGCAGCCGACGGTACGTTCGAGGTCACGGTGAAGAACACCGAACTGAAGCTCATGCATGTCCTGGAAGCCTCCACCGACCTGATCAAGTGGTCCAAGAGCCAGGTGCGGACGAACCTGGTGGGCACGATGGAGTTCACCGATACCAGTGCCAATGGTGCCGCCGCGCGGTTCTACCGGGTCGTGGTACCGTAAAACAGAACGCTCTCTAGAGCCGAGGCGTAGAGGCACCCGGCCGGCTCCTGGCAGTACACACCCAGGAGCCGGCCCTTGCCCCCCCAGTGGCTTTGGCCGTAAGTCCCGGTTGACCCACTCTCCCCCGAACGAACGCTCGTGAGGCGACGTTTACCTCGTGAGTATTCGACTGCGCGCCAGCGTCTTGGAGTGCGGTGAGGAGCGTAGCGAAGTACCGCTTTTTCTCCTTTGGGTGGGACGAGGACGAGCACGAGCACGAGGAGGAGGACGAGGGGAGAGCGGTGCCTGAGGGCGCGCGCACTCCAAAACCTATCGGAATTTCGGGGATCCTTTCGCACTGGTGGAGTTTCTGTCACGCGGTAGATCACTGCCGCCAAACTCCCCCTCCCGAAAGAATCAAGCCTTCGTCGCAACCTTAATCGCAGCCCTAATCG
>CAYPNF010000039.1:0-80726 GCA_964411985.1 uncultured Verrucomicrobiota bacterium
TCTTTCGGAATTATTGGAATGTGATCGACAACAATCCGGAAGCTCCCAAAGGGACATACCGCTATGGCATGGTGCCTTGCACCACCAAACCGGATCTGCCGCAGGATGGGTTCTCCCAGATCCCGATTCTGGCATGGGGTTGTCTGATGGTTTACAACCAGACCCATGACCGGGCATTGCTCGATCTCTGCCTGCCCTATTTGGACTCATTCCTCACCTGGTATGCCACTGAGCGTGATGTGGATGATGATGGCTTGATCGAATATGGCGCCTACAAGAAATGTTCGATCGCCGATATCGTCCAAACGGCCCGCTTTGAAACGTTCGATTTCACCCCGACGCTCGATGGCTTGCGTTTGACAGAGCATCCCACACGAGGCACGGGCGGTGCTTGGTATGGGAATATCGAAGGCGTCGATAACACCTGTTTCCTGGCCATGTCCGAAAGGGCGATGATCGAGATGTGCCAACGAACCGGACGCATCGACATGATGAAGAAGTACGAACGGAATCTCGCCAAACGAACCGAGGCGATCCGCACAAAGATGTGGGACCCGAAAGCGAAGTTCTTCTACAGCCTGGACCGGGATACCGACAAACCCATCCGCGTGCGAACGCTGCAGGGGTTTCTTCCTCTGACTGCCGGCATGGCAAGTGTGGAACAAGCCGGGGAACTGGTCAGGCAGTTGACCGATCCATCGCTGTTTTGGAGCAAATATCCGGTAACCACTTCAGCGATGAACGAACCAACGTTCCGCCCGGATGGATTTTGGCGCGGCGACGTGTGGCCCCCCACGAACTATTTGCTAGCGCTCGGCCTTGATCGTTACGGTTACTACGACCTTGCTAGGGAGATGACTGACAAGATGCTGGAGTTGGTGAGGAAGCATGGCGGTCATGCCCACGAACGTTACAACGGTGTTGAAGGTCGCGGTTTGGGAGTCAAGGATTACTGCTGGGGAGTCGCCATCTGGAGCATGCTTGTGAATACTCATTACGGCGTTCAGGAGGACTACCGGACGATTGTGATCCCGCCCCATGCCAAGGGCCGGAAAGTGAAACTCGGGAAACTGGAGGTGACCTATCCAACCGACACTTCAGTAGAGTTGAAATCTGCCTTTCAACGGGAATTCAAGGTCGTTTTTCCAGGCGCAATGAATGCGGAGATCCAGGTTCAGTGCGACGGGGCAAAGATAAAATCCGTCAAACCAACCGGCGTGCTATCTGAGATTTCATTTACCGCACTGCCCGGGAAGACCTATAGGGTCGCAGAGTCCAAATCGTCCTGAAGAAGGAATGATGAAAAGCACCACCACACTCCTTGCCATGTTGCTACTCGCGCCGCTGTGTGCGGGCGCGGCGACAGACCCAAGCACCACGCTTCGGTTCAATACGCCGGCCCGCACGTTTCACGAATCACTTCCGCTCGGCAACGGGCGCATCGGCGCGATGGTTTTCGTCGGCGTGGACGAAGAGCGCATTGTGCTCAACGAAAGCTCCATGTGGTCCGGCTCGCACGGTGACATTGAAGACAGAGTGTGGTCCGAACTGAAACATCATTGAATCGATCGGATGAAAAAATGCTGATTCAAACCAGCTTGCCATGAATCACGTTGAACGATTTCGCGCCGTCATGAAGTTTCAAGCGGTGGACCGGCTACCGCGTTGGGAATGGGCCATGTGGTGGGACCAGACCATTGACCGGTGGCACGGCGAGGGTCTGCCCCGGGAGTTGCACTTCAGCCAGGTTTTCGACATTGCCCGTTACTTCGGGCTCGACCCCTATCAGCAGTTCTGGTTCAGCACCACGGATGCGACCATCGAAGCCACGCAGCATCATGTGGAAGGGATGGTATCCAACATGGACGATTATCTGCGCATCCGGCCGCAGTTGTTTCCGGATCACGGTGCGGCCATTCGCGGCATGTCCTCGTGGGCGGCGCGGCAGGAGCGGGGCGAGGCCGTGGTGTGGGCCACGCTGGAGGGGTTCTTCTGGTTTCCTCGTACGCTCATGGGCTTCGAGAAGCTGATGTATGCCTACGCGGATGAACCGGAGTTGTTGCATCAGATCAACCAGGATCTGTTGGAGTTCAACTTGCGTTTGCTCGACCGGATTCTGCCGGTCTGTGTGCCGACTTTTATGACCATCGCGGAGGACATGTCCTACAACCACGGGCCCATGATCTCCAAACGCACCTTTGACGAATTCGTGGCTCCGTATTACCGCCAACTTCTTCCGCGGCTCCAGGAACACCAGATCCCGCTGATTGTGGACACCGACGGCGATGTGACCCTGCTGGTGCCTTGGCTCAAGGAACTGGGCATTGCCGGCGTGCTCCCGCTCGAGCGCCAGGCTGGCGTGGACGGACTGAAGCTCCGCCAACAATTCCCCGACTTCCTCTTCATCGGGCACTTCGACAAAATGACCATGAACCGTGGCGAGCAGGCGATGCGCGCCGAATTCGAGCGGCTCCTGCCCATGATGCGGGTCGGCGGGTTCATCCCCAGCGTCGATCACCAAACACCTCCCGGCGTTTCGCTCGACCAATACCGGTCCTATCTGCGGTTGTTAGAGGAATACACGGCCATGACGGGCTGAACTGCTTGGCGGAAATTGCCGCCGCATTCAAAGCTACGAATTCATGAACCGATACAGAACGATCAAAAACAGCAAAACAATGAACCAGCCAGCAAACAATCCGCCAACTGTTTCCAGTTCCCGCCGCCGCTTCCTCAAACAGGCCGTCGGTTCCAGCACGGTTTTCGCCGTGCCTAACATCTTTACCGGTTCCTTGTTCGGCCTATCAGGGCGCGCCATTGCAGAGCCAGTTTCGCCAGGGCGCATGCACCTCGCGTTTTCCTCGGTCATGCTCGCCGAACTGCCCATCGAGGAGGTCTGCGCGCGGGCCGCCCAGATGGGTTTCGAGGCGATCGACATCTGGTGCCCGTTTGACAATTGTAAGCACCTCGCCGATGTGGTCGCGCGCCTCGGACCTGACGGACTGAAGGCGCTGCTCGCCAAGCATAATCTGGCCCTCGCCAGCTTCACCACCTACCGCGTCGGGCCGGAAACGGTTGGATTTCCCGCCTACGCGGATTTCATCGGCAAGTTCGGCGGCGGCGTGGTCGTGCGCGAGTCGGAATACAAGAGAGTCAAACCGGAGGACCTCACTTCAGCGATGCGGGCATTCTTTGAGAAACTCAAACCGCAGATCGAGAAGGCTGCGGAAACCAAGGTGCGTTTGGCCATTGAAAACCACGGTGATGCCCTGCTTAACTCACCCGATTCATTCAGAGCCTTCATCGATCTCAATCCCGCACCCCAACACGTCGGCTTGGGCATCGCTCCCTATCACCTGCAGAGTATCAAGGCTCCGGTGGATGAAGTGATACGCATGGCGGGTTCGCAACTGCTGTTCTTCTACGCCTGGCAGGCAGCAGGCGGAATGAAGCAATTGCCCGGCCATGGCCCGGCGGATTTCGTTCCCTGGCTCAGGGCTCTGGCAAGAATTAACTATCAGGGATTTGTCAATCCCTTCATGCACGGCCACCCGACACCTGAGGAATTGTCAGCTGGCTTGACCCAGTCCTGCACGTATCTGAAGGATTGCCACCAGAAGGCCACTGCTTGACTTGGACAACCTGAACCCTCAATTGTGAAAGCCCACCAATTCTCCAGCCTCGCCATGAGTACCCACTCCATCTACTTACCCCTCGCCATTGCGACACTACTTGCCGCCGCTTCGGGCTCAATGATGGCCCAGGTTGATTATCAAGGAGAGCAACCCTGGAGCCAACGTGCCAAATCGGGACCTGATGCGGAAGTGCCGGGCTGGTACTACAATCTGGGACTTACCGGGATCCGGGCCGAATTAGTCGCGCATGAACCGAAAGCGCTGCTGGTGAAACATCTGCTCCCAAAATCGCCGTCGCGAAACGCCATCAAGATTGACGACCTGATCATCGGGGCCGAGGGGAAAGAATTCAGCAAACCCCACCGCGACGGCTATGGAATGAAGGTCTTTGGCGCGGAAGGCCCGGTGGCGGAACTTGCGGAGGCCTTGGAAGCCTGCCAGGCGAAATCAGCCACCGGCAAGCTCAAGCTCATGGTGAAAAGAGGCGGCGAAACGATCGATGTGGAACTCGATATTGGAAAACAATACGGCAGCTATGCCGCGACCTACCCGGCCGCTTGCCCGAAGTCGGAGAAGATTCTCTTGGAGTTGCTCGACTACATCACCAAACAACAGGAGGAGAATGGTTCCTTCGGCGACCCGGTGCACAACGCCTTCGCCGCCCTCGCCCTGCTCGGGAGCGGCGAGAGGAAGTACCTGTCGCAAGTCGAACGCAACCTGCGCCACCTTTGCGAGTCGATCAGGGCGACCGACGAGGGGACGAGGAAGGCTGGCTTGATGAACTGGACCTACATGGGCACCGCGATCGTGCTCAGTGAATATTATTTCATCACCAAGAAGTCCTGGGTGATGCCGGAGTTGGAGAAAATCCGCGACCTGCTCTATGCAGGGCAATACCTCGACATGTCCCAGATTAATCCGAAGGTCAAGGAATCACATCCTGATTCCTACCCCACCGGGCCCAAACAGGCCCATGGCGGCTGGGGGCACAATCCCGGCTTCGAGGGCTACGGACCCATCGCGATGATCACCGCCCAGGGTGCGCTCACCTACTCGCTGATGCATCGCTGCGGCATCGAGATCGATCGCAAACGCCATGACGCGGCCTACGAGTTTCTCAAGCGGGGCACCGGCGAGAATGGCTACCTCTGGTATGGCGATTCTCGCGGCGGTGGCCCGCAGGACTGGGCGGACATGGGCCGGACCGGTGCCGCTGGCATCGCCTTCCTCACCAGCCCCTATCCGGAGAACTCATACCGAGGGCAAGCCCTTCGATATTCGGATATCATCGGCAAGCATCCGCAGAGCTTTCCGGACACCCACGGCTCGCCGCCCATGGGCATGGCTTACGAGGCGATGGCGGCCCATATCGAACCCAAGAACTTCCGCCAACTGATGGATGCCAACCGCTGGTGGTTCACCATGGCTCAATGCGGCGATGGAACCTTCTACTATCAACCCAATCGGGACAATGCGGGTTACGATTCATCGGCGAGGATGACGGCGTCCTCCGTGGTGGCCTTCATTTTCACGATTCCCAAAGGAAACCTCGTAATCACCGGCAAAACCTTGCCGTAATCAGCGGATCGCGCCGTCCGCACCCCTTACAACACCACTACTTCGGAAATGAACACAAAGATAAGGCAGGGAACCCGAGCTGTTTGGGCGGGGGAGGAAGAGTATTGGCTTGGGGCGACCCAGGTGCCGGTGGTATTGAGCGCGGCGTTTGGCTACAAGGATATGGAGGAGTGGCTTGAGGTGGCAAAGGGTAAGGCCGAGGGGCATATCTATACTCGGAACAGCAACCCCACCATCCATGTTTTCGAAGAAAAAGTGCGCCTCCTGGAAGATGCGGAGGCGGCGACGAGTGCCGCATCGGGAATGGGTATTATCAGTTCAACCTTGTTTGCCCTCCTGGCCTCGGGCAACCGTGTCGTGTCGGTCAAGGACACCTACGGCGGAACCAGTGCGATCTTCAATGAATACATGCCAAAATATCGGATCGACGCGGTTCAGTGTGACACGGCGGACCATGACCAGATTGAGGCTGAGATCGCCAGAGGCTGCACGCTGCTCTACCTGGAAACCCCGACCAATCCGACCACGAAGATCATCGATATCGCCCGTCTGTCGAAAGCGGCTCACGCCCAGGGTGCAGTGGTTGTGGTGGATAACACCGCGGCGACCCCGATCAACCAGAACCCGCTCCAGTTAGGGGCGGATGTCGTGGTGCACAGCGCCACCAAATTCCTCGGCGGTCATGCCGATGCCCTCGGAGGCGTGGCCTGCGGTCCCAAGCATCTGATCGATCAAATCCATCACTATCGCGAAATTCACGGGGCGGTACTCGACCCCATGTCCGCCTACTTGCTGCTGCGCGGCATGAAGACCTTGGACTTACGGGTCAAGCGGCAGAATGAAAGCGCCTTGCGCATTGCCCAATTCCTCGAATCCCATCCGGCGGTGGAGCGGGTATTTTACCCCGGGCTAGAGTCTCATGCCGGTCATGCGATCGCCCGGCAACAGATGAGGGGATTCGGCGGGATCTTGAGCTTCCTGTTGAAAGAAAACAGCCTCGACGCGGTCGGCCGCTTTATCCCTCACCTCCGTTTTGCCCATGCGGCTGGGAATTTGGGAGCGGTGGAAACGATCGTGGCCCCACCGGCGACCAGCAGTCACGTGGAATGCACACCGGAAGAACGCGCTCGGCTGGGAGTCCCTGAGGGGTTGATCCGCTATTCGACCGGGATTGAGGATGTCGAAGACCTGATTGACGATTTGGCGTCGGCCCTAAAGGGGTTTTAACTCATGGGAATTTGCCTTTTCGCGCGGTGCTCGCACCTGAATTCAAGTGCAAAGGCCTGAAAGCCTCGGATGTGCAAAGCACTCAATGTTTTCGGGAAGATGTGCGCTTAGGACTAAAGGATGCCTTTGCCAAAGCAAGCGGCGCTCCGCCCGAGGCGCCCCGCCCCCTTCCAGCCCCATGTTCTGAGCCGGGTGTCCGAGTCTTTGTTGCCTGTCTCTTGCGGTAGGTCTTCGGGCTGATTCCGATGATGTTGCGGAAGGCGCGGAACAAGTGGCTGGGGCGCGTGAATCCGGTTTGCTGCGCGATGGCCACCACCTTGTGGTCGGTTTCGGCGAGCCGCTTCTTCACTTCGGCCAGGCGCGTGCGGACGATTTGCTGGTTGATGGTGCAACCCATGTGCCGCCGAAAGGTCCGCTCCAATTGCCGACGGGAGACGGACGTGGCCTTCGCGACCTCATTCACCGACATTAGCTTCTCCTGGTAGTGTTCGGCAATATGGCGCAGCGCGATGGCCACATTCACATCGTCCACGGCGTGGATGTCCGTGCTGACGCGCGTGACCACCCCCTTGGGGGGAATGCGCAAGACCCGCTTGGGCGCGCGGCCGCCTTGCATCAGGCGATCCAGCATGGCCGCACCCTGATAAGCCATGCCTTCGAGATCGTGAACCACGCTGGACAAGGGCACCGGCGCGCAGTCGCAGATGTCGGGGTCGTTGTCCACGCCCAGCACCGCGATTTGTTCGGGGACCAGCAGCCCCGCGTCGCGGCAGGCGTCAATGATGTCGGCGGCCACGCAGTCATTATAAGCGAAAATGGCGGCGGGCCGGGGCAATTCCTTGAGTTCGCGAATGAGGCGTCCCCGGCGCTCCGCCCAGTTCTCCTGCCAAACGCTGCCTGTCATGGAGTGAGCTTCGGGGAGGAGGTGACAGGCAAATCCCTGTTTCTCCAGCCTGCGGGCAAAGCCTTCGTGCCGTTCCCTGTCCATGACATCGTTCAGGAACGGCGCCCAGGCGAAATGCCGGTAGCCGCGTTCCAGAAAGTGCTCGGCGGCCAATTGGCCTATCTTCACATTGTCACCCTCGACGCGCGGCAGGGGAATCTTGTCGTTGACCAGCGTGATGGCCACCGTGGGGACGCCCGCTGATTTGATAAAATCCGCCAGTTGTTTGCGATAGCCCAGAATCGTGAGGATGCCGTCCCCGCGCCAGCCCAACGGCACACGTCCCGTGTACATCATGTCGGTGACCAGGTACCAGTCGTGCTCGCGGGCATAGCGCACGACCCCGCGGATGAAGTACTGCTTGTTGATGGTGAGCGCCAGCAGCACTTTGCGTTTCGATTTCATCATCGGAGAAGTTGAGGTCTTCAGGCTATGTCGCAAAAGGGAACAAGTCCAGTCGCATAATGGCAGTATCCACGCCGAGCGAATGCTGCATAATGGCAGCGTGTACGTTAGGCCTTTGAAGCATTTTGCCTCGCGGCGTTTGCGGCAGACCATCCGCTCTGCTCAGACGGGGCATCAACTCTTGTTGGGGACGGCGCGCGAGCTCGCGCCTGCTTCGACTCGTTCCAGGGCCGCTCTCAAGCTGCGATTCGTGATTGGCGTAATGGAGGTTGGCGGACCGAAGGACGAGTCTGTGGATAGCTAAACCCAATGCAAAGGAACAACCATGAATCTTGAGTCCATCCAAAGCGAAATCCGGAGAGCCGGCCTCGACGGCTGGCTCTTTTTCGACCATCACGAACGCGACCCGCTCGCTTACCGGGTGCTGGGTCTGAAACCACCGGGTCACGTCAGCCGCCGTTGGTATTACTTTATTCCGGCGCGGGGCGAACCGCGCGGGCTGGTGCATCAAGTCGAGCCGCAGGTGCTCCATTCCTTGCCCGGGGCCAAGATTCCGTATGCCCGCTGGCAGGAGCAGGAGGTGGGGTTGCGGACGCTGCTGCAAGACGCAGGAAAGGTCGCCATGCAATATTCGCCCCGGTGCGCTGTGCCATACGTGGCCAACGTGGACGCGGGCACGGTTGAATGGATCCGCGGCCTCGGGGTGGAGGTGGTCAGCTCGGCTGAGTTGATCCAGATCTTTGAGGCGAAGTGGACACCCGCCCAGTTGGAGATGCACCTTGAAGCGGGACGGCAGGTGGACCGGATCCGGCACGAAGCCTTCGCGCATATCAAACAGGCCACCTGCGCCGGCCAACCGCTGGACGAGTATGGCGTTCAGCAGTTCGTCATGCGGCGGTTTCAGGCGTGCGGACTGGTCACCAACTGGGCTCCCATCGTGGGTGCCAACGTCAACGCTGCGGACTCGCACTATTCGCCTCCGGAGTTGGGCAGCGCCTCCATTCGTCGCGGAGACCTAGTGCTGCTGGACTTGTGGGCCAAGCTCGATGATCCGGACGCGGTCTATTACGACATCACCTGGATGGCGTTTTGCGGGGAGGAGGTGCCCGCGCCGATGCGCGAGGCGTTTGCGGTTGTGGTGGGTGCCCGCGATGCCGGCATCCGCCTGGTGCAGGAGGCCGCAGCCGCCGGCCGGACGCTGCGCGGCTTCGAGGTGGACGATGCGGTCGCCGGCTACATACAGACCTGCGGCTACGGAGCCAACATCCGGCATCGGACCGGCCATTCCATCGGGCGCGAAGTGCATGGCGTCGGGGCAAACATGGACAACATGGAGACACACGACGAACGGCCGGTCATCCCGTGGACCTGTTTCTCGGTGGAGCCAGCGCTCTACCTGTCGGACTTCGGCGTGCGGACGGAGGTCAACGTGTTCGTCGAGGAACGCGGCGCGCGCGTGACCGGCGAGATCCAAACCGAGTTCGTGCGGCTGTGCTGAGAGCCGATCTGCAAGTATGAAACAAGATGAAGCCACTGCGAACGCAGAGGGACAGTCGAAGGGAAATGGCTACTTCGCTGAAACCAGTGAGGGGTTCTTCAACCGCAACGATTTCTTCCTGTTCACCCGGGATCAATTGAGCAGCACGACCCGGAGATGTTTGCTCTCCTCCAAGAATTCTGGGGTGTCCATTCCAAAACGGAGAGCCTGACCCGATGAGATCATTACCTTCCATCCTCCTGGCGCTCGCCTTATCAGCGAGTGCCGCCGTGGTTGCTGAGGATCTTTCGGCTTCCAACCAGCGCACCCAGAATCCTGCGGCTGATCCCACGTTGCTCACGCTGGACCGCATCTTTGACTCCAGTGAATTCAGGGAGCGCGGCTTGGGCGAATACAAGTGGAGCAAACGCACAGCGTCCTACTTCACCCTCGATGCGCCGCAAACCAGCGGCAAAGGACGCGACCTGGTGCGGAACGATGCTGCGACCGGCCACAAGGAAATCGTCATGCCGGCGAGCGCTTTCGTCCCGGAGGGGCAGAGCGAACCGTTGGAAGTCGAGTCGTTCGAGTTTTCCGCGGACGAGTCGAAGCTCCTGCTCTACACCAACAGCAAGCGCGTCTGGCGCCGGAACACACGCGGCGACTATTGGGTGCTCGACGTGACTTCGCGCCGATTGCAGAAGCTCGGCGGCAACGCCGCGCCCGCCACGCTCATGTTCACCAAGTTCTCCCCCGACGCCACGCGCGTGGCCTATCTGCACGAGAACAACATCTATGTCCAGGAATTGCGGAGGATGAAGATCACCGCACTTACCAAGGACGGCTCGCCCACGCTCATCAACGGCACCTCGGACTGGGTCAACGAGGAGGAGTTGAGCATTCGCGATGCGTTTCGCTGGAGTCCGGACGGGCGGTCGATCGCGTTCTGGCAGTTCGATACGAGCGGCGTGCGCCAGTTTCAACTCATCAACAATACTGCGGACACCTATCCCAAGATCACTTCCTTCCCCTATCCCAAGGTTGGCGAAACCAACTCCGCTACCCGGCTGGGAGTGATCAGCGCCAGCGGCGGCAAAGTGCGCTGGCTCGATATCCCGGGCGACCCGCGCAACCATTATATCCCCCACGCGGAGTGGTCGCCGGATGGAAAGCGGCTACTCGTGCAGCAGTTCAATCGCCTCCAGAACACCAATCGCGTGATGCTCGCCGATGCGAAGAGTGGCTCGATTCGGACCGTCCTCACGGAATCCGACGCAGCCTGGCTGGAGAACGAGAATCCGGTCCGCTGGGTGGACAAAGGATCGACATTTCTCTGGCTGAGCGAGCGTGACGGTTGGCGACACGCGTATCTGGCGGGCACGGATGGCCAGCGGTTCGCCCGGATTACCGGCGGCGATTTCGATGTCATTCAAGTTGAGGCGGTGGATGAGAAGAACGGCTGGCTGTTCTTTTCGGCGTCGCCGGAGAACCCGACCCAGCATTACCTCTACCGGGCGCGCCTTGGTGGCGGGACACCGGAGCGCCTGTCGCCAGTAGCGCAGCCGGGCTGGCACACCTACGACTTTTCGCCGGACGCCCAATGGGCGATGCACACGTATTCCACCATTACCAATCCGCCGGTGGTGGAACTCGTCCAGTTTCCCGGACACAAGGTCGTGCAGGTGTTGGCGGACAATCAGAAGCTCCGGGAAAAGCTGGCCACGCTGAAACTGCCCACGGCGGAGTTATTGAAGGTGGACGTCGGCGACGGGGTTTCGCTCGATGCGTGGTGTCTCAAACCTCCTGGGTTGAATCCGTCCGCAAAGCATCCGCTGTTGATACACGTGTATGGTGAGCCTGCGAGTCAGACCGTGAGCGACCAATGGCGAGGGGGCAGTGGGCTTTGGCATTGGATGCTAGCGCAGCAGGGCTACATCGTCGCCAGCATTGAAAACCGAGGAACGCCGGTTCCACGGGGACGCACCTGGCGCAAGATGGCCTTCCGGCAAGTAGGCATCCTTGCGGCGCAAGATCAGGCGGCAGGCGTGCGAGCCTTGCTTAAACTCTGGCCCTATGCGGACCCCGGACGGGTCGGTGTGTGGGGCTGGAGCGGCGGAGGCAGCATGAGCCTGAACGCCGTATTCCGCTACCCGGACCTCTACTCCACAGCGATGGCTGTCGCTCCGAACGCCAGCCAGTTGCTCTACGACACCATTTATCAAGAGCGCTACATGGGCTTGCCCCAGGACAACGCCGAGAATTATCGCCTTGGCTCGCCCATCACTCACGCCAGCCAGCTCAAGGGGAATCTGCTGCTTGTCCATGGCACGGGCGACGACAACGGCCATTACCAGGGCACGGAACGGCTGATGAACGAACTCATCGCTCACCACAAGCATTTCACCGTGATGCCTTATCCGAACCGCACCCACGCCATTTCCGAGGGACCCAACACCACCCGGCACCTCTACGGCCTGCTCACGCGCTATTTGAACGAGCACTTGCCCGTCAATCCCGTCCGCGTCGTCTTCGAGACTCAAGTCGGCGCGATCACGATGGACGTCGAACTTACCCGCGCGCCGATCACGGCCGCGAACTTCCTGCGGTATGTGGACGGGAAGTTCTATGACGGCGGCATGATCAATCGCGCGGTTCGCCCCGACAACACGGTTCGTCACGATGTCGAGGTGCAAGTCATTCAGTTCCAGGCCGACCCGGCGCGCGAAGGTGAAATGTTCCCGCCGATCCAGATGGAGCGGACGAGCGCGACAGGTCTGCGGAATGTGAACGGTGCCTTGTCCATGGCGCGGCTCGGACCGGACACCGGGCAGGCTTCGTTCTCGATTGTCATCGGCGACCAGCCGGAGATGGATTTCGGCGGCAAGCGCAATCCGGACGGGCAGGGGTTTGCGGTGTTTGGCCGGGTGGTGGACGGGTGGGATGTGGTGAAGAAGATCCACCAGGCACACACCGGTAGGACCGGTCCATACCAGACGGAGTCCCTTGAGCCGCCCATCAAGATCTTGAAGGCATACCGGAAAGAGCACGCAAAGGCGCAAATCCACGGCCAAGCGCAGGTGCCGGACAAGGTAGCCCAAGGTGGGACGAAGAATGAACATGCCCGCCAATGAACTGACTCGAGTTGGGCGGCCTGATGGTCTTGGAGAATTCCCATCGCCCACGGGCCTGCCGACAAGAAAGGCAAGGTATGCTGAACGTGTGTGACACCCTGACGGAGGTCCCCCAATGATCACTTTGCAAGCGATTGATTACCTGATCCTGGCAGTCTATTTCCTCTTCGTGCTGGGCATTGGCTGGATGTTGCGGAGGCAGATCCAGACCGGGTCCGACTTCCTGACCTCCGGGCGGAAGATTCCCGCCTGGATCGCCGGGCTGGCGTTTCTGTCAGCGAACCTCGGCGCGCAGGAGGTGATTGGGATGGGTGCATGCGGGGCCAAATACGGGATGCTGACGTGTCATTTCTACTGGCTGCCGGCCGTGACGGCGATGGTCTTCGTGGGGGTCTTCATGATGCCCTTTTACTACGGCTCGAAAGCCCGTTCGGTTCCGGAGTATCTGAAGCTGCGGTTTGACGAGAAGACGCGCGCTCTTAATGCACTGACGTTTGCGGCGATGACCGTGCTTTCGTCCGGCATCTCGATGTTTGCGCTGGCTAAGCTGATGGAATTGCTGTTGGGCTGGAATTTTCATGGGTGCATGTGGGCGGCTGCCCTGATTGTGCTGGTCTACATCATCCTGGGTGGGCTGACCTCCGCGATCTACAACGAGGTGCTCCAGTTCTTTTTGATTGTCATGGGCTTTCTGCCCCTGACTTATCTGGGGTTGCGAAACATAGGAGGATGGGAAGGATTGAAGGCCAAGCTCGGCGTCGTGGCTACCAGCCAGGGTTTTGCCTCCGACACGATGACGACGCTTTGGGGGCCGCTGAGGGCGCCGGAAGCCAACCCGATGGGGGTGGAATGGGCCGGGATGTTGATGGGCCTGGGCTTCGTGCTGGCTTTCGGCTACTGGTGCACTGATTTCCTCGTGGTGCAGCGGGCGATGGCCGCCGAGTCCATGTCCGCCGCGCGACGCACGCCGTTGATTGCCGCGATCCCGAAGATGCTTTTCCCCGCGCTCGTCATCCTGCCCGGCATGATCGCGATCAGCCTACACTATTCCTCCCCCGAGGGCTTTCTTCCGAAAGCGGCCGATGGTTCGCTCGATTACAACATGGCAACGCCGCTGATGCTGATGCGCTATTTCCCGAACGGAATGCTCGGGCTCGGGTTGACGGCCTTGGTGGCTTCGTTCATGTCAGGCATGGCGGGCAACGTGACCGCCTTTAACACCGTCTGGACCTATGATATTTACCAGAGTTACATCCGGCCCGGGCAGTCGGACCGCCACTACCTGCGGATGGGGTATTGTGCGACGGTTGGCGGGATCCTCCTGAGCATCGGGGCCGCTTACGCCGCGACGAAGTTCAACAACATCATGGACATGCTCCAGCTCGTCTTTGCCTTCGTCAACGCGCCGCTGTTCGCGACCTTCCTGCTGGGGATGTTCTGGCGGCGCACGACCGGCCACGGCGCGTTCTTCGGGCTGCTGCTGGGGACCGTTGCCGCCGCCACGCATCATGGCCTGACGATACCACAAGGCGCGGTGACCTGGTTGAAAGGCGGCTGGCTGGGCACGGTGCTCCACACCTACCACAGCGAGATGGCGCAAAACTTCTGGACGGCCGTCTGGGCCTGGACGGTCTGTTTTGTTGCCACTGCCGTCATTTCCTTGCTGACGCCCCAGCGCAAGAGCGTGGAGGAGTTGCGCGGTCTCGTCTATTCGTTGACGGCCCGGGAAAAGCACCCTGAGTTGGCGTGGTATCAGCAGCCTTTGACGTTTGGAGTAATCGTGCTGGCGGCTTGCGTGCTGCTGAACATTGTTTTCTGGTGAGTCTTGACGAGTTACAGCGTTGGCAGATGACTTATGAGTTCCACGATTAAACCGAGAGACCGGGTATTGACGGCTCTAAGCCGCGAGCAGCCGGACCGCTGCCCCATGCAGATCAGCTTCACTCCCGAGTTCGCCACCCGGTTGCGCGCTAACATGGGGTTAGCCGGCCAGACCGGTCACAATCCGCACGGGGGCGGCAACACCTACGAACTTGAGCGCGCACTGGGCGAGGATCTGTTGCTGACGAGCGTCGGCTGGGCCAATGGCTATTACCAATCGAAAGAACCTTACACGGACGAATGGGGCATCGGCTGGAAGTCGTGCGAATACACCACGCCCTTCGGCAACGGTTCCTATACCGAGATCGCCGGCCACCCGCTCGCAGATGACAACGCCATCTCCAGCTACCGACCTCCCGACCCGAACCGGCCTGAGTTGTATGGGGATGCCGCTCACCTGATCCAGAATTACAAACAGGACTACTTTATCGTCGGCGTGACGGTGACGACGATCTTCGAGACGGCCTGGGCGTTGCGGGGGCTGGAAACGATGCTGATGGACCTGGTGGCCGACCCTGATCTCGCCAAAGCCATCCTCGACATTCCTTATCGGTATCACCTGACGGCGGCGAAGAAGTTGGTCGAGATGGGCGTGGACGCGATCTGGGTGGGCGACGACATCGGGGCACAGCACGCGATGGCCATCTCGCCGGCATTATGGCGGCGGATTTTTAAACCGATGTGGGCCGAATTCTTCAGCGAGCTGAAGCGTCTGAACCCACGCCTAAAGATCATTTACCACTCCGACGGTGTGATTGACCCGATCATTCCAGACATGATCGAAATCGGCCTCGATGTCCTCAACCCCATCCAACCGGCGTGCATGGATCCGGCGGCGTTGAAAAGACAGTTCGGCGACAAGCTGTGTTTCTGGGGTTCGATTGACCAGCAGCACACCTTGCCGTTCGGCAAGCCCGACGATGTGCGCCGAGAGGTGCTCACGCGCCTCGACACCATCGGCAAAGGCGGCGGCCTGATCATCGGGCCGACCCATCATGTGCAGCTCGACACGCCGATGGAGAACTTCTGGGCGATGGTAGAGAGCATCAAGGCCTGGCATCATACGCCAGGAGGGAATCAAAACCGCCCCGAAGGACTATGCTTTTGAAGATCATGAAACCGAATAAGAGCTGCGCCTCCCCGTTAACCCTTGGCCTGCTGGCCATGGCGACCTACTGGTCGCTGGGCCTGGCTGCCACAGTTCCAGCACCAGCCGATTTCTGGGTCCGGGATAAGCCGGGTCGCATCACTCACACATGTGTGGGGGCGGAGCCGCTCGTGATGTGCCTGCAGGGGCGCAGGGTGGTCATGCAAGTTCAATCCGATCGCACCAACGGTTTCTCCTATACAGCCCGGTTCTTCAACCTGCTGAGTGATGTCGAAAAGAAGAAGGTTCTATTCCAAGCCGGACGCGAATCGAGTCCTGAGGTGCGCGTCAATGACCAGCCCTCGAAGAGCGAGTTCCCGTCATCGGTCACGTTCGACGGATTGCTGACTTTGACCTATCCCGCATCCGCGGGCGTGGTCGTCACTCGCACCGTCTATCCCTCGATGGCCAGGGCCTTGGTGATTGAGGAGTGGCAGGTGCGAAACACCACCGGCAAACGAGTTGTCGTGACAGTTGCGCCCGTCCGCAAGGTGATGCCCGTGGGGGAGGATATTGCCCTCGTCTGGAACTGCCCGGGAGTGAAAAACGTTGCGGTGAAAGCCGGAGGCGTGTTGTCATTCTCTATCTCCGTGCAGGCCAGGTTAACGGCTGAGGCTGACCTGGCCGTGAACGTGGCGGCCGAGCGCGGCGCGCGCCGGGCCCTGGCCGAGGCAGCCTGGAACGGACCGGGGCGCCTGGAAACTCCCGAGCCGGCTCTGGATGCGGCATTCGCCTTGCAGAAAATGCATGTGCTGGAAACCCCGATCGAGACTATCAAGGGAGTCATCACCCACAACGGCAGCCTGACATATTCACCCGGCATCTGGGCTAATGATCCGGTGGAATACTCCAGCCCCGCGTTTCCCTTCTTTGGCGACGCCGAACTCAACCGCGCCAGCATGAACATGTATCGCGTCTGGCAGGATTATTGCCAGGAGAGGGGTATTGTGCCGTTTCCCGGATCGTTCGAGGGACCAGCCCTGAAACTGACGCAACGCGAACGCGGCGACGATGCGATGGTGCTCTACGGCTTGTCAAAGTTTCTGCTATTCCAAGGCGACCGCGCCGCCGCCGAGGAACTATGGCCGCTGATCGAGTTCAGCGCCGCTTCGGTCCTGCGGCACACGACGGCTGAGGACATTATCACCTCGGAGACCGACGAGATGGAAGGTCGCTATCCAACCGGCACGGCCAACTTGAGCACGTCGTCGCTGGCTTACGGTGGCTACCGTCTGGCGGCCCGGTTAGCGCAGGCTTTGGGAAAGCCTATGGCAGTGGAATTTGACCAACGCGCCGATGCCCTGCGGAAGGGTATTGAAGCGTATTTTGGCGCGGAGGTAGAGGGCTTCAAGACCTACCGATATTACAAGGATAACACCACCTTGCGCGGGTGGATTCTCCTGCCTTTGGCGATGGGTATTACCGAGCGGCAAGAGGCCACCGTGGCCGCGCTGACGTCAGACAAGCTCTGGCCCCACCGTCTGGCCGGGGCCGACATCCTGGCGGAGTCCACCCGGCCCACCGAATGGGGTCGCGAGACCTACTACGCTCTGCGGGTGTTGTTCAAAGCTGGACACACCGAGGACGCACTGGATATTACCCGGCGCGTGGTCCAAGCGCAGATCTTTGGCAGCAAGGGGCCGTATCCCGACGAGGATGCGATAGACATGCTCTGCCCCGGCTCGCTTTATCCGCGCGTTTTCACCGAAGGTATGTTCGGCATTGTGCCCACTGGCCTCGACTCTTTTGAATGCACGCCGTGGCTGCCCAAGGGTTGGCCTCGGATGGCGCTGCGTGACCTACGGGCTTTAGGCCGGGCTTGGGACTTGGTGGTGGAACGTGCCGGCGATCAGCAGAAGGTCTCGGTGCGCAGCGGTGGCAAGACGGTGATGACCGGTTTCGGGCCAGCCGGGAAGACTTACTCGCTGACTTTTCCCGTGGGGACAAAGTCTCCCTCAATCCGTTGAAGGACCGGTCAACCTCCACCCAGGCGCCGGTCGATGTGCCATTTGGCATTGAGCGGGATAGCCGCCCAAGAAATAGTATCAGAGACAATTCGGAACTGACACAAAATGAATAATCAGCTACCTCCGGCAATGCCGGAGGCTTGAGATAGCGTGAACCACTCAACTGCACCCGCCGCCAAGGTGGCCCAATAGAACATGGACTGTGCCGGCATCGAAACCGAAACCCGCGTGTAGATAATGCGTATCGATTCCCATCAGCACTTCTGGAAATACAATCCCGCCCACCAGGTCTGGATGACCGATGAAATGGCGGTCCTGCGACGCGATTACCTGCCGGATGAACTCAAGCCGCTGCTGCGGGCGATGCAGTTCGAGGGCACCATCGCCGTGCAAGCGCGCCAGATGATCGAAGAGACAGAGTGGCTGCTGCAGCTTTCCGACCAGAACGCCTTCATCCAAGGTGTCGTGGGCTGGGTGGATTTGCGCTCTCCAGAACTCGGCGGTCAATTGGAGAAATACTCCAAGCACCCAAAGCTCGTCGGCGTCCGCCACGTCGTTCACGATGAACCGGATGACTGCTTCATGCTGCTGCCAGAGTTTCGTCGAGGCGTCGCGCAACTGCGGGAGTTCAATCTGACCTACGACTTGCTGCTCTTTCCGAAGCACCTTCCCGTCGCTGTCCAACTCGTCACCGAGTTTCCGAACCAGCCCTTCGTGCTCGACCATATCGCCAAACCCGGCATTCGGGAGCGACTGGTGTCGCCGTGGCGGGAAGATCTGAAACGGCTGGCGGAGTTCCCCAATGTGTTCTGCAAGCTCTCCGGAATGGTCACGGAAGCGAATTGGAAGCAATGGCGGCCCGGAGATTTCCACCGCTACCTTGATATCGTCATCGAAGCCTTCGGCACGGAGCGCGTAATGACAGGTTCCGACTGGCCGGTCTGCACGTTATCCGGCGATTATGTGTCCACGATGAACATCGTGATTGAATACGCGCGGCAATTCCCCGCCGAGGTGCGCGAAGGCATCCTCGGAGGAAACTGCGCCCGCTTTTACGGCATCAACCAGACCACCGGAAGACCATGAGTAATACCATGCTGGCAGGCGTCCTTCACGGCGCCAAAGACATCCGTTTGAATCAAGTGGCGCCGCCTGAGCTCCGGCCCGGGATGGTCCTCCTGCGGGTCCGGCAGGCGGGGATCTGCGGCTCGGACATGCACTATTTCGAACACGGATACTGCGCCGCGTTTGTTCCGACCCGGCCATTCATTCTGGGCCATGAATTCACCGCCGAGGTTGCCGACGCCGCGGCGGATGTGAAAGCTCCTGTGGTCGGCGCTCGCGTGACGGTCAACCCGGCCAGGGCTTGTGGCTTTTGTGAACATTGCAAGGCGGGCCGCGGCAATTTGTGCCGGCAGACTATCATGCTGGGCAGCGCCAGCACCATCCCGCCGACGGACGGCGCGTTCGCCGAGTTTGTCACCGTCAGGGCGGATCAATGTCACGTACTGCCGCCGAGCCTGGACAATGCCCAAGGCGCGATGATGGAACCGTTCGCCGTCGCATTGCACGCGGTGAAACGCGCCGGGACCGTTTCAGGAAAGAAAGTGCTCGTCACTGGCGGAGGGCCTATTGGGCTATTGGTCCTGATCACGGCGCGGGCGTTCGGCGCTGCGCCGGCGGTGCTGAGCGATATCGTCGCGAACCGGCGGGACGCCGCGATGAAACTGGGAGCCGATGCCGCCTTGGACCCGATGGCGGCAACCCTGGGGGACCAGGTGCGCGAGTTGGCTGGCGATGGCTTCGATGTGGTCTTCGAAGCGTCCGGCGCGCCGCCCGCCTTGCGGCAGGCGTTTGGCCTTGTGCGCCCCGGCGGCACGATTGTTCAGATCGGCACGCTGGGAACGGACGATATTCCGCTGCCAGCCAACCAGGTCATGACGCGGGAGATCCAATTCATCGGTTCCTTCCGCTATGGGAACGTGTTCGGCGAAGCCATTCGGCTGGCGGCGTCCGGCCGGGTGTGCCTGGAACCCCTGATCAGCCAGGTGTTTCCCCTGGCCGAACTCCCGCAGGCGATGCAATGCGCCTTCGCCAAGGATAGCGTCATGAAAGTCCAAATCGCTGTAAGCTAGACCTGCAATTGAATATGAATGTCTCCCTCATCGATCAAGTGGTCATCGCAGTCTATCTGATTGGCATCACTGCTTTCGGGATCTGGATCGGTTTCCGGCGCCACGCTTCGTCGGAACACTATTTCCTGGCCAACAAATCGCTGGGCTGGTTCACCGTCGGCGCCGCGGTGTTCACTTCGAACATCTCCACGATTCACCTCGTTGGCCTGGCGGCAGGTGGTGCCAAGGACGGTATGGTCATCGGCAATTTCGAGTGGATGGCGTGCTTCACCTTGGTCCTGCTGGCGCTGCTCTTCGCTCCGTTCTACATCAACTCGGGGGTTCACACGCTGCCGGAGTTCATGGAGAGGCGATATTGCCCGTCAGCACGAACGTTCCTGGCGATCATCGGCTTGATTGGAGCGCTGTTGATTCACATCGGCATCAGCCTGTTTGCCGCCGCGAAAGTGTTCGAGAGCTTTCTCGGCATTCCGATGATAACAACCATCATCGTGCTCTCGCTGTTCACGGTCACTTACACCGCCTTGGGCGGGCTGAAGGCGGTGGTGATGACCGAGAACATCCAGGTCTGCTTATTACTCGGCGGGGCCACTCTCGTGACGGTGCTGGGTTTGCGGGCTTTGCCGGGAGTCGGCGTGCATGACGTGGCGGGGTTCAAGGCCGCCGTGGCGCCTGGACAACTGAACATGCTGCAACCCATCATCAACACCCAAGGACACCTGAACCAGTTCTCCTGGCTCGGCGTGCTGCTGGGCTATCCGATTCTGGGCATCTGGTATTGGTGCGCCGACCAGACCCACGTGCAGCGCGTGCTCGGGGCAAGGAATCTCAAGGCTGGCCAGAACGGCGCACTGTTCGCCGGCTTTCTCAAGATCACTCCCGTCTTCCTCATGGTGTTCCCCGGCGTCATTGGCTACGTGCTTTGGCAAAAGGGCGCATTTCAACTCCTCAACGTCCCAGGAACAAACAGCCCCGACTACAACACCATGCTGCCGGCGCTGATCAATCACCTGGTGCCGGTCGGACTGAAGGGCCTGCTCGCCGCCTCCATGTCAGCCGCCTTGATGAGTTGCATGGCGGCCGCCTTGAACAGTTGTGCCACCCTGGTTTCTCTGGACATCGTCAAGCGCCTGCGCCCTGCCACCCCCGACAGTCGCGTCGTGATGATCGGCCGGTTCACGACTGGCGTCATCATGGTGCTGGCGATGCTTTGGTCCACGCAGGGCGACCAGTTCGGCACCATCTTCGAGGCCATCAACAAAATCCCCATGACCTTCGCGCCTGCGGTGACCACGGTGTTTGTGCTGGGCGTGCTCTGGAAGCGCGGCACCAAGCAGGCCGCGATGACGACGCTCTATGTCGGCTCGATCATTGGCGTGATCTACTTCGTGCTCGACCTCCCGAGCGTTGGGAAAGCGATCCTGGGCGCCGACAGGGCTCACGCAAGCTTCGCGGGATTGGTGACCGATCCCTCGCAGGGGCTGGGCATTCCCTTCATGCTGGTTGGCCCATTGATTGCGGTGCTCTGTGTGGCCATTTTCATCATTACCAGCTTGCTGACGCCGGCCATGGACCCGAAGGAAGTGGCCAAGGTTTGTTGGGACCATCCGCTGGCGTTCCTCAAAGGGCGCCTCGCCGGTGCGAGTGACCCGCGCATCGTGACGGTCATCCTGCTGGTGGTGGTGGGCATACTGTATTTTCTTCTGAAGTAACCTCCCATGAAACCAAACGAACTCACTGGCAAGGTCGCGCTGGTCACGGGCGCGAGTAAAGGACTCGGCAAAGCCATGTCGTTGCCGGGGCGCACCGCGTATTCGACGAGCAAGGCGGCGCTGCTTGGCTTCACCAAGGCTCTCGCGCTCGAACTCGCACCCGACGCTATCACCGTCAACGGCATCAGCCCCGGCCCGTGCTCGACGGAAATCAACAAGGTGCTGATGGAGAACGCGGAGTTGACGCAGTTCTTCATCTCGCGCATTCCCGCGGGCCGCTGGGGTAAACCAGAAGAAATCGGTCAACTCGCCGTCTTCCTCTGCTCCGAGGCCGCTAGTTTCATTACGGGCACCGACATCATCATCGACGGCGGCTGGACTGCCCAATAGCGCCACTGCGACCTTTCAACGCTACCCAGCATGAAATACAACTCTCTCGGCAAAACCGGTTTGAAGGTCTCCCGCCTCAGTTTCGGCGCTTCGGCGCTCGGCGGGGTCTATGGCAACGTAGATGAAGCCGAAGGCATCCGCGCCGTCCACACTGCGCTCGACCTCGGCATTAATTACCTCGACGTCGCGCCCGCCTATGGCGGTACCGTGGCTGAAACGGTCCTCGGCAAAGCGCTCAAAGGCATTGCGCGTGACCGCTATTACCTCTCGACCAAAGTCGGCAAATACACGCAGCCTGGCGGCTACGGCGACGACACCCTGGACTATTCCCGTGCCCGCATCCGCGCCTCGCTGGACGAAAGCGCGCGCCGTCTCGGCACCGATTACTTCGACCTCATCCACCTCCACGACTTTGAATACCAGCATCGCCTCCACACCGAATGGGCGCTCACCGAGGGGGTGGCCGCTTTAGTCGAGTTGAAGAAGGAAGGGCGCATTGGCAACGTCAGCTTCGGCATCTATCCCATGGACCTCTGGCATCGCATCTTCAATACGCTGCCGGCGGATGCGGGCCTCGTCCACAACCACTACACGCTGAGTGACACACGCGCGCTCGAACTGCTGCCGATGGCCAGGCAGAAAGGCATCGGCATCATCAACGGCTCGCCTTTTGGCAGCGGGCTGCTGAGCGGACGCGAAGCCCCTGACTGGCATCCAGCCACCAAGGACGACCGCCGCTGCTTCCATGAAGCCAAAGAACTTTGTGAGCAGCGCGGCGTGCCCATCAGCAAGCTGGCCCTCCAGTTCTCCAGCCAGAACCCGGACTTTTCGACGACGCTCTTCAGTTCGTCGCGTGCCGAATCCGTCCGTCGCAACGTGCAATGGCACGAGGATCATCTCGACCCGGACCTCCTTGATGTGGTTAGACGCGCCCTCGCGCCGGTGATGAACAAACAGTGGGATTACGACGCCGCCGTGGACCAGCTGAAGATGAATTCACTCGAAGGCGTGCCAAAGTAGAACTGCCAAAAGGAACCTTCTTTGTGAAGCCAAAGACCCTGACTCTATGAGAACGAAGCACCTCCTCAACGTCATAAACCAAAGCGTCTGCGCCATGAGTATCCTCCTCGCGACAAGTCATCCGGCTGCTTCCGCGCCGTTGCCGGTTCCGAAACGCGGATTCCTAAGCTCCCAACCCGCGAAGATCTGGGAGGAGGGATTGATCTGCGGCAACGGCACCATCGGCGCCAACGCCCTGAGCCGGCCAACGAACGAGCGCATCATCTTCACCCACGAACGTCTCTTCATGCCAATGGGCGCGCCGGTGATGCCGCCCGATCAGTCGGCGAGGTTGTTTGAGATCCGCCGGTTGATCGAGCGCGGCTTGTATCGGCAGGCTACGGAACTTCAGTTCAATCTGTCTGGGCAGAGCAGCTTCCTGTATCCGGACTTCTTCGTGCCGGCCTTTGACCTCACC
The DNA here is from genome assembly GCA_964411985.1 of uncultured Verrucomicrobiota bacterium. Lineage (GTDB taxonomy): Bacteria > Verrucomicrobiota > Verrucomicrobiia > Limisphaerales > J093 > CAYPNF01. The sequence continues at coordinate 23,106 of CAYPNF010000039.1, forward strand.
ATTGGCAGCACCAATCAGGGTGAGGTGCGCGACTACAGCCGCTCGGTTGATTTTCAAACCGGCGAGACCGCCGTCCGCTGGTCGGATGACCGGGGCGCCTTCGAGCGCCGGATGTTCGTGTCGCGCGCGGACGGTGTGGCCGTGCTGGCCATCACCGGTCCGAAACCCGGAAGTCTCGACTGCCAGCTCGCCCTGGAGCCGCGGGAACCGAGCGATCAATTCAATGACGACAGTGACATCGCGAAGCGCTCAGATCATATGTTCAAGGAGCACGTTGGCGACATCAAGAGCACGGCTGGCAGCTCGTCGCTGGCTTACTCTAACCGCTACCTCAAGGCCTACCCGGGAAGCATCCATGCGGTGGAAGGCTTCGCGCGCGTGATCGCCACGGGCGGAATAGCTCAAGCGGGAACCAACGGGACGCTGGCAATTAGAGGCGCCGACCGCCTCCTGATCTTCGTGGACCTGCGCCCGATCTATGATCCGGACAAACCGGAGATGAAAGAGATGGAGGCTCTTCTCGCGAAGCTGCCTGACAACTACAGCCAATTGCTTCAACGCCACTCCATACTCCACGGCGAGTTGTTCAATCGGATGCGCCTCGACCTCGGCGGCGGCACCGATCACCGGCGGACCACGGAGGAGTTGCTGGCGGAATCCACTTACGAAAAGCCGAATCGCGCCCTGATCGAAAAAGAGTTTGATGCGGCGCGTTACAACATCATCTCCTGCACTGGCAAACTGCCGCCGAACTTGCAGGGCGTCTGGGGCGGCACTTACGTCCCCGGCTGGGCGAGCGATTACACGCACAACGGCAACGTCCCGTCCGCCATCGCCGCCAACCTCATGGGGAACATGCCGGAACTTATGCTGGCCTACACGACTTACATCGAGTCCATCGTTCCCTGGCTGGAGATCAACGCGAAGCACCTGTTTGGCGCGCGCGGCATCGTGCTGCCTTCCCGCAGTTCGACGCATGGCTTCAACAACGCCCTCGCGCCGGACTTCGCTGGCGGTTTCTGGGTGGGCGGCGCAGGCTGGGCGGCGCATTTCTTCTACGACTACTATCTCTACACCGGCGACCGCAAGTTCCTCGCCGAACACGCGCTGCCCTTCATGGAGAAGGCCACGCTGTTCTTTGAGGATTACCTCTTCGAAGGGCCCGACGGTAAGTGGGTCTTCTCGCCAACGCAATCGCCGGAGAACACGCCGGGCAATACTAAGTCGCAGGGAACCTACAACGCCACCATGGACGTGGCGGTGGCCAAGGGGCTCCTGCGCAACATCATCGCCGCCTCGCGGGAACTCGGTCGGAACCAGGACAAGATTGCGCGTTGGCAGCAGATGTTGGACAAGATGCCGGACTACATGATGGACGAGCGCGGCATCATCAAGGAATGGCTGACGCCGCGGCTCGCGAACAACGACAGCCACCGGCACTCCTCGCAGCTTTATCCGCTCTACGACGGGATGCCCGATGAAATCGCGCGCAGTCCCGAGCTTCGCGCCGCGTTCCGGAAGAGCATCGAGTTCAAGCTCGATAACCACTGGCAGAACAACCAGAGGGGATTCATGTCCTTCGGCCTTGTGCAGCTTGGACAGGCCTCCGCCAGCTTGGGCGACGAAGAGCTCGCCTATCGTTGCCTGACGCAACTGATCAACCGCTTCTGGCTGAACAATCTCGCCTCGATGCACAATCATCGCTCGTTGTTCAACATGGACATCAGCGGCGGGATGCCTTCGGTGATCATCAAGATGCTGGTGGCCTCGGATCCCGGCAGACTCCAGCTCTTGCCTGCGCTCCCCAAGGCTTGGCCGACGGGAACGATCGAAGGCGTCCTCTGTCGAGGCCAGATCGAAGTCCGGCGCCTGCACTGGCACCCCGACGGGCTCACAGTCACGCTGCGTTCGGGCAAAGCCCAGACGGTCTTGATGGAACTCCCCGTTGAGATTTCCGCAATCACAGTGGAAGGCAAGGGCGCGAAGGTTGCGAAGGCCGAGTCAACTCACCAGCGCAAGTTGATGCTCCCGGCCAAGGGAGAAGTCACCGTCAAGATTTCCCGTAAACGCTAACCAAGCCCCCGTATGCTCAAAACGGTCGAAAGCGTGAATCCGCAAGTGTTTGCGACAGGAACGAGGAGTTGTTTCCGTCCTGAAACAATGCCGCGCAATCGGCTCCATCCAAACCTGGTCCGGCGAGGTCGTGATTCCGGCGATGCACACCTGGCGTGAGGCCACTCGCATGCACGTGAGCACGTAGTAAGTCGTTAATCCCCCCCGTCCAGACCTCAACGGTGAAGAAATCGACTGCGGCCAGGACGTCCGTGTGCGAAGGGATGGGACCAACCAAGATATCGATCCAGCCTGAGGACTCCCGCGCGGGAAGCTACACGCCGGCATCTGCCGGGCAATCAACCTCCCACCGCGATAACAGGAACTACCAATTTGCGACCCCGGTCTCTTATACGATCACTCCGCCGCCGCACGCAGGGTGTACGGAACCGCACCCTTGATTTCCTTAGGAAGTGCGCTTAAAGTATCTCCATAACAAGTACTTGAGAGGGTGTTAAATGACCCGTAATCGCTTGGTAGGGGGCTCAAATCCTTCTGGGCCCACCCTACTTGCGAAAGACGACTATGCAAAAGGCAAACCAGTTTGTTTTTGTTGGGATTCATGGATCCGTGATTGCCCTGAGGCGTGACACGGGGGAACAGGCTTGGGCCACGCACCTCAAGGGTTCTGACTTCGTCAACGTGATGGTCCAGCAGGGGGCGGTCTTCGCTACCACGTATGGCGAGATCTTCTGCTTGGACGCGGCCACGGGGACCGGTCTCTGGCACAATAAACTGAAAGGCCTCGGCACCGGCCTTGCCACCATCGCCTTGGAAGATGACCTCCGCGCGGGCCTCACGACGGTCCTCGCCGAGAAAAGCCGGCGTGACCAGGCAGCTGCCCAGGCTGCAGCCAGTTCCGGCTCAACAGCGAGTTGAAGCCTGGGGCCAAGCGCGGAGCCAGGCCAAGCCAGCCCCTGCGGGGAGGCATCATCGGGGCGCCGTCCCAATGTCCTCCTCGAGGTGTGCGAGGATCTGTGCTGCTCTCTCGGGGAGGGGTAGTGCGGGTACATCCACGACCCGATAGCCGTTTTCGTGATACAGGTTCGCGATTGTTCGCCGAATCAGCATGGAATCCTCCCGACTCTCGGTCAGACGGCCTGTTTCCTCTCGTGATTGGAATCCGGGCAATGTTTCCAGGGTGAAGACCCATCGATATTTCCCCGCCGCCAAGTGCGCCATCATCTCGGGGGGAGGGGTCACCCCGGCCAGGCGCATGTAGCCCAGACCATCCAATCGTCCCCGGTCCAGGAAGCACCATCCAGATGGAGTCTCCTTGAATAGTTCTTCCTGTTCGATTTGGTGTTGGAGAATTCGTTGCTGAAATTCCAACACATGCGTCCGCCGCCATTCTTTCTGCGCCTCGATCCCCATCTCCTGGACCAACTGCTCAATGGTCCGCATGGCCGCTTCCTCGATCACTGCATGGCCCATCGCACGGAAATGTTGCAGTAGCGTGGTCTTACCCGAGCCCGGCCCACCGGTAAGCACGATCTTCATGTGCGTTTCGTCCGTTCCTGGGACTTTTACCTGCTGGGCGTCCACCGTTCGTACAAGCCATCGGCCTGCCCGGCGAGGTTCAGAAGGCGGTGAGCTTCTGCAACTCAACAAAGCGCCCCTGAATGTCCTTGCGTGAGATCTTGTCGGTCCGGGAGAGTCCAAAGCCTTCGCAGCAGAAAGACGCGGTTACACTTCCATACGCCATGGCTTTGCGCAGGTTCTTCTCGACCGATCCCTTGGACGAAGCCAGATACCCAATGAGGCCTCCCACGAAGGAGTCGCCAGCTCCGGTTGGGTCCACCACTTTTTTTAAAGGATAGGCGGGACAAACGAACATCCCTCCGGGAGAGGAAAGCACGGACCCGTGCTCTCCCTTTTTGACGATGACATACTTGGGACCGAGCTTATGAATCAGGGCGGCAGCGCGAATGACATTATCCTCCTGGGTCAGTTGGCGGGCCTCGCTGTCATTGAGAACGAGGGCATCCACCCGTTTTAGAAGCCGCAGCAGATCCGTCATCGCTATGTTGAGCCAAAGATCCATGGTGTCGGCGATGACGAAGCGGGGCTTGCGCATCTGGTCCAGGACGTGCAGCTGCAGGCTGGGGGCTATGTTGGCCAACAGCACGTAGGGAGTGCTCTGCGCGGAGGGAGGCAGGATCGGTTGGAAGGTCTCGAACACTCCCAGCTCGGTCGCCAGGGTTCGCCGGTTGTTCATGTTGACCTCATACTCTCCGGACCAGTGAAAGGTCTTCCCCTCCACAATTTGGAGGCCTGCCAGGTCGATCCCATGTCTCTGGTAGAGTTGGACGTACTTCTTTGGGAAGTCGTTGCCCACCACTCCAATTAGTTGTACGGGAGAGAAGAAGCTGGCCGCAACTCCCGCATAGCTCGCAGACCCTCCCAGAAGCCGAGGGTTTTCCGCTTTCGGAGTTTTGATCGAATCCAGGGCCGTGGAACCAACAACCAATACGCTCATAGTGTCAAGGGAATGTCGAGATTACCCGTAATTGGCGGCTACCCTAGCTGTCGTCGGAACTGCTGGCAAGCCTCCGCCACATCCGGAGCATTTAGGATGGCCGATACCACGCAAATTCGGGTCGCACCTGCTGCAAGCACCGTTTTTAGGTTGCCGAGATGAATCCCCCCGATCGCAAACCAGGGAAGGCGCAGGTTTGCCGCCGCCCAGCGGACATATTCCAGCGTCACGGGCCGGGCCGTCGGCTTAGTCCCGGTGGCATAGACAGGGCCAATGGCCACATAACTGGCGCCCGCTGCCACCGCCCGCGAGGCTTGCGGCGGTGCGTGGGAGCTCAGTCCGATCTGGGGCATGTTCCGCCCCGCCAGACCCCGCTCCTTCGCTAGATCGTTGATGTGCAGAAAACCCGCGTCAAAGAAATCTTCCTGGCCCAGATGACACCACGCTGCTCCCACCTCCGATGCGATGTCCAGATGATCGTTGATGACCAGCGGCACCTCCGCGGCGGAGGTGATCGGCAAGATATCTCGCGCTAGCGTCAGAACCTGCGCTTTCGAAGCACCCTTGGCCCGGAGTTGGATGATATCGCTTCCTCCGCTGCAGAGTGCTTCTGCGACCTGCGCCGGACGCCGCCCGTTCAAGTAGGCGGTGTCGACGAAGGTGTACAATCGGCAATCCGCAATGTCCCTCACTTCGCCTCCGTCGTCTGGATCCGGATATTCCGAAACTCAAACGCCCGGTCCTCGGCTTGGAAACCAATATACCCCTTCTCGCGATCGAGCCCTTCGTACTCCCAAGATCTCTCGCCATCCATATCCAACGTGATCTTCTTTCCCTTCACTTCGATGCGAACCTTGATCCACTTGTCCACCGGTAACTTCGGCGACTCGGCGGGCACGATGGGTTTGTAGCCCTTCACCAGTCCGCCGAGGGCGTCGTAGCGGAGATTGACCTGCCAGCCGTCCGTCGGCCATGGTTTTCCCTCGGCCCCGCATCGTACAAAGATCCCGCTGTCGTACTTGTCCACCAAGGCCTTCCACTCCAGCTCCAGGACAAAATCCTGGTATTCCTTCTCGGTTCTGAGCCAGCCCATCCCCTTGTTGAGGCGCAGATTGCCTTCGTGTACGTCAAAACTGACATCATGTACCGGGACCCAACCCTGCAAGTCTTTGCCGTTGAATAGCTCCTTTCCGACAGGGTCAGCCGAGTGAGCGGCGCAGGCGAGAAGGAGGGCGGCGGTTGTTGCGGTCCAGAATCGGGTAGGAGAGGTGAGTTTCATGGTTAATGGCAGTAGGGCTGATCTAACCGATTCACCCGCTACTACGTCAAGCCTCGTGTGAGCATCCTCGCGAGGGTGGGTTTGTCTCGATCGCACATCCTGGCCACCCCCGGCTCTGGTTTTGCCTGACAGAAGAAGCCCTACTAGACGAAGAGTCTGATCTCGGAGAGGATCTCTCTGTGTCGGCGATGCTGATAACGTGAGGCTTGCATGGAGCCACTGTTCCAGCGACATTCTAAGAAACCCTCATCGATGCGCGGATGGCACAATGAACGAGCAAATACTGAGAATCCTGCTGGTGGACGACCACCGGATCGTGCGTGACGGCCTGCGGTTGTTGATCCAGGAGCATCCCGATCTGACGGTGGTGGGCGAAGCCTCCGGGGGTACGGAAGCCCTCACCTTGGTGCGCGAACTCCGGCCCGACCTCATCCTGATGGACATCCATCTTCAGGACTCCAACGGGATCGAGGTTTCTCGTCAAATCCTCACCGACTGGCCCCAGGCGCGCATCATCATCCTTTCGGCCCACCCCGACCCCGACTTCGTTTCTGCTGCCCTCCAGGCGGGAGTTTCTGCCTACATGGTGAAAGAGAATGCCGCCGAGGACCTGATCCGGGCCATTCGCGCTGTCCGTGCGGGGAAAACCTATCTTTGTCCCGAGGTGGCGGGCGCCATGGTGAGTGAGTTGCGGCGTGCCAAGGAGGGAACCGAACGGGTTGGTCGTGCCCCGCTTTCGGTGCGCGAGCGGGAAGTTCTGCGTTTAGTGGCGGAGGGTCTGCGTAACAAGGAGATATCCAACCGCCTCACGGTAAGCATCAAGACGATCGAAACCTATCGGTCGCGACTCATGCACAAACTAGGGTTGGCCAGTTCCGCCGAATTGGTCCGGTATGCCATCCGGGAGGGGATTACTTCTCCCTAGCAGGATCGCGGCGGGTTCGCTGCGTTGGGGCTTGAGCTTTCTGCTTGGGCCTGTCGCCCCTTTTGTGGCTAACTCTCCTCGTGCAGATCTATACCAAGTACAAAGCGGGGCGGGGGCGGGGGCCTCTGCGCACGGCTTTCTACTGGCTCCTAGTCCTCGGGGGCCTGAGCTTCCTGGTGTGGGTCTTCCTGGACTCTGGCCGGCGAGGGGAGGTGTTGCCCGCAGATCCTGCATCGCGCCGGAAACCTCCACCGCGTCCTCCTGCGGCTTCCGTGAGTCGTGACGGGGCTCCCTGGGTGCCAGGTTTCGAGAATCGGGAGCCCACCAATCCAGCCGCTTCACGACCCGCGCCTCCGTCCTTTACCCCAGGTGCTTATGTCGTGTCTGACGGAACCTATCCCCGTCCGGTGGCCAACCTCCTCGAGGCCCAAATCGCTCTGGCTCGCCGCGGAGTCTCACCGGGGTCTCTCGATGGGGCCATTGGCGGCCAGACTCGGACCGCCTTACGGGTGTTTCAGGCGGTGTATGATTTGCGGGTGACGGGGCAAATGGATCCGACCACCCGTTCCCGCCTCACCTTGGACGCTGCCCCTTTCATCAACATCGTGGTAGGCCCACAAGACCTGGCCCGCCTGCTTCCACTGAGCCCAACCTGGCTGGGAAAATCGCTGCAACCCAGGCTCGATTACGAGACCATTCTCGAGCTAGTTGCCGAGCGCTACCAATCGCATCCGTCGCTCATTCAGCGCCTCAACCCATCCGTCAACTGGACAAACGTCACTCCAGGCACCGCCCTACTCGTTCCCAATGTCTGGACCCTCGCTCCGGCGCGAAAGGCCGCATTCGCCAAGATCTACCTCGCTTCCAAGATCCTGCAGGCGTTTGACGCTCAGAACCAGATGCTGGCCCATTTCCCCTGCAGCATTGCGCGCCGGGTGGACAAACGCCCCACCGGAATGTTGCAGGTCGTGGTGATCGCCCCCAACCCCAATTACACCTTCAACCCCCAGATCTTCCCGGAATCGCCCGAAGCGAATCAGCTCGGTCGCACCCTGAATCTGCCCGCGGGCCCCAACAACCCCGTGGGGGTGGTGTGGATTGGCCTGGATCGTCCCGGCTACGGCATTCACGGCACTCCGCGGCCGGAAGACGTCGGACGCACCGAATCTCATGGTTGCTTCCGCCTCGCTAACTGGAACGCCGAGTTCCTGGCGCGGCTGGTGGCAGTTGGCACCCCGATCTACGTGGAACCTTGATGGGAAAGTTCAGTTTCCATTTGGAGTCCCAGGATCGGAAGCGCAGTCTTCCCGCCAAGGTCATCGTGGGCCAGCGTGATCAGGAATCCTCACGCCATGTGATTCTGAAGCTGTTGAGCTATCTTCTCTTTTACCGCGAGCGCCTGCATATTGAGTACCAGCTTCACAACGATAACATCCCGTTCGAGCCGGATCTTGTGGAGTTAGATTACGAGCTGCAGCCCGTCTTCTGGTGCGAATGCGGAGACTGCGGTGTGCCGAAGCTAGACCGTCTCGCTGTCAAGGTCCCCGCAGCCGAGATCTGGGTCATCAAGGGTTGCCGCTCCGAGGCGGAGCAATTGTTTCACGCGGTCCAGAAGGCGGAGCTCCGCAAGAACCGGTATACGATCGTCGGCCTGGAAGGGGAGATGATGGAGGAGCTATGCAGCCTGCTCAAGCCGCGCAACCAGGTCTTTTGGGTGGCGGGAGGTTTCGAGCCTCCTCTCCTCCAGTTCGATTTCAACGGACTCTGGTTCGATACCTCCTTCGCGGTCTGGCGACATTGACTGAATCAGTCATCCGCAGATCTGCACCGATTTTAGGCCGGCGATGACGGCAAGAACAGGGAAGGGGACGGAAGAAGACAGAAGGAGGAGACCATACGAAAACTAGTGCGGTGTGCTGGTTAATGCTGAGGTGAAATGGCACGTTCCGTTTTATCCGAGCTTGCCTAAAGCTCACGGGTCAAGTCGTCGATAACGTTGACAGGTTGGCAGAGTGCCTCTGCCACCGAGTTCGCAGCAGCATGGATGCAGATGAGACAAATATCAGGACCGGGGCCAGTTCGATGGAATGTTGCGCTCTGACCTCAGAAGCTCAGCCTGTGGAATGCGAGGAGAGAGTACAGATCCTGAATCGCCCGAGTGCAAAGATCCTGCTTGTTGACGATGAGCCATGGTTCCGCGTGGCGCAAGCGCGCCTGCTGCGCCGCCAGGGATACAGAGTATTCGAAGCGTCCAACGGTAAGGAGGCGGAGCGAGTTTTCCTGCGGGATCATCCCGACTTGATCATCACGGACATGTGCATGCCCGAGCGCGATGGCTTGGACACGATTCGAAGGATGGGAGAGATGGATCCACTCGTGCCGGTGATCGCGATGTCGGGCAGCGGTAGGCTGATGAAGGGAGATTGTCTGGCATTCGCACACTACTTGGGGGTGGTTCGAACCCTCGAAAAGCCGTTCTCTATGGACGAGTTGCTCGCCGCAGTCCGTAGTGCCTTACCCTTTCTGGGGGCGAGTCTTGCCTTGGCCGAGTAGCTTCGACCTTCTTCAGCGACGTTCGCGGTATTTGAGGAAATGCTCGAAGAAGGAGTAGATCTGCTCATTGGACTCTTCGGTGGGGGCGTGATCGGGACGGGTCGTCATGGCTACGCGGTTGGTGAATCCGAGCAGTTGGTTGACCGCCACTGCATGGCGGAGGGCATCCCATCGTTCGGGAGGGTCTTCGGAGCCGCCGGATACTAGGAAAGGACGGGGAGCGATCAGCGCGTGCAACTCATGGAGATCATGGCCGGCTTCGATCAGGCGTTGGTACGCTCCCGTGCGTGGATTGTCTGGCGTGGGGAGGCCCGCCTGCGGTCGTTTGTGGGCCGGATCCAGCCCCAGATACCAAGGTTCCCAGTAGTTTACGTTCGGACGGGTCTCATCAAACACAATCCCCGGATCGCTCACCGCCACCGCGGCGAACTTGTCCCAGAGCGCTCCGCCGAACATCGCCCATTTCCCTCCGTACGAATGACCCACAATACCGATTCGCTTGGAGTCGACATAAGGCAGGCGGGCCAGGGCTTGCCAGCAGGTGGCGGCGACGTAGGCGTGGTAGGAGAGCGGTTGGCACCGGGCTTTGCCCAGTTCAGGTTGCCACGCGTTGCCACCCGGGGTGCCTATGTTCAGCGTTACAAAGCCGCGCCGCGCGAGTTGACTACCGAAATCGCGTAGCGGCTCTTTGCCCAAACCGACGCTGGTCTCCGGCTCGTAGTACACCACCAGCACCGCAGGAAAAGGTCCTTTGCCTTCTGGTTCTAAGAGCCACCCTCGGGCGGTTTGGTCCTCCGCGATCGGAAGTTCTACGCGGTGCTGCTTGAAGTTGTCCCTGGGTGTGGTGTCGAGGACCTGGATCAACGGCTTGTGCAGAACCGCTGGCCATGGACCCATGATCTCGTGCCACTCGCGCAGGATTTCCCCACGCCGCTTTGTCCAAGCGCTTCGAGTCTTCACGGTGGTGCCATCTCTTTGGATCAAGGGGGATCGGTAAGCAGTGACATGGGTCGCGCGAGGGGCAGGTGGTTCGAAAGCCGCTTGGATCTTTCGCCACGCCTGCGACGGGTTGGTGCCGGTGATCACTGCACGACGATACCGGGTCAGGGCAGGGTTCCCGTCATCGGTTACCATCACCACCAGATGAATGGAAGCGCCCGCGGCGTCCTGCGGCACGGTCAAAGTTGCGGTGGCGGTATTCGTGCCTTCCAGGGTCACCGATCCACGATAGCTGCCCGCTTCGGCGTACACGAACCATTCGAAGCTCAGGTGATCCTGGTCCGGATCACTCGAGCTACGTGCGTCCAGAATCTGCCGCGAACCGGTGTTGGCATGGTAGCGGAGGATCTCGGTACCTCCCACGCCGTTCAGGACCACGCGCGGGGGGTGATTCGCTTTTGCCCTCGGCTGAGCGCACCAGTCCAACCGCGCCTTGAAGTCGTTCTGGAGAGGAACAGCCCAGCGACGAAGGGTGTTATCGCGGTCGGTGGTTCCTTGCCAGTGGTCTTGCAGGTTGGCCCAGTAATAGGTGTCGGCGCCTGGACGATGTCCATACCGTCCACCCCAACTGCCCCAGGTCGGTTCAGTCGGGTCATTCAGCCCCGTTGGAACCAGGTAAAGGAAGGTCATCGTATCGCCCTCCTTTTGCCAGTGCGTGGTATTGGTCGGATACATGGCTCCCAGCGGTCCGTGCCCTGTGCGCACATCCCGTTCCACGTCGAAACCGCCCGCCTTGGCGGTGATGGCGGAGAAGCGATGATACCAGCGTTTTCCGTCCAGCTCGGGCCTCAAGGTGTCCACCCAGAGCCTCCACCGAGGTTCCACGGTCCAGGTGTGAGTTCCGAACCGGTCGTCCGAACTCAACCGTAACCGGGACTTGAAACGGGCGTACCCTTCCTTTCCACGTTCGCGGAGCACGCGATCCAGCGCGCGTTGGAGGCAGCTGGGAGCAGAACCGTTGTCCGTTCCCCAGTTGGAGAACCATACAGGGCGAGGATCGTCCCTATCTACCGCTGCAAGGATGAGGTTGACTCCGTCCTCGGTATCTTCGTATCCGGCGACAGTACGTTGCAGAAGCACCTCGGGCTTGGGGTAACGAGGATCGTGCTGAACAAGCCTGGTATGGCATTCACCGTAGGCCGCCACGAGCGACCGGACGATCCCCAGCCCCGTGCGCTCGCGATTCCGGTTCTCACCGTCCCGTGCGTGAGGTCGGTTGGCTATGATGCCCTCGATGTCCCACTCGTTGGAGTAGAGAAGGAAACGGACCAGGGACTGCTCATCATCCGGATCACCTCCCGCATCGGTTTCGATGATGTACCGAAGGCGGTCGGCACTGCCACTCTCCCCACTCATCGCTGACCAGCAGCTCCCGGGTGCTAGGAGCAGGAGTAGGATCCAGGACAGCCATCTTGGAGTTGGGCAATTGCCATCGTTCCCTTCTGAAGCCGAGTCCATGAGGGAAGGTATTCCAGAACCACCGGCAAGCCAAGCCTGCAAAGAGCCGCGCGGCGCTTCGACCTCGCCTAATTCTCAGAAGCTCAGGGAGAGGCTGAGGGTTCCCACGACGTGCGCTACGGCAGCTGAGTTGTCGATTCGGGGTGATCCGCTGCCTTCGAAGTAGTTTTCGAAACCTTCCGTATAGGCAACTCCCGGGGTGACCTTAACGTGCTTGGCAATCTCGAACGGCATGGTCAGCCCGATCAGATAGTAGCTGCCCGTGTTCTCCACCCTAGGGGACGCTCGGTTGACCACGTTGTTCGCCCAGAAAGTTCCGACTGAGGCGGTGAAATCCAGTTCCGTCCGCAGCGCTTTTAACGGCACTGCGTAAGCCGCGCTCAGCTCAAAAGTTGGCCCTTCCAGAACCACGTCGTAATACACTTTGGGCGTCAGTTTGATCCCTGCCACGGTATAGTTGACTGCAAGAGAGGGTTCGTAGGTGTCACGGTAGAAGCCGTCGTCAGGATCGGCATTCGGGAAAAGGTAGGCGGTGAAGCCTGGCACGATACTGAATTTGTCGCTTACCACGAAAGAGTAGGAAATGTACAGATCCAGCTCAGGATCGGAGAGCCCCGGAACGCGGTCGGCAATGGGAGTACTGGCCCAGAGCCCTGCGGTGAACTTGCCAACTCCTACCTCCATGGCCGGTTGGAATGCGCTTCCGCCCATGCGGACTCCGCGAAACATGTAGTCGGAGACGATCGATGGCGTGACCGTGACCGAAACGTCGGCGGCCTGAACGATTCCAGCAGCGAAAGTCGGGATCAGTGACAACACTAAGACTTTGGATTTCATGGAATGGATACGGTGATCCCGCGATTTGTGGTCTTCATTTCCAGAACCACGTTGGATCGTCGGAACGCAGCGCATACGCACTCCAGTACGCATCCACTGCATAGGTTCTCTTCTCGCCCCAGAAACTTGGGCGATCACCGAACCTCGACGAAACTCGCCAGACCCAGTGAAGAATCGGCAGGGTAAGGTGTTTGCTTGATCTTCCTCGGCTAGCTCTGGAATCCCTTTACAATCCTCCTGTGTTTGGCCGAGAATATGCTTTCTGAAGCTGCTTTGTAATTGGTTGACCATGAAAGCCCAAACCAGAGTTACTGAAAACGAGATGAACCGCAGATCCTTCTTGCGCCGCACTGCCCTGACGGCTGCTGCCGCCCCCATGCTAGTCCACGCGTCGGTCCTGGGACGGGCCGGATCGGTGGGACCCAACAGCCGGATTGCCTTCGGGGCTTTAGGGGTTGGGAATCGGGCGCGCGCAATTCTTCCCAATTTCCTGGGGTTCAACGACCTGCGGTTTGTGGCGGTGAGCGACAGCCGGGAGGATCGGGCTCGGAGCGCCAAGGAAGCCATTGATGCGCAGTACCAGAGCAAAGACTGTGCTTTGTACCCGGATTTTCGCGAACTTCTGGAGCGACGGAGCATCGACGCCGTGCTGATCGCAACAGGGAACCGGTGGCATGGTTTGGCCTCCATCTACGCCGCTCGCGCCGGCAAGGACGTTTATAGCGAGAAACCGGTCACCCTTACCATTCGCGAGGGCAGGGAGCTGGTGAACACCACCAAGCGGTTCGGAACGATTTATCAAGCTGGGACGCAGCGTCGGGCGACGGATTCCTACAAGTTTGCCAAGGAAATGGTGCAGCAAGGCCGTATCGGGCGCCTGAAGACCGTGGAAATGCAGGTTTGGGAAGGTCCTGCCATCCCTCACAGCAAGGCCGAACCGGTTCCCAAAGGGTGGAACTACGACGCCTGGCTCGGGCAGGCTCCCTGGCGGCCCTTCAATCCCGCGCGCGTGCACAACTGGCAATATTTCTGGGACACCGCCGAAGGGGTGATGACGGACATGGGCTGTCATTATACCGATCAGATGCAGTGGGTGCTCGGGACTGATGACACCGGCCCGCTGGAGTTCGAGGCCAAGGGGACGATGCCCGATCCCGCCAAGTTCTGCAGCGATACACCGATCAGCGGTGAGGCGCGGTGCCGCTACGCCAATGGCGTCGAGGGTGTCATGTACCAGCGCGCCGGGTTTACCGATAGGTATATCAAGTACATTGGCGAGGAGGGTTGGATCCGGGTGGACGACGAAACCGACGTGGTGACAGCGGAGCCAAAGAGTATCCTCTCGGCGAAGGCCGAAGGGGGTGTGGGATGGGCCAACGCAAGCGCCCACATCCGCAACCTCCTGGATGGAATTCGCAGTCGTCGACTCACTTACTGCCATCCGGAGGTTGCCCACCGCACGATGAGCATCTGCCAGGCATGGGCCATCAGCCTGCGCCTGGGCCGCAAGCTCCAATGGGATCCTGGAACCGAGCGTTTTGACTCCGAAGAAGCCAACCGCATGCTTTACCGCGAACCCCGGTCGCCGTGGCGCATCTAGGCCAGTGGACCAACCCTTTCTACCAAGAAACTGCTATGTTCAACGTTCTTCCGAAATCCTCTTCGCGATTCATCCTGGTGTGCGGCGTGCTGCTGACCTCCAGCGCTTTTCCGTTTCTGGCCGACGCGGCCGATATCGACAAACTGGCGGCCGGCGCGGCCGGCTTTTCGACCGGGACCAGCACCCAACCGCTCCGTGACCTCGAAGCCCTGGTGGCGCGGGCTTCGAGCGACGTCTCCGCGCGCGCCGAGGCCGAGCAGGCCCTGCTCCGCCTGCTGGAGACCGCTTCGACCGGGGAGGCGCGCCTCTTCGCCTGCCAGAATCTCGCCATCGTGGGCGGAGAAGCCAGTGCGATGGCTCTTGGGAAGTTGCTCCACTTCCCTGATACCTGCGATATCGCCTGCCTGGCGCTGGTGAACAATCCCAGCCCGAAATCTGGCGAAGTCCTGCGCAACGCAGCCTCTCTGACCCAGGGGATCACACGTGTCGCCATCGTCAAATCCCTTGGTTCCAAACGCGACGCCGCATCCGTGCCCCTGTTGGCCAAAGTGGCTCGCAGCCAGGACGTCGGAGAAGCTCAGGCAGCCGTAGCTGCTCTCGGCAAGGTCGCCAATGCCGCTGCGTCGGACGAGTTAATGGTTTTGCGCCGGGCCCCACAGTATCCGCACAAAGAGGACGTCCTGGCGGCCTCCAATGAGGCGGCCCAGCGGTTGGCCCTTTCAGGCAAACGCGCAAAAGCAGCGGCTATCTACAGCGATGTGCTGAAGCAATCCCAGTTGGAGGAAAACCGTGCCGGTGCTTTCCTGGGCTTGTGCCGCTTGGACAAAGACCGAGGCGAGAAGCGGATGCTGCGCACCATGCACGGTGACGACAACGCCCTTCGCCTTTGGTCCATTGCCGGAGTGCAGCGCCTGCCATCACCCGGGGCCTCCGCCCGTTTTGCCGAGGAGATTGGCGAACTCTACGTCCCTGAACAGGTTCACCTGCTTGAGGCGCTTGCTGCGCGTGGCGATGTTGCCGCCCGTTCGGCCATCTTCCGCGCCCTGGAGTCCGATTCTGCGGAAGTCCGTCTTGCCGCAATTCGCCTGGTGGGAGCGTTGGACGATATCCGCACCGTGAACGCCTTGGGAGAGCTTCTCTCCCAGCCCAAGAGCCCTGCTGAGCAGCAGCAGGCGGAGATGGCACTCGCGACCTTAAAGGGCGGCCCAGCGGTGGACCAAGCCTTGCTCTCAGCCATGCTCAAGGCGCAGGGCAGCGCCCGGGCTGGCTTCATTGCCGCCTTAGGCCGGCGCGGAAACCCCGTTGCCATCCCCGCACTCATTCGGGAAACCGCGAGCACGGACGATGTCGTGGCCAAGGCCGCTTTCCAGGCGGTGGCTCGATCCGCCTCGACAAGTGACTTGGAGCAACTCTTCTCCAACCTGTTTGCCGTCCAGAAGCCTGAGGTTCGAGAGGAGGCGGAGGCTGCTCTGGCTCAGGGTTTTACCCGGATTCAGGATTCCAAAGTCCGCAGTGACCTGCTGCAGAGGGCCTGGGGCAACGCCAAAGGGACCGAGGCGCGTTGTTCCGTTCTGC
This sequence comes from uncultured Verrucomicrobiota bacterium, assembly GCA_964411985.1. Classification (GTDB taxonomy): domain Bacteria; phylum Verrucomicrobiota; class Verrucomicrobiia; order Limisphaerales; family J093; genus CAYPNF01. Next base: position 38,923 of record CAYPNF010000039.1, read on the forward strand.
GGTTGGCTCCGTACGCCGGAGGAGGTGCCTTTGGGCTGATTGAGAAGGGGATGGAGGATCCGGTGCAAATGGTCCGGGATACCGCCTTCCGCAGTTTGGCCGAATGGCCTGACATCACCGCTTGGGAGCCCCTCTTGAAAGTGTACCAGGAGGCAGGGGGCAGCCCAAACCGCGTCGTGGCGCTACGAGGACTCACGCGCATCCTCGGAGAGGAAAACGCCCGGCCGAAGCCGGAGCTGGCTGCCCGATACGAGGAGCTCTTTGCCGGGGCGAAGGTTGATCAGGACCGGAAGCTGATTCTGGGAGCCCTGTCTGGCTTCGCGCTGCCGGACGCGTTGCCTCTCGCTTACCCGCATCTCGAGTCAGCAGCGACCAAGAACGAAGCGGTCCTGGCCATCAAGAGGATCGCTGAGGCCATCCGCGAGAAGTATCCGGACGCGGCCAAGGAAGCATTACAGAAGCTTCAGTAAGCCCCGATCGTGTGCGCCTCGAAACTCGGGCTCCGACAGGGCTGGAATCCGTCGTTGCCACACGAAAAGTCCCGCGTTAGTTTACCCTCCTTGTGAGTAAGAACAGTGCTGCAAAACCTGCTCTGAGGGTGGGTATGATTTCCCTGGGTTGCGCCAAGAATTTGGTGGACGCAGAGATCATGCTTGGGTCTCTGATGAAGGCTGGGTTGGACGTGACCAATGACACCGCCAAGGCGGACGTGGTGATTGTGAACACCTGTTCTTTCATCGATTCCGCCCAGGAAGAGAGCGTGGACGCGATTCTGGAATCGGCCGAAGTTCGGGAAGCGGCGCGGCCTGACCAGGGATTGATCGTTTCTGGCTGCATGCCGCAGCGCTATCGGGACCAGATGCCGAATCTCTTTCCGGAAGTCGATGGTTTCATGGGCATCGACCAAGTCACCAAAGTAGGCGAGATTGTCAAAGAGGCGTATCAACGGCGTCGCACGAAAGTGCTGGCCGGGCAGGCTTCCCGAGATCGCAAGCGGCGGAAGACTCAGGCCAAGGCCCAGATAGCGGTGTTGGACGCCAAGTTAGGAACGGAGAAGCCAGATCGGAACGTGCCACAGCTTGGAGTCAGCAGCGCTCCCGTTTTTGAGGTGACCAACCGTCCCAAGTTCATCCCCGACTTTTCCGTGCCGCGTTATCGCCTTACCCCGCGGCATTTTGCCTACGTCAAAATCGCCGAGGGCTGCAACCATCCCTGCAGCTTCTGCACCATCCCCCGCATGCGCGGCTCCCACCGCAGCCGCCTTCAGGAAGATATCGTCAGCGAAGCCAGGGTGTTGATTGCCGACGAGGTCAGGGAGTTGAACTTGATTTCCCAGGACTCCACCTATTACGGCATGGACTTGAGGTCTTCCGGCAGTCGCGCGTTGGCCTCACCCACACGTTTCCGGGCAGCCGCCCAGGCTTTGCCAAAGAATGCCACGACCCTGAGCACCTTGCTGCGGGCGCTCAACCGGTTGGACGGCGATTTCTGGATCCGACTGCTTTACACTCACCCCGCTCACTGGACTGATGAGCTCATCGACACGATCGGCGAATGCTCCAAAGTGGTGAAGTACGTGGACATGCCGTTGCAGCATATCCATGAAAACATGCTCTCGCGCATGCGCCGGGAGACCACCCGCCAGCATATCGAGGACCTGATCGCGAAGCTGCGGAGCCGGCTGCCTCATATCGCGTTGCGCACGACCTTCATTGTGGGGTTTCCCGGGGAAACAAAAGGGTACTTTACCTCCCTCTTGGATTTCTTGAGGGAAGCTCGCTTCGAGCGTGCTGGTGTCTTTACTTACTCCCAGGAAGAGGGAACCGTGGCGGCGCGCATGGGCGGTCAGGTTCCCGAGCAGGAACGGCAGGAACGACGGCACATGGCGATGGCGGTCCAGCAGGAAGTCTCCCGCGCCTGGGGATCTCGCCAAGTCGGGAAGACCCTTCGCGTGCTCCTCGAGCATCCCCTCTCTCCGCAGGAAGCCAAAGCGGCCTCCCTCTCTAACTCCGAGCATGGACTCGTGCGGGAGGAAGAGGCACATCGCAAAAAGCTGCGCGGAGCCTGGACGGTCTCCCGGTCCGAGTCCGACGCGCCGGACATCGACGGAAGGGTGTATGTCAAGGGAGCTCACCCTGCGGGGAGCTTCGCCCGGGTCAAGGTGGTGGCGCACACCGACTATGATTTGATCGCCGAGCCGCTATGAACCTGCCCAACCGACTGACAGTCTCCCGGTTGGTGCTGACCGTCGCGTTCCTCGTCGCGATGTTTGTGGAGTTTCCTTTCAATGAGACGCTGGCCTTGGTCTTCTTCGTCGTGGCCAGTATCACGGACTGGATGGATGGATCGATTGCGCGCAGCCGTAACCTGATCACCAACTTTGGGATCCTCATGGATCCGCTCGCCGACAAGATCCTCATTTGCTCGGCCTTCATCGCCTTCATCGGCAAGGACTACATGCCCGCGTGGATGGTGGTGATCGTCGTAGCCCGCGAGTTGGCCATTACCGGCCTGCGTTTGCTCGCAGCCTCTAAGCAGGTCGTCCTGGCCGCGGAAGGTTACGGGAAACACAAGACCATTTCCCAGATCACCGCCATCATCTCCGTGTTGGTCCTTGGCAGCTACCAGAGTTGGGGTCCCGTCGGCAAGGCCATCTTCGGCTTTCCCATTCTTGGCTATGCTTGGGTCGGAGTCTTCACGAAAGCTGCCCTGTGGCTTTCCGTGATTCTCACCTTCAGCTCGGGAGGACTCTATCTTTGGCGTAACCGCGACCTGTACATGAAGGATATGTGAACGGGAACGGAGGGGATTTCCCCAACTCGAGCCGAACCTCATGCTGAACAGGATCATCCTTTGGGTTGCGCAGGGATTTGGCACGGGCCGGATGCCCGTGGCTCCCGGCACCTTCGGCACGCTCGTGGGGATCCCTTGGGCGTTCCTCTTGGTCTCTCTCGGAACGCTGGAGTTTTACCTCGCTGGGATGATCGCCGGTTTTGTGGCCTCCGTCTGGTTCTGCACCCGGGCGGAGGACATTCTGAACAGGCATGACCCCGGATCTGTGGTGCTGGACGAGATTGTGGCCATGCCCCTGGCGATGCTCCCTCTCGTGCTTCACACCCGGACCACTCTGGGTCATTTCCCTCGCGTCATCGATCTGATGAGTGTTCCGGGATGGACCGGAATCGGGATCGCCTATGCGCTCTTTCGTCTATTTGACATCTGGAAGCCCTGGCCCGTGAGGCAGAGCCAATGCCTCACCCGCGGTCTGGGTGTGACCATGGACGACATTTTGGCTGGCCTGTACGCCGCCGCAGTCCTTTTCGTTGTATACCAGATGGAGTGGCTGAGGTAGCCGAGCTGGCTCAGAGCAGCACTGTCCGCCCCGGGGTGTAGACCGGGTAGCTTCCATTCGCGCCGGGTTTCACGGGAGGTTCCATGCCGTCATGGCAATTCTCAGGGAAAGGCGTGTACCGGAAATCGGATTGGTTGATTTGGTCCCAGGTGACTTCCTTGCCCGTGTAGCAGGAGATCTGGCCCATGATTCCGACGAGGGTGCTGTCGGCCATGTAGTCGCCGTTGTTGATCGCTTTGCCGGAACGGATAGCTGCGAACAGACGGTCGTGCTCGATCTGGTAAGGATCACATTGCTCCCTCCAGCGCCACTTGGTTTCGCCCCAGATACGGCAGTCCAACACGGAAGCTTTGCCCTTCGTACCGAGAATAATGCTGGAAGATTCGTCATAGCACCCGGTCGTGGTGCGACAGAAAGCGTACATCCGCACTCCGTCCTCGAACTCATAGACGACGGAATGATGGTCAAACACGTTGCCGTACACGGGTTCCACCATGGTGGAGCGGCCTCCCAACCCGTGGCATTTGATCGGGTTCTTCCCTTTCATGACCCATTTGGCGCGGTCCAGATTGTGCACGAGCGATTGCACCACGTCATCGCCGGATAACCAGACAAAGTGGTACTGAGTGCTGGCCTGCCATTCCAACTCGGTCAGCCCAGGTTTCCTTTCGGTGACGCCGTAAGGCGCCCGGAGGAAGTTTTCCTCGATGGACACGACGTCCCCGATCGCTCCATCGTGAATCTTCTGCACGGTCTCGGCATAGCCAGGGTGGTAGCGGCTGTGAAGCCCAGAAACCACACATAGGTTCTTTTGTTTGGCAATCTCGCATGCCTTGCGAAGAAGTTTGATGCCCCCGGGATCGATGCCGTGAGGCTTTTCGACGAAGACGTGTTTCCCGGCTTCAATCGCTGCCATGGTGTGAAAGGGATGGAACTTGGCCGCGTTGGCGATCAACACGACATCCGAGGATTCGATCACCTTCTTGTACCCGTCAAAGCCTGGGAAGCAATGGGCGTCGTCCACCTTGACCTGCTCACCCCGGGCCGCCTTGATCTCCTCCCGTTTCGCCTGAATACGGTCCAGGAAAATGTCGTTCATGGCCACTAGCTTTGCCCCTTTGTCCGCTGTGAGGGCTTGCACCGCCGCGCCGCCATTCCGCCCGCCGCAACCAATCATGCCAACCCGCAGCGTGTCGCTGCCCGCGGCATGGGCTACACGCCCGATTTCAAGACTACCGAGAGAAACCGCAGCTGCCGCAACCGTGGAGGTCCTCAGAAACTCACGTCGTGTGGTGCTGGCGGAGGAAGCGGGGTTCGGATGGGAATTCATGATGTGCGAGTATGTGCGTTTTGGTGGTCGTTGCTTCGAACCATACCGACCAGTATGCGAGAGTCAAGGGTCGACTTTTCTTGACCACTCATATGAAGAGGGTTGAGGGGGTCGGGACTGGGGCTGCAGGTGGGGGGAGGCCCAACAGGGACAGGCGATGGGTTTCCTTGTGTTGGCAGGTAGGTAGGGACATCGCGCTGTGATGTCCGAGGGGGGGTGTACGGACGGCCCGGCGGTCCGTCCCTACCACGGGAAGGGGAGTACTGACACGATCTGCAGGATGGGAAGAGGGCTCGTACTGGTCCCCAAGATCACAATCCTGGTGACAAGCTATGGCTGGCGCCTCTTCAGGCCTTGTGGGCTTCCTAAGTGTTTCACTGAGAACGGGAACCAGGACAGACCTTTGTCTCCCCGCACCTGGAGGGTGTTTCCATAATCCTCGCCAAGCTCCATCGCTACAGGGTAGTTTGCGCCGGATCTATGGCACGTATTCCGGCAAAACGAGCGGTTGCGATCTTGCTTCTGGCTCTGCTCTGCACTTTGGGTTTGTGGACGTACTCTCTTCTCTGGGGGCGACCTTGGACCCTTGACCAGTTCTATCTCCGGACGATGCTGGACACGCTCCGGCCCAACCCGCAGCTTTTCACACAACTGGGTTTCATCGATGGCACGGTGCTGGACTTCCATAGTGGCAAGCTGACGGACTCCTCGCCGCGGTATACCGAGAAGATGGATGCCATCGCCCGCCAAGATCTCGACATGCTGCGGACCTATCCCAGAAAATCCCAGACAACCGATCAACAGCTCTCCACATCGGTACTGGAGTGGTTCCTCGAGGATGCCGTCCGGTTGGGGACGTTTCGTTACCACGACTACCCCGTGAGCCAGCTTGATGGGCCGCACATCGACCTCCCGGACTTCATGGTGACCGTCCATAAGCTGGAAAATCAGAAGACCGCGCGTCGGTACGTGGAACGTTTGCGCGCCACCGGGTGGAAGTTCGACGGCCTCATAGAGAGTCTTCGAATTCGGGAACAGAAAGGCATTCTTCCTCCGCGGTTCGTGCTCGAGAAGGCCTTGGAACAGATGCGCTCCTTCACGAACTCCACCCCGGAAACGAATCCGCTGTACACCGGCTTGGAACGGAAGTTGACCAACTCCACGGCGTTTTCTGGCTCTGCCCGACCCATGCTACTGGGCCAGGCACGGGACGCAATCCAGCAGCAGGTTTACCCTGCCTATGCCAGGCTGATTGCCTGCGTAGAGTCGATTCTTCCCAAAGCGACCACGGAGGACGGGGTTTGGAAACTTCCAGACGGGGCCGCCTACTACGCTGCGCAACTCCGACATTACACGACTACCGACTACACTCCGGACCAAGTGCATGGAATGGGCCTCCGAGAGGTGGAACGCCTCACCTCCGAGATGCGGGCGATCCTGGATGCGAAGGGGTATCGGGGTAAAACCGTGGGGGAACATGTCCAAGCGATTATGGAGGATCCGAGGTTTCTCTATCCGGATACCGACGAGGGGCGAAATCAGATGATTCGAGATTACCAGAGTCTGATCTCCGAAGTGAGCAGCGGCTTGCAGGGGGTGTTTGACCTGCGGCCCAAGAGTCCCGTGGTAGTGGAGCGGGTCCCTGCCTTCAAGGAGAAAGGGTCCGCTGCAGCCTACTACAACGCGCCCGCCATGGACGGCTCGCGTCCCGGCATCTTCTTCGTAAGCGCTTGGGACGTGAAACTGCATCCCAAGCCGGGGATGCGGACGCTAACTTATCATGAGGCGGTGCCAGGCCATCACTTCCAGATCGCGATTGCCCAGGAGTTGAAGGGGGTTCCCTTGTTCCGCCGGTTCATTCCCTTTACCGCCTACATTGAGGGATGGGCGATGTATTCCGAGCGCCTGGCGGACGAGCTCGGTTTTGTGAAAGACCCTATAGACCGGCTCGGCACCCTGCAATCGGAGCTGTTTCGCGCGGTACGGCTGGTGGTCGACACGGGGATCCACTCCAGGAAATGGACCCGGCAGCAGGCGATGACCTACATGAAACAGACCACCGGTATGACCGACTCGGACGTGGAGGCTGAAGTGGAGCGCTACATCGTATGGCCGGGGCAGGCCTGCTCCTACAAGGTCGGCATGATCAAGATCCTGGAGTTGCGGGAGAAGGCCAAAGTGGAGTTGGGTCCGAAGTTCAGCTTGCCTCAGTTCCATAATGTTGTGCTGAAGAACGGGGCTTTGCCGCTGACCCTCTTGGAGCAATTGGTCAACCAGTGGGTCCAGGAAGCCAAGTCTAGGTGAGTGAATCACTTACGGCCGTGATGGGTGTTTAGGGAGGTTCTCTGAGAGGTAAAGCTCGTGGCGAAAGCCCGTTTGGGGGAGGCCCAACAGGGACAGACGATGAGTTTCCCTGTGTTGGTAGGTAGGTAGGGACATCGCGCTGCGATGTCCGAGGGTGCACGGACGGCCCGGCGGTCCGTCCCTACCACGGGAAGGGGAGTACTGACAGGATCTGCAGGATGGGAAGAGGGCTCGTTCTGGTCCCCAAGATCACAATCCTGTTCATCTTGTCCATCTTGTCAAAACCCACCAGGGGAAACCCAAGTTGCTTATCCCTGGTTCTGCACGCATTCCAAAACCTTGCGGATGCCGGCTAGCCGTTCGCTAAGGAGTCAGCAGAGGTTCTTCGCCGAAGAGATGGCGATAGGGTAGCAGGTTGGAGTTGGGACCCTCCGCGAAATACACTGGGTAGGTGTAGAGCGTCTTCCCACCCCCTTCTTCATGTTCCAACCTGAGAGTGTGGGTCACGGTGCCATCCATTTCGCGGTCGGCGGACAGAGTGGCAGTAAAGGGCTTGAAGCCGTATTGGCCGCAGATGGTTTCCAGTTCCTGCTGGGCGTGTCGAAGAAATAGGCCGCTGCGTTCGGCACCCAGGCATGTCTGGAGCGACGCATCGAGGCCGGATCGGAGTCCGGCGAATTCCTTCTCCATGCCGGGTATCCGACAAGCGATCTGTCGGTGACCAGGGCCTGCTTCAGAATCGGTCGATGGCAGCCACTCCACCTGGGTGAGTTGCAGTCGTTGGATCGATTCACGGAAACCCTGCAACTGACTGTCCACAGCCGTCTTCTCGGCTGTGCTCATTCCCAGTAGACCGGTGGCTTCCGCGCTCAGATGTCCCTTATCGTCCAGAGTGTTGTATCCCATGGATTCGACGTGTTTCTTGGGAAGGTAGAAGTAGGGGCGACCACTGGGCCAAGCTCCCTCCTCGGCACGGTTGGCGTGGAGGATCTGCTCCACGCCCGCCTCCCTGGCTGCGGCTTCGAGATGGCGTCGAGAAGCGGTGAGCGCAAGGTGCTCGTTCGAGACTGCGGCTCGGGCGCGTTCAACTCGGCTCTGCAGGTCCGTGAGTTCGGCTCGCGGGTCCAACAGGGACAGGCGATGGGTTCCCCTGTGTTGGCAGGTAGGTAGGGACATCGCGCTGCGATGTCCGAGGGGGGTGTGCGGACGGCCCGGCGGTCCCGTCCCTACCACGCGAAGGGGAGTACTGACAGGATCTGCAGGATGGGAAGAGGGCTCGTTCTGGTCCCCAAGATCACAATCCTGTTCATCTTGTCCATCTTGTCAAAACCCACCAGGGGAGACCCAAGTTGCCTGTCCCTGGTTCTGCACGCATTCCAAAACCTTGCGGATGCCGCCAGACGTTTGCTAAGGAGTCAGCAGCGGTTCCTCGCCGAAGAGATGCCGATAGGGGAGCAGGTTGGAGTTGGGACCCTCCGCAAAATACACTGGGTAGGTGTAGAGCGTTTTTCCATTCCCTTCCTCATGCTCCAACCGGAGTGTGTGAGTCACCGTGCCATCCGCTTCGCGGTCGGCGGACAGCGTGGCCGTGAAGGGCTGGGAGCCGTACTGGCCGCAGATGGTTTCCAGTTCTCCCTTCGTGTGTTGGAGGAACAGGCGGCTGCGTTCGGAACCCAGGCAGGTCTGGAGCGACGCTTCGAGGCCGGAGCGGAGTTCAGCGAATTCCTTCTCCATCCCGGGGATCCGACATGCGATCTGTCGGTGATTGGGGTCTGGTTCAGGATCGGTCGATGACAGCCACTCCACGTGGGTGAGTTGAAGTCGTTGGATCGATTCGCGGAAACCCTGCAATTGACTGTTCACCGCCGTCTTCTCAGCCGTGCTCATTCCCAGCAAAGCGGCGGCTTCCGCACTCAGATATCCCTTGTCGTCCAGAGTGTCGTATCCCATGGATTCGACGTGTTTCTTGGGAAGGTAGAAGTAGGGGCGACCACTGGGCCAAGCTCCCTCCTCGGCACGGTTGGCGTGGAGGATCTGCTCCACGCCCGCCTCCCTGGCTGCGGCTTCGAGATGGCGTCGAGAAGCGGTGAGCGCAAGGTGCTCGTTCGAGACTGCGGCTCGGGCGCGTTCAACTCGGCTCTGCAGGTCCGTGAGTTCGGCGCGCGAGCTTTCCAGGGCGTGCGAAAGGCTTAAGAGCCTTGTCTTCAAGTGGGCATGGGAGCTGTACTCAAAGAGCCAGACCAAGGCTGAAGAGAGCAGGATGGTGGCGGCTAAGGCGGAATTTTTCATGATCGGTTCGTTCTCAAGGTTTCGTTTCAACCTTCTGGAGCCAATCCGCCACGAACGCCTGGAAGGGTTCCGAAACATTCTTGGGTTTCAGTTGTCCTGAAGTGTTGCCCCAGGTGCTGAAAGAAGCTTCCCCGGGCAGTTTCGATATTTCCCACTGGGTAACGGTTGTGCCTGGACCGAGTGCCACCGTTTCGCACTTGGTCCTCGCTCCAAACTCATTGAGCTGTTTCGTCACCAGCCAGGCGGCCTGCGCTTGCAGGACCTTGGCACGGTCTGCCCCCAGGGCGGCAACGAGCCCACCCTCAAACTGCTCTTGGATCACTTTAGCCTCCTCGGGCGCCCCTTCGGTCACTTGCGTCAGCGAGGGGCGTTCGCCGACATTCAGGTGGGCGGGAGGCACGTTGGTCATGTAGGTGCGACTCAGGCGCAGCGTGTCGACTTGCCGCTTGGCCTCCTGGAAAGTGGCCTGGATCTGCGCCCGTTCGTCAGGGCTGATATCGAGCGCGTCCTCCAAGGGTTGAGCGAGGGCACCGTCGACATTCACGGCTTCTTCCGGCACGCGCCATTTACCCTCCGCCACGGGGACCTCAACGCTTCCGGAGAACCGCAAGTTCGAAGCCAGCGTTTTCGGCACTCGAACGTACTGGGGGTCCGATTCCCAAAGATAGGGATTCGACGGGTCGGCCTGCTTCAAGCTTTGCACCCGGGCCAGTTCTCTCGCGATGTCGGATTGGGTGTCAGAGATGGTCCGGTTCGCATACCGGAGCCTGCGGTTGGCGCCATCCAGGGAACTACGCTCGGATTCCACGTTCCGCTGGGTTTCCCGGAGTTCACGGCTCAAGGTCCGAACCCTCTCCTGGGTATCGGAAATCGCTCGCCATTCATAGACAACCGGGGCGGCTGCAACGAACAAACAGACTGCGGCGGTAGATAGCTTACTCATAGTCAAGCACTTGAATAGCAGGAGGCCCAAGCCTCCCATCGACGCGGCAGAAGCCAAGGCGCTGGAGGCAACCCCAGCGGCGAGGCCGACGGGGGCTGACTGGACGGAATAGGTACCGAGAAGGACGGCCAAGGCGCTGGTGCTGGTGTGGATTCCTCTGCGGCCGAGAAGTGTGCGCAGTTTCTCCAGAGCACGGTCCACGCGTTTTCGAGCGGTGTCCTCGCTCGTTCCCAAGCCGTGGCCGACCTCGGCCAGGTTGCGTTGTTCAAAGAACCGCAACAGGATGGCATCACGGTCGGGAGATTTTAGGTGATCCAAGGCTTCGTCCAGGAGCGGACGCAACTGGTTCCAGCTGGCTTCATGAGAGGCTGGGGAGATGTCCATAGCCAAGGCCTTTTCTTCGCGCGCCTTCCGTCGACCTTCAGAACGAGCCATTTGAGATGCCTGATGGCGGGTGGCCTGGTGGAGCCAACCTGCCAGCGCCGTGTGCCCAGTGAGAGCTGGGGCTTTCCTCGCCAACTCCGTGAAGACCAACTGCGTTACGTCCTGCGCCAGATGCGCATCCCCGTTCATCCGACGCAGCGCGGTCGAGTAGACCAGGTTGGTGTGCCGATCGACGAGTTGTCGGAAGCTATCCTCCGAACCGGCCACGAAGTCGCGTAAGAGTTGTTGGTCGTCCCGCATGATCTTCTCACCCCTTATACAGCCACACTAGCGGAAAACCGGACAAGAAAAGTGCTAGAAAACGCTAAGGATCAAGAAACGGACCTTGGCGAGCCACCGATGCCGGAGGCCCAACAGGGACAGACGATGAGTTTCCCTGTGTTGGCAGGTAGGTAGGGACATCGCGCTGCGATGTCCGAGGGTGTACGGACGGCCCGGCGGTCCGTCCCTACCACGGGAAGGGGAGTACTGACAGGATCTGCAGGATGGGAAGAGGGCTCGTTCTGGTCCCCAAGATCACAATCCTGTTCATCTTGTCCATCTTGTCAAAACCCACCAGGGGAAACCCAAGTTGCCTGTCCCTGGTTCTGCACGCATTCCAAGACCTTGCGGATGCCGACTAGCCGTTCGCTAAGGAGTCAGCAGCGGTTCCACGCCGAAGAGATGCCGATAGGGCAATAGGTTGGAGTTGGGACCTTCCGTGAAATACACTGGCTTCGGGTTAATGATGCCGGAAGATCCGATGCCGGTTTTGGAGTAGGTACCACACAATGATGATGTTCAGTACCAGAATGACGAAGACGGTAAGGGAGAAGCCATGGCTCAGTTCGTAGATCTCGATCGGGATAAAGAAGCCTCCCTCACCGATGGCCAGCCAGCCAGCCCAGGACACACGGAATATCAGGCCAACGCCCTCCACCAACGAAAAGAGACTGTAAAGGAGGGTGCCCGTCGCCACCCATCGAACATTGTTGGGCGTGATGCGCTCGATTTTGGCAGTCAGAGCGGTGAAGAGCCTGTTCTCGGGGTCAAGATTCAACGAACCGAGTAGTTCTCGAAACTCCGCGGGAAGATTGCTATCAGTCAGCGAGTAGACCCCGAATGCAAGCAGCAACAGCAGAATGCCCTTACCCAACTTCACCAGAATGATAAGGTACAACGTAGGAGCACGACTCTTCTTTACAGGGACGATTGCACCTACCGCGTCTGCCCCTCCGCTCGGGATGGCCGACACCGATCCGTTCCCCGAAACGGGTTTCGGCTCAGCACCGGACTGAACTGAATTGCTACACCCGCCCCTGCTCACCGGATCTTCTCCTGAAGAAGCGGGAGCAGATCGTCGATCTTGACTCGTGTTTGCTGGGTGGTGTCGCGATCGCGCAGAGTTACGGTGTCCTTATGCTCCGGCCGCTCGCCCAGGGTGTCGAAGTCAATCGTGACTCCGTAAGGCGTGCCAGCCTCGTCCTGACGGCGGTAGCGCCGTCCGATGGCTCCGCTCTCGTCGTAAAAGACCGTCATGTGCGGGCGAAGCAGGTCGCGGATTTCCTCCGCCTTCTTGACGATTTCCGGCCGGTTCTTGAGGAGGGGAAAGACCCCAACCTTGATAGGTGCGATGCGGGGATGAAACCTCATCACGACCCTGGTTTCCATCTTGCCCTTGTCATCGGCCACTTGGTCTTCCGAATAGGCGTTGCAGATCAACGCGAGGGCTAGTCGATCGACGCCTGCGCTCGGCTCGATGACATGAGGCACGAACTTCGACTTGGATTCCTCGTCGAAGTACTCCATCGATTTGCCGCTGAATTTCTGGTGCTGGGTGAGGTCGAAGTTGCTTCGGGCAGCGATGCCCTCGAGTTCCTGTGTGCCGAAGGGGAACTTGTAGAGGATGTCAACGCAGGCGCGGGCGTAATGGGCCAGCTCTTCCTTCTTCTGCCAGTAAAGCTCCAAACTGGTGCGGGGTAGACCGATGCTTTCATACCAGCGCATACGTTCTTCCACCCAATACATGTGCCATTCTTTCCAGCCCCAATTGTCCTGGGGTTCGGACAGGGGAGCGCCTTCCGCAGGGGCACCCAACTTGGCTTGCGCCACTTCGTCGGGCTTAATGAAAAACTCCAGTTCCATTTGCTCGAACTCGCGCGAGCGGAAAGTGAAATTACGCGGGTTGATCTCGTTGCGGAAAGCTTTCCCCATCTGGCAAATGCCAAAGGGCACCTTCTGGCGCGAGGTCTCGAGCACGTTCTTGAATTGGGCGAAGATGGCTTGGGCCGTCTCTGGACGTAGATATGCAATGTTGTCGTCGCTCTCCACCGGCCCGACCCACGTCTTCAGCATGAGGTTGAAATTGCGGGGTTCCGTCAGCAGACTGCCATTTTCCGGATTATAGCGCGTGGAGTCATTGATCTTCTCCATTCGCTCACCCTGCAGCACCGGATTCTCAAGGCCACGAGATTGATAGAATTTCTGTCCAACCTTCCGTGCGGAATCTGGGTGCTTCCCCGCAGGAACCATCGCTGAGAATGGATCCGTGCATTCTTTGCCCGCCGCCTCGTCTTTGGCTCCGGTCCAGAAGTAAGCGTCGCCGCTCATAGGTTCCACTTGGTCCGCCCGGAAACGCTTCTTGGTCAGGAGGCAGTCCACCATCGGATCCGAGAAAGTATCGGTGTGGCCGGAGGCTTTCCAGATCATGGGATGCATGATGATGGACGCATCCAAGCCCACCACATCCTCCCGAGACTGCGTCATGGACCGCCACCACCGGTCCTTGACGTTGCGCTTCAGTTCGGCGCCTAGCGGACCGTAGTCCCAAAAACCGTTGATACCACCGTAGATCTCCGACGACTGGAAAATGAAACCCCGCCGTTTGCACAAGGAGACAATCTTCTCCATCCACTCATTGGTTTTAGGCTCAGCCATAATTGCAAATAAAGGTGGGCAGTTTCAGGGGAAGGGGGGTGCATGTCAAGGAGGGGAGAGCTGCTTGGGCTCGCTTCGCGCCTGGAGACTTTGTGGGCCAGAAAAAGATGCAGTGCCATGAAAGCTGCCACGGAGGCCTTCCCTACCGGAACCTGGTGACAGAGTTTCTCACTGATGCGCAATAGGTTGCGATCCAAAGGCCAGGGAAGAAAGCGCCAATCAACCACCCTCCGTGCCCTGACGGGGGGTGGTTGTCTAATCACAGCTTCTCGACCCAGATGTTGCGGAATTGGACGAGATTTCCGTGGTCCTGCAACTTAAGTCCTTCCGGCTCGGATTCGCGGTCGTTGACCGCGCCGCCGGTTACCTTAGGCAGTTCGAGGTTCTCGTGAATCGTGACGCCATTGAGCACCACGGTGATCCGGGCGTTGGCGGTTTTCTTGCCGGCCGCATTGAAGCGAGCAGCCCGGAAGGTGATATCGTAACTCTGCCACTGCAGCGGCGGCGCACACGCATTCACGCGAGGTTCGGCAATCTGGTAGATACCGCCGCACTCATTGTCATAGCCCTCCAGCCCGTAGCTATCCAAGACTTGGACCTCGTAACGACCCTGCAGGTAGACCCCACTGTTGCCCCGCGCTTGCCCAAAGTCATGAGGCATGTACGGCAAGCGAAACTCCAGGTGTAGGCGGTGGTCGGTGAACTTTTCCACCGTGATAATGTCGCCCCCCTTGACCTCCATGGCATTTCCCTCGACGAGCTTCCAGGGTGCCCGCCCTTTTCGATCCACCGTCTGCCAATGGTCCAGGCTCTTGCCGTCGAACAAGACGATGGCACCGGCAGGCGGACGAAGCCCCAACTCACCCGATACCCGCTGGCTTTGCTTCAGACTGAAGCCACCCTGGAGTTTGCCGGCGATTTTTCCCTCCACGGAGCCATTCTTGAGATCTCCAGCCCAGAGCGAGGTGTCCAGTACCACGCCATCCTCGCTCGACCGTACCACCCGTGACACATCGAAGGGGATGTTGTCGATGAAACGAAAGCGCCCTTCGCTGATCTTGCCTCGCAACCGGTAGAGATAAGGCGATTTCTTGGCGAAGTCGGCCACGAATCGGGCTTCGTAGTTGCTCTCGCCCAAGGGGATCATGTAAACGGCTACATTCTGGGCGGTGCCGCTCTTCAAGGTGAGACTTCCCTGCCAATCGCCCATGAAGGGGTCGGAGATGGTTTGTCCAAGCAGACGAAGCCCCAAAAGGGCGGTTGTGGTGGTTGCGATAGCTAATTTCATAAATGGCAGAATAGGATGGGCTCAGTCGTAGTTCCTTCCACCCAAAACGTCAATCTCTCGCTCCCGCCCCTTGCGACACAACCAAAGATCACAAAGAGAGAATCTGGGGACAGCAGGGAGGACGACCAGACCGAATTCGCGAGAGGTCGGACGAAGCGAAGCTCCTCAATACCCATCCGGAATTCCCTTACACTCTAAGGATACGCTTCAACTTTTCCCCTACCGGAGGGTCGTCCCTCAGGCGGTCCTCGCTCCGTCGAGATACGGAAAGCACAAAGCGCCTAAGGCTTTTCCCTTGGACTGACGATAATCCACTGGCAGCGGACATTGCAGATCATCGACGTATGACAAAGGGCAACCAGGTCTTCACCGTTTCGGGCAGGATCTATCTACTGATAGGCAGTGTGGTTCTCTTCATGGTGATCGTGGGGGCGCTGGCCTACACCACCCTCAATCGTCTGAAGGTGAATGGGCCGCTGTACTCCCGAATTGTGGAGCAGAAAGACCTGCTGGCCGATATTCTGCCTCCGCCCGCCTACATACTCGAAACCTATCTGCGCACGCTCCAGATTCTGGGAGAGTCCGACCCGGCCACCCAGAAGCAGAACCTGGAAAAGATCCAGTCGCTGAAGAAGGACTTCCTCGATCGAAGCCGGTACTGGGAGGAACACCTTGCTTCTTCCCCCGTTCGCGACGTTTTGGTCAAGGTCTCTCATCAGTCGGCTCTGGAGTTCTTCGACACCTTGGAAAAGGAGTTCCTTCCGGCCATCGAGAGGGGGGATAAACCCGCTGCTTCCACCCTGGCCTACGGGAAACTCAAAGCCCAATACCAGGCGCACCGCCAAGCCATCGATCAAGTTGTCGAGTTGGCCACCAAGAACAGCCAGGCTCTCGAAATTCAGGCGTCTCGGGAAATCAGGAATCGCTCGCTCCTGTTCGCGCTCGTTCTGGTGGGAGGGGGCCTGTTCGTGATGGTTTACAGCCTTTCCATGTCACGTTCGTTGAGCGCCGCCCTGCAAGCGACCGCCACACATCTGCGTGAAGGAGCCGAACAGACTTCCTCAGCCGCACACCATGTCTCCTCCGCATCCCAGTCGTTGGCCGAAGGATCCAGCCAGCAGGCTGCTTCTCTGGAAGAAACCAGTTCCTCTCTCGAGGAAATGGCGAGTATGACGCAGCGCAACTCCGAGAACGCCGGAAGAGCCAACGAGTTAGCCCAAGCAGCCCGGATGGCCGTGGACCAAGGCGTGGCCGACATGAAGGCAATGGAAGCCGCCATGGACGCTATCAAGCAGTCCAGCGATGATGTGGCCAAAATCCTCAAGACCATTGATGAGATTGCTTTCCAGACAAATCTGTTGGCACTCAACGCGGCGGTGGAAGCTGCTCGCGCGGGGGAGTCCGGCATGGGCTTTGCCGTCGTGGCCGACGAAGTGCGCACTTTGGCCCGGAAGAGTGCGCAAGCCTCCAAGGAAACTGCTGCGAAAATCGAAGGAGCCATCACTCGATCCGCTCTCGGCGCCCAGATCAGCGCCAGAGTCGCCCAGGCCCTTCGGGAGATTTTGGACAAAGTAAGGCAGGTGGCGGAACTCGCTGGCGAAGTCGCCACCGCTTCCAAAGAGCAGAGCCAGGGCATTCGCCAGGTCAATCTGGCCGTGAGTGAAATGGACAAGGTCACGCAGGCGAACGCCGCGAATGCCGAGGAAAGTGCCAGTGCCGCTGAGGAATTGAACGCCCAGGCAGATTCTGTGAAAGATGCGGTGCAAGAGCTCTTGCGATTGGTGGGTGGGTCCTCAGTCAGCAATGACAATCCAGGGGCATCCTGCGTTGCGCGGACTCCGGCGACACCGAGGCGAAGCGAACCTCGCACGGCTATCTCCCGGAGCCCGTCCGAACGCCTGCCCGCCCGCCCGCGCGAGGCTACGGTCTTTTCAGCTGCGGATGACCGTGGAACGAAGCCCTCCGAATCCCAGAAGGACCTGGTAACCTATGATCCTGCCCTGATGGCAACGGGAGTCGAATCCGTCGATCAGCAACACCAGGAGTTGATCAGGATGATCAATCAACTTCATCAAGCTTGTGTGACCGGAGCCGCCAAGGAGCAACTCCACGAAATCGTGGGTTTCCTAAAGGACTATGTGATCTCGCATTTCCAACATGAGGAAGGAGTCATGCAGCGTCATCGATGCAAGTCCTCCAGCGCGAACATTCTGGCTCACCAAAAGTTTCTTGAAGCGTTCACCACCATTGCCAACGACCTGGATCAAAAAGGTCCGTCCACCCGTCTGGCTCTCACCTTGAAGGAAGCCGTCGGTGATTGGTTGGTGAATCACATTTGCACCGTGGACAGTCAGCTTCGGGGATGTGGAGGCTCCTGTCACACCGAGCATCCGCACACCTCATGAGGGTCAGGCTGGGCGATCCAATCGGACTAGCCCTTCTCGGTCGCCTGTTGGGTGGATATGAGCTCAGTTGTGGTAGGCTCGAAGTCTATCCCCGGTCTGATTTGCCCTCGATGGCGACCCAGTCCATCTTGAGTTTCCTCGCCGCGTAGCCGGCCTCCTTCAGGTAATCGCCGTAAACCATCATCCAGTGGGAGTCGCGCACCTCGTTGCGGAGCTTGCGCCAGTCGCCTTGAATCTCCACATCTTGCTGGGAGCGGCAGATCTGGTAGAAAGGGTTGCCTTTCACGATGCCTTTGAATCCGAGCCACCGGGTCGTGCTGTATTCAGGGTCGATGAAGGCAACCTCTTGGCCGATGGGCATGGTGACTTTCGGAGCGGCACCGTAGTCGGATTCATAATGCGTCATGATTTCCGCCGGGGCATATTTCCGGCCATCGAGCCGCCGTGGTCCGGTGCAGTGGGCACAGGTCACCATTCGTTCGTGGGGAAAGGTGGAGTTGTGCATGAAGACTGGTTTTCCGGCGAGGTAACGGAGCAGGATGCCGGCGGGGACGACCACAAAGTCCGATTCGCAGAACGCAATCAGGCCTTCATCGTTGAGCACTTCCAAAGGAAGACAGGCGGTGGTTTCGGACATCGGGATGATGGTGCCCATGCAACTCTTGATGGTGAACGCAGTGGCTTCGTGTTCCGTCATGAGGTCCTTGAGCACGCGGTAAAGGACAAAGGCGTTGACCACTGCCTGACGGTCCGCCGACAGTTTGGTTTTGGGCAGTCTGAGGTAGCGCCGGGTGGCTTGCTCTGCTCCCTCCAGCATGGCGCGGTCGGATCGCGCCTGTTTCAACCGGGTGCCGAAGGATTCGTAGCTGACGTCGATCATCTGGAGTTGAAACCGTTCCCGCGCTTTCTCAGGCCCGTCGGAGGCGTACTTACCCCACAGGCCGCCCAGGGCTACGATGCGGGTTCCGAGCAGGTTCTTGACCGCGAACAAGGCGCGGAATCGCCAGAGCAACTCGCCCGGATCATCCACCACGACATCCGCGACGTGCGCCATGGGGGTGTCGGCTGGGGCAGGACTGGCCGTGGCCTGGCCTTCACGCTGCAGATACCGCGTGCTTAGAGCCTCATACCAGTAGTAGACCGGACCCGAGCGATGTCGGACAAAGATCAGTGAGTCGGGTTTGAGACCAAGGCAGGCGCGCAGGGTCTCCCCGCTCCCGGTACAGGCGTAGACCAGCGTCACATCATGGCCCCGTCCTGACAAGGCGTTGGCCGCATCTTTGTTGGTGACCTTCTCTACCGGGAGGATCTCCAATCCGAACTCAGCCTTCGCTGCGAGTTTCTTGAGCTCCCCTTCAATACGGGCAACTTCCTCGCGAATGGCGGATTCGCTCTGGACCCCGCCCCAGGATCGCCAGGAGGCCTGCGGACGCGGGGTGGGGAGGCTGACCATAAACACCGGTAACACCGTCAGCTTCTTGCCGAGCGCTCGAAAAGGCTTCTCGGGGTCCCATCGCAGATCCGAGGGAGCATTCGCTAGCGCATCAGTGAGCCCAAGCAACGTTCCCGCGCCTCCCAGGCCCGCCAGGCGCAGGAACGAGCGGCGACCCAGCAGCCCGGTGGGGCAAAAGGAATGGCTGGAAGGGGGTGGGCAGGGAAAAGTCGGAAATCCTGAGCCAGTAGATAAGGAACTCATAGTTTTGCCTTAGGGTCTGGTCGATGAGGTGATGCCGGAAGGAGAACTCCGCGCCCTGGAGTAACCGCACGAGAGCGATGCCAGGGGACCCAGTCGCATGCTGGGAAGGAGGAGAGTTCGCATGCTTTCACCCTGCCATTGGATTTGAGCAAATGCGAGCAAGAAACCCTGGCGCGGTGAGGGCACCTCGCCCTGCCGTTTGCAGGTAGGGACGGGTTCCCCACAGCCCCCCGTTTCAGGCGTTGTTCTCTTCCTTCCATCGCGCTCTGCCGAGCGCGGGAAGCGCCCACTCTGTGGCCGTTGCCGGAAGGTATCTGCGCGCTTTTCCAAGCGCGGCTACACGGGGCAAGAGGAAGGCGCGGTGAGGACACCGCGCCTTTCCTGCCTGCAATTCTCTCGGTTTCGGAAAGCGCCGGGCGCTTTGCCGTATTCAGCTCTACTGTTTGTAGCGGTAGAACTTGGTGCCGGTGGCCGGCACGGTCAGAGGCGACGCCGGGTTTCCCGCCACGTCTGCGAACGGACCCGTGACCGCTGCGGCCTCCTGCAAGGTCGCCCCAGCGGGCCACGTGATGGTCACGTTGCTGCCCGATAGCTTGATGGTAAAGGCGGTCACCGCCGCATTCTTGCCCGCTTGGTAATGCGCCGCCACTTGGCTCGGGGTCAAGGCCTTGGCATAGATCGCCACTTCATCCACGCTGCCTGCGTACGCATCGGCCCAGCCGTTTCCGGTGGCGCCAATGGCCCAGTCCCCTTGATCCACGGACAGCGCACCCACGGTGGCGGCGGCGCTGGCTGCTTCGACACCATTGCGGTAGAGCCTCCATTTGGCGCCATCGTACACGCCAACCAGGTGAATCCAATCCGCGCCCCCCAAGTCACCGGCAGGAATGGCAAAGCTCGCCCCATAGGAATTGGTGGTGGTGCCGTCGATGATCTCACGTGAACCAATAACATAATTCGCTCCGGTACCTCCGATCGCTAGATAAACCTCCGCGGTATTGGTCGGCGCCAAGTCGCAGAGTTGGGTGACGAAACTGGACACAGTCTGTGGCCCGTGCGAGACAATGCGTGCCAGTTCAGCTGTTTGGGTGGCATCGGGTTTGACCCAGGCCTCCAAGGTGATCTGCCCGGCAATGTTCAAGCCGGCGGGATTGTTCAAACTGGCCCATTGTATCGCACCATCGAGGGGCAACGCCAGGTTGGAGGCGTCGAACCCCGGATAGGCGCTGGGCCGCGGTCCCGCAGCCACATTGGTGGTGAGGATGAGGCTGCCATCGGCGACGGCGCCCAGGGTGCCGCTGTTGGCCACCGGGAACCGGGCAGGATCGCTGAAGCGCAGGTAGGTTTTGGGCCCCGACCGCTGCGTCCCGGCAAACGGCGCGGTGAGCACGAGCGTCTCGTAATTCGTGCCAGAGGCCGCGCTGGTGCCCGCT
Source organism: uncultured Verrucomicrobiota bacterium (assembly GCA_964411985.1). Taxonomy (GTDB): domain Bacteria; phylum Verrucomicrobiota; class Verrucomicrobiia; order Limisphaerales; family J093; genus CAYPNF01. The sequence goes on from CAYPNF010000039.1 coordinate 59,323, forward strand.
TGATAGTGAGCCAGGATTTGCTCCGGCTTCAGCACGTAATTGCTGTAGATCGCCACTTCGTCGATGTCGCCCTCGTAAGGGTTGTTCCCAAGGGTGGAGGCGGCGTTGTAGGAGCCAATCGCCAAGTCGGCCGGGTCACCGGCGTCCTCGGGCACTTGCAGATTGGCCGAGTAGAGGGCGGCCGTGTTGGAGGCCACGAGCGCACCGTCCACATAAGCGCTCAACAACCCCTGCCACTGGTCGTTTCCATTGCCCCCCACATCCCCATTCTGTTGCTGAGGTTCCCAAGTGACGACCAAGTGCTGCCACTTGCCTACGACGTAGTCCGTATCGGTCAGCACATCCTGGCCAGTGCCCGACACGCCATCAAACAGCCGGAAACACCATCCGTGACCCTCGCTGGCCGGATAAGTCAGATTCGGGTTGCGCTGGAAAATGCACCAGCCGGTGCGATGACCCATTTTCGGCCAACGATTGTTCACCGGGCACTGTCCACCCTGCTGGTCCCGCATGGGGCGCAACCAGGCTTCGAAAGTGAAGGGGACTCCCGCGTTGGGATTGTTCTCGGCCAGCCAAGGCATGGTCGTCGTGGAGTTGCCGTTCCGAGCGTGATAGGCAACGGACCCGTCGTCAGCCCGACCTGCCAAGGCACCCGGGGCCGGGTGCCTGACTTCCGCAGAGTGGGTCCCAACGCCGGCGGCGCGCAGATCTCCCATGTTCACCGCAACGTCCGCACCGGGTGTGATCTCATTCAGGCGCAGGTAGACCACAGGATTCTTCTGCTGAATCAGGGTGGCGTATGGAACGGGCCGAGCAGCGTTGGTGCCGTTCAGGTAGTGACTCAGAATTTCATCGGGGGTCAACTTGGTGGAGTAAAAGGCGAACTCATCCGCCCCTCCAAACCAGGGATTCAGCGAGCTGTTCGCGTTGTTGTAGTTGCCGATCGCAAGGGCAGGCTGTCCGTTGACCGCTTCGCTGGAAGGATGGTCCCCTGTACACGGCACGTATCCTGGCTGGAGTCCGTCCGTCCCACCCGACCAGACGTTGGTGTTCGCCGCCACACCGTTGATGTAAATCGTCAGCGTCGCATTGACGACCTGCATCGGGTCGTAGACGACCACCACGTGCTGCCACTTGCCGACCTCGAAAGGAACCTGACTGGTCACATCCAGGCCGCTGCTGTTGCCGCTGCCACGAAACATCCGGCAGTTCCATCCTACTCCCTCGGCTTCCGTATAGTCCGCATTGGGCTTGCGTTGGAAGAACACCCAGCCCTGCCGGTCCGCCCCTTGGGTATATCGATTCGCCATCGGAGACATCCCACCCACGCTCTGGTCGCTTGCCGGATAAAGCCAGGCTTCTACCGTGAATGGCTCGGTGTTGGGAGGGTTGAGCGCCGGGTTAAAGGGAATCTCGAGCCTCGTGGTGGTGTCAAAGAACACGGCCCGATCTCCATCGCCAGCCAGCGCGCCTCAAAATGGGTGCACCGTGCCGGCGTCGGAAAGATCATTCGTCGCGTTTCCCGCCGCCCCCAGACTGCCGATATTCCTGCTGATCAGAGACCGACTGGTGTCGTCCTGAAGTCGGTAATAGGCTTGGGGCGAGTCGCCTAACACCGTGGAGGGGTAGTCCGCCCGAATGGGTTGGGTCACCAAGACTGGCACCGCCAGTAAAGTGGACCAGAGAGCTGAGTTGTTCATGATGGTTTGTCAGTGCTGCTAAGGCCGTCAAAGAAAGCCTGCGGCATCCTCTCTTCAGCGGACGATGTCACTTGTGCCTTCCTGTAACGCCTGGGTACAATCGTAACTATAGCTATCCTGATCACTTTAGTCAATCTGCGGATAAAACCGTCACTCTAACGCTTCCACCGGAACGTCACCACGGACTTAGGCTCGAGCAGGGTACCGAAACTCATTTGGTTCCAAACGACAGTGAGTTCCTGCGTCTTCGACCGCGCATTGGCAGCGATCAACACCAGCGAACCCTCCGGGTTTTGGAACGCCACATTCGGGGGTAGTTGAGCGGAAGCGGTCGATTCCACCCTGACAGCGCCCGGTTGGAGGAACTTCATAAACTGCCCGTACATGGAATAGTCGAAGCCATATTCGAGGGTCATCTTATCACGGCGAAGGACGATGCACGTCGGTGAGCAATCGTGCGGGCCTGGATTCGGTTTCCCCTGGTCATCGATTATCGTCACCCACGCGTTGTAGGTGCGTGCCCAGTTGCGGAAATAGGAGATGATCTCCGCCGCTCCCGTGGAGCCATAGGTGGAACCTTCGGTGAAATAGATCGACTTGTCAGGAAACTGAGCGTGCAAACCCGACATCGCCGAGGGCTTTCCCTCGTAGAGATGAAAAGCGCTGCCGTCTACGTACTGTGCTGCCTGAGGATCCTTCAGAATCGTGGCGGGGAAGCCGGGGTGGTTGAAATTGTGATCGTAACACCAGATCAGGGTGCGTAGTTGGTGTGCCTGAAACACCGGGCCAAGGTGGTCACGGATGAAATCCCGCTGCTGCCGCGCCGTCCATCGACACGTCGGGTAGGTGGTGGGACTGTACTCTGGTTCGTTCTGGATAGTGATGGCGTGGATGTCAATGCCCTCGTCCCGGTAAGCCTCAACAAAGCGCGCCAGGTACTCGGCAAAGTGCCGGAAATGTTTCGGGTCGATCTCACCGCCCCCGATCCGGTCATTGGTCTTCATCCATGCAGGCGGACTCCATGGGGAGGCGAAGAACTTGAGTTGCGGGTTGATCCGACGCGCGGCCTGCAGGATCGGTAGGACGTACTCCTTGTCCTTCGCGATCGAGAACTGCTTCAACTCCGGGTCCTCCTGGCCCGGGGGCATATCGTCATAGGTGTACCAGGGCGAAGCCGTAAAGTCAGGAGTGCCGATGCAGATGCGCATGAGACTCATGCCTATGCCTTTCGTGGGATGCACGAGGCTTTCCAGGGCCTTTTCCCGTTGCTCCGGAGGAAGCAGGCTCAGGTTGTAGCAGGTGCTATGTTCCAGGGAACTCCCGAGTCCAACAAGGCTCTGGTAGCGGATCGAATCATTGACCTGCACCGATGGTTTTGCGCCAGGCAACGTGGAGTCGAAGCGCAAGGCCGTCTGGGGCGAGAGGGTGTGACGCATATCCTCGGAGGAGGTCCACCATTCCACCTCGGGCTCGGAGCAAGAGCCGTTGGGTACCCATCCAACAGCGAGGAGGCAGGCCAGCAGAGAAGTCGAAAGAAGGGACAGGTCAGGCATAGCGGATGGGATTTTGGCGATGAACCTATTCTCCTGGCAAGACAGGATTGATTCTCCTGGCCGAAACCAATGCCTGTCCCTAATGAAGGGTACAAACACTGTCTGTCCCCGATACGCAAACGAAGATGTAAAGTATCCTTGACATATGTCAAGGATGCTTTACATTTACGCCATGAACGGAAACCTACTTCCTGAAGCAGTGCAGATCTCAGTGACCGATGCCCTCAGGCTCAACGCATGGGCTGGTGTAGCCGTCCTGGTCTCTTTCCTCTCCCGATGGTGGTTGTCGCAGCATCTGGATGCAGGCGCTGCCCTCCGGACGCCGGTGGCTCTGGCGGCCTTGATTCCCAGTCTTTTATGGGCGCGCAGCATTGCGGGTTGGATGCGCCAGCTCGACGAATTGCAGCGGCGTATTCAGTACGAGGCGTGGTTCTTCGCTCTGATCGGAACCTTGTTTGTTCAAACCGGACTGAGTCTCTTGAAGTCAGCTAACGCATTCCCCTTGGGTCGACTTTCGCAGGGCTTGGGTTGGGAGGGTGCCTTTGCGCTCATGTTCGCCTTCTATTGTGCGGGATCCATTCTTTCCAACCGGCGCTATCAATGAAGAACCGTCTTCGGGAAATGCGGACCGCCAAGCAATGGTCCCAATCGGACCTTGCCGAACGGCTTTCGGTCTCGCGGCAGACGGTCAATGCGATCGAGACGGGTCGGTACGACCCCAGCCTCCCCTTGGCGTTCAAGTTAGCCCGGCTGTTTGGAGTGACGATCGAGGATCTATTCTATCCAGAGGATCCGAAATGATGCCGAATTCATCGTCTGTCCCTTTTGGATACTCTCTCCCGTAGTCGCCTTCGGAAGAAGGCGAGTGACCTACACCGACGCTCTACCCCTCGCGCAACGTATACCCAATGCGCTCACTGAGTTGGGAAGGTTCCATTCTATACCCGGCTGCCGCCAGTTGGGCGGCGTGTTGCACCACGGTGGATACTTCTGTCTCCTGGGGGGTGCACAGCTGGAACCAGGCTTGAACCGGACGTCCCGGAAAGTGCTGGTGGAGGATGTCAGTGTCAAACTGGCGCTGCAGGACCTCGCTCAGGATCTGCGCTTCGCCCTGAAGGATCTCTCCCCAGGCCTGCCAGTGAACCAATCCAGCTTGCTGCCCCACCCCCGGTTCCGCGAGCACACTCAGTTTACCACCTGTAGCCGCAAGGACGAGAGATTCGTCCAAGCTCTTCAAGTAGGTGCGAAAGGGGTTGATGCCCCGGGATTCGACCGGCACGGAAATCAGCTGCGTGCCATTGGGCAGGTAGCCTCGGGCGTTTCCCAGCACCCCTTCGAGGCGCGACGCCAGCTCTTCCTCCGCTTCCTGGCTCGCACCGGGCGGACCCACCAGAAACAGCGCAGGCACGCCATACGTCTCTACAAAGGCATCCCAGTCCTTCTGGCACAGGTTGCGCCGCACATGGATCAGCAGCGCAATCTCATCGATGGGGCGGTCGACTTCCCGGATGACGAAACGGGAAGCCTCGATGGGCTCTCCACGCCGAATGCCCCCGCGGGCCTCGCGGTTGTATTCCCAGGGACCATTCAGCCCTTCGCGTACCCAATGCCACTGGGGCACGGGCTCGAGATGGACGGGCTGGCCGTCTTCGCCGCAGTATTTCTCGAGGTGCGCAAAACCCCGGAAACGGCTGAGGACGAGGAACTGGATGGCTTCGCGCAGGTTATCAACCCGGCTGTAGGCCTCGTTGAGCGCAAGCGCCTGCTCGCGAGCCAGGTGGGGGTCCACCGGACCGGTAGGACGAGTTGCCAGATGGCGGTGCGCCCTGGCATCGGGGGAGGCTTCACGAATTTGCCAGTCCAGTTTCAGCAAACCGCCATCGTAACGGGCCAGCAACGCGCACAAGGTGGGGTCGCGTCGTTCCACGGCGCGAAAGAGCCATTGGAGGTCGGCGTATTCACCGCGTTCCCCGGCTTCGAGGGTGGCGACGGCTCGTTCGAGCGTAAGGCCTCTGAGCGGGTTGAATTGGTCCCGCCAGCGGGTGTTGGAGGCAAGGTGAGCGTAGAGGTTCACAGGTTGGAGTTTCATGGGAAGGAGGGGGAGAACTGGGAGTTGGGATCGGCAAAAATGGAGGTTTTGCGCAACCAGAAGGCTCAGCCTTCGAGGAACCGCAACGCACGTTGTTGGCGGACGCGGTTGGTACGATGACCTAATGGCCGGCACCAGGTCGGTGCTCGCAACCAGTGAAGAGCACGCCAGGCCAAGGCGAGGCTCCAGAAATGCCCAGCCCGGCCCGTCTCCTCCCTCGCATCCGTGAGGTAAACCTGTCCCTGGAGACTGACTTTTCGCTCTGGCTGATGCAGATCTTCGCGAAGGAGGGAGTCCACGGGAATCAGGATTCGGTGATCCTCGAAGGCCGCCACCAACCGATGTGCCAAGACCTCGTCGGTACGCGCTAGCGCTCGGCTGCTCACGAGCGTCGAGCTGGACCTCCCACCGGTGGAACGTTCCTTCTTGGAGAAGTAGACCCCTCCGATTCGCACGCTGCCCAGGCTGGCTTGAAGATCTCCGACCAGACTCTCACCCAACCCGGCAAGGTCGCCTTCGTAACGGCGGAAATTGGTCAAGTGAACCAGCATTTCGAGTTGGCGCTGCTGATCTGCCTGGCGTATTCCGTTTAGGCGCAGCATGGCCACGACGCGTGCGCCATCGCCCTGGGCCGCAAGCACGCTGACGACACTTTGCTCTGGCCCCGGTCCCATGGCGTGGCCAGCGTACAACTGGGTATCCAAAGCCTCCAATCGGTCCAGCGTCACCCCTGACCACTCTCTCTCGTCGATGGAAGGGACCGAGATGGACTCTGCAGCGGCGATCAGTTCTCGGGAAAGGAGAGCCGAAGCTTCGTCCTCAAACAGACACTCGTAGTTCTGGTCGTAAGCCCGTTTGTCCAAGGCAAGCGCTCGGGCTTCTTCCGGGGTGATGGAATCGCGGGTAACGGGGTGAAAGATGGGCATGCCTTGGCGCCAGGCATCGCTCCGGGCGACCTTCCGTACGCGAAAGCGACCGCTACTGACGAGCTGATAGAACATGTTGCTGCGTCCGTTGGGGGTACTCGCGATCCGGCAGAGGTAGTCGGCGTTCGCCGAAAGAATCGGCTCGGCGGCTTCCCAGATGGCCCGACTGTCCTCGTGAAAGGCGAACTCATCCAGGATCAGATCGCCGGAGAATCCTCGGGCAGTCCGCGGACTGGCTGCCAGAACCTTGATGCGTCCCACGCGTCCGTGGACCACGATCCGCGTTTCCATGTTCATGTTCTCGAACCGCAGATCGGCGCTTTGATCGAGATTCTCGCAGGTTTGGCCCAGTCGTCGGCAAAGTTCATGCACCTTGCGGTTCAGCTCCGCGCCGTTTTCGCGGGAATTGGAGAGAATGGTGACCAATCGACCCGGGCGAGTGAGCAACCGATCGACCGCCCAGGCAGCCAGGGTATGGCTTTTGCCAACTTGGCGGCCCCAGAGCCAGATTTCAATACCGGTGCGGCGTTCAGCGAAGGCAGAGGCTTGGTAGGGTCGCAATGGGATGAGGGGAGTTTCCTTGTTCATAATTGCTAGGTTCTTTTGGGGATGAGGCTCAGGGCAGTTCCGATTCGGGAAAGGCAAGGGTAGCCACGTTCGAGTCTTCGGGCGGTGCGCCGAACAGAGCTTGGCGGACTGCTTGGATGCGCCGGGTATCGTCCAGTGTGGCGTCGCCTTGGATCGCCCGCAGTTGCTCCAGATGCTCAAGACAGGCCCGGGCGGCGTCAAACTGAGCCTGGTCGCGCTGCAGACGGATTCGTTGGACTGCCGCCCACCCGGACGCACTGCCTTCCTCCAATGCCTTGGTGGAGAAACAGCGTTGTCCGAACTGCAACTCGAGTTCCGGGTTCAGTACGCGAGGATCCTTGGCCAGGAGAGGGGCAAGGGCCTCATCCCATCCTCGAAGGCGTGCGTGCAGGCAAACCGCAGACCAGTGCCCTTCGAAGCGGACCAGGGCCGGGGCTGGAGTGTCGAACCCGGAGGATTGCAGGAGCGCGTGGGCTTCCTCGAGCCGGCATGTGCGAACGTGTTCCACCAGGGTTTCCTGGAGAGAATGATCCAGCTCGAGCAAACGCAGGAAACCGGGCTCCGGTGCCAACCAGGAAACACCGGGGGTAGGGGGCGTTGGGGCGGGGGAGTTCATAGGTGGGTGGGGTGGAAGTGAAGGAAGGGTGAGTGAATCAGGAAACGCGGGTACGGCGTTGGCGAACGAGAGCTTTGTGCTCCGCATCCATGGAGCGGGAGAGTTGTTGCAGCAGGGGTTTGCTTTCCGCGGCGCTCCTGGCACGACCCCGTTTGAATTGCTCTACGCCACGCACGACGGAATCGAAAGCTCGCACACTGACAACGCCGAGCAAACCGGCCAGCTTTGGCAGGCGAGCGACCAGCCAACCCAGCAGTTGGCCCAGGATGGGTATGACGGCAGGAACCAGGACGATAAGGACGATCAAGCCGCCGATGCCCAGTCCGCCGAAACTGAGCCAGCGGGTCCAGCGGCGTATGCGGGCATTGCGCTCGGCTTCGGCCTGTTCGCCCAGGGCCAGCAGACGTTCGGCGAGCTGGCGCTCCTGTCCCAGCAGTTGTTCCTGATTTGCGAAACGCCGCTCCAAAGTGGTCGTGGCCGGTCCGACAGGCCCGGAGAGGCCGGCCGCGAAGGAAAGGTTGGTGTTATTGGTGGCAGCGAGCGCGGCGGCCTGGACTTCCACCACCAAAGGGCGAATGTCGAGGGGGCGTACAGGCAAGCCTTCGAGGCGTTGATCTTGCGTGGCGAGCGTGCGAGCGACCGCCGTAAAGGCGTCACGGCGGGAGCTGGGCTGCGCATTCAGGGTGTCTACTACTGCCGTGGTGAGGACGCGGGATTCCTCGTTCAACTGTTCCCGGGTGGCGCGTCGATGCGCGGCCTGGTAGGTGCAGCCCGGAGCGTTGAGAAGGCAGAGGCACAAGAGAGCAGGGAGGGTGGTTTTGATGGATGTCATTAGTGTTTTGGTTTGGGAAAGGCGGGGCCGCTGGAGGCGCCCTGAAGGGCACACCACCCGGGGACGAGCGAAGCGGGTGGCGAACCCCCAGCGACGGGGGTAGGATAGCCGGTGGGCAACGATGCCCCGGCGGTGCGGGACGAAGGCCGTGGTAACCCGGTCATCCGGGTGGGCCGCGGCTTTCGCCATTCTGGTTGGTAGCTCGTCCAACATGGGGGTGAGTCTGCCACGCTTGACCTCAAACCCGGCTACCTTCGGTTCCGTCCATTCCGTCTATTCCGGAAAATGTGCTGGTGGAGGTAGGGCGTCGGCCGGTGGCCGCGCCGGGGACCGAACAAAGGGAGAACGGTGGGCTGCGGACAGCCCGTCCCTGCCGCAAACCGCACCCGGGCGTCGATCGCGTAACCCGCAGCGGCGCAGGTACTCACCCTAACTTGAGTTGCGCCCCGCCCGCGTTAGCAGTACTCTTGAAACATGAAACGTTGGTTATCCTGCTTGCTCCTGCTCTTGTGTGCCCTGCCTGGTGTGGCTGCCACAAACCCGGAAGAAACCGTCTCTTCCTTGCAGCGGGTTTATATCCTGCCGATTCGCGACGACATCATGCCGCCGCTGGTCTATCTCGTGCGTCGCGGGGTGAAGGAAGCGATGGAGGCCAAGGCGGATCTGCTCCTCCTCGACATGGATACCAACGGGGGGCGCGTCGACAGTACGGAGGAGATCATTGAGATCCTGGCGCAGTTCAAAGGACAGACGGTTACCTACGTCAACCGCAAAGCCTATTCTGCTGGGGCTTTCATTTCCGTCGCTACTCAGAAGATTTACATGGGACCCGAGAGTGTGATCGGCGCGGCAGCTCCCATTATGATGTCCCCAGGAGGAATGGGCGTGGAGGACATGCCCAACACCATTGAAGTGAAGATGACCTCAGCCATCAGTGCCAAGATCCGCGCCTACGCCGAAAAGAACGGCCACAACACGCAGGTGGTCGAGGCTATGATCGACAAGCAGAAGGAACTGAACATCGACGGAAAGGTGCTGAACGAGAAGGGCAAGATCCTCACGTTAACGAATCGGGAAGCCGAAAGGAAGTATGGCGACCCTGCCAAACCCCTGCTCTCCCTGGGAACAGTGGAGAACCTTGATGAACTCCTGCGCACGCTCGGTTTTGCAGGTGCGGCTCGGGCGGAGATCAAACCGACGGGCGCCGAAAAGCTTGCCACGTGGATTAACGCGCTCAACTGGCTTTGGCTGATTATCGGGGCTGCGGGCATCTATATTGAGTTCAAGACCCCGGGTTTCGGCCTGCCGGGCATAGTGGGTATTTCAGCCATCGCCCTTTACTTCCTGGGGGGATACATCGCAGGGCTTTCGGGACTGGAGTGGCTCGCTCTCTTTGTGCTGGGATTGGTGCTCGTGGCGCTGGAGTTGTTCTTGTTCCCCGGGACCATCGTATTGGGTCTGGCAGGCACGCTCCTGATGATCTTCACCATCATCATGTCCCTCGTGGATCACTATCCAGGGATGCCGGCCGTGCCTTCCTTGCCTCAGTTGCACCTGCCGCTACAGACGCTAGCCATCTCCCTGGTGGGCACCATTGTTGTGATCCTGACCCTGGGCCGATTCCTGCCCAAGACCCCCATCTACCAGGTCCTGGTCACCCAATCGGTCAGCGCCATGAAAACGGTGGAAGCGCAGGAGCAACGAAGCCAGCAGTTGCTGGGCCGGGAAGGGGTCGCTATCTCTCTCCTCCGGCCGGGGGGGAAAGCCCAGTTTGGTGACGATATCGTCGACGTGGTGACCGAGGGCCCCCTGGTGGAAAAGGGGACTCGGGTTAAGGTCATTGGTGCCAGCGGCCGCGAGGCCATCGTCGCGCCGATTGTGTGAACAGGCCGCTCACTTGGGCGGAATGCTCTCGAGTGCTTTGACCAGAGGTAGATAGATGGCCACAAAGACGGGGATGGTGACGAAGAACAACGATCCGGTCGCCGTGGCAAGGAAAGCCACCCAGGATTTCGCGGTTTCGGACTTCCTGGACCAAACCCAAACGCAGTAGCCAGTGGCGATCGACGCAAGCCCGATGAGGATGCTTGGACCGAGGTCCATACAGAACCTGGTGAAAGCGGGCAGTTGAAACGCCTCGCCGTGCATTCGCAGCATCGATGGCAATTGGAGTAACGCCCATACCAGCCAACAGGCCGCACCAAAGAAGGCGAGCACGATCCCGTGCGTCAGTTTGTTCAATTTGTTCATATTCTTTTCTCTCCGATTCGACCGGGATGCTCATGAACACTCACGGTAGCATCCAGTGCGAGAACGATGGTGTGTCTCCCTCGCGCACGCCCGGAACCTTCCGAGCCCTTCGGTACGCATACGCCCAGTTGCCATGCTGGCATCCTAGGATTGGCGCCAAAGGAATGCTCATTCCTGCGGTTTGGTTTTCGAATGTGCCTAAACAGGCAACCTCTCCCCAAACACGATCCGGTGACCGTCCGGAGTGACGACGGCAAATTCGCGCATTCCCCACGGCTTGTCCGCGAGCTTGTGCCAGATCTCCACCCCCTTCTCGAGGACCTCCCGGTAAAGACCCGTTGCATCCCGGACGTGAAGATAGGCGAACCACGAGTGATCCTGGTTCTTCGACATCGGCACCGCATCGGGACAATGGCCAAGCCGCAGCTTGCAGGCGCCGCGACTCAGGAATGTCCAGCCATCGACGCTGAGGTCTTCGTTGAAACCAAGCTTCTCCGAATAGAACCGCCTGGAAGCCGCCAAGTCATTGACGGCCAGGACGAAGGTGGACGAGAGGATCTCAGACATTTTCAGTTCCTTCCATGATTGCCAACGGTCCGGACCACCGAAGACTCTACTGCAGCTGGTGAGCTTGTCGCAATCCCCAAGAAAGGGCCCCGCTTCTTCCTGTCCGCTTCCGCTTTCTTCATGGTTGACCCCAACAACCTCACTTCACACTCCGTCCCGCTCAGATTCCGAATCTCAACCATGAAGCCGAAGGAAGCTGAAGGAAGTGGGAAGAAATGAAGGGTTTCTTCTTCCTGCCAGCTTCGTTCTTCTTCATGGTTGACCCTCAACACCGCTCTTCATCTCCATTCTCAGTTTCGGCTTTACTTCCCGATCCCCTGAATCCTAGCGTCTTCCCATGATCGTCAAGGAGGCGGTTCAGAGATTCTCGGATTTGTCCTATCGGGTGATTCGGTGTGCCATCGAGGTTCATGATCAGTTGGGACCGGGTTTGCTGGAAAGCACCTACGAACGCTGTCTCGGGCATGAGCTTCTGCTCCAGGGCATCCGAGCCCGATCCCAGTGTGAAATCCCGGTTTGCTACAAAGGGCTCCAACTCGACTGCGGATACCGAGTCGACCTGCTCGTGGAGGACCAACTCATCGTGGAACTGAAGAGCGTCGAACGCGTGACCCCTATCCATGAAGCTCAGCTGCTGACGTATCTCCGCCTGGCGAGGATCCGGGACGGATTACTGATCAATTTCAACGTGAGAAGACTCAGGGACGGGCTTCGCAGCTTCGTGCTGGATCCAGCGATGTGGGGAGGAGCGGGTGAGAAATGAACCATGAAGCCGCTGGAAGCTGAAGGAAGGGGGAAGAAATCAAGAGTCTCTTCTTCCTCTCTGCTTCGGTTTTCATGGTTGCCCCTCAACAGCCCCACTCCCAACTCCTTGCGGCTGGGTTTCCGAATCTAAAACATGCAGCGGCTGGAAGCCGAGGGAAGGGATGAAGAGCCTCCGCAGATCGTTGACCTACCCCCGTCACGCAGAAATGTTGCGCAATTCAAGTTGACAGTAACACTGTTACAATGTATCTAGACATTGTGAAAACAGAATACTCCCTCGAGGAGCTCGTTCAGAGCGTCCAGAACTGGTGCGACTCGCATGGCATCCAACCCGCCAACGGGCAGGCTGCCGAGGCCGTCTCCGAGCGCACCATCCGGTACTATCGGACGCTGGGTCTGTTGGATGCCCATCCGGGTGCCTATCTGCGCTCCTTTACGGAGAAGCACCGGCTCCAGGTGCTCGCGATCCGCATCTACCAGACCCAGGGATTCCCGCTGCGACGCATCCACGAGCACCTCTATGGGAAGAGCGAAGCCGAATTGCGCGAGTTTGTGCACAAAGCGGGAAGGCAACTGGAACAACCCACGACCCCCTTTGCGGCGGTGGGTCCGGTCGAGCAGTGGACACTGGTCCCGCTCACCGAGGATCTGTTGATTGTGTCGCGCCAGGGCCGTCCTTTGCCCGTGCACCTTGTCCGCCAATTCCAAGAGACTCTTGCCGAGGCTGGGTGGCCCGGCGCTTCGGAAACAAAACGCAACTGACGAAATACCTATGAATACTAATCGAATCTGCTTCGGGTTGATGCCCGTTCTCGCTGCCGTGCTGGAACTTCCCCGCACCGTACTCCCTCTGAAATCCGTTCGTTACCGTTTTGTCGCCCGGGCCGGGGTTGCCGAAGTGGAAATGACCCAGGTCTATCGTCAGGAGAATCCCGAGCCGCTCGATTGCGAATACCTTTTTCCGCTCCCCGCCGATGGCGCCGTCTACCGCTGTGAGGCTTCGATCGATGGGCGGGTCCTCTGTGCCCGCATCGAGGAACGGGCGGAAGCGCGCAGGATTGCGACGCAACGGAAAGCGGAGGGTCGCCGCACCGCCCTGGTGGAATCGGAGCGCGACAACCTCTTCACCTTGAGCCTGGGGAACGTCCAGCCCGGGGACTTGGTGGAGGTGAAACTCGCGTATCTGCAGCCACTGCGCCGGCTGGGCAGCCAGGTTACACTCGACCTGCCCCTCTGTCCCGGCGTCCGGTACATCCCGGGTCGCAATCTCCTTCGCGCCAATCGTGGCTCCGGCTTCGTGGACGATACCGACCAGGTTCCGGATGCCTCGCGCATCACCCCACCTCGCATCGATGGGGAACACCCCGATGCGGCGTTTGTCGAGCTCGACGGGCAGGTGGAAGCAGCCTTTCTCGAGGGCTCCGTCACCTCTCCTTCCCACTCACTCACCGGTACGAGTCAGGGCGAGATGAGTCACGTTACCCTCGCCCGCGGAGGGGAGATCCCCGATCGCGACCTCGCCTTGCGCTGGAACGAACGCGCGCCCCAGCAAACCGCGTTGCGCGGCTGGACTACGCAAAACGGGGACCATCAATACGCGCTGCTCGAGCTTCGCGCACCCGACCACCTCAAGCCCAGCGCCGTGGCCGGGCAGGATGTCTATTTCCTCATGGACCGCTCGTGCAGCATGGACGGACTTAAATGGCACAAGGCTGCCCGGGCCTTGCACGGCTGTGTTGAGGTGTTGAATCCCATGGACCGCGTATCGGTCACCCTTTTCGGATCCACCTTCCGGGACTTTGACGCCGAACCTCTGGCGCCGGAAGCGTTGATGGCCGACCCACGTTTCCTCCAACTGCCCTGCATCGGCGACATGGGTGGCACGGAGATGGCCCCGGCGCTTCGCCATGTATTGGATTTGGTAGATAAACATTCCAAGGGTCGCCCGGCCGTCCTGATCCTGATCACCGACGCGGAAATTGGGAACGAGCAGGAAATTGTCACCCTCATGGGCGGGCACCCGAATTTGCCCGTGCATTGCTTTGGCATCGACACCACGCTGAATGATTCTCTCTTGCTGGACTTGGTGCGCCAGCAGGGGGGCACGTTCCACGCGCTGCACCCTGGGGATGATGTCCTGGGGATCATCACCCAATTGGGGTGCACCCTTCGCCAGCCGGTCCTGATCAATCTCCAGGTGCCTGAGGGCTGGGAACTCGCCGCGAGCGCTATCCCCAATCTGTACGCCGGACAAATCCGCTTCGTCTCCCTTCGCTCCCGTACTGTCCAGAGAACCGAGGAGCTGACGATGCTCGCTGGTAACCACGACAACCAGCCCGCCCGTCTGCCCTTCCGTCTCCGACCCGTGGAGGAAGCCGGGCCCCGCCTGCTCTGGTGCAAGGAGCGGCTGCTCACGCTGGTCACAAACGACAAGCGATCGGCCGCGATCACGCTTTCCAAAGAGTCGAATCTGCTTTGTCCGCTCACCGCGTTCGTGGCCTGGGATGAGCAGGAAAAAGTGGCAGTCGCCAGCCACCGGCTCGTCCAGCCTGCCATCAGGGCCTCGCTCGAGTCGGTACCTAGGGTCTCCAGGATGGTGGGCTTCGTTGGCCGACTCAAGGAGGTGGAGGAGCCGACAGAGCGGTTCGCCCGCATGACCTCAGCACCCTTTCTCCGCTATGCGGAAGGTGCGCCTGGAGCCCCCTCGTCGGATGTGGCCGCGCTCGACCCGCTCAACCGGCTGATCGAGCGCAATGGGGAATTCATGCGAGCATGGCAAGCTGTCTTCACCACCAAAGAGTATCAGGAGCCGATCCGCTCGTTGATGGCCTGGGTACGCCACCATGCCAATCCGGAGTCCATCGGCCTGGTCCACCGCCTGCTGGACCTCTGCGAGACGATTCTAAACGACTCAGCCCAACCTGAGGAGTCGCGTAAGAAGCTGATCCTGGAGCGCATCGAAGCCTTCCTCCGGGAGCATGACCAAGCCGGCGCTCCGCCTCGAGCTACATGAAACAGAATGACCGAGGGGACGAATGGCGTGGAGGCCTTCGTTAAAGACTTCCGGCCAGGGTGTTAGCCCGTCGGTTCCAGTAGTGCGCGAACAGACCATGCAACAGCAGCTCTACCGTCGTCGTGATAAGAAATAGCATCAGCCAGATTTGCGGTTCGACGTTTCCGAGAAAGTACCAGATGAGGCCGGCACCGACTGCGATTCCCGGGAGACTCAACAGAAGGCTGCTGAAGAGGATGTAGTCGCAGCCTAAGCGTTGGTGCTTCGAGGGCCGCAGCCAGCCTAGGCCAATCCACGTCCGGTCATTGTCGGCAATTCTGAGTACCCAGGATTCGATTACTTTCATGCACTCATTGGACAAAGCCCGCTGCAGGCCGTTACGCGAAGAGTCATCGTCTGTCCCTGGCAAAGGACAACGCCTGTCCCCGAGGTTTGGAGCCAGTCCGGACGGTCGTCGAAATATCCATATTCTCCATTGTTTTGTGCATGGACTCTCCCTGGTTACCTTGCTTAGATTGCAGCATGGCCAAGTCCTTCTCTATGCGTGCCAAGCCATCCCGCGGCTGGCCGTTCCGAAAGTCGGCAGTAGGATTCACCCTCATCGAATTGCTCGTCGTCATCGCGATCATCGCCATCCTGGCAGGCATGCTCCTGCCCGCGCTATCCGCTGCGAAACTCAAAGGGCACTCGATCAAGGTCCCCAGTAACCTTAAGCAGATGGCCTTGGCTGCCGTCATGTATCAGCAGGACAACGGCGAGGCGACCGTCGTCCCCAACGTGGAGACCCATTGGATGTAAACACTGATGGATTACCATGCCGCAGTCCAGGCGGTCCGGTTATGCCCTGCGGCTTCGGTTCGCAGTCCCAAACTGGGCGGGGGTGCTGGTGACGCTTCCACGCCGTGGCAATGGACGGTGGACGCCAAGACCAACTATCTGGGGAGCTACTCCATCAACGGTTGGCTTTATACCTATCAAGGTGCAAGCCAATGGATTACCGATCCAGCTGACAAGGACAAGTTCTTTGCGGGCGATATTGCTATCACGACCCCCTCACAGACCCCTATGTTCATGGATGCCAATTGGCCTGATACCTGGCCGAAGGCTACGGACATGCCGCCCCGGGATTTGCGCGCAGGAGATCCTGGAACGGCAATGGGCCGTCTGACTCTTGCCCGGCACGGGGGAAAAGCCGCCAGTTCAGCCCCCAAGCAGGTGGACATCAAGCAGAAGCTTCCAGGGTCCATTTACATGACCTTTGCGGATGGCCATGCGGAGTTGGTGTCGCTCGAGAACCTGTGGAAGTTCTACTGGCATCGCGACTACAGACCGCCTGCCAAGAGGCCGGGGCGATCCTGAGGCGGGTTACTGCCTCAGACCGACTGGTTGCGGCGCCGAATGAGGGCCATGCCGACCAGACCCAGGGCTACAGGGACCAGCATTTGCGGTTCGGGCACCGGTGCGATGACAAGCCCATCCAGCATAGTACGCGCGCCGGTAAGCACGGTATTGACTGCGCCCTCACCCAAATAGAGATTTATGTTGCCGCTGCCGTCTGCGGTCCAATTACCGATGTCACAAGCATACGAGCCCGTGTAGTAATAATAGCTGACGGTGCCAACTACGAGGGGACTGCCCGCTTTGGCCTCCTTAAGCAGCGTTCCAGCCGCAGTGTTGGCGACTGTCGTCAACGACCCAGCGCTCGAGCCGTAGGAGAAGTCATAGCTGTAAATACCGGCGTCGGGTCTGAGGCCCTGAAGCAGGCCACTCGGATCGCTGACGGGGTCAGAACGGCGACCTGCCGCCACGACTTTCAGCGAGTAGGTAGTTCCAGCCGTCAGACCGCTGAGGGTCACGGAGAATGGGTTATAGCTGGTACCGACGACAGGCTCGACGGGGGTGGCAGTACCCGACACAAGGCCGCTTCGTCTGTTGTCGTCTTCGACGGACTGGCCACCAACGAAGAACGCACTGTCGGAAGTATCCTCAACGCGCCAGTTTACGGAAGCGCCGCTCCTGGGGTCGGTCACGTCAGCCCCCAAAGTCAAGGGGGATATCGTGACCCCGTTGCGATCTTCCCCCGTCGTTTTATTCCTGAAGTTCAGAAAAGTCCCGCCGGTAATCGCCTCCAGGTCCGAGATGGGAAGTTGGGCGAAAACGGGCGACACCGCCAAGCATGCCAGGAAAGCCGCGCTCACTTTCATGGATAAGACCTTTCTGGGTGCAAGCGCGCGCGCACTCTGCACTCTTGAGCTGAAGGAGGGCGGGGCGGTGAGACTTTTCTTTGAGCTTTTCATAAACTGAGGTCACTTCGTTTGATGGATTCCACTCTGCCTGGACTGGATCATTAGGTAGAAACGGGTCGGTTCTGGCTGAGGTTCATTACGCTCATTGAAGCAGCCGGGACCCTAGGCATCGAGAGCACTGATGTCCCGAAGATGTCCTCATTTGTCCCCAACCCTTAAGGACATTCGACCCCACTTTTCAGGACATTTGCCATGGCCTAGCCTGGCCTGGCGGTGTCCTCGCCGCCGCTCAGGGACGACCTGAATGCGACCGCACCTTGTCCTCCAATTGGGACCCACCCCCTTGATCCCCTTTCGCCTTCCCGGTGGCGGGCAGGTTTGTGGATACCACCAGGCAGTAAATGTCCCCCTCAAACTGTGTGCGCAAGGTGATCGAACCCGGACCAGGGAGGTTTCTCTGGTAAACCGCATAGGCCTGGTTCAACGTGCCGTTACACCCTTCGTCAATCCCCACGTAGTCTCCCCGGTTGGTTGAGGTGATCCTTGGAGTAAGCCCTGTGTTTACACGCACCCAGCCATCCTCCCGCACCCATTCCGTATCCGGTGGCCCGAACACCGGGTCACTGAATGACTTGTCCGCTCCGAATTCGTTGACCCGGTTGTCCACCAGCAGGTAGAACGTCGAAGGACGGTCCACCGTCACTCGGCAAGAGTAATTCGTGTAATGTCGAACGTCTTGGAGGAACCAGACGTACTGTTGACCCTCGAGATACGAAGGGAAGGCGTTTGTCGGTCGTCCCGCTACTTCGCCGGACCCCGCGTTGAAATCGAGTGTGCCCGAACGGTCGAAGGCAGCTGGTTTCACGCAGTGGGGCCGGTTCATCACGCACTGTGCACCGTTTTCGAATAGATGGGGGCTGAGCTTCGCCGCCGGGAGTGTAATCGGCTCGCCGGACATGTAATCGGTACCCGACCCTTCATCGTGCACTTCCACCACGGCGGCCTTCAGGAACCCCGCCCACGCGATGAGCGCACAGACCAGCCAAATCGCACAGGTCGCCGAAGATGCCCTCCCGCACACATTTGTTTCGATCCGACCTTTTGTCATAGTCTCGGACACGATGAGTCCGTTTATGGAACGGTGCATCAAATCATCTGTCCTTGCAAGCCAGGGACACTTGACTCTATGTCCAGCGCTGGTTAGCGTGATACGATACGCTCCGCGGACGGATTCCGCTCGAATGGTTGTGTCGCTTGCTAACAAACCGCTCAGGACCTATGCCCTGGCATGGATGATGATGGTTCTGGGCCTTAGCCTTACGACCGCAGCCGCTTGGGCCTTGTTTTCCAAAGTCCGCGCCCTGGACCAGGACCGGTTTCAGCGGCAGGTTGCACAAACGGTGGAGGCTCTGCGCGACCGCCACGACAAATACCAGCTCGCTCTGGCCGGCCTGGCGGACTTCGCCTCCTCGCGCTCGAGGCTAACTCGGGCGGAGTGGAACTTTCGGGTCCGGCTACTCCAGCCGGAGAAGAACTATCCCGGCCTCCTCGAACTCGGCTTGCTCGAGGCAGGCACGGGTCATCAATTGCAGACCGGTCCAGCCGAGGGAGATCCTCTCCTCCACCCCTCCAGCTCAGAGACCAACGCCTTTCGCCTTCAGCACGCTTGGGTGTGTCCGCCCTCCGCCTTTGACGGCCTGAGCCCCCGTTGGCTTGATGACCCGATCGCCAAGCAAGCCGCGCAGGCAGCCCTCTTCTCCGGAACTCCCTCCTACATTTATCGCCGTGAACTTAGCACCGAACTTGTTGGCAAGCCCGCGCGAGGGTTTACCATCTTCATTCCATTCATGGAACCGCGCCTTGACCCAACTCCGACCCACCAGCTGTCGCCCGGCAGTCCGCAGCCTTCCCGATCGCGCGAAGTTCGTTCCCAAGGGGTCGTTTTCGGGTCTATCGAACCCAACCTCCTCCTGGGGAGCCTCTTTGGCACCGCCCCGCGCGAATTGGGCTTCGATCTCTTCAGCGGCCAGCCTCTCTCGGTCGAAACCTGTCTTAACGCGAGCGGCTCAGCTCCCGCCACGCTCTCGCACGGTTTCAATCCTTACCTCCGCGTTACGGTTCCCCTGCAGATTCATGGACAGGAATGGACTCTGGCCCTCTACACGACACCCCTCTTCGAAAAGGAATCTTCCCGCTACCGCCCTTGGACCGTCCTTTTTTCTGGCACCATGCTCTCAGGCCTCGTTACGGCTTTGCTTTTCGTTCAGATCCGCGCTCGGGTCAGGCACGAGGCCATTGCGGCTGAACTACGTTCCGCCTGCGGCGACCTCCAGCGCGCGCAGAACGAACGCGACCGCATTGGCCGGGACATTCACGACGGAGCCATCCAGTCGCTCTACGGGCTCCAGCTAACCCTGGGACACTACGACCGATTGCGCGCCAGCAACCCAGAGTCCGCCGGTCAGGTTCTCGACCGCTGCCGATCCGCCATAGACTTGCTCATCGCCGAGCTGCGCACCTTCCTTGTGCAGCAACTCCCCGAAGGAGACGCCGCAGCAGCGTCGATCGACCCCGCGATCACGCTCGAGAACCTCGTGCAACGCTTCCGAAGTGCGTCCCACATACCCATCCATTTGGCTATTGCCTCCTCGTTGCACACCCACATGTCCCTGGCCGAACAGGCTCATCTGCGCCAGATCGCCCAGGAAGCGCTCAGCAACAGCCTCCGGCACACCCAGCCCAGCCAAATCCGAGTTGAGCTGACGAAGCACAACGACCGCCTCCGGCTTTGCGTCTCCGACGACGGGCAGGGCTTCAATTCGGACGAGGCCCATCCTGCCGGACAGGGTCTGGCCAACATGAAGGCCCGCGCCCTGCAACTCGGCGGCGCCTTGACTATCCAGACCGGGCCAGACCAAGGCACCAAAGTGATTCTCGACTTCCCGCCTGGAAGCGCATCTCCTGCCTCTCATGAATAAGCCAACCAAGATCAAGGTCCTCATCGTGGACGATCACCCTGTCGTTCGCATGGGACTTCGCCTGATCGGAGACTTGGACGCGCGCATCAAAGTCGTCGGCGAAGCCGCCACGGGAGAAGCCGCCCTGGCTGAAACACTCCGCCTCCAGCCCGATGTGGTCCTGCTCGACTACCGCCTGCCGGACCTCGGCGGTCATGAAGTGTGCCGCCGGCTCAAGGCTGTCTTGCCCCACGTTCGCGTCCTTTTCCTCTCCTCCTACGCCGTTGATACCACCGCCAACGCGGCACTTGAGGCGGGGGCGGACGGCTACCTGCTTAAAGAGAACGACGCGCAGAAGATCATCGACGCCATCGAGTCTATCTGCCAGGGCGGAATGGTAATTGACCCGGCCATCGCCCGGGCCGCTCTCGCTCATTCTACCGGTTCACCAGGTTCGGCTGCCGAAGCAGTCCGTCGGCTTTCTGTGCAGGAGCAGCGTGTCCTCGCCGAAGTCGCCGCCGGCAAGGCCGACAAAGACGTTGCTCATTCCTTGGGACTCGAGGCAAAGACCGTCAGGAACTATCTGGTCCAGGTCTACCGAAAGCTCAACGTCCACTCCCGCACCCAGGCGGCTCTCCTCTATCAGCAGGCCGGAAAAGAGGAGCCACGCTAAGAGCGGCGATTCCTCCTCGAGAACCGCCCATCCTCGGGCTTCATGCAAGTCAGTGAGCTGCTGCGTGTGCCGGTGAAGCAATTGGGCGAAAGCCGCACTGTGGCCTGTCCGGCAAAAGACCCCGACCCGAGCTAGGACGTTGCGCGCTCACGCCGCTGGCTTTGGCGAGGGTTCAACCACCGTCTTGGCGGGGTGAGGTTCGTTCGCGGCTCGTCGGCGACATTGTAGGGACAGACAAAGAGAGACTACTTGGGGACAGACGACGGAAACTCGTTTGGCGATGGTTCAGTCTTGCTTTTGTTGGCTTCGACAGGTATGGGGTTCACCCGCCATGAGGACCGCCCGGATCAAAGCTCCCCCGTCATTTCCTGTAGCCTATTATCACTGCACGTCCCGGATTGTGAACAAGGATCCGGTGATGGGGGACTGCGAGAAAGAGAAGTTCTGCCTCTTCATGCGGCACTACGAACGGTTCTGCGGGGTGAAAGTGCTGACCTACTGCGTCCTGTCCAATCACTTCCATATTCTTCTGGAAGTGCCGGCACGCCCCTTGGCTCCTTTGAGCGACGCTGAGTTTCAGGAACGGCTCCAAGGGCTGAAGGACTCAGCCTGGTCCCGGACCACCCGGG
>CAYPNF010000040.1:0-80170 GCA_964411985.1 uncultured Verrucomicrobiota bacterium
CGACGTTCCGACGCCAATCCCTGAATTTCCTCCCCCCCAGTGTCTGACTTGCAGTGCAAATCGACAAGTCCGTTGACAAGATGGACTAACTGGACTAATCTGACGCTGATGAAATCGGTGAATGTTCATGAAGCCAAGACGAACTTCTCCCGCCTGCTGGCAACGGTGGAAGATTCGAGCGAATCTTTTGTCATCTGCCGGAACGGCGAGCCGATCGCTGACCTTGTGCCGCACAAACGGGTGAACCGCATCAAACCCCACCCCGTCTTGGGCAAAATCAAAATCAGCTACGATCCGGTTGAACCGCTTTCCAATGATGAATGGCCGGAGGCAGCACGATGATCCTCGACACCTGCGCGCTGCTCTGGCTCGCCAGTGGTGACAAAAAGTTAAGCCGCGACGCTCTCAAGGAAATCAACGAAGCCCCTGCTGTTTACGTTTCGGCCATGAGCGGTTTTGAAGTCGCCCTCAAGATGGCCAAGGGAGAATTGAAGCTGCCGCATCCACCGCAGGTTTGGTTTGAGAAAACCGTCGAGCATCACGGACTTTCCGTCCTGCCGCTGGAATTGAACGTTTGCATCGCCGCCGCCCAGCTTCCCCCGATCCACAACGACCCTTGCGACCGGTTCATCATCGCCGCCGCCAAACTGCACGACTTAACGGTAGTGACGCGCGACGAGCAGTTCGAGAAATACGGTTTAACGGTAATTTGTTAGACGTAACATTTTCCGCTGTACTCAAGGGGGGTATCGAGCCGGGGGTGTTTAGAGGGCTTGGGCTTGTCGGGGGAAGGGTGATGGCGATAGCGGGGCGGTTGGGAAGGGAGACAACGCTCTCGATCAAGGCGATAGCAAACGACTTGCCGTCTGAGCCCTGCCTACTGGGTTGGTCGATCGCGCAACCAACGCAGCGCCGCCACTTCTCCATTCATTTTCACTCGGTCGAAATAACTGATCGCTTGGGCCTCCCCGGCATACTGAAGGTGCGTGGAAATGAGTGGCGCAAGTTCCTTCATGTCCTGCTTGCTTCGTTCGAGTTCTTGAAGTCTTTCCGACGGCGTAGTGCCCAGGGCAGGAATGGCTTCGTTTGGAGGAAGTGAAGCAAGTAGTGATTTCTCGATACTCAGGCCCACCAGCTGGTCGATGATCATCCGCCCACCTCCGCTCTCCTCAAGTCGATGGCCAAGGTTGAGCCCTAGTTCCAACATTGTGTCGGCCGAAGCCGAATCGCCCGCGGCCGTGTATTGCTGCCGGAGGGCGACTACTTCCTGGGACAATCGCTTCAAGGAGCTCAGTTGAGGCAAGAGCGTGTTGACGGAGGCTACCGCTTTGGCTTCAGCGGGAGAGTACTCTGCCGCAAGCAACATTTCCTCCATGCCCTGCATCTGCTCCAGCACTTGGGCGTCAAACTTGGGCCGACTCGCCGCTTCCAGCAGATCCTGGAGCGCAGCTTGAGTGTCGCCCTGCTTGAGATTTTCACTCGCAGACAGATAGTGGGGAAGAGCATTGCCCGAGGCAGAGGCCTTATAAGCGTCAAGCCAGTAACGCTTTTCCTCCGGGGTTTTACTATGCAGAAGCGCCATATGCTGTTGGACCAGCGGGTCCCCGGCAAAGCGATTGGTTATCTCCGAGAGATAGGTGTCATCTCCCGTGAGGCGACGGGCAGCCATGAGGTTTGGCCCGGTGCGCCCGACCGTTGCCAGGAGTCGATCGACCTCAGCCGTGGTCATTTTAGGCAAACCGCCTTCCTCCAGGCGCTTAGCCCATTGGGGTTGACTCGGGGGCGGATCCTCTTTCTCGGAGGCGGGTGAGGCACGCGGCGGGCTTAGATGGTTTCCGGTGGCGCGAGGGGGATGGGTGGCTTTCCGGGCTGTTTCCTGACCCAGAGAGGTCGGCTCAGCCAGGCTCGAGGCGGGGCGGCGCGAGGAAACCAGGCTAAAGGCGATGACCACCAGTACCAGTGCGATCAGGGAAGGGCGGGTGGGAATAGGGAGTCTCATGGCAGGATGAGAGGCTCACCCAGAGGTTGTTCTCCGGGGCAGACTTCCCTCTTGAAAGGAGATCTTGAGATCTTACGTGTCATATAAGCATTGGACATGCAGATGAACTCAAGCTCACGCGCGGGGGGGCGGTTTCTTTGGCGCTGGGACTGGACTCGAGCGGATAGATCCGATGAACGCACTGTTGCGGCGTCGGAAGGGGGGGGAAGGGAACTGGGTCTGCGACCGCCGGAAGCGCTACCTCGGTGGCTGTATGCGCTCTACTTTCTGGTGCGCATCCTTCAGAAAGTCAGCGAACTGAGGCAGGCCATCTGCAAGGTTCGTGGTGAGGAAAGCCTCCACCGCTTCCTTAGCCATCCATTCACCCCAGATCATGGAGCCCAGGCAAAGAGCGTTCGCATTATTGATCGCGCGGCACATCCTGGCCGCAAAGACTGATTCGACCACGGCGGCGGTCACGCCTTTGAACCGGTTTGCCACAATCGACATCCCCATGCCGGTGCCGCACATCAGGATGGCTCGATCTCCAGTGCCTGCTTGCAGAGATTTGCTTGCCGTGACCCCGCATTCAAAGTAGGGGATCGCTTTTTCCTCCGTGGATCCAAGATCGATGACTTCATGTCCTTTGTCGTGGAGGTATTCCAGGACGGCCTTCTTGAGGTTCAGGGCGAACGGGTCAGCAGCGATGATCACTTTCATGGGATTTTCGTTTTGCCGCTTGGCTCAACGGCGAGCGGATGTACGTGAGACCAGATCAGGTAGGCTTCGAAGGCTTGGCACCTTCGCACAGATTTATTCGTTGACGTGAACTACCTTGGCCGGTGGGAAGCCATTGAACCAAGTGGCCGAAGCGTTGCTGTAGGCGCCGATGTTTTCCGAGAAGAGCAGGTCATCGATCTCCAGGTTCGGCAGGTCCTCGGACAAGGAGACCTTGTCCAGCGCATCGCACGTCTGGCCAAACACCGCACAAATCTCGGGTTTCCCTTTCTTAAAGGACTGGAGATGGTACTGGATGTGATCGAAAATGATGCCGGAGAACGTGTGGTAAACCCCGTCGTCGATGTAGTAACAGGTCTTCCCGTCGCGTCGCGCCTTGCCTATGATCTTCACTACCACCGTCACGGCCGAGGCCACCATGAAGCGTCCTGGCTCAGCGATGATCTGGATATTGGGAGCGAACAGCCGATCGATTTCAGCATTAATCCTCCGAGCCAGTTCTTTGATGGGAGGGACATCCCGGTGGTAAGGCGCAGGGAAACCTCCGCCGATATCCAGGATCTTGATCTCGTGTCCGCGATCTTTGGCTTCCTGCATTACGCTGGCCGACATGTTCAGCGCTTCGACGAAGTTGTGGAAATTCGTGCATTGGCTTCCCACGTGGAAGCTGATCCCTTCCACCACCAGGCCCATCTCAAAGGCGGCGATGATCAAGTCCACGGCTTCTCCGGCCTCGGCTCCGAACTTGGAGGAGAGTTCGACGACGGAGCCCGTATTGGGCACGCGCAGCCGAAGAACCACTCCCGCGTTGGGGGCGAACTTCTTGATCTTCTTGAGCTCCGCCAGGTTGTCGAAGGTCACCAGTGGCTTGTATTGGTCCAAAGCCAGGAGGGTCTCCTTGGGTTTGGTGGGATTGGCATAGATGATCTTGTCCCAAATGAAGTCCTGCTGTTCCTTCTTCGAGAGGCCCGCGAGGTTCTCGTGGACCAGCATAAACTCCGCCAAGGAGGCAACGTCGAAGCTGGCTCCGCTCTTGTAGAGAGTCCGCACGATGGCAGGGTCCGGGTTCGCCTTCACGGCGTAGTAGGCCTGAACCTTGGGCAGGTGTTCACGAAAGGCTTTGAAGTTCCTGCGGATCACCTCGTGATCCACCACGACAACCGGAGTGCCGTGTTGGCGTGCGATCTCTATCAGTCGTTTCTTGGTCATGAATCACCCTTTCCTCTCGTTAGTCCAGTCTGCCTATGCGGAACCACCCTTCCCCTCAGGCTAGAGGAGAAGGGTGTTTCATGTCTTACTGACTTCGTTGATCAATAAACGGGTTCGGCGCCGTCGAGCATCTTGACCTTGTTGTGAAGGAAGTACTCCTTCTTGAGCGCGGTGAGGAACTCGGCGCGCTTGTCGTACAAGCGTTTCAATTTACGCTTCGGATGGCGGGCCAGCGCATAGTGGGTCAAGACGGGCAGGGCAATGGTGGTATCGGCGTAGCAGACGACCGCGTCGGGAAGGCGGTCGGGATCAACTTTGCCCCAGCTGACGGCTTCGTGTGGGGTTGCTCCGGAGAGGCCGCCGGTATCGGGCCGGGCGTCGGTGACCTGGAAGAAATAGTCCTGGCCGACTTCCTTGATGCGCAGCACCTCCTGGATTTGAGGTTCTGTTTGGAGCATGAAGTTCTTGGGACTGCCGCCGCCCATGAGCATGACAGCGCTCTTACCGCCGGAGCGTTTCGCGGCCAGCACATAGCTGGTCGTCTCGTTAACATCAATCGAGGGATTCACGCGTAGCCCGTTGCCGCGCAGTTCGACACCGGCCACGTTCATGCCGATGGTGGAATCGCCCGGCGAGGAAGTATAGCAGGGAACGCCGCAGCGGTAAGCCGCTGCCAGTACCGAGACATCCTTGAGGCCAGCTTTTCGCTCCCACTCTGCGGCATAACGGCCGATCAGGTAGTGGAGTTCCGCTGTGCCCATCTCCTTCTGGAACTCGGGCTGGACGAGCATGCCGCGCAAGATCTCATCTGTGGCCATCAGGCAGTCGCTGTAACCGAGAAGCACGTCATAAATGCGAACGATATCGTTCGTTCGCAGATCCGTGTCATCCAATTGGTGACTTCCCACGTGAACCGGGAAATTAAAGGCGAAGTGGAGATCGTGGTATAGATTGGCACCGGTCGCTACGATCCAATCCACAAAGCCGGCTTTGATCAAAGGCACGATACAGGAACAACCCAGGCCGGCGGGGGTGAGAGCGCCAGCGAGACTCATGCCGACCGTGACGTCCTGTTCCAGCATTTTCCCGCTGAACAATTGGCAGCCCTCATGGAGCCGGGCCGAATTGTATGCCAGAAAGGCGCTGTCAATCAGGTCAGGGAACTTTTCCTTACCGGTGATCCCTTTGGGCATGATGCGTTTGCCGGAAAGGTACTTGTCCTTGTTGGGACACTTCTTCTTCAGCAGCCAGTCCGGGGTCTCGGTCAAATCTTCGCGGTAACGGTTTTTCTTTTTCATGCTCAGTCAATAGCTTACGTTGAGAGCTCACTATACCGCGTCGATCAGGTTTGCCAATCACTTATGACACAAAACGGCAAGGCTGGTGGTAGACAACTCTCGCGAAGGATTCTATCCTCTCGGCCGTATGAAGAAGATCAAAGCTGTTTCGCCTTTGAGCCCTGCTGCAAGCGGGTTCGTCATGCCTGCCGAATGGGAACGCCACGAAGCCACTTGGCTTGCTTGGCCCCACAATGCTACGGACTGGCCTCGGAAAGTGGACACCATTCGATGGGTTTACGGCGAGATGGTGCGCAAGATCGGCCCCGGAGAAACGGTTCGCCTGCTGGTCAATTCCCCCGCAGACAGGGCAAAGGCGGCCAAGTACTTGACTCGGGCAGGAGCGGATCTTGCTCAGGTGGAATTCATCGTTCACCCCACCAATCGCGGTTGGACCCGCGATAGTGGCCCCATTTTCGTCAGAAGGACTGGCAAGGTCAGGGAAACCGCCATCGTCCACTTCCATTTCAACGCCTGGGCGAAGTATCCCAACTGGCAGAAGGACCGCACGATCCCTGTCATGGCAGCCCGCCGGTTGAAGAAGCAACTTTTTCATGCCCAGCACGCCGGGAAAGACTTCGTGCTCGAAGGAGGGGCAATCGACGTGAATGGGCGCGGTACTCTGTTGACTACCGAGGAATGTCTCCTGGACCAGGAAACGCAGGTTCGCAACCCAGGGTTGACGAGGGAGGAGATTGACTCGGTTCTCAAGAGTAACCTGGGGGTGAGCAATGTCCTTTGGCTGGGAGGAGGGGTGGTCGGGGACGATACACATGGGCACGTGGACGACATTTGCCGTTTTGTCAATCCAACGACGGTGGTGTTAGCCCTCGAAGCCAATTCCAAAGACATCAACTATCGACCGTTGATGGAGAATCGAGAGCGACTGCAGGGAATGAAGCTGGAGAATGGTGCCAGAATCCAAGTGGTGCCGCTTCCGATGCCTGCCCCCATTTATTATGATGGGTATCGTTTGCCCGCCAGTTATGCCAACTTCTACATCAGCAACGCGGCGGTCATCGTGCCTACATTCAACGACCCCAACGACCGGGTCGCTTTAGGCACTCTATCCGAGCTGTTTACAGACCGCCCTGTCGTTGGCATTCACGCCGTCGATTTAGTCTTGGGATTCGGAACGCTGCACTGCCTCAGTCAGCAACAGCCCATTGGCTGACCTTACCCAGATCCTGTCCGCGAGGAGTGCGTTGACTTGGGCTCGCCTCCGGAGCGGTTCCTTACTTCGGGGTTGGGACTAGGTTGTTGGTGGCGGGATTCGGCGAGGTGGGCAAGGGAACCACCGCGTTCGTCGACGGTGTCGGAGCAAGATTCACGGCGTTGGTGCCGGGCGCGTCAGCGGGCTTCTTTTCCTCGCTAGGCAGGTCGCTTGGGGAAGGAGTCCGGCGACCACCAATAACCTTGATCGTCCCTTCGCGGTCCACCTTGAGTGACGGTCTGGTATCCGTGTACTCATGGGTTCTTCGAAGAGTGAGTTCGCCTTCGGTGTCGATCTTGCAGTAGGTAAACGCCTTGGCGCCAGTTTGGAAGAGCACGTGCAGACTGCCATCCTGGTCAATCTGGTGCTCCGGCTTGGTGAAAGAAATGAGCGGACCGATGGGGTAAATGCGATAGACGACCACATCCTGCTGGTCTGCCAGCCGAACGTAAAGTCGCACAGCCCTTTGGTTCATCGCTTGGAGGAGGCTCCACCGGCGTACCTCCTGTGTGCCATCCGCTGCTGTCATCCCAAATTCCTGGTCCCACATGCGAACGCCGGCGGAGATATTGACCCCTTTGGGTTTGCTCATGAGTTCCTCGGAAGCACCGGGGATTTTTACGGTGGCGGTCACGAAATAGCGGCCAGCCTGCTGCATCTCGAAGTAGGGAGCGATGTTAACCCGTCGCGTCACTCGGGAGGCGGAGGGAAGCTCGAAAGGTTCCACCACCGGTGGATCGTCAAGCTTCTTCACGATGTAGTCGCCGGCGCTGGCGACGTCAAACCGAAGCCAGTCCTTTTCGGTTCCGAGACTGAGGGTGCGTCCGCTGAAGTTCACGATTCTGACCACCGCGAAGAGAGGTTCGCTGGCAATGAACTGCTCCTGGTCGAAGGTGACTTCGACGCTTATTTGCGCCGACGCCGTGACACTGCTGAGCAGGGTTAAGGACAGGGCAAGGAATAGAGATCTCACAGGATGCCTTTTTTTGAGGGGCCACTTAAAGAGAGCATAGCATTCGTTGGTCGTCATTACCCTGGACCTTCTTTAGCAGGAGACAGGCCAGGTTCAAGACTTCTTGCGGAGTGACTGCCTTCATGCATGCCAACGGCTGGGGGTGGTGGCAACGACTGCTCATGCAAGGCACGCACTCCAGGCTTTTCTGGAGAACCCCTTCCCACTGCCGATAGGGCCCGGTTCGGGAAGGTTCCGTTGGGCCAAACACCGCAGCCACGGGGGTGCCTACCGCAGCGGCGATATGCATCGGGCCTGAATCGTTGGATATCAAGAGTTTCGCAGCGCGAATCCACTCGATCATTTCTGGAAGACTGGTCTTTCCCGTTAGGTCCAGGCATCGCCCCGGCACGGCGGCGGCAAGCGATTGCCCCAGCGTGCTCTCTGCTGCGGAGCCCAGGATACCGAATCTCACCCGGGGGTATTTCTGACCCAGGGCCGTGATGAGATCCCGGAAATTCTCCTCGGGCCATCGCTTGTTTGGCCAGCGTGCTCCTGGCTGCAAGAGAATCCATGGGGAATCCTCGACCTGCCATCTCCGGTGAATGGAGGTCCGGACGCTGTCGGAACGTGGCAACCACTCAAAATCCCACCGTAGTGGAGTTCCAGTAAGGCGCAGCACCTCCAAATACCAGTCCACGGCATGAGTATTGTAAGAGGGTCTGGGAATCGAGGAATCGTGGAACGTGGGAGCTCCCTCCCGGGGGTCCCCCAATCCAATTACGCGGCGGGCACCGGACAGCCAAGCCACCACCGCACTTCGGGCGAGCGCCTGCAGATCAATCGCCAAGTCAAAACGGTGGCTTCGGATAGACCACAGGCTGCGCAAAGCCTCCATCCAACGCAGGGGAGACCTCCATCTTTGCCTCTGAAATTCCACAACCCCAGTCAGGTCCGGATCGGACTGCAGCAGGGGAGCCAGGCCCGCGTCGATCCACCAGAAGATCTCGCTGCTGGGCAGATGCCTTTTCAGCATGCGCGCAACGGGAAGCGCGTGAACGACATCCCCCAGCGAACTTGGCTTGAGAATCAGTACTTTCAAGGGTAAGCCAAGGGTCACCGGGCGCAAGCCGTCGTCGGGTCGACTTACCGTCCTTCAGGGAGGCGGTCGGCCAGTCGGTGAGGGAGGCCAGCGGCAATGATCTTTTTCTGCGTCGTCGCCATGTCGTAGTCCAGTCGGCGCAGCTCAATACTTTGGTCATCCATGTCGTAGATGACATAGGTGGCTTTGGGGACGCCGTCGCGGGATTGCCCGATGCTGCCAACGTTGACAAAGTACTTCTTGCCTGGCTCGACCCGGAATTTGGAGTAAGTGCCGCCGCGGACCATGCTGTCGCGAATGAAAGCGACCGGGACATGGGTGTGGCCAAAAAAACAAACGGCAGTGTTCTGATAGGTGAAGGAAGCTGCGGCAGCCAGCTTATCGAAAACGTATCCCCACCTTTGCGGGGCATCCATGGTGGCGTGAACAATCGTGAAGCTGGTCACCAGCCTTAGATACTTGAGCTCACGCAACCACTTGCGGTCGTCTGCGGTCAGTTGACTGCGAGTCCACTGAACCGCCTCCGCCGCAGCAGGGTTGAAGCCTTCCAGGTGCTCGTCAATGGAGCAATACTCATCGTGGTTGCCTTTGACGCATGGCATCCCCATTCCGCGGATGATATCCAGACACTCCTTCGGATTGGCGTTGTAGCCGACGACGTCCCCCAAACAGGCGTAATGAGTGCACTTCGCATTCTTGGCGTCTTCCAACACCGTCTGCAGCGCCTCAAGATTCGCGTGGATGTCCGCCAGAATCGCAAACTTCATTGCCATGTATTGTCCTTAGCCAGCAATTTCAAAACCGCGCATGTCACTTTTCGCCTGCAACCAAGAAATCTCTTCCTGGCGGATCAATGAGCCCAGACCTGACTCGCGAATCGCCTGCAGGAACTCTTCCAGCTCCTGACGAGTCCCTTCTGCGACAAGTTCGACCCTTCCATCTAGCAGATTTCGCACCAAACCCGTCACATCAAAGCCGCAAGTGATAGACTTGACGGTGTACCTGAAGCCGACACCCTGAACAGGGCCTGAGTACACGACCTGAACGCGACATCGACTCATGTTGACTAGCTTACTACCTGCTTCAGGCAGGTTCACTCCTGCTAGCAAAGCCCTGTACCTAGCTACACGCAAGCATTTTGTGAAGGCGATCGTTTTCCAATTCACGCAGTCAGCACCGCCTCTTGTTCTCTCTTCGCGGACCGCAGGGTCCTGAGTTGCGCGTTTCTCACCCGGTTTCGACGCGTGCTGTATCCTCCTATGGGCTAATGGTATAGCACCGGATGATCCCCAGAGGAAAGCGATGAAGGTCGAGTGCGTACCGCACCCGTCCAGCTCGATTCCGTTGGTCCTAAACGTCGTCATGGCCTAAGCTCACCAGGTGGAAACTGAATCTGCCAATCAGCCCGGGCACGGAGAAGAGCCATCCGTAGCGGCAGGGAATAAGGCAAGAAGGGTCCTGTTTCTGCTCGTCCTGGGAATCGTGGTGCTGAACCTCATATTGTTCCTGCGGACAATGCGAGAGACAGGCAGCCAGAGTTCGGCGGCACCCGGCTTGCCGCCTGGTTCCTCTCTCCCAAGCACCAACGGGAAGTAAGGGACGCCTCCTAGCTCTCCAGGTAAGGAATTGCGAGCGGCCCTTGCGGTAGCACGGCAACCCTCGATGACTCCCCGAGGCTTTTCAGAAGTCGATGGACTTCGCGGTGGAGATCCTCAACCGGGCTGAGGTGGAACCGAGCGACCTGGTCGGCAGGGAGGGTGCTGTAGAGCATGACCTCCGCTTTCTGCCTCACGTTGATCAGGATTTGAACCTGCCAATCCTCAGGCACAGTGTGGGTGCGTCCGGACAAGGTGTGAGCCAGCCTTTCGACGCTCGAGGCACTCAGGAGTGTTTTCTCGAAATGACTTCCACCCGGAGCGCCCTGGCTGCATTCGCAGGCTAGCAGGATGATACCCCCCGGCTTCACAATTCGGGCGGCTGCCGCCATTCCCTTCACCCCCTGGTAGAGATTCTGGTCCAGCGGGAATCCGCTGTTGGAGGTAATCACCAAATCGAACGGGGCTGAAGTGGGACACATTGCGGTCCGTTTTACGAAGTCGACTCCCGCCCGGTGTGCTTCCAGAAGGTCGCCGGCGAATAGGCCGGTGATCTCGCGTTCCTCATTCAAGGCGACATTCAGCAGAAACAGCGGAGCGACGAGGAGGGCCACGTCGCGCATTTCCTCCCAAATAGGATTCCCCTCTGTGATCGCGAAGGTCGCCAGCGGGTCTGCAATGTTGCGTGGGCTGTGATTCTCCATGATGGTAGCCAGTCCAGCGACGCCTGGCATGACCCCCTTCGGCCCCCCACTGAAACCTGCAAAAAAGTGGGGTTCGATGAATCCGGTGATGATCCTCAAGTCCGCCGAGACCAAGTGACGATTCAGCCAGGCGGTTTTGCCGCGAATCTGGCCTGCAGGCAACAGGACGTGTTCCTCATCACAGTGATGGTTGACCACGCGGTACTTCTCGAGGACCGCTGGGGTCAGCATCTCTGCCAGTTCCAAAGGAGTGTTGGGGCGATGTGTGCCCGTGCCGTTGAGAAGTGTAATGCGCGACGGTTCAGCCCCAGCCTCTTCGAGGTACTCCAACAGCCAGGGAATCAAACGATGGTTAGGGGTGGCCCGTGTGCTGTCGGTGAAAACAATACAAATATCGGTTGCAGCAGAAACTTGGGAGCTCAGGGGCGATGCGCCGATGGGGGACTGAAGCGCGGCCCGCAAGGATTGTCGCTCGTCGCTCAGACCTTGCGTCTTCTGGGGCTCAAACACTGTCGTCTGCTCGGCGGGCAGGCACAGATCCAAATTGCGTTTTCCGTAGGCAATCGAGACATTCATGACCAAGTAAGCCGGTGTAGTGGCTGTTTCCAAGACTGGACTCGTCATGTTTGAAGTCAAGGTCTTGACGCCTGGAAAGCAGCGTGAGATGACTGTGTCAGGATATCCATCATGAAGACCTCCACCTCCCTCTGCGCCTTTTCCCTGGCACTCCTGGCTTTTCTATCCTCGCCGCCCGCCGTCAGGGCTGAAGCCGTTTGGGACCCTGCCGCGGCGAACTACAGCGGAAATCGCGGTTCCACGATCTACGTGTCCAAGCTCGGCGACAATTCGGATGGTAGTTCCTGGGCGAAGGCGTTTCACACGATCCAGGCCGCTCTTTTGGCGGTACCTGACGGCAAGGGAGGCCATCGGGTGGTGGTGCGTCCTGATACCTACGCCGAAGCCAACCTTTACCCGGCTTTCTCAGGGGCGGAAGGGGCCTACAATCTGCTCGTGGGTGACTATGATGGCAGCCTGGGTTCGGGGGCGCAGGGATGGGTGGTTTTGGACTCCGGGGCACCACTGGAGATCGTGCGTACGAACCCCAAGGCTCCGACCGGCAACCCCACCTTCATGATTCTCAAAGAGGGGGATCCTCAGGGGGAGACGGGCTTGAAGAGCGTCGACTGGTGGGGGCCATGGCGCTGTGACCCTGACTACTCCGCCGTTATTTGGGATCGTTGGATCTATCGCCGCATCTATTCCACCGGCTCGGAGGCAGGTTTGGGTTGGGATCTTACCAATCGCAAAGGGGCTCCATTTTCCGCGCTGGTGGAAGACTGTGTCGGGATTGGTCGTTTTGCCGGGGCGTGTGTGATTGCCCATTCTCCGCGCGAAAAGGAACCGGTCACGTTCCGCCGATGCTATCTGTTGAACATGGACTGGTGGGGCGATGCTGGCGGTGTCTATGTGCGTGGGGAGAGCCCAGCCATGCCGTCTTCGCCGCACGCCCTCTTCGAGGACTGCACCATCGCCGGCCCGGATAATGCTCTCCAAGCGGGGTATCCTGGAGTGGACGATCTCTTTACCAGAGTACGCTTCAAGAATTGTCGGCTTATCGTCTTGAACTTTTCTCAACCCCATGGGACCCCCTCCTCGGGAGTGATCTGTTGCGGCTGCAAAGACGGCAAACAGCTTCATGTGGAACTGGAGGACTGCACGCTTCTGGGATACAAAGTTTTCGGTACGCGCAAGGGTGACATATCCTACCGTCTTCAGGGCAAAGTCCGCGCCTATGTGCAGTATCGGCAACCAGTGCCTGTGGGATTCGAACGGCTGAGGTTCTGGCCGGTGGAGACCTTTAACAGCCTGATGCCCTCGTCCTTCTCGCAACCGGTTGGGGTGGGACGCAGCGGCACCCGAGGACGGCCTGAGTTGGTGAAACTTCCTTTCAGCTACGGAGGGGCCATGGAGAATAGCCCGGCGGTCTACCAGGGCCGGCTCTTACTCGGCCTGAATTATCGGGATGATACGAAGAACAAAACGGATGAGTACAAGGCGAGCATGCACCTTTTTCTCAGAGATCTGCAGACCGGGAATCAGGTCGCTCGGTTTGCCGAGGGACATTCGTTTGTCAGCCTCTTCGTGAGGGGCAATGAGCTGAATGCTTTTGCTTCAGAAGGGAGCGATCACGATTGGTTCCAGAGCATCTACCGGTTCAGCACCACCAACCTTACCGATTGGAAACGGGAACCGGCGATCGAGAAGGAAGGGGACGAGCATCTGTTCAACTCCTCCGTTTGTCACGACGAGCAGGGTTATTTGATGGCCTACGAGTCCAATCTGCCGGTCCAATTCTGCTTCCGTTTCGCACGGTCCAAGGACCTTTCCAATTGGACCAAGATCCCCGGGTTGACCTTTACGGGCGTCAACCGCGAATACAGCGCCTGTCCGGTGATCCGATTCATCGCCCCGTATTACTACGTGATCTATTTGCACGCAGCTGTCCCAGGCCACGAGGGATGGGTCTCCTTCATGGCTCGTTCGCGCGACCTGGCGACTTGGGAACTGAGTCCCTGGAATCCGATTCTGGAGGCTGGCAAAGGGGAGGGGATCAACAACTCGGATGTGGACCTGTTTGAGCATGAGGGGCGGACCTACTTGTACTATGCCACGGGAGACCAGGCCACCTGGGGCGCCGTTCGGGTGGCCATGTACTCTGGTCCGCTCCAGGAGTTTTACGACCGGCATTTCCCCGCGGGGCAACCCCTGATCCGGTTTAGCGCTGCCAATCCTTGATGGGGCGCCGCTTGCTTCTTGTTGGTTTGAAGGCTCTTGCTGGAGCAAACCCCGATTTTGGCTTGGGTGCGGCAAAAAAAGACTGGGTTTTCACTTTCTTCGCCCCCCGGGCTCGCTTAGGTTTCCCTCGTTTTGACTGAAAAATGCCCAGTGTTTACATAAAGACCTACGGTTGTCAGATGAATGAGCGGGATTCAGAGGCCGTAGCTGCTCAATTCCTGGCTCGTGGTTACACCTTGGCCCTCTCGGAGAACGTTGCGGATGTTGTGCTGCTCAACACCTGCAGCGTAAGAGATTCCGCGGAGCAGAAAGCCATGGGAAAGATGCTGGCTCTGACCCGCCAGTTTCGCAAACATCGACCCGACGCCGTGCTTGGTTTTCTGGGGTGTATGGCCCAAAGCCGCGGACAGAGCCTGATCGAACAGATGCCTGGGGTAGATCTGGTTCTTGGCACCCAGAAGTTTCATCGTGCGGTGGAGTACGTCGACGATCTGCTATCGGGGCGTGCGGCGAGAGTCTGTGATGTCGAGGTGGAGCAGGGGAGCGAAGCAAAGCGCGGGGAGCATCTGCCTGCTGGGATGGGAAAAGCAAAGGCAGTGACGGCCTATGTCAACATTATGCAGGGCTGCAACCAGCACTGCACTTTCTGCATCGTGCCCCAAACCCGGGGAGAGGAACAGAGTCGGTCGATTGACGATGTCGTCCGCGAATGCACTGAGCTTGCGAACAAAGGTGTTAGGGAGATTACATTGCTGGGCCAGATCGTGACCAGCTATGGAAAACGGATGATTCCGATCCTGGGTGGCAAATCCCCCTTTGTACAACTTCTGGAGGCGGTGAGCGGAGTGGAGGGTTTGCGGAGGATCCGATTTACCTCGCCTCATCCAAAGGGGTATGGGGATGATCTGGTGGAGGCCTACGGCAGGCTCCCTTTGCTTTGCGAGAGTGCTCACATTCCTGTACAAAGTGGGAGCAACCGGATCCTCAAACTGATGCACCGCGGGCATGATCGGGAACGTTTCTTGGAGATCGTCGCCAAGTTGCGTCAAGTGAAGCCGAACATCGGGATTTCCACCGACATCATCGTCGGTTTTCCGGGGGAAACGGAGGAGGATTTTGAAGAGAGCCTTGCCTTGGTCCGTGAAGTGGGCTTTGACAGCGCATACGTATTTAAGTACTCGCCTCGCAAGGACACGCCTGCTGCTGCCCTCGCCGACCAGGTTCCCGAGGAGACTCGCGAAGTTCGACATCAAAGGCTCTTTCAACTTGTGAATGAGACAGGGGCCAGGAAATACCAATCCTTGGTGAACCGGGAAGTGGAAGTGCTCGTGGAGGGACCGAGTCGAAAGAACCCCGCTCGCCTGGAAGGTAGAACCCGGTGCAACAAGATTGTCGTCTTCGAGGGGGCGCAGCGGCATATTGGCGAGGTGATGCGCCTCCGGGTGACGAGGGCGAGTCTGGTGACATTGTATGGTGACCCGGCTGTGATTGGCTTGGACGAATCAACTGGTGTTGGTTAATGTTGTTAAACAACTGCAGGAGAATAAGATAGGCTTTTCTTTTCGGTGAGCTTGCGTTTCGTTGAGAACGAGTTGCCACGGCAAGAAGTTGCTTTTCTTGTGGAGGTTCGCCATGTTGAAGGCGTTTGGACGGGCGGATTGGCCCTTGGAACATTATGTCTTTGAATAGTTTGTCGTTGCTTTCGATTCTGCTTGGTGTGGGCTTTGCGGTCCCGCAGGTGTATGGTTTGCTCAAGCCCGCCGCCTACGGCGAGGCACTTCGGAAGTTTCCCCGAAGTCAGCCAATCGGGTTTGCACTCATGCTGGCCGGCACGTTGTGGTTCCTCTGGAACGTGAAGACCGATCCGATCGCGGATTTTGCCGCCTTCAAACCAGCCATGCTCATCGGCTTCGGGGTGGTGGGGGTGGGGAGTTGCTTCTTTGTGAAGGACTACCTCGCCGTTAGGGGCTTGGCAGTCGTGGTCCTGCTGGTATCGAAAGTCGTTCTCGACTCCGCTCGTTGGGTGGACACGCAGTGGAGGCTGGTGGTGGTGGTTTGGGCTTATCTTTGGATCGTATCGGCCCTGTGGTACTCCATTTCCCCCTGGCGTCTGCGGGACCTGATTCAATACACCACGGCATCCGAGACGCGAACCCGCGTGTTCAGCGCCCTCCGTTTTGCGCTGGGAATCCTCGTGGCTATCCTCGGTCTGACGGTTTTTCGCCAGACCTAAACCCGACCGCTGTTGCTGGTGTCAACGGGTTCCCATGGCTCAAGCAAACCACAGGGACGGATTCTCGTGGTGCGTGGTGGGGCGATTGGGGATTTCGTGCTGACGTTGCCTGTGCTCGCCGCCCTCCGCACTCGTTTTCCGCAAGCTCGGCTAGAAGTGTTGGGGTACCCTCATATCGCTCAGCTGGCTATGTTGGGGGGCTTCGCGGAGGAAGTGCGCTCCCTTGAGCATCGGTCACTCGCGATGTTCTTTGCTCCGGACGCCGACCTTCCTCAGGAGTGGGTCGGTTACTTTCGAACCTTCAGCGTGGTTATTTCCTACCTTTTCGATCCTGACGGCTTCTTCGAAGGAAACGTGAAGAGATGCTGTGATGCGGTCTATATTGCTGGTTGCCACCGACCCGACGCCAACGGATCCCTTCACGCCACGGACTCCTTGCTGGAAGCGCTGCAGCGATTGGCCATTCTTGATGCCGATCCTGTGCCGAGGCTGGCAGCGCCGACCCCTCCCGCTGAACCCACTGCCCGGGCGAGCGATTTCCTCCTCGCCGTGCACCCTGGCAGCGGAAGCATGCAAAAGAACTGGCCTGAGCCCCGCTGGGCGGAACTCCTGACTCGGTTGGCACGCACATCCTCTTGCCGCCTGCTGCTGGTGGGGGGTGAGGCGGAGGGCGATCGGCTCGAGCGCCTCGCCCATTGCTGGCCTGCCTGCCGATTGGAAATGGCTCGCAGTCTGAACCTCAACACCCTCGCATCGCGACTCGCATCGTGTTCTCACTTCATCGGGCATGACTCAGGAATCACGCACCTGGCGGCGGCTTTGGGGCGTCCGGTTCTGGCGCTTTGGGGCAAGAGTGATGACCAGATATGGAGGCCCCGGGGCGACTCGGTCACCATTCTGAAACCTTCGGGTGGCTTGGAGGCTCTGGCTGTTGAGGACGTCCTAAGCCAAATCCTCCCATTCCTTACCGTCGGCGAAGACCCTCAAGTCCCGGACGACGGTCTCTGGATCCAGGCGAAAGAGACAATAGGAGGGAACTGCTCCTGAGCCCCGTCCTCCTTGGTGGCGCACCCAGGTCCCGGGGACGACTGAGTACCTTCGCCAAATTGAGGCCAAGAGTTCTCTTTCACGCCTACCCCAGTTATCAACTCGTCCGATGCTTGCGATTCCCTCGCCGTGCAACATCCGGAACGCGCGTCGGACTCCCTCGATCGGTGTCAGACTGGAGCCAGCAAAGTTGGTCTCGCCTGGTTGACGCACGATGCGATCCGGACCGACATCCAGGACCAGTTTTCCCAGGGTGTAACGGCCCGGGGGGGCTCCCGCCGCCGACATGGCGTCGGTAACGTACTGAATACAATTGCCGGGATACGCCCGGTGTATCAGCCGGAAAAGGGTTGGTGAAACATGGAGGCCATCGGGAATGAGAGAGATTCGGAGAGAATCCTGGTCCAGGATGTTCCACAGAATGTTCTGGTGCCGGTCGAGCAACTGGGGACAGGCATTTCCCAAGTGCGTGAAGCCTACCGCCCCGCTCTCAGTCGCTTCACGGATGGTGCGGGCATCCGCGTTGGTGTGACCGAGGCTGATCCCGATTCCAAGTTGAGACGCCGTACGGATGGCCTGAAGCGATCCTTTTCGTTCGGGAGCCAGGGTGACCAGGATTGGGTCTGGGCCGAGGAGCGCTCGCAGGGCGCGGAAATGGGATGGCTTGGGGTCGACCTGTTTTTCGGGAGGGTGAGCACCATGATAGCCGCGTTCCTCAGAGAGGAATGGACCCTCCAAGTGCCACCCCGCCATCATTGCGCGCAAGAGCGGATGCTGGGCCCGCAGGTCCTTGAGCTGACTCAGCTTTTCGAGCATCGCATCCCAGTCGTCACTGACGACCGTTGGGAAAAAACAAGTGCAGCCACAGCGAAGCAAACCCATGGCAGACTGGAGGAGCTGTTCGGAAGTCAAACCACTCTGTTGGAAGTCAACGCCGGCGAAGCCGTTTACCTGGAGATCCAGTAATCCGGGCGCGACCCACCACTCCGTCCGCCGGCCCTCCTGGCAAGGCTGCAGGGAGACCCTCCCGTCCACGCTCGTTTCCAAGCGAACCGGCAGGCCGGTCAAGAGGCCCTTTGCATACAGGGCTTTGGGGCGCATGGGAGGAACTTCTCCCTAACCAAGCCTGCTCGTCAATTCGGAATTGTCCTTTGCCGATAGCCCGGCTTGATCTACAAAGGACCCATGGCTTTCGATTCCTTTCGAGCGTTCCTGATCGAACTTGAGCAACAGGGTGAACTGATCCGCGTGCAACAACCTTTGGCCACGGAACAGGAGATCACCGAAGTCGCGGACCGGGAGATGAAGAAGCCAGGAGGCGGAAAAGCGGTCTTGGTGGAAAAACCCACCATTCAGGGGAAGGTATCCCCCTTTCCGCTCGCCATCAACACGCTAGGCTCCTACCGCAGGATGGCCCTAGGCATGGGTGCCAACTCCGTGGAGGAAGTCGCCCTCGAAATGGCAGCCTTGCTCAAGGCAAAACCTCCTACCAGTTTTTCGGAAGCGCTGAAACTGCTCCTGGTGGCGATGGACTTGCGGCATGCCAGACCCAAGGTCGTCAAGAGTGGTGCCTGCAAGGAAGTCATTCAGCGTTTCGAGGTTCCTCCGCCCACGCAAACCTGGCCGAGTGCCCCCAGGGTGGAGGATGCGGAGAGGCCCAGCCTGCCCACCCTTTTGGACATGCCGATCCTGCAGTGTTGGCCTCGGGATGGGGGCAGGTTCATCACACTTCCCTGCGTGGTGACCAAAGACCCTGACACGGGCGAGCGTAATGTGGGGATGTACCGCGTCCAGGTCTATGATGAATCCACGATTGGGCTGCATTGGCAGTTGCAGAAAGTGGGTGCCAGCCACGGCCGCAAGTACTACCAGAGTGGCCAGCGCATGCCAGTGGCGATTTTCCTTGGGGGCGATCCGATGTACCCGTTTTGCGCCACAGCGCCTTTGCCCGAAGGGGTGGACGAGTTTCTCCTAGCAGGGTACTTGCGCAAGAAGTCGGTGGAGCTGGTCCGCTGTGAGACCGTGGATCTCGAGGTTCCCGCCAATGCGGATTTTGTGATCGAAGGTTTTGTCGACCCTACGGAGCCTCTTCGCGAAGAGGGACCTTTTGGGGATCACACGGGATTCTACACGCTGCCGGATTTGTATCCGGTTCTGCACATCACTGCCATCACACACCGGAAAGACGCGGTGTACCCCGCGACCATTGTGGGCATTCCTCCGATGGAAGACTTCTATATCGGGGGTGCCAGTGTGAAGTTGTTTCTCCCCGTGTTCCGGATGAATTTCCCCGAGATCGTCGATATCGCACTTCCGGCCGAAGGGGTCTTTCACAACATGGTTTTTGTATCGATCCGCAAGCGCTATCCGATGCAGGCCTTCAAGATCATGCACGGCTTATGGGGCATGGGGCAGATGATGTTCACGAAGTACCTGGTGGTGGTAGATGAGGATGTGGATGTGCATAACACCAGCGCCGTTTTGTTCCACCTCTGTGCCAACACGGATCCGCAGCGGGATTGCCTTGTTTCCCGCGGCCCCGCTGACGTTCTTGACCATGCTACTGACCTAGTCGGGGTGGGCGGCAAGCTCGGGATCGATGCAACGCGAAAGCTGGCCGGTGAAGGCTTTCAGCGGCCCTGGCCACCGAAGATCGTCATGGATCTGGGGGTGAAGCAGCGCATCGACGCTCTGTTCGGATCCCCCTGAGCGCCTCACGGCTCTGGCAAAGCGGCTCTTGGCTATCCTAACTGCCTGCTCCGGGCCGGGCCTACTTATTCTTCCCTTTGCCAACCTTCTTGTCCGCGTGGGCATTCCGGTCAGTTTCCATCTGCCTCATCTCCTCTTCCATTTCACGAATGCCTGGCATGCGCTGCTGTTCCTGACCGGCGATGATCGCCGCATCCTGTGGGGTGGCGAGTACCGTGGGACGGAGCAGGACGATCAGTTCGCTGCGAGAGTTGTCCGAGGTGGTCTTCCGGAAGAGAGCGCCCAGCCCGGGTATGTCCATGAGAATCGGGATCCCGGATTTGCCTTTGTTCTTCGCATTTCGAATGTAGCCACCGAGCATAATGGTGTCAGAGTCGCGGACGGAAACCATGGAACTAGCCTCGCGCCGCGTGGTGTTGGGGACTTTGCCGACGTTTGCGATCTCGGTATAGCCGGAGACTTCCTCGATGGTCTGCTGAATGTCCATGACCACCAATCCGTCCGGGGTGATGTAGGGGGTGACGTCGAGGCTAATCCCCACTTCCAGTTGCTGGTACTGGGAACTCGCTCCGTAGCCGTATCCCCCATAGGAGCTGCTCGTGATATAGGGGACAGTCTCACCGGTGAAGAACGTGGCGGGCATGGCATGACTAGTCTGCACTCGTGGAGTTTGCAGTACCTGACCTCGTCCGTTACCCGCGATGGCGGTGACCGCGACGTTCAGATCACCCCCGTACTTTCCGAAGTAGGTGAATCCGCCCGGAAGCCCCGAGGTTAGGTTGGAGACTCCGCTGAAAAGGGACTGGCCATTGTTCATGCCGGCGATGGAGGTCAGCCTCCCATTCTTCTGCGGGGGCATCATGGCAGACACCCCGTACTCGAGACTATCGCTGAGCTTGACGTCCATGATGATCGCTTCGATCAGCACCTGCGCAAGCAGCCGGTCCACCTTGGAAACGACATTGGTGATCATGTGCATGTCCTCCTTGGAGGCGAAGACAATCAAGGAATTGGCGCGCTCGTCCGGAACGATTCGTGCATCCCGCAGAATCTGCACTTCCCCGGGAGTGGTCCGGTTGAGTACCCCTTGCAGCTGCCGGTTGAACGTGCCGGCGCCGCCTAGCTGACCCTGAAGCTGTGCCTGTGGTTGAATGCCTCCGGTCCGGTTCGCCTGGTTCATGCTATTCATGCCCGAGCGGCTGCTTCCTGTGCTGCCGCCCCGGCTGCCGGCGCGCGAACCCGCTCCAGTTCGGCTGCGGGTCAGCGAGCTTCCAGTCGCACCACCTCCGCCGCCACCACCTACCAAACTGCTCATGGTGGCGTAAATATCCTCCACCTTCCCGTACTTGATCGGGATCACCTCCAGTTTGTAATCGCTCTCCACTTGGACGTCGATCTTGGCGATGAGTTCCATGATGCGTTTGATATTGGAGACGTAATCGCGGATGACGAGTGTCTGTGTGCTGTCGATCGCGGTGATCGCGTTCTGAGTTCGTGCGAAACCGCTCACCAACTGAAGAACCTCGGAGGGTAAGGCGTATTTGAGTTGGACGATCTTGGTCATGAACTGGGCCGTTTCGGGGAGCTTAGCTGGATCGTCATCGGAAAAAGCAGCGCCTTCCTGCAACGCGGACGCGCTGGGGACAGCCGTCACAAACTTCGTGCCCACGTTGATCATTGTCACCATATTCAAGGTCAATACGCTGTCCAAAGCCTGAATCGCCTCCTCTTTCGTGAGGTCCGTCTGGTTCTTCAGCGTGACGGATACGGCGGGGAGCGAGTTGGGTCGAAGAACGGTCCGCCCCGTCAACTCGGCATAAATGGTGAGGACCTGTTCTAACGGCATCGACTGCAAGAGCAACAGTTTCGCTGGAATCTTGTCTGTAGGAAGAAGATTGCTGAAATTGGTCGTACTCGGGACGATGGCGTTGGTGAGAAGATTTGCCGGCACAGCGGGAGCGCCAGCTTGGGGCTGTCCTGGGAGAGTAGCCGGAGGAGTACCTGGTTGAGGGGGGTTCACGGCTGCTGCGGGCGTGGCCACCCGGCGGTTGGGAATGGCGGGCGGGGCAGGCGGGGTCAGGGGCAGGGCGGTCGCGCCTCCTGCCGGTGTGGAAGGTGTGAGGCGCGTCGGGATCGGCCGACCGGGGGTGTTGGTGGCAATCACGGCAGGCGCGGTTGTTTTTGTCGGCAGGCTTACGATTGGCGGCGGCACAGAGGGAGAGGGAGGAGTCTGGTCCTGCCGCCCGTAGGCGATGAT
The DNA here is from genome assembly GCA_964411985.1 of uncultured Verrucomicrobiota bacterium. Lineage (GTDB taxonomy): Bacteria > Verrucomicrobiota > Verrucomicrobiia > Limisphaerales > J093 > CAYPNF01. The sequence goes on from CAYPNF010000040.1 coordinate 21,871, forward strand.
GCCGCTGTTCAGGAGAACAGTCAGCCAAAGGAGGTAAAAGCGTGGCTTCACAGTTTCTTGGGGTTAGGCGTGGGCTGGGCTGGGGCTTTGGGGGCCGGCTGGGCCTTGGCCTGTTTCTGATAACTGGCGCTGACCGTTATGTTGCCAACCAATTTGTACAGAGGGGAATCAGGGCGCAGGTCCAGGTCGCGCACGCGAATCATGGAGTTGCCAGCACCCAGTGCGAGCAGGAAGTCCACCAGCTCTTTGTCGCCCGTGTTCACTCCGATGATGACCGTTTGCTCGTCAAAGAAGGTGTTGGTGGAGGAGACTGCTGAACCGGGTCGCAGGCTTGTCAGGGCCACATTGTTGGAGAGAGCGTAGCTTTGGACCATCGCTTGGAGCTGAAGGGCCTGGCTTTCGGGAAGGACCGAGGAACCGGTTCCCTCGAGTTTTGCCAGACGAGCGCGGTATTCCGGCAGGCGGGCTACCTCCGCCCGGTGGTTGGCAAGGGTGGCACGCAAAGCTTGGGTTTCTTTGTCGACCTTTTGCCAGTCTTTATAGTGGGGCCAGACAAAAACCGCGTTGAGAACGATCACCACCACCGCCAAGGTGATCACCAGGATCCGCCGTTCCTGCGGGCGCAGATTAAGATGATCCAGGAAGCCGCTCATTCGCTCTCTCCTCGCTTGAGTTCGCAGTCAATGCTCCAGGTGGCTGGGCGGCCCCCGGCCGCTTGGATGGAGTGGGTGGTCACTTTGCTGAATAGGGGTTGGCCATTCGCCACAGCTCTCCGCAATGCTTCGTTGAACTCAGTGACCTTGCCTTGCTGGTCCGCAGGCACGGTGCCGAACAGCCCGAGTTTTCTTCCTCTCTGGAAAGTCATTTGCGTAAGAATCATCTCTTCTGGGAGGGATTCGGATAGCGCTTTCCAGCAGTCCAGGCAGGCAAATTGGAGATTCGCTTGCTCCTGCAAGACTTGCACCCGGGCTTTCATCTGAAGCGCCTGGGTGTGCTCCGCCGCTCCGGCGGTTATTTGGTCCTGTACCCGTCCTTTTTGAAATTCATTCCAACGAAGCCAAAGGACGCACGCCAAGACCACAAACAAATAGAGCACCCCAAGGCCTCCCAACCCCCGCATCCAAAGTCGATCGATGAACTGTTGGCGGTACCTGAGGCTGAACTCAGTCGGAAGCAGGTTGGCGCTGGCCTTGGATGCCGCTGAAAGCGTCGCCAGTTGTTCCTCCGTGCTCGGTTGGCCAATCTCCACCGGAGATCCCAAGGCCGCTGTGAGGGAGGGCGCCAGTTCCTCCGCCAGGGAAGGCTCAGCCACCAAGGTGCAGGGGGGAGGCGCGGACAGCCAACCCTCGATCTGCCCGCCCCAGGCCAAGTGAACGATCGAGGTGGCGAGCATTTGCGCCGAACCGGGACCGGGGGGAAGATGCAGAAAACTAGCATTGCGAAGCTGGCCGCCGATCCACCATGCCCGAAGGGCCATGGTTTGGCCGTTCTCCTTCCAGGCATAGACCCAGATGCGGTCTTCTGAGGGGCGGGCCGCGACCATTTGGTGGAGTTGAGGCAATTCCAAACGGTCAGCCAGGTACCCCGCCTCTTCGAGACGACCGAGAGCCCCCTCTACCGCCTCCCTCGCTGCGATGAGCACCACCACCACTTGGTCCTCGCCTTCGCGGCGTGGAAGTGCCTCAAAGGACCAGACGATCTGGGTTACGGGAATGGGCGAAATCTTCTCGAGTTGGAACTCGACCATCGAGGGCAGCTCTTCAACTTCAGCCGAGGGCAAGGCGATCACCTTCAAAAAGACCGACTCCACTGGCAGCCAGGCGACGTTGAGCCTGGGTTGCCAGAGATGACCCCAGCTTTTCTGGACCGAACGTTCGGAGATCTTGGTGAGGGGAGGTACGGTGCGCTGCGACTCCAATTTTGGACCACTGCCCGACCGGGAATACTGCCAGAGCCGATGTCCCTCGCTTCTCGTGGCAAGGACATTGCACAGCATCCAGTTTTTCGGCTTCTTCGTGCGCTGTTTCATGCCCTACTTCTGATCCCCTACCAAGGCGGCGAGATGCTCCTCGGTCTGGGTTACGCGGAGAACCTCCTCAATGGTCGTTAGGCTGGCGCGGACCTTGTTCCAGCCATCCACTCGGAGCGTTCGCATGCCCTGCTCGATGGCACGTTGCGCGATGGTGGAGGCTGCTGCACGACTCAAGATCAGGGGCCGAATAGCCTCGTTCAGCAGCAGGAGTTCATAGATCCCCATGCGCCCTTGGTAACCGAGTTGGCGACAGTGTTCACAGCCCACTCCTTTCCAGAAGCGTGCCGTGGGGATCTCTGATTCGGGATAATTAATGCGGCGAAGATAATCACCATCCACCTTCTGCTCAATTTTGCAGAAGGGGCAGATGGTGCGGACGAGTCGTTGTGCCATGACGGCTTCCACGGAGGAGGCCACGAGGAACGGTTCAATCCCCATGTCGATCAGCCGTGTGAACGCGCTGGGGGCATCGTTGGTGTGCAGGGTGCTGAAGACCAAGTGGCCCGTCAGCGCGGCGCGAATGGCGATTTCCGCGGTTTCCAGGTCCCGGATTTCCCCAACCATGATGACGTTGGGATCCTGGCGCAGGATGTGCCTCAAACCCATGGCAAAGGTCAACCCTATGTCGGGCCGAACCGCGATCTGGTTGATGCCCTTGAGCTCGTATTCCACCGGTTCCTCGATCGTGATAATCCGTTTGTGAACGGAATTGATCGTACTGAGAAACGCGTAGAGCGAGGTCGACTTGCCTGAACCTGTGGGTCCTGTGACAAGGAAAATGCCGTGAGGTTTGATGATCAGCTCTCGAATGGCGGTCTCCTCCACCGGGGCGAACCCCAAGCGGTCAAGGCTCAGGAAGATCTTGCCTCTCGTCAGCAAGCGGAGGGAGACGCTCTCTCCGTAAACGGTGGGGACCGTCGAGACGCGAATATCGATTTCCTCTCCTTTGATCCGTACGTTGATGCGGCCGTCCTGAGGCAAGCGTTTCTCCGCGATGTTCATGCCGGACATGACTTTGATACGCGAGATAAGCGCCGCCTGATAACGCTTCAATTGGGGCGGCATGGGAGTCTGGTGAAGGATGCCGTCAATCCGGTACCGGATCCGCAATTCGTCCTCCGCCGGCTCAAAGTGAATGTCCGTGGATCGGTCCTTGAAAGCTTCCCAAATGATTTGATTAACGAATTTGATGACACTCGCTTCCTGATCACCTTCGGTGATTTCCTTGTCCTCACCCACCAGCAGCTCAAGCGGTTCGTCTTCCGCCATTTCGTCCAGCGTCTCCGCCCCCACGCCATAGTATTTTTTGAGCGCCTTCTCGATCTCCGACTTTGGCGCCAAGGCGAACGAAACCGGGCCGCGAGCGTCGAACGTAACCGCGTCCTGCATGCTGGTGTCGAAAGGATTGCTCACAGCAACCTGAAGCCGGTCTTCTTCCAAAGCCGTTGGCAGAACGGTGTACTGAAAAGCCACTTTGGTCGAGATGCGCTTCCGCGCTTCCACGCTCACGTTGAGTTTGGGAAGATCGAGAAAAGGCCAGTCGAGCGCTTTCGCGAGCCCCTGCGCGAAGGCCTCCTCTGAAAGCCCCGTCCCACGCTGAAGAATCGCCACCAAAGACTCCTGACCACCGCTTTCCACCGAGGCGGACCAGGTCCGGCACGCCGATTCGTACTGGTCGGAACTGACCAGCCCTGCGTCCGCCAACAGCTTCGTGATCGACGTAAGTGCCATGACCGTAATGTCACCGAGTTATACAACCGCTTCTGTGAAAAGTTTCGCTGTGCCAAGTGGTTCAGGAAAAACATCGACTCCTTACGCGAGATGGTGCATGCTCAAAACTAATTGTTCCGGCAAGCATGCGGCATCCTCTAGGACTCGTTGTTTTCTATGATTATCATGCTGCCTAAGATTATAAACCTTTGATAGACAAGAATGGCACTCTGGGTTCTCCGAATCCTCTTTTTGACGCTTTGCACTCTGGCCGGCTTTGCGGTGAGCCAGGTACAGCCTGACCTAGTCGATCGGCCCTACTGGGGCTTGATGATCGGCTTTGGCTTTGGCGGTCTGTTGATCGCCATCGATGAAATGCTCAAAGGTTTCTCTCTCCGCGCCTTTTCTGCCGCCACCTTCGGGCTTTTTCTGGGCACTGCTATCGCCTGGATGGTTGATCGCAGTCAGCTTTTCGTCTATGCCGATGATCGCCCGGTGCGCTGGCTCATTCGGCTGAGCCTCTTCCTTGGTTTTGGGTACATCGGGATGATTCTGGCTATGCGGAGCAATAAGGAGGATTTTACCTTAATCATTCCCTACCTGAGGTTTGCACCGCAGAGTAAACCCAAGGACCTGCTGCTTCTCGATACCAGCGTTATCATCGATGGCCGCATTGCTGATCTTCTGGAAACAGATTTCCTTGATGGAGTGGTGGTAGTACCACGTTTCGTTCTGAAAGAGCTTCAGCTGATCGCTGATTCCAGCGATCCGATCCGCAGGGCGAGAGGCCGCCGCGGGCTCGATATGCTGAGTCGGATCCAGAAGCAGGCCAAATGTGAAGTGAAAATTCACGAAGCCGATTTTCCCGAAGAGCCGACTACAGACGGGAAGCTGGTGCGTCTTGCTTTAGCTATTGATGCTAAATTATTTACAAATGATTATAATCTGGGAAAGATCGCCCAGCTCCAAACGGTTCGGTATGTGAATCTGAACGATATCGCCACGCGTATCAAGCCGGTGATTCTGCCAGGCGAACAGTTCAGCATTAAGATCGCGCGGGAGGGCCGCGATAAAGGACAGGGGGTAGGATATCTCAACGACGGGACGATGGTGGTGGTCAACCAGGGGCAACGACTGCTGGGACAGCAGGTGGAGGTGCAAGTGATCAGTTTGCTTCAGACTGGGGCCGGAGTGATCATCTTTGCCGACCTTCGCCCAGCACCTCCGGCATGAGAGCAGCTAGGACTGGATCACCGAGGATGGAGTTCTCCAGCCTTCCATGCTATCATAGAATATGAACTTCGTTACCGTTTTTCGGACCTTCAATCCCGCTGAAGCGCAACTGGTAGCTTCCCGGCTCGAAGCAGCTGAGCTTCCAGCTATGGTAACGCACGAGACGGCTTCACTGTGCCTGGAGGGTTATGCAATGGCCGCCGGGGGGATCCTCGTGGAAGTGCCCGAGGAGCTGGCTGCCTCCGCCAAGGAGCTTCTCGAGTCTGTGTCGCCTGAGTCCGCATGAGCAAGAACCATCGCCGAACCCTATTTCAACAACTTCAGAAGCAGCTGCCCGCCGGAGTTCTTCGCTTGGACCCGGAAACCTTGAATGCCCACAAGGGGGACAAGTGGTTTGCGGTAGGCATGCCCGAAGCCGTGGCGTTCCCCAAGAGTACAGAGGCTGTTGCTTGGGTGATGCGGTTTGCCACCCAATATGGGATACCGGTTACGGCACGCGGCGCAGGCCATGGGTACGTGGGAGGATGCGTGCCAGTGAACGGGGGTATTGTCCTTTCGTTGGCGAAGATGAACCGCATCCGCGAAGTGAACACCCATGATTTCGTGGCCGTGGCTCAGGCGGGAGCCATCACGCAGACTCTGCAGGAACGGGTCGAATCCAAGGGGCTCTTCTATCCACCTGATCCGGCCAGCAGGGCCGACTCTACCATCGGTGGGAACATCGTTACGAATGCGGGTGGACCACGCTGCCTCAAGTACGGAGTGACGCGGGATTATGTTCTTGGCCTTGAAGTGGTGTCTGCGGAAGGGAAGACGTGGAAACTGGGGAGCCGCACTCACAAGAACAAGACCGGTTTCGATTTGTCGCGCCTGTTCGTGGGCTCGGAGGGTTTGCTGGGGATCGTGACTGAGGCGACCCTCAAACTGCTGCCGTTGCCACCGCTTCGGGCTTGCGTTGCCGTGGGATTCGGTTCGCTTCCTGCCGCCGCGCAGACGATCCAGAAGATCTTTGCCGCAGGGTTTCTCCCGAGTGCACTGGAGATTGCTGACGCCTTCACCCTGACGGCGGCCCGCAAGCGCACCGGCAGCAAGCGGTTGGAGGGGTGCGAAGCGATGCTGATTATCGAGTTGGATGGCAGCAAGGAGTCGGTGCCTGGCGAATTGAGGCGATTGGAAAAACTGATTCGCACCAAGAATCCGAGGTTCCTTGACCGAGCCATCGGGGCGGTGGAGTGCGAGAAGGTCTGGCAGATTCGGCGGGAGTTTAGCTATGCCCTCCGCGACACGGGTCTCACGAAGCTGAACGAAGACGTGACGGTGCCACGTGGGAAAGTGGAGGATCTTCTGAACTTCGCCGCGAAACTGGAGCGCAAGTACGGTTTGCCAATAGCGTGTTTTGGGCATGCTGGCGATGGCAACATCCACGTGAACGTGATGTTGGACCAGGGGGATCCGTCGGCTCGAGCCAAGAGTGAGAAGGTCCTGGACTCGCTATTTGCGCAGGTTCAACGTTTTGGGGGGGTTATAACGGGTGAGCACGGGGTTGGTTTGGCCAAGAAACGTTGGTGGCCCAAGGCGGTATCGGAAGAGGTTCACGAGCTCCACCGACGCATTAAGCGGGCGTTGGACCCGCAGGGGATCCTCAATCCGGGCAAGTTTCTCTGAGGTATGTAGCCCTTGGGCATGGCGCGGAGACGCTCTTTCGCATGGATTTCCCCAGCGGGTTTTTGTAGAATCCGCACTGCCATGCGCAAACCCAACCTTGAACGTCGTCAGTTTCTAGCAACCCTGGCCTCGGGAGCCGCAGTTCTGGCTGCTTCCACTGTGGCCTACACCGATTCAGGGAGTTCCTCCCGAAAGCCGTCGGGTTCTCCTCGTAAGTCCTCGGGAGGTCTAGCCGCTCCAGAGTTCAGGCCGCTCCCGCTTGGGCACATTACCCCGGAGGGTTGGCTCAGGCGCCAACTGCAACTCCAGGCTGACGGTCTGAGTGGGCATTTGGATGAGTTCTGGCCGGACGTCGGGCAGAGCCAGTGGTTCGGTGGCAAAGCCGAAGGATGGGAACGCGCCCCTTACTGGTTGGACGGGATTATTCCTTTAGCCTGGGTGCTCGATCATGGTTCCCTCAAGGCCAAGGTGACCCGCTACGTCAATCATATCGTAGCAACACAGCGAGCTGACGGTTGGTACGCCCCTTACCCGGCCGATGCTAGTGCGAAATCGTATGATATCTGGTCGATCCTCCTGGCAAACAAAGTGCTCGTGCAGTTTCACGAAGCCACGGGAGACGATAAAGTGCTCCAAGCGGTGTTGAAAAACCTGAAGGCGATCCTGGCGACGCTGGACCGTACACCGCTGTTTGCTTGGGGCAAGTTTCGATGGTACGAAGGATTGATTTCCGTCTACTACGTGTACGAAAAGACCCGGGAACCTTGGCTCCTCGATCTTGCCGGGAAGCTTCGCGGGCAAGGATTCGACTACATGTCGTTCTACCACGGTGAAGATGTCACCTCCCCAACACCGCGGCGCGGACTTTGGCGATTCGACAAGCACGTGGTCAACACGGCTATGGCGATCAAGGCCTATCCTCTGGCCTGGCGTCTCAATCGGAACGAGGCGGAAAAGAAGTTCCCCAAGGAAATGATCGAAGTGCTGGACCGCTATCATGGACAGGCCACGGGGATGTTCAGTGGAGATGAAACGCTTTCCGGCAAGAATCCCGTGCAGGGCACCGAACTGTGCGCCGTGGTGGAAGCCATGTACTCCCTTGAGCAAATCGTCGCGATCACGGGGGATCCCTGGTACGCTGACCGCCTGGAGCGAATCGCATTCAACGCCCTCCCGGCCACCTTTGCCCCTGACATGTGGTCGCACCAGTATGATCAGCAGGTGAATCAGATGCAGTGCACCATCAATCCCGATCACATGTGGTCTTCGAATGGACCGGAGTCGAATCTCTACGGGCTGGAGCCCAACTTTGGATGCTGCACCTCCAATTTCCACCAGGGTTGGCCCAAGTTCGCGGCGAACCTCTGGATGCGCACTGCGGATGACGGAATCGCTGCGGTCGCCTACGCGCCGAGTTCGGCCCGGTTTTCCGTGCGGGGCTCCAAGGTTCAGGTGGCTCTGGAAACGGATTATCCCTTCCGGGAGACGCTCAGCCTGCAGGTCTCTACGGATCAGGCTGTCCGCTTTCCTCTGGTATTGCGAGTTCCCGCTTGGGCAGTCGGTCCAACCCTCTGCTTCGGTGACGGAGTGGAGAAGCGCCTGAAACCGGGCTCGTTCCATCGTGTGGAACGGGAATGGAAGGGAACCACGAACATGACGCTGAAGTTCCCGATGCGAGTGAAGACTTCGCGGCGTTACAATCAGGCTCTCGCAGTGGAGCTCGGCCCCTTGGTCTACTCGCTCAAGATGGGGGAGAAGTGGGCTCGAGTGAATGCGGACAAACCGCATCGGGAGCTTCCTCATGGTGACTTCGAAGTGCACCCCACCACCCCTTGGAACTACGGTTTGTTGGTCAATGAGACTCAGCCCGAGGAGAGTGTTCAGTTCGTGGAGCGGCCGGTTGGCGCGATCCCGTTCTCACCAGAAGGCGCTGGCATGACCGCCAAAGTGAAGGGACGACGGTTGCCAGACTGGAAGATCCAGCACGGGTGGGCAGGGGAGGTTCCAGCGGACCCTCAGACCTCCCAGGAACCTCTCGAGGATTTGACTCTCATTCCTTATGGGTGCACGAATATCCGGATTACAGAGTTTCCAAGGTTGGAGAAGTGATGCCCGCTGCCGGAATTGGGCAGCATGGGTGATCCTCACAGCCGGACTCCTCATCCCTGGCGGTCAAGGGCTGTCCTATTCGTTCGGGTTGGCGCGGGCGGGTGAGCCAGACTCTACCGCGCGTTTTCCCCTGAGCAGGCTATCCAGTGGCGGCTATTCCCTGCTCACCCTCACGCCCCCTAGGCAGGCCGAAACCGCTTCCGTCAGAGTCCTGACGGGTGCGAGCTCATTGGCAGGGCTTGATCCCAAAGTTGGCGCCAACCTCCGCCTTGGAGAGGATCCAACCAGTTTACCCAGTGATAGGCTCGCTCAGGCCGAACCTCATCTGGCCAGGTCCTACACCGATACCAACCTGTTCGTCGCCACTTTTCAAGAAGGTCGCTATTCCGATGGTGGGGCGGTGGACAATGGTTTCGCCATTAGTCGGGACGGGGGGCGAAGTTGGAGGAGGGGATTGATCCCGCACTTGATCAAGAGTGTGGATGGTGGAGCGTTCGACCGGGCTTCCGATCCGGTGGCGGGGGTGAGCCACAAGGGCGTCGTGTATCTCAATTCCCTTGCGATCCGGCGCGTCAATGGCGCTTCCCTCAGTACTCTCGTGCTGTCGAAAAGCACGAATGCCGGAGAGACGTTTTCCCGTCCGCTGACGGTGGTTACGAGCGCCTCGGATATGGTTTTTCTGGATAAGAACTGGATGGCGGTCAACACCTTTCCTGGTACGCCCAAGGAAGGCCGAATCGCGGTGACTTACACGCGATTTGATTCTACACCTCAGACGGGTACCAACAACCCCATCGCCATCACTCTCAGCGATGATGAAGGAGAGACGTGGACTTCATCCCAGGTCATTAGCCCCCCGAGCTGCCAGGGATCACAGCCGGTGTTTTTCCCTGATGGTTCTCTGTCAGTTGTCTACTGGAATTTCGATACCCCTTCAGGGTACCGTGTGGAGTCGGTCTTTTCTTCAGACGGAGGGTTGAGTTTTGGGGAGGCGACTCGTGTTGCCAACGTGACCCTCTACAGTGATCCGGTGGCGCGCGACGGGGCTTTCCTTCCCTCGGCGACAGTGGATCGGACCCTGGGTGTTCTTTACGTCGTGTACCAAGCTTATTCGGGGGGGCCCCGCGTACTCTTTACGCGATCCCGCGATCGCGGGAAGACGTGGACTACCCCAGTCCGTGTCAACGACACCCCGGGAAACCGCTCTGTCTTCAACCCTGCGATCGCCGTGTCGCCCGAAGGTCAGCACGTTTCGATCATCTTTTACGACAAACGGAATGACGATGGCACGGGTCAATGGGTGGACCTCTATCTTGCGGAGTCCTTTGACGGCGGCGATACCTGGGAGCCCAACCTACGGATTAGCAGTGCCTCCTCGTTCCTGGGCTATGCGCCGCTGGCTCCTGACAAGCGAATGCTCGGGGATTACCTCGGGATCGTGCCTGGCTTAAGTTTCGAGGCTCCCGCCGCCGCAGTCTGGGTCGATACGCGGACAGGATCGGTGGATCCTTACCTGAGCCTGATTCGTCGGAGTCGAGGGAGCTCGTTTGCCGCATGGCAGCGGTTGGTGTTTTCGTCGGCTGAACTAGGCATCGGAGGCGCGGGCAGAGAAGAAGCGGATCCGGATGGCGATGGCATTCCCAACCTCCTTGAATACGCGCTCGGGTCGGATCCGCACCAAAAGGATCGCCAACCAGGAGTGGATCTAGTTCTGCCTGGCGCTGGGGGCGTTCAAGTCACTTTGAAGGTGTCACAAGTCATGCAGGACGTGGAGTTCCTATGGCTTGGGTCGTCGAACCTCCTTGGATGGGGGAATGCGGTGCCGACTGTCTCGAGTGAGCAGGTCAACATGCGACCAGACCTCCTGGAACTGCATTACTTGCTTCCGGGACCCGGCAGTTCTGGGTTCTATCGGTTGGGCGGTGTTCGACGTTGACCAGGGCTTGCAGGAGGAGCTCAGCGGGAATCTTCGTGCTCCGCACAACTTCAGCCCCATTTCACTCTAGCAAGATCACCCGGTAATAGCGTGCTGACGATCCGGGGTCCAGGTCAGTGGCTACCAATTCCGTCCCAGCCGCTCGGCGCGTATCGAGTGTGACCCAAAAGCCCTGGTTGAGGGAATCCTGATACTGAATCGAGTAGGTTCTTTCCGGGAGAGCCGTGAGCCGTAAGGAAATGGACCGGTTGGGCCCACGTTCTATCGATTGAATCCGGGGTGGTGGTGGAGGCGCTTGCAGGTTGGGACTTCCCGGAGTCCATTGGTTCATAGAAACAAACCGGTTCGTGTCTCCGTCTGGAAAGAGCCCTTGGCTGGTATTGGGGTGTTGTGAACCGAAGACAACGAGATGCTGAGGTGATCCGTTGGGTGAATAGAGAGCGATTGTGTCCCCGCTCTTACTGAGTTGAAAACCCGAGTATAGGCTGCCAGGCCTGGGAACCGCGGGAGCATTGTCCGCCCGAACAACCAGGAAGCCTTTGGGGCCGATGATGGTGTTGGATGGCATGATCCAGGCTGCGGGTAGTTCCAACCTGTCGGTGAGCGAATAGCCAGTGAGATCCAGCGAAACGGAATTGGGGTTGTAAAGTTCGAACCAGTCTGAGAACTGTTCGGTAAACGGGTCCATGAAGCCGCCTGGACCTTGATTATCCGCCATCCATTCGTTGATGACCAGGTTGAGCAAGGCAGGGGCACTGGTGTTGGTAATCGTGATCGAATCGAGTGCGTTCGTCAGCAGACCGCCTTGGCTGTCCCTGGCCTGGATCGTGAGGCGATTGATCGGAGTGGTCAGAGGAACCGTCAGAGTCCAGTTGGTCAGACTTGTCCAGGTGATGGGAAAGAAGACGCCGTTGACGGTGATGTCCTTGACGGTTAGGGGTGCGGTGCCTGTAAGAGTCGTTCGGTTGGTGGCTGTCCCGAAATCTGTCCCACCGTGAGTGGTGATGGCGAAAGGCGTTTTCAGGGGCATGCCGCTTCGAAGGTGGGCTGCGCGCTGCACCAAATAGGAGAGCGCACCGCTCCAGTCCTGCCCTACCAGACCGGCATAGTGTTCGGACCAAGGTTGAAGGTACTTCTGGTTCACCGTGGTGGTGCTCAGATCCAGCAAGTGGTTCCAGAAGCGCCGGTAGTTGTCAGGAATGCGCCCGATCCTGTAAGTGTTAGGGGAACCACTGCCCAACGGGGCATAGTCTACCGACTGAACAAACGAAAAGTCCATATCCCACAGCAACCCCAACGCTTTCCCGTCCTCGGGCCGAATGTAGATCTTCCAGTTGTGGTTGAGGCCATACGTGTAGGTGTCCACGTCGCCCGTGAAGGCCTTGAACGCCAAAACGCGCATCCATTCATCCAGATCCATCAGTCGGCTGGTCTGAGTTTCCAAACTCGCGCCGGTCAAACTGAATGCTTTGTTCAAGGCCACAATCTGTTCATAACTATCCAAGTCAGCGTTATTCTCCTGCCGGAAGATCCAGCGGTAGTTCTCCTTCTCGTTCCCCCAATTCTGGATGTCGACGTTGATGACGTCATCTGGTTGGGGAAGTTTTGGGGCCTGAGCATCCCCGTTCAGAGTGGTGGTCGGGTAATAGATCAACTCAAGCTTGTAAGTGTTGCCGTCCCCTCCACGCTCGAACTGGCTGTCGAAGTACTGCTTGTCAAAAGCGGACATACGCAGCATGCCTGTTCCGCTTTCCAAGGCGCGCGGCGCGAAGCACTGAACCAGATCACAGTGGAACCCGGGAATCCCTCCCGCATGATTGACCGCGTGCCAGAGCAGAATCTCGTCATGCCGCCCACCGCGTCCCGAGTAGCCGCCTGAACGGTCAATGGTGATGTTGTCCTGAACGCCACGGAACAAATGGTCTGGGTGCAGTTGGAGCGTGAACCCGGCCCGGGACGAGTCGTTCCTTCCGCGTTCGCTGCTCTGGAGGTGCACACCGATGTCGTAGAACACCTCTTGTTCGTCATAGACCAGAGTCAATCCGATCCGTTCATTGCTCATGACATTGGTGGGTGCATGCAGAAGGTCAGCGTCGGCGACTTTCATGATCAGCCGCAGCGAGTGAAGGGCTGTCATGAGGTTTGCTCCCGCGTCCACTTTGTACAAGGCGCGTGAATTCGTGCCACCCGCCGGAAACGTGGCGACAACTCCCAATCGATCCGCGGCCTGCACGAAGAACTGAACCACCGTGCCTTCCGGTTTGCCCGGGAGCACGGCCACGTAATTGCTGTACCCAGACCAACTCCGGCCCCCTTCCAACTGCATGGGGATTTGACTCCAGGCTCCGCCGTTGGCCGACCACCATGTATGCGCAGCCCCCACTCCGTGAGGATCACTCGCCCGGATCCGCACGGTCACCGGCTCGTTGGGCTTTGGCACCACCGGACTGTGCGAGAGATCCTTGAAAGTGGGGCCGAGATTGGCCATCCAGGTCGAGTTGGGTGTGCCGGGGGTCCCCTGTACCGTTGGAATGGCGAGTACCGTGGTCTTCGCCAACCGGTTGAAGTACAGGCGTGTGTTCAGGCGAGGGTTCCCAGCAAGCCATTTTGCGCGAAAGGAGATCTGGTACTCCCGCCCGTTTACCACGGCGCGTTTGTTGGCCAGGGTGGTCTCCAGGTGGTTGTGTTGATGATCGGTTGGGCCGGTCGCGATCAGGTGGAGAACGTGGTTGGCGGGGTTGTCTGGATCAACTTCCACCCTGCTGCGACCGTGGTCCCCCAACGCTCGCCACGCGGTGAACCCGGACTCGAAGGTCCCGTTCTGGAGCATCTGCACCGGGGTTGTGGTCGGATTCTCCACCACTTTGAGATCGTCTATCAGGCACTCTCCAGCATCCAGCAAGCCCAGGACGAACTCATTCCAGATCGTTGGCCCCAGAGCAGCCGTGGCGATGCCTCGATAGGTGTAGTTGCTCCAACTGGAACGGGAAGCCTCCCTGCTTGCCGCCCAACTCTCCGCGATGGAGTTGTCGGCCCAGGGGTTGCGCAGTTCCAGGCTGGAACCACCTCCGTCGGGGTAGTCGGGCCAGGGCTTGCCATCGAAGTAGTGAACTTCGTCCGCGGGATTCCCAGCTTCGTCCAGGAGCAGAAGTTCGCCACTGCTCCGCCCGAGATTACCGGCGAAGGGACCCACAATCGAAGCGCCTGGATGGCTTGCCCGCATGCGTGCTGGGTCTTTTGCCACCACGAGGTATCCATCAGCCAGAACGGTTGTTCCAGCCGGGAAGACGTATTCGACGTCCTTGATGACGCGCCATCCCGTTAGGTCAACCGCCTTGGCGCCTCGGTTGTATAACTCGAACCAGGTCTCAGCGGATTCGTTGGTACTCGCGACTGCTGCGGTAGCAGACGCCGCCGGAGGGTGATAGAAAACCTCGTTGATGACCACGTCGCGCTGAAACTCAAAGTAATTGGTCTTGTTGGGAGTAGCCCGAGTCGGGAACCACCATGAACCCGTGCCATCAGGCCATCGGGCCCGGGTTTCCGCACCGACGACCGCAGCGTCCAAAACACTTTGCTGACCCGAGGCGTAAAGAAAGAGCCGGTCCCCGGCCTCGGCGCCATAGCCCAGCATGGTATCCGAGAGTAGCAGAGTCTCTCCCGGGGCGAGGGTGGCGGGCGCAAGCGTGCATACCGGGTTTGTTTGTCCACCCTGCCGTACCAAGGCACAGTCGCCTAGGTCAACATCCGTTGTTCCGTAGTTGATCAACTCGACCCAGAACCCATTGTTGGTTGCGCATGAGATCTCGTTGAAGGCCAGTGTGATCGCCGGTGGAATGAGAATGTTGGTGGTGGCAGTTTGCAGTTCGGCTCCGAAAACCAGGTTGCTGCCGCCCGCAGGTCCGCGATGAACCTCGACTGCCAGTACGTTGGTCCCAGTCAGCAAACTGGTTTGCGGTAGTAGAAACGGGCCGAGTTCGGTGGGGTTGACGATGTTGGACAGAGCCAAGGTTGAGGAGCTGATCGGACCTGGGGGAAGGTTCAGGCGGAGCACTTCCGCTCCGTTGAGGTAGAACACAGCACCATCCGCCATGATCGCGTTGAGTCGAAGTGAGCTCATAGCAGGCGCACCTTCAACAACGAAGCGGTTACGAAAATAGTAAGTGGTGGCCCCTGCGGTCAGCCTCGTTCTCAGCTCCAGCGCCTTGCGCGCGGTGACGTGCAGGTTGGCGCGGAATCCCCCGGGGTTGACCCCATCCCCATCGTTGACCGTCAGAAAGTCGATCGTGTTGGTGCGAGACAGAAACCCGCTGTTCATCACGAAATCGCCACTCAGAGTGCTGAAACCAGTATAGCTGATTCCCTTGTCGATGCCGTTGAGCAGGACGCTGGTCAGGCGATTGTCGGCTCCAACACCCAAAATGAGTTTGGCGGTTGCGGGATTGTATCCCTCCAGGTTGAAGGTAGTGCGGTAGTTGTAGGTTCCTGCTGCCACGTTCTCCGTACCCGGATTGACGGGGCCGATCCAACTCGACGCTGCATCATTCGCAGCCCACGCGGGATGGTTTTGGATCACGGTGGCCGCAATCGCTGGCGGGGGTGGCGTGCTTTGTGCCGAGGCGGTGAGCCAGTAATGCGGATCTTTCGACCCAGGAGAGAATACTCTCCCCGATTCACTCTGCCCGGTGCTGAAAGCCGAGGGCACCGGCTCCGGGTCACCTTCAGGAAGGCTTGCGGTTGACGCCCCCAAATAACCCTGTCCCTCCGCCCAGGACCTATCATCAAAGTCTTTTTGGCGCCATGCAGCCCCTGGGTCAGAGGTGTTATATCTCCATAGGCTGCTGGCGATAATCGGCACGGAATTGCTCACCTCAAACGGTTTGGTGGCAAAGTTGCGGCGCCCAGGCGTGCCCCCCACCAAGGCACTCGCACACCAGCTTTTTGGGGTGCGGCTGGCGAGATTCTCCTCTTTCTTGGCGAGCGAGACTCCCGAACCATCAGGAGCCACGGGCCAGTCACCATCTACGCCGTAGGTGATCCGGTCCATGATCCGGTCGTTTTTGTTTCTCAGCTCGAGTTGGTCGCCCCCGTTGGAGAGGCGGCCAGCCAGCGGACCGATGACATTGGTTTGGCCATTGGCTGAGTGAAGCACAACAGCATCAGACGCGACCACTAGATACCCCCCACCCGGTATCACTGTGCCTTCTGGAAATTGGAATCGCGTCCCGCCGGCGATGGACCAACCCGACATATCCACCCGCACGGCCATTTGGTTGTAGAGTTCCACCCATTCCAATTGAGCTTCCTGCGTGGAAGGATGGTACATGATCTCATTGAAGACCACGACGCTGTCGGCATCCCCAACAGCACTCTGGACGAAGAGCAACCCTGCGACCAATGACTTGGCGGCCGATTTCAACCTTGCTATGAGCACGCGGCAAACCATAAGGAAGAACCCGGGTCGGTAGAAACAAGAATCCATCCAAAAGAGAGACCGGGAACGCCGAAGCATTCCCGGTCTCTTGGAGTTCAATGCATGGGACTATTGCACAATCCGGTAGAACGCCTTGCCAGCAGTGGCGGCGGTGGTGTACGGACTGGTCGCGCCGGCGACTTCAGTCCAAGGCCCAGTCACGTCCGGGGCCGATTGGAGCTTCTGACCTGCAGCTGTGGGAGCCCATGAGATGGTTACACCCGAGGTGGCGTTGTAGCTCACTTGGAGTTTGACCGCAGTTTGGACCGGAATTACTAGACCCTTCAGGTCGACTCGCAGTCCGGTTGGGTTAGGAGTCGCAGGAAGGTTGTTCATCTTGAAGTCCAAGGTGTTATTTCCCGCCACCAGGCCGGTGGTAATCGTAAAGGAAGTCAAGGTGCCGAAGCCTCCTGAAGTAATGCCACTGCTTACGCCATTCACCAGAATGTCCAGGCCATTGTTATCCACCGCCCAGCCGCCAACCAGCTGGATCCTGGAGACATCTTGGCCGGTCAGGTTCACCGTGGTGCGGTAGACATAGTCTCCCTCGGCGTTGCCGGCTGCACCGCTTTGGTCTGCCTGCGGTCCGATCCACTTGGAATTCGGCCCATTCAGCATCCAAACACCCGCCTGAATCGGCCATCCCTCGTTGAGCACGATGGCGTCCGGCCCCGGGTAACCCTCGTCTGCACTCGTAATCAGTTTGTAGTGGGGATCCACTTCGCCTGCCGCCAGTAACTGTCCATTTGCGTCTACTCCCGTACCAAAGATTCCGGGAAGTCCGACGGTGACGTGAGCTGCTGGTGTGGTAGCC
This sequence comes from uncultured Verrucomicrobiota bacterium, assembly GCA_964411985.1. Lineage (GTDB taxonomy): Bacteria > Verrucomicrobiota > Verrucomicrobiia > Limisphaerales > J093 > CAYPNF01. The sequence goes on from CAYPNF010000040.1 coordinate 38,843, forward strand.
GATCCCGCTGCATTGGAGGCTTTCCAGGTATAATCCCCCTCGTCAGAAACCTTCACGCTGGCGATGGTCAAAGTTCCGGTCGTGGCCCCGGCGATGGCGGTACCGTTCTTATACCACTGATAGCTCAACGGGAGGCTGCCGATGGCCTGCGCCTGCAGTGTCAGGGATACTCCGGGATTCACCACTGCCGACTTGGGGGTCTTCGTCAGGAAGGGAGCTGTGCCATCCGCGACCTTAACGATCGCGACATTGTCGATCAAAACGGTAGTGTCACCCCCCAGCGGGTTGCTCTTCTCAAAGACCAACTCCATCTCCGCTGCTGCTGCCGTAAACACGTCGCTGTAGACTTCCTTGTACCCTCCTGGCGAGACAGTGTGCGCCGCCGCCATCACGCTTTCACCGAAGCGGGACTCCAAAGCGGGAGTTCCACCACTACGTGCGTTTTCGTAATAATGCAGGTAGTAGGGCGCGCCGACCGTGAGCCCACTCACCATCTGGCTCAGCGTGCTGTCCGCTTGCATGAAGGCAACGTTGGTCCCCTGAGGAATGATGCCATTGTCTGCGAACGGAGAAGCGCCGTTCGAGATCGGGTTGATCCCTGTGCCTGCAGGGTTGCTTTGCGTCCAGGCCGTAATAGGTCCGCACTCCCCTGGTTCCGTTCCGGCACCACCGGGGTTGCTCCCACTGTAGCCCGGCCAATAGAGGAACGCATCCGCCTCGAAGCTCGGGTTCGTCATCGGAATGCCGACGGTCAACTGCGCCACAACACTCGTGACGGATCCCTGCGAGTTGGCTACAATAACATCATATTTCCCAGCAGTCTGCGCTGTGGCCTGCGTAACGGTGTAAGTGGCTGCGGTGGCGCTGGGGATGTCGGTGCCGTTGAGCCTCCATTGGTACGCGGGTGTGGGGAAACCGCTGGCCAGAACGCTGAATCGAACCGGCAGTCCCTCTGAGACCGTTGTGCTCGCTGGTTGCTGAGCAATGGCGGGAGCCACGTTTCGGCTCACCGCTTCGCGGTTCGCAAAGCCATACACATGAATACTCACGTTGGCAGGGTTGACTGGGGCGATCTGGATCGAGGCCGTACCGCCAGCGTCGGCTTTATACCTATAGGAGAAACTGATGCCGTTATCGTTGTCGAACTGGTCCTGATTGATTGTCAGCCGGTCTTCTCCGACTTTCGCCGTGGCCCAACGGATGGTAGTCCCCGGTGCCTCCCATCCCGCCGAGAACAGGGTGAGAACGTACTCAGAGCCCGGTGTCAGTCCTGTTAGGCTGATGGCCTGGAAGTTGCCTGCGGGTACGGTACCACCGTAAACAAAATCCCTTGCGACTGCGGCACTACCGCCCGTGATATTGTTCACATCCCCGCCGTAGACATTGCCGAAGTAGGTGGTGGTGAACTTATCCGCTACCTTGGGGTTCCCTCCTTCGACCCCGGTGAAGGGGACGCCATTGATGACAGTCCCCGCCGCCGTGCCAAAGTTGTACGCATGCGTGTAGACGTACTGGGGATCAATCCCGGAATCCGCGTCACCCGTCCAGGCAGCAACCGACCACTTCCCACCGCTCAAAGCTACTTTGAAGCTGTCGAGGAGCAGGACGCTGTCATCGGTGGCGTCGTTGACCAGGTTCAACGTGTGGGTGGCCGCAGTGGCGCTAAACTCAAAGGCCAGGTAACCGTAGGGACTCGTGCCTCCTACCGGATAGACGTTCAAGGCCATGCGCTCCTGGTCGTCGATGGCAATTTTGAGGATCGGGGTAGTGGTAGAGGTCTCATTGGTGTTTGCATTGGCGCGAAACTCCACCAAGTAGGTCTTTCCCGCCGTAAGGCCCGAGATCGTCGTGCTCAGTTTGGAGCCGGAGCCGCTCAGAAAGGCGACATTATTCCCATCCGGAATGACGCCGTTATTAGCGAAGTCGCTGTTACCTCCCGCCGGGTTCAAGCCAGCTCCGGTGGTTGGCTCCGCCGTCCAGCCGGTGATCGCCGTATTGTCGCTAACGTAGCCGGGTGCTGTCGCGAAGGTGTTGGCTTCGAAACTCGCATTGGGTATGGTCTGGCTGTGCACCAAACCCCCCGCGAGGATCGCCGCCGCATACCCTAATCCAGCCGCCCTGGTCCATCCCTGTGGAGACTTTTTCATTTGTGGTTGCAGTTTTTCGTTTGTGTTGAAGCCGCAGCTTGATGCCATGCACACAGCTGCGACAGTTGGTTAAAGAAAGAAACTAGCACAGACAGATGCCAACTGCCTTAACTATTGTGCAGAGGAACAGCATAATATTGCCAAGATCGGGCTCTCGGCTCTTGCTAAGGTTTCCAACTGCGACGAATAGGCCCGCGGACTGCCGCCGGAGTGGGTCCAGTCGAGCTCGAGGCTCTTCGTCGCCTTCAGGAGCGACAGCAAGAATATCATACTAACGACAAGAAGAGCCCATTCCATTTGACCGACCAGAGAACGCCAGTAAGCTCGAACCTACTCAAGCGCCGTCGATTCTCCTCGGCTTTCTGCTCTGCGCGCCCAGCGAAGCTTGGCTGGCTTGGATCTGGGATTGCCGTACTGCTCCTCCGAGGAAGCACGGATGACTTCTCGGGCTATTTCGGAATAGACGCCTTCGCGCATTCCTTCTGCGAAGGCCTTCTTCACCCGGCGATCTTCACCGGAATGAAAGGTGAGGATCGCGACTCGTCCTCCGGGATTCAGACAGGCGGGGAGGTTTCTCAGAAAGGTGTCCAGTGCCGAGAACTCATCGTTGACCGCGATGCGAAGGGCTTGGAAAACGCGGCGCACAGAAAGGTCCTGTTCTGCTTCGTTTACCCGCGGCAAAGCGGACTGGATGGCCTGAACCAGCTCACGGGATCGGGCAAAGCGTTTTCCAGCCAGAGCCTGGCTCAGAACCGGAGCGCGAGGTTCGTCGGCGTTCTCCTCCAGCAACACCTTGAGCGCATCCTCGCGAATCTTCTCCAGCAGAGCTGAGGCCGGTTGCCCGCGCTCTGGGTTCATGCGCATGTCCAGAGGACCATCTCCCTTGACGGAGAACCCTCGGGCCGGATTATCCAGTTGCATGGACGAAACGCCGAGATCGGCCAGCACACAATCCACCCCTTTGATGCCGCGTGCGGCCAGAGCTTTGGGTAAGCCAGCGAAGTTACATCGGCAGGTCTGGAACGTCTCTTCGGTGAAACCGAGCGCCCGGAGGCGGGTTTCTGTCCGGGGCAGTTCCGTCGGATCGATGTCCAATCCCACGAGCAGGCCTCCTGGCTGGATGTGACCCAATAGCGCTTCTGCGTGCCCGCCATAACCGAGAGTACAGTCCACCACCAAGTTCCCAGGTCTGGGTTTCAGCACCTCCAGGATTTCCGAGACCATGATGGGCCGGTGGGTTCCCGCCGGGGTCTTGCCGGCGGCTAGGACCTTCTCCACGGTTTCGGCGTAGCGAACCGGGTCGCGCTCCTTGTACTTCTCGTCGAACTTCCTCGGATGCTTCCCTGAGTAGCGAGGGCGTCGACGATGTGGTACAGGAACGGGCGGGTTGGGTTCGCCCACGGCAGGATTGGATTCAGGCCAGCTCATTATACTTCAGGTTGGAACCTCGGGCCTTGTCCACGGGATAACGTTGTTCATTCCTGGCCAGCTTGCCTCTGATCGCGTCGGCGAGGTCGATATGCAGATTATCGGCTAGTTCGAAAAGCAGGATTGCCACATCAGCGATTTCGTCCGCGATGGCCTCGCGACGTTCCTGCACCCTCTTTGCGGACTGTTCGGCGTTCTGCCAGACAAAGTGCTGGAGAAGTTCCCCAGACTCTGCGGCGATGGCCACGACTAACTCCTTGGGCGCATGAAACTGCATCCAGTCTCTCGCGTCGCGGAAGGCACGGATTTCTGACGTGATTTCCTGAACAGTTTTGCCCATAGGTTCGTTGGGTTGTGGGTGCCTGACTCGACCTCGGTTGGTTCGTGGTTAAGGGAGAAACTGTCCTGTCAGGGCGCCGCTACACAGCTCGGGAGTTCACGAGTTGCGCAAAGCGCTCGAAGCTCCGATCATAGGTACGCTCGACTTCATCAGGAAAACAACAAGCTGGCAGTTGACGGATGCTTAAGTGGTAGTGCAGGCATTCGCAGCAGATTCCCTGTTTCGGGCAGCCGGGGTAGCTGCAGTTGCACCTTTGAAGGTTGACGGATCTTTTGCAGTCCATAAGTGTTACACCCACTCACCACAGCATACAGGTAACCGTGGTGTAAAGAAAAGGTTCCAGGTGACAAGTCAAACATGGGAATTGGCCCAGGAAGTGGTATCGAAGGTGAGCCGCAGCGTAGGTAAGGTTATGCGTGGCCAGGATGGTACGATCCGACTCCTGCTGGCTGCGCTGGTCAGTGGAGGGCACGTCCTGCTTGAGGATTACCCCGGAACGGGAAAGACCACGCTGGCCAAGGCTTTGGCTCTCTCCCTCAACGCCAAGTTTCGTCGGCTGCAGTTTACACCGGATCTTCTGCCTTCGGACATTTTAGGGATCACGACTTTCGATCCCGGCAGTCAGACTTTCCGCTTTCATGAGGGCCCGGTATTCACGCACATACTCTTGGCCGATGAGATTAATCGAGCTTCGCCCAGAACCCAGTCCGCACTGCTGGAGGCAATGGCGGAGGCACAGGTGAGCGTCGATGGAGAGCGGAAGCGATTGCCGGATCTTTTCTTCGTGATTGCCACTCAGAATCCGATCGAGTTTCGCGGCACCTACCCATTGCCCGAGGCGCAAATGGACCGCTTTGCCATGCAGTTCCGCCTTGGATATGTCCCAGCGGAGGAGGAGGTTGGGATTCTGGACGCCCAAATGCAGAGGCATCCTTTGGAGACCCTGAGCCCCTGCGCTGGGGTCGAGGACGTCCTCCTGATCCGCCAGGTGGCTCAGGAGGTGCGAATCTCGCCCGAACTCAAGCGCTATATCGTGGATCTGGTGGCGGGGACCAGGGCGGCACCGGGTGTTCAGCTCGGGGCGAGTCCGCGGGCTTCGATCTCCCTTATGAAAGTCGCTCAGGCCATGGCACTTATCCGAGGTGAGGCTTTTGTCACACCTGAGGTGATTCAGGAACTCGCGGTGCCGGTGATCAGCCATCGGATCGTGATGGACTCCCAGTCCCGGTTTTCTGGCTTAAGTCAGGATCAAGTGGTTCGGGAAGTGCTGCAGAAACTGCCTGTGCCGGCGTGACATTTCGTTGGTTTCGATCTTACACCTATCGCAACTACCGTCTCTACGAGGGGATCCGGTACCGGGTCTTGCGTCGATTGACCCCTGCCGGCCGTCTGGTGGTCGCGGCCTTGGTTCTGCTTGTTTTGCGGGCAGATACTTCCTTGAGCGTCGGTTACCAAGCGCTCTGCCTGCTGGTGGCATTGCTTTTCCTGGGCGGACTCTATCGGCCTCTCCGGAAACCCATATTCTCCGCACGTCGTCTGCTGCCCCGCTTCGGCACCGCAGGAACACCTGTGCCCTACAAAGTGGTGGTTGAAAACCTGTCAAACCGCCTGGAACAAGGATGGACCCTCGTGGATGACTTGGGAGATCCTCGGCCGAGTTTTGAGGAGTTTCTGTCCACGCGCGAACCTGGTGAACAAAGGCGTAGTGCGCTGGTCCGAGCGTATGGTTATTACCGTTGGAATTGGATTCTCGCCCGCAACAAAAGCGCTACCGTGCAGGATCGTCCCGTGCCTGCACTTGCGCCAAAGGGAAAGGCCGAGGTGGGTATGATTCTCAGCCCGCTCCGACGAGGCGTGATTCGGTTCCGTGCGGTCTCGATCGCCCTTACCGATCCTTTCGGGTTGGGTCGCCGATTTTATTCTTTTCCCTGCGAACAAAGCATCCTGATTCTGCCCAAACGCTATCCAGTGCCGCGCCTGAACCTGCCCGGCAACAGTCGCTATCAGCCGGGTGGAGTTGCCATGGCTTCGGCGGTGGGTGAGTCTCAGGAGTTTGTCGCTTTGCGGGATTATCGACCCGGGGATCCGCTTCGGCACATTCATTGGCGCAGTTGGGCCAAGGCAGGCAAGCCGGTCGTCAAGGAGTTCGAGGATGAGTTCTTCGTGCGGCATGCCCTCGTGCTGGACAACTTCACCGAAGACGACGGTGGGGCGGTGTTGGAAGAGGCGGTCTCCATCGCTGCCTCGTACGCTTCGGAGATACGGACTCAGGAGTCCTTGTTGGATCTGCTCTTTGTTGGGGCGAAGGCCTATTGCTTTACGGCAGGGCGTGGATTGGGGCACACCGAACAGATGCTGGAGATCCTGGCATCGATTCGTGCGTGTAGTTCCCGTCCATTTACGGAGCTCGAGACATTGGTTCTGAACCATAGCCGGTTGGTGAGTGGATGCCTGTGCGTTTTTGTTTCCTGGGACGAGGCCCGTCAAAACCTGGTGGCGGGGCTAGTGAGGCGACAGGTTCCGGTGAGAGTGATCGTGGTGGTCGAGGCAAAGGAGGCAACGCAGTTGGACCCGGGTCCGATGCGGGCGCATTCAGATAGTTTTCATGTACTCCAGGTGGGGCGAATTGAGGAGGGGTTGCGCGAGATATGAAGCCACCTGCCGGACTTCTGGGCACCGCACTGCTCTTCTGGGGCTATATGATTGGACAGCCGATCGTCGGGTTGGCGGGAGCGGTGGTGCTCGAAGGCAGCCGTTTTCTGAGTTGGCGTTGGGATCTCACCGAAAGGGAGATCACCCGATTGTGGGATGCCTGCCTGATGGTTGCCGCCATGCTCATGGCGTATTTCCTGGTCTTGCGTCGAGGAGATATGCCTTCGCTGGCATTTGCCCAGTGGCTCCCGGCGGCCTTCTTTCCGGTGGTTCTCGCCCAGCACTGTTGGAGAGAAGGAAGAATTACATGGCGAGTGCTGTTCGTTCTTGCCAGGAGGAAACCTATAGGCGCCTCGTCCGCAGAGCCGATTCAGCTGGGTTATCCCTACTTCGTGCTCTGCCTCTATGCCGCGGGCGCTGTCAACCGGCGTGACCTTATCTACTTTACCGGGTGTGCGATTCTTACGGGTTGGGCACTCTGGGGCATTCGGTCGAGGCGGCAGAAGGCCTTTCTTTGGATCCCGCTCTTTGGCTTGGCAGCCGCGACCGCTTTTGGATTGCAGGTGGCTCTGGCAAAGCTTCAGGAATTGGCAGATTGGAAGATGAATCAGCTCTTTTCCGGCCGTGGCAGACCGGATGGCGGTGAGCATAACAAGACCTCGATCGGGGAGTTGGGACAACTGAAGCTGTCAAATCGGATTCTAATGTGGGTGCAGAGCGAGCATGGTGATCCGCCGCTGCTTCGCACTGCCTCCTTCTCCACTTATCGCGAAGGAACTTGGCTGAGCGCTGGGAGCCGACTCAATGCTGTCAATGTGGCCGAGGGGGACGTCTGGACCTTGCGCCTGGATAGACGAGCCACCAATCGACTGAGCATTTCCGGATTCCTGGGAGGTAGCAGACGATCTTATCTTTCCACTCCGCTTGGCCTTGCTGAGCTGAGCGGAATTCCCGCAGTCTCCCTGGAAACGAACAGTTACGGAGTCGTTCGTCTTCAGGAGGCTCCCTCTTTCTTGGAGTTTCAACTGACCTATTCCGCGCGCGCCGTTTCCGAGAATCCGTGCGAAATCGAAGACCTGGCTGTACCTGCAGCAGAGACGCCAGCCGTGGAGCATCTAGTGAGGGTGTTGGATCTCAGTTCCAACTCGGTGGATCAGGCGCTCATTCGCATTGCACGACTCTTCGAGACTGAGTTCCGTTACAGCACCAGCCTGGCCATCCAGTCCGGGAAGTCTGGGTCCACCAATACCGCTCTGACAAAATTCCTTTTAGAAACCAAGTCGGGCCACTGCGAGTACTTTGCCAGTGCCGCGACTCTCCTCCTGCGCCAAGCCGGCATTCCTGCCCGATACAGTACGGGGTTTTCCGTGCAGGAGGAGTCGAAACCTGGCCTTTACCTCGTCCGCGACCGTCATGCCCATGCGTGGTGCCAGGTGCTAGGGCCGGAGGGGTGGAAGGACTTCGATCCGACCCCTCCAGGTTGGGCGGGAATGGAAGCGTCAGCGCAATCGTGGATGGTGGCAGTCACCGATTTCCTGTCCTCGCTTTGGTACCATTTCACCCGCTGGCGATACCAGAAGAGTGGGTATCAGGAGTATGTGATATGGGCCTTCATACCCCTTGCCGTGGGCCTTTTCCTGAGCGTTGTCTGGCGGCATGTTCGACGTGAGAAAGTGGCCCCCGCCCCCAAACGCCCTCCCACGCTCCCCGTCGTAGGAGAGGACTCGGAATTCTACCTGGTGGAAAAAGAGCTCTTGAAACTCGGAACCCCTCGGTATCCGAGTGAACCCCTCAGGAACTGGCTGGAGCGGTTGAAACCTCTGAATTATGCCGATCCTGAGCGCATGGAAGCATCCTTGGCATTGCATTATCGGCTGCGGTTTGATCCGGCCGGTCTTTCCCCGATGGAGCGGTCTGAACTCCAGGACCAGGCCAACCAGCTGGTGGCGCAGTTGACGGAGCGGCGAGGAAGAGGCAGTGCCTAACGCTGCCCGGGGCGACCGCTTTGCCGTCAAAGGTTCCCGCCAGAGCCGACTCCCAGGTTGACAGATTCTAGTGCTGGGTTCTTGATTTGGGCATGACCCTCAGATCTGGAAGCAGCGCCGTTCTCCGGTTGGCCCGTTGGCGAAGATTGTGGCTTTGTCTGGCTATCGCGTTCTCAAGCCTCGCTTCATGGAGTTGTTACGCCGGTTCCTCCGTCAAGGTGTCGGAGCAAGACGTGATGATACCTACTTACCTTGCCGGAGAACCGGAACCCAGCCCCATGTTCTTCTTTGGCAAGGCTTCGCAAGGTGCGGAGGGCCGGGTGTATCCTTACCCGCTTTACGATAACCTGACTCAAATCAAGAAGGACAAACAATACCGTCTCGTCTATCTCGAGAATGAGTACGTCCGGATCGGGATTTTGCCCGAGATCGGCGGTAGGATTTTCGAAGGCGTGGACAAGAGTAACGGATACGACTTTTTCTACCGTCAGCACGTGATCAAACCCGCCTTGATCGGCCTGATTGGGGCATGGATCTCAGGAGGGGTGGAATGGAATATTCCGCATCACCATCGCGCCACCACCTTCCTGCCGGTGCAATACCGGATCGAGGATGGACCGGACGGAGCGAAAACGGTCTGGGTGGGCGAGCTGGAATTGCGGCATCGCATGCGTTGGGCGGTGGGATACACGCTCCGGCCAGGGAAGTCCTATCTGGAAGCGCAAATACGCATCCTCAACCGCACGCCGGTCCAGAATACCATGCTCTGCTTTGCCAACGTGGCGGTTCATGTGAATGACCAATACCAGGTGATCTTCCCCCCGAGCACCCAGTACGTGACCCATCATCATAAGCGGGAGTTCACGACATGGCCGATCGCGACCACTCCCTATGGCGGCTACGATTTCAGCAAAGGAATCGATGTCAGCTGGATGAGCAACCATGTGGCCGCGAATTCCCTGTTTGCGTGGAATTACGAGGACGATTTTTTCGCCGGTTACGACCACGGCAAGAACGCGGGCCTGATGAGCGTGGCGGATCACCGCATCGTTCCCGGGAAGAAACTCTGGACGTGGGGTAACGGGCCGCGTGGCCGGATGTGGGACCACATCCTCACCGACAACGATGGTCCTTACATCGAGTTGATGGTGGGCGGGTATTCGGACAATCAACCCGACTACAGCTGGCTACAGCCCATGGAAGGGAAGTCCTTCTCGATGTTCTGGTATCCCTTCCAGCAAATCGGCGGGGTGACGAAGGCCAACCTGGAAGCGGCGGTGAACGTGGAGACGAATCGTCCAGGCGTCGTGCGGCTCGGGTTCTGCACCACGTCCAAGCAGGGTGGATGCCGGGTGGAACTGCGCGCGGGCGATCGCATCCTGCTGGAGAAGAAAGCGGATTTGGATCCAGCCCGTCCTTTCCTCCAGGAAGTCCAATTGCCAGCGGGAACGGACGTTCATCAACTGCGTGCCTCGCTCACCTCTTCCACAGGGGAATTGATCTCCTATGTTCCCCAGGCCGTGGAGAAGCAGCCCATGCCGCCTGCTGTGCAGTCGTTGCCCGCTCCCAAGGAAATCAAGAACGTGGAAGAGCTCTACCTGGCGGGTCGCCGCATCGAGCAGTTTCACCACGCCACGCTCGAGCCGGATCCGTACTGGGAAGAGGCCCTGCGGCTTGACCCGGGGGATACCCGCGTGAACACGGCCCTGGGCATTGCCTACGTGAAACGGGCGCGGTACGTGGATGCCGAGCGCGTGTTGCGTAAGGCCCTGGAACGGCTGACCGCGAGCCATACGACCCCGAAGGAAGGCGAGCCCTTCTATTATCTGGGGTTGGCGTTGGTGGGGCAGGGGAAGCGGGCGGAAGCCTTCGATGCGTTTGCCAAGGCTTCCTGGAGTTCTGCATGGAAGTCGGCAGCGTGTTTCCAACTCGCCCAGCTCAGCTCCCGCGAGGGGAAGCTACAAGTGGCGCTGAACTATTGCGAACAGTCGATCCAAGGTAACCTTCTGGGTACGCCTGCGTTGAATCTGAAGGCCGCTCTGCTCCGCCACCTGGGTCGCAAAGCCGAGGCGAGACAGGTCTTGGAGAACCTGGCGCATCGTGCCGACCCGCTCGATGTGAGGAGCATGGCCGAGCGATGGCTGGTCAACCGCGGGGAACGTTTGCGCAAGGAGCTATCGATGACCCTGGCGCGACATCCCGCCACGGCCACTGAATTGGCGGGTGAGTTCTGGAGTCAGGGGTTGTGGCAGGATGGGTTGGAGGTGTTTGAGAGCACAGTGTTCAAGGGCGGTGCCAAGCAGGATGCTTCGCCTTTGTTGGCGTATTTCATGGCCGACTTGGAATGGGGTCGAGGTCGGCCCGACCTTGCGCAGGAGTGGTACCAGAAGGCCGCACGGTGTTCGATGGAGTATGCCTTTCCGTTCCAAGCCGAGCTGATCGCGGTCCTGAAACACGCGATGGAACTGCACCCAGAGGATGCGCGGGCGCCATACCTGTTGGGCAACCTGCTGTACGACTGGCAACCCGAGGAGGCAATCCAGTGGTGGGAGAAGTCGTCCAAGTTGGACCCCGCCTTCGCCATGGCTCACCGGAATCTGGCTATCGCCTGGTCACATCGGGGGAAGGATGGCGATATGCAGCTGGCTATCGGGGCTATGGAACGAGCGCTGGCTTCCCCAAAGAAGTATCCCTCCCATTTCGCGGAACTGGACGAGTTGTACGAAGCTGGCGCCGTGGACCCGGCCAAGCGCCTGGCCCAATTCCAGGCTGGCTTGGACGTATCACGTCGGTCAGACAGCTCGCTTTCCCGCGAGATCGCTCTGCGGGTTTGGGCTGGTGAGTACAACGAGGCGATCCAGCTCATGAAGAGCCGACGATTCGCCGTCTGGGAAGGTGCCTCCCTCAGTGTCGCCGACTCCTGGACGGACGCCCAACTGCTGCTCGGGCACGATTTGCTCAAGTCGGGCAAGATTCAGGAGGGGATGGAATGCTATCGGCAAGCGCAGACGGTGCCGGAGAATCTTCCCAGCGATCAGGATATCGCTAGTCGACGTCGTGCGGAGATCGCGTTGGCGTTGGGTAACGTCTGGGAAGCAAGCGGCGATACGGAGAAGGCGAGGCAATCCTGGAAAGAGGCCTCGCAACAGGACGAGGGCGGGAAAGGTTTTTCTGAGCGAAGCATCCAGCTTGCCTTCCGGGCCGAAGCGAAACGAAAACTGAGCCTGAATGCGGAAGCCGATGCAGATTACGCCGCCCTCAAGAAGCACGCCGAGGCTGCCTTGGCCAAGGCGGAGGGCGCGGGGGACTTCTTCGCTTCCTTTGGTGGCCGACAGTCAAAGACCGCCCGTTTGGCGATGGCCCATTATGGTCTGGCCTTGGCCGCCAGGGGATTGGGTGATGTGTCACTGGCAGGCCAGGAGTGTGATAAGGCTCTCCAGATCCGGCCCGATCTGCTCGGTGCGCGAACCCTCAAGCAGTCGATAGAGGCCATTCGCTAGCGCGTTCCGCCAGGTTTTGGAGTGCGAGCGCCCCCAGGTGCCGCTTTCTCCCTCCTGCGAGCGGGGCGATGCGATCGATTCGAGCGGGTTCCAAAAGCGGTACTTCGCTTCGCTCCCCACCGCACTCCAAAAGCTTCGCCATATCGAAGAGGCCCACGGAAGTCCGCCAGGTCTTGGAGTGCGTGCGCCGCTAGGTGCCGCTTTCCCCCTTTCCCGCCCCCGCGAAACGAAGATTGCTTCGGCCCCGAAATTACCTGTAGTTTTTCGTCCCTATGATGCTTTCGAAAGAGAATGCGGTGCTGACGGTGATCGACGTGCAGGGCAAGTTGGCGCAGTTGATGCACAACCGGGACGCTCTGTTCAAGAATCTCCAGATCCTGGTGCAGGGTGCGAAGATCCTCGGTGTCCCAATTGTTTGGCTCGAACAGAATCCCACTGGCCTCGGTCCGACCATTCCCGAGCTTGCGACCCTTTTGTCAGATCAGAAGCCCATCGCCAAGATGAGTTTCAGCTGCTGTGGAAACCAGGAGTTTGCCTCCCGGCTGACGGAGCTGGGGAAGAAACAGGTGCTTCTCACCGGGATCGAGGCGCACATCTGCGTCTGCCAAACGGCGATCCAACTCATTCAATCTGGCTACGAAGTGACTGTGGTGGCGGACGGCGTCTCGTCACGTGTCGCCGAGAATCGGGAGATTGGCATCCGCCGCATGGAACGGGCCGGGGCCTACGTAACGTGCGTTGAGACCGCCTTGTTTGAGCTTCTCCGCGTAGCCGAAGGCCCTGAATTCAAGCAGATCGTGAAACTGCTAAAGTAGGGGAAGAACGCTTCCGATCTTTGCCTACCACCACTTTCTATCCACTGGAATTCAAGGATTTAGGCCTAATTATAAGGATTTCGTCCAATTTTGGCTTCTTTCAACAAATGTTTGTTTTAGGGAAAAATTACGGCACTCGTTCGGCACTCGATTTTGATTAGGACAGTATCTCGTCACTCAAACCTCCTTTTTCCGCGAACGCCCAGCGACTGCTTTGGTTCTGGCAGGAAGGGGCAAAGTGGTCGACCTGGAACCACGAGACGAGCCTTTTCTGTGGAGGGCGGCACGAGGCGGATTTCGTGCAAAGCTGAGCAGATAAGTTCCTTCATAATCGTAAAATGCTTATCTACAACGTGTTACATAACGCGAATACGTCAAACGTCGTTGCGATTCGCAAAAGTGGGTCAAACCCCTCCAAACAACAAGGGCCCGATAGCCTAAAAACTTTACTGGTAAAGTTCCTGAAGTCGGCGTGAAGACGAGGGCGATGGCCCAAGTGATACCTTGGCAGAAGTGTGCCGATTTAGCTAGCAAATAGATGACATACTCACAGACAGTAGCAGATCTAATAGTATCTAGAGCACGGCTCCTTACATATCCACATGACTGGCCTCGATCCGCTGAAGGTCGCCGGATTCTTTTCCGCTCGCTTCACCATCTCGAATACACTGCGTGAGATGGCCTGAGCCGCTCGAATTTAATATTGTTCAACGGGTGAGGATTCCGGGGAAAGGCGCTTGTCGTTTAGACCCAGCATGCACACAGGGAAACATGCAGGCAAAGTTCCTGAAATCGGGGTAAAAAGGAGGTCAATTCGAAGTGCGCAACCCTCCATCGCGTTCTTGCTCGGGGCGGCAGGTCAAAAAGGCCACTTTTTAGGGGTCCCGAGCGGTTTTTGATCTACTACTTTTTCTAAGAGTAATCACCCAAGCTTGCTCTCGCGGGCCAAATCGTTTCGTTAAAAACTCCAAGAATATATACTTGTTCTGGCCTAAGTGTGAGGGTGGCAGACCGAGCGTGCGAGCTTTGGGCAGACTTGTAGGGCTGAAGCCTGCGGAGGGACCTACCACGGGGGCTTTTGGGTTTCCTCCTAACTCACCGCGCGTTCGCTTGTTTGACTTTCACGCTTGCCCCTTCAAACGTCGCGCATTCCAGGGAAATGGAGCATTTCTCCCTGACCCAGCCTGCAAGAGTCCTTGGCGGCGGCATTGATGAGAGTCGTCACCTCCCAGTTCCTTATCCAACCGATTCGCAGCCCTGCTATCAGACCAGCGGCGTTGACCGGCGGCAGTGGATCTGACAGGGTAACAACCAGAAAAAGGGATAAAGGAAAACAATGAGACGATCCATTCTCAACGCAGTGGGGTTGGCGCAGATTGCGGCTGTAGCCGTTTGCCAACCCGTTTTAGGAGCTAACACCCTCTTGTTTACAAACACTGGCGACGGACTGAATGCGCCTGTGGTTGATCTGAAGGGGAACCCATTGCTCCCATCGGATGACTATCGCGTTGAGTTATTCGCAGGCCTCTACGCTAGTTCTATGGATCGTCCTTCCCTCACTATACCCACAGTCTTTACTAGCCCGGGAATCTTCGGCGAAGGGGACGCCCCGATTACGTTTCGGGATCATATGTCCTCTTTCCCGCAAAGTGCCTATTGGTTTGAAGTGAGGGTCTGGAATAGTCGCGGAGGGAAGTATCTGACCTATTCGGATGCTTGGGACCACGGCGAGACTCAGTTGGGGAGATCAGCCCTCTTCCAATTGACGGTTCCATGGGGAGACACAAGCGCAACCCCACCTGTGCCAGCGCCGCCGCTTTACGGCCTCACCAGCTTCACCTTCCCTGTGGTGAATCCATCCATCAAAGTCAGCGCCCCCACCATCGGGACCAATGGTTTCACTTTTGCGGTGACTGGACCTGGCAACGCGCCCCTGGAGATCCAGGCCACCACCAACCTCACCAACCCACTTTGGGTGCCGCTGCTCACAGGTGCGCTCACCAATGGGTCCTACACCTACACAGAGGCCCAGTGGACGAACAACCCGGCCCGGTTCTACCGCGTGAAGTTGTGGTAACCCAGATCAAGGCCTGCCAAACCTACGGCAAGCCCAAGCGCCGCAGCAGATGATGGTCCCGTGAGGGGTTCAACGCTCCGGACCAGCGACTCCGCATCGTTGGTCTGTGGTTTGAAGTTCAGTGTTCATTGCGGAGCTCGCTGCGTTCGGGTGGTTGAGCGTCTTCACGATACTTGGATCGCTGGTAATCGATGAATGCCGACACACTTGGTGAAAAAACCAGTAGTGCTATGGTGATGCTGAACTGAAGCGCGATACCAATCGCTAGTGGGTGCAAAGAACTTATCAATCTTGGAAGCAGCAGCAGCAATCCCCACCCAAAAAGTCCCACCATCAACCATCTCACCCATCGATGTCCGCGCCAAATCGCATAAAACAATCCGACTGTGATAAACCAGCTGAAAACCGATCCGATCGAAGCTGGCACAATTCCCAACCGCGCGATCTTCAGAGTAATGACGCACATGTCACCAAGTAAGGTCACTGCAAACGCGATCAGCAATAGCGTCCGCCCGCGTTGCACTTCTTGGAGTGAGGATGCCATACCCGTGACAAAAACGGCTCAACTGTGCGCCTCAGGCACCCGCGCCAGTGCTCTCCGGCATCCCAAGAAAGCGTCGTCGCGGGTTGCTTGCAGGTGCTGGTTCGGTGCTTTCATACCCTTGCGACCATTCTCTCGAAATCGGCCCATGAATCGGCCAATCGCTTCGCGACCTTCGGTTCCATGCCGATTAGCGGCAGGGCGTAGATCTTCCCATCTGGGCCAAATGCATACATCTCGCCTCCTCCATCACCAGCGAACCCATAGAATCCGGGCGCGTACTTCTCCACCTCATAGTCCTTGTTCCACCGCTCAATTTCATCAACGGGCCAAATCTCGAACCAAAGTGGAAAATCAGGTAACTCGCCGGAACGTGGTGATCCGCTTTTCAAGTAGTGCACGAAATCGTCCGGGAGCTTCATGTTTTCACTGAACGACCAAGGTCATCGGGCCGCCCAAAATGCCCATGACACGGCGTAAGGCTCTTATGGCGGACCCGATGCAGCGACTGGTTCGGCGATCCATCCATGTTACTTCATCTTTCGGGCTGTAGAGACATTTCTTTTCGCTCCCTTGGCGTTCTGCTTGAGGGTGCGCTCATTGTACAGGGTTACCTTTCGGCTCCATTCCAGGTCAGCATCGCCGGAAAACTCCACTTCGATGTAGGAATAGCAGAATCTCACCTTATCACATTTCACTCCTTCAGCGGCGGGGGTTGCATCGAGTAGATCCATGCTGAGGCTCCAGTCCTTAAGCGTCCAAGCCCGGACGCGGTAGGTGTCGAAGCCATCCACCAGACGCCCGAAGGTAAGGTAACCCCGGCTGTCACGGGTCAGTTCCAACCGAACGAACTCGCCGTGGTCAGAGTAACCGATCCATACGCCAATGGCGTCCTCCCGCTCCGGCGGGATGGCTTGCGAAGCACCACAGGGTAGAGAGGTAAACAGTGCCACCCACAGAAACACACTATAACATGCTACCCTGGCTCTCATGCTGCACATCGAAACGCCGAACTGTGCTTATACGATTGCAAAACGGTTATTGACTGGCGAAAAACGGCAAACTCACCTGTGCGTAACGTGTTCAATCCCAATTGTGGTTCCCCTTATTAATCCGTTTGGCAAACGGTTAATGCAACTAAAAAAGATTGCGGCTTTACGGGACCGCCCTGCAGCCCAGCCCCCCCATGATCATCGGCGCGTGGGTCGAGGCGTTAGGATGCGTCGCCTCGGCGAGTTCGCTCCGGGCCTTCGGCGCTGGAACTGAAGCCGCGTAAAACGGTTTATAGGGCGTTTTGTGCTGCGGACTGGTAAATGGGCGGTTGGAGGTCTTCAAACGCGTCCTGGGGCGTTTTAGGGGTACTCAAGGGCATTTTCTTTGAGTATCTGGTCCTAAAAGTACTCACAACAAGAGACTTACAACAATATTTGTTGAAGTTACCGCGCTTTTGGCCTTTCCCCTCTCTAAACAGCAAACGTGTTGCACAAATGTCTACTAATTAAACTTTTATGCATGAAATCCTTTAGAGAGGCGGAAAAGTCCGAGCCTCAATGCGTGCGGATGGCGGAGATTTGCTCGATGCACTCAGGTTTTAGCAAATCCGGGGGTGAAACAAACATTTGTTAAACCGGCCTGGAGGGAAAATATACCTAAGCAAGTCGCTTGGGAGGATATCCCGCTTCAAATGGTGAACTAAGGTGGGCGGGGCATACGTGAGCGGTTTCAGACCTTCGGCGGGAGTTTACTGGTATAACGTTTCTGGGGGAGGTTCAGACAAGCTTGGGCACAAGTAGACCAACTGACTTTTTAGTTTGCGGCCCAATCCAACGATTCGATGGACGAGGCGGGCCTTTGACGGGCAGTTTGGCGGCAAAGTCGATCAGGACGGGTCTGCGCCCGCTCGGCGGTAAGAGCATGAGTTTCGGATTTGGCTTTTCGAACTTGAGGGCCAGACTGCGGTACACTTCGTAGCAGGTGGTGATTTTGGGCATTTTCATCCGCGCCCCTTTTGGCACCGTGAACACTGACTTGAGCTTATTCTCGGTGAGCTGGAACTCCAGCCTGACATAGCGCACTGCGAGCCCAGGCAAGGGTTGGTGTCTGCCATTCGCGCTGACTTCGCCCTTAGCAACCTTGTCGTAAGCATTGATCGTCAGCTCTGAGCCTTTCCAGGTGACACCCGTGATCCGCCCAAACTTCCGGTGTAAGTCCACAGCCTCCGTCAGCGCCAGATCCTGGTGATTCGTCGCAAAGTGCCCCAGGAATGTGTGCACCGGCTCCGCTTCAAAGTGCCACACCAGATCTAGCCTTTCCAAAAAGGGGCCCTTGCCAATGGAGAAACCTTTCTGTTTCAGGCAAAGCTTTACCCTCCTAAGTGCTTTGTCGATCTCCGCCTGTTGCCATATCAGCTTTGAGTTATCGCCTCTGAAAAGCACCTTGGGAAGTGAGACGTTGATCCGAACTCGCATCCAAGGGAATCCTTTGCCGGGTTTGGGTTGGTACTTAATTCCCAAATCCCACTCATCATCTCTAACCGAACGCCGAATGGGAGTATTTACGTCTTCCAAGTCGCTACTCTGGGCCCAATAACGGTCCGACAGTTCTCGTGGATATGGGACCTTATCGGTTGGCTTTAGTTCCACCGACTTTGGCGGTTGAGTGAGCTCGAAGACTGCTCCTATCGTATCGATCATGCTAACTGATTACCTAAACTGCTTGGAAGATCCCAACAAATATTCCTTTTACCTCCCTGTTCCTTGGGTTTACTACCTCCTCCCTTTTCACTTCACCCTCATTATCAACTTGTCTTAGTAATCTACTCCCTCTGTCTCTGTCTCTGTCTCTGTCTCTTCTTTATTCTATTCTTCTCTTAATTGGGATAAGGTTACACTGAGCAGGAACCGCACGGGATCAAAAACCGAGCTGAAGTCTCTATCCAGGCCGTACTTTTAAATAAAATTATCATTTGCAAATGAACATTTGCATTTGACACAAACAAATATTTGTTTCATTCTCACAGCATGAAGTTGCGATTTGTGTCCTACTACCGGGTGAGCACCGACAAGCAAGGTTTGGATGGTAATGGCATGGAGGCCCAGCGACAGGCGGTGAGCCGGTACTTGACCTCGCTCGACTGCGAACTGCTTGGCAGCTTCGAAGAAGTCGAGAGCGGCGCGAACAATGAGCGCCCTCAGCTGCAAGCCGCGCTGGCTCTGGCGAAAGCGCGAAAAGCGATTCTTGTAATCGCCAAACTTGACCGAATCTCCCGTTGCGCTTCCTTTCTCCTTCAATTGCAGGATAGCGGGGTTGATTTTGTCGCGTGCGACATGCCTAACGCCGACAAGTTCACTGTGGGGATTCTCGCTCTGGTGGCACAAAGAGAGCGTGAGCTGATTTCGCAGCGAACCCGGGCTGGGCTTGCCATAGCAAAACAACGAGGGGTGACTTTGGGGAATCCGAACGCATCAGCAGCCTTAAAGAAAGCCCAGGCTGTCATTCAGGACCGGAAAAAGTGCTTTGCCGCCAGCGCTATCACGTCTATCCGCGAGATTCAAAGCACCGGAATATCGAGCTTGAACCGAATTGCTGATTGCATGAACAAACGCGGTGAAAAAACGTCGCGGGGCGGACGGTGGACAGCGACGGCGATAAAACGGGTCCTAAGTGCTGTTCACTGAGCAATCATTCTTCAGGCGCGTTTTGGGCGCGCAAAGGCTAGACTGATGCGTGGCAGAGCATCAGGCTTGGGCAAGGGATAAGATCCCAGCTAAAAGCGATGACTGCGGAAAGGGTTGTTCGAACTTGCGGACGCCAGTCATTTTGACACCTGCCCTTGACCGTGCTTGAGCATGGTCAGCTCCTTGTGAAGTCTCTTCATACTGTCGGCGTTTTCCTCCTCCGCCTTCTTCCTCTCAGCACGATCTGCCTGGATTTCCTCGCGGAGCTTGCTGATTGCTTCCGCTCCATCTGTTCCCGCGACGTTGAACTCCTTGATGACTTCTGGGTCAAATGCGGCAGGCCGACCAGTAATCCGGCTTCCCGGAACAACCGACCAATACCGCACGGCAGCATCACGACTAACCAGCGTATTGTAATGGGCATGCAACATGCGTGGACTCTCATGGCCAAGTTCTGTGGATGTGGTAGCGGCGTTTCGAAACAAAGCAAGGTGGTAGCTCGCGCAGGAATGCCTCATCGCGTTCTGCTTCCAAGTCAATGACAGTGGTCGAAGCAGCTTCTTCATGCGATAATACACCGGTTTGGGCACGAGCTTTTCAGCCTCAAAAGCGGGGGTCCTGTCCTTCACAAAAGGCTCAAGCCATCTCTTGAGGTTGGGTAAAATCGTAACAGTCCTCCGACTCGCGGTCTTTGACTTCTCTGGCTCCACGCTGATGTGTCCCTCTTCAGGTCTCACGTCTCGCCACTGTAACCGTTCCAGTTCACAAGAGCGCAAACCAGCAAATAGCCCGATGGCAAGGTAGGGAACCAGCGCTCTGTCTTTGCGGGAGGCCCAGAGCAGGAGACGATAGGCATCAATTGCCTTGAAGACTCCCGGTTTGGTCCCCGGAACGATGGGGCGCACGGTCCTCAGGATAGGGTTCTCCTTACACCACTTCTGGCTTACGGCAAAATTGAAGACGAGGCCAATCTCTCGTCTGTAATTCTTAACCGTTTGCTTGTTGCTGCTGAGGCCGTACAGCCATTCACTCATCTCGCTGGGCACAATATCGGTGATGGCTCGGTCCCCGAACTTACCACAAAACCTTGAGAATTTGCACGTTAGCTCCTTGAGGTATTTTGGACGGACTCCGGCTCGCTCCTTCTGTTTGAGTAACTCTGAAACCACCTCGCGCACCGCTTTCCGGCCACCATCCGGCTGGGCGCGGTCAATGAAGTAGGAAACAGCATGATTAAGCGAGACGCCATGGGGCTTGAGTCTCTTGAAACATTCCTCAGCCTCAAGCAGCTGTTGCTGACTTAGCAGGAGGCCGGTCTCTCCATGCTTATCTCGGTGCCGTTGAGCGAGCGCGGCGTGTTCGTTTGCGGCCACCTTCGTGCGGAAGAACTTCCGCCTCCGCTTGCCATCGACGATGCCAACCTCCACTCCCCAGCTGATACTGCCGCTCTTGTTGGTGCGTTTATAGACTCTAGCTGCCTTGCTTCGCATAGTGCCGTGTCAGTTTCAGTATTCGGATCGGATTATTGTCACTCTTAGGGCACTCGCTCAAGATAATCCTTGAATTGCTGAACAATATCGAAAAAAGCCATCAGTTCGTGAAACTGCTCAAGTAGAGCGCGGAACTTGGCGGGAAGGCCGGAAACGGTTAATGGAATAGCCGCGGGAAAGCACAAAAAGCACAGCGACGGGGAAGTAGGTCGCTCTGTTCCAAAGCCATTAGTTACGGGTTCTTGGCTTTGCTTGCCTGCGGCGCGCGCGAAGGCGTCGAATGGCCTTCGCAACGGTGGTCTCGTCGGTTGTCGTCAGCACCGGGAGGCTGAGTGCTGCTGCGCTAAGCGAGTGCACCCGTTCTGGGGTCAGCCGAGTGCGCTTGCGCAGGACAACCAGGCTGTTGACATAGCTCACCTCAAGCTGGTCCCCAGCCCCAATTCCAGCTCGTTTGCGGATGGCTGCAGGGATCACAACCTGGCCTTTGGCAGTCACCTTCGTAACCATGGGGTAATCATATCGCGACAGGTGCCATTGGTCACGCCACTTTTGGACACACCGACTCCGGTGCACGGCGGCAGGTGGCGGAATTCGCACGCCTGCTGCCGGAGGCGCGGTGTTGACCCGCAGAAGTGGATCTGACAGGGTGACTCACAGAAGCAGGGAAAAGGAAACCATGAGACGATTTTTGATGTTGGGTTTGGTACTGCTGTGGGCGGTAATGCCTCGGATGGCGAAGGCGGCACAGCTTGGTGCCTTCTATTACGAAACGAACGACTCAGGTGTTACGATTACCGGCTACGTAGGGCCTGGGGGATGGGTGACGATCCCCAGCATGATCAACGGCGACGCGGTCACAAGCATAGCGGATTACGCGCTTTCCTATTCTGTGACCTGCGTGACCGTTCCTAGTAGCATCACTAACATCGGGGACTACGCGTTCCGCCTGTGTGACTTCCTGGGCTATATAGAGGTTGATTCGCTCAACATCGCCTACTGCAGTGTAGACGGAGTCCTGTTCGATAAGAGCCAAACAACACTGATCCGATGCCCTCAGCAAAAAGCCGGATCTTATCTAATTCCCAAGAGTGTCATCAGCATCCGGAAAGGGGCGTTTGCGGGTTGCGTCAGTCTCGCCAACTTGACGATACTGGAGGGCGTTGAGAGCATTGGAGACTCGGCGTTCGGTCGCTGCACGAGCCTGACGAGTATTCTGATTCCCAACAGCGTCATCAGCATGGGGGACCATGTGTTCGATTCGTGCACCAGTCTGACCAACGTCACCATCCCGGAGGGCGTCAAGAACCTAGGGGCGGGCACGTTCTCCTTTTGCAGCAGTCTGGTTCACCTCACGATCCCCAACGGTGTAACCAACATCGGGCACGGCGCGTTCTATAACTGCAGCGGTTTGGTGGACCTCGCGATTCCCACCAGCGTAACCACCATCGGAGAAGATGCCTTCTTCGACTGCGGCAGTCTGGTTCACCTCACCTTCCCCAACAGCGTCACCAGGATCGAGAGCGGTACGCTCTCCAACTGCACCAATCTGACCAGCGTGACAATCCCCAACAGTGTTACTAGCATTGGGGACCGTGCATTCACTTCCTGCCATAGGCTGACCGGCGTGACAATTCCCGACAGCGTAACCAACGTTGGGAATTACGCGTTTTCTCGCTGCTGGAGTCTCGGTAGCATCACAATCCCCAACAGTGTCCATCACATCGGTGACTCTGCATTCAGCTGGTGTGTGAGTCTGGTCACCGCCACGATAGGCGACGCCGTCACAGAAATCCCGAGCGATGCTTTTTATGGTTGTAGTAGCCTGACTAGCGTTGTGATCCCCAGCAGCGTTATCAACATCGCGGCGCAGGCATTCCATCTTTGCACCAGCCTGACCGTTATCACTGTGGAGACACTGAACCCCGTCTATAGCAGTTTGGATGGCGTCTTGTTCGACAAGAGTCAGGCTATGCTGATCCGGTATCCGGCGGGTAGGATCGGTAGTTACATAATCCCGAACGCCGTCACTAACATTGGGGTGGCAGCCTTCGAGTACTGCAAGGGCCTGACTAGTGTGACAATCCCCAACAGTGTCACCAGCGTCGGGGGGTGGGCATTCGCTCGCTGCAACTCGCTGACTGGTGTGACGATCCCCAATAATGTCACGTGGGTTGGGGAGGCCGCTTTCCATCAATGCCCCGGCCTGGCCAGCGTCACCGTCGGCAACGGCGTCGCCAGTATCAATAGAATCACGTTCGATTCTTGCACCAATCTGACTAGCATCATCCTCGGCAGCAGGGTCAGCGTCATCGAAAGCGGCGCGTTCGGCAATTGCACCGAACTGAGAGGAGCCTACTTCGAGGACAGCGTCCCCAAACTTACGGCGGACGGAGGGTACGAGGCCTTCGCAGGTGACACCAACGCGACTGTCTATTACCTGCCGGGGAGAGGAGGCTGGGGCAAGACTTTTGGTGGGCGCCCCACAGCACCGTGGGTGCCTGCGAACCTGCTGATCCTGAATAACGGTCCTAGCTTTGGTCTTCAGACCAACGGGTTCAGCTTCCTCATCTCTTGCGCAACAAACCTCTCTGTCGTCGTTGAAGCCACCGCCAGCCTCACGAGCCCAGTTTGGGTCCCACTCCTGACTAACCACCTTTCGGACGGGGCTCTCAGCTTCGCCGATTCCCAGTGGGCGAACTACGCAACACGGTTCTACCGAGTCCGATCTCCTTAGAGCCTGTCTTGACGTAGAAATCCCGCATCCGTTCTGTCCCATAACAGACTTGGATTTGGTTGAGGTTCCCAGGTATCCAAGCGAACCGAGGTGTCGGTGACTTGATTGATCCCGTCAGGGGGGCCTACAAGGTGCAATCGTCGCCGTTTTGGTACAGACTTGGATCCGGTTCAATGTGACGGGACCTAGAATGAACTCCCAAGCGAGAGCTTGCGTCACTTGGTAAGGGTGGTTACCTTTACAAGCATTCAACATGAAGAACAGTGATGAAGGAGGGATGGCCCTGGAGCGTTGGGGAGGGAGGATGCAGTGGGTGCGATCGGTTGTGGCGGGGATCTTGCTGCTGACCCTGCACACCACGCTGCAAGCCCAATACGAGTACACGACCAACAACGGCACGATCACCATCACCAAGTACACGGGGCCCGGCGGTGTGGTCAGCATCCCCGACACGATCAACGACCTACCCGTCACCTGCATCGGGGGATCGGCGTTCGCTGGCCGCGCTAGCCTGACTAGCGTCACCATCCCCGACAGCGTCGTGAACATCGGGGACTATGCGTTCGCTTGGTGCAACGGTCTGACCACCGTCACGATCCTCGACAGCGCCACCCGCATCGGGGAGGGGTCGTTTTTTTGGTGCTACAGCCTGACCACCGTCACGATAGGCAACAGCGTAATGAGTATCGGATATAGGGCGTTCGCTCTCTGCTACAGTCTGGCCAACGTCGCAATGGGTAAGGGCGTCACCAGCATTGGAGGAAGCGCGTTCGAGCGTTGCATCAGCCTGGCTAGCGTCGCCATCCCCAGCGGCGTTACCAACATCGGGGACTCGGCGTTCGGGGGCTGTATCAGCCTGACCGCCATCACGGTGGATACACTAAACCCCTCCTATAGCAGCGTGGATGGGGCCTTGTTTGACAAGGGTCAGACCACGCTCATCACATACCCCGAGGGTAGAGTCGGGAGTTATTCCATCCCCAAAAGCGTTACCAGCATCAAAGGGGGAGCCTTCCAATACTGTGCGGGCCTGACCACCGTTACGATCCCCAACAGCGTCACCAGCATCGGGGCGTGGGCGTTCCGTGGCTGCAACTCCCTGACTGGCGTCACGATCCCCAACAGTGTCACGTGGGTTGGGGAGGCCGCCTTCCATCAATGCCCCAGCCTGACCAGCGTAACGGTCGGCAATGGCGTCGCCAGGATCAACGAGATCACGTTCGAGTCTTGCACCAATCTGACGAGTGTCGTACTCGGCAGCAGTGTCACAGGCATTGAAAGCGGGGCGTTCGGCAAATGCACCGGACTGAGAGGAGCCTACTTCGAGGGCAGCGTCCCCAAACTTACGGCGGAGGGGGTGTGGGAGGCCTTCGCAGGTGACATCAACGCGACTGTCTATTACCTGCCGGGGAGAGGAGGCTGGGGCAAGACTTTTGGTGGGCGTCCTACAGCACCATGGGTACCTGCCAACCTGCTGGTCCTGAATAGCGGTCCCAGCTTTGGTCTTCAGAGCAAAGGGTTCAGCTTCCTCATCTCTTGCGCAACGAACCTCTCTGTCGTTGTTGAAGCCACCACCGACCTTGCCAACCCAGTCTGGGTGCCACTCCTGACCAACCACCTTTCGGATGGGGCTCTCAGCTTCGCCGACGGGCAGTGGACGAACTCCCCGACACGGTTCTATCGAGTCAGATCACCGTAACTCTGGTCAAGGCCTACCAACCCGACGGCAAGCACAATCGTGAACGATGCCCCCGCGAGGGCTTAAGTAGATCAAGCAAGCTCACCCGCGGCGGGCAACTGAGTAAGGAAAAACAGAAGGGCTCAAGCCGGCGTCGCCTGCTGCGGATGGTTCGGCCTTAGCCGTAACAATTCAATGAAGAACAGGAGTCAGCGGAGACAGCAGAGATCGGGCTTGAGCGGTCTCACGATCGAGATGGACGTATCACTTTCACCGTCCAGTGAACGCTTGAACGGACCGCGAGGAGCGATTCTGACTCCGTCTGACGGCTCTGCTCTCTCTGCTGCCTCCTGTTCAACTGCATGGACACGACTTAGGTTTCCGGCTCGCTTCTCAGTTTCACGCTGGTGACACGCATCAGCTCAACGATTTCCGCAGCGCCGTTCTCGTCCGCGATGCCGATGGTCCGTCCGCCAGGCATCACCCACAAGAAATCCTGGTGGCGGATCTCGAATCGACGTTGATCGGATAGATAAATCGTGAACGGCTTGAACGGGGCCTGCTCTCGAGCTTTTCTGAGTTGCTCCGCTGTCATATCCAAATCATCACCGAGGGGAGCTCGAGCGTCCAGTTACCGGATATTGAAGATTCGTGAGTCATTGCGCACACGTATAGTGGTTGGTGATCCGCGACTGGTTGTCCAAAATGATCCAGGTCATGGTATCGGTTGAACAGATTGTAGATGCTGACGCAGCCATTCAGCCACAAGTTGAGCAACCTCCCTCGGGCCTAGCTCATTCGTGTCGATGATATGGCTACTCCAAGGCGGCTGGAATGCGTCGATCCCAACCCAACGATCCCACCGCATTTGCGGCCAGGCATTCCCCATAATCACCTCCGGCCGGTGCCGGTGGTCGACCACGTGGTGGCGCATCCAGTCCGCGAATGCCACATGGTGAGGGATGAACTGCAAATCACCTCCCCGTTGCAGCAGGCGGGCGGTCTGCGCTCTTTCGCCTGCATCGAGGAGGCAAACATGGAGTCGATCTAAACGGTCCGCCGAAGGTGCCGCCCAGACCTCTCCGGGCGGAACCGGATCGCCGCACAACAGAAAATGCTTTCCCTCGCGCTGAACATCGAGAGCTCGCCGTACCGCCCGCTCCACCATCCGATGCCGCCATTCGATCTCCCATTTCGGGGCGCTTCCGAACATGCCCAGTTCGGCGACTTCGAGAACGCCCGCGAACTCGGGCTCGATCAACTTGCGGACAGTGGATTTACCCACCCCGCTAGCGCCTGTGACTAGGAAGAACATGAGTCAAACCTGTGATTCCGGATCGGGATTAACCGTCCGTAGCAGCGGTTCCGCGCTACGGGTGTGCTGGGCGTTGTTCGCCAATGGATCTGTCATCGAATACTCCCTCATGGCAAAGCGAACACTTCCCACTCTGCAAAACGCGTTCGTGCGAGCAACGGAGCGTCAGAGAGCGCTGGCAATGTGGACATCGCAGACCAAGACGGCGGTCTGCCAAATACAGCAAGAGGACGAAGAGTCCGATTATCGGAGTGAGGCAAACGGCGATGGAAATGCCAAACAACCCCGCCGCCATAACCTCCGGCAAGTGCTGTCGCAGAATGTCGTGCACCTTATTGAGTGGTTGCCCGAAGCGGTCGGTGAAGTCAATCAGGACGCAGATGATCGGCAGGATAACACCCAACGAAATGACCGGGCAGGTGACTCTCATTCGCTTGGCCGAAGTCTGAAACTCGGAACTCGTCATGGCATGATGGGCAGAATGTGATCACCCGTCTGCCGGCGAGGGGCCAACCTCCCGATCATAACGTGTTCAATATCAGCCATGCTTCGTCTGAGAATCCTCAAGCCAGATGATTTCTGCAACCCCAAAGCAATGTTTCATCAGGAGGCTGGGTCATCCTCAGCCACCAAAAGGATCATGCAACGTGACGTGGCGGATCACGCGTTGGAAGTGGCAAGTGGTTACATGAACTTCAAGAACTCGCGCAGGCTCAGCTCGCCTTGCAGGACATTCCAAAGTCCAGGGAGTTCGTCGAGAGAATAGCGTCGGAGAAACTGGCCGACGCGCTCGAAAGCCCTCGAGCCGTGGCCCGTTGTGCGGAAGCGATAAGAGCGGCAATCCGTTGCTCTATCAACACTCGGAAGCTCATCGACAACAACGACAGGGCTGCCTGCGGTCTGATGAATGAGCAGAGCGATGAGAAGAATCGGCATGATCATCAGAAGTAGAAGCAAGCCGGCAAAGAGCCTCTCCGGAACCTCACACAAAAGTGACCGCGGGTGTCTCATGGCGAAACAAGGCTACCCAACTTGATCGGGGAAGTCCATACAACCTTCCGAGGGGGCAATTAGGCCGCTGCAGACTTGCGATTGCGTCTTCCCACCCTGATGAATGCATACACCGCCACTCCAAGGATTCCCAGCATGAAAGCCTCGAATACCATCACCACCAGGACCAGCCTCATGAACATTAGAGCCAACCGGGGTCACATCGCACAATTAATCGAGTGACCCGGAACTAGATAGCGGTAGGGTTGCACTTATGGCGCGGCGTTTGCGGATGGAGAAACTGCGGGGACGGTATCACTCGAGCACCCGCGGCAAGGAACGGAAAGGCATTTACCGGGATGAAGTACGGGGTGATGATGCAAAGAGTCGGTGGCGTTCTTGGTGTCAGCCAGTAATGCAGACGTGTCAGCGCTGCTGGCATTCAGGTTCTTGATGCCTGCAGCCGAGAGATCGTTTTCAGCCGAGCCCACCCGTCTTTCGCTGTAGCAGCGTCGTTCCGCTTGATGGCATCCGAGACGGTCTTGAAACCATCCCTGGAGCAACGAACGGAAGGCAGTGTTAAACCGCCGATGATCCAGGCTGTCTTCCGGATCGTCCTGCGGCAGTGCGGAGACAGCGAAGTTCGGTCTTCCCACCATCGGATCTGCCGTGATAATGGAGGACGTCATGCATGCCGGCCATCTATCTGAATCACTATGGGTTGTTCCCCTGACTTCAAACTGAGAGGCTTCCTCAAGACCGTCGCTTGGGTAACCGGGCTTTGCGGCCTTTTCCTTCGGGCCCAGGGGGCTTTCCCTGCCTTCAACGTGATTGCCTTCTACAGTGGCACGAAGGACGAGCAGGCGCATATCAGCTTTGTGCAAGAGGCCAATCGATGGTTTACCGGCGCCGCTCGGGAGTCCAATTTCAGCTATCTCTCCACCACGAATTGGGCCGAGCTTAACGACCGGGTCCTGGCGAAGCATCAGGTAGTGGTCTTTCTGGACACCAGGCCCGAGGACCCTCGGCAGCGGGCTGCCTTCCGAAGGTACATGGAAAAGGGCGGTGCCTGGATGGGCTTCCATTTCGCTGGCTTTGCGCTGACGCCCTCGGCTGTTCCTCAGAACTGGGATTGGTACCACGAGGAGTTTCTCGGGTCTGGGCCCTACGCTGGGAATACTTGGAGGCCTACCTCCGCCATCCTTCGCGTCGAGGATCCGCGGCATCCCGCAACGCGGGAGTTACCGGAAACCTTCAGGTCCGCACCTAACGAATGGTATAAATGGGCCAACGACTTGCGAACCAACTCCAACATCAAGATCCTGCTTTCCATCGACCCGTCGAGTTACCCGCTGGGAACGGGTCCGAAAGCCCATGAAATCTGGCACAGCGGTTATTATCCCGTGGTGTGGAGTAACCTGCGATACCGAATGCTCTACGTCAACATGGGGCACAACGACCTCGACTTCGACCAGAAGCCCAATAAAGAGCTCTCCTTGACCTTTGCCAACAAGACTCAGAACCGACTGATTCTGGACGGCTTGTTGTGGCTCGGCTCAGGCAAGAAGTGAGTCTCTTTCCGGTTGGGAGCACTTACTTGCTCATCTCGAGCAGGCATAGGCGTTGAACGGCTTTTGCATGCATATTGGCCAGTCGTCTACTCTCGTCCGCGCTCAAGCTCGTCTTCTTCATCTGTGCTTCGAGCCTGATAATGTCGGCCTTTTGCGTCCGGATCAGGTGGGCTCGTTCTCCTTGGGTCTGCATTTGTCGTCTTTCTGTTGAGGGTTAATAACACTAAAACCATGGCTTGGTTCTACTCCTTTGACAAGGGTCAGAAGATAAGTAGCGCGAGGCTATGCTATGCTTCGCCCTGCGCGCTGATGCCAGCTACTAGAAGCGTAGTGGCGACCCTAACGGGATTCGAACCCGTGTCTCGCCAACCTGACTCACTACCGTTCATTATCAATGGTTTGCGCATTCTTGAATGCCCTTGAATCATAGTTATTGCACATAGGATACACATAGGTCAATGTATTTCTCATGTCATGGTTGTTCAAGCAACCCGAGTCGAAGTTCTGGTGGATCGGCTACCGGATCAACGGAAGGCAACACCGCTACAGCACCGGCGAGACCGACGAAGAGAGGGCGAAGCAGGCACTGGCGAAGGTGGACGGGATGTTTGCGGCGGCGAAGGGTGGGTACCTGGAAGCCCTCTACCAGCAGCTTGGCGGGCAGACGGCGGTCTCTAAGACCCTGAAGGCCGCATTGACAGACTGGCTGACAGACTCACAGGTAAACACAGCAAAGGGTACCCATGCCCGATACGAGGATGTTTCGGAGTCGTTTTCCAAGTTCTGCGCGGCGGATGAGAAAGCTCCGTTGCTCTCCCTTGTGTCCGTCGAGATGGTCCGCCGGTACGTCAACGACCGCATGAAAGTGGTCTCTCCGCTGACAGCACGAGTGGAGAAGAAGATCCTTGCCACATTTTTCAGCTTCTGCCAGCGCAACGAATGGACAACGAAGAACCCTGCGGCCTTGGTGAAGGTCAGTGCCGCGAAGGAAAAGGCCCTAGGACGCGTTCGGAGACCTTTTACCATCGAGGAGTTGCGGTTGATGTTTTCAAAAGCTCCTGACGACTTCTGGAGGTACATGCTGACGGCTGGCTTCTACACGGGTCAGCGGCTTGGCGACTTGGTGGCGTTGCCATGGGAGTGGGTCGACTTCCAGAATGGGATGATCCATTTCACCCAAAAGAAGACGGGAGCCATTGTGCACGCTCCCATGAGTGGTCAACTCAGGGATGTTCTGCTTGGCCTCAAGAAGCGAACAGGGAAGACGAAGCCATCTGGCCCGGTCTGGCCGGAGCAGGCAGCGCGATATCACAGCAAAGGTTCCAAGGTGTTCTCAAACGAGTTTTACGACCAGATCCTGACACCCTGCGGACTGGCTACAGCTCGCGTAGACAAGCAGGGCCACAAGAAGGGCAGGGGAGTCAGAAGGCAGATTAACCCGCTGAGTTTTCACTGCCTCCGCCACAGCTTTGTCTCCATGCTCAAGCTCACCGGGGCCAGCCAGACCGTGGCGAAGGAACTGGCGGGTCACTCCTCCGATCAGATTAGCGACGTGTACACCCACACGCCGCCCGAGACGCTTCAATCAGCCGTGGATGCACTACCCTCGATCCAATCCTAAGCGCATGCACACAATCGAAATCATCGACTGGAACTACCCGGATAACAAGCTGCCATCTAGGCGCACGTTGGAGCTCTTAGGGTGGCACAACGACGGCGGAAGCATCCTCGCTTGCGACGAACAATCCGGGAACCCTCGTGTGGTGGATCTGCACCAGCTTTCACTTGACGTTCTGGGGATCAAGTTGCGGGAAAGCGGCCTGAAGCGCGGGATCCCAGCCTCCATCGAGCGAGTGGCCTTGATAATTCCGCCAGTCATTGGCGACAGGGAGGATCTGGAGCACCTTCGATCTGGAATAGACCAGTCGTGTGAGTATCGATGGGAAATCTCACGCTCTACGACCTGCAAACTCGTGTGGGAAAAGGATGACATCAAGGCGGCGAAACGCAAGATGAAGGCGAGTGGGGGGCGACCAGAGGATTTGGACAATGCTTTGTCGTTGCCCACAGTCGAGCGATTTCTCAACACGTCGCCTTGCATCGAAGTTCTGAAAAAGGTTGTCGTCGATGGTTGGCTGGAGGATCAAGGCTTGATCTACGAAGATGTTGAACGTGCAGGCGAAGCCTTCGTCCGGTGGCTAGGAGTGAACGCCTACAACGAGAAGGTTGGCCCAGACAATCTGGTTGCCAACCGGGACAAGGTAGTCGCCAAGGAGGGTTATTGGGCTCCACTCCTCGCAATGGTTGGATACGTCATGACCTTCACCGATGGCACTCAGCTCTACCTTGAGGACATCACAGAACGTGAGCCAAGTGCTGATGAGGCATCGACGATTTCTGTGCTGACCGGTGGCCAGCCGACTAAGGCCATCACTGGGTTGGAGATCATGGAAGCCATGGGCAAGGCACTTCCGAGAAAAAAGAAGCTTGGGGAGGCTGTAAGCCAGAAGACTTTTGACCGATACTGCAAGCTGCTAAAGATCAATCCGCCTTACACGATGGACCACAAACAGGAGATGGTTGCGGCGGTTCAGAAGAGGCACGAGAAGGTGAGGAGAGGTGCCGCAAAGCGGACGCAAAAGAGATGGGACAAAAAGCTACGATAGATTTTACTTGCGTTGACGTTTTCTGACATTGTCCTTCTCAGGTGAGATGCAAACCCCCTGTTTTTACAGGGGGTTTGTGCGTTCTGATGTGTGGTGTGGTGTGACTTTGTCCGCACTCTCGACGCCCGATGGTTGGGGGCGTATGAAAACGCGCAAGTGTGCTCAAGCTGGCGAACCTGAGAACAACTCGGGTCGAGAACAACCCCACACACAGACGGCAACGGCGGGAGGCAATCAGCCATTCGCTTTCGACCTCATTCGCATCAACAAGTCGAAGGAGGCCGTCGATGTATGCTCCAACACCATTCGCGCCTACGCGAAGCTCGGGCTCAGACTGTATCGGTGCGGCAAGGCAACCTTCTTCAGCCGTAGTGAGTTTGCGGCCTTCATCATCGGAGGAACCTCACGATGAGTACCCGCATTTCCATCGACTTCGGCTCCGCTCCGACCGCACCCGCAACTCCCGACCCGGCTCCGCCGCCGAGGGGGCGGAGAAAAAGGCCCGCCGCTCTCGCGGTCGGGTTGAAAATGGAAACCTTGGGCACTGTAGTTCTGAAGGACGCGAACGGCAAGCCCGTTCCGCAGCATCTGCATCCTCAGTTCTCCCCTCGACCTCAACTCCTGGCGGCTATCAGCTTGCTAAAGCTTACTTGCCGACAGTGGAGCGGAGCCAAGCTCGACGCCGATCTCATGCGCCGGTCATTTGACCTCAAGTTTGCCATTCAGGCCCTCGAGCGGAATATTCCCCATGAGATTTGTCCCGCCTGCAACGGGGCGGGTGTAGGTTGCACGATTTGCGGGTGGCGCGGATACGTTTCTCAGTCGCTTCGGGACCGGCGGCGGGTGCGCCGGTCGATGCGGCAGCAGCTCATCGCGGAAGTCACCGCTCCCCTGAAGCAGCGTCCCAAGAGTTTCGCAGGCGAAACGAACGATTGTTGTGTTCACGCGCTCTCGTTCGCCGTCGGGGTTCCCTACGCAGTCGCCCACAAGGCGTTGTGTGCAGCAGGCAGGAAGGAAAGGCAGGGAACCCGTATCGAAGCTGCACTGGCTCATCCCTCGGTCACGGAGTTGGCCCGGTTCACCCAAGTCCGAACCTTTGGGAACGTAACTTTGGGGACTTTACTTGGTCGCCTAAATCCTGACTGCCGGTATCTGGTTTCCACACGCAGGCACGCCCTCGCCGTCGTAGGCGGGCGCATCCAAGATCACACCGCCAACCCGCCATCGATGAGGATCTGGCGGTGCTGGGTTGTCGAGCCGACCACTCGGAAGCGGGAGGTGGCGATATGAGTTTGAACTTCACTGAAGACTTTCGGACGGCAATGGCGCGATCCGGATTGGTCTGCCGTGACTCAATCGTGGCGGATGGCAAACTGCACCGTTTCAAACCCGAGGGGGACTCCGAGCCCAACGGTTGGTATGTGCTCCATACCGATATGCCGGTATGTGGCACGTTCGGCTGCTGGAAGCGCGGCATCGAGGACAAGTGGCATAAACGGAATGGGCACTCGCTTTCTGGCTCCGAAAGGGCTGCGATGAGGCGACGCATTGAATCGGATCGGCAGCGCAGGGAATCCGAGGAGAATGAGAGGTTTGCCGAGGCGAAGAAAGCGATGGAACAGGAGCTGGATGCCGCCAGCTCCGATACAGAAGAGCTAGGCCGGCATGACTACCTGACAACCAAGCGGGTTAGCGCCTACGGTGAGGCGAAGCTCAAGGACGACATCTTGCTGCTTCCAATGCGGTTGATGAGCGGCGAGTTGCGCTGTGTCCAACGCATCTGGCCCGACGGCGAAAAAAAGTTCTGGCCGGGTGGTCGCCCGTCCGGAGCATTCTTCCGCATTCCAGGGGACGAAGCTGATCCTGTTGTGATCTGCGAAGGGTATGCGACCGGGGCTAGCATTCATCAGGCGACGGAGTTGGAGGTGTTGTGCTCAATGAATTGCGGCAACCTCGCCGACGTCGCCCAGACTGCCCGAATCCGGTGGCCTAAGCGTGGGATTGTCGTCTGTGGTGATGAGGACTGCTGGAAAGACCCCACTCGTAATCCAGGACGCGAGGCGGCGACCGAGGCTGCGGAATCGGTACGCGGACTGGCGGTGTTCCCTCAGTTCACCGACGACAGTTCGTTCCCGACCGATTTTAACGACCTGCATCTGCTGCAGGGGTTGGAGGAGGTTGCGTCTCAGATCGGTGCTGCGTTTGAGGCACTCCCTGCCACCCAACCGG
The DNA here is from genome assembly GCA_964411985.1 of uncultured Verrucomicrobiota bacterium. Taxonomy (GTDB): domain Bacteria; phylum Verrucomicrobiota; class Verrucomicrobiia; order Limisphaerales; family J093; genus CAYPNF01. The sequence goes on from CAYPNF010000040.1 coordinate 72,678, forward strand.
GCCCGGAGGCTTGCGTTGGGACACCCTTGCCCCCCGTTGGTGGGGATGACGGAAAGCTGGAGGCCTCACGGGGCGACCGCAAAGCATTACCGAGTGTCGCCATCCCTGTTTGCAGTCAAGAGGAAGCGTTGGAGGGAGTCGACGATTCTCCCGGTGAGAATGTGGACCCGTTCCCGACTAGTTCCTTACCTCCAGCGATTGCTGAAATGGTTCGCGAAGCATCGCGGGTGCATCGTGTGCCGGACTCATTGACGGGACCCTGTGCTGTAGCCGTGGTCGCGGCAGCACTTGGACGAGGGCTTCAGGTCGTCAGCGGTCCGAACCGCACCACCATGGGCAATGTCTACATCCTTGTGACCGCCCCGAGCGGAGTCGGCAAGTCTACGGTCATTAAAAGCCTGACGAGGCCGTTCCTTGATGCTGAGGCGAAGCAGTACGAAGAATGGGAACACACCACCAGACCGAAAGCACAGGCTGAATCTGATCTTCTGGAGGCAGAAATCGCACGGCTGAAAAAGGGCAAGGTGGGGGGTAAGCCTGAGTCCGAATTAGAGCGTAGGGACACCATGCAACTGATCGAGGAAAAGCGGCGTCGCTTGGATGAACTGAAGGACGAACTATTGCCACCGCGACTCGTGGTCGAGAATATCACCAGCGAGCGTCTCAGCGCCATCATGGAGGAGAACGGCGAGACCATCTTCTCCTGTAGTGCTGACGCTTCCGACGTCTTCAGCGTCTTGCGGGGTGGGTATAAGAAGGACGGCTCGGACGAGAACATCTACCTGAAGGGGTACAGTGGGGACCACGTTCTCGTAGATCGAGTCAACCGGGAGCCGGTAAGCTTGGACCGACCATGTCTTTCTTTGCTCTGGTTGACGCAGCCGGAACGTTTGCTGGATCTGCTCAGCAGACCGGAATTCGTTCATGGCGGTTTGATGCCGCGAATCATGCTGTGCCACGCCAACGCCAAAGTAGCACGCTTGGAAGGCGAAATTCCGCCAATGGATGACTCGGTGATCGGACGTTATGGGGAAGTCATCCTCGCTCTGATTGCAACGTATCGGTTAGGTGCCGAATCAAAGCCGTTCACATCGGACCCTGAAGCAACGTTGGAGTTGGGAAGGTACTTCAACGGCGTGGCTGATCGGCTCAACAGCGGGGAACTGCGAGACATCACGGCATTCGGCGCTCGATGGGCGGAATGGGCCTGGCGCTTAGCAGTGGTGCTGCACGCTGCCAGATGGGGAAACGAAGCACACGAGCATTCACTTTCGGAGCAAACCGCCCGGGATGCGATCACCGTCACTGAGTGGTTCGTCCGCCAGCAGTTGCAGATTCTCGGCGGTTATCGGAAGCAGGCCAAGGATGAGTTGGTGGACCAGATCCGGCAACACTTCGGCAACAAGATTGGTGGCTTCACTGCTCGCGAGGCGCAGAGAGCAGGTCTCTTCTTGGAGTCCACGGACGCCAAGTCTTCTTTGGATCGGCTCGCTGAGGAAGGACACCTTCAGCGGCGATCAAAGCCGCCAACCCGAAAAGGTGGACGCCCACAGGTAACCTACACCATCAAGGAAAGCGCATGAAGCCCAACTCCGCTTGCGACGTTCGCCGACTCCATAAAGGAGGTTTTGTCAGAGTTTTGTCATTTTGATTCTGACAAAACCTCCAGTTTGTAAACAGCTCATGTTCAATGCTATGCGTACAAGAAAACGGTTTTGTCAGTTTTGTCAGTTTTGTCAGACGTGTTTTATTAGCGTTTTGAACAAGACCTCTCTCTCTGTTTTCGCAGTTTCCACACACGCACCAGTGACAAAACTGACACAACCTCAAATGTGCGAGACCGTCATTGGTAATCAACAACTTAAATGGTGGGTTTTGTCAAAAAGAGCCTCTGACAAAACCCTGACACAACTGACAAAACCTCCGGTGACCCCACTTCTGAGCCTAGGGCAGAGGTTCACTGTGTGCTTGCCCCGTAGTCATCGTGGAAAGAACTCACACTTGGGGGAAGCATGAAAATACTACCTGACAAACCCCGTGACTGGGGACTGTTCTGCCACGCAGTCGTCTACCGCATCCCTCCCGAGGAGTCCGTGACACCAGAATGGGTCGAGGCGATCCGCGCTCACTGCAAGATGCGACCCGAGCGACTCGCCGAACTCATGGAGCCGCCGCACGACCGGTTCTGGCATCGAGCCCTGCTACGCCGCGCCGCCCGGCTGCGGTATCGCCAGCTGCATGGGTGCTGGCCTGAGCCCGGGGTGCCTCTCATCCCGACTGACAAGGGGCATGCCAAGAGAGTCGCGGCCTTGGTAAACTACCGAAAGAACGTCGCCCCGGCTCGCAGGAAGGCTGAGCGGGCCGAACGCCGCGAGAAGGCTGACGAGATGGACTCCGTTATGGAAGGAATAGCTTTACTGTTCTGATCGCGAAGAACTTAGGGGAGAGAAGAAGAGAGTGGGGCTACCCGTATGGCATCCAAAAGAACTTCGGCCAACGCGCGTTGAACCGTTCTCTACCAACGTGCTACGCCAAATTTGTTGCTTCGATCTGGCAAATAGCCACCCAACGGGAAACCCCCTCACCCTATTGACTTTCTTCGATATCATGATATCGTAAACTCACCATCATGAAAGCCATCGGATACATCAGAGTGAGTACAGAGGGTCAGGCAACCGAGGGTGTTAGCCTGGACGCGCAGGAAGCCAAGATCCGTGCCTGGGCGGAGTTGAACGGCGCAGAATCGGTGAGTCTCTTTGTCGATGCCGGCCTATCCGGTAAGCGAGCGGACAACCGTCCCGCGCTTCAGGATGCCCTCAGGAACGTCCAGAAGGGTGACGCCCTGGTGGTCTACAGTCTCTCTCGCCTGAGCCGCTCCACAAAGGACACCATCGCGCTCGCCGAAGCTTTAGAGAAGCGCGGCGCGGATCTGGTGAGCCTTTCCGAGAAGATCGACACCACCACTGCCGCCGGGAAGATGGTCTTTCGCATGCTGGCCGTCCTGAGTGAGTTTGAGCGTGATCAAGTCTCCGAGCGCACAAAGACGGCGCTGGCGCACAAACGATCCCTCGGTGAGAAGACCGGCGGTGACGTTCCCTTCGGCTACCGGTTGGAGGGTGACCAACTGGTGCCGGAGCCGGTGGAGCAGGAAGCCATCGAGTTCATCAAGGTCCTGCGCTCCAAAGGGTATTCGTCACGCCAGATCTCCGCAGAGTTGGAAGTGAAGGGATACAGGACTCGACGCGGGAACTCGCAGTGGGATCACAAGCTCGTTTTAAGGATTATGGAAAGGGAAAGGATCGCAGCCTAATGAAACGGAACACCAAGGATTCTGGGGTACATCGGTCGAAACGCCCCAAACCCACCCGCAAACTGGCTGACGAACCGGAGATGAAAGCCCTGGCCAACCTCATTGAATCCGGCAAGCTCAACCGCGAGCGCACGACCGCCTACCTCATGAAAGGTCAGAAACCATGAACAAGGAACCCGTTCAACAGCTTCTCGTCCGCTTGCCGGAGTCCAAGCACCACGCCCTAAAGCTGAAGTGTGTCGAAGACAAGGTGCCGATTGTGACAGTGATCCAGCACCTCATTGACCTCTACCTTGCTGGCGAGGTGAAGGTGCCTCCCCGGCCAAAGTCAGCGCGAGAGTAAGCCCCCAGGGGGAGGGGGTCGCATCTGTGCTGGTCGCCGGAAACCGGGACGCGTCAGCCCTCGCGAAAAAAAACCACAAAAGGGGATCGACAGTCTAATTGTCGAGCCGGTCCAGCCTTATCCTAAAGAACATATTGGTAGTGGTGCTGGCGAAGGTTCCCGGGGTTGTGGGTGTCCAGGTCACCAAGTCGGTGGACATGTCTAGAGCTATCACTCCTCCTTTGCTGCCAGCAGGGATGATTACGCTCTTGTCGGCTGAGTAGGGGCTGAGTGTTGTCATCACTTGGACGAGTCCCACAATCTTCCCGCGCTGCAAGTCACGGAAATTGATGTTGTCTTGATCGAACCAAGTAAACTCAACATCCGCCGGTCCCATCAACGTGTAGAAGAACCCGCCGCCGCCTTCTTGGTCTATTCTGCTGCGAAGCCCGTTCATGGTGACGTAAGGATGAATCTGGCCGGTTGACTGGATGAGGCCGGTGATGTTGATGCTCATCCTTTCGCCTTCCCTGACTGAGAACCTGCGGTACCCGTTGGCAAAATCGTTCGTCGTGTAACTTTTCCCGTCCCCCGTGTACTGAACCATATAGCTCTGGTCCACCGTGACCTGCGCGAACAGGGATGGGGAGAGAACGCCAGAAAGGAGGAGGATGATAAGGTGCCGCATAAGCTCTGTGTTCATGGTGATGCGGCGATTAATGCACAGCTAATGCACCTTGTCTACTCGGAAGCGCGTTTTGGACCAGCGAGAAGAGGCTTCCGATGATGTCCTATTCCCGTGCCGAAAATCTAATTGATGCGCTCTTGATCCCTGAACCTCGTAGGCTCCCATGTCCCACGCCACGTTGCCATCGATGAACCGGCTGTTGGCGGTATTGTTTTCTCATAGCGGCGAGTGGTTCTTACCGGCTCACTGTGAACGAATCCGGTAGAACCGAGCCGGAGTGGTCTGAAACTGTAGGGCCGCGGAAAGCGTGACGGGCTCACCACTTCTGGATCTAGGGTGGCGTGACGTGGGCTTCCTTTTCAGGATTGCAATAAACGTTTGGCTATGGGACGTTTTGAGAAATCATGATTGCCTTGGAACAAGTTACACACGGGAGAATTGGCCTTTTTCCGGCAGTCAATAAACGTTTGGCAATCGTATAAGCACAGTTCGGCGAAAGGCCCTCGACTCTAAGGGAGAGGGGGCGATGACAAAAATGAACCTGGATGAGGTCGTGGAACACTTGCGCAGGTATCTTGACGGGCAGGATTCAGTCGAGAGCCTTACCAGATGGTATTTCGACGAGTGGAATAGGACGGCTAGGCTCCAAGGCGCAGAGCAGGTCAGCCGACCCTGTCGGGCAATCGAGGCCTTTAAGCCAAGGGAAGAGGAAACGTTGTCGGAGATATTTCTGGACTTGGATGCGTACGAACCCAGGGCTGAGTTGAAGGCCAAATGGACCATCGACGAAAAGGAACTTCGCATCCGTCTCGGGCGACATTTGCGGACACTTCGGGAGATCGGCGAAGGAGACAAGATCGGCTGACTATGGCATCGCTTCCTGCTTCGGTTGGCTGGTGTGGCCTAGAAGGAATGAATTCACCTTCGGAGGGGCCTAACCAGAGCCTTGAGCCAGCCGCCGATGGCTCGTTCTTCTTGCGCCCGAGTCACCGGTCGGCGGTGGCTCATGCTCGCTGTTAGGCCAAGAGAGATGAAGCACGTCCGCTATCAGTCGTTCGGCAACACCGTCGGTATTACGGAGGTGGTTGACGACTTCTGGGAGATTGCCGACGATGGACATGTCTCCCGGTCCGTTCATGTCCAACACGACGGGTCGGTGTTGAAGTATGACCAGAAACACGACGCAGATCACCTTGGTGCGTTGCCCGAGGGCGTGATTACGGAAGAGATGCTTGCGGATCGCTCGGTCGGAGCGGTCACACCTATCTCTCCGACAGAGTTTGAGGCGAAATGGTCACAGAAAGCTAAGAATGAACCGCCAGCCTAACCCGCCTGCTTCAGAGGACGCCGCGATGGCGCTTGTGTTCGCATTCGCACATTGGGGGCGCAGCGCCTCTGAGCAGGAGCGTTCGACAGTATGAACAACCTCAAAACCACCATTGTCGCCGGGATCGCACTTCTTGTCGGGTGCGGAATCGGGGCCTCCGTCGTGCAGATGACTGCAGTCAGGAACGCAAAGGCATCAGTGCTGAAACAGATGACTGCGGTCATGGCAAACGAGCATCTCCGGCACGCCCAGCTCATGAGGAAAGGGAAGCACGACCAAGTATTGTCGCTGATCGAGGGAACCCTGCCCGCTACCGTGAGATGGTATTCAGCGTTCGGCTACAGGACGCCGGCGGACCTACGGTTGCTCTGGCAGATCAAGGACTATTGCTCCGAGAACCAGATTCCCCTTCCACCCGAGATTCAAACGACTCTTGCCACTCTGCCACCGAGACCACCCGTCGTATGCGCCACGGACAGCAATGCGAGTGTCGAACCAGCCGGTCCAGCGAACGGGACCCAGCCGCCTCCCTCGGAGACGCAGTCAACGCCGTCGGCGGCTGGCTCCCGTCGCTGACCTTTACGTTCGCTGTGACTCCATGACGCCCAAAGAAACAGTCCAAGCCGCGTTTGAGATGGCGGTCACGCCAATTCTGGACCAGGAGGGGTACTCATATTCCCGGTCGCAGTTCGCCTACAGGCGCAAGCTGAACGAGTTTGTGCAGCACATCTCGATCACGCTCAGCCACCACAACACTCAAGACTGCATCAAGTTCTGGTCGGGCTTCAATGTTTCGTCACCTCGCTACAATCGTTGGCTGACGGAACAAGGGAGGGAGACGTTTGACGGGCACATCGGTGGATGCATGGATTGGAATATTCCCGGGTGGCGTGAAAGCGGGGACCACACCACGGCTTTCGATTTCTCGGATCCAGCTTCGCGGCACGGCGTTCTCGGGGAGTGGCGGCGCAGGTGCTTTGCCGCTGGATTGCCGTATCTCGGCTCGCTTTGCTCGTGGCGTGGCGCAGCCGAGGATCTGATGCGGGTGGGTTGGCACCATGATCGGGCAGCGGATTTCTTTCTCATTGGCGGATCGCGGGAGAGCGCTATTGCGGCTCTTGAGGCGGGGTTGGAGCGCCTTGAGAAGAACGAGGTCCCGGTTTCCCCCAACGCTCACCCCACGCTGGTCTGGAAGAGGAAGCGAGAAGCAGAGGAGAGGCAGAAGAGGAGACTGACTTTCCTGCAACGTATCGGCGATCTGAGGAACAGCGAACCAGACGGTCCAGCCAACCGGAGCCAGCCGGTTGGCCCTGGAGCAAATCGAACGCCACCGGTGGCTGGCACCGGTGGCTGACCTTGCCGTTGGGCAGCACAATGAAGATCCTTACGCGCCATAACAGCCCAGACGGCGGGCTTAACTTGATGATAGTTGAGGATACCAGTGGACGCTCCGTCGGTTTCGTCGACGGACGGACAGAGACTCCCACCAGTATCATATCTGAGCATCTTAGTCGACCGACGGAGGAGACCATAAGCCAGTTTGTATCTGACGTTCTGGCAGGACGCCATCTGTTGGCCGTCGTCCGCAGCCGCGCCGGTGACCTGCGGGACGTCTTTGTGGTTGATGAGCCTGCGAAAGCGCTCGGATATGCACAGCCCGATGAAGAGATCAATCTGCGCTACTGGGATGGTACGGCACCTCGGATTGCCCAACCACCGAACGCAGCGAGCTCCGCAATGACACCTGATCTTGAAACCACAGACCAACGATGCGGAGTCGCTGGTCCGGATTGTTCGGCCATGCGCGCACGGTGAATATTTTCGCGACAGACCATCCTATGTCGGG
>CAYPNF010000041.1:0-79840 GCA_964411985.1 uncultured Verrucomicrobiota bacterium
AACCGCCCCTCCTGGGGCCATTCCAAAGGCCCCCTCCCCAGTGTCTGAGTTGCAGTCGATTTGCAGGCTCGCCGGCGGCTATCTGCTCACCGAACTCAGGAGCGACATCACGCGCGAAAATCCCCGCTCGCCCAGTGAGAGAATCTGTGAGGCGTTACACTGGCGCAGTTGCCCCAAGAGGAGCATGCCTCAACCAAGGTCCCTCCCACCAACAACCTGGCCGAACGCAGTCTGCGCCCCGTGGTGATCATGCGTCGCGTCATCCAAGGCCCCCGTTCCGATCAGGGGCTGGAAACCCACAGTGTCCTCCGTAGTCTGCTGGAGACCGCCCGCCGCCAGGGCAAGAAGGCGCACCACTTACTCCTAGAACTCTTCACCAAGGATACCGCCGACGCCCAAGCCGCCCTCTAAAGGCATCCTCTGGATAAGAAATCCAAGCCTCCAAAACTCTCCCCGCTCGACAAGCCGCCCTGACAACGAGCTAAACTGTTACCAACTTCGAGGTCCGCCGCTGCACGGCACCTGCTCTCTCGATCGACCAGGCAGTCCGAGTCCGTTGGCCGGCGGTTGACGTAGCTCGTGTTCTCGAGAGCGCCCCCAGCCCTACGGGCCCCTGGTCCGTCGTAATCGATCCCAGCTTCGAGAAAAGTGGCCTTCGACATGCCACGACTCCGAGCTCGCCTGGAGGATCGATGAGGTTCTTCCGTCTAAAGTAGGTATCAGTACTTCGGGACCTGGAATACGCCCAGAGTGGAGATCGTGGGGCACGCTCGCGCTTCGTCGATGATGACTCGAACCTTGCTCGCCTTGGTCTCTGGGATTCTCAGCAGGCGTTTGTAGCCGACGGTCGTCCCCTGCCCTAGCCGCTGCCACTCACCACCGACTCTGCCCTCTACGTGGAACTTGGAGACTCGTTGTCCCAAGGGGATATACTCTTGGAGTAGGACACAATTGAAGGTGGCGGTGCGGCCCAGGTCAATCTCCAGCGTGGCCGAGGTCACCCCATCGTCAGCCGCCCAGTAAGTATTCCAGTTGCCGTCCGTGCAGGCTCTAGCAGCGAAAGCTTTGTCCTTGGCCCGAACGTTACTGGCAACGACTTTTCGTCCTTTCGCGTAGTCGACCGAGAATGCCCTCGTCAGAAGGTCGTTGAACTCCTTGAGCCTGGCCACATCATTTTCATGAAAGCGCCCGCGTCGGTCGGGTGGCACGTTCAAGTGCAAGGAGGCGTTTTGGCCTACGGACTGGAAGTAAATCTCCATGAGGTCCTTCACGGACTTCACTTTGCCGTTCTCAGAATCGTGATGGAACCAGCCGGGCCGGATCGAGACATCGCATTCAGCGGGAATCCAATCCAAACCCAAAGGATCGCCCGTGCCCAGACTGCTGATGTCGCTGCCGCCGACCGTGACCTTGCTGCGGTTGAACAGGCACCAGTTGGTCTCCTTGGCCAGGCCGGACTCGTTGCCGACCCACCGCACGTCAGGGCCTGCGTCGCTGAACATCACCGCGTTGGGCTGGAGTTTTCGTACCAGATCCGTGAAACTAGGCCAGTCGTAGACCTGTTTCTTACCGTTCGGTCCTTCGCCGCACGCACCGTCGAACCATACCATGGAAATCTCGCCGTAGTTCGTAAGCAGCTCGGTCATCTGCTTCCGGTAATGCTCGTTGTACCGGGGCGAATCGCCATAACAGGGTTCGTGTCGATCCCAAGGGGAAAGGTAGACGCCGAACTTCAGGCCGATTTCGCGGCAGGCTTCAGAGACCTCCTTGACCACGTCGCCTTTGCCATCGCGCCAAGGGCTGTTCTTCACCGAATGCTCGGTGTACTGGCTTGGCCAAAGGCAGAAACCATCGTGGTGTTTGGCGGTGAGGACGATCAGCCCGAAACCAGCGTCTTTCGCTGCCCTGGCCCATTGGCGGGCGTCGAAGGCGGTGGGATTGAAGGAGGCAGGATTCTCTTTCCCATCGCCCCATTCCCGGTCGGAGAAGGTGTTCACACCAAAATGGGCGAACATGTACCGCTCCCGCAGATGCCAGGGGATTTGGCGCGTCGCAGGAATCGGAGCGATTGGCAGGGGCGGAAAGGAGGCTGCCATCAAGGTAGCATTCAGGGCGAGGGAGGCCAGGACGGAAAAAGAGCGATGGAAGTGCATAGCCCCTGATCATTGCCGTTTCCAGGGATCGGACGCCAACAAAAAACGTCACTCAAAACCGAGCAGGCGCCCCCCCTGATAGGTCAGGAAGGAAAGGCTCCAGGCGAGGCCACCCATATAAAGCCACTGGAAAAGTGGCCATTTCCAACTGTTCGTCTCGCGACGCACCACCGCCATGGTGCTCACACACTGAAGGGCCAGAACGTAAAACACCATGAGGCTGAGTCCCGTTAGCGTGGAATAGGCAGGTCGGCCATCGGTCCGCTTTTGCTGCCTCATGCTCTGGATCAGTGACGGCGACACGGTTGTGCCCGATTCCGAACCCACGTTATAGACCACCGACATGGTGCTAACGAAAACTTCCCGTGCGGCAAACGAAGCCACGATCCCAATCCCCATCTTCCAGTCAAATCCCAAAGGAATGATCGTCGGCTCAATCAGTCTTCCCAGCCGTCCGGCAAAGCTATATCGGAGCCGTTCTCCAGCGATGAGCCGGTCCAATTCCTGGAGCCTCTCTGCATCCGGATCCACGTCTCCTGCCTGAACGGTCTGGCCCTGATTCTGCCTCAGTTGCGTTCTCTCCAACTCGTACGCAGGAGTGTTACCCCCGTTCTTCGGGTAGCTGGCAAGAAACCAGAGAAGGATGTTGATGCCCAAAATGACTGTTCCTGCCTGCTTCAGAAACAGCCTCGATCTGTCCCACATATGCCGGAAGACCAGCGTGACTGTCGGACGCTTATAGGGAGGCAACTCCATGATGAGCACCGGGGTGGCTCCCTTCAAAAGGATCTTTTTAAAGAACCAAGCCATCACCAATGCCATGGTCACCCCGAGCAGGTACATCAAAAGGAGCACGAGACCGGGTAGTCGGATGAACCCAAGCACCTTCACTTCCGGAATGCAGGCGGCAATCAGCAACGCGTATACGGGCATGCGGGCTGAACAGCTCATCAAAGGGGCTACCATGATGGTGGCCAGCCGGTCCTTTGGGTTCTCAATCACGCGCGCAGACATGATCCCAGGAATGGCACAGGCAAAGGAACTCAGCATGGGGATGAAGCTTCGGCCATGCAGCCCAACCTTCCCCATGAAGCCGTCCATCAAAAAGGCCGCGCGAGCCATGTAGCCCGTGTCCTCCAGTAGACCCAGAAAAAGAAACAGCAGACAGATCTGTGGAAGAAAAACCACCACCGCCCCCACTCCAGCAATGACTCCGTCCACCACCAGGCTCTGCAAATCCCCGGGTGGGATCAACTGCTCCACCCGTCCTCCAAGCCAGGAAACCCCTTCACTCAGCAAATCCATGGGAAGCCTGGCGAATCCAAAGATGGACTGGAACATCAAGGCCATTAAGAAGAAGAAGAGGATCAACCCATAGACCTTGTGGGTCACCACCCGGTCAAGCCGGTCACTGAAGGTCATCTCTTGGTTACCCAGCGTCTGAACCACTTTGCGGCAGATGTCGGCCACACAGCGATACCGAGCCTCGATTACCACGGTCCGCCAATCGATTCCAGCCAGTTCCAGTTTTCGCCTCGCCCAAAGCAGGCCGGACTCCAAACCGGAGTTCAGCGGACCGGGCTCTTCTGCTGGATTTGCGTGCATGAGCCGCAGTAGTGCAATCGGCCTCGCTGCCGGGCCTTGGAGTTTCAACTCCTGCACCAAGTCAGCGGCAGCTTCCAAAACCACGGGAGGCAGTATGGGAAACAAGCGGTGGGGCCTTGCGGGCCGTGACGTGACGAGTTCGGATGCGACCGCCCTTCTTAGCGCTTCCAAGCCTTGCCGGGTGCTGGCAACCACTGGGAAAACCGGAACCCCCAACTCAGTGGCAAGAGCGACAGGGTCCACCACAATTCCCTGCTGCTCGGCGACATCCATCATGTTGAGTGCCACCAAAGTCGGAAATCCAAGCTCCAGCACCTGGGTAAGGAAGTACAGGTTCCGTTCCAGATTCGAGGCGTCCACCACCACCACCACCAAATCGGGAATCGGCACTTCAGGAAGCTGACCCAACAGAACGTCCCTGGCCACACTCTCGTCCAGCGATTGGGAAGCTAGGCTATAGGCACCCGGCAGATCGAGTACCATGGTAGCCGGAGAGTTCACACCCAAGCCCTGCAACCGCCCTTCCTTACGTTCCACGGTCACCCCGGCGTAGTTACCGACTTTAGCGCGAAGCCCCGTCAAGGCGTTGAAAAGCGTAGTCTTCCCGCAATTCGGGTTCCCGGTAAGGACGACTTGCCGGATTCCCTTCGATGGGTTCGCAGGCACCGCAGGCTCGTCGCCAGAACCCGTTGCCGCCGGATGACCTGATGCACTCATACCCTGTTTCCTGGAGCAAGTCGGGGACTGAACGTCATCCCGTTATGGTCCTCTGGACTAAAACGGCCTCTGCTTCATGTCGGCTCAGGGTCAGATGATAGCCTCTGAGCCGGATATCGACAGGGTCACCCAGAGGCCCAAACCTCACCAACTGAACGGGAGTACCCACCACCAAACCCATCTCAAAGAGCCGGCTCTTGGTGTCTGCGGGCAGGAGGATCTCGAGCACTGCGGCCGATTGGCCGGGCTCAAGCGTGACCAAGGACTGGCTAGCGGGGGTCACTGGGAGGGGGGGCAGATTGGAATTCAACGAAATCTGGGTTCGACTGCAGGCTCTTCTTTCCCAACAGCCTCCACCACAATGCAATCGGCCAGTTTGCTGCTGAGTCCCATGCGGACGTTGCAGACCTGGCAAACAACGCTGCTGTTGTGGAGCAGGAGCTTGACTTGTTTCTCCTCACCCATCCCAAGCTCGCGAAGGCGCTGGCATACTTCCGGGCCGGCCAACAGCTCCTTGATTCGAACTGCGGTGCCCACTTTCACCTGGCTTAATGGGCACCAACGATCGCACCCTGCGGACCCAACCTCTGACGACGACTTAATCATGTGACCTACGACTTGGGGAGACATTATTGCGATTGAGACTGAGTTGCAAGAAGGATTTGTCCATTTGACGGAAAGGTTTGATTCAGGTCAACATCGGTATCCCGATGCATTCTAACGTCGAATTCGATCCGTCGCGCACTTGCCAACCAGGCGAAGGTTTCCTTCTTCTGGTACCAGCTCTCCAGCCTCTCCTGCCTATCAGCCCGATCTAGGAAAGACTGGCCAAGATCGTGCGAACCGTTTCGAATAAACACTGGTCAGGGTTCCCTGTAGAGCTTCCGCTATGGAGACACTGAGCCTGCATCGCCCCCGCAACGTCGACTGGAAGCGTGCAGCCGCCTTGCTTTACGGGGACTGGGGAACGAGCAAGGCCTATGTCATCGGGTTGGCGTTCCTCGCTGCGGGGTATTCCTCGCTGCAGATCATCGTGGCCGTCTCCGCTCTGACGGCCTTGGTGGGTTACAACTACGGGATCGTCTGTAAATACCTGGCTGATGGCGGAGGGGTCTACTCTGCAGCTCGAGACCAGAGCCGTACGCTGGCGGTAATCGGTGCCCTCATGCTCATAGCGGGCTTTACGGTAACCGCCTCGCTAAACGCTTGGGCTGCTTTGGAATACCTGCACGTCCCCAAAGCGTACATCGCCCCGATTTCGATTCTACTCATTCTCTTGATCGGGGCGACCAACTACTTTGGTCCGAAGCATACGGGGAGTATGGCGGTGGCTCTGGCACTTCCGATGGTGTTGGTGGTGGTTATCGTGATTGGCCTGAGTATTCCCTATCTGAGCTTTGCCCAGATCCAGCCCTCGAGCCAAAGTTTCGGTAAGAACTGGAGCGCATTCGTTGGGGTCATCCTGGCGTTGAGCGGCGTGGAGGCCATCGCCAGCTTGACTGGGGTCATGAAGCTTGATCCTGGCGCTTCCATGGAGGCCCCCAAGGTGAAGAGAACCTCAGCCAAGGCCATCTGGGTCGTGGCGCTGGAAGTGGTTTTCGGCACGTCTCTTCTGGGCTGGGCGATGGTTTCCCTGCCTAGGACCCCCAGACTCGAGCTGCAGATGAAGGCGGGTTGGGAGGACATGATGCGCTTCCTGGGTGAACAATACGCGACGCAAGCCCTCGGCCCAGAAGCAGGCAGGTTCTTTGGAATAGCGATCGGCTTGATCGTAGGATTGCTCCTCCTCAGCGCAGTCAACACCGCCATCACCGCGATGATTGGAGCCTTCTACCTCATGGCCAAGGATGGCGAAATGCCGCGGTCCTTTACCAAGTTGAACCCATTCGGGGTCCCTTGGCTTCCGATGGCGGTAGCGACGATCCTGCCGATCATCGTACTCGTTTTCACCACCAATCTGATGTTCCTGGCCGATTTGTACGCCATTGGCGTGGTCGGAGCCATCACCGTCAACCTGGGTTCGTGTTGTACGAACTCCAGGCTTCCGCTCAAAGTCTACGAGCGGATCATCATGGGGCTGACTTTCCTGATCCTGCTCGCCGTGGAGATCTCCATTGCTTACACGAAACATGATGCCTTGTTCTTCGCTTGTTGTGTCTTGGCGGGTGGGATGGCGCTTCGGGGATGGGCCCAGGCTCGTGCCGGTTTCCGTACGATCACCGTCCGCAAGGAGGTGGCCGCCCACGCCTCCCCGGAAACCACGACCGATCTTAAGTTCTCGCTCAACTCAGGCCAGGCGATCATGGTAGCCGCCCGAGGAGTCACACCCGTCCTCCACTTCGCTGCCGATGAAGCCCGGCTCCGCGGGAGTGTTTTGTATGTGCTCTATGTTCAGGAAGTGGTGGTGAATCTTCCAGCCAAGCTCACCACCCAGGAAAAAGCCCGGTGGCAGGACAATCCGCAGGCTGCCAAGATCATGTACAGCATGCTCAAACACGGTGGGGAGATCGGGATCCAGGTGGTTCCGGTCTACGTCGTGAGTGATAGCGCCCCGATGACCATCCTGGATCTGTCGGCCACGCTCGGAGTGGACTACCTCATTCTGGGGGCGCCCCACCGCACGGGCCTGGTAAAACTTCTCAAGGGCGACGTCGTCACCGAAGTCGCCAAGCATCTGCCCGAGAACATCCACCTCGTGATTTTCGGCTAAGGCCCGGAATCGCCCACTTGGCTCTACTCTAACTCTGGCTAAGCCTTTTCACCGGTGCCACGTAAAACATCTGGTGCGCTTCACGAATTATGGGAAGGACTCGATCGGCGAACGGGCTCAATCGGACCACATGGCGGATGGCGCTTTCGTCCAGGTTCACCGCTGGCTCTCCCGGAAACCAGTGTTCTGCTTGTCCGAGGAGGTTATAGCGCATCTTCGCCCAGTCGATGAGATCCAGGCTCTTGGCGTAAGTCCACAAGCGTAGAATCTCTCGCAGGTTAATCTCGCCGGGAACATCGTAGTACTCCGGAATTCCCTCGGACCAACGAGCGCACCAATCCTCGCCCAAGGTCCGACCCATCTCTGCTCGAAGCCTGGCCTCGACCGCCTGAACGGTGGCGTCGGCTTGGTCCCAGCCGCGGAGCGCTTCGACGTGGATATCGAAGTCGGAAGGCCTTGAGACTCCCAGACTCAGGGTGTGAACCTGAGGGCGAGCGAGACAAAACAGGTCGTTGAACTGCATGGGATGCAGCGATCCGCAAAGCTGCACCAACTTCGAAGGAGGCGCGTACAGTTTGCCACCCTTATCGTTGGGACTAATAATGAAAACCCCCATGTCGAGGGCCGACGCGGCTTCTACAGCCGGCCAAGTGGTTTCATTCACGAAGTACCAGTGCAGATTGACGTAGTCGAAGTCCCCTTCCTTAACGGTTCGAAGAATGATCTCTGGGGTCGCGTGGGTGGAGAATCCGATGAACCTGGCCCGCCCTTCCCGTTGGAGCCGACGAGCCATCTCGAGGCATCCTCCTTTGCCGAGAGACCAGTCAAGCAACTGCGCGTTGTTGATCCCGTGGATGGAGAGCAAGTCGACATGCTCCAGCTTCAGATAACGAAGCGAAGTCTCAAAGGTCTCGAGGAACTCCTGAGCATTCGCGGACGGGGCAACTTTGGTTTGTACGATGATCTTCTCGCGGGGCAGACGCGGAAGAATCGCTCCCAACTGCATTTCCGAGGTGCCATAGCCCCGGGCGGTCTCGATATGATTGATTCCCAGCTCCACCGACTTCCAAATACAGGCTTCCAGGTTCGCTTGGCCGTCCTTTGGGATCTCCTCCATGGGGACATCCTGCCATTTGTGCTGGTAGCGCATGCCGCCACAAGTGAAGACAGGCATCTGCAGCTCGGTGCGCCCAAATCGACGATACTTCATAGGGGTCACGATACAAACTCCAAGTCGGGGATTCCAGGAATTAGGTTCCGCTCTGCCCCCATGTTCAACAGGGTGCGAATGGCTGTCCGCCCACGATCACCGTAGTCCAAAGTCCAGTGGTTGACATACATGCCCACGAACTGATCCGCCAGGTCGTGTCCCATATCGCGTGCATATTGCAGGGCATGGGCTACCGCAGGCTGGCGATGGTCCAAACTGTACTGGATGCTCTCCTTGATCAAGCTGGACAGAACGCGTCGTTCCTCCGGCGGGATCCGCTTGTGAATCACGTTCCCGCCCAGCGGCAGTGGTAAGCCAGATGTGACTCTTCCCCACCAAACTCCCAAATCCTCGCAGACCTGAAGCCCTTCGTTGCGCCAAGTCAGCTGTCCCTCATGAATCAGCAGCCCCACGTCAGCGTCACCCCCCTTGACCGCCTGAAAGATCTGGTCAAAGGGCACCACGATGTGGTCGAACTCCTTGGCGGGCATCTCCAGAAAGAGCTGCAGCGCCAGGAAGGCCGTTGTCATGCGCCCGGGGACGGCGATCCTGGCCCGGGCCATCTCCTCCCGGGTGAGTTTCTGCTTTGCGACCAGCATCGGGCCGTAACCGTCTCCCATGCTGGCTCCGCACGGAAGCAGCGCGTAGTTCTGGTGAACGTAGGGATAAGCGTGGAAGCTGATCGCACTGATATCCAACTCGCTCCGGGTGGCTCTTTCGTTCAGCGTTTGGATGTCCTGTAGGATATGCTCGAACTGGTACCCGTGCAGTGCGATCAAATCCTTCGCCATCGCGTAGAACATAAAAGCGTCGTCTGGATCTGGGGAATGGCCTAATGTGATTGTGCGCTGCAACATAGGCACCAACTTAACCAACTAGACCCGGTTTTGAAATAGAAAGAAGTTTCATGAACGAGATACGAACTAAGCCTAAAACCATGGAGAGCCGCTTTTCAGCGAACGTCCGCGCTTGCCAGCTTGCTTGTTCGCTTTTGGTTTGCTTCATCTTTGCTCTCAACGGTTTCGCAACCAGCAAAGCACCACCCAAAGTCTGGGTGTTCGATGCCAGAGCTCTCCGGAAGGCTGATCTGGCCAACCCTGCGTCCGCGAGACAGGTATGGGAGGAAATGCATGTCGTATCGTCTCTGCAGGGCCTGGTCAACCGCACCGAGCCCCGCCTGTACGTGCTCTTTTGCAGGGAGTTCGGGGTCGAGACAGACCGTTTCTGGCTGGACTGGTACCAAAAGGAGGATGGTTGGCTGGCCGCCAGCGAGATGGGCCAGCTCGCGACGCTCGAAGACTGTCTTCGGGAATTCCGTTCGGCCTACCGTGGCTTAGTGGTCTATGATCCAAAGGTGCCAGCCACCTCCAACCTGGCCGCCACGGTTGCGGGTTGCGATGGACTCCTCCCGGTGCAGTACAACGATGCCCCGGATTCCCTTTACCGCTTGCTGGTGGAAAAGCTGGGGGTGCCAGTCCATGTTTGGTTGGTGGGCAAGGATGGTTCCTCCCGTTTTACCGGACAGGGCCTGGTCCCAGATCTGGGCATGGCGTCCTCAGGCAGCGCCAAAATAGATGCGTATCGATGGGCCATAGAAAGGTACCTCAAGACTGGGCGCTGCGACCCGGCGTTCGTGGGCTATTTTGTGGACTCCTACTGGGTGGGGCATGCCGCTCAGGCGGGCCATGAGATGCATACCCTCTCCAATCATGACTTTTTTGTCGCCCGCCGGGCCTTCTTTATGGACCTTTCACCGTGGGCTGACGAAGCACCTGTAGACGATCCGCAGCAGCGGTTGGGGCTGGATAGGTCGGCCTTCCTCGAGATTCTGGGCTTGATGGCAACCCAACGGCAGGGTGGGATGCTGAAAGTGGGCGGGTTTGTGCCATGGCCGCTGAAGTACACTTCATTCGCAGGAGCGGGAAAGCATGAACCCGTGCCAGCGGAGTGGGAGTTCGGGCGGTTGATCAGCCAATACAACGGCTATATGGAGGCGGACGCGGCGGGTTTGGGTGGGATCAGCAATTCCTCCTTCCACCAACACTATCCACTCCAGCCCAAGTATCGGCAGCCCAATAACCCGCCAGATGAGCGGATTTGGCGAACTCGCGGTTTCCTCAGCGAGCAGGGCAAAGTCCAAGCGCGCTTTTACTTGGGACACTACGTGGGAGACTATGACGCTCCCTCCTGGCTCTACAAAGCGGTGCCGGCGTTCTTCCCGGATTCGGCGCGAGGGAAGGTCCCTTTGGGTTGGGCATTCAACCCCAACCTGGCAGACCGCGCTCCGCAAGCACTGGTCTACGCGTACCGAAATGCCTCTTCCAATGATTTCTTTATCGCCGGCGATTCAGGAGCCGGTTACCTCAACCCGCGTGCTCTGTCCATCCGACCGGAGTCGGGGCTCCCCTCAGGGTTGTCTGCCTGGCAGAAGCACTGCCGAGAGTACTTTTCGCGTTGGGACATGCACATCACCGGCTTCGTCCTGGACGGAGCGGCCGGAGCTTCTACAGACCAGGAGTATGCCATTTATACAGCTTTTAGCGAGAAGGGGATAGGAACACACTACACCCGAAAACCCGAGCTGCGAGCCGGAATCCCCTCCTGTCGGGAACAGGACCTCCCGGATTCGGTGGAAGAGGCTGCCCAAGTGATTCTGAAAGCGGCTGAAAGGAACCCCAATGAGCCAGGCTTCTTCTGGGCTCGAAGCATACTGAAGTCTCCCTCCTGGTACGCGAAACTCTCTGAACTCCTGGACAAAGGGCAAAAGCGTCGACCCATCGAAGTCGTCGATCCCTACACGTTCTTCGGGCTCATCGGAGTTCATACCCGCGAGCCCTAGTCGCCCTTGTGCGTCGAAAAGACCAGTTGTCCGAAATCGAGAACCGCGCTAGGATGGCCTCTGTGAAAACACGCAATACCAAGTCAGGTTTTACCCTTATCGAACTTCTCGTGGTGATCGCCATCATCGCGATTCTCGCAGGCATGCTCTTGCCCGCTCTCGCCAAAGCCAAAACCAAGGCCCAGGGGATCATGTGCATGAACAACGGCAAGCAGTTGATGCTTGCCTGGAATATGTATGCCGGGGACAACAAGGAAAGAGTGGCCAACAATTTCGGCGTGGATGAGACCAAAGCCGAAGTCACCGCGAAAACCTACCGGAATTGGGTCAACAACAGCATGGACTGGACGATCGCCAACTACGTCACCAACCTGGATCTGATCCGGAACGGGCAGCTGGGACCCTACGTGGGCGGCGCTATCAACGCCTACACCTGTCCCGCCGACAAGTACGTCAGCGAAGTCCAACGCAAGGCGGGCATGAGTCGCCGGCCGCGAAGCTTCTCCATGAACGCGTTCGTGGGTGCCTTCAACAACGACCCCAACGACCCTGCCTCAAAGGGGATGAATCACTTCGAGACTGCCTATCGACAGTTCCTCAAGACCACTGATATTCCGCAACCGGCGAACATATACATCACTTTGGACGAACACCCGAACTGCATCAACGACGGCTACTTCCTCAATACCACGGGCAACGCCAACGCTTGGGGCGACTCGCCCGCGACATACCACAACGGCGCCTGCGGTTTTTCGTTCGCGGATGGCCACTCCGAAATTCATAAATGGAAAGGCGCTTGGCTCGGCGCGAAAATGATCAGTACCATCCCCTACAACTACTCCGGGGGGCCGACATTTGACGCCATGGGCAAACGCGATTTCCAGTGGCTCTGGGAACGCACGAGTGTCACGGTCAAGTAAACTGCGAGTCGTCGCGCTCGTTCACTTCACAACGCGGACACGGTAGAACCGGGCTGCTCGATCCGGATTGGGCAGAGCAGCCATGGAGCGGGTGGAGCGTACTGGAGCACTGGCCGGAGTGATGGGAGTGAACTCGAAAGGTTTGGCCAAGCTTTCTGTTGCCTCGACCACGTATCGTCGACCCGGAACCGTGTTCCACGTTAAGCGGATCGAAGTGTCGGGCAGCGTGTCCAGAGTTACCTGAAACCCGGAAGCTGGATCAAGGGGATCGGTACCCATCTGGACCTCGATCACGTCAGGATATCCATCTTCATCCCGATCCAGTGGCGGGACCAGCCGCAAGCTGACCGGGCTGAGCTTGGATGGTTCAAAACCTCCCCCAGCGAGTTTGGATCCGAGGTACCCGCGGTCCAGCCAGACCGCACGGCTGACCGGGCTGTTCGTACCCAAGCTGCGGACTACCACTCCGCCAACGTTCACCCGGGATCCTTCCTCCAACCCCAGCGCATCCATGGGTAACGCAACTCGGATCGTCGATGCATCGGTTCCGCCAGGTATCTGGGCCAACTGCTGAATCCAACCACCCGGGAGGTCAGGGAAATGATCTGCCAGAAGGAAAGCACCCTGCCCCAAAGCTAAGGCAGTCCCTGGCGCGGGATACTCAACGCTGTTCATTCCCGCTAAATTGGTGCGTGCCGAACTCCGAATCGGACCATCGGCCTGAGCATCCCCCAAGAGCAGGCCAACGGTAGGCCGAAAACCCTCAAACTCCAAGTTCTCCAACCAATCCAATCCATCCACGCCCTCACCATCGGGATCCACCAAGCCATTCCCTAATCCAGACAAGTTGGTGACTCCAGGAGCCTGCTGCCCCTGCAGAAACACGGCTACCGTGGCATCGCCGTAAATCATCACCGAAGAGAACTCCAGGTAGAGGCTGCCGTAGTCGTACGTAACCCGAAGCCCCCCCAGGTTGGACACCTCTCCTGCAACGGCTGGCACGGGAGGGTCACTCATGGCTTGGTCAGGCTCCTGACTCGGCGGCGGGAGTTCAGCGGTGGGTTCCGATTGGACCCAGGTGGGAGTACTCCAGTTGACGGGAACCTCAACGTCAGGCGGCGGGGTTCGCCGATAAACCATCGAATCCAATACCTTGCCAAGGGGGGAGATCGCCGAAAGTCGGAGTTCATCCCGAGTCACGTTGACTCGAGTCACGTGATGCGCGGAAAGGAAAGTCGCACTGGCGGGATCCGGGCCCAACCAGGACATCCCGTAGAGGGGACCGCCGCCCCCTCCGCTCACGATAAAATTCGCCCCATGGACCGGCTTGAATCGCTCGAAATTGTGGTCATGCGCGGTGAAGACCATCTGAACACCATGCCGCCGGATCAACGGCACCAGCAACCTCGCCACGTCTACGGAATCAAGCGTGGAATCGTAGTTGTAATCGGCGTAGCGGTGCC
This sequence comes from uncultured Verrucomicrobiota bacterium, assembly GCA_964411985.1. GTDB lineage: Bacteria > Verrucomicrobiota > Verrucomicrobiia > Limisphaerales > J093 > CAYPNF01. The sequence continues at coordinate 13,618 of CAYPNF010000041.1, forward strand.
CTCCTGAGTTGCGCAACGGGTGGTGCAGCAGCAGGAACTTCCACGGCTTCTGGCTTTGCGCGAGGTCCTTTTCGAGCCAGGCCATCTGAGGCGCGTCAGCCTTGAGAGCAAGGTGGGAGTACTGCAACGAAACGTACAGGCAGCTGAAATGAGCCTCCCCGGCGTCGAAGGAGTAATACGACTCGGGCGAAGTGCCCTCCCTTGCCAGCACATCTGCAGGGACATCGTTCGTGGGGAGCACGAAGTCGCTGTAGTAGACCGGAAGTCCGCCATACATCGATTCGTGATTCCCGACGATACTGAAAGTCGGAACCCGCTGCATGAGCCGGTGATAAACACTAAAGAAGCGCAGATCCTGTTTTGCCTCAAGATAGTATGGGTAAACAAGATCTCCCAGGAAGACCACCAGATCCGGGTTGGTTTGGTCCATGACTCGGGCGAGCGCATACTGCGAGGGGGAGCCACCCCCCATGTCACCCGTCACGACAAAGGTGATCGGACCTGACTCTGCGAAAGTGCGAAAAACGGTCCACGGGCTCGTCGCAACCACCTGCCCGGTTGAACAAAGGGCGGCGTAGGAATAGGCCGTTCCGGGCTGCAAATGGGTCAGGGGAACGTCATGGAAGAGCTTCGGGGCTGCGTCAAGAAACTCCACCAGCGGCTGTCCCTCCTGCCGATACTGAAGGCGTGTCTCCACGGGGAAGGGAGTCCTCCAGACCACATGAGCCGAGGTGCTGGTCACGTTCTGAAGATAGGGACCGCGCACGAAGTTGGCCCGCAACTCCGGCACGAAACGCATGCTGGAGGAGGCCGGGCCCGGAAGATGCCATTGGAAGGCAAGAACGTTGCGCGCTGGGCGGAGAAGGGCGGCGAAGGGGGTGAGATCAATCATCTCAGCACCACTGTTGGTGCGGTAGGATCCCGTTTGCGTAAAGGGAATCGGTGCGCCAGGCAGCCCGGGAAGGTTTCGCCTAGCCACCTCGGTACCGTTCAGGTAAGCCACATAGCCGCCATCATAATCCACTCTCAGGGTCAGCCAGCAAAGGTTGGTGCCCAGGTCCCAGGAGAAGACTCGCCTCAGATAGACCGAATTGAAAACAGCACCCAGTTCGTTCTGAATGATCGTGGCCTCCGGATAGCTCGCGAAGCCAAAGCCAAAACCGGACTCGCCCTTGCTCCAGGCTACGTCGTCAAAACCGTCCCGCGTCCACTCCCCTGGTTCAGCCGAAGGTTCGGCAAACCCTCTCAGGTAGCTCCAGGACTCGCCAACGGCAACCAACGCTGAATCCTGGGCCGTTAAGACCGGAGCCTCATGGAGTACCACTCCAACGAGACAGATCAACAAGAGCTTCTGCAGAAAGCTACACATCACAGTTAATGGTTTCGGCAGGGTAAGCGAGTTGGATTCACGGTGCAAGGGGATGGGCTCGAAGGTTTCTTAAGATTTTCCACGAGCTGTGAAGAGCCAAGGGTAAAGGGATTCGCTCCGATCCACGCCAAAACAGCTTGGCTTCCTGGCTGAGAGAGCGTATATAAAAAATGCGCCGACCCGAAAGCCGGCGCATGATCTCTTGGACTAGCGGGGAGGCTAATCGCCGGTGTCCTTGAGAACGACCAGTTTGCTCACCCCCTGACTGATGAGGGTGACGAGGACTCCCTTCTTTAGGTCCGCCTCTTTCAGGGCGGCCTTGTACTCCCGGAGAGTCTTGGTTGGATTCTGATTGATCTCGGTAATGAGATCACCCTTTTGTATGCCCTTACGCTGTGCCAGGGCACCTTCTTCCACGCTGGTTACCAACATACCCTCACCCACCTCAACTCCGAACTCCTTGGCAAGCTCCTTGGTCATCGGCTTGACCGAAAACCCAAAATCTTCACTGGTGGTCTCAGTGGACTCCACCGGACTTCTGGTTTCGGTCGCCTGATCCTCGGGCCAGGCATCGGTCTTCACTTTCACTTTCACGGACTTGTCCTTGCGGACCACATCCAAGACTACCGTACTCCCGACCTTTTTCGACCGAACCTCGTTGCGGAGCATCTGAGAAGTCCCCACCGGGCGACCGTCAACCGAGGTAATCACATCCCCCAGCTTCAGTTCAGAATTGGCGGCGGGTCCGTCTTTGCGAATGCCCCTCACCACCACGCCCTCTTCCACCCCCTTCACCATGTCCTTGATGTCGAGGTCCTCGCTCAAAGCACGGATCTCAAGCCCCAGCCAGGCTCGCACATACTTTCCATCCGCAATCAATGCGTCGCCCACCTCCCGTGCCATGCTGGAGGGTATGGCGAAACCGATCCCGGTGTTCATCCCCCGAATCAAGGTGTTGATGCCGATGACCTCGCCGTCAATGTTGACGAGGGGACCGCCGCTGTTTCCGGGGTTGATGCTGGCATCGGTCTGAACGAAATCCTGGTCCATCGACGGATCTAGGATAATGCCGGATCTCCCTTTGGCGCTCACGTGACCGAAAGTGATGCTATAGTCGAGGTCGAAGGGAGCTCCGATCGCGATCGCAAACTCGCCCACCTTCACCTTCTGCGCGTCCGCGAACTTAGCCGCAGGAAGCCCTTCGGCATCGATCTTCAACACCGCGAGGTCGGACATCATGTCGATGCCCTTCACCACCGCGTCGTAGACCTTGCGATTCTGGAGTCGAACACGAATCTTCTCGGCATTCCTCACCACGTGACCATTAGTGAGGATGTAACCATCTTCGCGAACGATGACCCCGGATCCTTGCCCATCGAAAACCCGCGGGTGGTTGCGGGGAACTTTGGTACTCTCCTTCTTCTGTCTCTCTTCAAGCTGTTTCCGCATCTGCGGGGGAAGCCAATCCCAAAGCGGACTATTCTCGTCCGCCGTGTCAAAGTCGATCTTGCGCGCCACACTAATGACCACCACAGATGGAGTCACTTTATCGGCAACATCGATGAAGGCTTGATTGAGTTGGCGAGCTAGTTCAGCGGGGCCGGAAGCAGCCTGGACCACAGTGGCTGCCCCCAGCAGGCCTACCACCAGGTATCCGAGCAGCGACGACCTCGTATTTTGTTTACCATTCATGCGCATAAACTTCTTATGGACAGCCCGGAGACGCCGGCAATCTTTGCCCTCGAGGACAGTTCGGCAGCAACCGATGCACCCATACATCAGATGCTTAGAAGCGGATCTCGCGAAAGCGTTCAAACTCCACCGTCGCGAAAAACGTCCTTCCACTTGTTGACGACCCGATGTCCGGCCGATAGGATCCCCTCCGCGTAGGACCCATAGAAATGCTGGAAGCCATCGAAAAACTACTCATCCTGCAAGACCGGGATCGAAGAATCGCCCAAGTGCGGTCGGAACTGAACGCCGTTCTCCCCCAGAGGGTGACAGCCAACAACCGGAACGAGAAAGCGAAAGCTGAACTCGAGACGGCCAAGGTTGCCGTACGCCAATTGGAGAGTGACCGCAAGAAACTGGAATTGGACGTCGAGGCGCAGAAGCAACTCATTGACAAGTATTCCCTCCAGCAGTTTCAGACCAAGAAGAACGACGAATACAAGGCTTTAGCGCACGAGATTGTCGGATGTAAGGCCCTGATCACCAAACTCGACGACCAGCAATTGGAGCTGATGGAGAAGATCGAGGCAGGCCAGAAACAGGTCGCCGAGAAGTCGAGGATCCTGGACGAAGTCAATCGCGATGCTGCCCAACTCCTTGCTAGCCTGGCGGCTCGTGAAAAGGAGCTGCAGCAACGCTTGTCGGAACTGGAATCCAACCGGGGAGCTCTCCTGGCCGCCGTAGAGGCGTCGGTGCTGCAAAAATATGATCGAATGCGCAAGTCCAAGGGAGACAGAGTCTTGGTGGGTATTGATCACGGTGCCTGCGGGGGATGTCACATGAAACTGCCGACCCAGGTGTTGATCTCCTGCCAGGCGGCGCAGGAAGTGATTACCTGCATCAACTGCGGTCGCATCCTTTATTTTACTCCGGAAATGGATCTGGCGAGTGCAGATTAGTTGCGGGATTCGGCTGCGGAAGACCGCTTGTGAGTTTGCAGGAACAAGGTTAGTCTCCTTTTTCCGCGGAAGGGCGGAGGTTCGCTTGGGGCGAAAGCTTCAAGAGGAAAGTCCGAACACCATAGGGCGCGATGCCGCGTAACCTCCAGCGACAGCTTGGGGATACACGCGGGAGCGGCACTTCAAGGTGCCGTGACGGATAGTGCCACAGAAAACAAACCGCCAGGCGTAAGCTTGGTAAGGGTGAAAAGGTGGGGTAAGAGCCCACCGCCTCCAGCGCAAGCTGGAGGGCACGGAAAACCCCATCGGGTGCAAGGCCAAATAGAGGACCCAGGCGCGGCCCGCGCCGCGGCGCAAGCCAAGTCCCGGGTAAGGCCGCTGAGAGAAATGAGCCTCTCCGTTCCGCAAGGAGCGAAGACAGAATTCGGCTTACAGCCCTTCCGCGGAGCTGGGGGATTCAAAGCGAAATCCCTTGCGCAGAAGGTATCTATCATTAACCTTGCTACGTGTTCGGGTTAACTGACCGAAACTATTTTGCTATGGCAGTCGCGGTGTACTTTCTCAGTACACTCTACTCTGTATTTCTTTGGAGGCGTGGATTCCGCGACGATGACCGCGTAAGTTACCTGTTGATGCTAATGGGGATGATCCTCCATACCGGAGCTATGGTGAAAAGGGGGTTTTCCTTCAGCCGCTGTCCGGTAAACAACCTGTACGAGGCCACTATTTTCGCCCTTTGGGCAATTGTCGCTGCCTATCTAGTCTTCGGAATCTGGAGGAGGTTGCGGTTCGTCGGTGCTTTTGTCGCGCCGCTCGTTTTGGCTTTGGGGATTTTTGCCCTCATGCCCGCCTTGGATATCCAAGATCCCGCCGCGAAGGTCAATCCCGCCGTCAGTGTCCACGCCGCGATCGTCCTTTTGGCCTACGGCGCTTACGGTCTAAGTTCGGTGGCTGCCCTGATGTACCTCACCGAGGAAAGGAACCTGAAGCTACGAAAGGTATGGATCGTTCTCTCTCGCTTGCCCTCGATCACCAGGCTGGAGGTGGTGATGCATCGCGCCCTGCTGGCAGGGTTCGGTTTGCTCTCCGTCGGCCTGGCTCTCGGAGTCGTGGGTCTCTTCCACGAGAAGAAAGTGCTATGGACGAGCGACCCGAAGCTGAACTGGTCGTTGTTCGTTTGGTGTTTCTACCTGGCGCTGATCTTGTTGCGTAAGCGAATCTGGCTGTCCGGCCGACGCGTCGCCTGGAGTTCCATCGTCGGTTTTGGATTCATCATCACCACTTTCTGGGGCTTCAACCTCCTCTCCTCCATTCACCATCCCTGAGCATCCCTCCCTCAGCCATGTCAGTTCTCGTTGTTGGAATCAGCCACCGGACCTCCCCCGTAGCCATACGGGAGAAGCTGGCTTTTCCCGAGTCAGCGATTCCGGGATGCCTGGCGGAGATCAAAGCGAAGGGTGTTGCGGAGGAAGCCGTGATCCTTTCAACCTGCAACCGGGTGGAGCTTTACGCCGGAAGTGATCAGCGTCCGGAAGAGGCATTACGAGTCCTGCGCAGCTACCTCGTGGAAAACCGAGGCTATCCCGGCGAGCTGAAGGAGGAACTCTACTGCCACTCTGAACCTCAAAGCCTGGAGCACCTGTTCCGGGTGGCCAGCGGCTTGGATTCCATGCTGCTGGGCGAAACGGAGATTCTGGGCCAGCTCAAGAAAGCCTATGACCTGGCCCTCCAGCACCAGGGCACGGGACGCTCCCTCAACAAGGCGTTTCAGCGGGCTTTCAACGTGGCCAAGCAAATCCGGACCGAAACCAATATCCAGCGTGGAAGCGTCTCCGTCGCCTCGGCGGCGGTTGAACTCGCGGAGAGGATCTTCGAATCGCTGAAGGATCACGACGTACTCGTGATCGGGGCCGGGGACACGAGCGAAAAGACCGCCCGCGCCCTGCTCTCCCGAGGGGCGAAGGAAGTGTGGGTCACCAACCGATCTCTTGAAAAGGCCGCTGCCTTGGCAGAGAGCCTCGGTGGCAAGTGCATCCCATTCGATGACTGGTCCAGGGAGTTCCCGCACATCGACATCGTGATCAGTAGCACTTCCGCTCCTCACTATGTGCTGGATCGGACAAAGTTGCAGCCCTTGATGCGCCTCCGTCATCAACGCCCCCTGCTGCTGATCGACATCGCCGTTCCCCGAGACATCGATCCCGAGGTCAATGTTCTGGACAGTGTCTATCTCTACAACATCGACGATCTTCAGATGCTCGCCGATGATGCCATGCGTCAGCGCAAGGAAGAAATCGCCCGCTGCAACGCCATCATTGCAGAGAAAGTACGCGGGCTCCTATCAAGGCCTGTGCAGTCGGCCCAGGCGGAGTCGCCTTCCGGCTTTGGGCCTATGTGCGACCCCAACCCCAGCAACCCGTAGGTGCAATCCTGTTCCATGTCCATGCCTTATCCAGCCATCCTGAGATTTGCGACCCGAGGTAGTCCCTTGGCGCTCGCCCAAACGAACATGACGCTGGAAGCCTGCAGGAAGGAGTCTCCCGCCACGCAATTCGAGGTGCGCATCATCAAGACGACTGGAGATAAGCTGCAAACTGCTTCGATGGCCACACCGGGTGACCTCCCCAAAGGTCTGTTTACGAAGGAACTGGAGGTGGCTCTCCTGCACAAGGACGCGGATATGGCGGTACACAGTCTCAAGGATCTCCCCACCGAACTGCCAGGTGGTCTGCTCCTGGGCGCAGTCGGCCAAAGGGAGGATGCGCGCGATGTGTTGATTTACCGCGATGCGTCCAGCCCCAATGCCCAGGGAGGAAGGACCTTTTCTGGTCCTCTGGACCTCGCCAGTCTTCCTAGGGATGCGACCGTCGCTACCAGCAGCACGCGCAGGAGAGAGCAAATCCTCGCAGCTCAGCCAAAGGCGAACACCGTGGAGATCCGGGGAAACGTCGGTACCCGCCTCCGGAAACTGGTTGAGAACCCGGCTTGGGATGCAACCATCCTGGCTGCAGCGGGCCTGAAACGTCTCGGTTACCGCATCGATCAGGAAGGCTTGCTCGTGATCCCCTCCTCCGCTGTTCCTTCCGCCGAGGAACGCGCGAAACTGAATGGCCTGCGGGCCTCGCTTCTTCCCATCGACCAAATGATTCCTTGTGTGGGGCAGGCAGCGATCGGAATTGAGACGAGGGAAGGAGATGGAGTGGCTCAACCGTTCTGCCGGCTCTTGGATCATGCAGACAGTCGGATGTGTGTTACCGCCGAGAGGGCGTTTCTCCAAGCGATGGGCGGAGGTTGCCAGAGCCCGGTGGCGGCTCATGCAACCCTGGAAGGGGGGCAAATGCGATTGCTAGGGATCAGTTTCCGCAGTGGAGCCGCCCGAAGGTCGATGGTGACCGGGCCTGCCAAAGCCGCGGTGGAGCTCGGAAAGGAGCTGGCCGCACGTCTGATCTGAAGGCTCCTTTCAGGCGCGGATCCCGCATTTCCAACGTCAGCTCTGTCTCCCTTCATGAAAAAAACCAAAGGTTCTGTCTTCTTGGTGGGCGCCGGCCCGGGCAACCCAGATCTCCTGACTCTGCGTGGAGCTCAGTTGCTCCGTACCGCCGACGTCGTGGTTTACGACCATCTCGTCGATCCATCCCTCCTGCGCCATGCGCCTCCGCAGGCCGAGAAGATCCGTCGCTCCAAGGAAGAAGGCCCCAGCCTTCCCGAACTATGTGCTCTCCTGGTTCAGCGGGCCCAAGCGGGAAAAACGGTGGTGCGACTCAAGGGTGGAGACCCTTATGTTTTCGGCCGGGGAGGAGAAGAGGCGGAGTTTCTGGGCAAAGCAGGAGTTCCCTTCGAAGTCGTGCCAGGAGTCTCCTCGATTGCCGCCGTACCTAGCACAGCCGGCATTCCTCTCACTCATCGAGCTCTCTCCTCCAGTTTCACGGTCGTCACCGGGCATGAGGACCCAGACAAGGAGGTTAGTTCCATCGATTGGGCTTCCATCGCCAAGGTCCCTGGGACTTTGTTGGTGCTGATGGGGCTGGAGCGCATCGGGCAGATAACCCGATCCCTGGTCCAGGGCGGGCGCGCGCCAAAGACCCCGGCCGCCGTCATCCGCTGGGGTACGACCGAACAGCAGAAGACGGTGACAGGGACTCTTCAGGACATCGCCGCCCGCACGGAGAAGGAAGGACTCACCTCCCCCGCCATCATCGTCATCGGAGAGGTCGTCGAAATGCGGAAAACCTTGGGATGGTTTGAGAATCGTCCCTTGTTTGGACAGACGGTCGTAGTCACCCGGGCAGCTGACCAAACCGAGGAGATGGTTTCCCTGCTGCGCACGCGGGGTGCAGATGCGCTGTCCATTCCCACCATTCGCATCGAGGGTCCAGCAGAGCACGAAGCCCTGGTGGACGCTATTATGGGCCTGAACGGATACGACTGGGTGGTGTTCACCAGCTCCAACGGCGTGAGCAAGTTCTTTGAGATGTTCTTCAAGGCCTTCGAGGATTTGAGGGACTTAGGGGGAGTTCGCATTGCTGCAGTGGGGCCCGCCACAGCGGCGAAACTCCGCGAACTTCACCTGAAGGTCGATCTCGTCCCCAAAGACTATCAGGCGAAACACGTCGCCAAGGGAATGGCTGAGGCGGCCAGCCTGGAAAACCTGAGAGTGCTCCTGCTACGGGCGGAAAAGGCCACTTCTGATCTGCCGCAACTTCTGGAGGAGGCGGGAGCCATCGTCGATGACGTCACCTGCTATCGTACAGTCTCAGAGACGGAGGGAGCGCAGGAAGCCGCGCAACGATTCTCTGAACAGGGTGCAGATTGGGTCACCTTCACCAGCGGGTCCACGGTGGAAGGATTTCATAAGAGATTTGACCTCAAAGCCACCCTGAAAGAATTCAGCCAACTCAAAGTCGCCTCCATTGGACCGGAGACCACAAAGGTGCTCGTGGGCATGGGAATCCAACCCCACATCGAGGCCAATCCACATACGGTGGACGCGATGGTCCAGGCAATCGAGCGCCACGCCACCAAACGCAAGTAAGGGAGGCATCAGCTTTCCGCTATGGGTTTCGAGTTAGTGCGCAAACGAACGGTTCCTGTTCCGACCTGGCGAGGCATCCTGCTGTTCGTAGTCGTTCTGGCTCTCTCTGCTTTCGTCACGTCCAAAACACTGCATCCTTTTCTTTCGGTCACCCGTCGCGTGCCAGCCAACGTGCTCGTAGTGGAAGGTTGGCTCTCAGACGAGAACCTGAAGACGGCCCTCTCCGAGTTCAACCAGGGGAAGTACGAACTGCTGATCACGACGGGAGGGCCACTGCCCAAAGGGAAGTACCTCTCGGGTTGCGAGGATTATGCCGAGTTGAGCACCCAGACGCTGCGCAAACTGGGAATGACGCAATCGCAGGTCCTGACAGCCTCTTCCCCCGGCGGGGCCAAACACCGCACCTACCGGAGTGCCGCCGCGGCAAAGGACAAACTGACCTCCCACGGTCTCTCGCTCAAAGGAATCAACGTCCTCAGCTCCTCGGTGCATACCCGGAGAACGGGTCTGGTTTTCCAAGAAGTCTTTGGGCCGTCCACCCCTGTCGGAACCATCGCTCTGCCCCCTGACGATTACGATCCGGAACGTTGGTGGGCTTCCAGCGAAGGAGTTAAAGGGGTGTTTTCCGAGTTCCTTGGGTGGGGGTATGAGTACTTTCTAGGAAGCCTGCGAGGGTGAGGAATCCCTCTTTCTGCTTGCGCTCGCACGAAGCCTGCCGGAAACTTCGAGCCGTAATCCACTATGACACGACGAGACTTCATCACCCACTCGGCGCTAGCCACCGTCGGATCCACGCTGGCCGCGAACACCCTGGCAACCACCACCAGGTCCCGCCATGTCCGCCTGGGGGGCCCGATTTTCACAAAGGCTTCCGATCCCGAGGAACTGGCCCAGGCCCACGTGGACCTGGGCTATCGTGCTGCTTATTGTCCGGGCGTAACGCTCAAGGAGCCGGACCGCATCCGCGCCTTCTCCGAAGCCTTCTCGCGTAGGAATGTCGTCATCGCCGAGGTGGGCCGCTGGGTGAACCTCATGGACCGGGACCCCAATAAGCAAAAGGCCAACCTGGCCCAGGTCACCGAAGGGCTGGCCCTGGCTGACGAGATCGGCGCCCTTTGCTGCGTCGATATCGCTGGTTCCCGGAGTCCCGTCGAATGGTTTGGGCCTCACCCTGAGAACCTGGGGAAAGACTATTTCGACGCAGCCGTCCGGAACGCGCGGGCGATCATCGACGCCGTCAAGCCAAAGCGCGCCAAGTTCTGCTACGAAGTGATGGGGTGGGCACTTCCTGATGGTCCTGACACCTATCTTAAGCTGTTGAAAGCGATCGATAGAAAGCAGTTCGGAGTCCATCTTGATCCCGCCAATGCCGTGAATTCCCCGCGGCGCTTCTACGAGAATTCGCGGCTCCTGGATGACTGTTTTGACATGCTAGGCAAGTACATCGTCAGCTGTCACGCCAAGGACCTGATCTGGCAGGTGGAGATGAACCTCCACTTCGTGGAAGTGCGTCCTGGCGCAGGGTCCATCGACTTCACCAAGTACCTGAAGCGCCTCGCCATGCTCCCTCATCAGCCTCCCTTAATGATGGAACATCTCCCCAACGCTGAGGAGTACGACCTGGGCCGAAAACACCTGCTCAACCTGGCTCAAAACCTCGGCATCCAGACAAGCTAGTCCATTCTTTCCACCCTGGACTCAGTCATTGACAAAGAAAATATCGTGAGATTCTTACGTATCCTCCGCTGGATTGGGGTTTTCGTTCTGTTACTCCTGGTTCTGCTGATCGTTCGTGGTTTCCTGGTCTTCCGCGACCACAGCCCCGGGGCCGACTTTGTCCTCGAGAAATCCCCTGTCCTGGCTTCCACCAAAGCCCTGAGGGCGGGCTTCGGCCGGATCACCATCAATCCCGATGTGAGCCGTCCCGACAAACCAATCTGGGTGGCCGGCTTCTCCCAGAATCGCGCCGCCACCAAAGTCCACGATGACCTGCTTGCCGTTACCTGCGTGGTCGACGACGGCCAAACCCGGCTGGGGATTGCGGTGATTGATGCGATCGGCTTCTTCCATGACGACGTGCTCCAGGTTCGACGTCGGCTGGAGAAGTCGTGGAATATCGACTACGCTATCGTCTGCTCCACTCACAATCACTCTACTCCTGACCTGATGGGCCTATGGGGCAAGAACCCGCTCCATACGGGCGTCGACCCGGAGTACCGGGAACAGGTGATTCATGGAATTGTGAAGTCCTTTGGCGAGGCAGTCACCAACCTTCAGACTGCGACCATGACGATGCACGAGATTCCCACGGCGCCGGAAGGGTTGGTGGCGGATACCCGCAAGCCACTCGTCTTTGACGCTGACGTGCGTGTGTTGCATTTCCGGAACGCCGAGACCAAGGCGACCATCGGGTCCATTGTGAACTGGGGCAATCATCCCGAAACGCCTTGGTCGCAAAACACCGAAATCACCTCTGATTACTGCGGTTACCTGCGCGATGCCCTGGCCAAGGGGGTACAGGTCGAGGGTAAAACCGTTCTCTCCGGTCTGGGAGGTATTCACCTTTTCGTCAATGGAGCCGTGGGCGGGCTCATGACCACTCACCCTTCGGTGACGGTGACCAATCCCTTCACGCATGTGGCTCTCAAGGAGCCTTCCCATGCGAAGGCGGAAGCAGTCGGGCTCGAACTTGCCTCCCGTATCCTTCCCGTGCTACAGCAGACCCCCGCCCCCGATCTCAAACCAGTGCCCATCGGAATCCGGGCGAAGACTCTCGACCTTCCCGTGGCCAATAAAGGATTCCTGGCCGCTACCGTTCTTGGATTGCTCAACCGTGGGCATTCGAAGTGGATGCACATGCGAACTGAGGTCGCAGTGGCCACCTTGGGCGATGCGAGCATTGCCTGCGTCCCTGGGGAGATCTACCCGGAGATCGTCAATGGAGGCGTCGAACGCGCACCGGGCGGGGATTTCGACATCAACCCCGTAGAAGTGCCTTCCATCCGGGAGCTGATGCCGGGAAAAGTGCGCTTCGTGTTTGGTTTGGCCAACGATGAGATCGGCTACATCATCCCGAAGAGCGAGTGGGATGAGAAGCCACCCTACCTGTATGGTTCCAACCACGGTGTGTACGGCGAAGAAAACTCCATCGGCCCGGAAACCGCACCGCTCTTGCACCAAGCCCTGAAGGAATTGTGCCAGCCGATCTCGCGCGCTGGTTCGAATCGATCCGAGAAGTAAGCGGGCTTCCTGCGGGCAAAGGGAGCGGCAAGGCTGTCATGCAGTACGGCGGGAAGCGTACCGCCGAGCCATCTTTGGAACCGGTCGGCAGTCCTCAGGCTAAGCTGGACGGGCAATAGCGCCGTCGACGCTACGCTCTGCCGGCCACACTCCCAGACCTGGCGGAATCTCGAAAAGCCCCTCGGTTCACACCAGCATGAGATCGTTAAGCCCCCCCACTTTTCACTAGCACACCGCTATCGGTTTGATAGATTTCCCACATGAGGAGATTCTCGTTTGTTCCATCCTGGACTGTATTGTTGCTGCTCTCGCTGACCGGCCTGGCCGAGCAGATTCGCGTGGCCACCTACAACCTCGAGAATTACGTCGAGACCAGCACCCGGTCCAGGGAAGCCAAGTCCCCTGCGTCCAAAGCCCGCGTGCAGGAGTTCATCAAACAATTGGATCCGGACATCCTTGCCGTGGAGGAGATCGGCGGCGAGTCCGCACTCCGAAGCCTGCAGGCAGCTTTGAAAGACCAAGGACTCGTGTTCCGCGACTTGGAACATGTGGGCGGTTTCGACACGAACGTTACAATCGGTGTGCTGAGCAAATGGCCCATCACCGCCCGACAGTCTCACGCAAATGAAAGCTACCTCCTCCAGGGCCGCCGTCTGCGCCTGACGCGGGGGATCGTGGATATCGAGATCGAAACCCCAGGCAAACGGAAACTGGTGGTCATCGCCGCGCACCTGAAGTCGAAACGCCAGAGTTCGGTGGCGGATGAGGAGGATATGCGCTTCCAGGAAGGGCTGCGGGTTCGTCAAATCGTCGAGGACCGCCTGGCCCGTGATCCGGAGGCCGCCCTGGTCGTCCTTGGGGACTTCAACGATACCAAGGACAGTCGATCCGTCCGAAGTGTGATCGGCAAAGGCAGGACCGCTCTCGTGGATACTCGCCCCGCCGAATCCGTAGGCGAGGTCACACTTAAGGCATTGGGGAAAGAGGAGCTACGCGTCATCACTTGGACACATTATTACGCCAAAGAGGATGCCTACGAGCGCATCGACTTCATCCTGGCATCCCCTGCCCTCGCCAGGTTCCTGGATCGAGCGAACACACGTGTCCTGGCCGTGCCCGACTGGGGGGAGGCTTCCGACCACCGTCCCATCCTGGCCACCTTCGATGTGAAGTAAGCCCCCCCGGGGGTCATAGTCAGCGAGAAGGATTTGTCCATGGTATCACTGCCATTGCTGTCACCTTCCGAATGATCGATTTTGGTTGAAGGAGGAAAGGCAAGAGCATCTAATCGCCAGACTTTTTCTGCGAAGCCTATGAAACTGTCTGCTACGACATTTGGGAAGTGCTGGAACCGTGCCGCCACCGTCGGTCTGAGCATTCTCGCCGCGACCTCCCTGCTGTCTGCCGAAAAGAGCGAAACCAAGGCGGAGCCGAAGCCCGGAGCCACCAAGCCGCCCGAGCTGAAGGCGGCCCCAAACATGAACATCGCGATCCCCCGCGACGCCTTGGGCAAGGAGTTCCTCCTCTCCGCCTCGATCATTCCTCAAGTCATGTCCCCCACCAGCACAGGGCTGGCCGGAAAGATTGTCCGGTTCGAGCTGTTCCATGACGGCGTGGATCTCTACGAGGCCACCCAGGGCTTGGTCGTGACCGATGAACTGCCCGCGCGCCGGCTCTTAACGACCTTCCCTATCGTAGCCCAAGATGACAACCAGGTCGTCATCGACTTCAACCGCGGGATGCGTCGGGTCTTCACGGATATCTGGTATGGTATGGGCGGGTTCGATGGTTCCAGCCGCGCTCGTTCGCTGGAGTTACCCCACAGCCGGGTGTTCGAAGTGAAACCGAACGGCGATCAGCTCGTGATTCGCCAGAGCGCCCAGGCCAGGGACCGACAGAATGATCAGAACCGCGAAGAACGCTACGAGATCCGCTATTTCATCACCCCTTACGCGGCTTCCACTTTCAAAAGCAAGGAACACGCACCGACCGAGGTGCGTCATGTCCGCTTTTTCGAGGTGCAACCTCAGCTAGAACTGAGTACGGGTCGTCAGACCACCCGCATCGCCCGATTCGACATCGAATCCCCCGTTGTGTTCTACTATAGCGCGAACACGCCGGAAGATTATGTCGAGGCGGTCAAAGAAGGGATACTCTATTGGAATCGCGCCTTCGGTAAGGAAGTCCTGAAGGCCGAAAAAGCTCCCGCAGGCGTCACTGCCCCCGACATCGCCCACAATATCATCCAATGGGTGCCTTGGGAAAGCGCGGGATCCGCCTACGCCGACATGCTGGTAGATCCACGCACCGGTGCAGCCCAGCGCGGCCAGGCCTACATCACCAGTGTGTTTGCCATCAGCAGCAAGAGCCGGGCTCGCGAACTTCTCCGCACGATGCGCACCTTGCTTGAGGCCAAGGAAAGCAAGGATGCCAAAGAGAAGACCGAACCGGGCCTCGCTCACCGCCTCGGGGTCGATTTTCTGTCTCCGGCTTCCGTCTGCGCCGTGGATCCGTATCTCTTCGCCGAGCAACTGGCGGGGGGGATCGAAGACATGCTGGCGGATGACAAGATCATGGACCAGACCGTCATGCGAGCGTCCCAGGACTACGTCCGTGAGGTCGTGGCTCACGAAGTGGGACATATCCTGGGGTTGCGCCACAACTTTGCCGGGAGCGTGGCTGGAAACCTGACCCAAAAGGAGCTGGAGGCCTGGTTCCGCCAGTACATGACCAACACCACCAGCACCAACGCGTTCGCGGACAAGCTCACCTCCACGTCCATCATGGACTACGAGAATTTCAAAGCGCGTCTGTTTGTGGGGGAAAAGATCCGCACCTCCAAGGAAGCGCTGCCTCACGATCGAGCCGCCATCCAGTGGGGCTATTTTGACAACCAGGAGGCGGTTGAAAAGAAGATGCTGCTGGGCGTCGACCAGGATAGCGGCGCCTATGCCGATGTTAAGACCTTTGACTATGGCCCCGACCCAGTTGTCTCTTCCTATGGAGAGATCGCTGACCAGATTCGCAATTTGCCTAACAGCGTTATCGAAACCTTCATTCGGGCCAAGGCACCCAAAGATCCGCGCGACCGCCGTCCGCTCGAGGAGGTCAACCTGAGCGTGAACACCTACGCCACCTCGCTGATGAACTCCTTTGGTTCCATGCTTTCCTGGTTCAAGGCCAGCACACGGTCGGTCAAAGTGGAGAGCGCCTTTGAGTACGTGGGCGACCTGAATCGCAAGGAGATTCTCCAGGCCCGCTGGAAATCGCTGAACGAGCAGATCGACAAAACGGGGGGCATCGACCGACTGGCGTTCTCTTTTCTCCCGGTTGATCTGAAACTGGAATTGAAGGAAGAACCCAAAGACGTTTCCGTCGCGGAAAAGATCGACGCGAAGAAACTAACCGAGCGGCTCGCCAAGCTGTTGGAAGCTCCCGCCTATACCAATTTCGTTGGCCTGGACGAAAAGACCTACTCCTTCACCAAAGAGGAGAAGGAACTGATCCAAAAACGCGGAAAGCGGTTCTTCGAGGAGTATGAAAAGGAGGGGGTCAAGCGCATCTGTCTCGCCCTGGAAAAAGCCAACCGCGACCTGGGAGTGGAGGCCACTGGGGTCGTGGGGGATGACGACTGCATCGCAAAACTGGAACGTCGGATCATCGATTTCGCCAAACTCGTGATCACCGCCAAGAACGACGAAGAACGGCGCCGCGGCAAAGTGGACAAGAGTTTCGTGGAGGTGATCGACTACAAGTACGACCTCGAGACCCGTCTTGCGGGCGCCCGGGCCCTGGGCGACGCCGTAGGCAGCTTCAAAGGGTGGGCGACCGACGCCAAGGGCGATCTGAACAAGCAGCTCAAGGACGAAGTCGAAGCCGCCTTGAATATCCAGAACTTTAAGAACTTTCAGGACTCGATCTTGTCCAGACCCCTGCGAGACTGGTACATGAACCAGCAAGCGGTTCTGGCGTTGCTCCCGCCCAAAAAGACCCCCGATCAACCGCCGAAGTAGAGGCCTCACGGCCCGTGGCGCAGTCAGCCTTGCCTGCTGTATCGCAGGTTGCCTGACCTGCGTCGTGTGCAAAGGGGGAAGTGCCGCCGACTGGGCGGTCGGCGATACGGCAAGCAAGGCTGACTGAGGTACCCCGAAGGAGTCGCCTTCCCCTTCCCCAATCTGTGGGAATCCTATCAATCTACGGATAAACTCCCCTGCCTCGCCCCACTCGATCCCTCGGTTGGGGATGGCGCCTACCCTCCCTGCCAGCGCAACAACCGGATTGCCCGGGCAGGGCGAAACGAGGTAGCATGCACTCCACTTGATTCATCCGGTCAAAAAAGGCTTTCAAGCCATGTGCAAACGCATCCGCCCGTCTTCCCCTTGGCCGTCACTTTCCGTCGCGTTCTTCCTGGTTTCTGGCACGCCCTCTCGTGCAGTTGAATCGCTCCCCACGAACGTAGCCCCCAACCCTTCGTTCGAGTCCGATGCCAAACGCCTGGGAGGCTGGATGCCACTCGGTGTTGAGGCGACCAACGGGCCGGCGCGAGTGAGCCTGACCCGCGAATTCCACCGCAGCGGGGGACGGTCCCTCCAGGTTCTTCCTGGTCCAGGTCCCGAGGGCCGCGGGCGCAGGTTCGTCGCCAGTTACAACGGTGGTGAAGACCTCCTGCTAACTGAGGGAACGAACGGGGTCTATGGCGCTCGGACAATCGCCCTCCGTCTGGATGAGGACGTCCGGCGCGTCACCGGCTCCGCATGGATCCGGACGATGTCCCCCAACCAAGTCCGGCTTTCCCTGGTTTGGACGGGGCGTGATGGCAGGCGTCCCGCTGTGGTTCAGCGAGTGGACAATGCAAGCCAGTTCAACGGTCGGGAAGGTGATTGGTACCGATGCGAGATCGCTGCTACCAGGCCAATCCAGAGTCACCAGGTTCAGCTCTGGCTCGAAAGCACGGACGGCGACTCCTGGCAGGTTGATGATGTGGAAATCCGGATGCACCGTTTACCGGTCCGGAAGATTCTTGTGGATCAAATTGGATTCGAGGATCAATCCGAAACCAAGGTCGCCATCCTCCAGTCGTCTGTTCCATTGGAGCAAGGCGGGCCAGCCCGGCTGGTGAACTTGGAGTCCTCCCGCGAGCTGCTGCGCGGAACATGGACACCCTGCGATCCAATCCCGGAATGGGACCGATTCCATTGGGTGTTCGATTTTTCGGCGGTAACCAACCGTGGGTGGTATGTCGTGGGCCACGGACAAGGCAAAGAAGCCGTGTACTCCCCTCCGTTCCAAATCGGCCATGACCTTTTGCGTCAGCAGTCGGCAGAGCCTGGCTACCGATTCTTCTATTATCAGCGGTGCGGCATGGCCTTGCCGGGCTTCCATGCGGCGTGTCACCTGGACGACGCGCGGATGCCTGATGGAACACATCGCGATCTTTCCGGAGGCTGGCATGACGCAGGAGATTACAACAAATACTGCGGTTTTGCCCCTGAGGCTTTCTACTCCCTGGCGCTGGCCCATCATCGCCAACCCCAGCTGTTCCAACAATGGGACCGGGACACCAACGGTCTGCCGGACATTCTGGACGAGACTCTTTGGGGGGGCCGCTTCCTGCAAAAGTGCATCGATCCATCCGCACCTGAGCTTCTGATCAACACCATTTCCACGGGTTATCGTTTTTGGGATTCGCCCGAGAAAGAGACCGACAACCTCCCGGGCAGCAAGGACGATCGGCCTGTCACCCAACTGCACGGCGACCGGACCTGGTGTGCCGCTGGATTTGCCTACGCGAGCCTCGCACTGAAGCGTGTTGGGGAAAGGGCCCAGGCGGAGGAATTCCTCCAACTCGCAATAAGACTTCAGGAGAATACGCCAGGGAACATCGAGACCCTTGCGGCACTCTCCCAGGCGACGAGTGATCCGAGATACCGCGTCTCTGCCCAGCAAGAGGTCGACAAGCTCCTGGCACTGCCGGATCCCACCACAAGCTTCCGGAGCCTCGGCGAATACGGGGTCGAATTCCCTGACGACCCGCGCCTGCCTATCATCAGAACCTTGGCGGCAAAGCGCATCAGCGACCTGGAGCGACTTTGTTCCCCAGTTTTCCGGCTGGCGCGTTTTCCCCTCTCCGCTTCGGAAGCCATCAGTTTCCAGGCCTATGAAGACGTAAACGATTGGTACGTCGGCGGCACGATGCGTCACCTGGATGTAGCCATTGAAGGAGCCCTGGCAGCCAAGCTGGGGGTAAACGAGGGCACACGGTTAGCCGAGAACCAAATTCACTGGATCCTGGGGAGGAACCCGTTCGGAGTGTCCCTAATGGAGGGTGTCGGAACTCATTTCGTACCCAACTACCATCATCGCTACAACACCATTCCCGGGAATCCGAGAGGGGCGGTGCCAGGTGCGATCTTGAATGGAATCGTCCGTGCCTGGCCGCACCAGGACCGGCCATGGCTCGATATGACGGCCGAGCCCAATGCGGACTACCACTGCAACGAACCCTGGCTTCCCTACAACAACCGCTGGATGATGCTGCTGTCGGTCTGGTGACTTCCTCGCTCGCCTCGTCCCCTTTCCTCTTGAGAGCGCAAGCTGGTTGCTTCAGGCTGCCCCTCAAATGAACCGTCGCCAATTCCTCGAAGTCGTCGCTGTCGGAATCGCAACCGCGCCGGCGCTTGCCTCCTCCAAGACCAGTCCGATGCCCACACGCAAGCTCGGCCGAACTGGAATCCGGGTACCCATCCTGGGCTTTGGCTCGGGGAGTCGGTTCCTCATGTACGAGCAGGAAGAGAAAGCCCTCGAGGCTCTGAACCGCGCGATCGATCTGGGGATTTGTTACATCGACACGGCCCATGCTTACGGCGACGGAAAGAGTGAGGAAAGAATCGGCAAAGTCATGGCCACCCGCCGCAACGAGGTCGTGCTTGCCACCAAGATTCCCGCGCGCACCGCCGAAGCAGGTCGCCGCCAAATTGAACTTAGCCTGAAACGTCTACGCACCGACCACCTGGATGTCCTGCACATCCATGTGCTTAAGGACGATGCCGACCTGAAAGCGATCGAATCACGCGGGGGAGTGCTCGAAGCCCTTTATGAAGCGCGCGATCAGAAGATCACGAGAGCCATCGGTATTACCTGTCATGCTGCTCCCGCCACGCTTCGTAGCGCGCTTGAGCGGCACGACTTTGACTGCACCCAGATGGCTCTGAATGCAGGGCTGGCCCGCATGGCCGATCTGCCCGGAGGGATGAAGGCCACACTGGCGGGAGACAACAGTTTCGAAAGGCTAGCCCTGCCGGTGGCCACCCGCAAGCACATGGGCGTCATCGCGATGAAAGTCTTCGGACAGGAACAACTGATCGGCGCCGCGCCCACGGGGGAGCTCCTGCGCTACGCGCTGTCGCTTCCGGTAAGCCTAGCTAGCGTTGGCATGCCCAAACCAGAGCAAATCGAGCAAAACGCTGCCCTCGCGAAGTCCTTCCGCCCGATGTCAGCAAGGCAGCGTCGCAACCTCTCCGAGACCATCCAGGAAGAGCGCAAAATGGCGCTCTTGAAGTTCCTGGACCATCACCACGATTGCTAGGTCGGCCAATCGCTGCCGCTACGGCTTCTTTGACGGAATAGCTGCTATGGTGTAGTAGTCACCTAATGGCGAGTTTCCCTCGATATTCAGTCAGTTCGCCGCCCGGAAGGACGGACAGTGTTCTTCAGCCTTCGGAGGAGGCGCAAAGCAAGATTCCAACAAGGAAGAAGAAACTTGCGCCCCTTCCAGGATTCGTGGCTATCGGCGTCATCTTGACTGGCTTACTCGCGCTTCTGTTCCTTCAAAACCGTTCCCTCAGCCAGGCCAGGTTGGAGAATCAGGCTTTGCGGTACGAGCTCCGTCAGATGGGGATGGATAACAAACTCCTGCTAAGCCAGCTCAACGAGGCAGGTAGCAGCGTACTCGTGGATAATGTGCGTTTCCGAGAGCTCCTGCGCTTGAAGAGCCAACCGCCCGCTGCCTCTCCGTCCACCGAGAGTGTTTCCTCTGCATTGGCCAAGGCTGCCAGGAACGAAACTGCTCCGCAGGATTCCCCAACCCAGGCTGAGGAGACTCTGCCCGACCCCAGCAAGGTACTTCCCCGCGAGTCGTGGGCCTTCTCCGCCTATGCCACTCCGGAAGCGGCATTGCAGAGCGTGGCCTGGGCCATGAGTCAAGGCAACCTTGAGGTGTTTCTCGCAAGCATGGATCCGTCTGATCGCGCTGAAGCAGAGCGGCAGTTCGCAGGCAAAACTGAGGAAGAAAGTGCCGCCGTCCTGAGGGCCTACATCGCCCCGGTCCGCGCGCTGCGACTGGATCGAAAACAAGTCCTCGAAGACGGCCAAGTGTCCTTCGTGCTCTACTCCGCCGAACAAGACGACGGCAATGCGGTCACGAAGGACTCCACGGTGCTGACCCTCCGAAACGTGGATGGGGATTGGCGCATGAGCCTGAACCCGGAGGAATAGGCAAGCGGAGTGCCGCCCCGGAGTCACATCCCACGATTTCCAAAGGAGTTGCAACCTATGGGAAGGTGTGTTAACTGGAGACAGTACATAAACTAACATCCGACTCATATGATGAATTGCTTACCCAGGGTGCTGTTGGCCGGGGCGACCGCACTTCTCACCTTCTCGGCCCAAGCGAAGGTGATCACCGTCACTACGACAAATAGCGACAATCCTCCCGCAGGGACAGTCTCGCTGAAACAGGCCATAACTGATCTCCAGGACGGGGACGAAATCCGATTTAACCTGCCTGGCAGTGGCCCCTTCTTCTTACCCACCCCCGCCGGAGGTTATCCTGCCATTACGAAGAACCGCGTGACCATTAACGGTTACTCTCAACCGGGAGCCTCCCCCAATACCAGCCCCATCCTGGCCGCCAACAATGCAAAGATTCAGATCGTGCTGGACTCTCGCCAAGGTAATTTCACTTCGATGAACTTTTGGCCGGACAACGGCAGAGCGGGCTACGGGGACACGGAGTTCGCGATTTTAGGAGTGGTGCGCGCCACCAACGTAACCATCTCTGGCCTCAGTCTGCTAGGAGTTGCCCCCGCCTTTGACAATGCAGGCACTCTGGTAAGTGACTATGCGATCGCCTTCGGTTGCGACGACGCCGGAACACCCTCCGGTGGCCACGTCAGCGGTTGCTGGATCGGGGTGGCTCCCGATGGTAAAACTCTCGCTGGCCATACATATTCCATCACCGGTTTCCGCTGGCGCGATCCCGATGGGCAAAACCCAGTTTTAATGGACAACATCACGATTGGTGTGGCCAAGAAGTCCACCAATGCTCCAGCGGAATTCAACGTGATCGTGCAGTCCGCCATTCCCGTCATCATCGAAGGAAACAACACGAGGATTTCGGGCAACTTTATCGGTGTGTTGCCGGATGGGGTGACGGAATACAATGTGGCACTCGCCCAGAACGAAAGTGGCGAGCTGATCTATACTCAGGATTACCAGTACGAGGGAGCCATCGAGATCGGGCGCGGGGGCAACAATACGCTCATCGGCACCGACGGAGATGGGGTGAATGATGCCAACGAGCGAAACGTCATCGTGGGTACGCTGCCGCCTTCCATGAATGGCTATGACCATACCATTGAGTTCTATGGGAATGCTCCGGGCACCAACATCGTGATCGCGGGCAACTACATCGGCGTCGGAATCGACGGAAGCACCTACTTCACCAACGGGGCACCTGCGATCAACGCTTCCTCCGGAAGCGCTCAGTACCGCATTGGATCGAATGTCGACGGAGTCAGTGATGACGTGGAAGGAAACGTGATTGCCAACCACTGGCCGATCAGCATGTTCCCCGCCACCCCGACTTTTACCGATCTGCTTCCGGATGGCCTCAACTTCTTCGACGAGATCTCCAAGGGATCCATCATTTCATTGCGAGGCAACTCGCTGATCAACGACTTCCCCTACCCGGTGAGCCCGACCAAGACGGATGGTGGTGAAGCTGGAGCCTGGGTCACCAACTACTATGCTCCCGCTCTGGTGGATGCCACCATGGGAATCACGCCAATGATCGACGCGAGCTCGACCACGGCGCGTCTAAAAGGAAAGGTGCCCGTAGCGATTGCGGAATATTCAAAGACGTACGTGGACCTTTATCTGTTAGACCAGGTGGGTCACACTAACGGCATGGCGGCGAGTATTCCGGAACTGCCTCATGGATTCATCCAGGGAAGCAAGTTCTTGGGGAGCGTCCAAGTTGACGGCGCTTCGGACCTCAACCCCAAGGCGGGCGAGTTCGAAGTGGACATTCGAAGCCTAGGGGTAGCTGCCACCAACATCACGATCACCGCGAACTATGCGAAAAGCCCCGTTGGCACCGATGCTGCGGTGGTCTTGACCAGTCCCTTCAGCGCCCCGGTCCTACTCCAGCAATCCACCGAGGTAGATCCGCCCACACTCTCGATTGCTCTGTCAGGGAGCACGGTGACCATCTCTTGGGAGAAAAGCGCCACTGGCTTCACCTTGCAAGCCAAGGAGAAGCTGAGCGATGCCACCTGGACAGATGTCGGCTCCACTAACCCCACCGTGGTCACGGCGGGGACTGGCAGCAAGTTCTATCGCCTACGTAACTGATCAACCAGCACAGCGCGAAGCTGTAGCTGTACATTTCTGTCTATCCAGAAGCCCCTTGGAACTTGCCAAGGGGCTTTTCCTTACTGCGAAGGGGATTGCGCGCACCTGTCCCCGCGATGCCTCCACTGCCCTTCGTAGCAGCGTTTCTCGCTTTCGGATCCCCTGAACGGGAGTTGTTCCCCGGGAACCTAATCCGCCGCAATGTTGAACGGCTGGCATTAATCTCGTTCATCCAGCCAACCGCTACGAAAACCCGAAGAATCGGCTTTCCTATTGACCCCACTTAAGGTATGTTATGGTACGGAATCCATGAAAGCTGTCGTGGGCGTTATGCTTTTCAGGGAAACTCCCGGCCGTTCGTGGTTGGATGGGTGGGATGAAAGGGAGAGGCTAGCTCGACCGTGGACAGCGCATCCGACCGGAGGTTCCTATGTTTTCTTCCATCAGCCCCGAAAAGTGCTTCGCCTTCATTAATACTCAGCTGCAGCCGCACCCGCATAGTCCGTACGCGAACAGGGAAGAAGAGCGCAAACTCGCGATCACAATCTCGCGCAAAACGGGATCCGGTTCTCTTGGAATCGCTGACGCCCTCGCTCGCATTCTTCAGGTGCGTTGGCCTAGAGAACGCTGCCAATGGACTGTTTTCGATCGCAACCTGGTGGAAAGAGTCCTCGAAGATCATCACTTACCAGGGAGGCTGGCGGGTTACATGAGGGAGGATCGAGTAGGAGCAATCCAGGACATGATGACGGAGATCCTGGGTTTGCATCCTTCCTCGTGGGATTTGTTCCACCAGACCACCGAGACGATTCTCCGACTGGCGGAGATGGGCCAGGTGATCTTGATCGGGCGCGGCGCGAACATGGTGACAGCCAAACTGCCGCATGTCTTCCACGTAAGGCTCTGTGGGTCAAAAGAGAGACGCCTGAAGCGACTCCAGGAAAACTTAAACCTGTCCCCCGAAGCTGCAGCAGAGTTTCTCGAGAAGACCGAACGCGGACGTGAGAGATATCTCAAGGACCACTTCAAGTCGGATATCAACGATCCTGAACTCTACCATCTTGTCATCAATACCGACCGGATCGAGTGTTCCCAGGCCGCTGAATTGATCGCAGAAGCCGCAGTGCGTTGGGGCAAGACCTATGCGATGCCGATGAAGCCGCTGATGTTAGCGACGGAACCTGTGTAGTACCTGAGGCAAAGCCAATCCTCGAGAGCTAAGCCAACGCACGGTTGACTCGCTCGATCGCTTCGTCGATTTCTGCAGCGCTCTTAAACCCGATTACGGCTGCGTCAAGTAGACCGCACGTCATCGCAAAGCGGATCGACTTCTCGCGGTCTTCGGGAGAGGTGAATTCTCCGTTCCCGATCAGTTTCATTCCGATAATCCCCCGCCCCTTCTCCCGCATGGCTTTGATTTCCTGCGTTGCCTTGGGAACATCCCCTTTTTCATCCCACTCGAAAGTGGCACCATCGGTACGCCGCCCCTGCGGGTTCATCCGAACGAGGTGAACGTCGATCCAATCGACCTGCGTCGCACGCGTCAGCGCTGGCAGCCCATGGCAGGAAACCCCTTTGGCGAGAATGATCTTCTTGGCTTTGGCTTCCTCGAAGACGTCCATAAGGCGTTTCCGTTCCTCGTGCCAAGAGTTCGTGGTAGCGTAGTGCAGCAGAAGGGAGTCGATATAGTCGGTGTTGAGTTCCTTACGGTACCGGTCAATCATCTCCATGGGCTTCTCCGGAGTGCCTGACATCTTGGTCTGGATGAACAGTTTCTCCCGTGGGAGCCCTTTGATGGCATCACGCACCCATTCATGGGTCTGATAGCTCTGGGCAGTATCGATATACCTGATCCCCTGATCGTAAGCGTAACGAACTAACCGGTTGAATCCCTCGCGTCCCAAAGCGCGCTGGACCTCACCGCTGTTGCTGCCCGCTCCCATCCCCAAACGGCTCAACTTCAAGCCGGTTTTGCCCAGGGAAACTATGTCCGCATGAGTCCGCTTTTCGCCCACTGCCTGGAGAGACAGTCTGGAGGTGCCGAGGGCAGTCCCGGCTAAGGTGGCGGTACGGGTGAGAAAATCACGGCGGCTCAGATCGTAGGGCTGCATGGCATGTAATGTATTCCCCCTCAAGGGAACACACAATCGGACGATCCGCAAACCGAAAGTCAGAGCATCGGCACCTTCTGCGGCACGGCTTGGAAGAAGCGGCCGAGATCTCGATCCCTCTCCGCCACAGCGGGTTTCAGCACAATCCAGTCGTTCTGAGACGAAATCTGAGCGGTATTGGCCTCGCGCCAGCGCCAGATCTCGGCGTGGCCGTCCGCAAAGCTCAGAACTCCACCGTTGTGGTGTCGCGTGGCTGGAAAACTAATCCAGGTCCAGAGAGATGCGCCGAACATGGTGAGACGTTCAGGTGCGTTGATGCCAAAGGCACTCTGTTGAATGCTCTTTTCGTTCTCATCGATGAACACGGCTGCGCGGGACGGGCCAGGATTCTGGATCTGACTGTATTTGTGCCAGCAAAGGGCGTATTCCTCGCTTTCTGGTTCAGGCCGGAAATTCATATACATGCTCATGGAGACGCTGCGGGTCCGCGGAAGCCTGCCCTCATCCCGCACCGTGGTTTTGTCTGCAGGACATCGGTAAATCTGCAAGGAAGCATTGTACGGAAAGAGAACGCCTCGCTGAATGTTGGTGGGGGTCGTGTCAGACCAGGCGTTGCCCTGAAGCCAAGAGCCGGGATCAGCGGTCCAGCCTTCTCGCTTGGCAAGATCCCCAGGGTTCAAGGCCACATTTCCTGGCATGCGATCCGCGTTGTCCTCGCAGTACATCTGCCAGCAGAGCTGAAGCTGCTTGAAGTTGTTCAGGCAAGCCGTCGAATGAGCCCGGGCTTTGGCTTTGCTTAGGGCAGGGAGCAAGAGGCTGGCGAGGATGCCGATGATGGCGATCACCACCAGCAACTCGATCAATGTAAACCCGCGCGAAGAGTGGGAAGTGGTCTGAGGTCGCGACACGTCGCACGAGCGATCACAAGCCTGATCCGTTGCCGTACGCCGAGGGTTTTCTGGAATTCTCATAAAGTGTTGTATTTCTGTTGGTTGACTCCAAATCCTCGGCCAACCCTTCTTCAAGAATAGGCCTCGAGACTCACGTCTTCCACTAGAGATAACGACGATGAGCTCCCCCCGGTTACCTCTGGTGGGGTGCCAATCATTGCGCCCGGCGACAATTCAGCTACATTGTCGCCGTGATTCGCAACATCATCTTCGACTGGTCTG
Organism: uncultured Verrucomicrobiota bacterium; assembly: GCA_964411985.1. GTDB lineage: Bacteria > Verrucomicrobiota > Verrucomicrobiia > Limisphaerales > J093 > CAYPNF01. The sequence goes on from CAYPNF010000041.1 coordinate 39,804, forward strand.
GCACGCTGGTGGATGACCTGCCCGCCGTGCTGTTCGCCAGCAACGCGGTCTTCCGCAGCCGCGGCGTTGCCGAACTCACACTCGACCAGTTTCGGAGGGAATTCTGCCTGCCTTTCCAGGAGTTCTACGACCGGTTCGTGCCGGACGCGCCGCTGGCAGAGCTGGAGGTTTGTTTTCATGCCCACTTTCGTGAGGCACAGCACCTCGTAACGGAACTCCCCTACGCGCTTGATTTCCTCCGGTTTTGCGAAGCCAGGGGTATTCAAACCCTGGTGCTCAGCAGCGCGCATCAGGACCACTATCACGAGCAAGCTCAGCGAACCGGGTTCGCTTCCTACCTTCGCCACCCGTATGTCCAGGTTCGTGATAAACGCGCCAAAATCCAGGAGATCCTCCGGGAACACGGGCTCCTTCCAGAGGAGACGCTCTTTATCGGAGATATGTCGCACGATATCGAGACGGCTCATTGCGGCGGCCTTTACGCCTGCGCCGTATTGACGGGCTACAACCATCTGGACCAACTGCGGGAAGCCAAGCCTCACCTGATCGTGGAGCACCTGGGGGAACTCAGGTCGATTCTCGAACGTGCCTCCCTGAACCTGCAGCGGCACCTCGCACCTGAACGCTCTGAGGAGGACGTCAAGTCCCTTCGCCCCATCGCCACCGTGGGGGCTCTGATCTTCAATCCTGAAGAGCAAGTGCTCCTGGTTCGAACCCGCAAGTGGTCCGATCTCTGGGGGATCCCCGGGGGTAAAATCAAACCGGGAGAACCTTCCATCGACGCGCTTCGCCGGGAATTACTGGAAGAAACCGGGCAGAGCGTCTGCGACATCCAAATGGTGATGGTCCAAGACTGCATTCGTCCACCGGAGTTCTATCGCCCCGCCCATTTCCTGCTGTTGAACTACATCTGTCGCGCTAGCAGTCGACAATCCGTGGTTCTGAACGAGGAATCCCAGGCTTACCGGTGGTTGTCGCTTCCAGAGGCGCTGAAACTCTCCTTGAACCAACCCACTCGCGTCCTCATCGAAACGGTGCTCGCGAAGTGTCCGGCAATCCCCTTCTCCTCCTCGTCTGGAACCTCCCACTGATCCACTCACTCTCATGGACACAATCGTGATTCAGGACCTTGAAGTGCGCTATCGGGTGGGCGTACCCGAAACAGAGCGTGCCAACCCCCAGCGGCTCCTCCTCTCGCTGAACATCGGTTCCGATTTTCACGAAGCGGCCATCGCCGATGACCTGACCAAGACCATCGACTACTACGCTGTGACGCGACGCCTCTTGGCGCTGGGGAATGACCGTTCGTGGAGGTTAATCGAAACCCTGGCGGAAGAGATTGCCGGCATCGTGCTCAGAGAATACGGTGCGGCTAAAGTGATGGTGGAGATTAAGAAATTCATCCTCCCCGAAGCGCGTCACGTGGGGGTGCGAATCGAAAGGTCGAGAGTTGTAGGCTTCAAGGATGCGCCGCTGGGGTCGGGGAGGTGACAGCGGCGGTGGCAGAGTACTGCTGCCGGATGGCCTTCTCTACGCCTGCTGGATCCTTGGGGGAAGCGGACAGAAGACCAGCAGCTACACCTGAAATATCGGCCGTGGCAGAAGAAGTGCCCACCACTGCGTAGGTCTGCCCCTGAAAGGGTACCAAAGAGGTCCCAGGGGCGATCACATCCACAAAACTTCCGCGGTTAGCATAGCTGGCCAACTGGCCGCCCCTGCCACTCGCAGTCACAGCAACAACCTCGGGATAGGCAGCCGGGTAGGTGGATAAAGTGGTCGGCTCATTCCCTGCTGCCCCTACAAAAATAATGTTCTTTTCATGCGCCGCCTTCACAACGTCCTGCACGAACTGGCTGTCGCCATCCCCCCCCAAACTCAGGTTTACGATGGACGCGCCCCCGTTGACCGCATCAGCAATTCCCTTCGCGATCTCGAAAGTCGTGGTGGTATCCCCTCCCCCGTACACGTCCACCGGCAGAATCCGGACTGGTGTGCCGTCCTTGGAGGCGCCGGATTGCGCCAGGCTGTATAGCAGCGTCAGGGCCATCGAGGTCCCGTGGGTAAGCTCAGCCTGGGTGGCTCCCGTGGATCCCCCTGGCGACTGCCCCTGGATCAGGAAGTCTTTCAATGGGGTACCCTCAGCCACCACCGCAGTGTCGACCAACCCCACAATCACCCTGCCGGAGTCTGCAACGCTCAACGGTTTCAAGTTCAGCGGGGGAAGGCTGCTTTGTCCCAACATCAAAGGAGGTTCCGGGCGCGTAACTTGGTAATTCGACTCCACGCCCGCCACTTCGTCCTGACTGCCGAGGGAAGTCCGGGCTGCGTCTGCCGACTGGGCATCCGCGAACTGCAGGCGATAGGCCCCAAGCTCATCCGCCCGTCCCACAATCTTGGCACCGAGTTGCTTGGCGATGTCCTCAATGCTTCCCTTGGTTCCTGGTTTGAGGCGCACAATCAGTTCGTTCTTGATCCGGGAACCCTCCGGTCCTTCCTCCAGTTCCTGCGGCACAGCAACCAGGTCCGTTGCCGCTTGCATCGAGGTCCGGTAGATGTAGAGGCGGGCAGACCCACCTTTTTCCGCAGGGATGAGGATGTAGCTCAGCCCAGAAAGGAGCCTGCTCAGTGCTTCCCCGGCCTGAAGGCTCTTGAATTTGGCCGACACCACCTTGTCCAGCTTGGGCTCAACGTAGATCTGCCAACGAGTCTTGGCGCTCACCTTCTCCAGAAGCCGGTTCAGGGGCCAGCCCTCGATATCAGCCTCAATGGTCCCGTCCGCGCTCTTCCAGGAAAAACGCCCCGCTGAGTTCCCGGCGCACAGAGGGGCGAGGAGAAGAAGACAAGCCATCATCCGACCCGTCCAAACCATCCGGCCTTTGCCCATCCAACTTACCCAATGTAGCATCAAGACACGGTAACTCACTGGACGGTCAAAGCAACTGCCATGTTCAATCAAAGAAACCGCCTGGAAGCTCACCTTCTCCTTGCCCCGTAAAGCTCCATTTCCCAGAGTGAAGGAGTCCACTGGGTGTCGGTGACCAGCAATCTGACTCTGCGAGCGGTCACCGCCGGAAAAACATCATGTTGCACGGGGAACGCCATGGCTCCTCCGACAAAAACGTCCTTCCACCCGGTATTGTCCCAGTATTGGATCCGATAACCGAGGATGGCCGTGTCGTAGGGACGCAGGATGGCCTCATGAATCGCGAAATCGCCACCGAGGTCGAACTCCACCCAGTCGCCACTCCTCCGCCCTTTGCTTCCCGCCCAACGCGTGGTATCCGGTTCGCAGTCCACCAGATTCTCCGCAGAGTAACTAAACTCCGTACTGGAAGACTTGGCTGGCTTGCGGAGGAGCAGATTTTGCGAACTACGCCGCCTCGCCACCTCGAATGGCTGTTTCGCACCCGCAGTTGGGACCACCGAAAGGTTGTCAAACCACGCCTGATTCCAACCGCTCCCCACGCCGACCATTCCCCGGCGAAAAGTCTGGTTGGTCACAGTTGTCAGGGGCGAGCCGTCGAGAAAGGCGGTAATGATGTCCCCGGAAAAGCCTATCTTGATTTGATGCCATCGGTGGGTCGCAAAGTCGCAAGCACCCTCGGCCAAAAGATTGGTGGAGGCGCGGAGTTGCCAGGAGCCGGCCGTACCAAACTGCAGCCAGTACCCTTCGGGAGGATCCGTACTCTGGGGGACCCGCGTTATTCGGCCGAAGACCGAGATCGAGCCTTCCGCCGGTAGAAACGCTTCGACTCCCATGGTATAGTTGCGCCAATTCAGATCCCCCACCACCGTCTCCGGCAAGGGGTCTTTGTGGAACGGCCACTCAATACCGCGCTGAGGCAATACCTGGCAAAGAGCCTGACCTTTCCCATCCGGCCTGGCAGCGATCTCAAAGGCGCCTGCCTGATCACTCAGGTAGCGGGGCACCGTGCCAGGCTTACCGCGCTCAAAGTCCTCGAGGTAAGGAGTGGGGAACGCCTTTCGTGGACCGCTCCCCCAACCTCCTTTGCTCTGACCTCGAGTGGACGACAGTGAATAGATGCATCCTGGATCCACCCGGACTCGGACCCGACCGTCATGCACCCGAGCGGTTCCAACACAGACAAATTGCTTCTCCGCTGAAGACCGCCAGATCTTCAGCGAACGACGGGTCATGCCACCCGCCAGTTGGAACTCCAGGGTTTGGGAACCCTTCGCATCCACGGTCTCCACAATCACGCTATAATCCAAATGGTTTGTAGACACCAAGGTCACATAACTGCCACCGCCCGTGAGCATGCCACAAGCTTCACCGTCCAAGTAACTCCAACCGGGTTCGGCGAACTGGGTCGTATGGGCAGTAGCCCAAAGCGCCGGTTGAACTTCGAAAGCACCTGACCAGGGGGTGTTCGCCGTCATCACTCCCGAGCGTGGCAACGGCAGCGCGTCGTAGTAAGAAGTGATCGGGCTCCAGATGATGGTCTTGGTCATCTTGCCGTTGATGTAGTTACGATTGTAGGTCTTGGCCAGAGGGGCGGCTCCAGCCCATGTCCCTTTCCAAGGACCATCCTCGCTCGACCACAAAGGCCGGTCATAAGCCTGGGCCTCTTTGCTGCTTTTGGTACCTGGATAGTGGATTCCGACTGCATGGATGGAGGCCGCCAACTGAGGGTCCGCCTGCATCTCTTTCACGAAGTCCCAGCTGAACTCATCGGGGGCTACGATCTTTACGCTTTCCAAGCCATTCGCATCGAGCGTGCGGCGCAACAGCTTGATCCACTCGTTGTCGTGGGCGGTCTCGTTCCAGATGCCCGTGTAGTGAATCCTCAAGCCATGAGCGGAAGAGGCCCCTTGCAGAAACTTCACAATGTAGTCGGCATTGTCCTGTGAGTAGAACTTTCCATCCCCAATCCAACCGGGCGCGCCCCATTCGAGGCAATCCAGAAAGATCCCAGGGTTACGGCGCACCGCCTCCTTCATCAACCACCATTCATATCCGCGCTCATAGTTCAGGTCTTCGCGCGCGCGCTGATGGGATGGTTCAGTGCCATCGGTGGAGTTGACGTCGCCCCCGATTTCAACCTTGAGGTGTTGGAATCCGGCGCCAAAGCGAGGCCGAAAGAGGTAGTCGAGAACTCGGCTGCGATAAGGCTCCGGATACTCGATCAGGAGGCGGGAAGAGGCACCCGCGCTGCAGGCCCCAATCCCCTCAAAAACTCTGCCCGGCTGCGATGCATCCAGGAGGATGCGCTGTTCTTGCCCATCACCTGCAATCCCCAAAAGGCTCAAATACAGACCAAGGACTGCGGTCCCAAGAATCCGATGCGAGCAAAGGCTAATCATCTCGAACTCTTCTGCGTTTCGGGGTTCTGATCAAGAAAAGGGACAGCCCGGCTTCGTAGGAAACCGGGCTGTTCGAGAGACTCTGTCTACTTCACCACGGGCCGAATCTCTAAGGTCTTGTAGTCCACGCCCGTGTGATCCCCCTGCAGGTAGAGGGGACCAGCGCGAAACTCATCCGACCAAAGCGCACCCCCGGTGCACCCGAGCAACGGCTGATTGTCGATGATCTTTTTGCCATTCAGGATGACAGTGACATGGCGGTCAACGAGAGTGATGTCGTAGGTTTGCCATTCACCCGCCGGTTTCTCCGCTGCCACGGAGGGCGTGATTCGGCTATAGACCCCACCCATGTTATGAGAATCGAGTGGCTTGCCAAAAGTGTCGGCCACCTGGATCTCGTAAATGCCCCGCAGATAGATGCCGCTGTTACCACCTTTGGGGACTCGAAACTCAACCTTCAGATTGAAATCCGTGAACTCCTTGTCGGTTCGAAGGTTGCCGTAGGACTTGTGCGGTTTCCCTTCCTGCTGCTCCGGACGGTTGATGAGAATTCCATCCACCACACTCCACCCACTGACCTGGTTGGGGTCGGTCAAGCGCCAACCTTTCAGGTCTTTTCCGTTGAAAAGGGAAATCGCCTCACCCAACTTGACGCTCGCCAGATCCGGAGCCTTGGGCAGGTCTGGAATCCGCTTTCCTCGGAACTCCTCCCGGTCCATCCCCAGACCATTTTCATGCCCGCGCATGCGCACCAAACGCAACTCATCCCCTTCTACCCGCACCACGATCGCTTCAGACCACTGGTGTGTCCTGATTACTTTTCCGCTCGCGTCTTTCCGCTTCACTTCACTGGTCCGGGTGACGTACAGGGTATCCTCGTTGAAGAACACACTGGATACCGGCACCACGCTGCCGCCTCCCCAGAGGATGCTTGCGTCGTAGTAGCCATTCTCTTTGGTCACGCCAAGCCAACCCGCCCCGCCTCCGGGCAAGTTGAGGGCCCAGCGGCCCAGGAAAGGTTCCGGATTCTCAGCCGCACGGGAGTTGCCGCACAGCAGCAGGGTTGAACCCAACAGGGTGGCCAAGGAGGCCCGTTTCAGAGTGGGAAGATAGATGGTCATAGATTAAGATGAGGAGTCTAGGGAATCTTCGGGGAAAGGCGAGAGAGTTATTCGTATCGCAGCGCTTCGATAGGGTTCAGTCGAGCTGCCTTGAAGGCCGGGAAAATACCAGCAACCACCCCCACGACAGCGCTGAAACAGACCGCCACGGCCAGGGCCGTCGTGGTGATCACCGGAGCGTTCCCGGTAGGCGTGATCATCTCAAGAATGCGTACCAACCCATAACTGGCTCCTACCCCGAGCACGGCTCCCAACATCGCAATCACGATGCTCTCCACGAGAATCTGCGTAAACACGGCGAGGCCCGTCGCTCCGACGGCCTTGCAGATGCCGATTTCCCGAATGCGCTCGTTGATGCTCGCCAGCATGATGTTCATGATGCCAATTCCCCCCACCAGCAGGCTGATACCCGCAATCGTGCCGCCGCTGATGCGCGCATTGCGGATCTGCGCGTTGATACTTTCCAGCTGATTCTCCTGGGTTTGGAAACTGAAGTCCTCGATCCCGCGGTGGGTCAACATGAGCACGTTCCGGGCTTGTTGAAGCGCGACTTCGAGTCCTTCCATGCTGTCCACCTTCAGGTCGATGTCCGTAAGCCGAGGGTCTGGAATGTTGTTCTGTCCGGAGGCGGCGCGAAATCGCATCCACGCCGTGTTCAACGGCATATACAAGGTATAGTTCTTCCGGTGAAAAGCCCAACCACCACCTCGGCCAAATCCGCGCATTCGCTTAGGCCCCACTTCCTGCTCTTTCGGCTGGGTCTTGGCCAATTCTCTCTGCTTCTTCTCCTGCTCGCCTTCGTAACGCTGAAACATTCCCACAATGGTGAAGGGTTGACCGTTGAGGTAGACGGTCTCCCCAATCGGGATAATCTCATAACCCGCCTGCTCCGGCGTGCCGAACAGGTCATCGCGTATGCCCGTGCCAATCACGCATACACTGTTCGCTTTCTCCTCATCCAGGTCGGTAAAGAATCGCCCATGTTCCAGAGTATGAAGGTTCATGTCCACCACGGCAGGCCAAGCTCCAACGCATTCTGACGGATAGACCATCTTGTCCAACCTCGTCACCGCCACTCCGAATACGCCCATCTCCGGGGAAACCACCCGCAACTTCGGCGCACTCTGCCGCAAGGCCATTACATCGACCATCGTCCGACCAGGAGCCTGATCGGCCAGGTGTTCCTGATCGGTAGGCACATCCTGCTGCTGCAGCAGGACCTTGTCGGCTCCACCCATGGCGATCATCGCCTCTTTCATCCCATTCTCCATGCCCTTGATCAGCGCGGACATACCGACCAGGCTGGCCACTCCGAGGATGATGCCAAACATGGTCAGGAACGACCTGAACTTGTGAGCCCAGACCTCTTTCAGCCCCACCGCGATGGTGTTGAGGAGATTCATGGTTCAGCCTTAGTCGTAGCGTAGCGCCTGGATAGGATTCAATCGGGAGGCTTTCCACGCTGGAACGATACCTGCCACCACCCCGATCACCACACTGAACCCGAACGCTACCGCCATGGAAGTCACCGTCACGATGGGAGCGTTGTCGGTGGGAGAGAAAGAGGCAATGGCCCGTACCAACCCAAACGCGGCTCCCAACCCCAGCAACCCACCAAATACGGCAATCACAACGCTCTCCACCAAGATCTGGATAAAGATATCCAAGGTCGTGGCACCGATCGACTTGCGGATCCCGATCTCCCGCACCCGCTCGGAGATGCTCGCCAGCATGATGTTCATGATGCCGATGCCTCCGACCAGCAGGCTGATGCCCGCAATCAGACCTCCGCTCATCCGAGCGTTCTTCACGAATCTGTTGATGTTCTCCGCCCAGTCTTCCTGAGTTCGAAAGGTGAAATCCTCGATTCCCTTGTGAGTGACCATGAGAATATTCCGAATTTGCTGCAACGCTTCAGCCAGGTAATCAATGCTGCCCACCTTGACCTCGAGTGTGGAAAGTCGCGGATCGCCCGTGGCGCCGGTCGCACCTCCACCCCCTCCACCACCCATGCCAAAGCCGCCACCTGCACCCGAGCCCATTCCCGAGCGGAAGCGGATCCACGCCGTATTGAGAGGCATGTAGATCGTAGCATTCTTCAGCCAAAACACAAAACCACCCCGTCGCCCCCCTCCTCCGTGTCCCCGGCTGCGCTGCGGCCCGGTAGTAGGTTGCTTCACTTCGGGGGTTGCCTCCTTCTTCAGAAGCCGCCCTTTGCGGTCGTTCTCGCTCTCGTAGTGTTGGAACATGCCGATGATAGTGAAGGGAACACCATTGATGTTGATGCTCTGCCCAACCGGAATCACTTCTTCGCCCGTCTTCTCGGGTTCACCCCACAATTCATCCCGCGTCGCCGTCCCGATCACACACACATTCCGCGCCAGTTCATCATCCAATTCATTGAACATCCGGCCATGCTCCACCACGTGCTCCCCCATCTCCAGGGCCACCGGCCAAACGCCTGTACACATGAACGGACGAAAGTACTTTCCGTTAGCGGAAACGGTGGCGGGCACCCGCATTTCGGGAGAGAATCGGGTAACGAGGGGAGCGTTGTTCTGCAGCGCATAAACATCCGCAATCGTCACCCCCACCGCCTGATCCTTGAGATGCCGTTGGTCCACTGGGGGATCCTGAGGTTCAATCCGGACTTTTTGCAGCCCCCCAATCGCGATCAAGGCCTCTTTGGCCCCTTTCTCCATCCCCTTCACCAAGGCCGACATGGCGATCAAGCTGGACACACCCAGGATGATCCCAAGCATCGTCAACAGGGAACGAAACTTGTGCGCCCAGATTTCGCGAATCCCCACGCCAACCGTGGTCCAGAGACTCCAGCTGGACGGGCGGAGTTCGCTGAGATGAACCGCTGGGATTCCCGGCTTCATGAGGATGGCGGCACGGCAGGCTGATGGACCGAGGATCCGCCCGGTTGGGACCGGTCCAGCCCTGCCAATTTCAAATCCACTTTTTCGGCGATTTTGCCGTCCCTGATTTCGATTCGCCGGGGAGTGACTGCGGCAATCTCGGGATCGTGGGTTACCAGGACGATCGTGCGTCCTTCTCCACTCAAACGCCGGAACAAAGCGAGGATCGCCTCCCCTGTATGCGAGTCCAGGTTCCCGGTAGGCTCGTCCGCAAAGATGATCTTGGGACCATTGACCAGCGCCCGGGCAATCGCCACCCGCTGTTGCTGTCCCCCGGACAACTGGCTAGGCCGGTGCTTGCTCCGGTTTTCCAGATCCACGGAACGCAAGGCCGACATCGCCCGCTCCCGGCGTTCGCGGCCCGAGATGCCGCTGTAGATCATGGGCAGCTCCACGTTTTGAGCCACATTCAGTTTCGGAAGCAGGTTGAAGAACTGAAAAACGAAGCCAATCTTCCGATTCCGCATGGCGGCCAACTGACGCTGGGATGCATCGTGGATCATGGTCCCATCGAGGCTAATCGTGCCATGCGTAGGCGAATCCAAACATCCAAGAATGTGCATGAGTGTCGATTTTCCACTCCCCGATGGGCCAATGATGGAAATGAACTCTCCTTCCTGGATGTCCAGGGAGACGTCGTCCAACGCACGAATCTCCTCTCCACCCAGGTGGTAGATCTTGCTGACATTACGCAATTCGACCAAGGACATAACGAGAAAATCCGGGGATCGTGCGGAAAGGTTTACCGTCCAGCCGCGCCACTACTCGCTCGAGTCCCGCCGGCGGGCGCCGCAGCTTTGGTCCCGGTCGTGGCAGGTGTCGCCGCCGGTCTGCTTGTAGGGGCGTTGGTAGCCCGCGTGACGGCCGCCTCTCCCCCGGCCGCCAGGCTCTTCGCCAGCTTCTCACGCTCCTCCTTGGGGGTCTCCAGCGAAACCACGTCTCCAGGCGAAAGCCCTTTTTGGATTTCCGCGTAAAAATAGTCAGATACACCCACCTCCACGATTCGCTTCTCGAAGCCGTCCGGTTTCTGGACGTAGACAAAGCGCTCCCGTTGCTGGGTGTCCGGGTTCATCTCGGTAAACACCGAGGCCAGCGGTACCGCTAGAACGTTGTCTGCCGCTGCCACTGGGATCTTAATGTTGGCGGTCATGCCCGGCCGAACCCCCTGCCCCACTTCCTTGAGCAGGATACGCACCGAGAAACCTTTGATGTTGTTCTTGATCGTCGCTTGAGGGGCAATCCTCTCCACCACGCCTTTGACTTTCAGGCCCGCCACCGCCTCTACCGTGACCTCCACTTCCTGCTCCACCCGCAAACGGGGAACATCGGCCTGGTTCACGTGGGCGTTAATGATCATGGCGTTCAAATCCGCGATGGTGAGAACCTCGGTCCCGCTGTTGAAGCCACCCGACCCGGACACCGCCTGCCCGATCGATACGGGACGTGTGAGAACCGTACAATCGAACGGGGCCCTCACTTCAGTCTTACTGAGACGCTCTTCCAAAATGGAAAGATCTTTCCGTGATCGGTCGAGGGAGTTCTTGGCCAGCTCGTACTGGGTCTTACTGTTCTCGTAAAGCTCCTCCGAAATCAACTTCTCCGCCCGAAGTTCGACCGCCCGCTTGTAGTTCCTCTCCGCTTGCTGCAATTCCAGGGTGGAACGTTCCACCGTCGTCATGGTCGAGGCGTACTGAGTGCGCAGCTCTTTATCGTCCAACCCAAAAAGCAAATCCCCTTTCTTCACCCGATCCCCCAGATCCACCGGGAGCTTCTCGATCTTGCCGTTGATCTCTGGCCGAACCGAGACCTGCTCTGCCGGACTGATTTCCCCGGCGGCTGATACCCCAAAGACAATATTGGTCTGGATCACGGGAGCCGTGGTAGGCCGGCCAGCGGCAGCCTGTGGCTGTTTCGCCTGCCATTCACGCCAGCGTACAAACCCATAACCAGCAGCGCCCAACAACAAAACCAGAACAATCCATTTTTTCATTCAGCACTCCGGAAGACCGGTTTCGGCGTCAGCAACGACCCGGCATCTGCATTCAGCGGTCCCTTCCGCTCGGAAGAACATCCACAGGGACACTCATCAAGGCTACTATCTGACCTTGACTTGGACGTACCACACGTCAGGCACATTCATCCTTTCTGGAATCCCTACAGAAAGCAGCTCAACTATTTTGTGAACAATTACTTATGCCTGTTTCGCTCGCTGTGCGAGCCTGAAACCACTATTTCCACCCGATTCACGCAAAGCGCAGGTGTTCCTTACCATTCCGAGCGTGACAGAGCGACGGAGCTTTGCCAGACTCGCTTCCATGTTCAAGTTGATTTTCGCGACACTCTGCTGTGCTACACTCGCACTCTGTGCTGCTGACGCTCAACCCGATAAGGCGGGAGCCGCAGCGACACCCGCTGCTCCAGCTTCCACCAACGAGGTCGCAGTCATGAAAACCTCGGAAGGAGAAATGGTCATCGAGTTCTGGGAAGATGTGGCTCCGAAAACGGTTGAGAATTTTAAGAAACTCGCCAAACAGGGTTTCTACGACGGGACTGCGTTTCATCGGATTATCAAAGGTTTCATGATCCAGGGCGGCGACCCCTACACGAAAGACCAAGCGCTTTCCGACAAATATGGCAGCGGCGGCCCCGGATATACCATCAAGGCGGAATTCAACAAGCGTCACCATGGCCGAGGGGTCCTCTCCATGGCTCGCCGGGGCGACGACATCCACTCCGCCGGCAGTCAGTTCTTCGTGTGTCTGGGCGACGCAGACAGCCTGGATGGGCAATACACCGGTTTTGGAAAACTTCTCAAGGGCGACGAAGTCCTGGGGAAGATTGGTGACACGCCCACGAAGCTGAACAAGTACGGCACGGAGAAAAGCGTCCCAGCCAACCGGGTATCGATCGAGTCCGTCAAGATCGTTCCCGCCAACACTCTGAAATAGCAGACCCATCCGAACCACCGATACCCATCACGCCATGCCAAACCCATCTAACGAAGTCGCTGTCATCAAAACCTCTGAAGGCGAAATGGTGGTCACCTTCTGGGAGGATGTCGCTCCGAAAACCGTGGAGAATTTCAAGAACCTGGCCAAGAAAGGTTTCTATGACGGAACCGCGTTTCATCGAATCGTGAAAGGGTTCATGATCCAGGGTGGAGATCCCCTCACCAGGGATCCATCCCAGGAGGACATGTGGGGCACCGGAGGTCCGGGCCACAAGGTCAAAGCTGAGTTCAATGATCGCCCACATGTGCGCGGCGTTTTGTCGATGGCGCGATCGCAACACCCCGACTCTGCCGGCAGTCAGTTCTTTGTTTGCCTCGCCGATGCACGGTTCCTGGATAAGAAATACACCGCGTTCGGCAAACTCATTCGCGGCGATGAGGTGCTGGAAAAGATCGGAGACGTCCCCACCGTCCGCGGCAATGCAGGCGAATCCAGCAAGCCGACGAAACGGATCTCGGTGGAGAGCATTCGAATCGTGACAGAAGCCCCGGTGGCTTAGGTCACTTTCCTGCAAGGCGGCTCGGCACTCAGGTGGGAACTCTTGGCCCGATTCGGGCCAAACTCGACCAGGCCTTTCGAAGGCTGGCACTCAGGGTTTCTACAGCGCACCCGGCGATTCCTCATGGCGCACTATTGGCAAATCTTTCTAGAGCTGGTGCGCACACCGTTTCTGCACATCGAAACCATCTGGGGGGTCGTCCCGCTCTATTTCGGCTGGATCCTGAACGAGCTCACCTCCGGAAAAGCGTCCTTCAATACCGCCACCCAAACCGGCTTCGGCTTCCTCTGGGCCGGTGCCCACTGGACCTGGCAATACCTTGGCGGTGGCGGTGGACGCCCCGGCACGGTGACCGTCACCACCCTATTCGCAGTAAATGTCATCGTCACGATCCTGGTCATCCTGGTAGGGTTCGTGGCCTTGGTCAGCGGTCTGCGAAGACGCTTCCCGAAACACTGCAAGTTTCTCGGACACTCTCGATTCAGTGCCTATTTCATGATCGCCATCTTCCCCATCCAGTCGAATTACCTGCCTTGGTCCTGGGACCGCCTGATTGCCATCCTCATCTTCGCAATACCGCTCTGGTTCGCGCTCCATATGCTCCTCTCGGTCGTCCGCAGGGACTAATCAAAGCTATTTCGATATCTTCATCGGGCACTCAGCGTCAGTAAGTCTTTGAATTCCCATGAGTGACGGGTACCGTCTCCCGAGTTTATGTTAAGAGATCCGTTTCAGTTGCCGGTGTTCTTTGATCTGGGGGCTACGTTCCTCTTTGGTCTCACGGGAGCCCTGGCGGCCATCCAGCGCAAGTACGACCTGGTAGGCGTGTTCTTCTTGGCTCTTACCACCGCCCTAGGGGGGGCCCTTCTGCGCGATTCGCTTTTTCTCCAACAAGGTCCTCCTGCCTTCGCCAAGGACGGACGCTACCTTTTGATGATCCTGGCGTCGGTCAGCTGCAGTCTGATGTTCAAGAACCGTGTCAATACCGCCAGCCGGCCCTTCGCCCTAGTGGATGCGTTGGGCTTGGGAGCTTATGGCATCGTGGGGGTGCAGAAATCGATGGCCGCCGAACTGAGTATTCCAGCGGCGATCCTCGTGGGAGTCCTGAACGCCTGTGGCGGCGGCGTGCTGCGCGATATCCTCTGCCGCGAGGAACCCATGGTCTTCAAGCCGGGTCAGTTCTACGTGCTGGCCGCCCTCGGAGGGTGCGTGATGTTTGTCGCCCTCACCGTTCACCTCGGCCTGCCTGGGGTGCGCGCTGCCTGGATCTCCATTGCCACCACTTTCCTGCTCCGATGGCTCACCATCCAGTTCAATTGGCGCACCACATCACTACACGACTCCCCAGGCATTCAGATTTGATCTCTTGCCCCAAGGTCAGGGCAAAGCTTCTCCTCCTTTCTTCGCGTTCTCCGGCGTGAAGAGGCGGGAGCCAAGCGTGATCTGTTTGGGGACTTTCTCGCCCTTGAGCACCTTGAGGGCGACGTCGATGGCCTCCTGACCGCCGGTGGGATACTGGAAAGTGGCGGCGAGGATCCCCTGGCTTACGTAGGCCACACCCTCCTGCGGCAGCGCATCGATCCCCACAAAAAGGATGCTCTTCTCTCGTCCAGCCGCTTTGGCTGCCAAATACGCACCGTGCGCACCCGGGTCGTTGTGCGCATACACCAGGTCGATCTGGGGATAACGTGAAAGGGCCGACTCCATCTCTTTGCGGGCATCCGGCTCGAGCCACTTCATGTCAGCCTCGAAAACCACTTCGATCCCCGACTTGGCGATACCCTCCACGAAACCGCTATGACGGTCTTGGCCCGGGGGCGAGGTCATCAGACCTTTCAATTCAACAACCTTTCCTTTGCCACCCAACTTCTGCTTCACCCATTCTCCCGCCGCTTTCCCGATCTTCTTGTTGTCCGCTCCGATGAAGCAGGTGTACTTGTCGCCAATCAGCCCGCGGTCGAGCACAATGACTGGAATCCCAGCATCCATGGCTTTGGCGACGGGCTCGGTAAGCGGCTGTGCCTCCTTGGGGCTGATGATGAGCAGATCTACCTTCGCGCTAACGAATTCCTCCACGTGCGCACGCTGTTTCAGGGTATCGTTCTGGGCGTCTTTGAACACCACCTTGAGTTCAGGATGCTGGCTGGCAGCCGTTTTCACGTTCGCGTTCATCTCCACACGCCAAGGCTCCCCCAGGTTGCACTGGCTCATGCCAATGGTGTAGGTGCGACCTCCAGGCGCCGACTGTGCAGGGGTGGTCGAGTCGCCCGATTCACGTCCGCAACCGCCCCCCAAACCGACTGCAACAACGGATGCCAACAGCCAGACAACACGGCTTAACGGGATTTGCTTCATAGGCAGATCATGACTCCGGTCACCCGAAGGTGGAAAGGAAAAACTCTCAAGTCCATGAAGACCAAGCAACAGCAGCGGAACCTGATCGTTGGTTTTGCTGGTGTCGGAACTTCAGGAGCGGAAGAAAATGTCGATAAGCAAGGTAGGCCAGAGCGCATAGGCATCAGGCTATGCATGTCATTTTCCGATCTGAGCCATAAGTAACTTGTCACTAAACACTTAGATGCCAAAGATCAAACTTGCTGCTCTACAGGAGGGCATGTTGGTGGCCGCAGATGTCAAAAACATGGACGACATGTTGTTGATCCCTGCAGGCTGTGAACTTACGCAACGCCACATAAAAGTACTCCAGACCTGGGGAGTGCTAGAAGTTGAAGTGGAACTTGGAGACGAAACCGAGGTGGAGACTGATCCCTTGGCCAAGATGGATCCGGCAGAGGCCGCAAAACTGGCGGCGAGCGTGAAGGAGCGGTTCTGGAACTTCGATGAATCGAACCCCGTACAACTGGAACTCTTCCAAGCCGTCCTGCGGCGGGCCGCCCGCGACCTGGCAGAATCCCAATCTCGACGTGCCAACCCTGTCTCCTGAACGACTCTATGAACCGAGATCTTGAGATCATGATCAGCGGCATCCCCAGCCTGGGGTCCTATGCCGGGGTGCTCGAGGAAATCGAAAAAGTGTTGGGTGATCCCTCCTCCACTCTAGCCAACGTCGGTGAGGTCATCGAAAAGGACCCCGACCTGACAGCACGCCTCTTGAAGTTGGGGAACAGTTCCTTCTTCGGTTTTCCGAGCCGCATCGAAACCGTCTCCGAAACGATCAGCCTGATCGGCATTCAGCAGGTGCAGGACCTGATTTCAGTAGCCACCGTGGTGAAGATCTTTGAGGGACTCCCGTCGGACCTGGTGAACATGGAGACGTTCTGGAAGCACAGCCTAGCCTGTGGAGTGGCGGCCCGCACTCTGGCGCTGGCTCGCCGAGTCCCCAAGCCGGAAAAATACTTTGTGGCGGGGCTGCTGCACGACGTCGGACGCCTGGTGCTCTATTCCCGAGATATGGAGAAGGCGCGCGAGGTGTTCAAGTGTTTTCAGAGCGGCAAGATGCTGTTGCGTGAGGCGGAGAAACAGACGCTGGGGTTCGACCACGCCGAGATTGGCGAGGCTTTGCTGCGCGCCTGGAATTACCCCGCGAACCTCATCAGCGGTGTCGCCTACCACCATTACCCCATGGCGGCGGGAGCCTTCCAACTGGAAGCCTCGCTGGTGCACGTGGCGGATGCTCTCGTCAACGCCATACGGCTTGGCAGTTCCGGAGAACGTTACGTGCCACCGATCAATTTCAAGGCCTGGGAACGCCTCGCCCTGCCGCTCAACGCCGTGGAAAGCACCATCCAGGCGGTCGAGGCCCAAATCGCTGAGGTAGAACGCGCCTTCCTGACCGCCAAGGGCGCCGCCTAAGGATGTTCCACGACACGGATCAGTCCATTTACCCCGAGTTCCTGCGAACCGGCGTCGCCCACCTCCAACAGGAGGGTGTGGAACATTCGGACCTCCGGGCGCTGTTCAGTGCCTTGGAGCACTTCCAGAGGGATATCAAGGAACTCGAAACCGTGGAGGACATCCTCCGGGTCACGCACCTCTACATCGCCGGCCTCAAACTCTTCCAGGTGGCCGGCTGTCACCTGGTCGATCCAGGCACCTTCGATTTCGAGCCAAAGAGTTGTTATCCGCCTGAAGCAGCGCCGGTGCTCCACCGCCTGGTGGAAGCAGAAATCCGATCGGGCAAATTCGCCTGGGCTCTCAGGGAACGGGGCGCGGTGATCTTCCAGGGGCGCGATGCGCAGGGGGCAGGCGTGAAGGGGGTGTTTCATCCCCTCAGTGCGGCCAATAAAACCCTGGGGATGTTCTGTGGCGTGTTCAAGGAGGAACGGATGGCCTGCCAGGACATGGCGCTGCAACTGCTCGCCATTCTCCTGAGCACCTGTTCTTACGCCCTGGCCTCGGCTCGCACCGCAGCAGACCTGAAGAACCAGGTGCTGGCCACCAACCTCGACCTCCAGCGTACGCTGCAGGAAAACGAAGTCCTCGCCCGCATCCCCGCGGAAAGCCCTTCGCCCGTTCTTCGCCTGAGCCGCAGCGGCCGGATCCTTTACACCAACACTGCCGGAGCCTCGGTCCTGGAGCGCTTGGGATGGCGTGTGGGCGACTTTGCCAGCGGCCCATGGCAGGAGAAGCTGGAGGAGGCCTTTGGCGCGTCCGGCCGATGCGAATTCGAGACGCGGTCCGGAAATCAGATCTTCGCGTTCGTCGTGGCGGCCGTGCACGCCGCTGGATACGCCAACTTCTACGGTACCGAAATCACGGAACGAAAGAGAGCCGAAGCGGAACTCTATCAGGCGAAGGAGGCAGCCCAGGATGCGAACCGGGCGAAAAGTGAGTTCCTGGCCAACATGTCCCACGAGATTCGCACACCGATGAACGCCATCCTCGGTTTCACGGAACTGTTGGACCGCCATCTCATCGATCCCAAACAGCGTCACTATCTCAAAGCCATCACCTCCAGTGGCCGAACGTTGCTCACGTTGATCAATGACATCCTGGACCTCTCAAAAATCGAGGCCGGCAAGATGGAACTGCACTACGAACCCATCTGCTTGTCGCGGCTGATTGAGGAGGTTCTGCACATTTTCTCCGAAAAGGCCAACGCCAAAGGCCTGCGACTCGCGGCAGAGATCGTTCCTGAGATCCCCCCGCTTCTCTTGATGGATGAGGTCCGAGTTCGGCAAATCCTCTTCAACACCGTGGGCAACGCGCTCAAATTCACCGAACGCGGGCAAGTTCTGGTGCGAGTCCAATGCCCGGTGCACGAAGCTTCCCAAGTCACGATCCTCCTCGCGGTGGAAGACACCGGCATCGGGATCGCCCCGGAGCAACAGGCCAGAGTCTTTGAGGCCTTCTCCCAGGCTAGCGGCCAAAGTAGCAAGCGATTTGGCGGGACCGGCTTGGGGCTCACCATCACGCGGCGGCTGACGGAAATGATGGGAGGCTCGCTCGAAATGCAGAGTCAGGTCGGATCAGGCACGCGACTGCGCTTCACCTTCCCGAGGATCCGGTCAGCAACGGGAGCGGAGGCGCGCTCTGCCACCAGCGAATCACTGACCGACCTGAGCGATTTCAAATCCGCAACGATCCTTATCGCCGATGATGGAGAATTGAACCGCGATCTCGTCAAGGGAATGTTCGAAGGAACACGTCTGCGCCTTCTCGAAGCGGCGGATGGCCAGGAGGCTGTGGACCAAACGGCCCGGCACCTCCCGGACCTCGTCCTAATGGACATCCGCATGCCGGTGCTCGACGGCGTCGCGGCAGCCCAGCGCATCAAGCAGGATCCGTCGCTGCAGCGAATACCGATCCTGGCGCTAACCGCTTCCGTGCTCCAGGAAGATGAGGTGCGTGTCCGGACCGTTTGTGACGGATTTCTCCGAAAACCACTTCAGCGACGAGAATTGGTGACAGAATTGCAGAGGTTTCTTCCGCTGGCTTCTCCCAGCTCAGGGTCCGAGGCTGCCGATCTCAGCCCACCCGAGGTCCAAACGCCACCCACGCCTCTGGAGGAGAAGGATCGGCTCGAACTGCTGCGGCGCCTGGGCGAGCAGCAGGCTGGTGTCTGGCCTGGCTTGGTCCAGACCTTGGCCGTCAAGCGGGTTAGGGCCTTTTCCGACTTGCTGAAGGGTTGGGGCCTGGAGTTTCACGCATCGGGAATCCTGAAATACGCGCAGGACTTAAATGAGAGCACGCAGGCCTTTGACCTCGACAAGATGAGTTTGTTGCTGCGTAACTTTCCATTGGTTATCGAGGCTGTTGCAGACCGCACAGGTGGGGTCGGCCAGCAGCAACAAAACGGCACCGGCGCGGCTCCGTCCGATCAACCAAGACTCAAAACCGTAGCAAAACCGCTCCTCTCTTCCTTATGATACCGTCCATTGATAACTGCGAGTGGGTCGTACTGGTCGTAGACGATATCGCGCAGAACATCCAAGTGGTAGGCTCCATCCTGACGGAAGCTGGCTATGAGGTCATGCCCGCGAGGAGCGGTGCTGAAGCCTTGGAACGAGTTCGCATCCAGAAACCCCACTTGATCCTCCTGGACCTGATGATGCCGGACATGGACGGACTCGAGGTCGCCCGCCGGCTCAAAAGCGATCCTGCCACGGACGACATCCCCATCATTTTCCTGACCGCCAGCAACGAACTGGACCATCTGGTGAGAGCCTTTGCGACCGGTGCCGTCGATTATGTGACGAAGCCATTCAACGCTGCGGAATTGCTTTCCAGGGTCCGCACCCACATGGACCTGAAGATGGCGAGGGATGCCTTGAAGTTTCAAGCCCAACGGCTGCAGGAGCTGAACGAGGAGAAGAACGGGTTACTCTCCATAGCCGCTCATGATCTCCGTAATCCCCTCACTAACGTGCTCGGACTCGTCGATCTGATTCGGGAGGAAATCGGGGATAGCCAGACTGAGACAAGAGAAAACCTGGACCTGATCCGGGGAACCGCCACCCACATGTTGCGGCTGGTGAAGGACCTGCTGGACGTGAACGCTATCGAATTGGGCGGCCGAGAACTCCATCCCGAGACGCTCTCCCTGTGTGACATCGCGGCGTCAGTGGTGGACCAGACCCGTCGCCGAGCTGCTTCCAAAGGCCAGAAGATTCACTTGGAACTAGCCACAAGCGCGTGCTCGGTCAGCATGGACCCCGAAGCCGCGCTTCAAGTCGTCGATAACCTGGTCTCCAACGCGGTGAAGTACTCTCCACCCGGGAAGACCATCTGGCTCAGGGTGAAAAGCAGCGGGCAAAAGGTATCTCTGGAGGTCGAAGACGAGGGCCCGGGTCTCACCGAGCAGGACCTGACGAGAGTCTTCTCCAAGTTCGCACGCCTAAGTTCCAAACCAACCGGGGGGGAAAGTTCGACCGGTTTGGGACTTTCCATCGTCAAGAGCCTAGTTGAGGCCAGCGGCGGCAGAGTCTGGGTGGAAAGCCCGCCCGCCAAGGGGGCCAAGTTCATCCTGGAATTGCCTATGGCCGGTTAGCGGCCATTCACGTCCCCCGTTCTTCACCGTGTCAATCCCCGCAGCGCCTGCAATTAGTCCACCGACATGGGTTTCTGAAGTCGGCGTTCGAAACGACGCAAACCTGATCCAAACGCCCCCGCCACAGCCCGCTCCACCTCATCGAGCCGGACAGGGCGATCAATCTCCTTGAATTCAGCCTTCCGGGAACCTCGCTCCAATGCTCCCAAGGGTTGATACTGCGACATCAAGTTCATGAAGGTAGCCGGAGACACCTCCGACGCGAGCCAGGCGGAAATCTCCGCAGTCCCCGCGAGATTGTTCGGAAGCACCAGGTGGCGGACCAGCAGACCGCGCTGGGCCAACCCGCTGGAATCCAGCACCAAATCGCCGACTTGCCGGTGCATCTCCCGGATCGCTTTCCGCGCCACTTCCGGATAATCGGCGGCTCCCGTCATTCGCCGGGCCACTTCGGGATCCCAAAACTTGAAATCCGGCATGTAGATATCCACCACCCCATCCAACAGCGCCAAAGCTTCCATCGTGTCGTAGCCGCTGCTGTTGTAAACGATCGGAATCCGCAACCCTTCCTCCGCGGCGAGTGCCAAGGCCTCGAGCGCTTGAGGAACGACATGCGAGGGCGTCACCCAATTGATGTTATGACAGCCCTCTTCCTGAAGGTGCAACATCATCTCCGAGAGTTCCTGCGGGGTAATGGCCTGACCAAAACAGCCGTGGCTGATATCCCAGTTCTGGCAAAACACGCAGCCCAGATTGCAGCCGGAGAAAAAGACCGTTCCCGATCCAGCCCATCCACGGAGACAATCCTCCTCTCCCATGTGCGCGAAGTGGCTGGCCACCTGGGCCCATCCCCCCACCCCGCAGACCCCTACATCGCCCTCCTCGCGGTCAGCACCACATTGGCGGGGACATAGGGTACAATGACGCAGATAACGCTTCGCGGCGGTCGCCCTTTCGTTCAGTTGCCCCGACCTGGCGAGCGCAACATAGGCGGGATATCGCTGGGTTGCAGCCATGGGTATGAAGACACCACTATCACCAACACGGACCCACTGCAAAGAAAAACTTGGAAAAGAATCAGGCGAACTGGGGATGCGCCTGGAGCCGTTCCCACGTCGCGGTGGTCAGCGGCAGCTGTCGGTAGACCGGTTCGACCATCGGCTCCGCACTGGTAGATCGCCGGGCGCGCATGAGCCACCGCCGATCCAGCGGAGCTTCGATCAGACTCAGGGAGTTCGAGGCAATGGTGGTTTCCTCCTTCTCCCCTGTCGCCTTTCCCGCCCCCACAAAGAACCCCGCCAGCAGCAACGACACCCTCAGCATCGTGCTGCGCGAATAGGTAGGCATCGCGCAGGGCACCCGAGGGTCGAGCAAGCGGAAAATCTGGCTGAAAAGTGGCAGAGTCCACATGGTGGGATTTCGCGCAGGCGAAAAGGCATCGAACAGAATCGCGTTAGGCTTGGCCCACCCTCCACTCTCCGGGGCGTGGATCAAAGCAGGAAAATCGCCGTGGTAGTAGTCCCAATGCACCTGGCGGGGTCCCTTCTTGCACACAGCGCTTCTGACAGCCAACAGCGACTCCACCAAACCGCCGTAGGGGCTCAAATACCCAAGTTGGTTCGCATTCTGCCATGCGAACCGAAGTGGCTCAAGGCTGTGATCAAAACTCAGAACGCGAAGTCGACATGCCAAATCCTTCGTGTGCTGCAACACGGTCAGCACATTCGCAGCCGCGCCCAGTCCAACGTCCCAGACCACAAACTCCCCCCGATGTCCCCGAACCCGGTCCAGCAGCCGCAGTTGGTGCACATACAGCGCTTCCGCCTCCGCCACCGGCCCGATGACCGGGTGGAAAGTCTCCTTCTCCCGAAGGGAATGGACACTCCAACTCCCATTCTGGAGCTGCACCAGCTTATATTGCCCCGTAGCCGTCACTCGAGCTATGGAATCAGCCGACCCCGCTCAAACCAAGAGAAATATGGACTTATGAGCGCACTCGATTTTCAGTGCACTAGAACGGCACCTTCGCTAAGGTAGCGATATGGATCCGCTATTGAAACTTCTGCGAGATAACGCGGCGATGAAACCCAGTCAACTCGCAGCCATGTTGAACCTCAGCGAAGGGGAAGTCCTTTCCCGCATCAAAGGCTACGAGGAGGAGCAAATCATTCTCGGTTACCAAACCCTGCTCAACGAGGAAAAGCTCGGGCTGGAACAGGTCCGCGCCGTCATCGAAGTCAAGATCACCCCGGAACGTGAGGGGGGCTTCGACCGGGTCGCGGAGAGGATCGCCAAGTATGCCGAGGTCCGTTCGTGTTACCTCATGTCCGGCTCCTACGACCTCCTGGTGGAAGTGGACGGCAAGAACCTGCGGGACGTGGCCATGTTTGTTTCCTCAAAATTAGCCACCATCCAGGGTGTGCTCTCCACCGCGACTCACTTCATCCTCAAGCCGTACAAGGAACAGGGCGTCCTGATGCACCGCGATGCGAGCGAAGAGCGTCTTTCTGTGACGCCCTGAGCTGGGCGAGCTAAGCCGTAACAATTCAGTGAAGAACAGGAGTCAGCGGAGACAGCAGAGATCGGGCTTGAGCGGTCTGACGATCGAGACGGACGTATCACTTTCACCGTCCAGTGAACGCTTGAACGGACCGCGAGGAGCGATTCTGACTCCGTCTGACGGCTCTGCTCTCTCTGCTGCCTCCTGTTCAACTGCATGGACACGGCTAAGTGGGAATGCCAACCACGAAGCACAACCACCGGGGTAAGGGTGCCCCGCCCAACCTTCGCTGAAGGGGGAGCGAGGGCTCCTCGAGCCCTCGCCCACCTTCATGAAAAACCTAGAGCTGCTTGAGACCGGAATCCAACGCAGCATAGAGCTGTTTCATGCTGGCTTCAGTCTCATCGCCCATATTCGAAATGCGGAAGGTCGTCCCCTTGATCTTCCCGTAACCGCCATCGATCAGAAAGCCCTGGTCTTTGACCAGTTTCTGGAGCTTCGCAACGTCCACAACCCGTCCGCCCGGCCTGGCTCCGTTGCTCACGCAAGTAAGGGTCACAGACTCGTAACCTGGCTCCGGAAAGAGGCCAAACCCATTCCCCTTAGCCCAGTCACGCGTCATTTGCGCCAGCTTCTGATGCCGGGCAAAACGCTGATCCAATCCTTCGGCCGCAAAGTCCTCCAACTTGGAGGCAAGCGCGTACACGTGCCCGATGCTCGGCGTACTGGGGGTCATGCTTTGTTCGGCGTTCTTTTGGAACTCGACGAAATCAAAGTAATAGCCCCGGTCCTTCATCGTAGCGGACTTGGCCAGTGCCGCAGGAGAACAGACGAAGACCGCCAAACCCGGAGGCATCGCAAACGCCTTCTGGGTGCCGGCCAGCAATACGTCCAGACCGAGGGCGTCGAAATCGATCTTCACCGCCGACATCGAGCTCACCGAGTCGACGATGAACATGACATCCGGGAACTTCTTCTTCAGAGCCGCGATTTCCGCCAGCGGGCTCATCACGCCCGTGGAGGTCTCGTTGTGAATCAACGTCAGCGCATCAAACTCGCCGCTGCCCAGTTTTGCCTCCACTTGCTCGGCGCGAATCGGTGAACCCCAAGGCACCTGCACGAAGTCCGCTTCCTTGGCACTGCGTTTGGCAACATCGTACCATTTGTCGGAAAAGGCGCCGCACATGCAGCAAAGGACCTTCTTGGAGACCAGGTTGCGCAAGGCTGCCTCCATCACCCCCCAAGCGGAGGAGGTGCTGAGGTAGACCAGCTGCTTGGTAGACAACAGCGCCTGGAGCTGAGGTTGCATCTTGGCGTAGAGGTCTTTGAACCCCTGGCCACGATGCCCGATCATAGGCGAGCAAAAGGCTTTGAAGGTCTTTTCGCTCACTTCGACCGGGCCCGGAATGTGGAGTTTGACATGTGCCATATTGGGGTGAAGAAGGTTCCATAATACCGCCGGTCTGGCAAGCAGACAGTTCAGCAGACAGGTCGGCGAAGTGAACCCTAACAACAGAACTGGCGGCTCTGTTTCCAGAACCGCCAGGCGACAACTCAGTTTAGATAGGCACCATTCCCACTGCGGAACGGTGTTCAAGGAGGCTAAGGAGGGTCGGTGGCAGCCACGGGAAGAGTGGTGCCGGAGGGCAACAACCTGCTTCGGTCGCCGAATTCAGTTGTTGTGTGCATTATCATGAGATCACCTTAAGCACCCGTCGTGCCATCGCCAAAAGGCCCATCGAAAGCCAGCACTCCGGCTTCGTTATCCATCAATGCATCCTTCTCTTCCTAAACAGGTTAGCACCATGAAAAGCAAAAGGAAGTCCCCTCCCACTCTCCCTCGAATCCAACTTGGGCCGCCCAGTTCGCCGTGAGGATCAACACGCCGATTGCGCCTTTTCCTCCATCGTGGCCATTTCTCAACAGTCCTTGAGGCTCGACCTACTTGCTCCTACCCCACATACTGCCGCTTTCTGATGCTATGACTGATCCACGATTTCAAAAACTAGCCCAACTGCTCGTCGGTTACTCTACCACTCTCAGCAAAGGTGAGCGCGTCTTGTTGGACATGATCGACATCCCCGATGAGTTCACGGTCGAACTCGTACGTGCGGCCCGCGCACAGGGAGCCACGCCGATCGTGGAAGTGCGCCATTCCAAGGTAACCCGGGAAATCATGCGCGACACCGATACCCAGCATTCCGCACTGGTTCGGGATCTGGAACTGAATCGGATGAAGAAGATGCAAGCTTACATCGCCATCCGGGGCAGCAACAACGCCAGCGAGACTTCGGATGTGCCTAGTGATCGACTTCTGCTCTACAGCAAGACGATGAAGCCCGTGCTCAATTACCGGGTCAACAAGACCAAGTGGGTTGTGCTCCGATGGCCCACCTCTGCCATGGCTCAGGCGGCGAACATGAGTACGGAGGCATTCGAGGACTTCTATTTCCAGGTCTGCACCATGGACTACGCCAAGATGTCCAAAGCCATGATCCCCTTGGTGGAGCTAATGACGAAGACCGACCGCGTGCAGCTCAAGGGCCCTGGAACCGACCTCACTTTCAGTATCAAGGGCATCGGCGCCAAGCCTTGCGACGGACTCCGAAACATCCCGGATGGCGAAGTCTTCTCCTGTCCCGTCAAGGACTCAGTCAACGGCCAAATTCAGTTCAACACCCCCACCAGCTATGCCGGGTCCAGGTTCGAGAATGTCCGGCTCGCTTTCCGCGATGGAAAAGTCGTGGAAGCCACCTCCAGCAACACGAAGAAACTGAACGAGATCCTGGATACCGACGCTGGCGCGCGTTACATCGGCGAGTTCTCTCTGGGCTTCAATCCCTTCATCCAGGCCCCGATGTGCGACATTCTTTTCGACGAGAAGATCGCGGGATCGCTCCATTTCACCCCAGGCCAGGCCTATGAGGAATGCGACAACGGCAACCGCTCGGCAGTGCATTGGGACATGGTGCTGATTCAACGGCCCGAGTGGGGCGGAGGCGAAATCTGGTTCGATGGAAAACTCATCCGCAAGGATGGCCTCTTTGTGACCAAAGAACTCAAGCGCCTGAATCCGGACAGCTTGAAATAGCCGTCAGGCCCTCACCATTCTGGCGAATCTTTTGGAGCGCAGCGGGTTGGGGGATCCACCCTAGCCCGCCGATCTCACTTGCCCTCAGCCTCGGCCGCGGACAACTCCGTGGCCTTGTGTTCCCAGGCGGCTGTCCGCTCCTTCAAAGCCTCGGCATTCTCGGCCATTTCCCGATTCAGCCGCAGGCCTGCGCCGGGTGCAGAGTAGGATTCAGGCTTCTGCAACTCCTCCAGTAACCGCGAATGCTCCACCTCCAGCTCGGCAATTTGGTGTTCGAGCTGTTTCACCTCTTTGCGCAGGGCTTGCAAGGCACGGGACCGGGCCTGTCGCTCCTCGGCTTCCTGTCGCTTTCGCTCCTTCGCAGACGACGCAGCGGCGGGCTGCTTGGGGGCGTTTGCGGGCGGCGCCGCGGGCCATTTCTTCTGACTGGAGGCTACCAGGCCAGCACGCTCTGACACCGCAGCGGTTTTCTCCAGGTAGTACTGATAATCGCCCGCGTAGGGTGTCAGCCTGCCATTCTGAATGTGCAAAACGTTTTGTGCCAGGGAACGAATGAAATAGACATCATGGCTGATGAAAACCAGGGTGCCGGTGAACTCGGAAAGGGCCGCCACCAAGGCATCCGTGCTGGCTATGTCGAGGTGAGTCGTCGGCTCATCCATCAACAACAGGTTCGGAGGGTTTAACAGGATCTTGACCAGTGCTAACCGGCTCTTTTCCCCTCCGCTGAGCACGCCCACTTTCTTGAAAACGTCATCACCACGGAAAAGAAACGCCCCGCAGAGGGTGCGCACAAACTCCTCCGTCACCCGTTGGGGCGTATCGAGCGCTTCCTCCAAAACTGTGCGCCTCACATCGAGAACCTCGGTCCGGTGCTGGGCAAAGTAACCCACCCGAACGTTGTACCCCAGCTTTCGCTCGCCAGCGCAGGGCTCCAGAATACCCGCCAACAGCTTCAATAAGGTCGACTTGCCAGCACCGTTGGGCCCCACTAAGACGGTGCGTTGCCCCCGCTGAATCTCGAAGTCCAGCCCCCGATAGACCCAGAGGTCACCATAGGCAAAATCCACCTGCTTCAGCTCAACCGCCTTTAACCCACTACGCTCGGGCTGAGGAAACTCAAATCCTATTTCGGCCTCCGTATTCTCGGGAGCCTCGAGTATGTCCATCCGTTCGATCTGCTTCAGCTTGCTCTGCGCCTGGGCCGCTTTGGTGTTCTTGGCGCGGAAACGTTCCACGAACGACATCAGGTGGGCTATCTGCCTTTGCTGGTTCTTATAGGCAGCCATCTCCTGGGCCACCCGCGCCTCGCGCTGTTCAAGGTATTCATCGTAATTGCCCCGGTAGAGATAGAGGGTAGAGGAGCGCAGCTCCGCGATCGAACCGACGATCTGATTCAGAAACTCGCGATCGTGGGAGATGACCAGGATCGCTCCCTGGTAGGCTTTCAGCTGCTCCTGGAACCAGCCAAGCGTCTCCAGATCCAGGTGGTTGGTTGGCTCGTCCAACATGAGTAAGTCGGGTTCCTGCAAAAGCAGCCGGGCCAAGTGCGCCCTCATAATCCACCCACCACTCAACTCACGGGCCGGGCGTTCAAAGTCCGACTGCCGAAAGGCCAGCCCTGCCAGGATCTGCTTGGCCCTGGCTTGCAGGGTGAAACCATCCAACTCCAGATAACGCTTCCGGGCTTCCTGCAGATCGTGATCGTCCACGGCCTCGCCTTGGTCGGTTTGGCGCAAGATTCGCAGACAATCGGCCATTTCGGAGGATACGCCACACGCTAACTCCAGTACCGACTCCTCCCCCGCCGGAGCACTCTCCTGGGGCAGAAAGCCGAAACTGGTTCCCCGCTGCAGGGTCACGCCCCCTTCGTCGGCTGTTTCCTCGCCCAGGATGAGGCGGAAGAGCGTGGTCTTGCCGGAACCGTTGGCTCCCACCAGACCAATCCGGTCCTGGCGATTAATCTGCAGATCGAGCCCGGAGAACAAAACCCGTCCACCGTAGCTTTTCTTGATGCCATTCAGAGTGAGCATGAGCGCCGCAAATACTGGGAATACCTGCCGCCCCGTCAAGGTCGATCTCTCGCCCAGAAGAGGTGATGATCCAGCGGCGAACTGACAACCTTCGCCTTCTCAAAGGTTTGCAGTCCAATTAGATAAGGTGCTAGAAGGTAACCATGAGACGCCAAACGTGGGGCTGCGACGCCGTATCTTGTCTCATCGCCGTGTACAGGGAAAGGCTCTTGATACTGGGTGGCAGCATGCCGGAAAAAATCTAGCCAGCCGAGATTCTTGGGGCTGTGCACGCTTGCCGAGACAACACGTTTGATCGTATTCGAGACAATCAAATAATGGCCACATTCTTGTTCAGCCTAGTCCTTCTTCACGGCACGGACACCACCCGGTAGAACAGGAACCGTTTCGCTGCAGCTGCTGGGTCGATGAGCGTCTGCCCGCTGGCCGGGATGGGAACCTAACCGGCGAACTCCCAGTTGAACAAGTCACTGCTCCGCTCGATGCGAACGTTCTTTCCCGGCTCGCCCCGGACGGTGAATCGGAATCCGTTCGGGCTGGGTTGCAGCGTTGGCTCGAAGCGATATGGGTTGAACTCGTAAGCACCCATGTCGAACCTCGCCACGCCGTCGCCATTGCCATCCAGGGGACGAGGAAGACCCGTGATGTTGGTGGTGATCCATGTTGTCCGTGATTCGATTGCTGGTGTTTGGTTAATGGTCTTGTCCTTTCGCATTTCGTTTGTTCTTCGGACTTTTAGTGGCTCACGCCCACGCGGTAGAAAAAGGGTCCCACGCCAACTGCGTTGCTGTCCGTGTAAGTTGTCGTGCCGGGTTGGCCGGGGATGTTTGGGACCAGCAGGGTGAAGGGTGGGGTCGCTGACAGATCGGTGCTGCGTTCCAGGAAATAGTTGACCCCGACCACACTCTCCCAACTCACTGTCACGTTGATGCCCGCCTGCAACGGCGCCAGCAGGTACAACGTTGACAACGCATTGGTGGGATTGGTCTGGCACCGCCACTCTTCCCAGGTGTTGTGACCGTCAGCATCTAGGTCCGTGGCATCCGCCGAGCCGTCGGTGGGCAGACCGAATTGCCGGAGCCAGGCGTAGGAAATCAACGAGCCGGGCCCTTGGAACTCGTAGGCGCCGATGTCCACCGTGCCGCTGACGACGCGCGGGAGGCCGTCCAAGTCCGTAGGGACCGGAGCGTAGGAAGTGTTGCCGGCGTTGATGCACGGGGAACTGGATTGTAGACGCAAATCACCGGCTGCTTGGTTCACGAATAGCGGCGCGTTGCTGATGTTGCCGACTCCGATGGTGGGCATCGGAGTTGTGCAACAGAATTGCATCCACGCGTATTCTTCCCCGGGCCAATTAGACCAATTAGACGGGACATTCTCACGAATGATACTATTCCGAGCGGTACCAGAGAAAATCCCACCTCCTTTCCCAGAAGCCGAGTTGCCGGTCACCGTGCAGTTATACAGGTCGCTGCCAAACGTCCCACCGCCCTCGTGCTGCGCTGAGTTGCCGGCCACGATGCAGTTATTGAGCGTGCCACTTGCCCCACCGCCAGTGCGGGCGGAATTGCCCCTGAACAAGCAGCCGTAGGCAAGAACGTAGCAGGCCCCGCCGCCAACGTTGCCTGCCGAGTTGCCGGTTAGCGTGCAATTGTAGAGCGCACCTCCCGCAGCTCCCCCGCCGTTCCAAGTGGAGACATTGTCTCGCAATGTGCAGTTGTGAAGCACGGATCCCAAGGTGCCGCCCCCGTCGCCCCAATCCGTAGTTGAATTCCCAATTAGTGTGCAATTGTAGAGCGTGCCGTCACGAGCCCCACCCCCATAATGAGCTGAGTTGCCGACGATCACACAGTTGGACACCACCGAGGCTGAAGATTCACACATCACCCCGCCACCGGCCTCTGCCATGCCGTTGGTCAAGGTGAACCCGCTCAGCACGGCGCCGTTGGCTAGAGATACGCACCGGATCGCACTTTCGCCGGTCATGTCCCCGGGTACTTGGTGGCCGCTAATAATGGTCACCTCTGGGCCGTTGACGCCCTGCAGTGTCAGAATCTTGTCCACGACCACCCGGCTCACCAACACGTTCCCTCCCGTGGCCCGTCCTCCCGTACTGT
Source organism: uncultured Verrucomicrobiota bacterium (assembly GCA_964411985.1). Taxonomy (GTDB): domain Bacteria; phylum Verrucomicrobiota; class Verrucomicrobiia; order Limisphaerales; family J093; genus CAYPNF01. Next base: position 69,875 of record CAYPNF010000041.1, read on the forward strand.
ACACCCCATTCGAGACCATAACCGTCCCCCCTACTACCGCGGCATCCACCGCATCCTGGATATTCGTGGCCGCGGTAGCCCACGAGCTATACGGCGGCACGGGATTGGCGTTGCCTGCTGCGACATAATGCAGTCCCTGCCCCACATGAACCCTCACGGTCGCGCTCACGCCCTCCGGTCGGTTGTCGTTATAGGCCCACAGAGTCACAAGGTATTCTCCCGCCGTCGTCCAGGCACGCGTCATGTAGGGCTGGTTCAGCGCCAATACCCCGTCACCGAAGTTCCAAATGCTTAACGTCGCCCGCCCTTCAATCAGGCCCATCAAATTGACTGGATATCCCACTGCCGCATTCGTCAACGTCACCTCAATAGCAACGCTCAGCGGGCCAATTGCCGCTCCGGGGTGGTATTCATCGCACCCCATGGACGGTGGATCAGCCCAAGCTTCTCCGTCGATGTCGGTACCCCTCGCGTAGGCGAGGCTACCCGCCCCGCGACATGGGGAAATGACGCTCAGGTGCGAGGCGCTGGCCAATTGAGGGTCAAGCGTGATGTTGCCCACGCTATTCGTGGGCATCGGCGTCGTGCAGCAGTAGCTCAGAATGGTCTCGGAGTAATTCGCCCCGTTTGTGGCGCTATTGAAGTAGACGATGCAATTGTTCAGCGTGCCTCCGTGTGCCCCGCCGCCAGATTTAGCATAGTTGGAAGTTAACGTAGAGTTGTTTACAACGCTGTTGCCCGTACCGCCGCCATGCTCGGCTTCGTTGCCCATCACAGCACAGTTGTTTAGCACGCTTGCGTATGCGCCGCCCCCACTCACGGAAGCCTGATTATTGCTCACTACGCAGTTGACTAGGGTTCCATTGGCGATCCCTCCACCAAGACCGCTGACTCCGTTATACCCAACCCTCCCCCACGCCGAGTTATGGATCAGCTTGCAGTTGTGGAGAATGCTTCTATAAGCCCCACCACCCTTGCCACCACTCGTTCCGCCACCCTTGCCCCCTCGCTCGTTTGCCCGATTGTGTTTCACTAAACAGTTGTAGAGAACTCCACCGCAAGCACCACCCCCGTATGTGGCTGAGTTACCTAAGATCACGCAGTTGGATACCGAGCCGGAATCTTCCGACAGCACGCCTCCTCCCTGCTCTGCATAGCCGTTCGTAAGGGTAAATCCGCTCAAAACCGAGTCGGGGCCCAAGAAGACACACTGGATGTTCTGTGCCTCCCCAGTGTCACGGACAATCCGCTCCCCCTGAATTATTGTTAACTCCGGCCCGTTGACGCTCTCCAGCCTGATGGAGTTCGTGATGTGTACCCTGCTTCCTGCAACTCCACCCCATTCGTTTGTCGTCATATGTGCCCCTGTCGCGTAAACTCCGTTAGTCACTAGGACCGCCGCTCCCGGGACCGCAACCGCGTCCACAGCGTCCTGAATGTTAGTTGCGGCTGTAGCCCAAGAGCTGTAGGGTGAAACAGGATTAGTGCTGGAAAGGGAGACATAATGCACGGCCTCCATCACGTGTACTCTCACGCTTGCCTTGACTCCCTCCGGGTTGCTCTCGTTGTAGGCGATCAATACAACTTCATAGTCCCCCGGTGATTGCCAGGCATGAGTCGCGTAAGGTCGGTTGGCTAGTGTGACACCGCCTCCAAAGTCCCACACGCTGGCGGTGGTTCGGCCTTCAATGAAAGCCGTGAAGGCGGCCGTAAAACCCGGCGCTACATTTGTGTACGCAGCCCTGATGCTGGCGCTCAGCGGGCCCGTGGCGGCCCCATCGTGATATTCATCGCAGCCAATAGACGGCGGCGTCACCCAGGGTTCGCCATCAATGTCCGTGCCCGTCGCGTAAGCGGCACTGCCGGCCCTGCGACACGGAGAGCTGGCGCTTAAGTGTGAGGCGTTCACCAGTTGTGGATCGAGACTGATGTTGCCCGTACCGTCTACAGGCAGCGGAGCGGTGCAACAGTGGTCAAATAGACTGGTATTCCCCCCCCAATCCTCAATGGCATAGTTTGCCCCATTTGCAGCGGTGTTGAAATAGACCACGCAGTTGTTCAGCGTGCCGAAATGAACCCCCCCGCCACTTAATGTCGCCGAATTGCCGGTCATCGTGCAATGGGAAAGCGTGCCGCCATATACGCCACCGCCACGAGCCGCCGAATTGCCACTGACGAGGCAGTTCTTGAGCGTCCCTTCATAGGCCCCACCACCTTCAACGGCCGAATTGTTCGTGATCACGCAGTTGTTGAGCGTGGCTGAATAGGCCCCGCCGCCGGCTTCAGACGAATTTGCCGTCAACGTGCAGTTGTAGAGGGTACCGTTGCGGACGCCACCACCGCCATACAAGGCCGAGTTATTGCTTACAGTGCAATTGTTGAGTGCAGTGTCATTAGCTCCCCCCCCATTGTAGTCGGCCGAATTGCCGGTGACAGTGCAGTTGTGCAGGACCCCCCGATCAGCCCCACCGCCATCATACAAAGCTGAATTGCTCGTGAGGGTGCAGCTATAGAGCACCCCCCCTTCGGCGCCGCCGCCCCACTGGGCCCGGTTACCAGTAATCACGCAATTGGTGACCGCTCCATTGTCGTCAGAGAACACGCCGCCACCGGCATCTGCCATGCCGTTGGTCAAGGTGAACCCGCTCAGCACAGCGCCATCGGCAAGCGAGGCACACCGCACCCCGTTCGTATCCCCCTCGATCACCGTTACAGCAGGGCCGTTCACACTGCGCACCTCCATGGGGCCGGTGAGGAGGATTCGGTTAGTTCCGTTGGCTATTGTCGCCCCCGTGCGATACAGGCCGTTTGTGACCATCACCAGACGGCCTGCTACTGTGCCGGCGTCAATGGCATCCTGAATGTTGTTGGCAGCGGTTTCCCAACTGGTGTAGGGCGAAACTGGTGTCGGATTTGTGTGGCTGACGAAATGCACTGCGCTATCGACAACCTCGACCAGGAGCGAAGTGTGTACGCCTCCGGGGTAAGTGTCATTGTAGCCGGTTAACTTCAGCATATAGATGCCCGGCTTGTTCCATGCGTGGCCAACAAGGGGCTGGTTTGTAGATGCTGCGCCATCTCCAAAGTCCCAGCTGCTCTGGGTGAGCCGACCCACGATCCGCGCTTCGAATCTCACAGCGAACCCGGCGACGAGGTTTGTGTGTGCGGCTGTGATGGCCACTTCCAGCGGGCCCGTTGCATGGCCCGGAACCAGCTCGTCCGCTCCCATGGAGGGAGGATTAGCCCACGGTTCTCCGTCCCCGTCGAAACCCGAGGCATACTGGGCGCTACCTGCTGCCCGACAGGGAGAGGACGAAGACAGATGCGTGTCGCTGGCCAATTGAGGATCATCGTCGATGTTTCCCGGACCGGCTTGGAGTGGCGTGGTGCAAGAATGGGCAAACCAGGATCCCGAGTGGTTCCCGCCGCTGTTGAAATAGACGATCGAGTTATACACTTCACTCGAGCAAACTCCGCTACCACCCCGTTTTGCCAAGTTGCGGATTACCGAACAGTTGTAAAGGGTGCTCGAAAAAGCACCACCGCCACTCCAATAAGTCGAGTTGGCCGTAACGCTGCAGTTGTGGAGTGTCGAGCAATAAACACCGCCGCCAAAACCGGCAGAGTTGCCCGTCACCTCACAGTTGTAGAGGATAGTATACGACGCCCCGCCCCCGTGCCTGCTGCTCCCCTGCTCCAGCGTGCAGCTGTAAAGTATTCCCCCCCAAGCCGCCCCTCCGCCATCTTCAGCGGAGTTGCCGATGAACACGCAGTTGGTCACTGTCGCGCAACCCTCGCGATAGTCGTAGCCTACCGAGCTGCTCAAGGATCCCGACCAGACCCCTCCGCCACATTGATCCGGCCATGCTCCAGCAGTCCTGGTATAGCCGTTCGTGAGCGTGAACCCGCTGATGACCGCGTTGGTCGACCGTAAGTAGACACAGCGGATCGCCCCATCACCGTTCCCGCGCTCGTCACCTGCAGACGCTCGGGCCCCTTCAATGATGGTCACCGCCGGTCCATTGACACTCTCCAGCCGGATCGGCTTCTCGATTGCGACCCGGTTGGACAGCAGGTTGGTCCCTCCAGGACGGCCGCCGGTGACGTACACCCCGTTGGTCACCAAGACAGTGTCGCCCGGAGCCGCCGCATCGACAGCATCCTGAATGACCCGTGCGGCGGTTGCCCAAGTGGCGAACGGGGGCACCGGATTCGCGCTCTTCAGCGACACGTAGAGCGTGGCGGCGGAGAGGTTGAAGGTGGCCAGCCCGAGGGCGGCGATACCGAGACGAAGTGCTGTTTTCATACGTTCACGTTTCTCTTTACTTCACGGCGAGCGGACGCGATAGAACCGCTGCGGAGCGGCACCGCTCTGCGGGTCGGTGAACGGGAGACCGCCTGTGAAGGTATTCGTCGAGATCGGCAGCCAGTCAGCCAGATCGTCGGAAGCTTCCACGACCACCAACCGCCCCATGGGTCCGGTGAGAACGAAGCCGAACCGGCCGGCGTCGAAACCAAAACCTGGTCCGGAGCTGAGAATTCCGAGTGCGAGGAAACCTCTTCGGATCGTCTGGTTTTCCTTGTCAGCGACATAGACGTTGCCGGCGCTGTCCACCGCCACGCCGTTAGGATAACTAAACCGCGCGGCGCTCCCCGTGCCGTCTGTGCTGCCCGTATTGCCAGCCAATCCGGCCAGCGTGGTCACAATACCTGCTGGCGTCACCTTCCGAATCGTGTGGTTACCTACGTCTGCCACATAGATGTTTCCCGTGCTGTCGACCGCCACGCCAGAAGGAGAATTGAACAGTGCGGCGCTTCCGGTTCCATCGGCGCTTCCAGTCACGCGATTCCCAAAGGAATCAAATTGAACCGGCCCGGCAAGAGTGGTCACCACTCCCGATGCTGTCACTTTCCTGATTGTGTGGTTTCCTCTGTCTGCCACATAGACATCGCCGGCGCTGTCCACTGCAACTCCAAGGGGCTCATAGAAGCGCGCACCACTCCCCGTACCATCGGTGCTGCCCGAGTAGCCTGCCCGCCCAGCCAACGTAGTCACCACGCCAACCGGCGTCACCTTGCGGATCGTGTGGTTGTACTGGTCCGCTACATAGACATTCTTGGCGCTATCCACGGCCACGCCGGACGGAAAGGCAAACCGGGCGTTGCTCCCCGTCCCGTCTGCACTGCCCGAACTGCCAGCCTGTCCGGCCAAGGTTATCACGACATCCGCCGGGGTGACCTTGCGGATCGTGTAGTTGTATAGGTCCGCCACATACAGGTTGCCGACGTCGTCCACAGCGACGCCAGAAGGATGTTGGAACCGTGCGGCACTTCCGGTCCCGTCCGAGCTTCCGGCACTACCTGGCTGTCCGGCCAGCGTCGTCACGACACCCGCCGGGGTCACTTTGCGGATCGCGTTGTTACCGAAGTCCGCCACGTAGAGGTTGCCCGCACCGTCCACGGTCACCCCCAAAGGCCAACTGAACCGCGCGGCACTTCCTGTTCCGTCCGCGCTCCCGGCGCCACCGCCTCCCAACCCGGCCAGAGTCGAGAACGTGTAGGGCGTGTAATTCGATACCCGGACGGTGATGGTCAGGGGATTCAAGCCAAGCAGGCCTACGGAGGGATGACTCAAAGTCATGCGGAAGCTGAGATCGCTGCTGAAAGCATGATCGTCGAGGATCGGAATGCTAATCATCTTCGTGACTTCCAACGGAGCGAAGGAGAGCGTGCCGCTGGTGGCCACGTAGTTGAGACCGGCTCGGGCGGTGCCGTCGCTTGTAGTGTAATCGACCGTCAAGGCGTTGCTGGTGTCGCCCAACCGCTGGACCGTTACGGTCGCCATGCCCGATAGTTCGTTGACGACGATACCGGCGGAATCGAACTGAACGCGTGGCTCGCTGGGATTCCCGTAATACCGGGCAAGAAGCCATCCCCCGACGAGCACGTCGCCATCCGGTTGCACGGCCATCGTCGTTACCCAGCCCCGATTTGACACCTGTGACACCTGTGGAAAACCGCCGTCCGGGGAACCGTCGGGATTCAGCCTATCCACCCTGAAGAAACACCCGGGCTTACTACAATCCGACGCTGCGACCCATATACCGCCATTGGTCGTCACGGCCGTGGCCATGAAGCGCGGCGGCCTCCCAAAGGGGCCATCCCCCCGCCAGTCAAATTGTGTGTCTAGCCCGCCGTGCGCATAGAGCCGCGCCAGACCATCCCGGCCCACGCCATGCACGGACGTGAACTGCCCCGCGATAAGGATGGCGCCGTCAGGCTGCGCGATAATAGAGTTGACCGATCCGGGATTATCACCGTCGGCCACGCCGTCACCGACGAAGAACGTGTTGTCCAGAGTGCCATCCGGATTCAACCGTGCGATGCTACCTCGATCCGCGCCGTTGACCGTGACGAAGGTTCCACCAACGAGAATCTTGCCATCGGGTTGCAGGGCCAGGCTGAAAACCCGCGCCGCAGCCTCCGTTAGCGCCCCCTGCTCCCCGCCGCCGAACACATAATGGGTCAGCTCCGTTTCGGCGACGAAACTCGTGTCGAGCGAGCCATCCGCGTTGAGGCGCGCGAGGTTCGTGCGGCCAACGCCATTCACCGTGTCGAACACACCGCCGATGACGATCTTGCCGTCCGGTTGAACGAGCACCGCCCGCGCTCCGGCCGCCACTGCCCCTTCAGCATCGATGAGCTCATGTGACAACGCTACCCCGCTGAAGGCGTTGAAGCCAGGATCCCACGAGCCGTCCGCGCTGAGCCTCGCCAGCCCGTTCATGGGGACGCCATTCACAGCCTTGAAAGTGCCCGCTACAAGAACCTGCCCATCGGTTGTCAGCTTCAGGACGGAAACCTGGGATGGGCCACCCCAAGAATCCGAAAGACTCGTAGCCGCGGCGAAGCTGGCATCGAGAGACCCATCGGGATTGAGTCGGGCCAGGTTGGTGCAAGCAATGTCCGCCACGTGGTCAAACGTACCGCCGAGGAGGATCCGACCGTCGGGTTGCAACGCCATCGCGTACACCTCACCCCAAAAGCCGCCCGAACTGAAACCTGGATCCATCTGTGCGGCTACCTCGTTGTCTTGGATGCCGATTTCGGATCGAGCTTGGAAACTGGACTCGCTGAAGACCGTCACGGTGAACGACCGGTAAGCATCCACCCGGTAGTCGTCCACGCGACCGTTGTCGAGAATGGGAACGGTGAAGACCTGGTTCGTCTCGCCAGGCCCGAAGGTGAGAATACCCACCTCCTGCGCATAGTCCACACCCGCGATCGCCGACCTTGGGCATCCGGGGCAGTCCACAGGGTTGTTGTAGTACCCAGGGCCATCGCTTGTGAAACAGACAGCGGTGACGGTGGCATCAAGGTCGCCGCTCCGCGTTACGCGGACCGTGGCAGCACCTGCGCTCTCGTATACAGGAACGAAGCTATCGAGCGTGAACATGTCGTTGTCGACGATTGTGAGCAGAACGTGGGTGGGACCACCTAGCGTCGGACTACCAGTGGGATTGCTCAAGGTCAGATTCACCGTCTCGGGACCTTCCACCTGGCCGTCATTGAGGATGGTCACCGTGAACGTCGCGGTCGTTTGTCCCGGCAGGAACGTCAGCGTGCCGTTTGTTGCCGTGTAGTCCAAACCCGTCGTTGCCGTGCCGTTGCTCGTCGCGAAGTCCACGGTGACCTGGTTCGTGTAGGTTCCCGCGAGAGTCACGGCAATGGAGGCGAATCCGGCGTTTTCAACTCCGTCAAAGCTCGGGCTCGCGAATTGGACGCTCGCCCCGGCGGGGAATCCTTTCCGGATCGTGCTGTTTCCTTGGTCCGCCACATAGACGTTGCCTGCACCGTCCACCGTGACGCCGGAAGGCCGACCGAACCGCGCAGCGCTTCCGGTCCAGTCCGCACTGCCCCCAACGCCTGCGGCTCCGGCCAGCGTCGTCACCTCTCCGGTCGGCGTCACCCTTCGGATGGTGCAGTTGAGGCGGTCCGACACATAGAGGTTGCCCGTGCTGTCCACTGCCAAGCCCTCAGGATAATTGAACCGTGCGGCACTCCCGGTGCCGTCGGCGCTGCCCTGGCTGCCCGCGAGTCCGGCCAGTGTCGTCACCTTCCCTGCCAGCGTCACCTTGCGGATGGTGTGGTTGCTGTAGTCCGCCACATAGAGGTTGCCCGTGCTGTCCACTGCCAAGCCGGAAGGGTAATTGAACCGCGCGATGCTTCCGGTGCCGTCGGCGCTGCCCTGACTGTCCCCGAGTCCGGCCAAGGTCGTCACCACGCCCCCAGGCGTCACTTTCCGAATCGTGTGGCTGCCCAACTCTGCCACATAGACGTTGCCAGCGCCGTCCACCGCTACGCCGGAAGGAGATTTGAACCCAGCGGCGCTTCCGGTCCCGTCCACGCTTGTATAATACCCCACCCGTCCCGCCAGCGTCGTCACTTCCCCAGTCGGCGTGACCTTTCGGAGTATGGTGGGATCTGTGACATAGATATTGCCATCGCCGTCCACCGCGACGCCAGCCGGACCGGCGAACCGCGCGAAGCTCCCGATGCCATCGGAACTGCCCGTGCTGCCGGCCAGGCCGGCCAGCGTGGTGAACGCATACGGTTCGTAGATCGACTGGGCGAGGGTTGGACTGGCTGGCAATGCCAGGGCGGTCACCGCCGCAGCCAACAACCACATTCGGTTACCCAGAGAACGGGTGAGACACCGGTGCATGGGAGCCGGCCAACATCGCTTGGCCACAGATTGGGTCGGGTTAGATCGATTCGTACTCATAAGGTCTCCTCCTTCTTGAAAAAGTAGGTGAAGGTTACGAACTTTCCGAGGAGGCTCAGCGCGGATCGAAGGCAGGTACGCAGCTTCCCTGCGTCCGGGAAAGGAGCCCCACTTCCCCGGACGGCTGGCCCGAACTGGCCGCGAAAATTCTCGCCCATAAACCGAGGGATGATGTGTCGGTAGTCATACCAGAATCAGAACGACTTGTCAATTCATAAGGTCACTTCATCATCTCTGAATACTCCTGCCCGAAGTGCATTTCTGCCGTGGACCAGGGTGACTACGAATGGAAGCAGTTCGAGCAGGAAAAGCTGCCTCTCGGCATGGTGCGATCCACATAGTACGATCCACCTCGACCACCCTAGGATGGAGCCTTGAGCGGGCACACACCCGGTTCCAGGGAGCGGAAGAACTCGTTTCCGCTTCAGAAGGTCAATCTCCGTTCGTCCCCGTCTTGCGCCGATGGCTACCGCTGTTGGACGCGATAGAAGCGATGGGGATGAGCACCGCTGTGTGGATCCCTGAACAGAAGATCACCGGTGAAGGTGTTTGTCCAGATGGGCAGCCAGTTCATCAGATCAGTCGAGGCGTCCACGACTGCCGAGTACCCCACGGGGCCGGTGAGAACGAAGCCGAACTGGCCGTTGCTGAAACCAAAGCTCGGCCCGGAACTGAGAATCCCGAGTGCCGGGAATCCTCTTCGAATCGTGTGGTTCGATGTGTCGGCTACATAGAGGTTGCCCGCGATGTCCACCGCCACTCCAAAGGGAAAGGAAAACCGCGCGGCACTCCCCGTCCCGTCCAAACCACCATAGTTCCCGGCCATTCCGGCCAGCGTCGTCACCACTCCCGCTAGCGTCACTTTGCGGACCGTGTGGTTCTCTTCGTCGGCCACGTAGATATTACCTGCGTTGTCCACCGCCACCCCGATTGGCCCATTGAACCGCGCCGCACTTCCGGTCCCGTCCTGGCTGCCAGAACTGCCGGCTAAGCCCGCCTGGGTGGTCACGACTCCGGCGGGCGTCACTTTCCGAATCGTGCAGTTCCACGAGTCCGCCACATAAATATCGCCTGATCTGTCCAACGCCACGCCAGCCGGACCGGCGAACCGCGCGGCGCTCCCGATGCCATCGGAACTGCCCGAACTGCCCGCCAGGCCGGCCAGCGTAGTCACCACTCCC
>CAYPNF010000042.1:0-51289 GCA_964411985.1 uncultured Verrucomicrobiota bacterium
TTCACATTCAACCCAAACCAGAAGCCGCGCCGCCGCCCAAAATGAGAACTGCTGCCTTCTCTCTCACCTGGGTTGACAGATCCGCGCAGTTGGCTTCCGATAGGCCGATGGCAAAGGTCCCCTCGAAGGTCCAGTCCAACACAAAGCCGGGGTTCGTAGCCCACTTCCGCAGGCTCTCCTGCGTCGTGGCGCTGGCCTGTGGATTCCTCAGCGCTCTCCAGGCTGGTGAAGCCGCAAGAGAGGGCACTTCGTCACAACCCCTGTTTTCCTTCGGCCTGATCGCAGATGTCCAGTACGCGGACAAACCCGCAGCTGGCCTTCGGCTCTACAACCAGGGATTGGTAAGACTGGAGAAGTGTGTCGAAGACCTGAACCGGGAGCCATTGAGGTTCGTGATGAATCTCGGTGATGCCATCGATGGAAACGGGACGTCCACGCTCAAGGAACTCGATGCGGTGCTGCAACGCTTTCAAAAGCTCAAAGCGCCCGTCCATCACGCCATTGGAAATCACTGTCTGGAACTGGAACGGCCGGTTCTCCTCAAGAAGCTGGGGCTGGAGAAGCCCTATTACGTGTTCACGGAGCTAAACTGGAAGTTCCTGGTCCTGGACGGAATGGATGTGGGAGTGAAGACGGTGCGTGGGAGCCCGGAGTGGAGGGAAACGCTGGAGTGGGTCTCGAGAAACGAATCCCTACCCGCCTACAACGGCGCCATAGGGAAACGCCAGTTGGCTTGGATGAAGTCCGAGTTGGCCAGCGCGCAAACCAATGGCCAGGAAGTGCTGATCTTCGCCCATCACCCGGCGGTGGCGGCGGGAGGGATGGCTGCCACGATCTGGAATCACGCGGAGGTCTGCGCAGTGCTCGACTCGTATCCATGCGTGAAAGCTTGGATCTCCGGGCATGAACACCAGGGTGGTTACATTCGAAAGAATGGGATTCACCACCTGATCATCCAAGGAATGGTGGAGGCACCCGAAGGAAAGAACGCCTACGCCGCAGTGGAAGTGTTTCCGAGGCGATTGGTGGTTCATGGCGCAGGCGTGGTCCCTAATCGGGAGCTGACCTGGTGAGAACGCCGGGGTCCACTACATGTGGATGGCCCGGCCGTCGACCGCCAAAGCCGCCTCTTTCAGCGCTTCGGAGAGGGTCGGATGAGCGTGGCAAACCCGCGCGATGTCCTCGCTGCTGGCCCCGAAAGCCATGGAGGCTCCCGCTTCGGCGATCAATTCGCCAGCATGTGCGCCGAGAATGTGCACGCCCAACACACGGTCCGTTGCCTGGTCGGCCAGGATCTTAATCTTGCCTTCGGTGGCCCCCAGAGTGCGGGCACGTCCGCTGGCCATGAAGGGAAAGACCCCTTTTCGATAAACCACCCCTTCCTTCTGCAACTGCTGCTCAGTCTTGCCCACACACGCGATCTCCGGATGGGTGTAGACGACTCCGGGAACGAGATTGTAGTCCACGTGGCCATGACCGCGCACCAATCCTTCGACGCACGCCATCCCTTCCTCCTCGGCCTTGTGAGCCAGCATCGGACCCGGGATCACATCGCCAATGGCATACACCCCCAGAGCCGAAGTGGCAAAGTGCTCGTCCACCACGATGCGCCCGCGTTCGTCCAATTTGACGCCAGCCTTGTCCAACCCCAATCCTTCCGTCAGCGGCACGCGGCCCACGGAAAGCAACACTCGGTCCGCGGTGACCGGATCACTTCCCTCACACTCCACCACACATTCGTTGCCCGTTTGGCGCGCGGAGCGAACCCGGCAACCGAACCGAAACTCCATACCCTGCTTCGTGAAGATTTTCTGCGCTTCCGCCGCGATTTCCTCGTCCATGCCAGGAAGCAGACGCGGGAGGAATTCCAGGAACACGACCTTGGAACCGAGCCGGTGCCAGACCTGTCCCAGCTCCAGCCCAATATAGCCAGCCCCAATGACGGCGAGCCGGGCCGGGACCTCGGGGTAATTCAACGCCTCGGTGCTGGTGCCGATGCGGTCGCCGTTCACCTCGACTCCTGGGAGCGAAGAGGACTTGCTGCCGCTGGCGATCAGAATGTGTTTGGCTTGAAGCTCCACGGAGCCGTCTTTCGTTTCCACCAACACCTTGCCATCCCCCAACAGGCTGCCCTGCCCTGTATACCGGGTGATCTTGTTCTTGCGGAACAACGCTTCCACACCCTTGGTGAGGGTCTGCACCACGGTGTTCTTGCGCTTCAGCATGGTGGCGATGTCCAGCTCCGGCTTACCCACCTTAATCCCATGCTGGCTGAGTCCGGACCGGGTTTGCTCGAAGAGGGCACTCGTTTCCAGAAGGACCTTGCTGGGAATACACCCCACACGCAGGCACGTGCCACCCAGCACGGCTTCCCGTTCCACACACGCGGTGTTCAAGCCAAGCTGCGCCGCGCGAATGGCCGCCACGTAACCCCCGGGGCCGCCGCCAATTACCACCAGATCATGAGAATGGACTTCCATAAAATTGTCCCCAGCCGACAGGACGGATCAGACTTCAATGAGAATGCGCACCGGGTTTTCCACCATCTCCTTGACCCGCTTCAAGAAGGTGACCGCCTCACGGCCATCCACGATCCGGTGATCGTAGGTCAGCGCAAGGTACATCATGGGCCGAATCACCACCTGGCCGGCCAACGCCACGGGCCGCTCCTGGATGGAGTGCATCCCGAGCACCCCGCTTTGCGGCGGGTTGACAATCGGCGTGGAAAGCAGGGAACCAAAGACGCCGCCATTGGTGATGGTGAACGTTCCCCCGGACAGATCCTCGGGTTTGATTTTGTTCTCCTTGACCCGCTTGCCGAACTCCGCGATGGCCATTTCCACTTCGGCGAAACTAAGACCTTCCGCGTTGCGAAGCACCGGTACCACCAGGCCACGCCCCCCACCGATGGCGATCCCGATGTCGTAGTAATTGCGGTAGACGATCGTTGAGCCGCGAATCTCGGCATTCAGCTGCGGGGTCTCCTTGAGGCCTTCGACGACCGCTTTCACAAAGAAAGACATGAACCCAAGCTTGATCTTGTAACGTTCCAGGAACCGGTCCTGGTGATCTTTGCGCAGGTTCAACACGGCTGACATGTCCACCTCGTTGAAGGTGGTCAGCAGCGCGGCTTCCTGTTTGGCTTGCACCAACCGCTCCGCGATCTTGCGCCGGAGCAGGGTCATGGGAACGATCTCTTCCGTGCGATTCCCCAAGGCTGGCGCGGGAGCGGGAGCCGCTGGCGGTTCGGGCGTTTCCGGCTTCGCGGCCGCGGCGCGCTGCACGTCTTCTTTCAAAACCCTTCCACCCGGCCCGGTTGGGGTCACGGCGGCCGGGTCCAAGCCAGCTTCCGCCGCAGCACGAGCGGCGGCAGGCATGACGCGCGGACTGGGAGAGGTCTCCGCAGTCGCCGCCGGTGCCGAAGGAGCGGTCGTGGGCGCGGCCGCAGCCACGTCGGCAGGCTCAAGCTGTCCAAGGGTCTCCCCCACCTTCAGGCGGTCGCCCTTCTTTTTGAGGATCTTGACCAGACGCCCGGAAATGGGAGAGGGAACGTCCACGGTTGCTTTATCGGTTTCGAGCACAACCAACGTATCGTCTTTACGCACCAAGCCACCTTCCTGAACCAGCCAGTGACTGACTTCCACTTCGGCGACGGACTCACCGACCGAGGGTACTTTGAATTCCGTAATCATGATTGTTAAGGTTTTCCAGAGAGTTTCTTGATGCTGATCGCTGTTTCAGTGCGCTGGCGTTGAGCGGGCTGTTCCAAAGCAAAGGCGCGCTCGAGCAGATCTTCCTGCTCGATCTGATGGGCCGCCGCGGAGCCGGTAGCCGGGCTGGCGGAAGCAGGCCGGCAAATGCCGGAGAATGGCAGCCGTCCAAAGAAGTTCATGCTGACCGTCACCCGGAGGTAACGCCACGCGCCCATGTTCTCGGGTTCTTCCTGGACCCAGATAATGTTCGTGCCATCCGGGCATTCCGAAAGCAGGGATTCCAATTCGGCCCAAGGGAACGGGTAGAGTTGTTCCAGTCGCAGGATGGCGACATCATTTCGTTGGAACTGGATGCGGCGAGCAGCCAATTCGTAGTAGATCTTTCCCGAGCAGAGGAGAACGCTCTTTGCTGACTTGAGGGAGACGCCCGTGGCATCGGGTAGCACCCGCTGGAAAGTGCCTTGAGCACATTCCTGGATCGAGGAGACCGCCTTCGGATTGCGGAGCATGCTCTTGGGAGTCATCACCACCAGAGGCTTGCGGCATTTGCGCACCATTTGACGGCGCAAAAGGTGATAGTACTGTGCTGGGGTGCTGGGCACCGTCACCTGGATGTTATCTTCCGCCCCCAGCATGAGGAACCGCTCCAGGCGTCCGCTGGAGTGCTCAGGCCCCTGCCCCTCAAATCCATGCGGGAGCAGCAGCACCAAACCACTAAGGCGCTTCCACTTGTCTTCGCCACTGGCGATGAATTGATCAATGATCACCTGCGCGACGTTGACAAAGTCACCGAACTGAGCCTCCCAGAGCACGAGCCCGGTGGGGCAATCGAGACTGTACCCGTATTCGAAGCCCAGCACGCCGATTTCTGAAAGCGGGCTGTTCAGGATCTCCACCGGCCCCTGGCTGGGGGAGAGGTGTTGGAGCGGCGTGTGGGTGAGCCCCGTTTGGGTGTCGTGCAGCACGGCGTGGCGCTGACTGAAGGTGCCACGGCCGCAATCCTGTCCGGAGAGCCGAATCCGGTAACCCTCGGAGGTGAGAGTGGCCAGAGCGAGAGCTTCGCCAGCGGACCAATCCAAGGGCTGCTCGCCTTTGGCCATGAGTCGGCGCTGCTCCATAAAGCGCTTGAGCTTCGGATGGAGATTGAAATCCTCAGGCACAACCGTCAGCTGCTCCATGAGCCAGGAAATTCGGTCAAGTGGAACTCCGGTCTCCGGGTTGTCCTGGGGATCGTCAGGACCGCCTCGATACCCCGCCCACGCCCCTTCCAGAGTACGGGGAGGCATGGCGTTCGGTGCGGTGCGCGCTTCCTCGAGGTGTTTCTCAAGCACTTGCTGGCGCCGGTGCGCGATGGCGTCCGCTTCATCCTTCGTGATCTCGCCCAGCTTGAGCAAATGCTCCAGGTAACCGTCCCGCACCGAGAGGCGCTTCTCGATCATCGCATAGAGTTGAGGCTGGGTAAAAGAGGGTTCGTCCCCTTCGTTGTGGCCCAGGCGACGATAGCAATACATGTCGATCACTACGTCCTGCTGAAATTGCTGGCGAAATTCCATTGCCAGTTGGATGCAACGAGCCACCGCATCCGGATTCTCGCCGTTCACATGCAAAATGGGGGCCGGCAACATCTTTGCCACACTGGTCGCGTACATGGCCGACCTTCCCTGCGTAGGCGGAGTGGTAAAACCGATCTGGTTATTGACCAGGATATGAACCGTCCCGCCGACGCGGTATCCCGGAAGCCGGCTGAGGTTCAGGGTCTCCTGCACCACTCCCTCGCCGATGAACGCGGCGTCACCATGGATGAGCAGACTCATGTGCCGCGCCCGTTTCTCATCTTTGTTCCGGTCCTGCTTGCAGCGCGTGC
The DNA here is from genome assembly GCA_964411985.1 of uncultured Verrucomicrobiota bacterium. Lineage (GTDB taxonomy): Bacteria > Verrucomicrobiota > Verrucomicrobiia > Limisphaerales > J093 > CAYPNF01. Next base: position 5,578 of record CAYPNF010000042.1, read on the forward strand.
GGCCCAGCACCACCGGGTTCACAAATTCGAGATGGCTCGGGTTGAAGCAAAGGGAGAGATGAACCTTCTCGCCCGTGGAAGTCACAAAGTCATTGCTGTACCCCATGTGATACTTCACGTCGCCCCCGCCCAGGTACAACTCGGGATCCTTGTCTTCAAACTCCCGGAAAATGGCCCGAGGACTCTTGCCGATAATGTTCGCGAGAACGTTGAGGCGGCCGCGGTGCGCCATGCCCAACACAATATCCTTCACCCCAAACTCGGCAGCTCTCTCGATTGCCAAATCGAGCAGCGGAATCAAGCTCTCCGCACCCTCCAGCGAGAAACTTTTCGCCCCGACGAATTTTCGCCGAATGAACTGCTCGAAAACAGTGGCGTCGGTCAGCCGGGTCAGGACCCGCAATTGAAGCTCCTTCGGCAGCGGCTGCCAGTAACGCTGACCTTCGATGCGCTCCTGCAACCAATGGCGCATCTTCAGGTCGTCGATGTGCATGTATTGGAAACCAACCGCACCGCAGTAAACCTGCCTAAGCCGACTGATGATCTGGCGCAGCGTCAGTCGGCCTGCCTCCATGGTTTCACAAACGAACTGCTTGTCCATGTCGGCATCGCTCAAGCCGTAGTACTGCGGGTCCAGCTCGGGAACATAACGCACACTGCTGCCCAGCGGATCCACGTGAGCCTGGATATGGCCACGCACGCGATAAGCGCGGATAAGCCGGTCCACCCGGTGCTGAAGCACAATCATGTCGTCCAGCGCCGCCGGAGCCGGGGCCATTGCCTCCCGGGCACGACTGTGGAAAATGCTCTCCGGCTGGAAGGACGGTCCCAGACGCAGGTCGCGCCGGGCAAAATCGCCTCCGTTCATGGCCCCAAAGTACTTCTGCCAATCGGCCGGCACCGAAGTTGGGTCGCGAAGAAAGTCCGCGTAGAGCTGCTCGACAAAGTCGAGGTTGGCTAGGGCGGGTAGTTCTGCTTTGCCTTGCATCATTATGTCGGCCATTACCATACACAAAGTCGGTCCTTCAGGCGAGTCGAAGATGAGAGATTCTGTTAGGACCCTTTTGAGAGGAAGGAAGGATTCATGGTTTACGCGTAAGAACGGGTCTGCGGAAACGCGAAACCAGCGTGGCGGATGGCCCCTGCTATTGACATGAGTGCTTGATGATCAACGCACTACAGCATTTCAGACTACTCCATGAAGGCAGCCTGAGCTTCCTCGTCGCTGGCTGGGACTGGCCATACCGCGTCAAGACCGTTCCAAATCAGACGCGCTTTTTGATTGGCCTGAGTTGGGGAGGGGTCTCCGCCGTCGTCCTTCCCATCCTCACCCACGGAATACAGGAGGTAGGTATGCGCGCTTTTCGGCTCGTACCGAAGAGGTTTTCCATCCATCCAATCCTTGGGCAAAATCGGCAGGTACTCTGGTACCAGGGCTTTCAAGGAGGTGGGCACGCCTCCGTGTCGGAGTTGGTGGCGAGCGATCGCAATTGCCGCAAGCATCATCTGTTGCTGGGTCTGATATCCCAAGATCTTGCTGGTCGTGTTATCCCCCAGCCCGAAGGGTTCCGAGGAGATCAGGTACCGCAGTTGGTCGTACCACCCAAGATGCTCACGGGTTTCAAAGTAGAGCTTCCACACCACTCGGTTGGTGGGCCCCCAACCTCCAGCGTTCGTGGACAACTCGGACAGGCCGTTGGTTTGCGCGATCCGGAAGCGTTCGATCATCGCTTGCCACCGATCGAGATCGCGCAAGGCATCCTGATCCATCCAGGCAAAGCGCCAAAAGGGGGCATGCAGCCGGTGGAGCACGAACCCGCTGGTGGAGAATCCACTGGGGAAGCCAAACTCATTGGGCGTCTCGCGTTGCCCGATCAGGAAAGCGAGTTTGTCCGAAGAATCATGCACTTGCCGAAAGAGGTCGAGTCCCAGGGCTCGCTCCATGACAAAGGCGTGCTCGGCATCGCCGATCAAGTCGCAACTCGACCAAGATCCCTGAAGCTTGGCCAAGGCGTCATCGTTCCAACCTTCCTGCTGCAGCGCCTGCCAAGTTCCATTCCAGGCAATGGCCACACAAGCCATGCGCACCAATTGAGGACAGACAGAACCTCACCTTGCTTTTCGAGGAACGCCAGTCGAGTCTGCAGCAGCCACTTGCCTCGAATCCGCTCCACGACCGCCAGGCAAACGATGCCCAACACCAACACGACTACGAGAATCCCCAGTCTCTTGCACCAGCGTTTCATGGTGCCCGCATTCTGGCCCCAGCACTCTCGGCCTGTCAGCCCCAAAGTGACACGTGGGTCCTTTCGTGGAAGGCGCGCCACCGGCTCACCTACTGCTTCTCCGGCGGCTTGGGCTTCATGACGAAGTCCGCGGTAACGGGCTTTCCATCCTCGACCACGATGTCCTGCTGGAGAGCTCCGCATTTGGGGTGGACGGCTTCGAGAACGTATTTGCCCGAGGGGATTCCCGAAGGCAACTTGAAAACGCCATTCGTGTCGGTGACCGCGAAGTAGGGGTTTTCCACCACGCCGATGAAGGCGAACTCCCAGGGATGGATCTCGCACTTCAATCGGATCAGCACTTCGGCAAGGGGAAAGGACTTGGTGGCAACCATGCCGGTCATGGGTTGGGCAATCACCCATTCCTGGTTGATTTTGGGCGCGGCCCGGACCGTATCCATGTAAGGCTCAGAATTGCGGATCTGAAACGGCTGGTTCGTCATCACCCCCATGACGTACGGGTAGAAGCCGGCGTTGGTCTGGTCCAAAACTGGGATGTCGGTAGGGATGGGGAAGCTCTTTCCCTGCATGCCGTCCTTGATGTGAACAAACACATTCGCCAACCCCTTGTTGGCTCCCACGATGTAATGGCGAGTTGTGAGAGTTGAGATCAGTTCCGGATAAGCTTTGGTCACGTCCGTGTAAATGGACAGGTCCACCCACTTCTCAGGTGGAGGCGTACCTTCGAAGGTGATCTTCCCTTGCACCTCGCCAGCAAGCGCTCCCGTCAAAGCAAGCAGAGGCCACAGCATTTGCGCTCCGCCCAGGAGAGCGGCAACCGTGCGCCATTCCGCATTTGACTTCAAAAGACTCATGGGAAAATCAAAGAGGGAGACCCCGGAGGAAGCAATGCAAAAGTGGACCGAGCGCAAGGCGCGACGGACCCAGTCCTTGGCCACGATAAAGCGGATCCGCCGAGTCTCGGAGAGCGCAGTGCTGAGAGTGCCTTGTCCCTTGCCACCCTGGCGCGGACTTCAAGTCGGTTCCGAAAACGGCGTGGCGCTCCGCTTCCCGCCGTACTCCAAGAGCTAGCGCCACGAAGGAAGCGGATAACTTCGTTAGTCGCTGCTCGGAAGTCGGCGAATGCGGACTTCTTTGAACTTGATCCTGAGCTGGTCTCCCGAATGGAGCTGCAGGGCGAAATGGCCCGAGCGCCCGACGCGGTGTTTTACGTGCGCGGGATTGTCGAGAACACCTGCACCATCCCAATCGGTGCGCACCAAACCGTTCAAGGTCGTCTTGACCTTCAAGCCTTGGCAACGAATGGTGAGTTCGTTCCAGCCATCGCCCTCTCCCGAGTACTTGAAAACGAACTGTTCGGGTTTGTACTTGGGGTCCATATTCCAATCTTTGAGGCTGGGAAAGACCCACCGTTGCTCACCTTTAGTTTCATCGTAGATGAGCCCGGTACGCCAGGGCATGTCGGCAGGGGGATGGATATCCACCTGCGGACCGTGCAGCCAACCGCCCTCGATGGAGGAGTCATACCGACTCCGGAACTGCACGCCGCTGTTGCCCGGAGAGTCACGGAACACCTGGAACTTCAGCTGTAGCTCAAAGTCGTCGTATTCCTGCTCGGTCATCAACCAGACGTAATTGTGATCGCCCCGCCCCATGGAGTCACAAACGATCGTCCCCTCCTCCACCTTCCAGAACACTTTCTGCTCGTCGCGAGGCTGGCATTTGACGACCCATCCGGAGAGATCGCGGCCGTTGAAGAGAGGTTTGAACCCAGGATCCTCGGCGGACTGCACGGGCAGCGCGTAGAGCGGCAATAGCAGGGCCAAGGCCCGGAGCAGCAAGGGCATTCGTTGGGTATTCATGACATCCTCCTCATTCCTCGTCTTCGACAACTTGCCATTCATGGGCGCCTGCGGCCCACTGATCCTTAAGATTCACTTTGAGTCGCACGGAAGTGGTGGAAACCGCGTCGAACCGAGCCTCGCACCACTGGTCCGCCTTGACTGGGTAATCGCCCTGATGTTTCACCGGCTTCCAGGTGGATCCGTCAAGATACTCAACGCTCCAAGAGGCAGGCAGGCGGCACTCGCCGCGGCCGGTGTCATCGAACCAGTAGACCTTGGCGCCGCTGAGCTTCACCGCGTTGGGCCAGGAATACTGAACCCATTCGGTAGTGCCCTTGTGCGGCCACCAATGGCAAAGCGCCGCCGGCTGATCGCCCGAGCTCTTGGGTTCAACGCCATCGTTGATCCCCTCCGGTCGGGCGTTGTCGCTGCGGAACGAAAGGTCCAGTTTGGCTCGAGCCTCGAGCGTGCCCGCTTTGGCAGGGGGTGGAGCCACGGGCAACCAGACTTTCATAGCACCGGCCTTGCGGTTGTCCCATGCGTAATAGGGGATCGCTTTCAAAGGGGTCCCGCGCAGGCTCGGAGCGGGTTGGTACAACTTACGTGTCCAATCGGATTCGGGAGCGATTCTGGCGGTGCCTTGGATCACCATCATCCCACCCAGGATGGAGGGATCGCGGTTAGCCTTCAACTCCGCTTCGGCAGGGAGACTGATCCGGTCCAGCGATTCCGGGTTGTCACATGCTTCGACGCAATACACGAGGGGGCCGCGTTGCAGGGCCAACTGTCCGACATTCTCTTTCACTTGCGGATTGGCTGCGATTCGTTCGATGGGCATCGGGAGGTTCAGCTCAACGCGATCTCCCGTCTTCCATTTCCGAGAGAGCACCAGGTACCCCTTTTCCACAGGGGGACTTGGCTGCCGTTTCCCGTTCACGGCCACGCTGGCTCCTCGACACCAGCCAGGGATACGCAACCGCAACTCAAGGGTGGTCGGAGTGGCGAGCTCGGGACGCAACACCACCTTACCGTCCCAGGGATAATCGGTCGTGACCTTCATCTTCACACTGGTGCCGGCGACCTTCGTGGAGACGGTGCCCTGGATGTAGAGATTCACCCACAGGGCCGAGGTCGACGTGGCATAGGCATAGCCGCCGAGGGACGCGAGCGTGCGGGCCACGTTGGGCGGGCAGCAGGCGCAGCCAAACCAAGGCGAACGGTGATGGTTCCCGTTGCTGGCAAGCGGATTGACATAGAAGAACCGGTTGCCGTCATGCGATACTCCGGCGAGCACGCCGTTGTAGAGGGACCGTTCGTAAACATCCGCGTATTTGGCGTCACCGTACAACAAAGCGAGCCGGTGATTCCATTGGGCCAGCGCAATCGAAGCGCAGGTTTCCTGGTAGGCGCTCAGATTCGGGAGGTCGTAATCCACCGTGAACCCCTCGTTGTGCGAGGAAGGTCCGATACCGCCGGTAAGGTACATGTTCTTCTCCGTGGTGTTGCGCCAGACCCGGTTGATCATCTTGAGCAGGCCCTCATGGCCCGTAGTGCCGGCGACATCCGTGGCTCCGGAGAGCAAGTAAGCCGCGCGGACTGCGTGCCCCTTGATGTTCCGATGGTCGCAAATCGGAACGTCATCCTGCCAATAGGCCCCATCATATTGGTCCAGCGGCGTGTTATGCTCCTTCGCAAAGAACTTCTGTCCGCGGTTCTCGATGAAGAAGCGTGCCAGTTCGAAGTAGCGCTGCTCGCCAGTCACCCGCCAGAGCTTGATCAGGGCCAGTTCGATTTCGGGGTGGCCCGGATAGCCCATGCGTTTGCCAGGGCCGGTGCCGAAAATGGAGTCAATGTGATCCGCTAGCTTGACGGCCACGTTGAGGAAAGACTTCTTGCCCGTAGCCTGGTAGTGCGCCACTGCGGCTTCAAACATATGGCCCGCGCAATACAGTTCGTGCCAATCACGGAGGTTCGACCACTTCTTGTCGGGGGCAGTCACCTGAAAATGGCTGTTCAGGTAACCGTTCGGCTCCTGGGCGGCCGCGAGAGTCGCAATGATCTGATCGAGTTTCAGGCCCAGAGCGGGATCCGGATGGGTCGCCAACGAGTAAGCAGCCGCCTCCAAAGCCTTGTAGATGTCCGAATCCATGAAGACCGGCCCGCTAAACCCTTCCTTGGCTTTCTTGGCTGCGAGCTCGAGGTTCTTGATGTTCCCGGACTTCTCGAGGTTTTCGAGGTTGGTGGGGATGGAAGCGATCCGGTTGGTCTCCCGTCGAGGTGCCCAAAAGGCATCAAGGATTTCGACCTGGGTAAAGTTTACGGACGAAAGTTTGGGAAGTTCAGCCGGAGCCGTCTTGCCTTCGACCATTGATGCGACGAGCAACACGCCAGGCAACAGAGAAAGGGTGGGCCATTTCATAAGGAGTCTTTAGAATATTGCCGGGTCGTTGTCAGTAGAAATATTGCTCCGCCCGCCTCCTTCCGAAAGTGACACTCTGTGAGGCAAAGGTTGTTTTCAACCTACCCATAGGGTGAAGAATTCGCATGGCCTTTGACAGAGCCTCCTAGTAAAATGAAAGACATGCAGCGGCCTCATACTGACTCCTCTCTTTCTCTGCGGAAGCAGGCGAAGTGGTTCCAGTGGACCATCCTTTGCACACTGGGGGCACTGCTATGGGGGGCAAGTGGGGGGGAGCTCGACTTGGTCGGGGTGACCCTGACCCCGCATCTGCGCATGGAGTCGATGCGGTATCGTCGCGAACCAGAGCCCGCCAACGGCGCCCGGGTACAGCTGTTCCTGCAACGCGGTTCAAGTGCCGAAGCCTCCCCCCTCGCAATTGGGTCGGATGCACCGATGCATTTCGATGGGAAAACCCCGACAGAACTTCTCAACGCCCGCGCCTGGGCCTGGCACGACACCCCGGCCGCCTTGCCTGGCGCGCAACTTCCACTGCCCTCGGGAGCGCTCACGGTCTGGACTTTCAACGGACGGGTTCTGCCTTGGGGTGCCGGCGGTCGGATCTCGGTGGAGCTAGGGCCCAAGGAGAAGCCGTGGCTTTCGACGAACCTGACATTGGAGACACCTACCGCTTGGCTTTCCGCTATCACTTTTCTGGCGCCCACGAATGCCCTGCAACCCAACACGATTGTCGTGCATGTAGCCAACGCAAGCCGGGATCCGCTCCAAGTCCTTTCCTGCCGCCTCTGGCTGCCACAAGATCCGAAGTCACCTCGGACCCTCTTCGCCCAGCCAGCCATGACGAACCTCGCACGGTTTGGGGGTCACTCGGTCATCTCAGCGGGGGATCGCGGCGGCTTTACCGTCCAGACTCCGCCGTTGCCTCTCACCTATGGTGCCGTGGAAGTGGAGGTGGAGCCCTCGAGCGGAAAGGCATTCCGGCTCTGGGGTCACCTGCGGATTAAACCGGAGCGTTTCGACATTTCCGGAGGGTGGGTAAGCCCGGTCAAGAATGAGTTGTTCCTCAAGACCCTTCGCCGACTTCACATCAACACCGGCCACCTGCAGCAAACGCCGGGTTATACCGACACCGAGCTCTATGCGCGCTACCCCCTCAAGTACTTCAATTCCTTGACCCCCTTTGAGGCGTACGACACCGACGCCGTTTTGCCGCGTGTTCACGCGGTGGAATTTCTCGGCGAGCCCCAATACGGCGGGGGACGCCCTGTGCCGCCGCAGGAGGTTTGGCAGAAGCTGCAACCCTACGCCGTCACCCGGCTGCCAACCTCAGTCACCCATAGCGAGGAGCGCATCTGGCGGGACTACGCCGGCCTAAGCGACTTCCCGCACTACGACGCGTATCGCGTTTCCGCCCCTTCGCCAGATGCCTGGTCCAAATACGATCGCTGGGAGGGCAAGACCTTGCGCTGGGGTGCACCGCTGGAAACCATTGGAGACATGACCCGCAGTTTGCGCGAACTGAACCGGCCAAGCCCCATTGCTTATTGGTCCCAAGGCGCACACGAGGGTTGGGATGTGTACGGCGGACGGCAGCGCACTTCGCCCACCCCGGACGAACTTCGAGCCCAGGCCTATCACGCGCTGGCCCACCGCATCACCTCACTCTATTGGTTCAACCTGAGCCTCAAGTCGCTCCTCAAGTTCCCCGACCTGATCGAGCCCATCCAGAGGGTCGACCGCGAGATCCGGCTGCTGGAGGATTTTTACCTGGAGGGTGACGCTTTTCATTTCGAGCGCCGCAGCCGGAATGGCAAGCCTGATTGGGACATTGCAGTCATCGCAGGACCCCGTGGTGCAGTCTGCTTCGCGCTGGACCTGGCGTACACTCCGGACCCTGCGGAGAGGGTGTTCAAGTTCGGCCCGCCACGCGACGTGGATTTGGAATTCCCGCTCCCGGAGTATCTCCGCCAACCCGTCGAGGTGGTGGGGGTTACGGCCGAACGCATCCTGGGGGCAGATTTCACCAAATACGCCAAGGGCATCCGGGTCACACGGGCTTGTGGACCGGTGAATGTGTTTGTGGTCTCGCCCCGCTCAGGATTGGCAGAACAGTTGGAGACCCGAAGGCAGGCGCTGATCCGGTTCGAAGACTCCTTCGGCTTCGACCCCGCCAAGAACTCGCAGGATTTGCAGCAACTCAAGGCGAGTTTCAAGTGAGCGGGTACATCCGGCACTCGGGCCGCACGTTATTTCTGTGTAACGGGTGGATCCTCGCTGGAGGCTACCTCTCAGCTCAATGGCCTGCTATTTGCAGCCAAAGAGTTTTCTCTGTCGGATAATTCTAGCCACCTCCGTCGGCACCATGGACTCCCAGGACGGGTCTCCCGCTTGGATTCTCTCCAGGATCTCGTGGGGGAAGATCGGTAGGTAGCTGGGATCCACGTTCTCGAGACTTTCGATATAGTGGTTTTCGACCAGGTAAGCGTGCAGATGGCGCACATGCGGGGCCACCGGTACCGTCTCCGCCGTGATCAAGCGCCCGCTCGCCGGATCCTCGTACGGGTAAACGTAGATCTTGAGGTCGTTTTTGAAGAGACGGCCAAAGGACTCCAACAGCCCCCCATCCAGATGGGTGTAGTACTTCCCGTCAAAGATCTCCATGAGCGTGGGGGCACCCATCACCAGGCCGATCCTCTTTCGGGTATAACGGAAAAGATATCGGGCAAGGCGGTAGAACTCACCATAATTGGAGATGAGCACAGTTTTCCCAAGCGCTCCGAGCATGTCGACCCGGTCCAGAAAGTCCTGGTGATCGATGACCCCGCCCTCGGCCAGGTGGCGGAGGGTCATCTCCATCAGGACCACCACTTCGGGTTCCTCTTTCACCTGGGGCTCCTTCAGGAATTGTGCATAGGCACAATCCAGCATGCTGGCCGTCGCCCGGGTCACTGGCCGAAAACTGCCACGTTCCACCAGGACTGGTTTCTTATAAACGACCTCGGAAGCCTGCACGACTTCTCCGCTGGCCGTGAACATCGCCGTGTCGGTCATTCGCTCCTCCACCAACTGAAGCGCGATCAAACGGTTGTCCACATTCTCAAAGTCGGGGCCGGAGAACTTCAGCATGTCCACCTCCATGCGCTCCGGATTCAGATTGTCCATCAAGGCCTTGACCAGCTCGCGCGGCCGCTCGTGCAGGTAGAGCGCCGAGTGGACGAGGTTGACGCCTATGATTCCCAAGGCTTCCTGCTGTTGGATATTCTCCCGGTCGTGCAAGCGGACATGGATGATGATGTCCGAAGGAGGCGCCTGGGGCCTGGTCTGGAACCGGATCCCGAGCCATCCGTGCCCTTCTTCCGTGCGCTTGTAGCTCCGTGCGGCGATGGTGTTAGCGAAAACAAAGAAGCGGGTGCTTTCACCCCGTTTCTCGCGCAGTCGCTCGTGCTGTAACTCATACTCGTACTGCAACATCGTCTGCAACCGATGTCGGCTCACGTACCGCTCGGACGGCCCGTAGATGGCGTCACTCACGGTCATGTCGTAGGCGGAGATGCTCTTGGAAATGGTCCCGGCGGCGCCTCCTACCCGGAAGAACCAGCGTGCCACCTCCTGGCCGGCACCTATCTCCGCAAAGGCGCCGTACTTGGCAGTGTCCAAATTGACCTGAAGAGCTTTTTCATGAGTGCTCAGGATTTCGTGAGCCATGCGCGAAGCCTACACGCCGAAGGGCTTCCGCACAAGCACCGGCAGAGTATCCTCATCCACCACCTCGCACCGTGGGTTATAATCCGCCCGCCGAATTCCACTTTCCGGTGCCGGACTCTTGCGGTACGCTTTGTGTAATTGAACCCGTAGCGCCGTCGTTGTAGAAGCCCGCTTCTGGCGACACGAACAACGCTGCGGCGAAACCGAAAGCAAACTTATGGCAAGCGGCCTCATCGTTCTGATCGTGGGAGGAATGATCTTCATAGTAATCCTCGCCGTGATCATCTTTATCAGCATCTACAACAAGCTGGTGTCGTTGCGGAACCGTTTCCAGAACGCCTACGCGCAGATCGATGTCCAGCTCAAACGGCGCTACGACTTGATCCCGAACCTCGTAGAGACAGCCAAGGGGTACTTGAAACACGAACGGGGCACACTCGAGGCGGTGATTGCGGCGCGCAACCAGGCCTCCACCGCACTTCAAGCCGCTTCGAAGAATCCAGGAGACGCCGCGACCATGCAGGCGCTCGCGGGTGCGGAAACCGCCCTGACCGGCACCTTGGGACGCCTGTTTGCGGTGGCCGAAGCCTATCCCGACCTGAAAGCCAACCAGACCATGAGCCAGTTGATGGAAGAACTGACCTCCACTGAGAATAAGGTCTCCTTTGCCCGGCAAGCCTACAACGACTCCGTTATGGCCTATAACACGGCGCGGGAGCTATTCCCCAGTAACGTGGTCGCGGGCCTCTTCCATTTCCAGGCTGCCGAGTCGTTTGTCGTGGAGAAGGCCGAAGAGCGCGAGGCTCCGAAAGTATCGTTCTAGGAGGCGCTGGACAGGCACCTTCAAGGGCCCCGGCCAGCGAAGGCTGAGGCAGGCCGCGAATCCTATGGATTTCTTCCAGAACCAGCAGCGGGCACAAACGAGAACGAAACTTCTCGTCTTCTATTTTGGCCTCGCCGTGGTGCTGATTGTGGCAGCGGTTTACTGCATCTTTGCCCTGGCTTTCCTGCAGCCGTACCGGGCCGAACGCGAGGCGGACTTCCTCCGCGCAGCGTGGCGCACGGATCTCTTCCTCTACGTGGCATCCGGAACGGTCCTGGTGATCGGCCTGGGAAGCCTCTATCGGATTATGCAGCTCGGATCCGGCGGAGGGGAGGTCGCCCGGTCGCTCGGAGGGATCCAGGTCAACCCAAACACACGAGACCCGCTCGAGCGCAGGCTCAGGAACGTGGTGGAAGAAATGGCCATTGCGTCCGGGGTACCCACGCCAGACATCTATATCTTGCCAGAGGAGGAGGGCATCAATGCCTTTGCCGCCGGCAACAGCCAAAGCGATGCCGCCGTCGCTGTGACGCGCGGCTGCCTGCTGCGTCTGAAGCGAGATGAACTGCAGGGGGTCATCGCGCATGAGTTCAGTCACATCCTGAACGGTGACATGCGCCTAAACGTGCGCCTGATTGGGATTCTGTTTGGGATCCTCTGCCTGGCCATCGTCGGCCGAATGCTCCTGCACACCCGGGGCCGAAAGAATCCGTTGCCCCTCGTGGGGCTCGGTTTGCTGCTGGTGGGAGGGATTGGTGTCTTCTTCGGTAACCTGATCAAGAGCGCCGTTTCCCGCCAACGCGAGTTTCTGGCGGATGCCTCAGCGGTGCAATTCACGCGCAACCCGGAGGGTCTCGTGGGCGCTTTGAAGAAGATTGGAGGGTGGACGGAAGGCTCCCAGGTAAGGTCCGCCAGGGCGGAGGAAGCGAGCCATATGTTCTTCGGCAACGGCCGCGGTGAAAGCTGGTTCGGACTTTTCGCCACTCATCCACCACTGTCGGAACGGATCCGCGCGATCGATCCGAGTTTTCAGGGTGAGTTTCCTGCCGTGTGCGGTCTGGCTGAAGACTTGGAGCCTGAGTGCGTGGCGGCGGTGGGGCTGGCGCCAACGGAGCACCGTGCCTTGCCCCACCGCCGTGACCTCGTGGATCAGGCTGGGCTCATCACTTCTGCCAACCTCACCCGGGCAGCGGCGTTTCACCACACGCTTTCCCCGGAAATCCTCGCCGCCATCCGGACCCCGGAAAAAGCCATCGCGTTGGTCTGCGGATTTACCCTCGCGCAAGAACCCGAGGTCCAGCACGCCCAGCAACAGTGGATCTCGGCCCACTTGGGGAGTGTCATTGAAACCCACGTTGCTGAACTCCTTCCTTCGCTCGAAATCCTGCCATGGACACGGCGGCTTACGCTGCTGGAAATGGCGGTGCCCGCGCTCCGAAGGCTTACCCTGGAAGAGTATGTGCAGCTCAAGCAGGCGGTGCGCGCTCTCACGGAGATGGACCAGCAAATCACCCTCCACGAATACGCCCTACAGAAGGTGTTGTTACGGCACTTGAGTGCTTTCCACGAAAAGACACGTCGTCCCGTGGTGACCTTCACCTCACTCAAACCACTGACCTTCGAATGCGGCGTATTGCTCTCCTGCCTGGCGCATGTGGGACATTCGGACGAGGCCACCAGCCAGCTGGCCTTCCAGCAAGGCACAGCCGCGCTGAACGTTCCCGGAGATTCCGTCTCCTTCTTATCCTCCGAGCAATGCGGGTTGCAGGAGGTAGATGCGGCGCTTGACCGGCTCAACGGCTTGGCACCCGTCCAGAAACGGAATCTGCTCTACGCCTGCGCGGACACCGTCATGGCAGATGGCGAGGTCACCGAGCATGAGGAGGAGCTCTTGCGGGCCATCGCTGCCACGCTCGACTGTCCGCTCCCTCCGAACCTGCAATAGCGCTATTTCACTGCCGGCCCTTCCGCTGCGCCGAGAAACCCCTGCGACTTCATCCATTCCTGGGCCCGGTCAGGCCAACTTGTGACTAGCTCTTTCGTGCGGCGGAGTCCGTAGCCGTGCCCGCCGGCCGGATAAAGGTGCATCTCCACGGCCACCTTGGCATTCTTCAAGGCCTGGTAATAGCAGAGGCTTCCTTCGACGGGGATCACGTCGTCCTGGGTCTGCACCAGAAGGGCGGGTGGAGTGTTGCTGGTGACGGTCAGTTCAGGGGACAGCTTCTGGCTCTCTTTCGGTACATTCAGGTACGCGGGATAGATCAGAATGGTGAAATCCGGACGGCAGCTCGCCTGGTCTGCGGCATCGACCGGCTCATACGTCCGTTTCTCGGAGCAGCTGGTCACCGCCGAAAGGTGTCCGCCGGCAGAGAAACCCATGATACCGATGCGCCGCGGGTCCACGTTCCATTCCTTGGCGTTGGCGCGCGTCAGACTGATGGCGCGTTGGGCGTCCTCCAGTGCGGCAGCCCAGCGCTCTCGGCCCTGTCGCGCCGGCACGCGGTATTTCACCACCACCGCAGTGACCCCGATCGAATTGAACCACTCGGCGATCTCCGTCCCCTCGAGATCCATGGCGAGAATGAAGTAGGCACCACCAGGGCAAATGACCACCGCCGCTCCGTTGGCCTTGTCTTTTGGAGCCGGATAAACCGTCATCGTCGGCCGCGAGACCTTCCCAAGCCGAATGACGCGTTTCCCGCCCACCAAGCCGTCCTTATCGGTGGTGATGTCCTTTTCCTCGCCGATATCTCCGGTTTCTCCTGGGGCTGTTTTGGGCCAAAGGGAGATGGGACTAGGACTGGCCGCCTGCATCCGAGGAACGACGAGAAGCGCGAGGGCGAAAGCAAGGACCGACACTGGTAAAAGTCTCATGGGGAAAGGGTAGCAGATCGCCCGAGCGCACTGCCAGCAAGAATGGAGGGCTTTCCGCGAAGAAGAGCGACATTCCGGTTGGCAAACATTCTCTGTTATGATATAAATTAGAATATCGTATGTCTAAATGAAACTACCCCCTAATACTGCAGCGGTTGTCGCTGTCCTTCTGGGCGGCCTGCTCCAGCCCGATGTCGCTGCCGGAATCTCACCCTCGAATTGGCCACAGTTTCGCGGCCCGAACGGGTCGGGCTTGGCTCCGGACGACAAGCCCGCACCGGTGGTATTTGGCCCGGACAAGAACCAACTGTGGCGTACGGATCTGGCAACTGGGCACTCCTCGCCCTGCATTTGGGGTAACCGGATCTTCCTCACGTGCTTGGATGAGACGAGCCAGAAGTTGGAAACGGTATGCCTGGATCGGGCGAACGGCAAAGTCCTTTGGCGGGTTGCCGCTCCCGGAATGGAATTGGAGAAAGGGTTGCACAGCTTCAGCAGTCACGCTTCTTCGACGCCGGCAACGGATGGCAAACGGGTCTACGTCTATTTTGGCGCCTACGGAGTGGCGGCCTATGATTTTACCGGGAAAGTGATCTGGACCCGGCCGTTGCCCACCCCTCCCACCAAGTACGGCACAGCCAGTTCGCCGATTGTACACCGTGGTCTGGTGCTATTGCAGCGGGACGGAAACAGCACCAATTCCCAGATCCTGGCACTGAACCCAAAGAACGGTCAGACGACCTGGGCGGCGAATCGCCCCCTCCACGCGGAGAGTTTCTCCACGCCGATGATTTGGACCCACGACGGAGTGGAGGAGTTGATCACCGTTGGAAACGGGCGTTTGGATGCCTACCATGCGCGCACTGGCAAGGAGCGCTGGTGGACACCTGGTTTGACATTCCAACCGATCACGGTGGCCGTAGCTGGCGAAGGGCTGCTCTTCGCCGGCTCCTCTGGCACAGGCAGTGAAAGCGAGCCGATCGATTTGCCGAGCTGGGCGAACCTGCTCAAGCAAATGGATCGAAATGAGGACGGGCAGTTATCCAAAGACGAGGTCCCCCAGGATGCCGCGGTTCAACTGCGCAAGGAAGTGCCCAAGGAGACGCCGGGAAACATGCTCAGCTACCAGATGCTGTTTTTCGCGTTCTTCGACGCCAATAAAGATGGAATCTTCACGAAGAACGAGTGGTCTGGGCTGGAACAGTTCATGGTCAAAAACCGGAACAATATGATGGCGATTCGCCCGGGAGGCAGCAGCAACATCTCGGCCAGCCATGTCCAGTGGAAGAGCACGGTCGGGATCTCCGAAATGCCCTCACCCCTTTATTACCGGGGACGGGTCTACTTTGTTAAGGACGGAGGCATGCTGACCAGCTACGACGCGAAGAGCGGAAAGGTGGTACTCGATCGCGAGCGACTGGGTACGGCCAGCCAATTCGTGGCTTCTCCCGTGGCCGCGGGCGGGAATATCTACGCAGCCTCGGTACCGGGAAAGGTAGCCGTCGTCCGCGCAGCGGATCGACTGGAGGTTTTGTCCCTCAATGACCTCGGGGAGGGGATTACGGCTACACCCGCGGTGGTGGAGGGCAAAATCTACATCCGTACCGCCAAGCACCTTTGGGCATTTGGCGAGTGACACCCGCAGATTGGGCTCATGTGGGCCCAGGATATTGAATAGCCAGAAGGGGCCTCGCTTGGGACTGATCCACCGAACGATGGCGCCCCCGTCACTTGCCAGGTGCCAAGGCAATCAGACGTTGGCGTAGCTCGGAGAGCCCAGGCGCGCCCTGGTAACGCTCGCGGACTTCGCCGTTGTGGAAGACGATGACCGTGGGAATCGCCTCAATAGAGTAGGATTTGGCCAGATCAGGCGATTGGTCGACGTTGATTTTCACAAACCGAGCCCTTCCTTGAAGTTCTTTCGCGAGTGACTCCAACTGCGGTGCGAGTTTCTTACAGGGCCCACACCAGGTCGCGTAGAAATCAGCCACCACCGGCACTTTGGCATCCTTGAGCTCGGACGAGAGACCTGCCGCGTCGACTCGCTGGACTTGGGGACTGGACGCATCCATCTCGGCGCTGGAGACGCTCGGGCCGGATGAGTAAGCAAAGAAGGCACCGAAGAGTCCGCCAAAAAGAGCTCCGCGCCACCAAGTTGCGGTGAGGGGGCAGGCACCAGAGGTGCATTTGCCAAAGTAACCCAACGCGGCCCCGATCCCCGCCCCAACCAGGATGGTCAGTAAAAGTTTCATCGTCACTGGTGCAATAGATCCGCCAAGGCCAAAAAAGTTACAGCTTGAAGCTGGGGTGCCCAGGGCGGAACCGCTGGACTGGGCTTGACTCGGTTTCAGTGAATGTCGAAGCTCGCCGGCACCAGCACATCATGAGCCAGCCGATTCAGTCACCTCTGGGAGGGCTTCTCCGGGCCTTTCAGGATCTGAAGCCTTTGCCCATCGCCCTGTGGATTGTGATTGGGGCGTTCGTGGTGGATACGCTCTCCTACTTCGGGATCCTGACGCTCATGACCACGTCGGTATCAAGCGACTTGAAGTGGGGGGATGGGAAGGCCGGGCTAGTAGTGTCGGCGTTCACGATGCTGGTCACGCTGTTCATGCTGGGGGTGGGGAGTTATGCGGAAGGGTTTGGGCTTCGCAAAGCCATTGTCTGGGGCCTGATCCTGGGCTTGGCAGGAAGAATCCTCTACTCACTGGCCCCCAACGCAGGCGGTGGATGGGTGGCGGGCTTCGCACTCCTGGGCGGACTTCTGTTGGTGGCCCTCTCCTCAGGAGTGCTGCAACCGGTTTGCTATAGCGGCGTCAAGCAGTACACCGACGCGAAGACCAGTTCGATGGGTTACGCCCTCATCTACGCCATCATGAACCTGGGAATCGTCGTGATCGGCGCCGTCTCCTCCTGGATCCGTCCTGGCGTCCAAGGGGTACTCGACAAGGTCCCGGAGAAAGTGGCCGCGGCGGATCCGGTAGTTCGGTCACTGGCAGACATCTCATTGTCAGGGGTCCAGGCGGTCAACTGGGTTTGTGCGGGAGTGGAGCTGGTGGTGCTAGCCGCCTTCATGGTCTTCTTCACCCGCCGTGTGGAAACCGCCAAGCTCCGTCCGGAAGCGATCCACCCTGCGGGAACCGATGCGGGAACGCCCCTGGGAGCACGGATGAAGACGTACTTCGCCGATGGCCCCTTCTCGAATCCCCGGTTTCTCTTTTTCATCTTCATGCTGTTGCCGGTCCGAACCCTCTTCGCCCACCAGTGGCTCACCATGCCCCAGTATATCTTGCGGGTCTATGAGCAGAGTGTGGCAGACCGGATGGAATGGCTCGTGAATTGGACCAATCCCTTAATCATCTTCTTTGGGGTGCCTCTCCTCACCGCACTGACCCGGCGGGTGCATGTCTACAAGATGATGGTGATTGGCTCGCTGGTTTCCGCTGCCCCGACCTTCCTGTTGGCTCTCAAGCCCAGCCTCACGCTCCTGCTCATCTACTTCGTCGTCTTCTCCATCGGCGAAGCCTTGTGGTCCGCCCGCTTCCTCGAATATGCGTCCGAGCTGGCTCCTCCGGGACGGATCTCCCAATACATGGGCTTGGCCCAAATCCCGTGGTTGCTTGCCAAGGGCACGACGGGACTCTATTCAGGGTGGGTCCTGGCTCATTACTGCCCCCAAGACATGCCGCGCGAATCGCTGAACACCGGTGGCATGTGGATTCTTTACGGTTGCATCGCGATGCTCTCCCCCGTTGGGCTCTGGCTGGCTCGAAAGTGGGTGATGGTGGGCATGGATCCGGGCAAGCCGCCGCAGCCGGCGAACTGAGCACGGATGATGAGATCGCAATCCCCGTCTTGAGCAAGTAGAAGACCTTTTTAGAGAACAACCCTATGAGCGCAGAAATAGTGGCCTCAACGGAGTCGTCCGCAAAACCCCAGATCCGACTCAGCTCCGTGGATGCGTACCGAGGCATGGTGATGCTCCTGATGATGGGGGAGGTCTTGCGTTTCGGCGCCGTGTCCTCGGCACTACCGGATAGCGGCTTCTGGAGCTTCCTCGCCCACCACCAGGAGCACGTCGATTGGATTGGCTGTTCCTTGCACGACCTGATCCAGCCTTCCTTCTCCTTCCTCGTGGGCGTGGCTCTCCCGTTCTCCATCGCCAATCGGGCTGCCCGCGGTCAAGGAGGCTTTGGGATGACCCTCCATGCCTTCTGGCGAGCCATGCTTCTGATCCTGCTCGGAATCTTCCTGCGTTCGGTGGGGCAGAAGCAAACCAACTTCACCTTCGAAGATACCCTGACGCAAATCGGTTTGGGCTATGGCTTCCTCTTTCTGCTCGGGTTCCGCTCCATGCGCTGGCAGTGGGTATCGCTCGCGGTCATCCTGATCGGTTACTGGGCAGCGTTCGCCTTGTACCCCGCGCCTGGCAAAGACTTCGATTACGCCGCGTTTGGGGTGGCCAAAGACTGGCCTCACTTGATGGACGGCTTTCCATCGCACTGGAACAAGAACAGCAATCTGGCATGGGCGTTTGACCGTTGGTTTCTGAATCTCTTCCCGCGTGAAAAGCTCTTTACCTTCAATGGCGGAGGATATGCCACGCTGAGTTTCATTCCCACCCTTGGCACCATGATCCTGGGGCTGATTGCTGGAGGGGTGCTCCGGGACGAGCGGACGCCGATGGCCAAGGTTCGCTGGCTGGTGGTGGCGGGGCTGGCCTGCCTGGGTGCCGGCTGGCTCCTGGGAGCCTTGGGGATCTGCCCCGTGGTGAAACGCATCTGGACTCCCTCCTGGACGCTCTTCAGCGGGGGATGGTGTTTCCTCTTCCTCGCGGCATACTATTACGTCATTGAAATTCTGCGGCTCAAGTTCTGGTCATTCCCCCTCCTGGTGGTAGGGGCCAATTCGATTGCCGCCTATTGCATGAGTCACCTCTTTGACAATTTCATCCACCGAGGATTGACCACCCATTTTGGCGCGGGATTGTTTCGCATGCTGGGGACTCCGTATGAACCACTGCTCCATGGTGCCGCTGTGCTGCTGGTGCTCTGGCTCATCTTGTTCTGGATGTATCGAAGGAAGATCTTCCTGAAGATTTGAGGAAGCGGAGAGTCGGATCCCCTTCGGAGAACTTGACGTGAGGGCGTCTCTCGGAGTGAATGGGCTGCAGCATATGAAATCGCCCAGGTTCGGAAAATGGATCGGAATTATCACTTTTATGGTTTGTGCGGGGGCAACTGCTCTCCCAGACCTGCTCGGGGGGGAGGAAACGGAAATCCAGAAGAAACAGGCGGAAGTGGACCGGCTCCAGCAGGAGCTTGATCGGGCCCAGTCAGAGCTGGAGGAGGTGCGAAAAGAGAATGATCGGCTCAAGAAAGCGCGCCCAGCGCCAGCCCGCCCCGCTGCCCCGGAAAAACCCGCCGTAAAGGAACTCCCAGCGCTCGCGAGTCTGCCACCGTTGGCTGAAGGGGAAGTCCTGGAATCTGCCACTCTGGCATCCTATTTTCAGCAGGATCCCGCTGGCGCCGAATCCCGGTTCCTAAAGAAGAAGCTGCGGGTCAAGGGGCTCATCTCCCGTTTCCACGTGAACCCCATCGGCCGTTCGTACGTCATCGCTCTGGTGGCCCCCGACCAGACTCCCGAAGTGTCCTGCCGTTTTGACCATCAACAAGAGTGGAAAGCTGTCTACACCAAGCGCGAAGGGCGCGTCCTCGTTGCCAAGTTGGGAGAGAAAAACGAGCTGCTGCTCGGGGAATTAGGATCTCCCCTCATCGTCGAAGGAGTGTGTACAGGGGTGAAAGAGGATTCCTTGGTGCTCAAGAACTGCCGGGTCGCAGGGAATTAGTCGGGTGTTACGAATCCGCCGCAAAGCTCGCCGATTGTTTGATTTTGATCAAGCTGGTGCGAGACTATTGGTTGTAAGGTGATGCTATGTCGACGAAAGCAAAAGGTCTGAAACCGGCGCAGGTGGCCCGAATCCAGGAGTTCGTGGAGTACCAGGAAGGCGCCATTGTGAGTCGGGAAGTCATAAAGAAGCCAGTAGGAACGGTTACGCTGTTCGCGTTCGACGAAGGCCAGGGGCTGAGTGAGCACACCGCTCCTTTCGATGCGTTGGTCCAGATTCTGGAGGGAGAATGCGAAATCCTGATCTCGGGGAAGCCTCACCGACCCCAAGCCGGGGAGATGCTCCTGCTACCCGCTCACGAGCCTCATGCCGTGCGGGCGGAAAAGCGGTTCAAGATGTTGCTGACGATGATTCGGGCTTAGGTTCGACAGTGCTTTCCGGAGCGGTTGGCTCCGCAGTCGGGGTGGTTGCAGGAGCGGTTGGTACAGGTGCAGGTGCGGGTGCGGGTGCCGGCAGATCGGCCGCAAGCTTCTCCTGAACATGGCGCAATCCCTCCAACTCCCGGTGCATCAGATCAGCCCCTGGCAAATCGTAAACTCGACCGTCATACTGCTTGAGGCTCCGAGCGGCCAAGGTAGCGAAACGCTTTATTCCCAGCGGTCTACAGATACCATCGACTTTCTGCAAAGCGGACTTGGTGCCCGGCTCGTCAAAGCGGGCAACGGATTGCTCCGCGCTTCCCAGCAGCCCCGCAAGCTGACCCAGTACCTCGTCGAGCATCCGCACGTATTCAGGCAGATCCAAAGCCAGCCTCTCCCTCACCTCACTGACCGGTGCCAGCGAGGGAACATCGCATCCGAAGAGGGCCTGACGCAGCGCACCGAGGGTCTTTTCCTGATCGTAGGGTTTCAGGAGGTAGGCCTGAATCCGGAGCTTTGCCAAGGCCATGATGGTCTCGCGTGTCCGAACCCCGGTCGTCATGATGACCTTCAAGGAAGCCCCCTGAGGCTGGGCGCGGACTCGCTGAAGAAGCTCGGCACCATCGAGTTTAGGCATCTGGATGTCGAGAAGCGCGAGATCCGGAGGGGGATTCGTCTTGAGATGCTCCCACGCAGCCAGACCATCCTCCAGTTCCACCACCTGCCACCCGGGTTCCAGACCCAAGATGCCTTTGAGGGTTTCCCGTGAGATCACGTCGTCGTCTACTAGAAGCAATCGCATACCTTGAACTGGGCTCATCTTTGGCGATCCTTCGCACTTGCGCAACCCAGAAAACCGAGACAAATGGCGGTGCGATTTGTCCAATTTGCGGAGTGGACACGACTAACGGTATAGGAAGCTATGGACACGCAACTGTTGGAACAGGCCCGCCGAGGGAACCGAGACGCTGCCGAGCGGCTGATCAGACTCCACTATCAGACGCTCTACGCGTTTCTGCGACGGTTGGCGGGCACGGATGCGGACGCAGCGGACCTTACCCAGCGATCCTTTGCCAGAATATGGAAGGCGCTCCCTACCTTTGCCGGGAAATCCTCGGTCTCCACCTGGATGCACGGCATCGCGTATCACACTTATGTGGATTGGCTTAGATCCAATCACAAGACAGAATCCCGAGACGATTGCTGGTGGTGCTCTTGTGCAGATCCACACCCCTCCCCTTCGGAGGAAGCCGCCAGCTCGGATCTTGCGGCGGCCGTCTTCGGAGCGGTGGACCGGCTCGAACCGGCCCTCCGTGCCGCAGTGCATCTACGGTACTATCAGGGGCTGAAGCTGGAGGAAGTCGCCGCAGTGTTGGAAGTGTCGGGGAGCACCGTAAAGAACCGTTTGAGTGAGGCCTTGAACGCGCTCCAAGTCCACTTTTCCGAGGAAGCCCCCATAGTTCCTTCTCCCTCTGGACGCAGAACTCTATGAAACTCAACGATCAAGAACTGGAACAACTGCTCAGGAAGTCTCCGAAGCCGGAACCGCCGGCGGGGTTGCTCACGAACCTGATCCAAGGGATTCACCTGGACGCCGCGCCGGAGGAGGACAATCGGCAATCATCCACCCATGGAGGTCTTATGAATCAAAATGAGAGTATCCGCCCGAGTCGTTGGCTGAATTCCTGGTGGCCGATGGCGGTCGCCGCCGGTCTGACCTTGGCCTGTCTGGCCCTGGTGGCTTACCAGCAAATCGAAATACGCAAGCTGCAGGAATCGGTCACCGCGTTGCGCACCCAGCAAGCCACCCCAACCAAAGCCACCCCCGAACCGGCCAGCAACCCACCGGCGCTGTCGGATCGCCAGGACCTGGAGCGTTTGCGCAGGGCCGTGGACGAATTGCGAGAGGCGGGAAATCGCAAAGTGGCCCTGCAACAAGAGAATTCGCAGATGCGAAAGGTGCTGGATGACGCAGCCCTCGACGCCCGCGCAACGGAACAACCCGCTGAAGGGGCTTTCGAGAAGTCCAAGCGTATCCAATGCATTAACAATCTGAAGCAACTGGGCCTCGCCGCGCGTGTCTGGTCGACCGATAATGGCGATGTTTATCCCCCCAGCTTCCTTTCGATGAGTAACGAGCTTTCAAATACCAAGGTCCTCGTCTGTCCCTCCGAAACAGGACGAACGGCTGCGACAGACTGGGCCTCGTTCACCATGGCGAATTGCAGCTACGAGTACTTGTCCCCCAATGCCCCCGAGACCGAGCCGCAGCGGGTACTGTTTCGGTGCCGATTGCACAATGCTGTCACGCTCTGCGACGGAAGCGTGCAGAGCCTGCAGTCGGGGCCCAACTCAACCCAAGTGGTGGTTCGAAATGGGGTTCCCTACCTGGAATCCCCCAGCCCTCTTGCTGTAATGTCGGAAGCCATGAGGAAACGATACGGTCTCCCGGCGGAGGGGACGACTCCAGGAAACCAACCGGCCACGGACCCGCGGCTGATGGAGCGCTACGGGCTCTTGCCCGCCAACACCAACCCCGCACCTGAACCGGTTACGGAGGGAAAATGAGGAAGCCTAGAATCTGGCTTGCTGGGGGCCTGGTCCTTTTGGGGGCCATGGCCCTTGGCCTATTGTACCAGCAGCACGAGCGGATCCTCGCCTTGAAGCGCGAAATCGTCGTGCGGAGTGAGGGTCTGCCGAAGCAGCAGGCCAAGCAGGTGGCACTCCCCAAGCCAAGCGTTGTCAACGCGACGCATCAACCGCTCACTGCCGCCGAAAGCCTGGAGCGGCTCAAACTCCGGGCCGAGTTCACCCAGCTCAAACAACAGAATGGGGACCTGGCTGAGTATGAACGCTGGAATCGCAGCCTGGCTGAGCAGGTCAAAGCGCTCGGCATCAAATCCCCCCGCAGCGATAGCCGGCCTGATAGGCCGTTCATCCCCACAAAAGAGGTGCGAATGCTGGGCACCTCGGGGCCGGAAGAAGCATTCCAGTCCTTCGTCTACGCCCTGGTTCATAGGGACACCAATGTGCTCGGGCAGGTCACCGGGCCCGCGATGCTCGAGTCCATTATGAAAGACTCGCAGCTGTTTGAGAAAGCGAATATCCCCGAGGCTTTCCAAATCCGAAGAATCACTCGCGGGGAGGATCACGCGGAACTGGAGATCGCCATCAAGGTCAAGAACGAGGAGAATACGGAGAGCGTGAGCTTGGAACTCGTGGATGGCGGGTGGAGAATGAAAGAGTAAAACGACCTCCTTTCCTGATCGGCCGCAGAAACCACTCCGAACCAGCCATCAACTCCGACCGGACTTGCCTGGGCGTCTGAGCTTGGGCAGGGCAGGAATCAGCAGCTTTCGAGCTTCCACCAGAAGCCCTTCCAGCCGCGCCCTCAGAATCCCGGTGAGTTTTCGATAGCGAGGCATTTCGAGGGCTGCTGCCACCAGAAGTTGCACCATCGCCTCCACATCGTCCAAAGACACAAACTCAGCCTGAATCGTCTTCTGAGGGCCGCAGTTGTGGTAATTGCCCAGAGCCACGCATACACCCGTCGAAATGTACCCGTATTCCTGGTAGGCCGTCGCCTCGCAGGTGCCCCCGCTCATAAGGGCACGCTGAAACTGGAACTGAGGATCCGCTTTCTGAACCTCGGCCGCCACCTCCGCTAGAAAACGGGTCGCGCCTGAGTCAAAAGTGGATGCCCGGTCTCCTACCCGCAGGATCACTCCCTTGCCCATGGACACAGGTGGCATTTCTTTGCTGGTTTCCAGAGAGATCACCAACGCCTTCTTGGGCAATTCCCGCTCCGACGCCAGGGCCAGCGCACCGTAGAAACCCACTTCCTCCGCTCGCGAGAGAACTCCGATCACGTTGACCTTGGCCCGACGACGCTTCAATTCGATCAAGGTGGCCAGCACGGAGGCGCAGCCAACCAAGTCATCGCACGCGCGCGCCAAGAGTCGGCGCTGGCGAACCTCGCACGGTTCCACATCCCAAACCGCAAATTGAGGCAAACCCCGCATTGGTTCTGCCGTGCGCAACACATATTCCTTTCCCTCAAGTTTGCGAGCGACCCGCGCGGGAATCCCTCCCGGCATGAGACGCACTGCCAAACCCTTGCGAAAATGGTCGTCGGGCACTCCTCCCAGGAACTTTGCCTGCCACTCCCGGTCCCCGATCTGCCCCAAGATTTTGAAGCCCGGATGGTCCATGTGGGCCGCCAAGACGAGTGGACGATTCCCCGACGCTCGATTGAGCCGGATGAACACATTCCCGAAGCGGTCGAGGTCATACTCCAGCCGGCTTTGGCGGCAGATCGCTAGCACCTCCTCGCGCACGGCGTGCTCGTGCCCAGGTGCGGTAGGGATCTCCAACAACCGCTGCGCGATCTTCAAAACCGACTTCCTCGGCGCCGCACTCAGACGGAGTTCCAATCGGGTTGGGTGCGCTTCTGACTTACCTCGCTTCCCGCGGCTCACCCCCACCACCCCCGAAGCGATCCAGTTCCGACGTTCATGCGCTTGACTCATAATCCCCTTGATTACATCGCCTGTCCCTTTTCGAAAAGAAGAATGCCCGCGTTGGGAACTATTTGGGGACAGGCATTAATGAGGAGGCAACGCGACTTTCGGCTGAACCACCCTCAGTTAGTTCACAAACAATTACACAGGAATAGGATAGGATGGTCAATTCGGGTTAGCTTCATGTGCCCGAGCCACTCGCGGATTAGGGGACAGGTCATGAAGATCGGTGCTGATGCAGATTCCTGCCGACGACTCCATTCGGCTCGAGACGTGGATCCATCAGGGTCTGTCCCCGCTTTCCAGAAGTGAGAGGAGGGTGCTGGCTACACTGTCTGTCCCTAAAGCGGCCAGCGGTTCTTGGGGAGAGCAAGTGGCGAACCTCCGCAGTCATCGCAGCTATCGCAGTCGATACCCTAGAGGCCATACAAAACCTATATGTTTTGTAGGAGAGGTAGGGGTCCAGCTGCGACAACTGCGACGACTGCGGAATGCAGCTCGACTCGGGCAACAATCCCTACCCCTGGCCACGGGCTGCCCGGCCTAAGCGCTCGATTCCGGCTTCGATTTCCGCCCGCTTGGCGGAGCCGAAACTCAGGCGCAGTTCGTGGTCGGGGGCACGCCGAGTGGGGTCTTCGGCGTAGCAGAGACGGCCCGGGACATAAAACACACCCTGGTCCAAGGCTCGCCGGAAGAACTTGGAGCTCACGCCGCTGCGCACCCGCTGAGGCAGCGTGGCCCAGACATAAAGGCCACCCCCCGGAAAAGCCCAGGAGATTTCTAGTCCCGAAAGGTGCACCACCATCGCTTGAATCATCCAAGCAGCCTTTCGGGCGTAACGTTCGCACAATCGCGCGACGTGTTTTTTATAAACGCCCGTTTCCAACGCGGCCAACATCAAGTGCTGCAATAGGTTGCTCGTCCCGAAATCGTGACTCCCTTTGAGCCGCAACACAGGCTGCCTTATGGCTGGTGGTAGCCACCCATATCCCACCCGGACCCCGGTAGCGAACGGCTTGCTGTAGGTACTGGTGTAGATCACCCGATCCTTGGCTCCGTCCAGGACGAGGCTGGAGGGGATATCCCCGCCCGAAAAGCGCAACTCCCGATACGCGGCATCCTCCAGAAGGTAGATCCGGTGCCCGGCTTTCTCTTCGTACCGCCGCAAGAGCTTCAGGGCCGCCTTCTTTTTGGCGAAGCTCGTTGTCCTACCGGTCGGGTTTTGGAAGTAAGAGACGAGGTAGAGTAACTTCAGCCGGTGCAATTGCCCTTTCTTTCGTAAACTCTCCAACACCTCCTCTAGAGCGAGGAGGTCCAAGCCATCCGTCTGCATCCGGATGCCGCGGCACTCCACCCCGTGGCTCTGGAGAATGCCGAGGTAAACGAAATAGGTGGGATCCTCCACCAGAACGAGATCCCCCACATCGCACAAGGCTTCTGTGACCAAGTAAAGCAACTGCTGGGAGCCGTGGGTCATGACCAGTCGATCCGGGTGGTAAAGGGATCGATCCGGTTCGGCTGATCTTCGGAGGCCTTCGAACTTCACAGCTTGCTGCAGGGCAGACTGATCCAGGTGGAATAGGTGGTCTGCCGTCCGTTGACGCAGCTCGGGCAGGCCCGGCGTGCTGCCGTATTGCAGCGAGGCCTGTCCGCGTTGATGAGTACGCAAGAGCCTATCCAGCAAATGTTTCGATTCCTTTACCGGCAACGTTTCCCAGTCGGTAAATCCTGCGGCTAAGCTGATCAGCTGCGGTTGCGCGAGTGCAAGGCTCATCAGCCAGCTAATGGGCGGTTCCTGGGTCCGGAGACCCACTTGCGACAATCCGCGAACGTCCTGCTTCGGTGTCATAAAGCGGCCAAGAATGGCCCAGAGCCCTAAAAACCGCAATCCAGCACCGCATTCAATCTAGGAGGAGGAAGTGGGACTGACAGGATGAACAAGATGAACAGGATGAAGAGCAGGCGATGATGCAACCATTCAAATCCCATCCTGTAAATCCTGTGCACCCTGTCCAATCTCACCGGTCTTTTCCATCCCTTGCCGAGGGGTGGTGTCTCCTGGGGGGTGGGACGGCTGGGTTCGACGCCTCGGCGAGGCATCGACCACCAGAATTGGTTGAACCTTTTTGCGGCGCTCGCCTTCCACTCCATGATGCAGCATAGTGCCTCCACAACCTCGGCCCTGGCCGAACCCGTCTGCACCATGGAACAAAGTGCGCCACAGCGGCCTGGAGAATCGGTTCCTCTGGAATCGGAGTTGTCACTCGTAGGCGCGGTGGAAGCAGCCAGGGGCGGTGACGCGGATGCCTGGACCGTTCTGCGCCAACGGTATCAGTTACCCCTCTACACGTTCGTCTGCGAGTTGGTCCGTAATCCTGAAACCGCCTTGGACGTGGTGCAGGAGACGTTCATCAACGCAATCCGCTACCTGCCAACCCTTCGCGAAAACGGCAAGTTTGGCTCCTGGTTGTTCAGCATCGCCCGCCAGAAATGCACCCACCACTGGCGTCGACCCAATCCTTCCGAACCCGGGGAAGAACCCGATCTCCAGGACCAGCCGGACCAGGGACTCAACCCGCGCGAATGGTTGATCGCCCAGGAACAGGAGGAGGCTTTCCTTGCGGGTCTGCAGAAGCTCGCGGAGCCACACCGGGAAGTCGTGCTCCTGCACTGCCTGGAAGAGTTCAGTCTTGAGGAAATAGCTCAGATCACCCAAACCCCGCTAGGGACCGTGAAGTCCCGTCTGCACTACGCCCGTCGATCTTTGCGCACCGAAATGGAGGCTCGATCATGAAAACGCCCAGGGAAATTCTCTTACGCCAACACGAGCCCATGCAGGCCCGCCTGGACGAGGCCTGTCGGACAGTCCAAGCCGAGACCTTGCGCAACGTCACGGCTGCACCATCAAAACGGAGATCGGCTGACGGCCCCTCGTTCTTTGGCCTACTATGGCAGGAGCTGTTTTGGACGGTTCGCTGGACTTGGGCCGGTTTTGCAGTCGTGTGGACACTGGTTGTATCGGTCAACCTGGCCATCTCGGACAAACCTAGGGTGCTTCCGGCTGAAGCCTTTGCCGACTTTTCGACGCTGCTGGGTGCTCTTGAAACATCGGAGCGGCCACGCTCTCTCCAGCAGCCTGCTTCGCCTTCCCAAACACTGCGGCCAAGCTCCATGGCCACCAACGTTTGATCCATCCGTATCTCCGCATCTCCCGTCGCTATGCAAAACGTCAATCCCGATTCAGCACCAGTGACTCCCTCGGCCACTCCTAGATCCGGCCTGCGCCTGGCCCTACGGATCGTACGCTGGCTGTTCCTAGGGGCGGTGGCGCTCGTCAGCGTGGCGGCTCTGTGGGTCACCTGGCAAAACTGGCGCGGCAAGGCGGAATGGGAGGCATGCAAGGAAGAGATGAAAGCCCGGAACGAGCCTCTCGATCTGGCCGTGGTGATGGGGGACCCGGCTCCGGACGATCAGAATTTCGCCATGATCCCGCTCCTGGTGGAAGCGGCCAACGCGGCGCAGAAACAGATTCCTCTGGGACTCTTCGCCTGGAGGGACCACGGTGAGACCAATCTCGGTGCGTGGCGCCAGGGTCAGTTCGCAGACCTTGCCACCTATCAAAAGGCGCTTCGCAGCCTGACCAACGGCCTTACGCCTGACATCCAAGCGCTACAGGCACGACCACCAGGCACCCCAGGGGCGGACTTCCTTTTCTTGCTCTCCCGCAACGATGCAGAGCTTCGGCAAGTGCGACAGGGACTGGATCTGCCCCGGGTAGACTTCAATTACCGGCAGGGGATTCCCTCCGGCACGCTCATGCCGAAGATCGTGGTCCTGAAGCAACTCACAGGCGCCTATCGGATCGGAGCCTTGGCCTATCTGGCGGAGAACCAGTCCAGTGCAGCGTTGGAGCTGATTCGCGACGCACTGCGGTTGAGCGACACATTGAAGAAACAGCCGGTATTGATCACCGAACTCGTGCGACTGGCTATGCTCAACCACGCCCTGCAACCTGTATGGGAAGGGCTTGCCCGGCATCAGTGGAACGACGACCAACTCCAACAACTGGGCCGATGGTTAGGGGAGGTCAACTGCGTCGAAGATGCCGCCCGCGCCTATCGCGGGGAACGAGCCCTAAGCTTGACGCTGCTCAACGCCGTCCCCGCACCTCAGACCGTTCCCCCCGTACAAGGCTTGAACGCCGAACCTCCCCCGCTGCCCCGATTCTGGCCGTGGCGCTACCAGAATCTGACCGGCATCGCGCGCATGTTTCAGGATCAGATCCTTGTGGTCTATTCTCCGACCAACCGAACGGTGGATCTTCAAAAGAAGAAGGAAATGGACCGAAGGAACGACGCCGCGATCAAGAGTTGGGCTCCGTCGCTGGTGTTTGCCCGCATGCTCTACCCGGCCCTGGCCAATGCCGCGTATCAGGTGGCATCGACTCAGGCTTCGTTCCACCTCGCCACCATCGCCGTCGCCCTGGAGCGTCATCTTCTGGCCAAAGGCCAATACCCGGAGCGCCTTGAGGAACTGGTCCCGACTTTCCTACCTTCTGTGCCGGTGGATCCCCTGACCGCAAAGCCACCTACGTATCAACTGATCAGTGCCAAACGGTTTGAGCTCTCCGCCACCACCGAGTCCAAGCCGCAGATCTCCTCCAAGAAGCCGAAAGAGGACTCCATAAGATGGATCTACCCGGAGATCGGGAAGTAACCCATGCCTAGCAGCGCTGGAATGTCACGGCCTGTGGGGACGCTCTGAAAACAGGCATCCGAATCTCGCTTGATTTCCTGCAAATGTTGGAGATTTTGTAGGACATGAGAAAGGTCACCGCCAGGGAGTTTCAAAAGCAGTTTGGGAAGGTGGCAAAGCAGCTGGCTGAAGGGCAGACCATCCAGGTCACCAACCACGGCAAACCCCTTGGTTTCTTTACCAAAGCCGCGCCGAAGAAAACCAAGATGCCGGATTTTCTCTCCAACCTGCAGTATCCCGGAGCCGACCCGCTGCTGGGCGAACAGATCCTCAAGGAGTTCCATGCCAGCCTATCTTGACGCGGGTTTCGTGATCACCACGATCATCCCCACCCATGGCTCCAGCACAGCAAACCAAGTCCTGCGGACACCGAACGCTCCGGTCGCTCTGAACGTTCTCCCTGAATCTCCGTGAGCCTACCGAGCGGAGCCCCTGTCCTCCTCAGGAGAGGAGTGTCTTCTTCCTCCCAACAACGCCAGTTCGAAGACCTTGAAGAAACAGTCCACGTCCTGAAAACCTATCTCTCGCAACCATTGGCACTGCAGCTCCACCGGGGCCAGAATGTTCTCCTTCTTGTCGGGCCGATTGTAATAGGCATTCGCGATGGCCGGGCGAGTCGATGCGGAACCGGCGCGGTGATGAAACTCGTGAAGGTGATCAACAAAGAAATCGTCAAAGAGATCCTGCCCTGCCGGCGTCGCCGACGAAACGTGCTCCAAATTCAGGAATACACCTCCCGGACTCAGCAGATCGAAGATCTCGGCATAGAGCGCCCGTTTCCGCGCATCAGGCTGGTGGTGGATGGAGAACCCGGAAATCACCACGTTGAACGGTTCGTGACCCCGGATGCACTCCAGCCACTGGGAGGTTGAGAAATCTCCCCTTGAGATCGTGGCATTCCCCATCTCCGCCAGCTTATGACGTGCAGCCGCCAACATGGGCTCGGAAAAGTCCACGAAATGGCAATGAGCCCCCGGGAACAGGGAAAGAAGGAATCCTCCTAGAATCCCATCCCCACAGCCAAGATCGAGAAGCGACTTTGGGTTGGCACACCACAGCTGCACGATTTTGCCAATCACTGCGAATTGGAGCTGCGCCCCCGGGATAGCCCCTCGGACGCCTTCCAGAAAGACCTTGGACAGTTCCTCCGTTTGCCACTCACTGGTCTGTTTTGTCATGGAAACGGTTTCACCCCCACCGAAGCAGCTCCACCGGGTAACGTCTCTAAAAACTTCCGTACCCCCTTCACCAGCGCCTGGGGATCCGTTTCCAACGTGTCATTATGGTCCCCGTAGATTTCGCAGAGCATTTTGGGGTTATTCGCCACGGTGAAATTGCGCTGGGCATGACGGTAGGTGACCAGCGTGTCGACCTGGCTGTGCAGGATCAGGAGCGGCACCCGGATCCGCGGCAGTTTAGAGCCGGTATCGTAACGGATGGTCGAAATCGTGCGCACGGGCAACCAGGGGAAGAGTTCGGCGCCCAGCTCGGGGACACTGACAAAAGTGCTCTGCAGGATGAGGCCAGCCACGGGCAGCCGCAAGGCGAGTTCCGCGGCGACCCCTCCCCCCAGCGATTCTCCGTAGGCGATCACCTGGTCAGAACCGTATCCTTTGATCAGGAGCCACCGGTGAGCCGCTTCCGCGTCCAGGTAAGTCCCGGCTTCTCCTGGGCGCCCCTGGCTACGGCCATATCCGCGGTAATCAAACGCAAACACACCCAAACCGGCATCCATCAAGATCCGGTATAGATCAAGCCGATGACTCATGTTCCCGCCGTTCCCGTGGCACACGAGCGCCACGCGGGTGGCCGAGACACCTCCTTTCGCAGGGGGAAAATACCAACCGCTCAATTCCACCCCATCGGAGGTGCTGAACCTCACATCCTCCCACGGAACTCCCAAGAGACTCCCGTCGCCGTCCCAGCTACGGGTGGGATGGTACACTTGCTTATATTCGAACCACCGCAGGAAGCCGTACAAACCCGCCAACACCGCCACGGCCAGCAGCGGGATGCCCAACCAGGGATTCTTGGCGATCAAAGACATGATCTGGTTTCCAGCCAGGTTTCGTGCAGAACACCGGGCCCGACTCTCCTAGGGCCGCCTCGACGGGGTCACCGCCGGCAACGGGAGGGTATCCCCACTGTTGGTCTGGGTGGTCGGCTGATAGATCCCCGGGCCGACGCCTTCCAGCGGATCCTTAGCTCGCTGGTTTTGGTAAGCGCGGATCGCCCAAAACGTTCCTGCAGCCAGCACGCCCACCGTCAGCACCGGCAAGGCGATCTTCCAGTTGATACGCGAAAGCCGAAGCATCCACTGATCCAAAGCGGTAGGCGCTTCAGAACCCAGGCTGGGTGGTTCCGAAAACTTCTCGGTCTTCCCCAGTTCCCGATCCAGCTCAGCCATGACGGCGGCCACATCCAGCTTCAGCAAAGCCGCGTAGGTCCGCACAAAACCGCGGATGTACACGGGCGCCACGAAGGTCTCGTACTCCCCGACTTCCAGGGCGCGGATGTGATCCGTCCGCATCTTTGTGACATCCGCGACTTGGTGGATCGAAAGGCCCCGAGCCTCCCGCGCGCTTCGTAATTGCTCAGCAACAGTGGCCATGGTCGAGTCAGTCTAAGCGATCCCCACCACTTTGACAATCACCACCGGAGGCAGATGGTAAAGTCCACCATGAAGAGAGTCCTTCTTCCGGTTTCTTCATGAACTTCATGGTGAACCACTTTTCAGCAGCTTCCCGGTCTTGCGGTCTTGCTGCCGTGTACTTCCCTCGTTGCCATTGGGGCCTTGGCGGGCCATAATCGACCTTCCTTCATGAGCATTCAGGTCGCCATTGTGGAAGACGACGCCAGTGTGCGGGAGCATTTGGCTGCCTTGCTGGCACAGGACCCAGGGCTCTCGTGCTGCACCACTTGCGGCTCCGGAGAGGAGGCTTTGAGGCAATTGCCCAATTCCAAAGCCGAGGTGGTGCTCATGGACGTCCACCTGCCTGGCATCTCCGGCATTGACTGTGTCGCCAGCCTCTCTCAACTCCTCCCGGACGCCCACTTCGTCATGCTGACGGTTTCGGACGACAGCGATAATGTGTTCCGCGCGCTGGAGATGGGAGCAGGCGGATACCTGCTGAAACGAAGTCCTCCTTCCGAGATTCTGAAAGCGAT
Source organism: uncultured Verrucomicrobiota bacterium (assembly GCA_964411985.1). Taxonomy (GTDB): domain Bacteria; phylum Verrucomicrobiota; class Verrucomicrobiia; order Limisphaerales; family J093; genus CAYPNF01. The sequence goes on from CAYPNF010000042.1 coordinate 38,199, forward strand.
CCGCGAAGTCCACGGGGGCGGCGCGCCGATGTCGGGCTACATCGCACGCAAGGTGGTGCAGTCGTTCCAGCGCCGCGGGCCCTCCCCGCGGGAAGCGGAGAACCTGTCCCCGCGGGAGGAGGAAATCCTGCGCCACGTGGCTCGGGGATACATCAACAAGGAAATCGCGGAAGCGCTGGGCATCGGCCTAGAAACCGTTCGCACGCACCTCAAGAGCATCTACGAGAAGCTCCACGTCCGTTCCCGCACCGAAGCGGTCGTAAAAGGTTTGCGCTGCTAGTCCCATTTTCTGCAATCTCACCCCATGCTATGAGAATCCATCATCACCTTGCTCTCGGGCTCCTTCTCTCCGCTTCCACACTTCTGGCCGCGGACTCCCCCGGTATCCAGGAACTGTACCGTCTCGACCGCCTCCCGTTCCTCCGGCAATCGACCCGGGTTGCCTCCATCTCCAGCTACGACCGCACGGGGGGCAACGATGACGGTTTTTCAGGCCGTTATTCCTTCGTGCGCAAGGAGGCGGATACGTTGGTCCTGGCTGACCTGAAGGGGCCCGGTGTGATCTACCGGGTCTGGACGCCGACTCCCAGCGATGGTCTGTTGGAGTTCTACTTTGATGGGGAGACCCAACCTCGGGTGAGCGTGAAGTACCGGGATCTGTTCCTCGGCAAGCATCCGGCCTTTCCGCGTCCCTTGGTGGGATTCGGTGCAGGTGGGTACTATTGTTACGTCCCCATGCCCTTCGCAAAATCGTGCATCGTCCGCATTCGCGCCCCCAAGACCCAGTTCTACCAGATCAATTACGCCCTTTATGGTGCCGAAGCCGCGATCGCGAGCTTCGACCCCAATGCCACTGGAGCTTATCTCCAAGACCGTTCCAAGGCGGCCGGACTTTTCTCTAGCAGTGGACAGGATATCAGCCACTTCACCGCGCCGCCGGGTGCAAAGGTGCAAGCGACCCAGGCCAAAGTGGTCGTGGCGCCAGGTTCGAAGAAGACGCTGTTTACCACCAAGAAAGGGGGACGAATCGTGGGCCTGCGCATGACTCCCGCAGAGGCCGCGATGGGGAAGAACCGCGATCTCCTGTTGAACATCTCCTTCGATGGCGAAGCGCCCGCCGTGCAATGTCCGCTAGGGGACTTCTTCGGGTACGCCTGGGGGCAGCCGGCTATGCAGTCGCTGCTGCTGGGAACCAGTGGCTCGACCAATTACTGCTATTTCCCGATGCCCTTCGACCGAAGCGCAACCATCGAGATCGTTTCCGAGCGAAAAACGCCGGTTGAAATCAACGCGGAGATCCTGACCGTTCCAGTGCCCCGGTCTGCGCGGGAAGGGAAGTTCTACGCCTTATGGCGTCGGGAGAATCCCACCCGGCTCAACGAACCGTATACTCTCCTGGATACGACCGGCTCCGGCCACCTCGTGGGTGTCATCCTGCAATCCCAGGGATTCGAGTCCGGAAAAACCCTCTTCTTCGAAGGGGACGACCAGGCAACGATCGACGGCGAACTCACCATCCACGGCACCGGCTCCGAGGATTTCTTCAACGGCGGCTGGTACGATGTGCCCGACCGCTGGGAAAAACGCATCTCCTTCCCACTGAGTGGGTGTCTGGGTTACATGAAGCACCTCGGGCGCACTGGCGCTTACCGATTCTTCCTGGGCGATGCCCCCTCCTACCGTCAGAGCCTGAAGCAGACGATCGAGCATGCCGGTGAGAAGAACAGCATCCTGACGGACTATTGTAGCGTGGCCCTGTTCTATTCCGAGAAGCGTCCTTCCGCCAAGCTGTCCCCTCCGCCGGTTCAAGAGCGGGCGGTGCTGGACCCTCAAGAGGTTCTCTTCCCTATCTGGTGGCAGACCCCCATTTACGCCTGGTCCTTCGACAACGCCAGCCTGACTCGCAAGAAGGAGAAGATCGGCGGTGAGGAAGTGAAGTACCTTTCCCTCACGGGCACCGGCGGCGACTGGTTTGGCCCCCATTTCATCTCGTTCACCTGCGACCTTCCCGTGACCGCGGAGTACAAAATCTTCCTGGAAACGGTCCAAGGTCCGGCGCAAGGAATCGTCCAGCTGTTCCAGGATGAGAACCCGGTCGGCGATCCCGTGGATCTCTACGCGGAGAAGGTGGCGAAGAGCAACCGGCTCTATCTGGGCAAGCTGTCCTTTTCAGAAGGCAAGAACAACGTTTTGTTCAAGCTCGTGGGAAAGAATGAGAAATCGGCGGCTCTCGGCCTCGACCTGACTTCGATTATCTGTGTTCGGGAAGGGACGTCAGCACCCAAGTAGGGTCAACGTCGCGCATCGAGCCCCTGCCAGCGGTGCTTCCAACCTCCTGGGATGGGGCTTTCCACTTCGAACCACCCGCCTTCCACCTTACAGCGGAGCGGGTTTCCATTCTCATCCTTGGAGTAGCGCCCCGGCATGATTCCCGAGCGCACCAGTGTCAGCAGGGAATCGGGCAAATGCCCGTAAGCCAGCCGGTAGGCGTAGACCGCACGACCTATGCCCAGTCGGACAAAGTGGGCTTCGTGATGGGTACGCACGGTTCGTTTCACCTCTGGAGGTAGCTTGAGGGTGCGAACAGCTTCGACCACCAGGGACCCTTTGCGTCCGGTCTTGCTCGGGCCGGTAAAGGTGAGGTGGTGCTCGCCCGCAGCCAGTTCGTGTGTTCCCAACAAAAGGTCAGCCTCACCCGCTTCCGCAGACCGCAGCGGGGCGACAAGTACCTTCCGCCCGTCCAAAGCAATGTCATAAGTTCCCCCTTCCGGCCCCTGGCCCGCCGTCAGCCGCACAGCATACCGGCCCGCTTCCGACAAGGTGAACGGGAAGGTCAGGGTGGCTTTGGAGTTCTGATTCGTCCAAAGGAGGACCGGACGGGCGCCGAAGAATCCGGTGGTCTGGACCTCTGGCTTGACCCGGCTTGAACTCTTGGCCTGCTGAAAGCTCCCCACCAAATGGTGCGTCTGCCAAGGCACCCTCCGGGCATGCCATCCGGGCAAAGGGGTCACTTTCTTAGGAGTACCCGTCTGATACCAAAACGAAACGCTGCTGTAAAAATCCGTCCGCTCCACAAAGAAGCCGTCCAGGTCGTCCTCACAGTTTCCGCGATGTTCCATGTCGAACTTCAGCGAGCGGCTGAAATTCACCGGGTCGAGCAGATGCCAGCGGTAACAAACGCCGCTATCCCCAGCCCGGTCGCCTTGCCAGCGAGGTTGCCCGAACCAAGGGCCGGTCCGGGTCCGGAACCCCCAAGCATCGTTGAAGTAGTCTTCGCTCCCGGTGCCCTGCAGGCTTGGGACGGTTTCGCCATCGATGTAGAAGAAGTCGTCACCTTCCCCAAACCAACCGTCTTGGGTCATCGTGGTGGAGAGCACCGTGCCCACATAGTGCCCCTTACCCTCCAGATCCGCGAGCGTGTAGTCCCGCCCCGCCGGAGGGGGATATCCCTGCTGATAAGCTGCGTAAAAGTAGGGTGTCTCAGGCGGCAGTTCGTCGAGCTGAGTCCAATCCACCTGCCAATACAGGCCGGTGGAACGATCCGGATTGTCGTTGGTGACGGTGATGCGCGCAGAATGTCGGAAAGGCATGCGCCAGTAGCAGGAGAGCGAACCCGTAGGGGAGACTTGGACAGGCACACTCTCCACGACCGCAGGACGCCCATGCCCCACCGCGAAGAAATCGCCTAAGGGCACTTCCACGGCCGGAGTGGAACTGCCATCATAGTAGATGCGAAGTACCAGCGCATTCAGCTCCCCCACCCACCCGGCATGGCTGGTGAACCACATGTGCGTGATGACTCCTGGACCCGCCAATACCGGCATCTCCACGGCGTTGCCTGGCATCAGCCAGTTCATGTCGAGGTTTTCGGTGTGCCAACCGGGCTGTTGGTTGCTGGAAACGCGCCGGTTACGTCCCACGATGGGGGCACCGTGGGGGGTAGTCAGGTCAGAGCGCAGTCGATCGGGATCGTAGCCACTTCCTTTCGGCCGATAATCGATCCAGACCGCATCGTTCATGTAGGCGCGAACGTATTCGTAGTTCATGGCTGAGCCAGCGGAGCCTTTGCCCGAATTGCGGATCAAGAACACGCCTCCACCCGGCTGACTGGCGTCATCACGATACCCCACCAACAGGACGCTATGGCCATCGAACACCTTGTCGGCTGAGGTCATCGCGAGCGTTCCTTCCTGCCAGGTTTCTTCCCTGGGCCAGCGAAACCCGCCGCAGACCGGCCAACCGCTCGCCAGTGTCTTCTTGATCTCTTGAAACTCCGTGTCGGTCAGGCCGGTTTCCACGTTCCAAGGCTTAATCCAATGCATCCGCAAACCGCTGTCGGCAATCCCGCGTGCCTCTGCCAGAGCCTCCGCGCTGGGCCTTCGTGCTGCATCGAACTTTTCCTGGTAGGGCATGCCAGGCTCGGTGCAGATGCCGTAGGCGGCGAATCCCGTCCACAGATCGGAAAAAAAGCTCCCGTCTTCCTTGTCGTGCGTGGCTTCGTTGGACGCCCAGTTGAGATACTCCACGCTGAGCCGGGGGCTTTTTCCCCGTTGTTGGGCCAATGCGTATTCAAGCCCGCCCACCATGGTGAAGACGGAACAGGTTCCGCGCCCCCCTTGCAAGCGCAAGGGCAGCTCGGCCCCAGCAAAGGAAGGCCGCAGGTCGCAGGACTCGGGAAGAACCGCTGCTTTCTCGCCAGCCACAGCCAGGCCCGTCAGTGAAAGAAAAGTGAAGGTAGCGAGCCAGCCCTCAAGGGTCGATCTCTTCGTCATAGTTAGGGGTGATTGCTCCCCGCACTCTATCAGACGCCTGGTCAGCGTACAGTCCCCCGAACGGGGGATTCCCTTGCGCAACCACATGCGCTAAGGTCCTGACCGTCCCTTGTGCAGGACTGTCGAGTCGAAATAGAGAGTTTGTTATGCGTTACCTCCTCACCACCGCTGTGGCTGCCATCGCAGCCGTCTTCACGCTCACCACCCACGCCGCCAGCGCGCTGACCTATGTGGACCTCGTCCACAGTCTCACTGACCTGGAACACTTGGCCGTGCTGCCCGTGGAAGGGGAGACCTGCGCGCAATGGTCCAGCTATGACCGCGCCAGCCAGTATGACGCTGCCACTGGCAAGTACGTTGGCTGGGATGCCAACGGGGACGGCGGTGGTGTCATACGCAAGGAAGGGAACCAATCCGTGATGGCGGAAATGAAGGGCCCTGGCTGCATTTGGCGCATTTGGTCCGCCACGCCCAAAGAAGGTCACGTCCGCATCTACCTGGACGGCGCCACCGAACCGACGGTCGACCTGCCCTTCCGCGGCTATTTTGATGGAAAGAACCCGCCCTTTACCCGCGGCGCGCTGGTGCACACCGTGGCCATGGGCTGGAACAACTACACCCCGATTCCCTTTCAGAAATCCTGTAAAATCGTGGCCGACCCCGGCTGGGGAGATTACTTCCAATTCGTCTATTCCACTTTCCCCGCTGGCACGCAGGTACCCACCTTCAAGCGGGAACTCAGCGCGGACGAAAACGCGTCGCTCGACCGCGCCAACCGCACCCTGACCACCCTGGGTGCCGCCAACTGGAGCACCGACCCCGGCAATGTCACCGAGGTCAAGAGCGTGACCGTCCCCCCAGGGGGCAAAGCGGTCATGCTGAAGCTGAACGGAGCCCGCGCCATCCGCACGATCCGAGCCAAAGTCAATCTCCCCCCCACCCCACAGGACCGACAAACGCTGCGCGAACTCACTTTCAGCATCAAATGGGACGGGGAAGCCACCCCGAGCGTCTGGTCTCCCTTCGGTGAGTTCTTCGGCACGGCGGCGGGCGCCAATCGCTATCGTTCCCTTCCCAGCGGTCTGACCGAGGACGGCATCTGGTATTCGCACTGGTATATGCCTTTCGCCAAGGAAGCCCTCCTGGAACTCGCCAACGATGGATCCGAAGCCCGTACCGTCTCCTTTGAAATCATCCATGCCCCGCTCCAGCGGCCCATCAGCCAGTTGGCCCGATTCCATGCCAAGTGGCATCGGGACGCGTTCCTGCCTCAGGATCCGGAACGGAGGAAGATCGACTGGACCCTGCTCACCACCGAGGGCAAGGGGCGTTTCCTGGGCGTCATGCTCCACGTGTGGAATCCCCGGGGCGGCTGGTGGGGCGAAGGGGATGAGAAACTCTTCGTGGACGGCGAGAAGTTCCCTTCCACGATCGGCACCGGCTCAGAGGACTACTTCGGGTATGCCTGGTGCAATCCCACCCTGTTTCAGAACGCCTATCACAACCAGACGATCAGCATGAACAACAAGGGACACATCTGCGTGAACCGCTGGCACATCATGGACAACATCCCGTTCCAGAAGCGCTTTGAGGGTGCTATCGAAAAGTACTATCCCAACAACCGTCCCACTTTGTATGCCAGCACGGTGTATTGGTACCTGGCCCCCGGTGGCAAAGATCCCTATACCCCGCAACCCCTCTCCGAACGGTTTGGTTACTGGACCGAAGTCCAGACTTTCAAAGTTCCAGGCGTGATCGAGGGAGAAAAGCTGAAAATCCTCAGCAAGACCGGCGGAAACCCGCAGGAACAGGACCTCTCCGGCTTCGAAGGGCAGTGGAGCAATGACGCCCACTTATGGTGGATCGACGCCAAGCCAGGGGACAAGCTGGACCTCGCGCTTCCCGTAGCCAAGGAGGGACGCTACAAGCTCACCGCTCATTTCACGAAAGCGGTCGATTACGGCGTCGCGCAACCATCGCTGGACGGCAAGAAGTTGGGGGAACCGATCGACTTCTTTCACCAGCAGGTAGTGCCCTCGGACATCGTCGACCTAGGCACCCATACCCTCACGGCCGGCGAACACACCTTCACCCTCGAGGTTGTGGGAGCCAATGCCAAAGCCGTGAAGTCTTACATGGTGGGCCTGGACTACCTCAAACTGGAACCCGCCCAGTAATCCCAGCTAGCCTGAGGAATCCATCCGGGCATGTCGTCTCCACTACCCCATCCGAACGCCGCAACCCAAACCGGCGCCGCCCCGTTCCTGGTGCGAATGGCCGGCATTGGCAAGCGGTTCGGTAGTGTAACGGTCCTACGCGATGTGAGTCTCGACATCCGCGCCGGGGAAGTGCTGATCCTGGCTGGGGAGAACGGTGCCGGGAAAAGCACACTTATCAAGATTCTTGGGGGGGTTCACACGGACTTCGAGGGGGAGATCACCATCAAGGGACATGTCGTGCGCCCACGTTCCCCGCTGGAGGCCAACTCGCTCGGAGTCGCGCTCATTTACCAGGAACTCTCCCTCGTCCCCAGCATGAGCGTGGCAGACAATATCTTCCTGGGCCGCACGAGGACACGGGCAGGCTTCGTGGACGACCGGCAGCAACAACAAGAGGCCCAGCGCCTCCTGGACCAGCTCGGCATCGACATCGATGTCTCCCGGCGTGTGGAAGACCTGCCCATTGCCCAGCAGCAGTTGGTTGAAATCGCCAAAGCCCTCGCCCAGAATGCGAAGGTCATCGTCATGGATGAGCCGACCAGCTGCCTCAACGCTCCGGAGGTGGAAAAACTGTTTAGCCTCATCGCCCAACTCAAGGCGCGTGGCTGTGGCATCGTCTACATCACCCATCGGATGGAGGAAATCGAGCGGGTGGCGGACCGCATCACCGTTTTGCGCGATGGCCAATACATCGGCAGCGCCCCGGCCGCTGAGTTGACGCCAGCCCAGCTGGTGCAATGGATGGTGGGTTGTGACGTGGAACAACAATTCCCACGCCACACTACCCGGCTGGGGGAAGAACGACTGAGGCTGAAGGACTTCACCGTCGCCGGAGACCGCCGCGGAGGAAGACCGACCGTGGATGCCGTTTCTCTCACGGTGCGGGCGGGGGAGATTCTGGGGATTGCGGGTCTCCAGGATTCGGGAGCAAGCTCGCTCTTCCTGAGTCTGTTTGGTGCCTACGGCAAAGCGGTCGAGGGCGAGGCATGGTTGAACGGCAAGCCTTTGGAAATCGTCAACCCACGCCAAGCCATCCGGCAAGGGGTGGCACTTCTCACCAACGACCGCAAGGCAACCGGCCTGGTTCTTCCCCTATCGATCATCGCCAATGCCACCCTGGCCAGCCTCCCGCGCATCTCACCCGGTGGCTGGCGACAGCCCACCCGCGAACGGGAGATCGCTCGGGAACTCGGCGAAACGCTCTCCTTGCGGGCCGGATCCCTCGACCTCGAAGTAGGCGCCCTCTCCGGCGGCAACCAACAGAAGGTGGCCCTGGCCAAGTGGCTCCACACTAACCCACAGCTGCTCCTGCTCGATGAACCCACGCGCGGAATCGACATCGGTGCAAAACGCGAGATCTATCAACTTCTGGGAAACCTCGCCTCCCGCGGAATCGCCGTGCTCCTGATCACCTCCGAACTGCCTGAACTGCTGGCCTTGAGTGACCGAATCCTGGTCTTGCACCGGGGCCGGGCCACCGCCGAGTTCACCCGCGAAGAGGCCACCGCCACCCGAATTCTTCAAGCCGCCATGGGAAGCCTTTCTGTATGAGCCCACCTCCCGTCACCCAACCGAAGTCGATCGCCTGGCGCATGTGGAGTAATCCGGCTGCGCGCGCCACCGTGGCCCTGGTGGCGGTGTTTGTGATCGGGTGCCTCTTCAACGCCGACGGCGCCTTCTTCAAGCTCGGCACGCATCGGGACGCGCTTCGCCAATCCTCGGTTTTTGGCATGCTCGCGTGCGGCATGACCCTGGTCATCATCAGCGGAGGCATCGATCTGGCGGTGGGAAGCATGTTAGCCTTGGTCTCCGTCTCCTTCTCTGTCATGAGCATTCATTGGGGGTGGAACCCGTGGCTCACGGTCCCGTTCAGCCTCCTGGTCGGCGCGCTCTGCGGCGGTGTGGCGGGCGGGGTCACCGCTTGGTTTCGGATCCAACCTTTCATCGCCACCCTCGCCATGATGGTGTTTGCCCGCGGACTTGCCAAAACGGTCTCGGGCGGCATGAAGGTGTCCACCGCGGTGAAGAATGCGGATGGCACCTTTCAGTACGTCGAAGTGCCAGGCATCTTCCGCGCCATCGATAACCGAATCTTCGACGGAAACCTCTCTGTGGTCACCGCCATCTTCGCCGTCTGCGCGCTCCTCACCTGGATCCTGCTTTCCCGGCATCGCTGGGGTCGCCAGCTCTACGCGATCGGAGGAAACGAGGAGGCAGCGCGGCTTTCAGGAGTGCCCGTGGATGTCACCAAGCTTCTGGCTTATGTCGCCTCGGGTGTGCTCGCGGCGGTCGCTGGGCTATGCCAGGCGGCGCAGGAACAGCAGGGCGATCCCGAAGCCGGTGTCGGCTATGAACTGACTGCCATTGCCATGGTGGTCATTGGAGGAACTCCCCTCACCGGCGGACGGGGTGGAATCGGCCTCACACTCCTCGGCGTTCTGACCATCGGTTACCTGGAAAAGATTCTCAGCATCAATGCCGTCCCCGAAGCGAGCCGTTTGATGCTCACCGGCGCCATCATCATCGCTGCCGTGCTCACCCAACGCCGCCGCCGATCGTGAATACCCTATTATGAAATCCTCCCAAGGTTCCTGTGCCCCTGGCAGTTCCTGCGGCTGCAGCGACCGCCGATCGTTCCTCAAGCTAACCGGTCTGACCGCCCTCTCCTTCGCGGCTGCGGATCCCTTGCACTCCATCGCCGGCCCGTTCGAACCCAAGGACACTGCGGACCATTTCGTGCCCGCCGACAAGAAGCTGAAACCCGATTGGATCCAATCGCTCTTCGCCAAAGGTGAACCCACTTGGTACCGAGGCGAAGACTTGCGCATGTTCGCCATGCCGGTGGGCGGGATCGGCGCGGGGCAACTCTACCTGACGGGCGAGGGACGCCTGGTGCATTGGGATATCTTCAACTCCGATAGCAATTACGCCCCGACCGCGGACACGCACTACCAACGCCTGCCCAGTCCGGCCGCGCCTCTCCAGCAGGGTTTTGCCATCCGCGTGCGCACCAAAAACCGGGTTCTGGTGCGGAACCTCGATCGCGCCGGTTTCCCAGGAGTCCAAGCCCGTGGAGAATACCCTATCGGCCGGGTCCGATACGCCGATCCCAACTTCCCGGTCACGGTGGAACTGGAAGCCTTCTCCCCCTTCATCCCCTTGAATGCCGCGGACAGTGCCCTCCCGGCTACCGTCCTCCAGTTCCGAGTCAAGAACCAGGGTACGGCCAAGGCTGAGGTCACTCTGGCCGGCTGGCTCGAGAATGGCGTTTGCTGCCATACCGGCGAAGTCTACGAAGGAGTCCGCCGACACCAACTCGTCCAGCGCGGCAATCTCACCATGATCCTGGGCTCCGCCCGAGCCATCCAGTCCTCCGGCGCAGCCCTCCGTCCCGCTCACACGCTCGCTGACTTTGAGCAGGACAACTACGGCGACTGGAAAGCAGAAGGAACCGCCTTCGGCAAACAGCCCGCCCGCGGTACTCTCCCCAACCAGCAACCCGTGACTGGCTTCCAGGGCAAGGGCCTGGTCAACACCTTCCTTCAGGGCGACCCGCCCCAGGGGACCCTCACCTCCCCGCTGTTTGTCATCGACCGCGCCTTTCTCAATTTCCTGATCGGTGGCGGCGGCCTGGCAGGGAAAACCTGTATCAACCTGCTCGTCGAAGGCAAAGTCGTTCGCACCGCCACCGGCAAGAACGTCGAAGCACTCACCTGGAGTTCCTGGAACGTCCGCGAACTCCAGGGGCGCCAGGCCCAGATCCAGATTGTCGACAAGGACTCCGGCCCTTGGGGACACGTCAATATCGATCAGATGGAGCTGAGCGATGCGCCTCGCCGCGGCCAGGGCGGACCGCTGGAGACCCAGCATGACTTTGGCACCATGGGGTTGGGGATCATCAGCGGCAAACGTCCTTCCCTCACCGTTCTCGATCTACCCGATCATTCGCTCTCCGCGCTGCTCCAGGGAGAAAGCGCCCTGGCTTCCGCGAAAGAATTGGAAAAACCTTTCTCAAGTTCGCTCTGTGCCGCCCTTGGACAAAAAGTATCCCTCAAACCTGGACAGGAAACCGTCCTCACCTTCGTGGTCACCTGGCACTTTCCGAACCGCGCCAAGAACGGGAATTACTATGCCACTCGCCATACCAACGCCCTCGCGGTGGCCGAGTACACGGCCAAGCACCTGGATCGGCTTGCCGGTCAGACCCGGCTCTGGCGTGACACCTGGTATGATTCCACTCTGCCCACCTGGCTCCTGGACCGCCTTTTCGCTCCCGTCTCCATCCTCGCCAGCTCCACCTGTCAGTGGTGGGCGAACGGCCGGTTCTGGGCTTGGGAAGGGGTCCGTTGCTGCGAAGGCACCTGCGCCCACGTGTGGAATTATGAACACGCGATGGCCCGTCTCTTCCCCGACCTGGAACGTTCCGTCCGCGAAATGCAGGATTTCGGCACGGGCTTCGTCGAAGCCACGGGTGCCATCCACTTCCGCGGCGAGAGCAATGATTGGTGGGCGGGCGACAGCCAGGGAGGCACCGTGCTCAAATGCCTGCGGGAACATCAGATGTCCAAAGATCCCACCTTCCTGAAGCGCAACTGGCCGCGCATCAAAAAGACCGTGGAGTTCTTGCTCAAGGAAGACGGCAACCAGGACGGCCTCCTGGAGGGCTCGCAGCACAACACCTACGACATCAATTTCGAAGGCGCCAATACCATGGTCGGCTCGCTCTATCTTGGCGCGCTGCGGGCGGCGGAGGAAATGGCCAAGGAGGTCGGAGACACCGAATTCGCCGCACTCTGCCGGAAGGTATTTACCTCCGGCGCCAAGCTCTCCGTGGATCGTCTCTACAACGGCGAGTATTTCATCCAAAAGGTCGATCTGCAGAAGCATCCGAAGCACCAGTATGCGGATGGCTGTCTCGCGGACCAAATGTTTGGACAAGGCTGGGCACACCAGGTCGGACTGGGTTACCTGTATCCCAAGGAAACGGTATTGTCCTCGTTGCGCGCTATCTGGACGTACGACTGGGCCCCGGACATCGGGCCGCAGAACGCGGCTCATCCGCCCCAACGTTGGTTCGCCCGCCCGGGCGAAGCCGGCTTGTTCACCTGTACTTGGCCCAAGAGCAAGCACCTGGGACCGGAATCCGTGCTCTACCGCGACGAAATCTGGACCGGCATCGAGTACCAGGTGGCCGGTCATATGGCCTGGGAAGGAATGCTCCAGGAAGCCCTCGCCATCTGCCGCGGCATCCATGATCGCTATCATCCCGCCCGACAGAATCCATGGAACGAGGTGGAGTGCGGCGACCATTACGCCCGCGCGATGGCCAGTTATGGAGTTTTCCTCGGCCTGTGCGGCTTCGAAGCACATGGGCCAAAGGGTCATCTCGGCTTTGCACCACGCATCACTCCGGGCGATTTTCGGGGCGCCTTCACCTGCGCCGAGGGCTGGGGCACGTACCGGCAGCGTACAGAAGGAACGGCCTGCCATGCCTCTCTGGAAGTCAAGTGGGGCCAGGTCCGACTCCGGTCTTTGGCTCTAGCCTGCGCGCCCGGCGTCACTCCTGCCAAAGTCACCGTAAGACTGCAAGGCAAGGATCTGCCCGCAAGCCTGCGCTTCGAGGAAGGCCGAATGCGGATCAACCTTGCCTCCGAAGTCACGATCCTCCCCGGCCAGACTCTTTCCGCCATCTGTGAACATCGGTGACATCTGCGGATACCTCCTCCATAAATCACATCCTGAAAACCATCCACGGAGGCAACGAAGCAGGCAGGAAGAGAAGACCTTCATCCCCGAGCCTTTTACCCCTCGGCGGCTACGAGGAAGGGAACTGAGACAGGATGAGCAGGATGCACAGGATGAAAAGCAAACAATGCCGAACGCAATGGAATCCCATCCTGTGAATCTTGTTCATCATGTCAGAACCCACCTGTCTTCCTCTTCGTTTCCTTTGTTTCCTTCTGTAAAGAATTGAGGTTCAGCTGAAATCCGCAGGGTGCCGCAGATGGAGAGCCAATCTTGTTGATGCTTCACCATGAAGAAGACCGAAGCAGGCAGGAAGAGAAGACCTTCATCCCCGAGCCTTTTACCCCTCGGCGGC
>CAYPNF010000042.1:51389-75460 GCA_964411985.1 uncultured Verrucomicrobiota bacterium
TACGAGGAAGGGAACTGAGACAGGATGACCAGGATGCACAGGATGAAAAGCAAACGGTGCCGAACGCAATGCAATCCCATCCTGTGAATCTTGTTCATCATGTCGGCCCCCCTGTCTTTTCCGCCCCTCGGCGATGGGTGTTCTACTCCCCTGACTGCCCGAGTCACTATGGTGATCGAATGCGGGAGAGGCGGGAGAGACAAAATCCAGATTCATCACCGCAGACCTTCGCCGGTTTGGGCGGTCGCGGCGGCGGAAGGTTTGAAAGTCCTTTCCGCTTCCCAGGCGATGAATTCCTCTGCGGTCGCGCGGGTGGCGACTTCAGAATGACCGTCTGCAAACACGTAGGCGCGCGCGAGTTTGCCCTCCGGAGTTACCATCCCCTCACGCTCCTTGACCAGCAGTGTCTGCGCGGGATTGGAGATCGACTGAAGCGGCCCGCTGTAGGCAATCTCGTAGGCATTGGTATCGAACTGATTCAGGCCCTTCATGTAGGCCGAGGCCTCAGCATAATGGCTGGGAAGAACATCCCCGTGGTCGCCAGCGTAGATGATGAACGCGAGAGCCACCTGCTTCAGATGATTCATCTTCAGGATCGCCATCTCGCTGAATCCTTGCCAGGCCGGATCACGCTCCCGGGCCTCCTCAGAATCATGATTTGCTTGGGGTTCGGCCAACCCAGATCCAGCCGCAGCCGTCTTGGGGGCGCTGGCCAACTGTCGCCGCAACTGCCCCACTTCGTTGCGAAGCCGAAGGAGGTCAGCGGATTCCTTGCGTAAACGTGCAATTTCCTGGTCACGCAGTTGCAGATCTCCGGCTGCGCCCTCAAACTGGGCGCCCAGGCTTTGTGCTTTCGCCACCAGGGCCTGGTTCTCGGCGCGCAGACTCGCGACATTTTGCTCCTGCACAAAGTAGGTGACGGTTCCAGCGACGATGGCTGCACCGGTCAAAGCCGATGCGGTTTTCAAGGTAAACAGGTTCATAATACTCAGACTACTCATGGAAGTTGCTGTGCCAGACGCAAACGCCGCCCCCGCCACGGCCGCAAGCGTGCCCGCCGGAGCCGCACTCACGGCATGGGCGGTCAAAACAGCGACGAGCGCGCCGCCACTCAGGCTCACTCCTTTGCGGGCAAACACCGTCCTCAGACGCTCGACGGCACGGCCCACGCGCTTGCGAGCGGCTTCCTCGCTCACCCCCAGGGCCATCCCCACGGTGCGCAACTCCCGCCGCTCGAAGTACCTCAATAACAGCGCTTCCCGCTCCTCCTCGTTCAATTCCTGCATAGCCTGGTCAATGAGCGGACTCAATCGGTCCCAGTCAGGCTCGGAAGGGGCTTCGAGTGGTTGCATGGCAAGGGCTTGGGCTTCGCGAGCGCGACGCCGCTGTTCCGTGCGGACGAACTTGCAGCCTGCATGGTGGGCGCTGGTAAACAGCCATCCTGCCAGGGACGACCGATCCCTCAACGACCGCGCTTTCGCCGCCAAGTCCGTAAAGACGGACTGGGCAACATCCCGTGCTGCCTCCGCATCCCCCGCTACCTGCCGCAAGGCGGCGGAATAGACGAGGTCAAAATGGCGGCTGACAATCTCCGTGAAGGCAGGTTCCGACCCTTCTTTCACGTAACGGGAGAGCAGTTCTGCATCCGGCACATTCATGTTTCAACCTATAGCACCCGCCCGATGGAAAACCGGACAGCTGTTTCTTTGGACAAGGCCCCCCGCCATCCATTTCACCTACGCATCCATTTCGCGACTTGTACTGCACCCCGAGTTTTCTTAGAGTCTCCGCCAGATCCAAAAGACTCCGACTAATGTTCGCATGAGAAACCGATCCAGGTTCCACGCCTCGACAAGCGGCTGATTCTTGTCCATCGGGTTAAAACCAGAGTCGATGCGAATCCTTGGAATGTCAGCATGAACACGCCAGTGCAGACGCCCACACCTAACCAAGCCGATCGGGTACGCTCTGTGGCTGTCCTCGTAGCGGTGCTCTGGGTGGTAGTGATAGCCGCTTTCTTCCTCTGGGAATGGCACAGTCAAGAGCAGAACGCACTGGAATTGGCGACCACCGAGGCACGGTCCAGCTACAACAAGGACCTGCTCTATCGGCGCTGGGCTTCGACGCACGGAGGGGTCTACGTTCCAATTACCGAAAAGACCCCCCCAAACCCCTACCTGGAAATACCAAACCGGGATGTGACCACCACCTCCGGACAAAACCTGACGCTGGTGAATCCCGCCTACATGACCCGCCAGGTGCATGAAATGTCCCGGGAGCAGTACGGAGTTCGCGGGCACATCACCAGCCTGAAACCCCTCCATCCTGCCAACGCGCCCGATGCCTGGGAGGAAACTGCGCTGCGCAGCTTCGAGGCCGGAGCGAAGGAACGGTGCTCCGTTGCCGCCATCGATGGCCAAGATTATCTCCGGCTCATGCAGCCCATGCTGGTGGAGGCCTCCTGCTTGAAATGCCACTCCAAACAGGGATACCGGGAAGGCCAAATCCGCGGGGGCATCAGTGTCGCAGTGCCGATGGATCGCTACCAGGGAATCGTCCGCTCCGGGGTGTTCAAAGCAGCGCTCGGGCACACTCTGCTTGGAGGGTTCGGCCTGGTTGGCATCTATTGGGTTCGCCAACGACTGGGGACTTCTATCGCCCACCAGCGATCGGTTCACGAGGCAACTCGAGCGAGTGAGGCGCGCTACAAGGGCCTCTTTGAGCACTCTTTGAACGCGGTCGCCCTGCATGAGATCGTCACCAATGAGGCGGGAAAGCCAGTGGACTACCGTTTCCTGGAGGTAAACGCCGCTTTCGAAGCTCACACCGGCATCTCTGCAGAGCAGGCCACAGGCAAGCTCGTCACCGAGGTTATCCCGGGGATCCAGGAGACACCTTTCGTCGAGATTTATGGAGAAGTCGCTCTGACCGGCAAACCTGTTCGTTTCGAACAGTTTCTGCCTGTGCTGGACCGCTACTACGAAATCGAAGCGTTCTCACCTCAGCCCCGGCAGTTTGCCACCGTCTTCAATGACGTCACCGAGCGGAAACGGGCGGAGACCAACTTGCGCAGGAGTGAGGAAAAATTCCGGCAGTTGGCTGAAAACGTCCAGGAAGTCTTCTGGCTGGGTACTCCGGACTGGCAAAATATCCTCTACATCAATCCTGTCTATGAGAAGATCTGGGGTCGTCCCTGTGAGGGACTCTATCGAAACGCACGTGAATGGGTTGAGTCGGTCCTGGAGGAGGACCGACCGGGAGTGCTGGAGGCGATCCAGCGTTTTGGCTCGGGAGACTGGAGTAACCCTGCATTCCCCGTGTACCGGATTGCACGGCCGGATGGCCTGATTCGCTGGGTATTTGCCCGAGTGTATCCGGTAAGAGATGACCACGGCAAAGTGGTGCGGGTGGCCGGGATCGCGGAAGATATCACGTCAGCCCGGGAGGCCACCGAGACGCTGCGCCAGAGCGAGGAGAAATTCTCCAAGGTGTTCGAGAACGCGCCGGTTATGATCACCCTCTCGGATCTGGAGACGGGAGTCTACCTGGACATCAATCAGGCTTTCTGCAAGGTTTCCGGTTTTACCCGGGAAGAAGCGATCGGACGGACCTCGGTCCAGCTGGGATGGCTGACGCCCGAGGCTCGCGCGAGCCTTGTCAATGCCGTTCGAGAACATGGCCGCGTTCAGAACCTGGAGGTAACGCTCCACGCCAAGGATGGACGGCAGCTGGACTGCCTCTATGGAGGTGAAACGGTATCCATCGGCGGACTTCAGGGGCTACTTTCAATCGGTGTCGACATCACGGAGCGAAAGCGCCTGGCCGAGCAACTCCGCCAGGCACAGAAGATGGAGGCGATCGGGCAACTGGCGGGAGGAGTCGCCCACGACTTTAATAACATCCTGGCTGCAACGATGATGAATCTGAGCCTGCTGGAGCGCAGACCGGGGTTCGATCACGAAGTCAAGGAGATGCTGAACGAGCTTCAGACAGAGACAAAACGCGCCGCGAACCTGACCCGGCAACTGCTGATGTTCAGCCGTCGATCGGTCCTGGAGATCCGGACCCTTGATCTCAATGACATCGTCTCCAACCTGCTCAAAATGCTGGGACGCCTCATTGGCGAGCACATCAAACTTGTCTTCGAGGCTGGTTCGTGTCTCCCTCCCGTTGCCGTGGACGCAGGAATGATGGAACAGGTTTTGATGAATCTGGCCGTCAACGCACGCGACGCCATGCCGAAGGGAGGCCGGCTCACGATCACCACTGAAGCCGTGACGATCGACACCGCAGAAAGCACAATCCAGGTGGATCGAAGGCCAGGCCGCTTTGTGACCCTGTCCGTCAGTGACACTGGCTGCGGAATGGACGAGACAACGCTGAAACGAATCTTCGAACCATTCTTTACTACGAAAGAGGCGGGGAAAGGAACAGGGCTCGGCCTGGCAACCGTCTACGGGATCACCGCCCAGCACAAAGGATGGATTGAAGTCACCAGCCAACTGGGTCTGGGCACCGTTTTCCGGGTCTACCTGCCGGCTACTACCCCGGACATCCAGAAGCCGGCTGAGCCAACCACTCCCCTTCTGGCGCACGGAACGGAAACCATTCTCCTCGTCGAAGACGAAATCACCCTTCGGCGCAGCACCGCCAAGGGATTGCGATCTCTAGGCTATCAGGTCTTGGAAGCCCAGCATGGCAGAGAAGCGATCGACCTCTGGCAGAAACACCGGACCGAAATTAGGCTCTTGATCAGCGACATGGTGATGCCGGAAGGCATGAACGGTTTGGAGTTGGCGGAAACGCTTCTCCAAGAGCAGCCCAAGCTCAAGGTCATCCTTTCCAGCGGCTACAGCGCGGAGATGGTGGATCGAGGCAGCTCCTCTGCAGCGGGAATCCATTACCTTCCCAAACCCTTCGGGCCTGAGATTCTCGCCAAGCTCATCCGGGAGTGCCTCGACCAGGGATGAGAGCCCGTCAACCCTCAGGCAAATCCAGACGGTGGTTCTTATGGATTTGCCTGACCCACTCCTTCGCGACACCTGCCTGTCCGGCGAACTCCGGCCACTTTGCCACTGCCTTCCGCACTTCTTCCACGATCGCCTCAGCACGGCCCCTCTTCAAAAAGGCGTTTCGACCGCAGAGCCGAAAGTCCGCCAGCGTGAAGTCATCCCGTTTGCCATTGAGGCTCATCTGGTGGCGTGAGGTCCAGTCACCATCCGGGTTGTAACTATACGTGACGTCGAAGGCCGGAGCCAGGGACCAGTGCCCCGCCTTGTCCATCAGAAAGGCGATGTTCTTCACGTGATCGTCCTGGTTCCGGGCAATCACGTTGAAGGCCATCCTGCGGAATTGTTCTTCCACTGCCTGCATCGGCATTCCGAGCCGGTGCACGACTTGGAACGCCTGTTCATAGGCATGCGCTCCCGCCTGATTAAAATCCAGATGAGCCAGCGCTCCCAGGGACTGCATGTGCAATTTCTCACCACTCTCCAGACGGTCAAAACGGCGGGTCATGAAGTGTCGCCGGCCATTTTCCTCGAGCAGCCGACACTCACTCATCCGGATTCCCGCCGCCCCGGCCATCAGCGCATACGCATACTCAATTGCGCCGTAGCCTTTGGGGTCTTCCAACTCCTTGTCCCGGTTTCCGGTCACCCCATCAAACTTGAGCAGCCAGTACTCAAAGCCATCTCCGGCTTCGACCTGCCCGGAACGAACCTCATGAGTCTGCCGGTTCCACGCAATCACCGCTTTAGCCCTCGCTCCGCCCGCCGAGGTGCCCACGCGCAAAATGTCCTGCAAGGCAGTCTTCCGCGCCCCATTGGCAAATCCCCCCTTTAGACTCTTGCGCTGGCTGAGCACGTCCGAAGCCAGCTTCACCAGGCTATCAACGTGAATCCGTTTCGCTGATTGCGGCCGCGGCCCAAGGGAAGGGGCGTATTCCAGCGCCCCCATCCCTCGCGAGCCGGTGTAACAGAGACGTTCCACTACGTTGAAACTCTCCGGGCTTCGGCCCTGAGTTGCCAACCAGGCTTCAATGAGCGCATTGCCAAACCGGTCCGGCAAGGAATCCGCCAACAGTCCGGGCAACCCGTGAAAGGTCCCTTCCGCTAACTCCGGAAACGTGTAAACCCGGTCGCTCAACGGCATGGTGAGCGGCGATACCTCAATACCGCTTTGTGCAAAGGCCGGGGCATACTGGAACGTGGCCACCCGACCCGCCTCCGCCAGGGAAACAGCGCCAATGGTCCTCCCCCAAAGCCGCACCTCCGCCAGGGTGGTCATGGTTCATCTCCCCATTGCCATTTGGTGGACGGCCCTCGAGCCTTCCGGCCAGCGGATGCCCGGCGCCTTTGTTTGCCAGCCAGTTTCAACAACGCCATCGGGCTCGGCAGCGGTTCCGGAACCAGTAATTCCAACCGGTCCACCAACTCGAGCACCCGGCACACCCGGATGAATCCCGACAGCTGGGTGGCCACCGCGCCCGACTCCA
The DNA here is from genome assembly GCA_964411985.1 of uncultured Verrucomicrobiota bacterium. Classification (GTDB taxonomy): domain Bacteria; phylum Verrucomicrobiota; class Verrucomicrobiia; order Limisphaerales; family J093; genus CAYPNF01. The sequence continues at coordinate 57,886 of CAYPNF010000042.1, forward strand.
GCCGTTCCACCGTACGTTTCGAAACCCCCGCCTGCTCCGCCAACTGGGCCTGCGTCAGATTCCGATCCAACCGCACCCTGGCCAGCCGTGCGCCCAGCTCGCGCAGAACCGCTTCATCTGTGCTGTTTCGATCAATTTTCATAAGACGCCTTCGATGGCGATAGAATTAATGTAATTGACTATGACTCGCCATGCAAGGCGAATACGTATGTAAATATTACTCGCCACATATGACGTTTTATAATAAACTCACTCCATGTTTTCGTCATGTGTGACGAGTTACAAACATATCAAGTGCTCATGAATGTCCGCCAGGTCTTGGACTGCGGCCCCCTTAGGTGCCGCTTTTGGAACCCACCCGGAAGTGCCGCAGATCAAGCGCCAGTCCTCTTGATGCTTCACCATCAAGAAAACCGAAGCTGGCAGGAAGAAAGGTCTTCTTCGTCTCTCCCCCTTCCATCCGCTTCCATCGGCTTCATGGTGAACCTGCTTTCTTGGGGCTCTCAAAGCCGCTCGTGTTCCGTGCGGGCGATGATCTCTTCCTGGAGCTCCCGGGAAAGGTCACAGAAGTAATCGCTGTAACCCGCCACCCGGACGATCAAGTCCCGGTGCGACGACGGATCAGCCTGGGCCTCCCGCAACTGCTCAGCCGTCACCACGTTGAACTGGATGTGATGACCATCCATCCGAAAATAGCCCCGGACCAGATGCGCCCACTTGTCGAGGGCGTCCTCGGTGGCCACCACGGTTGGCGAAAACTTGAGGTTGAGCAGCGTCCCACCGGTCTTGACGTGGTCCATCTTCGCCGCTGACTTCACCACGGCGGTGGGGCCTTGGCGATCCGCGCCCTGCACCGGCGAGATCCCCTCCGATAGCGGCAGTTTCGCCCGACGGCCATCGGGAGTCGCCCCGGTGATGGAGCCGAAATAGACATGACAGGTGGTCGGGAGCATTTCCACACAATACCGCCCCCCCTTGGTGTTGGGACGTCCATCGACCGCATCGAAGCAGGCATTGAACACGCGAATCATCAGCGAGTCGGCGTACTCGTCGTCATTGCCGTACTTGTGCGTGCGATTCACCAGGCGCTGCCGCAGCAATTCCTGCCCGGCGTAGTCCTGATCCAAGACACGCACGAGTTCGGGCAACGCGAGGCGGTTCTCCTCAAAGACCAACTCTTTTAGCGCCGCAAAACAGTCGGTAATGCTCCCCAGGCCCACCATTTGAATGAAGGTGTTATTGTACCGCGGCCCGCCGTCGTTGTAGTCGCGACCCTTCTGGATGCAATCGTCGATGAGCACGGAAAGGAACGGGGCGGGCATCCCTTTGGCATACATTTGCTCAATCCACTGGTTGCCCCGGATCTTCAGGTCCACAAAGTAGTGCAGTTGCTGCTGCCATGCCTGGAAGAGGTCCTCAAACCCAACCATCTGCGATGGCTCGCCGGTGGCGGGGCCGATCCGCTTGCCGGTGCGAGGGTCCACGCCGTCGTGCAAAGCCAACTCCAGGAGTTTCACCAGGTTGAAGTAGCCGGTAAGGATGTACGCTTCCTTGCCAAAAGCGCCCACTTCCACGCAACCACTGCAGCCACCCGCCCGGGCATCCTCCAACGACTTCCCCTGCCGGATCTGTTCTTCCACCACGGTATCCGCGTTGAACACGGAAGGGAAACCGTATCCATTTCGGATCACCCGCAAGGCGTGCTTGAGGAATGCATCCGGATTCTTGCGAGAGAGTTGGATGTTGGTGCTCGGCTGGAGAAGGTGCATCTCGTCCACGATGTCCAACAGAAGATGAGAGACCTCGTTGCAGCCATCTGACCCGTCCTTCAGCAGCCCACCGATATTAATGTTCGCAAAATCGGTGTACGTGCCGCTTTCCGCAGCGGTCACTCCCACCTTGGGCGGTGCGGGATGGTTATTGAACTTGATGAAGAAGCACTCCAGCAGTTCTTTCGCGCTCTCCCGCGTAAGACTACCTTCGGCAAGTTCCTTTCGGTAGAACGGCAACAAGTGCTGGTCCAAGTGTCCCGGGTTGAAGGAATCCCAGCCATTGAGCTCGGTGATCACCGCCAGGTGGCACCACCAGTAGTACTGCAACGCCTCCTGGAAGGTCCGCGGAGCGTGGGCGGGCACATGGAGGCAGACCTCGGCGATCTTCTCCAACTCGGCCTTTCGTTGCGGACAACTCTCCTTGCCTGCCAGTTCTCGGGCCAACTCCGCATGACGTTCGGAGAACCGGATCACCGCGCGGCAGGAGATTTCCATCGACTTGAGGGCTTCGCGCTTGGCGGTCGCCTCGGGATCGCGAAGGAAGTCGAGCGCCCCCATGGATTGGCGGATGTCCTCGATGAAATCCAGCATCCCTTTGTGGTAGATCTTGTCGTCGAGAACGGTATGCCCCGGAGCACGCTGCTCCATGAACTCGGTGTAGATTCCCGCCTCATAAGCATCGCGCCAATCTTGTGGAAGCTCCGCAAACAACCGATCGCGCATGGAGCGGCCACGCCAGTAGGGAATGACGGTCTGCTCGTAGATCCTCAGGCACTCCTCATCCACTCGATACCATGTTTTGGGTCGGCTGTTGAGAATCCGTAAATCCTCCAAACTATGGCAAGTGAGCTCCGGATAGGTCGGAACCGCCTTGGGATGCGGACCCCGCTCGCCCACAACCAACTCCCCGGCCCCCAGGAACAAGGTCTTGTATTCGCACAGATGGAGAAAGGCCCGGGCGCGCATGACCGGAACACTCCATCGGCCTTCGTTAGCCTGATAGAACTCGGTGAGAAGACGAGCTCGCTCCGCCGAAATCGAGGGAGGGGTATCCAGACTGAGCTGACGCAGATGCTTGGTTCTTGAGGTCATACTTCTTTCTCCATCCAACTACGCTATGGCTAACCGCTCGCGTGCACCACCAAGCCACGCGCCCGGAATCGGTCCGTGGCCGAAGCCATCATTTCGACCGATAAAGGAACTGCGGACTGAAAACGGGAAGGGAGCTGAAGCCGCTGGTACTTGGGAACGCCGGTCGGGTGGTAAGGAATCAGGTTCACCTGCCGGATCCCTTTCAGACCCGCGGCAAACTCGGCGGCCGCGTCCAAAAAGGAAGGATCGTCAGTACAGCCGGGAATCAGGGGAATCCTGAGCCAAATGTTGGAGTGAACTTCCCCCAACCATCGGAGGTTCTCCAACACCGGCTTGTTCGAGACCCCGGTCAGGCGCAGGTGAAGCTCCTCGTCCAAATGCTTCAAATCAAACAAGAAAAGGTCAGTCCAAGGGACAATAGCCTCGAGCTTCGCGATCGAGGTGAAGCCCGAGGTGTCCACCGCAGTGTGCAATTCCTCTTCATGGCACCGCTGAAGCATCGCCTCCAGAAACTCGGCCTGAAGCAAGGGCTCTCCTCCAGAGAAGGTGACCCCTCCCCCGGAGTCATCATAGAAAAGGCGGTCCCGCAGCAATTCCACCATCAACTCCTCCACCGACATGCGCTTCCCCAACGCCTGCCGTGCCTCGGTCGGACAAGCCTCCACACATTCCCCACAGAGATCGCAGCGGACGTCCGTTGTGGGACAGGGTCCATCCGACGCCCCGGATGCCGAAGCGTGCTTGCAGGCGTCGTGACAGGCGCCGCATCGCAAACAACGGCTTTCCATCACCGCTAACTGAGGGCGCGAGGACAAGCCCTCGGGGTTATGGCACCAGGCACAAGAGAGCGGGCATCCCTTGAAGAAGACAGTCGTTCGTATCCCCGGTCCATCTTGGACGGAATAGCGCTGAATGTTGAATATCAGACCGGCTTGCATTCCGCTGCTCCGGGAATCAAGCCCGTCTACGGTTTCGCTCTCTTCGAGCGCGCCGTGGCGGCCGCAGCGGGTGCTGGCTGGAAACTCTTCCAGGAGGTCAACGGAACCAGACCGATGCCGATGATGGCCAGCTGACTAAGGATGAACGCCAGCAACCAGTAAAACGCCTTGTCCATGAAACCATAGGAATGAAGGCCCACCCCGAGCATGTTCACGCCGAACCAGGAGAAGCTCGTAATGATGTTCCCGACAATCGCCAGGTTCATCATACCGCGGTCGGCCACCAGCCCACTCCAGCGTGCATGCAGAATGATCGCGTTCCACAGCACAATGATGAGCGCTCCGTTTTCCTTGGGATCCCAGCCCCAGAACCTTCCCCAGGATTGGTCGGCCCAAATACCTCCCAGCACCGTTCCCACAAAACTGAACAAGGTCGCGAAGCAGACGATCCCGTAGACCATCCTCGTCAAACTCTCAGCGGTCTCTCCGGAAAGTCCATTCGTGAAGAAGCCGCGCATCACGTACACGATGGCCAGGAAACCGGCCACGTAAGTAGCCGAATACCCCAGGGTGATCACCACCACGTGGGTGGCGAGCCAGAAGTTCGTGTCCAACACCGCCCGTAACATTTCCATCGTGTCGCCGTCCAGCGACAAGTTGTGCGCCACAATCTGGGTCAGAAAACCGATCGCCGACGCCATCACCAGCCCGATGCTATCCCGGAAGAATCGTTCCAGGATGACTCCGAGCAGCACCGCACCCCAGCCCACAAACACCGCTGAGGAATAGAGATTGGTTACCGGTGGCCGCCCTTCCAGGTACATCCGGAAAAGGATCCCCGCGGAGTGCACGACAAAGCCGAGCAACAGGAGGAGAAAAGCAGAGCGGTTGAAAAGCCGGAAGCCACCGAACCAGGAGGCGCATCCGAAGAGGAAGACCAGCACATAAAGTACGATGGACTGATAGAAAGGCCCCCACTGGTGGTACAAGAACTCGCTCTGGCCCTTGCGTAATTCCTTGGCAAAAGATTGTCCCAGCCAGACGCGGTATTCCGCCAGCGCGGTGTTGAACTTGGCGGACTGGTTCTGCCGGTACGCTGTCGCCATCACGGCATACTTGTCCACCGCTACGGGCAATTCCGGATTGCGCAGCATGTTCAAGAGTGCCGCCCCGACATTCTGCCAGTCGTCCCGGCGTGCTTGCGGACCTGCCGGGGGAACCACCAGCGGATAGGAGGCGTTGGAGATGAAATCGTACTTCTGCAGCATCCCCACCACGTGGTCGAGGTCAGCCTTGGAAAAATCTTTGCCTTCCTGCTGGGCGCGCAAGGCCGCCACTCCAGCGGGCAGGGCCTTCTGAAAGGCGGCTAACTCCGCCGAAAAATCGTCGGTGCTTTGCGGCCGAAACGTGTTCTTCAGCCGCTCATAGATGCTAAGACCGTACTGAAGCTTGAGCACTGCTTTCTCAAAGGTGCTGCGGACCTGGGCGTTGAGGTTGCCCGCCCGGCTCGCCTGTTTGTCGATCTCTTCCAGCTTGGGGCGCAACTGCTTCATGGTCGTGTGCATGTTCCCTTCAGGCGGCAAGCCCAAAAGCCCCCTCAGATCGGGATGGTCCACCCGAAACACGGGCCGCTCGTCGGCCAATTCAGGCTTCATGGTCAGCTCCAGCAACCACTCGGTGGCGGAAAGCCGCTGGCCGTCAGGCAAAGCCACGGACTGCTTGCCTCGCATCACCAGGAGGGCGTTGCGGGCCACCGAATCCAGAGGCTGCACCCGGCCGTTCAGCAGGACTGGCAGACGGCCAAAATCGGTGGTGTTGAATTCTGTCTTGCTGCGTGGCGCCCGAAGGGCTGAGAACGTCCACGCAACCAGGAGCAGGAAAATGACCCACGGCATCCACCGGGAGGCAGTACTGGGGGCGGGGGCTGGAGAGGAGGCTTTCATGCAAAAACTGGGGAGCTGAGGAGGTTCAGGAGCGGCGGCGCAGGAATGCGAACAAATGATACAGGAACTGGATCGTGAGCCCGGCTCCTACCAGAACACAGGCGACGTAGGGGGTCAGCCAGCTGGGATTGCGCACGACTTGAAAAATCGTGATGCGAGGATCCCGCTCGTCGTACCCCGACTGATAAAAGGTCTCCCCGTCGTATCGCAACGGGTTGTTCATATAGATCAGCACTTCGCGGTCTTCCTTGGTGTCGGAACGTAGAATCCTCACCCGACTGGAGAAATTTTTCGGAATCTCCGTCCCCATGTATTTATCATGCGAGAACTTGAGCAACTCGAGCCCGAACGGCTTGTAATAGCGGCGCAGCCGCAAGTTGATCCGGTAGGTCTTGTTGTCGTGGGTGAAGGTCTGCGGCGAATCCAGCCATTCACTCGCCAACCAGGTCCCCAAGGAACCGGAGGGAGCTACCAACTCCACGTAGGCACTCGGCACGTTCCGGGCGTCCATCCGCGGGGTGGGTGGAGCTTCTTTGAACACCACGTTCTTGCCAATCCCCTGGGTGGCAGGGTTGCCTTCCGGTCCGACCGATGCCAGCGGGGCGTTGGTGGAGTTAATGTAGAAATGCTTGACCTTGACGGTAAAGGGCAACTGCGGATGGGTGATCTCCTTCCCGGGACGAAGCCGATCCTGGGGGATCGCCACCACCAAATCGGACTTCGGATCGGTTGTATCCAGAATGGCCAGCTCGCACTGGCGCGAATCCTCGGAGTAGCTCTTCACCTCCCCTTCCGTGAGGCGCATGCTACTTTCCACCTGGAGCAGGTCGGAGGCTAGCTGACCCACCAGCAACAAGATCAATCCAAAGTGCGTCAGTTGAAGACCCAACTTCTCCTTGGATAGCTCAAAACGAACGAGGTAGGAGGTGATCAGATTGGCCAGTAGCACCCCCCCCACCAAATACCCTCCGGGCAGGACCGGAATGTGGATTCCGGTCTTGGGTATGTTCCAGAAAATGATGATGCTTCTAAAGTACTTAGCCTGAGCGGCATAAGTACCTATCTCCACCTGCGCCATGGTCCCGACAAAAACCAGGATCATCGCGAAGAACAAGGCGACAATCGTCAAACGCAATGAGGCTAGGCCGTTAAGGATCTTTTCCATACGTCACTTCGAGCTTTTGATATACTCCAAGAAGGCTGGCTTTTCCGATTCCACCAAGCCCTCGTCCCCGGTCATCTTGTAGAACCAGGTGGACCCACCTTTCTTGATCCCAGCTGCCAGCATGCGGCGCTTCGAGGCCTCGTTTTTCAGATCTACGAAGTAACCCTCCCCCGCTCCTTCCGGCGGCGACTGCAGGGCCTGCTTCAGCTCAGCGTCTCCGAAGGCAGGCAGACCCAGCTGGCCCCTCCAGCGGTTCACGTTGGGGGCAACCCCACCCCCATCGCCAGACAGGCTGGATACCGTTACCTCAGCCTTCCCTTGCGCGCTCTCGATGGTGTACTTAGCGGTCTGCATGGCGCCCGGTGCCACCTGCTTCCAGCGGGAGGGTGCCGCCTGCTTGGATGAGCCTTCTGCGGCAACAGCTTGCGCTGATGGCGGTTCAGCCGCTGGCGGCGCTGCCTGGGCCGGAGAACCGGCCGGGAAGGTGAGCTTCTTGAGGAAACCGACGAAAACAGGCTTTTGTTTGGCTACCAAAGCATTATCCCCCAACATTTTAAAAAACCAGGCCATATTGTCCCGGTACAAGAAGGCGGCCAACATCCGCGGCTTGTCGGTATCCGCTCCGGCCAGATCCACTAACTTGCCCTCTAAACCGGCGATCTCCACCTTCTCCACCGTCTTAGCCAACTCCTCGGCGTTGATGGGGGGCAACCCAACCTGGCCTCGCCAACGGTTTACGTTATCCAGATCTCCACCCGCCTGCCCAGGCAGGGGAATGATCGTCACCTTTGCCTTGGCAGCGCCGTCGGCAATGGAAAACTGGCCAACCTGCATTTGCCCTGGCGGCAACTCGCTCCACCCAGTCGGTACCTCCCAACGGATCTCCGAAGGGGAAGCAGCTGCGTCGGTCGCGATCCCCGCTCCCATCCCGCCACCCATCCCCATGTTCATGCCAGCATGGGGATCGGCCTGGGCAGGCGGCGGTGCGTCCTTGGGCGCGTTGTAAGCTTCAATGTCCTGTCGACCGCACCCCGCCAAGAGGAGGGGGATCAGCCCGGTGCAGAGCAGACCAATCCGAAAGCGCCGGTTCGCCGTGGACCACGCGGGTTTGCTACGGTGATGCGACTCAGGGATGCCTAACCGCCAGGCTGGGGATACCCCGGTGAGACTCAACAGGTCTTTCTTATTTCGATGATTCAAGAATAACATTATGCTCGATGCAACCGCGAGGATGCAATGAAAGGTTCAGGGCCACTGGGTTCGCGTCTGCCGCAGTTCAGCAATATTGCTAACCCACATGCCAAAATTTGGCAAATGACGAACTGTTCATGGACGCGATTGGGCGGCGGCCTAGATCCCTTCCACCCAAAGCCACCAGGGCCCGTAGAGATGCTCGTAGGAGCTGTCTCCAAAATTGGGAGGCATCCCTCGTTCCGAGTAGACCAGCCCGGCCCACATGCAGTCCTGTGCTTTCATAAGTCTCGTTCCAGTAACGGTTTCCAACCAGATCATCCCAGGATCCGACCCACTCTCGCCGGGAGGATTCCGGTAAGCGGCCCGGACGCGAAACAAACCGGCTGAACCGGCACCTTCCTCAGAACTCTCTGCGGGAATCTCCTGAATGGCGGCGATCTGCTTCAATAACGATTTTTCGCTCAGAAAGATGCGTATCATCAGAACCGAGTGCGTCCCATAGATCAGTCCCAGAACTCCAAGGATCCCAGCCAACTCCGCCCAGGGGGGCCAGGGAGGACGCGCCCAACGCCACGTCCACAAGGCTTGGGTAACCCGCAGGAGGGCAAGACCGGCAATCCCAAGCAACGTAAACCAGACAAAAGGGAACCACCCCGACGGGATCGCGGCGTCAGTGCCAATCACCAAGTGGGCTCCCAAGAGCCCATAAAGGAGGGTGAGTTCAAAACGGGAGGGAGCTGCTCCCCCCCCTGAAGTTGGGGCAGTCTCTGGCGAATCCGCATTCGTCTGGGGCGGTTGACTCATGGAGTATGGGACGACCCAGGTACGGTCGGACTACCAGTAAGTTGTCTCCAATGCATAGCTTTCGGCACCGCCTCAAGTCCAGCGGGTATTGCGCCATCTTCAAGGAGAAAAAGGCAGGAAACGAATCCTTCTCACATAACCCACATCGTTCTCGACCACGAGTATGTTCCCATCGCCGTCTACCGAAACGCTCCGTACCTCGCTCAGCTTGTAGCCCGGGGAATAGAAGTACTCGTCATCCCCGGTATGCCATCCTTTCAATCCATCCACAAACAAGCGGGCGATCCCATTTGGATCGACGTACCAAAGCTGACTTCCCTCATGCGTTCCCAAGAAGTAGCCGTCGTTCGGGAGAAAGGCGATCCCCCGGACACCCCAAAACCCAGTTGCAAGCGCCGAGGCCCCATCGCCGGCCGCCACCATGCTGCCATCACCGGCGATCACTGTAAGGTTACCTCCCGAACTCACCCGGTAGACCCGATTCGCTCCTCTGTCGGTCACCACCAAGCGCCCGGCGTTATCCATCGCCAGATTCCCAAGGTCCGTGAAACTCGTGTTCAGGTTCTTGACCCCGCTTCCGGGCGTCCACCGTTTCAGCTTCGTTCCGGCGCAAAAGTAGATCAGTTGCTCGTCCTCACTTACCCACAGCCCTCGCCCCCCATTTATGGATCCTTCCGCATCCACCAAGGTCGTCATCCAACCCGAGGCAGACAACCGTCGGATGAGGCCATTGCCGGTATCCAGGATGTACACCGTTCCGTCAGGTTTCACATAGAGCCCATTAGGGGAAGAGAGTTGAAGGCTTTTGCCCAGGGCGGGCCCATTACCGTTGAAACCCGTTTCATGGGTCCCCGCCACGGTGTGGATGAATCCGTCGGCGTCGACCTTGAGCACTGAGTGGCTGTCCTTATCCACAATGAACACGTTCCCCGCCCCGTCAGCCATCGCGTGATGGGGACGGCTCAAGGTCACTGACTTTGCAGAAGCCCCTTCAAACTCCGGCTTCCAATAATTGAAATCGGACATGCCTCCCATGCCGTCTCCAGCCAGGGTCTCCAAAATCCCGTATTCCCCCACCAAGTTCGTGAAACCTTTCGGAGTGCCACTCACATCCGAGGTGTACAGCCGCGTGTAGGTCTGGGCCCCTGAAAGGGGTGATGCGGAGGAGCCCGCAGAATTGGTGGTGAATCGGCTCTGGACCGCGCTCCAAGGTCCGGACGGGGTTGCCGCGTGTTCGATGCGGCAAATCCCGGGAACCATCGCGTTCGTCCAGGCAAGGGAACCATCCCGTCCCCAGGAAGTGACGGCAAAATCCCCCCCTTGGCATCCAAGCAGGAGCATCCATCCCCAAACTACGTCCCACCAGCCGAGGGTCCTACCCCACTTCACCCCTGAACCATGTCTAACAAAACACATGCGAGTTTTATAAACCGCCCCAGAGAACACAGCAACAAGTGCTTGCCGCTTGTCTCATCGCCACACTCCTGCTAGAAGCACGACATGGAATCCATCCGATCTTGCCTGATTGGTCTCAGCCAGCCAAAAGAGTTGCCCCGTAAACGGTGGCTCATCGCAAGACTCTGTGCGCCCCTGGCACTGCTCGCCTCGAGCTTCTTTTCACCGTTGCAGGCCCAGCCGAAGGATCTGGACGCCGCCATCCGCAAGGTCCGCATGGGAACCTTGCAGATTGAGACCTCTCCCGGCGCGGAAGTAAGGGTGGAACAAGTCCGGCATGAGTTTTGGTTTGGCGCGGCTCTGGCAAATCAGTTCTTTGGGCGCGGCTCAGACTCCCCGGAAGCCACTCGCTACAAGGAGATGTTCCTCACCAACTTCAACGCGGCCGTCACCGAGAACGCCCTAAAATGGCACGACATGGAGCGCGAACAAGGCCAAGTCAATTATCGAGTGGTGGACTCCATGCTGGCTTGGACCGATCAGAACGGCATTCCGTTGCGCGGCCACAACATCTACTGGGGCATTCCCAACCGCGTCCAACCCTGGCTCAAATCGATGGACGATGAAACCCTCCGTTCCACTCTCAAAGCAAGGGCGCTCGACATCGGGAAGAAGTACAAGGGGCGTTTCGCGGAGTATGACCTCAACAACGAGATGATTCACGGCAACTACTATGCCGACCGCCTTGGCCAAGGGATCACGAAGGAGATGGTTTCCTGGGTCCGAGAGGCCGACCCCAAGGCTGTCCTCTACCTGAACGACTACGACATCCTGACGGGACGAAGGCTCGCGGACTATATCGCTCACATTCGTGGTTTTCTGGCCCAAGGAGTTGCCTTTCAGGGTATCGGCGTACAAGGCCATCTGCATGGCGATTCGTTCGATGCCGCAGCCCTCCAAGATGCCTTGGATCGTCTGGCCGAGTTCAAACTCCCAATTCGCGTGACGGAGTTCAATTTCCCCGGGCAACGATCCAAATACTACGAAAACCGCAACGCCCGTCTTTCCGAGGAGGAGGAACAGGCGAAGGCCAAGGCCATCCGCGATTACTACCGCATCTGCTTCGCTCACCCTGCCGTAGAGGGAATCCTGATGTGGGGCTTTTGGGAGGGCGCTAACTGGATCCCGGTATCCAGCCTGTACCGGCGTGATTGGAGCCCCACGCCCGCAGCCGAGGCTTATCGTGATTTAGTTTTCCGACAGTGGTGGACGAAATGGAGCGGAAAAGCCGACGCACAAGGCCGTTGTGAAGTGCCCGCCTTTTATGGTCGACACCGTGTCATCGTTGGAAGCCAGGAGAGGGTGGTGGACCTGAAGCGGTCGGAAGGTGCCTGTCGTGTTCCTCTGACGGGATCTTCCGCAAACACCACCAACGCAGCCACCCGTGTCCGTGCGCTGGTACTCAGCAAACCCGGTGGCCAACACTCGCCGTTCGTCGCCGCCGCGAAGGATTGGCTCACGAACTTCAGGGTACGAAACCGTTTTGCATTCGATTACCTTCAGGACACCAAGACCATCACTGCGGCCTCGTTGGCTGATTACAGCCTGTTCGTCCAACTGGATTATCCCCCCTACAAGTGGACCCCCGAGGCGATGGCCGCCTTCCGAGAGTACATCGAAAAAGGGAAAGGCGGCTGGGTCGGCTTTCATCATGCAACCTTGCCCATTCTCTGGGCTGCAGGCGAGAAAACGCTGTGATGACCAGAATCCTCTCTCTAGCCCTCGTCGTATGGATGCTGCCAGGCCTACTATCGGCCCAGGTGCCGGGAGTCGTCATCCATCACAGCCCACAATCCAGCGGACTCTATATCGGCTCGCCCAGTATCGCCATCCTCCCGAACGGTCATTACGTGGCCTCCCACGATTTCTTCGGGCCCAAATCGGGCGAGCACGAAAAAGCCCGCAGCCAGGTGTTCCGGTCCGTGGACCGGGGGCTGACGTGGGCCAAGACCGCCGAAATCCACGGAGCCTTCTGGTCAAGCCTCTTCGTTCACCGGGGAGCCCTCTACCTGCTTGGGCCGGATCGCCATCACGGCAATGTGCTAATTCGAAAATCGCTGGATGAAGGCCGAACCTGGACCTCCCCCACCAACCCCCAAACTGGGCTACTGCGATCGGATGGTGAATACCATTGCGCGCCCATGCCGGTCATCGAATTTCAGGGGCGCCTTTGGCGCGGCATGGAACACCGCGATCCTCCCGTAGCCTGGGGGATCAACTACCGAGCTGGAGTTCTCTCCGCTCCCATCGATGCCGATTTGCTCGATGCTGCAAACTGGCGATCTTCCGATTTCGTCCCGAGTGACCGAAGTTGGAACAACGGGGACATGGGAGCGTGGTTGGAAGGAAATGTCGTCGTCGATCCCCACGGGCAACTCGTGGATGTCTTACGAGTTCAGACCAGTTCCCCCAGCGAGAAGGCCGCCATTCTTCGAATCAGTGCCGACGGTACCACGGCCAGCTTTGATGCAAAGACCGGTTTTATCGACTTCCCGGGCGGGGCTAAGAAGTTCGCGATCCGTCGGGACCCAGAGGGAAGACTCTACTGGTCCCTGGCCAGCATCGTCCTGGAAAAACACCGAGCCCAAAACCCGGGCAGCATTCGCAATGCGTTGGCACTGACCTGCTCCCCTGACCTGCGTCATTGGAGTGTCCGATGCATTCTCCTCTACCATCCCGACGTCAAGAACCATGGTTTTCAGTACGTCGACTGGTTGTTCGAAGGCGAGGACATGATCGCAGCCTGCAGAACCGCGTTTGACGATGGCCAAGGGGGAGCTCACAACAACCATGATGCCAATTACCTAACCTTCCACCGATTCGCAAAGTTCCGGGGCCTCACCATGACTGATTCCGCGCCTGGATCGCTCGAGCCGTCCCCGCAGACGCCATAGGCGTTGCCAAGGAAGGCGCGGTATCCCCATGGCCCCCGCTGGTGAGTTCTACTCCTCCTAGCACCTCGGAAGGCAGAAGGTTGGGGTTGACATTGTCCGAATAGAGGATAATGTGCTGGTGTCACTATGGCAGCGGTATCCACTCTTTTGGAAGCTCCGGTTCAGCAGGCGTTGGATCGGGGCAAGAAGACGCTTGAGACGGTGCTGACCCGCGCTGGTTCCAGTAAGGTCGGCCCGCTCCAAACCACGACCAATGAGGTGAATTACTTGGTGGCGGCCGCCCGGCTGGCGATCGAAGCCTTGGGGGTTTCCGCTGATGGGGCAGAAAGGAAGCTCCACGATGCGCGGATGCGTGGATTGGAACGGATGGCCGAACTGCGGAGGGCGGCGGAGCCCGTTCTGGAAACTGGGGAAGTTTGCGCCCTGCTGGGTCTGTCCCGCGAGACCATCCGGAAGAAGGTGGACCGGAAACAGCTGCTGGCTCTCCCTAAGGGGGGAGACCGAGTCTTTCCCGCTTTCCAGTTCCAGGAAGGCGATGTCCTCCCGGGACTGGCTGAGGTTTTGTCGGTGCTCGATACCGATTCCCCCTTTGTGGTGCTTGCGTTCTTGCTGAGCAAGAACCCCGCGTTTCACGGAAAACGTGCGTGTGATCTGCTGCAGTCCAGTGACTTGGAGCCGGTGATGGCGGAAGCACGCGGCTTCCTGAACCATGGTGACTAACCTCGCGGCCAGACTGCCCGCTCCGCCAGCGGATCTGGAGCATCGAAAGCTCCCTATCAAGCTCGTCAAGGGCCCTCTTTTCCGTACTCATCGTACCAGCCGTGAGTGCCTGCATTTCAGCAACAGCCATACTGGGAGGTTCGATGATCCGCAGGGACAATACGGTGTTCTGTACGCGGCGTTGCAGCCCGAGGCCGCCTTTGCGGAGGTGTTCCTAAGGCAACTCTCGCTCATGCTCCTCCGTGAACTGGATCTCCAGGAAAGATCCATCACGAAACTCATTTGCCGACCGCTTCACTGTGTGGACCTTACGGGCGCTGGATTGCGGAGGCTGTCCTGCGATAACCGGATCGCCACGGAAAAACCTTACCAGACTGTGGGACTGTGGTCCCGGGCTTTCTTCGGGCACCCCAGGCATCCGGATGGCCTCATTTACCGGAGTCGACACAACCCTCAATTCAAGTGCCTGGCACTCTTTGAACGTTGTGCAGCAAGGGTAAGCCCGGAAGCAACCGAACCTCTCATGGCAGGGACTCGCCGAAGTTGGACGGTGGATCAAATCGCCAAATATGCTCTCGCAGTGGAGCCGATTCCGTAAGTCTACGTCGCCCGGATTCCCCTTGAAATTCCCCCTCCGTCCGGGCATGTTTCCGCCACTCAAAAAGGCAAAGCCGTATGAATTCATCGCTGAGAAGCCACCTGCGGGAACATGGCGAATACCGCAGGAGCGGTCCGCTGTCTAGCAGGAACGGGGTCTTCCGGCTGCGGCGAGAGTATTCCCCTGGGGCCTGATCCCAACCTGCGCTTAGGCTATGGTCTTTACCACCCAGGTCTTCATCTTCTATTTCCTGCCGCTGTTTCTGCTGGTCTATTACCAGCTCCCCTATCGCTGGCGCAACGTCTGGATCACACTGGGCAGTTATGTGTTCTATGGCTGGTGGGAACCGTGGTTCGCCGGCCTCATGCTCTTCACCACGGTCATGGACTTCCTCTGGGGCAAGGTCATCACCCGACCCGGCGCCACGCCGCTGCAGCGGAAGCTCGCGGTACTAGCCTGTGTGGTGACGAATCTGAGCTTCCTCGGATTCTTCAAGTATTACATCTTCGCCGCCGAGACATTGAACCAACTCCTGGCGGCGGTTGGGGCAAAGCAATTCCAAGTGCTGCAAGTGATCCTGCCCATTGGAATCTCGTTCTACACATTCCATTCGCTCACCTACATTTTGGATTTGTATCGTGGGGACGCCACCCCGGCGAAATCCTTTTCGGTGTTCTCGGCGTTTGTCGCGCTGTTTCCTGACCTGGTGGCGGGGCCGATCATCCGTTACAAGACACTGGCCGAGCAACTGCACCAACGCGACCATACCGTATCGCGGTTCTCCTCCGGCGTGACGATCTTCATCGTGGGATTCGCGAAGAAGATCCTTCTAGCCAATCCGTGTGGGCAAGTGGCGGACGCCGTATTCAATGCCGCGAATCCGTGCGCGATCGATGCCTGGGTGGGGGTGTTGGCCTACGCGTTCCAAATCTACTTCGACTTCTGCGGCTACTCGGATATGGCCGTGGGGCTGGGGCGAATGCTCGGATTCGAATTCCTGAAGAACTTCGACGCGCCGTACCGATCGGAGAGCATCACGGACCTCTGGCGGCGCTGGCACATCTCGCTGTCGAGCGTTTTGCGGGATTATCTGTACATCGCCTTGGGTGGTAACCGGAAAGGCGAAGGGCGCACGTACTTCAATCTCGCCGTGGTGATGGTGCTGGGC
Organism: uncultured Verrucomicrobiota bacterium; assembly: GCA_964411985.1. Lineage (GTDB taxonomy): Bacteria > Verrucomicrobiota > Verrucomicrobiia > Limisphaerales > J093 > CAYPNF01. The sequence continues at coordinate 73,629 of CAYPNF010000042.1, forward strand.
GGTTTGTGGCACGGAGCGAAGTGGAACTTTGTCTTGTGGGGTACTTTCCACGGGCTACTCCTCGCCGCCGAACGGTGGCGGGGCAAACGGAGCCTCTATGGTGGGTTGCCGCAGGCCGGTCGGATCGCCCTGACCTTCCTCCTCATGCTCCTCTCCTGGGTGCTGTTCCGGGCGGACAACCTTTCGGCCGCGATGGATATTTACAGAATGATGTTCGGCCTGGGCCCGGCAGGAAACGTCGCCCCGTTGCTTGCCGCCACGATCTACACCCCGTACCACCTGCTAATTCTCGCGGTGTGCGCCGGGCTGGTCTTCCAGCCCTTGCAGGCCCACGACTGGGCACAGTCGCCGGTGACGTGGGGAAGGACCGCTGTGCTAGCGCCGCTGTTTGTCTTCGCGCTCATGGCGATGTTTTCGCAGCACTTCAACCCATTCCTCTATTTCCAGTTCTGAGTCACCATGAACCGTCTCCGTGATCCCAGGTGGGTGCTGATCCTGATATTCCTCGGGATCATCGGCAGCGTGCCTTTGATCCAGATGGGGGTCGAGGTCCGCCAGGAGGAGGGCGTGCGGGCTTTCGACTTATTCGGCCAACCCCCCACCGCCGCTAACTTGCGGTCCTACGAGCGAAGCCTCGAAGACGCCAATTGGGCGGCGCGAGCGAGCCGGCCTTGGATGCAGTTTGCTCAGTTCGAGTGGCTGAAGTATGGAGGCGAAAAGGCGGTCATTGGTCAGACGGGATGGTATTTCTACAAACCCGGGCTGAATTACTTGCTGGCCCGCCCCGAGACGCCAAAGCCGGGCAACTCCACGAATGATCCGCTCGCCGCGATTATCGACTTTCGCGATCAACTCGCAGCGCGAGGCATCCGCCTCCTGATCATGCCAGTGCCGAATAAGGAAAGTGTGTATCCGGACCTGGTGACACCCCGGGCTGCCTCCCTACGCGATGTCCTGGCTCCCCGGACCCAAGACCTGCTGGATCGGCTCCGCGCGGCCAACATCGAGGTGATCGACCTGTTCAAGGAATTTGGCCAAGCGCGGCAACAAACCAGTTCCGCGTCGGACACTTCCCTCTACCTGGCCCAGGACACCCACTGGTCGCCAGCGGGCGTTGAACTTGCGGCCAAGGCGGTGGCTCGTCGTCTCCTGGAGCTGGGCTGGGTGCAGTCCGGCCAGGTCGAGTACAGCGAGCGCTCCGCCCCGGTGCAGCGGTTGGGCGACGTGGTGCGTATGCTGCAAGTGCCCCTGATCGAGCATCGCATGAAGCCCGAAACCGTCCCGTGCGCCCAGGTAGTCCGCCGTGACAACAGCGAACTGTACCAGGATGCTCCGGACGCGGAGGTACTCGCGCTGGGCGACAGCTTCCTGAGGATCTACCAGCGGGACGAGCCGGGAGCCGCAGGGTTCATCGGACACCTCGCCAAAGAACTTAGGCGCCCCTTGATCGGGTTGGTCAATGATGGCGGAGGATCCACGCTCGTGAGGCAGGAACTTCGCGGACATCCTGCGTTGCTGACAAACCGGAAGGTAGTTCTTTGGGAGTTTGTTGAACGGGACATTGGACTGGGCCTGGAAGGCTGGAAGCTTCTGCCCTTGCCGGCGCCGGTCTCGCCGAAACCGGCCACTCCTGTCAGCAGTGCAGCAGCACCGCGAGAGACCCAAACGCTGCCACGGCCCAATTAGGCCCCGGACAACATCGCCGTTTCGCTCCTGCTCGCCCTGCCTCTGGCCCTACGCACCGGCCCTTGCCTCAGGGCGGTCTTAGGATCCGCGAAACAATAACATGAGCAGATTAGTGTTGCCACCGATGGTGAATGGGAGGAGCATGA
>CAYPNF010000043.1:0-74822 GCA_964411985.1 uncultured Verrucomicrobiota bacterium
GGACCGCCGGGCCGTCCGCACCCCCGGACATCGCAGCGCGATGTCCCTACCTTCCGCACTCCAAAAGCTGGCGCTACAGCGGTAGGCTCACGCACACTCCGCCAGGTCTGGACTACTTCGTCCCCTCTCCCCCTACCTGCCACTCGAGGATGCCTCCGGAAAACCCAGCCTGCAGATCCACCTCCAGACGGAGCCCAGCAGTCGTGATCGGCGCAAACCGCACGATACTATAAGCGTCCTTCTTCACCTCGTAAGCAGCGACGCCAGCAAGCGGCTTCCAAGTCGAGCCCTCCTTGTACAACAAACGCCAGGAGGCTGGCACACGGCATTGCCCTGCCCCGGTGTCGTCGAACCAATACACCCTGGCTTCACTCACCCGCGTGGGTTTCTGGAACTCATACTGGACCCACTCGCGGCTGCCCCGATGATCCCACCAGGTTAAGCGCGGAATGCTGTGATCATTCGAATGGGCGGGTTCGAGTTGGTCGTTCAGCGCAGTCACAGAGTCGTTGGCCCACACATGGGACGCGCTGACCGTGCTCAACGCGGCGACGGTAGGGATGGGAGCTACCGCAGCCTTCTCCTCGGTGCGCGGAAGCCAGACCGACATCTCGTTCGGACCCCGATGATTCCAGGCATAGTAGGGCACCAACACCAACTCGGCCGGCGCAACACTTGACTGGCCCGCAGCATCGCGCTTTCGCGCGAATCCCTGGGCCGTGATCACCGTAATCCCGTTAAGCAGGCCGGAACGAAACTCGGTCTTGAACCTGGCCTTGTCTGGAAGAAACTTGTTCAGCACCTTGCCACCATTGTCGGCCCCCTCCGCACAATAGAGTATGGGACCACGCTCAACGGCAACTCGCCCCGCATCTTCTTTCACCATCCCATGAGCCAGGACACGACGCACGGGCATGGGTAGGTTGAACTCGACGACGTCGCCCGCTTTCCACTGGCGCTTCACCATTGCGTATCCCTTGTCGAGTTGGAGTGGCACGCCTTTTCCGTTCACCTTGAGTCCCACCTGCTTCTCCAAGAGCACGGCTGGAGGGAGCTTCGGCGCTGCGATCGGTTCATAGCGATAGAGATCGCTGGGCACCGCCTCGCCGCGGGCCCAACCCGGAATACGAATCTTGAGGGTGAAATCAGCAGGCACATCCGCGGAGACGGTCAGACGGGTTTTCCCATCCCACGGATAGCCCGTTTCCTGCCGAAGCTGCACCTTGTGCCCGGAAACACTGGCTTCAGCAGTTCCACCGACAAAGAGGTTTACATACAGCTCCTCGCCGCGCGTGGCGTAAATGTACCCCGCGATGGAGGGGATGAACCGCACCACGTTCACGGGACAGCAGGAACACCCAAACCAAGGCGCCCGAACGTTGTCGCCATGGTTGAACTTGGTCCGACCATCGGTTTCCAGGGGGTTGGGGTAGAAAAAGCGGTCACCGGTCATGGAAATGCCGCTGAGGAATCCGTTGTAGAGAATCCGTTCGAGCACATCCACATACTTAGCGTCGCCGTGCAAGAGGAACATGTGGTGGTTCCACAGGGCATTCGCAATGGCGGCACAGGTCTCCAGGTAAGCACCCCGGTTGGGGAGTTCGTATTTCGCTCCAAAAGCCTCACCATCGGGTCGTGCCCCAATGCCGCCAGTCAAGTGAAGTTTCCCCTCCACCACATCATTCCAGATGCGCCCGATTGCCGACACATAGTCCTGGTTGCCCGTCATGGCTGCCACGTCCGCCATGCCGGCGTACATGTACCCAGCCCGAACAGCATGCCCCACAGCCTCGCTTTGCTCGACTACCGGCTGGTGGTCCTGGGCGTACGCCCCGTAAAGTTTGTGCGTTTCGGGACGCCCTCGAATGTCCAGCAGGTACTTGGAGAAGTTGAGGTATTTCTCCTGACCAGTGGCGCGGTAAAGCTTCACCAGGCCGATCTCGATCTCTTCGTGCCCGGAGGGATACTGGATTTTGCCTGGACCGAAGGTCTCACAGAGGTAATCGGCGTTCTTGATGGCCACGTTGAGCAGGCTCTTCTTCCCCGTGGCCTGGTAGTGGGCCACGGCTGCCTCGTACATGTGACCCACGTTGTACAACTCATGGCTGCCTGCCAGCTTGGAGAAACGCGTGGGGCCGAAGAAATCGACCTGGCCTTGGGGATTGATTGTGCGCGCCGTGTAGAGGTACCCATCTGGCTCCTGCGCGGCGGCGATCTTCGCAATCAATTCGTCCAGGTACCGATCCAGCTTGGGGTCCGGCTGCATGGCCAGGATGTACGCCGCACCCTCCACGACTTTGAAGACGTCGGAGTCGTCAAACGGGGTTCCCTTGAAGTCACCCGGCATCAACTTGCCCGCCTTGGCAAAGTTGTCGATGCGACCGGTCTCCTCGCATTTCTCGAAATCATACCAGACCGTGCGAACACGGTTCGTCTCAAACCGAGGCGACCAGAAGGAGTCCTGAACCTTGACCGAAGTAAACGGGACTGGTTGGTAGGGATAGTCACGAACCGGCTCGGCAAGGAGGAAGCCGGCACCTACCCAACTGCCCATGACTGAGAGCATGAACCATCGGCTCTTGCGTAGAGCCGTTGAGAGATCATCCAAGGAGAAATGCATGACGGGAAAAGTAGCGACTCTCGGAACAACTGCAAGCAGGATGGAATGTCATGGCTCGACGAGCCGCCGTGCTGGAGTTTGGACAGTTCCCAGGCTCGACTTTATCGCACACTTCGGCGATTCGGTACGACAAGAGGGAAGGATGTTCGCAATCGAAACCCTGAGGGCCTCTGACCGAGCACTGATAAGCACGGCGAGTTTGGCGAACCTCACGGACGGTTGGGATAAGCACCATGCCGTGGACGATCAGCTGGTTCGTATCGCTTTGATGCTGCGCAGATTGTCTTGCCCCAGCCGGAACCCCAACCTATATCGGGTTTATCGCAAAATCGACAAAGTGCTCGATCAAGTGTGCCACCAAGTGTTCCTGAATAGGCCCATTGGACACGGAAAGTAGTCTGTCATATCACAACAGCACGTAGTGTCATCTTGACATGTCGTCAGGATGCTTTCCGACACCAACTACGCGCGGAAGCTCTCTTATGAGAAAGCGCAAAGCCGTTCACGGTCAGTTGCTTGAATCATCTCGCAACGTTGCTTTTTCGTGGACCCGAGGTCAGGATTGCTTACTCTTCGGTCATGCTCCATGAGTAACACCCTTGTCATCACGGTGCTGGTGGAGAACTCCGTCCAAGGGCGGGAGTTAATGGCAGAGCACGGCCTGGCCTTCCACATTCAAGCTGGAGCGAACACCATGCTCTTCGACACGGGCCAATCGGGACTGGTTCTCTCCAACGCTCGGGGGTTGGGAATGGATCTGTCCCGCCTTCGGGCCATCGCGCTCAGCCACGGGCACTACGACCACACGGGAGGCTTGCGCGCGGTCAGGGACATCGCCCCGGATGCCCAACTGTATACGCATCCGGGAGCACTAGGCCCGCATTTCACGCGCAACCCGGACGGGACCACGCGCAACCTCGGAATGAGCAAGCGGACTCGCGAATCAATCCTGGCTGGTGCTCAGCCATTTTGCCCCACCACCGGGCCCACGGAGGTCCTGAGCGGAGTCTTCCTCACCGGTGAGATCCCGCGAATAACGGACTTTGAGGACGTGGGCGGCCCGTTCGTCCTGGACGACGCAGGCAGGGATCCGGACCCAATCCTGGACGATCAGGCGCTGTTCTTTGACACCCAGAGGGGCGTGGCCGTCATTCTCGGCTGTGCGCACGCAGGAGTACTGAATACCATGCGCTACATCCAGCAACTCACGAACGGCCGGCCGATTCACACGGTCGTCGGTGGAATGCACTTACTGAACGCCACCACGGAACGAATCGTGCGAACGGCTGAGGCTCTGCGCGAGCTCGGTGTCCAACGCATCGGCCCAGCTCACTGCACCGGCATCGCCGCCACCGCGCGGCTCTGGAACGACTTGCCCGGCACCTGTACCGCGTGTGGTGTCGGAAACCGATTCGCTTTTCAACGGTAGAAGCACGCCCCCCTGCCCCCGGACCTGCTTTCTATCAGATTTTGGTCAAGTAGATCATCCAATCGCAAGCCGAGAGGTTCAGACCCGTGGCAATTCCCAATCCCCCCGAAACTTGCGCGGCTGAAGCATCTTGTTCGCTGCAGAGTCCTTCACAAACCGTTCTTTCACCGGATCCCATTGCAGCTTGCCGCCCCGCTTCACTGCGATGAGAGCGAGTTGGCAGAGCGTATCGCCCCGCACTGCGGCATCGATGTCGCAGATGGCCCTTTTGCCACTCCGGATAGCATCAACAAAGTTGCGCGGGTGATTGCCGCTGACCGGCAACTGGACCGGCAAGTTCTTCTCCTGATTTTGTGGGTCCTCATCAAACTTCTCGTTGCTGGCCTTGAACCCACCCCGGTGAACATGGATCCAGGCAGATTCTCCCACAAACCGAATGCCATGCTCAAACCCAGGCGTGCCGTCGCTGACAAACACGACTGGCGCGGCTTTCGCGTACTCGTAATGCACGCGCCAATGAAGGATGTTGTCAAGACTGCCGGACTTGGGGAACTCACCCTGGCCCTCGACCGATACTGGGCCGGTCGCATCGCAGCCATTCCCCCATTGAGCGATATCGAGGTGGTGAATGCCCCAACAGGAGACCATGCCCAGGGAGAAGTTGGAGAGATTCTCGTGGTTGTCGCGCTGGAGTTTCTCCTCGTGAAAGTCGGTCCACGGTGCCGGGCCGACCCATCGATCCCAGTTCACGTATTCCGGCACCGGCTGGGCGGGGTAGGTGGGCCCCGTTTTGCCAGCAGGCACCGAAACCTGGATTTCTTTCAGCTTGCCCAACCTCCCGCTCAGCGCGAGCGCGCAGGCGCGACGGAACCCAGCCTCCGAGCGCTGCTGTGTGCCGAACTGGAATACCACACCCTCCTTGTGGACGGCAGCACGAACCCGCTTGGCTTCCTCGAAGGACATCGCCATCGGCTTTTCGTGGTAGATGTGTTTGCCATGCAGGATCGCGTCGGCCGAAGGGATGCTGTGCCAATGGACCGGGAGGGCCATTAACACCGCATCCATGGAGCGATCGGCGTTGAACTGCCGGAAGTCGCGGTACACCTTGACCTCATCCCGTCCGTAAGTGGTCGCAATCTTCTGCTTCGCCGCGGCCAGGTTGCGCTCATTCACGTCGCAAATGGCGGTCACCCGAACATCCGCGAAGTTCAAGAAGGCACCCAGATCGTACTGGCCCTGGGCTCCAACTCCGATCACGCCCAGGGTGAGCTTGTCGTTAGGACTAGGCTTGCGATCGAGTCCCAGCACGTGGCCAGGGACGACCAGACTTGCAGCACCCGCCGCGAGGACAGATTTGAGAAAGCCGCGGCGCGCAAAGGAGGTAATGGGAACACCGTTCGATTTCATGATGACAACGTAAACTTCGGCAGTTGGATCACCGCCCCACCCTTCAGCGCCGACTGATGGGCGCACAAACCCACGCAGGTCCAGTTGGCGGACTGGGCGGCATTCGGGAACGGGGCACGGTCCTCCGCCAGAGCGGATGCAAACTCATGCGCCAGGTGCGGATGACTCCCACCGTGTCCGCTCCCCTGGGTAAAGCTCAGGTGCGTCTTCTTCTTGGCATCGTAGACCCCTTGAGTCGTGTACTTGGCGATGCTCTTGGGCAGGAGTTTGGCGTAATCCGGACATTTCACGGATTTGGGAATCTTCGGTTCAGGCAGCTTCGCCGTGTGAATCAGCAAAGGCTCGTGTTCCACCAGAGGCCACTCCACCGTCTTCTTGCTGCCGTAAACATCGAAGCTCTCCCGATACTGGCGAGCGGTATCGAATAGCGACCGGTAGATGCGCGCGCTCAGGTCGGACTTCCGGAACTTGATATGGGCGCTTTCCACCGCGAACGGCGATCCATACGCCTCGATCAGCTCCTTGCGGATGGTGCCCGATCCGAAACAACTGACCGATTCCGCGTCCAGCCGGAGCAACCCCGCCACCGGCCCGACGCAATGGGTCGCGTACCACATGGGGGGAAGGCCGGGCCAGTAGTTGGGCCAGCCGTCCATATCCTGTTGGTGACTCGCCTGAAGGAACTGCACGCGGCCCAATTCGCCCTTTTCGTAAAGCTCTTTGATGAACAGGAATTCCCTGGAATAGACCACCGTCTCCATCATCATGTACTTCAACCCGGTCTTCTTGACCAAATCCACGATCTTCTTACAGTCGGCGATGCTCGTGGCCATGGGGACGGTGCAGGCCACATGTTTGCCGGCTTTTAGGGCCGCAATGCTCATCCACGCATGGTCAGGAATAGGGGAGTTGATGTGCACCGCATCCACCGCAGGATCTTTCAGTAACGTTGCGAAGTCCGTGTACCGCTTCGACACCCCAAAATAGTCCCCCACGGCGTTGAGTTTCTGCTCGTTCCTTTGGCAAATGGCGTAGCAATCGGTCAAGGGATGCTTCTGCCAGAGCGGGATGAATTCGGCGCCAAATCCGAGGCCAACGATGGCGATGTTCAGCTTTCGTGTGGTAGGCATAGGGCAATGAGGATGCCAGAGGGTGCCTTGCTTCGCCATGAGGTCTTGCGCATTTCCATTGAGAAAATTCACCGTCGCAACCGGACCTGCCGGCTGCTAGGCTGCACACCGAAATCGTGACCCATGGCATGAAACAGGTAGCGCTGCTCATCGAAACCTCGAATGCGTATGCCCGCGGACTCTTGCGGGGCATCGTGGCCTATCTTCGGGAGCATCGACCCTGGTCGCTCCACCTGGCCGAACATGGGCGAGGCGATCTGCCCCCTCGCTGGCTGAAGCGATGGCAGGGCGACGGCATCATCGCCCGCATCGAGACCCCAGCCATGGCCAGGGCCCTGGCGAAACTCCGAGCCCCGATCGTGGATGTCAGCGCGGCCAGGCTGCTACCGGACCTTCCCTGGTTTGAGACCGACGATGCTAGTTTTGCCCAACTGGGCTTTGAGCACCTGCGCGAACGAGGATTCACGCGCTTCGCCTTTTGCGGGGACCCGCGCTTCAACTGGTCGATCTGGCGTGCCCAGCACTTCCGCCGTGCGGCTGAGTCCCACCAGATGGAATGCCACGAGTACCAACCCCTGCGGGCCTTCCAGCCTGACGACACCGAGCTCATTGAGGATCTGGCCCGTTGGCTCAAGCGGTTGCCGAAACCGATCGGGATTATGGCCTGCTATGATCTGCGCGGGCAACAGGTACTGGATGCCTGCCGCCGGGCCCGGATTGCTGTTCCTGAGGAAGTTGCGGTCCTGGGGGTGGACAACGATGAGTTGCTCTGCGAATTGTCCAATCCGCCGCTCTCGAGCGTGATTCCCAACACTCACCGGACCGGGTACGCCGCCGCGGCCCTGCTCTCCGAAATGATGTCGGGCCGGAAGGTGCATGGAGAGACCTGCCTGGTGCCTCCGGTGGGGATCGCCACCCGCCAAAGCACGGACGTGGTCGCCGTGGACGATCGGACCCTTGCCATGACCATGCGTTTCATCCGCGAGCATGCCTGTGAAGGAGTGAATGTGAAGGAGGTGCTGCGCGCTGTTCCCCAGTCACGAAGGCAACTCGAGACCCGATTTCAGAAGGTCTTTGGACGCACTCCCCACGAGGAAATCCTGCGGGTCCAACTCAACCGCGCCAGCCAACTACTCATCGAAACGGATCTCCCCTTGAGTGAAATCGCCGACAGAGCCGGATTTGCCCATGTTGAGTACCTAAGCGTGGTGTTCAAGAAACGGTTCGGAATCCCCCCAGGCAGGTATCGAAGCCAGAACCGACCCTAACTGAGGATCATAACAACAACCCTATGACAGTCACCCGCACAGAACTGGTGCGAAAGGCCATCCGGTTCGGATCACCCGAGCGCGTCCCCATTGTTTTCTGGAATCGAGATCAGACCGACGGCGATCTTCTGGTTTATCACCTTGCGCTGGGAGCGCCAGGAGACGGCACTCCCAACGCATGGAACTGGAGTACCAATGAGTGGGGCTACCGCCTCGAATCCATTGGCGACGGAACCATGGGACACCCGGTCGCGCCCTTCTACCGGGAACTGCCGTCGGCCGAAGCGATTCTGGCTCCCCAATTGCGCGAAGCCGAACGTATGTCCGAGTTGGCCCCTTTCCTGGATCGCTGTGGCGACCGCTATCGTCTGGCGAGCCTGGACTTGAGCGGCTTCACCGTCTACACGCTCTTGCGAGGGTTCGAGAACGCGATGCAGGACTTTCTGCTTTATCCGGAGGGGTTTGCAGGTTTGATGAATCGGATCATCGAGTTTGAATGCGACCTGATGCGCATGGCGCGGAAGCATGGCTTCCATGGGATCCATTTCGCGGACGACTGGGGTACTCAGACGGGACTGATGATCTCCCCTCCCTTGTGGCGTCGGCTGTTCAAGCCTCTGTATACTCGACAGTTTGCGCTGGCTCACGAACTCGGCCTGGATACCTGGTACCACTGCTGTGGCAACTTTGACCTCATCCTCGATGACTTCCACGAGATCGGGGCCGATGTGATCAACATCTCCCAGCCCAACGTGGTCGATATCGCTGGGGTGGGTCGTCGCCTGCGCGGTAAACAGTGTTTCATGATGCCCATCAGCTACCAGACTGTTTCTATCCGAGGTACGCCGGACGAAATCCGCGCCGAAGCACGACGGCTATATGATCTACTGGGCTCTCCGACGGGAGGATTCATCGGCTACGTGGAGGAATACGGGGTCATGGGAATGTCCTCCGAGAACTACCGGGCCTGCGGCGAAGCGTTTCGGTGCCTTACCCCCTGCTCTGCGACCAGCGGGTAGGTCACCTCTCGCCGAGAGGTGACTTCATTGGAATAGAGGCGGTGGGATCCGCAGAAACTCGCAGATTTACACAGATTCTCTTGATTCAGGAGGAATGGCCTTCCGGGTGTCTGGTCCCTCGACGCCCCTTGTGCGCTCTTACTCGCTTCTCTCCATCTGCGGAAATCTGCGTCTGTCTGCGGACCCCTTCACCGTGCAAAGCTTCCAGCCCTTGGGCAATTGCTTCCTCGTACAAAGCCGCGCCGAGGCCGCAGTACTCAGCTTCTTTGATTTCTAACGGCGGTCCTGCATCACAGGCAGCACGATTTGGGAGGGGTGCTTCCGATCCACCAGGATCTCGTTTCGTGCGATTCTTCTAGAGGTGCCTTGTCGAAACGCCTCTCCGGTGTTCGGGTTAGGATCGTAGCCGGGGGCGCTGCTTGAAGTCACGTGCACCCTCAGCCGGTGGCCTCGGTTGAAGAGGATGCTCGTGGACCAGAGGTCCACTTCCAAGGGATACACCCTACCAGGTTTCATCCTCTCCTCTTTCGTGAACGAATTCCTGAATCGCGCGCGCCGCTGGCCTTCACAAATATTGAACGACTTGCCGTCCGGATAAACATCGCAGAGCCTGGCCACGAAATCCGTATCCGGAGCATCGCTGCGGACCCAGAGCCGGACCCGGACCCGTCCGGTCACCTCCATCGGCTTCTCGAGCGGGGCGCTGGTAAACACCAACACATCGGGTCGATCCTCAATCTTGCGCTGGTCCATGCCGCCTGCGGGAATCGTGAGCTGCAATCCGCCCATGCTCGGCACCGGATTGGAAGGGTCATAGTCGTAGACCAGCGGAGCAGCCGTGGCTGGCTTGGTGAGCGTCAAAGTGCGATCCTGATGCAGGTACCAACTCGTTGGGGTGGCAGGGGCCGGAGGCCAACGATCAGCGACGCGCCACTCGTTTCCAGGGGCTTGAGGATCGGTGACGTCTCCCATCACGTAGTAAGTGACGGCAGGGAGTGTGGCTGCGCCGTTCTCCACGCCCTTCAGCCAATAATCGTACCAGAGCCACGGATCTTGCACGCTTCCCGGAGGTTTCTTCGCATTGTCCGGAAACTGCAACTCTCCCGCCTTGCTTTGCAGAACTCCGTGTGTCCAAGGCCCCATCACGAGCTTCTGCTTTCCCTTGGCCTTCGGACCACCCTTTTCCTGGTACCCAACAAAGGAATCGATGGTTCCTTGGGCGAAGATGTCATACCAACCGCCCAGGTGCACCGATGGGGACGCAACCTTGGGGTAGAATGGGGTAGTGTCGCGTTCCTTCCAGTAGGCATCAAAGCCAGGGTGGGCAACCCAGGCCGGCAGCGCATTGGAGCTAAACTGCGAAACTCGAATCCAATCCTCCAGCATCGCCTTCTTGAACACACCGCCGGGGTACATCCCTTCGTATAGGTTAGGCGCGCCCACCGTGATGTGTTGGCAAGTGGGTTGTGGCCCGTTCCGGCCCGCCATCATGAGCTGGGTAATGCCGACTGCCGATCCACCCCACGTGCCCACCTTTCCATTGCACCAACTTTGGGCCACCAGCCAGTTCATGGTATCCGGCCCGTCTCGATGATCCAAGTGAAAGGGAAGATTCTCCCCTTCCGAAGCGAACCGACCACGACAATCCTGAACCACCATGGCATAGCCACGGCGAACGCCATCGGCACAGATACCTCCCATGGGAGCCTTGTTGTAAGGACTGCGAATCAGGATGACAGGCCAGGCTCCCGTCCCCTCAGGCAGATAGATGTCAGTCGCCAGGCGAACGCCATCCCGCATCCGAACCATCTCGGTCTGTTTGCGCGGCTCGGCGGCAGCCAACTGGAAAACCCACACTGCGAGCCCCATCAGGGCCAGAGAGCGGAAGTAAGAAAACCTGATGAAATTCGTCATACAGGCTGCATACCCGCGCTGTGATCTCCGGGTTCGCCGCTGATCTCGGCCAACCGGGTGCGTTTCCGATCCCGGCAAATCTCCACGCACTTGCGCAGCTGATCACGGAGTTCCTCAGGATTGGGGACACATTCCAGCAAGACCGTCGGCGTGCTGGCGTCATCGGTGGTCAGTAGCACATTCCCCTTTTTGAACATCCGATACAGGAAGGGTTGTTCCACCGTGATGTCCCTGACGCGATACAACTCCAACTGATCCGATCGCTTGCTGAAGATGCCTTGACTGGTCTTCAGCCGCTCGGTCGTAAGCTCGTAGCCGCGCGACCTCACCTCGAAGATCTTCCAAAGGGAGATAAAGATGGGAACGATCAGCACACAGGTCAGCCAGCAGACTAGGTGAAGCCAGAAGTTCAGGACGTGGGAGGGATGCCCTTTCCAGACAATCTCTTCTTGTGGTGAGGTCATAATCCGAGACTATCTGAGCGCCGCATTATACTCAAGCTTTTGCCGCACTCGTACCGCGGGCAGCCCTGCCTGCTGTTTCGCCTGCCTGCGCCAAGGCTTCGGCGGACAGGCCGACTGCCTAGTCGGCCGGGTCTTTGGCTTTCGGACGGCACGCAGGTCCGGCGACCTGCGATACAGCAGGCAAGGCTACCTGCGGCACGGGACCATGGAATTACCCGAACCGAAAACGAACGGACCTCGGACCTGTCCCCCACCGTCCAAGGCTGGGTGCAATATCCGAATACGCATCGCATTTCGCCGAATCCTCAATTGCTTCGGGTCATCCGTTCTGCTACAAGTAACCCGAATCGACCACTCTATGAACAACTCCGCCCTCCAACTCAATCGACGAGGCTTTCTACATATGAGCGCTGCAGCCATGGTTCTTCCCGGAACGCTCTTGGCCGCGCCCGGTTGGAAGAACATCCCCATTGCCACGCAGGCCTGGTGCGTACGCAAGCAGATGGCAACCGATGTTCCCGGCACGCTGGCCGACGTCGCCAAGCTCGGCTACGCGGGGATTGAATTGGAGAACGCCTTTGGCAAACCAGGGTCAGAATGGCGCAAACATCTGGATGCAGCCGGACTGAAAGCGTGCGGCTTCCATCATAGCCTCGACGAATTGCGCGGGGACAAACTCAAGGCCAGCATCGAATTCAATCAAGCCATCGGCAACCGTAATTTGATCATCCGTTCGCTGCCGACCGATGTGTACAAGTCCAAGGAGTTGCTGGCGAAAACCGCCACCGAGGTCAACGAAATCGCAAAGAAACTGAAGCCGGCCGGGTTGCGGATTGGCTACCACAACCACTCCGCCGACTTCAACAAGTTCGGTGAAGACTATTGGTGGAATCTGTTTGCGGATCAGACTGACAAAGAGGTCATCCTGCAGTTCGATACCGGCAACGCCTCGGAGATGCAGGGGGTTTCGGTTTTGGACTTTCTGAAGCGCAACCAGGGCCGCACGATGTTGATGCACGTCAAACCCTTTTCCAAAGCGAAGCCCGATGCCTATTTGGGCGATGACGAATTGGATTGGAAACAGATCATGACGGTGGTCGAAAGCACGGGCGGACTCGAGTGGTACATCATCGAGTACGAGCGCGATGCCTTTCCGCCCCTCGAAGCGTTAAAAGCCAATTTGGACCGCTTCAAGAAAATGCGCGCGTAGGGCAACTCAAGGTGGCCGACGTCTCGCCGAGACGTCGAGTCCAGCTGTACGAGGGACGAGTGGCTGAAGTTCGGTCACACCTTGGGGGCGAAGGATAGCTGACTTTTGCCCCTCGGCGAGGTGCAAACCCTCTTTCAGACTATCTCGCCTTCCTCACCCTCACCTGGCCTAGATCAATCACCTCCGATTCAGCCCCTGTAGCTTCAGGGAACTTCACTCGAAGCAAGCCGGTCTCGAGGCTCTCGTCGCTGTCTTCGATGTAGAATCTGTGTTCCCCTGCGGGTTCATCGCAGAAGGCATAGAACTTCCCATCAGGTTGGAATACTGCCGGGATGTTTCTTGGACCGCGTGAGAGATGAGAGGTCGCAATCGTCATGAACCAAAGCCGATCCATGGACGTATCGGAGTTCGGGGGAGCGAGCTGCCCAACAAGGGTTCGACCCTGAGGATGCAACTCTAAATGCAAAGCGGGTCCATCCATGACCTGCACTGACGAAAACGGACTCGCGGTCAGAAACAGATCGTTGGTGGATACCGACAGCCCCTTCACCCTGACGCCCCGATGTGGCGGGGAGGGAGTGAGGAGCAAGGGATCCCACGTACCCCCAGGCAAGTCGCTGATCGCAAATCGACCTTCGCTATCGGTCATGACACCCCGTATCTGCGAGACCGACTGACCTTTCTGAGGCGAGGTGATCGAGAGCGGCCAGGCCCACCGTGGACTGAACCCGATCCTTTGATTCGCCCAAGGTTTCCCTGCAAGATAAAGCGTCCCCTCCACCCGGCCATGCGCACCCAACACCACCTGGAACCCGTTGGTGAGCGTGCGAGCATCCACCTCCCCGCCTGCCTCCCCCAAACGAACAACCAACTTCTCCGCTTGCGGGATGCGGTAGACAAAGATCCGGCCTTGCTCGTCGGTGTGGCCGATTCCTCCCATGAGCCGCGCACGCTCGCTGATCCAGTCCATATAGCCCACTTCCGCCCGAGCTACGGGTTTGCCATCGCGTACGACTGTGCCCCAGATGCGGCCATCCTGAGTTGTCGCCCCCGGGGAAAGCCCCAGTGCGGCCTCCTGCGCATCCCCTGCAAAGCACTGGAGCAGGTGGAGTGAAGCACCCACCCCTACGAAGCCCCAGGCGACCAAAAGAGCCAGGGAGTGAAACCAGTCCCTAAAGCATCGACGAGTGCTTCCTTCAATCTGGACGCCTTTCAAGTGCACAACAGTTTCTTTCCTTTGGCTGCTGCCAGCGGTGCGGCCACGGCACACCTCTGAATGAGCTGCTCCACAGAGATAATAAGATGGGACGCAGGCGGCTGGACTCTATTCAACAGCGGTTCCTCTTGTGCGCGAAATTCAACCCGACTCGCCGCATCGCGCGAGCCTCAGAAATGCTTGTTTTGAGCGTGAAAGTTGTAACCCATGCAACTATCCTGCAGGAATCGTACACATAGGCGGGCCATACGTCCGGAGCCCAAAGGTAGGCCCTGTTATTTCGTAATGCCTTGCCCATCAGCTATATGTCTATATCGCCTTGTCACGCTCAACTCACCGGCATCCCTTGCGGCACTGCAGGGTGCGAAGGAAAAACGGTGCAGCTGACCTGGTAATGACGAAGAGTTCCAGCGCCGGATTGACGAGGTAATCGAACAGGTGCGTAAGGAGCTATGTCCAAACCCATAAGCGATCCGAAGACCATGCTGGCTGTCACCCGCAAGTTGCAGATAATCTCAAGTCTCACGATCTTGGTTGTCGTTTACTGCACCGTTCACGTCGGTTTTGGCGGACCTTGGCAAATCTGGTTCATCGATGGCTTTGCTTTGCTCTTGGGTTTCGGCGTCCCTTCCCTGCTGGTTTCCTCACCTCGCGACCTCGCAACTCGCAGGGTGACCATAGCGGTGTTTCTCCTAGCAGGTCTTATTTCATGGGACGTACTGATGACCCTCTTCACCGCCAAGCATGAACTGTTCAGGGCCTGGGGAGTCGTGTACCCAGTAGGTTCGCTCACGCTCGCATCGCTGCTGGTTGTTCACGGCTTTGTGGTTGGCACTTTCCACGACGTTCATCCGCAGATTATCACCGATTTTCACAGAGGGTGAAAACAAGCGGCGCAAATGAGCCGTCGCAGGGATGACGCCGCTCAGCGAGAGAGGGATGAGCCGTTCCCACCGCACGGAGGCTTGAGAGGAGATGGAGACGGCAGGCTGCGGAGAGCCCGACCCCACCGGGAATGATGACTTCCTACCCGTCCATCTGGATGCGACGGCTCGGCGAGCCATCGCCCACCCGCCGAGGTTGGCTACCCTTCAGGGGCACTCGGAGCCCTAACGAGTCCCAAGGTTGCAATTCGTAACATTTCTGATAAACATAAGTGGACGTGCAATTGAACGAGCCAGGTATAGCCAGACCCGGTAGAGAGTTGGCTAGAGCGACAACTCTGTCTGTGTCGCTTCGGCGCTGGGCCGGGGCCCACCTCCCTCCCAAGACGAGGCTTCAGGTCCTGTGCTTCCTAGTCTCGCTACTCAGCTCGCCCCTCCAAGCCAACGAGGTCCTGGACTGGAACGAGCTCATGCTGGATGCCATCAGGAGCGACAACTCTGGACCCACCCTAAGCACACGAAACCTGGCGATCCTGCATTTGTCAATCTACGACGCCGTTGTCGCCATCGATCGCGGCCATCAGCCCTACCGTGTCAGCGTTGATGCCCAAGGAGAGGCTTCGCCCGTGGCGGCCGTGGCCGCGGCGGGTCATGAGGTCATGCTCGCACTCTATCCGCCCTTTGCGGGCCGAACGGGCAGCCTATTCGCAGACCAACTCGCCAAGCTTCCTCAGGACGCCTCAACCACGAATGGCCTGGCCTTGGGCCGTGAGGTGGCTCGTAGGCTCTTGGAGTCCCGTGAGGACGACGGGGCCTCCACTCAAGTCACCTACATCCCAAGCGCTGAACCCGGGCAATGGCGCAGAACGCCCCCTTTCTATCGTCCCCCGCTGGATCCACATTGGCGGTACGTCACCCTTTTTGCGTTGCCGGACAAAGAACCCTTCGTACCCCCTCCTCCACCCCTCATGACCAGTCAGGAGTACGCGGAAGCCTTCAACGAGGTAAAGGCCATTGGGGGCAGGGAAAGCCCTCTGCGCACATCAGAGCAAAGCCAGATTGCCGTTTTCTGGTCCGACTTCAGCTATACCGCGATGCCTCCCGGGCACTGGCATGAAATCGCAGCAACCCTGGTCCGCAACCACAACGTCTCGTTGACCGACACCGCGCGGCTCTACGCCCTGCTCAGCCTCGCCCAAGCCGACGCGGCCATCGTCTGTTGGGAAACAAAGTACCGGTATAATACCTGGCGGCCGATCACCGCGATCCAGCGCGCGGATGAAGATGGCAATCCTGCCACTGAAGCGGATCCATCGTGGAACCATTACCTCAACTCTCCACCGTTTCCGGAGTACACGAGCGGCCATAGCACCTTTAGCAAAGCCAGCGCCCAAGTCCTGACTCATTTTTTTGGGACTGACGAGATGGAATTCACCGCCACCTCCGATTCGCTGCCGGGCGTCTTCCGTCACTTCTCCAGCTTCGCAGCCTGCGCCGATGAAGTAGGTATGAGCCGTATCTACGGTGGGATCCACTTCCCATTCGCCAATCGAGACGGGAAGGCATGCGGCAAAAAAGTGGGCGACTACGTTTGCACCAATTACCTCCTGGCAACCGACCGACTTCCCTTCGTGCGGCTGGAAGCGGCTGGTCCGGAAGGCGCAGCAGTGCGAGTCCATGGCCATATCGGGCAAGCCTGCGTCCTGGAAGGCTCAACCGATCTGGTCAACTGGCGTCCCTTGGAGACCAACACGGCCATCTCTGGAGGATTCCTCTGCCTGGAGGAACCCTCGGCAGTTCCCCTGCGATTCTACAGGGCGGTCGAGCGTTAAGGGACGGTCATTGAACAACAACCTATGAAGATGCGAAACTGGATATCGGCCATGCTGATTCTGGTATCCACCGGGATCGTCTCGGGGTGGGCAGCGGATCAGAAGCCCCCCATCGTCGTCCGCAACCCGCCCGAGCAGGAGTTTTTCTCCAAAGTGCTCGACTTTCACGGCATCCCCATCAAGGCGCACAAAGTGGTGACGGATGAGGCCCTCTACGCCGCTTACGACCGCCTGGCGGAACAACTCAAGAACCTCCCCATGGTCACGTCCAACCTGGCATCCGCAGGCGCGGAACTGCACATCATCGGCCGCGACCAAGTCACCACGGACCTCCCCGAGTGGCGCGAGGATAAGGGCAAGAAGTTGGAGGAGTACAACGGGCTGACCCGCGATGAACGGACCCGTGGCATGGGTGGATTGCTCACTTCCTGCGGTGAAGAGAATCTCCTGAAACTCGAGAAAGATCGGTACCGAGGGCGCGACATCTGCATCCACGAGTTCGCCCATAACATTCTCAGCTGCGGCGTTCAGCGTGAGGTCCGCACCCTGTTTCGCGACCAATGGAAACGGTCTCTGGAGAAGGGGCTGTGGCAGAAGTCCTATGCAGGGTCCAATGTGGATGAGTTCTTCGCGGAGATGAGCATGTGGTATTTCGGCACCCACGGAGATATGAACATGACCGGAGTGAAACCCGAGAACGGTCGAGAGGGCCTTCAGAAATACGATCCGGAAGCCTATGCGCTCATGCATCGGTTCTACAGCGGCGAAATTGAGATCCGGAAAATCGAACCGAGGTAACAGAGGCTGGTCCCTGCTGGCGGTCTTGGCGATGCTACCAATGCGGAGGGCATACGAGGATGCACGAACTCAAGCGACCCACGGTACCGTTTTTGCGTCGCCGAGCGTTCTGCAACCCGTTCCCGGGCAGACCGGAGCCTTCCACTAACCAGTGGCGAGTTCAAAATAATAAATGCGACCGGTGACGACTGTGTCTCCCGGCCGCATTCATTTCCCCGCGCGTTCTGAACGGTGCATCGACTCTGGCACGAAGCCAAATCGTCACCCCAACCCCAACGCGCTCTTTCTTGGCGACGAAAGGCGGACTAGCCGCCCCAGCCCAGCAACCTTAGGCTGCTGCAAAGATCCATGTTCTTCCGTACAATATAGAGTGCGTTAGGGGGATTGTATATCCGTTGTATTACGTAATTCGGCCCTAGCAGAGGCTAGAAAACGACGCAGATTAGGTATTTTTACCTAATCACCCCCTCTGACGGAGCTTGGCAAGGGCAGCGGTGGCTGAATGAACGTGCAGCTTCCGATAAATGCGCTGCAAGTGGCTGTTGATCGTTCGAGTGCTGACCGAGAGCTTCTCCCCAATCTCATCGTAACGAAGGCCCTCCGACAGGTACTGGAGCACCTCCAACTCCCGCGCGCTCAGCTCGGAGTTCGCCTTGAGAGGCGCAGGGCGAAGGGTGCGCAAGACCATGCGGGCAACCTGACCCGACATGGAAGCTCCACCCGAGGCTATTTCAGCAATGGCCTCGAGCAGCTTCGTCGGCGAGACCCCCTTGACCAAATAGCCGGTGGCCCCTGCGCTCAATGCCGGGAACACAAAGTCGGTTTCATCGTGGACCGTGAGCACCAGGATCTCGATCTGCGGGAACCGAGCCCGACAAGCACGAATGAACTCCACGCCGCTCATGCCTGGCATCTCCAGATCGACGAGGACCACCTCGGGTTGTTCCACCGCAAGCTGCTCCAGCGCTGCCGCGGCACCGCGATAAGCTCCGGTACAGGCAAAACCGGGTGAACCGCGAATCAGCGCGGCCAATGCCTCACGCGTGCCAGCGTCGTCCTCCACCACCATGACTTTGATCACTTCGCCCTCGTTCCTCATCTTATGGTGCAGGATCTAAACCACAGCTGTTCCCATGGATCAAGTAACTTCGACAACTTACCGCCAGTCCCATCGGATCCCCAGTAGCCATCTCAGCCCAAGTGTTCTATGCTGGCGGCAACTCAAATGGTCAACCGCTCATGCACTCACAGGCACAAGAATTCCTAAGCCGCACCGATCCACGCCTGGCCGCCCTCATTCAGAGAGTCGGCCCCATGGACTTGAAACCCAGGCGTCTCCCCCCTTACCGATCCCTGATGCAGGCGGTCGTGTACCAGCAACTCAACGGCAAAGCGGCCGAAACCATCCTGCGTCGATTCATCGCGCTCTTCCCCGGAGGAAAGGCCTTTCCCAAGCCCGAGCAGGTGCTCAAAATGCCCCAGGAAACCCTCCGCTCCGCCGGCCTCTCAAAATCCAAGGCAAACTACCTCCAGTGCATTGCCGAAAGAATGCTGTCAGGTCAACTCCCTTCCCTGGCCGAGTGTGATCGCATCACGGACGAGGAGATTGTGGACAAACTCATCCAGATCAAGGGCGTGGGCCGCTGGACAGTGGAGATGTTCCTGATCTTCAACCTCGGACGGCCCGATGTGTTTCCCGTCCATGATTTGGGTGTACGCAGAGGATACCAACTCACTTTCCACAAACGCCAGCTGCCAACCCCCGTCCAGCTCCAGCGAATCGGGCAAAAGTGGGCTCCCTACCGAACCGCAGCCGCATGGTATTTCTGGCGGGCAGCGGATGGCAAGGACGAGTGATTTTCCTCGCCAGAGGAGTTGAGGTTTTCCACTGTTATCCACTATGCCTAGCACTCTGCAAGTATCTTGCGTCCAGATGCACTGGGCGGTGTCCATGGAAAGAAACCTCGAGGCCATTCTGCGCCACATCCGGGGCGCGGCCACGGAAGGCAGCCGGGTGGTTCTCTTCCCGGAAGCGTGCATCACCAGCTATTACTTCCCGTACGTGGTCGAACTTCCTCAACCGAGCGTCCGTGAGGCATTGCAAACCATCTGTGCCGCCGCCAAGGATGCCGGAATCTGGACCATCGTGGGGAGCATCCAGAAAACCCCTGACCGATTCCTAAACCTCGCGCACGTCGTCGCTCCCGATGGCAGAATTGTCTACGAGTATGCCAAGGTGCATATGGCGGGCAGGGATGAGAAGGTGTACTGCCGGGGGGGGGACAAGCTCGCTCTGTTCGAAATCGATGGCATCCTCTGCACCCTCGTGATTTGCCGCGATGGTCGCCACCCGGAATTGTATCGGCTTCCCGCCATGGCGGGAGCCCAGATCCTGTTTCATCCCTCCTGTAGCTCCGACGAGGTGGAAGCGGTCCACTGGAAACGAACCTCAGGCCGAGCCCAGCTACCCGTCGGCCCCAACACTCGCATTTTCCATTGTGTCGCCAACACGGTGGGAACCTCGCCTGATGGCAAGCAATGCTCCAGCGGTCAGTCCTTCATTCGCGAGCCCAACGGTCTGCCCTTGGCCGAAGCGGGCTGGTACCAGGAAGAGCGGATTACCGCCACCCTGGATCTGGAGCGTGCGGACCGCGCCTACGTGATGGACAGTTTGCAGAGCCCTCCCTTCCTGCGAAGCCAATGGGAAAGGGTGGTGGAGACCGTAAAAGAGCGGAAGGATCTAAAACCCGAATGAGGGCGCGCACAGGAATCATCCTCTACCCGCCCTGACACAACATGTCATGAGGTTCCTGATCCATGCGCTGCTTCTGCTGGTCCTGCTGCAGGTCGACTCCTCCGGTCATGCCGCCAGCCTGGAAACGCAACCCCTGCGCCCTCCCTCCCGTGGCGCCGGCAACCGGCTTTTCGAGGTCGTTCCTGCTGATCGGACGGGTGTGGATTTTGTCTATCGCTGGACGCCTCAACCCCGCTATGAACGCCTCCTGAACTCTTCCGTAGTGGGCGGTGGAGTGGCCGTCGGCGATTACGATGGCGACGAACGCCCGGATCTCTGCCTGACCCGCCCTGCGGGGGGGTGCCAACTGTACCGGAATTTGGGCGAGTTCCGGTTCACAAACGTCACCACGCAAGCGGGCATCCATAACGAAGCCTCTTGGACCACGGGGGTTACCTTCGCAGATGTCAACGGGGACGGCCTCCTGGATCTGTATGTGTGCTGTTACGACTCTGCCAACCAGCTCTACCTTAATCAGGGGAATGGCACCTTCGCCGAAAAGGCCGCCTCCTTTGGCCTGGATTTCAAGGGGGCGAGTATCATGGCCGCCTTCGGGGATTATGACCGCGATGGACGGCTCGATGTCTACCTGTTGACCGCCGGGATGATTCCTCAGCCGTCCCAGAAATTCCGAGTCAAGTTCGTCGACGGACGCCCTGTTGTACCGGAAGAACTCCAGGAATTCTGGCAAATCTTCTATCTACCCGGAGAACGGGCAGCCATGGCGGAGGCCGGACAGCTCGATCATCTTTACCGCAACAACGGCAACGGCACCTTTACCGAAACGAGCAAGCCAGCAGGCATAACCGGTTGCGATTTTGGCAACGCGGTCCAATGGTGGGACTACAACCGGGACGGTTGGCCCGACCTCTACGTTGCCAATGACTACTTCGGACCTGACCGTCTGTATCGCAATAACCAAAACGGAACCTTCACCGAAGTCTCCGCAACCGCCCTGCCCCACACTCCTTGGACCTCGATGGGGGTGGACGTTGCTGACCTGAACAACGATGGGTACTTCGACCTCCTCGCCTCGGATATGTCCGGCACGACCCGATTCAAACGTCTTATCGACATGGTGGACAACGAGAAAAGCGGGTGGTTCCTTGAGTACCCAGAACCGCGCCAGTACATGCGAAACGCGCTGTTTCTCAACACCGGCTGTGGCCGATTCCTCGAAACGGCTTTCCTGGCGGGCATCGCCGACACCGACTGGACCTGGTCCGTCCTTTTCGGCGATCTGGATAATGATGGCTGGGAGGACCTCTTCGTGCCGAATGGCATGACTCGCGATTGGATGGACACAGATCTGGCCCTGCAGGCTCAAGCGCTTCCCCCGGCTGAGTTCCCCAAATTCTGGCGCAGCCAAGCCGTCCGTGCCGACACCAACCTCGCCTTCCGGAACCGGGGAAAGCTGCCGTTGGAAGAGAGAGGTCCCGCCTGGGGACTCAACCTGCCCGGTCCCAGCTTTGGAGCCGCTTTGGCCGACTTGGATGGGGACGGTGATCTCGACCTCGTGGTCAACGTCTTCGAATCGCCCGTGCGAATGCTCCGGAACCACTCGCAAGAAGGCCACCGCCTCAACGTCCAGCTGCGCTGCAACGGGCCAAACCCTTTTGCACTCGGGGCAACGGTGCGTCTGGAAACCACAGCGGGGCGACTTATGCGGTACCTGACCCCTGCCCATGGGTTCATGTCCGCCACCGAACCTGTGCTCCACTTTGGCTTGGGTAATGCCGAGAGAATCCAGCGACTCCAAGTCGACTGGCCCAACGGCCAGCAATCCGAGTTCACCAATCTGCTCACCGGCCAAGTGCTGACCATCACCGAAACCTTTACCTCTCCTCCGCCACGAGCAGCCGCGTCGCCGGAGCCTGCGACACTGTTCGCCTATTCCCCCAGTTTCGAGCAGGTCCACGGTCGATCCGAACCTTCCGCAGACTTGACCCTCCAACCCTTGCTTCCTTGGGAGCTTTCCCGGCATGGTCCCTCTCAAGCCTGGGCAGACGTGGACGGCGACGGAAAGGTCGATTTGTTGGTCACCGGAAGCACGAACAGGCCCGGCGTGCTTTACTTGAACCGGGGAAAAGGCCAGTTCATGCCTGCCCCACAGTCCGTTCCGAATAGAGAGGTTGAGGCAGCCAATTGTCTCTTCTTGGATGCCAATAGCGATGGCCATCCGGATCTCTATGTGGTTACCGCTGGATACCGGCTCCCAGCTGCCGACCCAGCTTTGCGTGACTTGCTCTATCTCAATGACGGCAAAGGTCAGTTTTCCTTGGCGCCGACAAATGCTTTGCCTGACCTGCGCGATAGCGGAAGCACGGCTGCCGCAGCCGATTTCGACCGGGACGGCGACCTGGACCTCTTCGTGGGGTCGAGGTGCGAGCCAGGAAAGTATCCCCTCACCCCGGAAAGCCGCCTGCTTCGGAACGAGGGAGGCAGATTCGTCGAAGTGACCGACGCCTTGGCACCGGGTTTGCGGAAGGCAGGCCTAGTCACCAGCGCGGTGTGGTCCGATGCCGATAACGATGGCTGGCCCGATCTCCTGGTCACGTATGAATGGGGCCCGGTCCGTTTTTTCCACAACGAGCACGGCCGACTGACCGAGCAGACGGCACAGGCCGGGCTCGCCGAACACCTGGGATGGTGGCAGCAGCTCGCTGCCGGTGATGTGGATCTGGACGGGGACATGGACTACGTGGTCACCAACCTCGGACTCAATACCCGGTACCGTCCCTCTCCAGAGTCACCTTGCCTGCTATACTACGGCGACTTCTTAGGCGACGGCAGCACGCAGCTCATCGAAGCCCAAAAGGAGGGCGAAGTCCTTGTTCCGGTCCGTGGGCGAAGCGCACTCGAAAAGGCGATTCCCGGGCTGGCAGGCCGGTTTCCCACCCATCACCTGTACGCTCGCGCCAGCCTGGAGGAAATCCTGACGAAGCCGGTCCTCGAGAAGGCGGGGGTGCTCCAGGTTACCATCTCCGCATCGTGCCTTTTGCGGAACACCGGAAAAGGCCAATTCCAAGTGGAACACTTACCGGAAATGGCGCAGATCGCCCCCTCCCTGGCGCTGGCCTTGGCCGACGTGAATGATGACGGCTGGCCTGACCTCTTCTTGGCTCAGAATTCCCACTCCCCCCATCGCGAGACCGGGCGCATGGACGGCGGCCTCGGCGCCCTCCTGCTGGGCACCGGGAACGGCGCTTGGGAAACCCTGGGCCCCATCGTGAGCGGCTTGGTAGTCCCTGGCGACGCACGCAGCGTAGGAGTGGTCGATTTCAACGAGGATGGACTGACGGATCTCGTGGCAGGCATCCAGAATGCTCCGATGTTGGGTTTCACCAACCGGATGGCGCATACGAGTCACTTCCTCCCGATCCGACTCCAAGGTAGAAAAGGCAATCCGACCGCCGTTGGAGCCCGGATAACCGTCCAATCCGACGATGGGACCACTCAGTGCGCCGAGACCTATGCTCACAGCGGTTCCGGCGACGCAGCGGGGGGAATCGTCCGATTTGGTTTAGGGAGCAAGAGGAGAGCGAATCGAGTGGAAGTGAGGTGGCCAAACGGCGCCAACTCCACCCACCAGGCCGTCGGCCAGGGCGAGGTGCTTCTTCTGGAGGAACCGGCTCCCCAGAGACCCTGAGGTGACCGCGAAAGCCGGGGCCAAACGGGGATTCTGTCGCCAGTTCATGTGACATGACAGTCAGCGCTCCCCCGGCCTAGGCTTAGGCAGTCAATCAACCAGAGCCCTATCAGATTCCGCAGCTTGCAGAGAGCTTGACAAGTACGCAGGAAGCTGGTAAATCTCTATTAAATTAACACTCGTAATAAATTACCAACCGACCTAAATCGTCTTCTTTCAAGTACCCTGTTTCACGAAACCAACCAAGTGAACCTATGAAAAATAAACTCCAACTGGGCGCGGGTATAGCAACGCTATCCGCGCTGGCATTACTCCAATCGGCTCAGGCCTCGATGATCCATCGATACAGCTTCGGTGAAGCGGCCGGTGCCTCCACCGTGAAAGACTCTGTCGGCACAGCCGACGGTGTCATCAAGGGCAATGGCTCGGCCTTCAGCGGCACAGGCAAACTCTCCATCTTCGGCGGAGGGGGATCAGGCGCAGCGCCTGAAGCCATCGCCGGGTACGTGGACCTTCCCAACCACATGTTCAATATTCTGACCAATGTCACTTTCGAGACCTGGGTGACTTGGGATGACGAGTTCGGCGGCGCGGCGGGTGCGACCTGGCCGCGCATTTTCGATTTCGGCACCTCCTCAGGTGGTGAAGACGTCTCGAACGGGGATGGTAACTACCTTTTCCTCTCCCCTAAAGGCGATGCCAACATCCGCTTTGCAGTGCGCGATCCAGCGACCGGAGCGGAGCCAGCCCAGGCCACTGGGCCAGGCCCCCTTGAGGCCGGAGTCGAGGTCTGCCTGACCGTCACTTATGATACCGATGCCAATGTCAGCCGACTGTACAGCAACGGCGTCCTGGTAGCATCGTCTGCAGCGCCAGTCGCCCTGAAAACAATCAACGACGTCAACAACTGGCTCGGTCGATCCCAATGGAACGACCCGATGTTCACGGGGACGTACAATGAATTCCGTGTTTACGATAACGCTCTGAATCCAGTCGAGGTTGCCGCAAGCTTCATTTCGGGCCCGGACAAACCGAGCACCGATGCGGCACTGGTGGGTCCAATCCAAGCGGTGCATCTGAGCGTGGCCAAGCTGGAGATGACCGAACAGGACAAGCAGAAGACGTCCGCAACCGTGGATTACGAAAAGGCGGCTGGGTTGCCGCTGGCTGGCATGCCGGGTGTTACTTACGAAAGCGACAAACCCGCAGTTCTTACCGTAAGTTCCACCGGTGAACTCACGGCGGTCGCCCCAGGAACCGCCAAGGTGACCCTGAGTTACAGTGGCAAGACTGATTCAGCCACTCTCACCGTCAACGCGCGCCAGAGTGGCTTGGTCACCGCAGGGACCCTTTACGTGGACCTGCGGGCAGCCGACCTGAAGAGCGCGACAGACACCTCCATCTGGCTCAACCGGGCGGGAACTGGCGACTTCACCTCTTCTGGCGAAGCCATCTACACCGCCAACGTCGCTGGCTCTGGCATCGCGGGGATTGAATTCCCCACCGCGACGGCCACCTTCACCGGCCCCACGACCACCAGTGATCTGGAAGGCAACAGCGACTGCTCGATCGAGGTTTGGGCCTACAACCCCACGATTGCCGACGAAGAGACTCTGGTAGCCTGGAGTCATCGTGGCGGAGGCGATGGCAGCAACATGAGCTTCAACTATGGCGCCAACGCCACCTGGGGAGCCGTAGGCCACTGGGGCAGCCCCGACATGGGATGGGATGGGACGCCTGCTGCAGGAAAATGGCATTACCTCGTGTACACCTACAACGGTGCCAACACCGCCAGAGTCTACGCCGACGGCGGCCTGAAATACGAAGAAGTATTCAGTAACCCATTGGCCATCCATCCGGGCAATGTCATCCGAGTCGGTGCACAATCCGTGCAAGCGGGAGATGCCGCTGACCCCGGTCAGGCATTCACAGGGTATATCAGCCTGGTAAGGGTGCACGGTGGTGAAATGAGCGCTAACGATGTTGCCAACAACTACCTCTTCGGTCCCAGCCTCGTCGACCCAGGCGCCCTCGAAGGTATTACTATGACGTTGAGTTACGAGACTTTGTACGGGCCTCGGGATTACTCTCAAGCTACGGTTACCGCTAACTACGCGAACCTAAAGAACCTCGCCGCAACGGATCTGAGCACCTATGCCTCGAGCGATCCAGCTATCGTCACGGTCAACTCCAAAGGAGCCATCGTGGCCGTGAAAGAAGGCTCGGCGACCATCACCGCCACCTACAAGGGCAAGACCGCCACCAAGACCGTCACGGTCGTGGCGCCTCCTGCTCTGACTCTGAAACATCGTTACAGCTTCAGCGAAGCCACGGGAGCCAGCACCACAAAGGACTCAGCGGGCACAGCTGATGGCGTCATCAAAGGTAACGGAGCCTCGTTCGACGGCAGCGGACAGCTGAGCCTGCCTGGCGGGACAGCCTCCGGCGCCGACCCTGGCACCATCGCGGGCTATGTGGACCTGCCTAACGGGATTATCAGTGCACTGCACAACGCTACCTTCGAATCCTGGGTCACATGGGAAGGCTCAGGTGCATGGCAGCGCATCTTCGACTTCGGCACCTCTGATCAAGGCGAGGATATTTCCAGTGGCAACGGGGCGTACTTCTTCCTGTGCCCGCAAAGCGGCCCTGGCTTCCTCCACTTCTCGGTGAGAGACCCCGTCACCGCCCAGGAGCCGTCACCGCTGGTCGGAAAGACCGCCTTGGGAATCAACTCTGAAGTCTATCTGGCAGTGACCTATGACTTCAGCGCCAACGTTTCCATGATGTATAGCAACGCGGTTCTTGTGGCCACGAATCTGACCTCAACCGCACCGAAAGCCATCGCAGACGTGAACAACTGGCTGGGCCGCTCGCAGTGGGGCGACAATATGTTCCAAGGGAAATTCAACGAGTTCCGCATTTGGGAAGGTGCACTGAGCGCCGACCAAGTGGCTGCGAACTACACTGCTGGTCCGAATACTGTTCCGGATGTGACACCGGCCAACGTCTCGCTCGGGATCGCCCTCTCGGGTGCTTCCGTCAAAATCAGCTGGCCCAACACCGTCACTGGATTCGCACTCCAGTCCTCCCTGGTGTTGGGTACCGGCGCGTCATGGACCGCGGTGGACACCTCCAGTGCCGTGGATCAGGGCGGCATGAAAGTTCTCACCGTTCCTGTCTCAGGAGCAGCGCAGTACTTCCGTCTGAAGAAATAGTTGACGCATAGCCAGAATTACTGGCACTTCATACACACAGGCCGAGGGCCGGGGTTCTCCCGGCCCTCGTGCTTTTCCAGGAGGCTCTCGCTTCCGCAAAGGAGTAGTTTTCTCAATCTCGCGTTGACACCCTTCCCCCTGCACCTCTAGCATCTTGCCATAGCCATTTTGTCCGAGTTTAGGCACGATTATCACACGATCCAACTCGATGACTCTCCATCGTTGCGGGCAATGACCGAGCTGCGTTCGAAATCCTCGCTTCCCACGCTGAAAGTCCTCGCGGCCTTTGTTGTCATTTTGGGGAACTCCCTGCTTTCCGGCCAATCTCCCGGCTCATCAACGAACACGGCAGATACCGTCCCGTCGGATCCCGCGCTCGAGGAACGAGGCCTGCGCCAGGAGCAACTTCACACCGCCCTCGAACTCTACCGCGCCTTCCCTCGCAGCGATGCGGTATTCGTGCTTGCCACGGTGTACAACGAGCAGGGTGACGTAGATTCAGCTTTTCGTTATTGGCAGGAAAGCACACGTTTGGATCCCACTCTTGTGCGCTTGCACGATCGAGCCGGCGCCTATGCCAGCCTTGGCGATATCCTCCAGAACAAGGGTGACCAGGAAGGCGCCGAAAAGATGCTCCGTGAAGCCTTGCGCTTAAAACCACGCCAACCCGAAACGTGGTTGCGACTCGGCCGAATCCTCTACGCCCAGGGCAAGAACGAGGAGTGCATTCAAGTGCTCAACGAGGGAAAGACGATATCTCCCCAAGCACATGGTCTGCGAGGACAAGCTTACCAGCGCCTCGGCAAGTTCGATGAGGCCAAGCTCAGCTACGAGGAAGCCATTCGGTTGAAGCCTGACTTCGCCGAGGGATTTTACGGCTTAGGCATGACTAGCTTGCGCCTTGGAGATGCCGGAAAGGCTGCGGAGTATCAGGCAAAGTTCAGCGAACTCAAATCGCACCAACAGGTCGCCGGCCGGCAAATGCGGATGACCCTCAACCCGCTCGAAAACACCAAGCAAAGTCTGGCTGAAACCCATACCCAGGCGGGGTGGGTCTACGAATCCCTGGGCAAACCCGACATGGCGGAGAAACTGTGGAAACGGGTCCGCGACATCGTTCCCAGCAACACCGCTGCGAGGTTCCATCTCGTGATGCTCTACCAGAAGAGCGGCCGCAACCAGGAGGCCCTCCCGATCGCGAAAGAAATGGCCTCCGCGGAACCCGGCGTCTTCACCCACTGGATCACCCTTGCGAATCTGCACAACCGCCTCGGGCAATACCCAGCGGCGGAGGAAAGCTATCGCAGGGCGCTGGCCCTGGCGCCGGAACGATCCGAACCCCCCTTTGCACTCGCCCAGTTCCTCCTCCAACGCAACACCCAACTGGCCGAAGCTCTTAGCCTGGCCCAAACAGCCGTGAAATGCGCACCCACCGCCCCCCATTTCTTCGTCTTGGCGCGCTCGCATGCCAAGCTCAACCAAATGCCGGAAGCCCAGACCGCCGCCGATAAGGCCTGTGCGCTGGACCCGGCCAACCGACAGTTCGAGGCCTTTCGATCGTCGCTGAAACCTCGCCCATAAATGGGAACCATGCCCCACTCCCAACTCTGCTGTCTGCTGCTCGGCCTGACCTCGGCGACCCTTCTTCACGCCGCCACCCCCTCCCTGCCCTCCACCCTTCGTCTGAGTGACGTCACCAAGCAAACAGGCATCGATTTTGTCCACACCGACGGAAGTTCGGGGCAACGCTACATCGTGGAAACCGTGAGCGCCGGTCTGGCTACTTTCGATTATGATCGTGATGGTCGCATCGACATTTTCTTTCTGAACGGCGCGCCGCTGAAGGGTACCAAAGCAGACTCCGCACCCACCTGCAAACTGTACCGGAACGAAGGGAATTGGAAGTTCACCGACGTCACCAGGCAAGCCGGACTCGCCGTCACCTGTTACGCGCTTGGGGTGGCTATAGGAGACTACGACAATGACGGCTTCCAGGATATCTACCTCAATAACTTCGGCACCAACTTGCTCTTTCTTAACAAAGGGAACGGCACCTTCACAGATGTCACCGCCAAGGCTGGGGTCGCGGACGTAGATCACGTGGGAGCGGGAGCCTGCTTCCTTGACATGGACGGAGATGGTTTTCTCGATCTCTTTGTGGGCCACTATGTAGATTTCACCTACGAGAAGCATCACATCGTCCGTTTCAATGGGTTTCCCGCCTACGTCGGCCCGCTTGACTACCCCACCACCGTAAACCAGCTTTACCGGAACCGAGGAGATGGGACTTTCATGGATTTCTCCGAAAAATCCGGAGTTGCGAACCACAAGGGCGCGGCGATGGGGATGGTGTGCGGGGACTTCGACGAGGACGGCGACACGGATATCTGCGTGGGAAATGATGAGACGGGCAACTTCCTCTTTGTGAACGACGGGAAGGGAGTCTTCAAGGAGGCGGGGCTCCTCAGCGGCATCGCCTACGATTTCAACGGGCAAGCGCATGGCACCATGGGCGTGGAATGTGCGGACTTCGACAACGATGGACGGTTGGATCTTTTTGTGACGTCGTTTCAGCGCGAATCTCCGATTCTCTTTCGGAACCTCGGGAAAGGAATGTTCGAAGATGTCACAACCTCGGCGGGGGTCCATGCAGGCATGCATGCCCTGGTCACCTGGGGTTGCGGATTGGTGGATTTCGACAACGACGGAAACCGGGACCTCTTCGTGGCGGCAGGCCACCTTCAGGACAATGTGGAATCGTACGACACGTCGACCACCTACCATCAGAAAAACCAACTTCTCAAGAACCTGGGCGGCGGCAAATTCCAAAGTGTGACCCACGACTGTGGCAACGGGCTGGACGTAGTCCTCAGCAGCCGCGGCGCAGCGTTCGACGACCTGGACAACGATGGCCGGATCGATGTCGTCATCCTCAACTCCCGACGTGAACCCACCGTTCTACGAAATGAATCCACTGGAACAAATCACTGGCTCCAGATCGAACTGCAAGGGACGAAGGCGAATCGGGATGCTGTGGGCGCCAAGGTCAACGTTACTTCAGAGAATCTCACCCTGGTGGATGAAGTTCACAGTGGCCGGAGTTACCAAAGCCACTACGGTTCACGCCTCCATTTCGGCATCGGTTCCCGCACCCGCGTGGACCGAATCGAGGTGCGTTGGCCAGGCGGCGGGTCAGAAGTGGTCCGACCGGACGGCGTAAACCGCATCGTCCGCATTGCACAGGGACAGGGCATCGTTCCCAACCCCGCACCGCCGCCGGCTGGGAAATAACAGGGGGCGCTGCGGGAGTCTCCCATTCGCACTTAACCCCCTGCACGCCTGCGAAAGAGCAGTCGATCCGCCATCCAGGTGGTGGTGAAGGTAGCCACAGTTCCGATCAGGGTATACCAGGGCCAAAACACCTGAGCGCCGAACGTCTCCTGCCACCAGGCCTGGCTCCAACTCATGCGGGGGAGGATTTGGATGGAGATCATCAGAAGCACGCTCAAGCCCATGCCCGTCACCAGGGAGCGCGCGGAAAAACCGCGCCAGAAAACGGCCATCAACAACCCCCCGAGCAGCGCCCCACTGGTCAAACCCCGCAAGGCAAAGGCGGCGTTCAGCACAAACGCCACTTCACGGCTCAGGTAGGCCACCACGACCAGCAGCGCCGCCCAACCCACAGTGGAGTACTTACTAAAGTCCAAATAGAATCCTTCCGGCCGCCCTTTCCACGCGTGACGCAGAAAATCCATCGTGGAGACTGAAGACAGGGAGGTCAGGGCGGAACTGACTGACGACATCGCCGCGGAGAGAATCGCCACAATGAGGAATCCCTTGAGCCAATGAGGGACCGCGGTGATCATGAAGATGGGGAAGATGAAATCATTCGCTTTGATACCGGAGCCTTCTTTCACCTCCGGAACAGGGATGGCGATGGCATGGTGTTGGTAGTACACCCACAACATGGCTCCTGCCACCAGGAAGATCAGAAACAAGGGGAAGATCAAAACCGCGCTCAACGCGAGAGCCTTCCGCCCGTCGGCGACGTTCCGGCAAGCGAGCACCCGTTGCACGATCAACTGCTCGGCTCCGTGGGAGGACATGACCTGGATCGTCCCCCCCACGATTCCCATCCAAATGTTGAACGGCGCTGCGAGTACTGCCTGAGCGAAACCCTTGATACCACGGCTCTCCACCAGATCCAGATGCGTCGTGAGCCAGGCTAACTTGCCGGCCGCACTGGCCTCCTGAAACACGGCTGAGAAACCGCCCTCCACCAGGCTGGGAATGTAGAATACCGCAAAGAGACCCCCCGCCAGAAATAGCCCAAACTGCACGGCATCGGTCCAGATCACGGCCTTGACCCCCCCGATGTAGGTGTAGATCAGCGACAGGGCGACAAACAGAATGATGGCGGGAAGCACCTGGACCCCCAACATGAGTTGAACGGGAATACAGGCCACGTAGACCCGAACCCCCGCAGCCAGCGTCTCGCTCAGCAGGAACAGCCCACCCGCCATCTGCCGTGCGCCCGGGCCAAAGGCATCCCCGAAGAGCTGATAAGGCGAATAAATCTCCCCGCGAAAATAGTGTGGTACCAGCCAGATGGCCAAAATGATGCGGGCAAGGACATACCCCACAATCATCTGGATGAACATCAGGTTTCCACCGTAGGCCATCGCCGGAACCCCAATCACGGTCAGTGCGCTGGTCTCGGCCGCCACGATGGAGAAACCTATTCCCCACCATGGCACACTCCGACTCCCCAGGAAGTAGTCCCTTGTGTTGCGCTGGTCGCGTCCAAAGGAAATCCCCAGCCCAATCATGCCGGCGAGGTAGGCAAGGATCACCAACCAATCCGCGGCATTTAAGAAACCGGTCGAGGCAGGCATACGACACCTTGGACGCTGGAATCGGGCGGTTCCGTGCGGAGGACTCCTTCCATGGCAGCCTCCAACCCACTGAAGGCCACCTCCAACACGCTGCCAACCTCGGCTTCGGTGAGAGAAAGACCGGAGGCCGACGTCGCAACGAAACCGTGAAGGGTCTGTCTGGCGTAATGGAGCAAGCCCTGTCGATGCGGGAAGGAATAGACTCCGAGGACGAGTCCATAAACGACCGTGTGCCAACCGTGGGCCCGGCCGCCATCCAACGCTTCGAGGTAGCGCTGAACCACACGCGAGTCTTTCAACGGGCGGAGCCTGCGCAACTGAGAGCGCCCCACTGCTTTGCTGGCGTCAGCGAACTCCTTAACCAAAGGCTCCCGCCCTACCCGGCGATCCAAATCGATCAATTCCCGGGCCTGGCCGACCGCCGTCAGGCGAGCCGCCTGCAGCACCACGGGCCATTCCAGCGGAACCAGCAACCGTTCCCGGTACTGCTCGAGAAAACGCCCCAAGTCAGCAACAGAACCCACGGTCGGCCAATCTGACCGCGTCGAAGTCATCGCCAGCAGGCGATGAGGTGACCCCAGGCGTGCCACCAAAGGGTGAGGGTCCGCCCTCAGTAGGGCGGCTTTCTCTTCGACCATTTCCAGTTTCACAGACATGCTGTTTTCCGACAGAACTCGGGGAACCTACTCGCGTCCCCAGCAATGCGCCAGCAGGATTTCTCCAGCCGTGGTCGGTCCGTCAGTCGGCAGGCTGCGGAGAGCGCGGCCCTACCGTTGGCGATTTTTGGGCTTGTTGTCCTGTTGCCCGCAGGAGGGAAAGCCCATGCCCGTTCGCCCAGGGAAGCGGCGCTTGAGGTGGGTTGAGTTGTTTGACTCTGCGGTAAATCGGGGCATGATCACGCCATGAGCCTTCAGGGTTGCAGCGAAGAATCGGATGACCTCAACCGGAGAACGTTCCTGAAGGTTGCCGGCGTTGCGGCGGTCGGCGTGGGCTGGCCCGGGTGCGCGTCCTCCCAAACCAAAAACGCTACCGATCCCGCCGCCGTCCGAGTCAAGGTTTCTCCCTCCACCTCCCCACTCGTCGCTCGTGCGTTCGCGATTCTCAAAGAGCGAATGGAAGAGCGTTGTGCAGCGAAGGTGATCGAGGTTCGCGACCGGGCGCAAATTCTCCTGACGCTGGATGACCGCATCCCGGCCGAAGCCTTCCGGATAGACCAAGTTGGCACCGCCGTACAGATTACGGGCGGCTCCTCGCGAGGTTTGCTTTACGGGGTGGGGAAATTTCTGCGGACCAGCCGATACGACGGGACATTTCAACCATCGGCGTGGCGGGGAACCTCGAAGCCGCGCGGTTCGGTGCGCGGCGTGTATTTTGCCAGTCATTTTCACAATTGGTACGTCCAAGCATCTGAATCCCAGCTGACCCGTTACCTGGAGGACCTGGCCCTCTGGGGGGTGAATGCCATCATGGTCATCTTTCCGATGATCAACCTTCAGGACTGGCGCGATCCGGAGGCTGGGCCGGCCATGGACATGGTGCGCAAATATGCGCGAGCCGCCCGGGCGCTGGGAATGCAGTTTGCCACGGGCATCAACAACACGATGTTCATCGGCGCGCCAGCGAATATTCGGGCGAAGCGACTGGCCGACCCAACCGGGCGTCGCGGCAACAGCGGCCATCCCATCTGCCCCAGCCATCCGGAAGGGCACGCCTACCTGATGGAGAATGCCCGTCGACTCTTCGCTGAGCTGGCCGGCGTCGGCCTCGACCTTCTGGTCCACTGGCCGTACGACGAAGGCGGTTGCGCCTGTGAGCGGTGCCAGCCCTGGGGTTGCAACGGTTATCTGAAGCTGTCGCGCGATCTGACGGACCTTGGCCGGAGCTACTTCCCCAAACTGAGAACGGTCCTCAGCACTTGGATGTTCGACACACCGCCCGAAAGCGAGTGGCAGGGGTTGACCGACGCCCTGGCGAAGCCCGAGCGTTGGGTGGATTACATTCTTGCTGATTCCCATGAGGATTTCCCTCGGTATCCATTGGAGGTCGGTGTCCCCGGCCAACTGCCGCTCCTCAACTTCCCCGAAATCAGCATGTGGGGAAACTGGCCTTGGGGCGGGTTTGGCGCGAACCCGTTGCCCACCCGTATTCAGCGTCTTTGGGATCAGGTGAAGCATGTGGTTCAGGGCGGTTTCCCTTATAGCGAGGGCATCTATGAGGACTTGAACAAGGCGGTGGAGGTTCAGTTCTATTGGGATCCCGACCGATCGGCGCGAGCAACGTTGGAGGAATACATCGCGTATGAGTTCGGGTCAGGAGTTACGGAGGACGTGCTGGCCATGATCGACATACTCGAGAGCTCAGCGTCGTGCTCTTACCGGAAGCAGTCTGTGAACACGGCGGCAGTGCTGCGGGCGTTTCAACTTGCGGAAGTGTTGAACGCCCGTCTGCCAGACTGGGCGAAACGAAGCTGGCGCTGGGAAATCCTGCATCTACGTGCGGTGCTGGATCGCGAGCGGTTTGCAGGTGGCGGGTTGGAGACGCCCACTGCCGAGGCGGCCATGCTCCGGCTGATGGAGCTGTACCACTGCCAACTCGAAACGGAGGACCCGTACCATCATCGCGTCCGTCCACCGCTGCGCCGAGCCGTAAGCCGGGCCGGCACGAAATGAGGAGGGTGGTGGATGGGGAGGAGCAGTCACGGGCTGCCGTCAGGTTAATGAGAATGCTGCGACTCCTGCACGCATACTCACCAAGCCATGTGAGGTCTCGTGAACCACCGCGTGGTCGCCTGCCAATCGTACCGTTGACCCGGAACCTGGATCGGCAAAGATCCCGGGTGGGGTGGCCGCCGGGGCTGCAGGCAGGGACTATCTCCTGCTCGGCGGGGGTAGAAGCCCGAGGACGTGCTCCGCACCCTGGGCGTCGTAGGTTAGGTATTCGAGCCCCTCGGGGGTCTCCCGGAAGCCGTAGTTACCGGGGGAATCCTCCTCGTGCACCAGGCCTCCTTGGAGTTCGTTGGTCCAACGCCCACCATTCCAGCTGTGCTCCCAGGGTTTGGAACTTACGAGGGTCGACGCACTGGTCAGAATGCTTCTGGCGCGCGCTGCGGTGAGATTCGTTTCGTCCCCCAAGAACCAATAGGGTTCATCCAGGTTGCGATGGGTGAACAACCCAGGGCTGTGCACAAGCCGCACCTTCGTTTTGGGGAGAACCACGTATACAGCTCCGAGCACGACCAAGCTTACCGCGAGCGCGATGGCATTTCTCCTGAGCCATAGGGGTCCGTCGGAGGGCCATATCCACGTCAACCAGACACCGGCGAGAAGCAGGCAGGATGCAACATTCAGCGCGATCGTCCAAGCGCCGCCAGGACTGAAGCGGAGGCTCCCCTTCTCGCAGAAGGGCCGCCAGCGCAGGAGGACGTCTTCGCGCATGTCCGCCGGGCTAAGCGTCGCAGAGAGCTTGGTGGCCACCGGGGAGCCATCGACCCATTTGCGCAACAAGGGATGCTGGATGGAGAGCCCATGGGATTTGCCATAAGCCCAGTCTTTGGCTTTGCCGGGATATTCCGGCCGGGCGCAACGTTCGACCTTGAAGTGAGAGGCCAAAGCCTGGCCGTCACCGAAAACATAGAGTTCGACCCGGAGCGGGCCGGAGTCGATCCCGGTGAGGAGCATCGGATAAACTGGCTCCGCGGTCTTGAAGGTGAACGAAAGAGGGTGAACCGCGTTGGTCTGAGCGCTGGATTGGGCCAGGTGGAGCTTCGAGGCCACGAAGACCCAGCCATTAGTGACGTAATGCCGGAGTACTGGTTCGAGGTTGGTTGAGGTCACGTAGCCGTTGGCGTTCAGCCAGAGTTCAACGGCGAGCGCGTTGGTGGAGGCGATGGTGGTGGTCTCGAACACGCCCACCGTACGACGTTCCAGGACAGAGACACCCTGCTGCGAAACCGCAGTCGAATCCGACGCACTGGCTGTGGCCTTCGCTAGCTGGGGCCCGAACGTGAGGTAGAGAAGGAGCAGACAAATGCCGAGGGCGAGAAGCCCATAAGCACCAGCCCGGCCTGCGGCACGGATCACAAAGATGGCCAATAGAAGGAGGGCAGCCACTATGTAATATTTGGTGACGCGGTGAACGATTCTCGGCTGGAAAAGAACCTGAAGCGTCGGGAAGAGGCCGGTGGTGGCCGGTTCGATGACGGGTTGGCTGGGGAGCGGCACCACCCAGGCGAAGTTCGTTCCGGACCCGGCGAACCTCGTCTCGATGACGAGGCGCTCCGTTTGGTTGGAGAAATGGATGAGCGCCCGTTGATCGGGGATGCGCACCTCCGCCTGCAGAGCGGTAGGGAAGACCTTGCCATCAGCCAAAGCGATGGTCGCCAGCCAAGATACCAGGAGGCTGAGCCAAGCGAGGCGCACTGTTTCGGCAGCCATGGGTGTGATTAAAGCACAACTTGTGCCGAGGTGGCCAGGGGTTTGGTCTTTTACGAACGGTCGGGACACGGGGTGCGCGATCCTTCCTGGCAGAGGGCCTGCCTGGAGAATGCGGAAGGGAGACCGAGCGGATCTTGAAAGAAGATCAGTGGCGGATGCCAGGGGCCAAGGTCGGCTCGGTTCGGAGCATGAGATGAAAGAATAATGAACCATGCTATGGATGACCGCTTTAGTCGTGTGATCGATCTTGCCAGGTGGTTAGGAGAGCTTTAGACTAGTCTCTGACCGGTCATCTATTTCATTCTTATGCCCACAGTGATTGCCGCCTCGGAAGCCAAAGCCAAATTCTCCGAGTTGCTCGAGCGTGTTCAACACGGAGAGTCGTTCTCGATTACCCTCCATGGCGAAGAAGCCGCCAAACTCCTTCCCGCCAAACGCTCGAGCCGGGAGGAGATTCAAGTTCTCATCAAGAGAATAAAGACATCGCGTAGCACGCTCAATGCGCCTGGACAGAAAAGACTCACCATCAAGGCGCTCATTGACGAGGGTCGGCCATGAACTTCGTGCTCGACTCGTCACTGGCACTAGCGTTTGTCTTCCAAGACGAGGCTACCGAGGCAACCGATGAGGTTCTGGACAGTCTGGGCGAGGGGGCGGTGGCCTTCGTGCCCGCCCTTTGGTTTTGGGAGGTGGCGAATGTCATGCTTACCGCCGAACGCCGCAAACGCTTACTTCCGGCAGCTGCCCACCGCCACCTCGCTCAGCTCAAGAGCCTGCCTATCGAGGTGGACGAAACCGCGATCGATCAGGCATGGACTCTCACGCAGAGCTTGGCCCAGAAGCACGGCTTGAGTAGTTACGACGCCACTTACCTTGAAATGGCTATTCGTCGCACGCTTAGCCTCGGATCGCTCGACAGCCGACTTCGTGGAGCGGCCAAAGCGGAAAATGTAGCTCTGCTCCCCAAGGTGCTTTGAGAGGCTCGGTTCAGGGCAAGAAGTGGATTAATTCAGCTTCCCTGCGGCCCAGGCTTTCGCGAGAGACGCGAGTAGGTCACCAGGGCGGTCACAATCCCCAATGCGGCGCTGGCCAGGTACGGAGCGGGAACGTGAAGGGCATAGAGAGTGGTGGCGAACGGGGGAGCCACAATGCGAGCGAGCGTGCCTGCGCTCTGGGCCACTCCCAAGACCATTCCTTGGTCCTCCGCTGTCGAGCGGATGGAGATCAGGCCCATGGTGGGGGCGCGGTTCAGGGCCGAGGCCAAGGAAAAAAGCGTGAGCGTGCTCATGATTCCCATGAGCGTGCCGACGTAGGGGGTTAGGATGAGACTGGCCGCCACGATGATTAGGCTTCCGGCGATGAGCTTCGGTTCGCCCAAGGCCTTCACCAGTCGTCCAATGACACCGCCTTGCACCAGGACACTGACCAGTCCACCGTAGGCAAACAGGTAGCCGATTTGGTGCAGATCGTAGCCGAACTTCTTGGCGAGCAGCAAAGGAATGATCACCTCGTAGCAGGTGAAGCAAAAGGTGGCGATAAAGTAGATTCCCACCAGCAGTCCGATGCTCGGCCTGCGGCAGGTCTGGAGCAATTCGTCCCATTTGGATAGGTACTTCTTGGGGGTTGAGTCAGGTGTTCGGCTCTCTCCCAGGATGAAGATGGCCAAGATGAGGTTGAACAAGCAGAGACCGGCAGCCATCCATCCCGGTCCGGCCAAGCCGAAGTGGTGGGCCGTGGTGCCTCCTAGAAACGGGCCCAGGATGAAGCCGAGCCCGAAGGCGACGCCAATCAAGGCCATCCCTTTGGACCGCTTTTCAGGCGGCGTAATATCGGCGATGTAAGCGGAGGCCACGCCAATGGTCGCACCACACGCACCCCCGAACAATCGTGATACCAAAAGGATCCCCAGGGCGACGTTCGGGGAGAGGCCTTCCTTTGCGGAAAAAGCGAAGAGCAGGTAGGAGAGAACCGACCCTGCGTTCCCGATCAGGATCACCGGGCGCCGCCCGATCTTGTCGGAGAGCCTTCCCCACCAGGCCGCCAGCAGGAGCTGCATGACGGAATAGGCCGCTGTAATGGCTCCGATGGTAAAACCTTGGGCACCATAAGTTTCGCTATATCGCGGCAGTAAGGGTACCACGATGCCGAACCCGATGAGGTCGATGAAGACCGTCAGGAAAATCACCAATTTAGAAGTCTTTTTCAACACAATATGAACGATACCTTATCTTCGCGGAAAGCGGTTGTCTAGTATGCGGATCGGAGGTTGTGGGCAGCCAACTTAGGGTTTCGCTTTTTCGGGCACCCAGCTTCCCATGGCTCGTTCCAGTCGCGCCTTGGCGGCCGCGTATTCCCGCTGCGCCCGGATTTGCGTGGTTCGGCTGGCGGTGAGAGCCGTTTGCGCGCTGAGGACATCCAGTTGAGTTCCCGTCCCGGCGTCGGCCCGGGCTCGTGCCAACCGTAGTGCCTCATCCGCTTGCTCCAGGACTTTGACTTGCGAACGCAAAACCTCTTTGGCTTCGATGAGGGTGGAGAAAGAGCTGCGCACCTCCAGCTCGATTTTTCGTGAAGTATCGTCCTTCTCTTCCACGGCACGTTCGTAGTTGGCCCGGGCTTCCCGGACCTTTCCACGGGTGTACATGCCGTCGAAGATGTCCCAACTCACCACCACTCCCGCCTGCCACCCTGAGATATCCCGCGTGAAGTCATCGGCCATGGTGGGGGCACGGGAACCGTAACCCACGTACCCTTGTACA
The DNA here is from genome assembly GCA_964411985.1 of uncultured Verrucomicrobiota bacterium. Taxonomy (GTDB): domain Bacteria; phylum Verrucomicrobiota; class Verrucomicrobiia; order Limisphaerales; family J093; genus CAYPNF01. The sequence continues at coordinate 38,937 of CAYPNF010000043.1, forward strand.
CTGGGATACTGCCCTGCCCGTGCGCTCTTAATAGCTTCCTTGCGCAATAGTTCGCCTTTCTGCAGAGCGGTGAGCTCCGGGCGACGTTCCAGAGCCATGGCCAAAGCTTGCTGCAGCGAGATATCCAGCGGTTCCACCTCCAGGGTGCCGTTGAGGACCAAGGGGATGTCCTCAAAGACGTCCGTGGGCACGTGGTACCCCATGAGGTTTACCAGGAGGTTCTTCGTGATGCGATGCGCGTTCCGGGCCCGGATCAGGTCGGGTTGAGCGTTGGCCAGTTCCACTTCCGCGCGCAGGACGTTGAACTTGGGAACGGTACCGGCGGCAAACCTGCGATTCGTGTCCTCCAATTCCTTCTCCAGCAAACGGACCGAGGCTTCGCTCACCACGATTTGCTGGACGGCGAGCAGCGTGTTGTAGAATCCGAGCCGGACCTCGAGGGCAATGTCCGCAACCACCGCCTGATGGCGCCAGAGAGCCTGCTCTTTGGTGAGAGTGGCGGAACGAAGGGCGGCATGAATCCGACCGCCCTCAAAGATGGATTGAACCAGGCGCACGTTGCCCGACCAGAAGTCGTTTCCGGGACTGATGCCGTTGAACGCGGGCAGGCCGGGAATGGAGGGGAAGTCGACACTCTCCAGCGCATCGTCATCGGTGTGCGTGTACTCCCCGCTGAACCGCACCTTGGGGATGGCAATCGCCCGCGTCTGGATGACGACCCCATAGGCAGCCTCCAGCTCCTTTTGGCTCTTCACGATCTCTCCGTTTTGAGTGAGAGCCACGTTGAGGCACTCCTCGAGGGAGAAGGGTTTGGAGAGCCAGGGGGCGGTGTTGGTGCCGGTTTGGGCGGTATCCGCAGCGACCACGGCTGCTGCTAGCGAACCAAGTCCGATTACGTGCAAGAGTGCCTTCGGAATTCTCATACGGATGAACAAACTCGTTTCTGTTGGGGGAGGGTGGGATGGATCCGGTTAGCTGTCAACCGTGGCTGCGCGGTTTTCGAGGGCCGACCGTTTTGCGCGGGCGCGAGGTTGGGGCTTCGGGGTGGTCGTAGACGGGAAGGTCCCTGAGGATTCCTGGCCAAGGATCCGGGCGATGCCGCCGAGAGTGAATTCCGTGATATGACGGGCAAGCGGCTCGATCGCGCTGGAGTCGAACGTTTGAGTCGGGAAAAGCCGGCATACCACCGACCGACAATGGAGGTAGAAAACGCATTGGCTGACAATGGAGCAGCCCACTTGTTGCACCAGGACCTCAGGCACTGGTTTACCGGCCAAGCCGGTGATGATCTCGGTCAACACGAGAGCCATGGGCCGAAAACTCTCATCCACCATGAGGTCGATGGCGCCGGTGGGCTCGATCATTTCGATCAGCACAAGTTTGTCCGACCAGGAAGCTGCCCCTTTGTCGAAAACGCGCATGAGCATCACCCGCACGAAGTTATGGAGGCGTTGGACGGGGGTGGGATGACTGGGTAATCCGAGGGCGTAAGGATACTTTTGATCCGACTCACAAAGAGCCCGGCGGATCACCTCCAGGTAGAGGCGCTGTTTGTCCCCGAAATGGTAATTGACCGCTGCGATATTGGCCCCGGCCTTCTGACAGATGTCACGGACGGTGGTGGCTCGGTAGCCGCGGTCGGCGAACACCTCGCCCGCCGCCTGGAGCAGGGTGAGGCGGGTATCGGTCCCGTTGATCTTCTTAGAACGCATGTTTCAAACAACAATTTCAAACATATGTTTGACATGTCAACTCTTTTCGGTAAAAGGTTACCCCAGGCACGGGCGTCCCGGTGGATGCCCTGCGGTCAGGCATGAGTTGTATGCAAATGAAAGCTGTGCATTTCTTTCTCGCTGCGGCGTTGGGTTTCGGTGCGGCGGGGTGTAGCAAGAAGAGGGTTCCCGAGACGCCGCCAACCGTCGTGCTTTACGAGGTGGTGCGTTCTTTGGCGGATTCTTCTTTTCAGGAGGCCCAGACTTACCTGGGGAACGTGCGGTGCGACCGGGAGATGGACCTCAGCTTCAAGGTGGGTGGCTTTCTGGAACTGATCGGCCCCGAGCCGGGGCGTGATTGGCAGGAAGGCGACCTGGTGAAGCAAGGGCAGGTGCTGGCGCGCCTGAAGCAGGGCGATTTTGAGAGTGAGGTGAATCGAGCGCAAGCCAACGCCGATTTGGAGAGCTCGCAGTATGAAAGATCCCTTCAATTGCGCAAGGACGGGGCGATTTCCGAACAGGAACTGGACGTGATCAAGGCCAAAGCGAAGACCGCCCAGGCGGCGCTGGAACAGGCCAAGCAGGCGCGGGAGGATTCGGTGTTGAGGGCCCCTTTTGAAGGGAACATTCTGGCTCGCTCGGCCAGCAACGGAGAGACGGTTCTGCCCAGCCGCCGGGTCCTGAGATTCGGCGACTTGGGCCTGATGTCGGTTGAGTTGGGTGTTCCGGATCGCGTGGCCAGCCGCATCCGGTCCCTCGGGATGGAGATACCGGTAAGCATCAATACTCTGGAACGAACCAACTATCCGGGGCGGATCGCGCAAGTAGGCCTTTCAGCCCAGGAAGGTGCGCGCTTGTACACGGTGTTGATCAAAGTCGATAACACCCGCCAGCCCAGCGGCGGGTGGGCAATCAAGTCGGGCATGACCGCCTCGGTGAGTGTGGGACAATCGGCCACGATCCCTTCTGACGCGGTCGTGGTCAGCCTGGCGGCCTTGGTGTCGCCGTCCACGGCTACCAGCGCTTCGGATCGAGAGTCGCAGTTGGCGGTCTTTGTGGTGGGGGACGACAACCGGGTTCATGAGCGCATGGTGGAAACGGGAGAACTGATCCGCAGTTCCGTGGTGGTGACCAAAGGGCTGAAGGTGGCGGAGAAGGTGGTGGTGAGTGGTGCCAGTTCTCTGCACGAGGGTGAATCGGTGACGGCCCATCCGGCGGACCGCAAGATTCGGCGTTAAGGAGGACCATGGGCACGCACACGGAAACTCCCAAGCAGGGCGGACTGGCACGTTACTTTGTAGAGCATCGCGAGGTGGGCTGGGTCGCTCTGGTGGCCATCCTGATCTGGGGCTGGGTCTCCTATCATCAACTCGCGCAGCAGGAGGACCCCAAGATCCCGGAACGCCGGGCGCTGTTGGTCACCCGCTTTCCGGGCGCCAGCGCCAAGAAGATTGAGGAGCTCGTTACCCAGAAGATCGAGGAAAAGGTCGACGAGATGCAGTCGATCGAGGAGTTAAGCTCGCAGTCGCGTTTTGGTGTCTCTGTCATTCACGTGATGCAACGGTCCGCTTCGCAAGCGCGGGTCGATCAGGAATGGGAGAAGCTCCGCGCCAAGCTGCGAGAGGTGACACTCCCGGAAGGATGCCAGGAGCCTTTCCTCGATACCGACTTCGGTAATACGGTCACCCTGCTGTATGGGATCACGAGTCCGCCAGGCAGTGAGCCGGAATCCGTGGCGCGGGCCAACCTCCTCCGCTCCCGGCTGGCGGAGTTGCGCAAGACTCGTGGGAGTACGGGGCGTGCGGCGGTCTTTGCCTTCTTCCCTCCCGCCATTGCGGAGAGTTATCGAACCATGATCCGGGAGCGGTTCATCTCCAGCCTCTCGGCCCGCGGGTTGGCCTCGGACGTTCAGAATGCCCAAGGCTCGAGTTACATTCTGGCCGACTTCCGTACGGGGGCGAGCCGGGCGGCGTTGGAGGCATTTCTAACGGAGTTTAGCCGAGATTTGGTGGGGACCGACGCGGAGCTGCACCCGGACTTCTCCAGGGCGGTGATTCTGATGGGGGATGAGGACCCCTTGCCTTCCATCCGGGCGACCGTTGCACCGCGGTATAGTTACCGGGAGTTGGAATTGGCTGCCGAGAAACTGGAGGATGCCCTGAAGCAGCTGCCCAGCGTGGGGCGGGTGCGGAAGATCGGAAATGTCGCCGAGGCGGTCTACCTCTACTACTCCATCGCGAATCTGGAGGGGTTTAAGATCGCGCCTGACGACGTCATTCAGGCCATTCGCACTCGGAATGCGATTATTCCTGGCGGGGTGCTTCGGACCGAAGGCCAGAACTTTCCGGTGCAACTCACCGGCGAGTTCGTCTCCGAGGAGGAGTTGCTCGACACGGTGGCTGGGACCACCAGCACGAGTGGCGGCGCGATTCCGGTTTACCTGCGTGATCTTTTCGATGTGCGGCGGGGTTATGAGAATCCCATCCCCTTCAAGGTAGACGTGCTGCATCGCAAGCAGCCGGGCGCGCCGCTCCAGGAGGCGCGTTGCGTCATGCTCGCCGTGGAAATGAAAGAGGGAAACATCATCGGACGCTTCGGGCATCAGGCCTCGAAGGTGGTGAACGCTGTGAAACAGCGCTTTCCCGAAGGGATGGAGGTCCTGACCCTGTCGGATCAACCGCGCGCCGTCACCGAACGGGTCCAGCAGTTCCTGCGTTGTTTCATCGAGGCCGTCATGGTCGTGGTCCTGGTGGCGCTCTTTCTCATGGACTGGCGTTCCGCCCTCGTGGTGGCTCTGGCCATTCCGCTCACGGTAGCGATGACTCTCGTGGGGATGTGGGTTTTTGGCCTGCCGCTTCACCAGATTTCGATTGCGGCCCTCATCATCGCCCTGGGGATGTTGGTGGATGATCCAGTGGTGGCGTCGGATGGCATCAATCGCGAGTTGGCGCACGGCAAACCACCGGCGACTGCGGCCTGGCTTGGGCCGTATCGGTTGCGCCGAGCCATCCTGTTTGGGACCATCATCAACATCGTGGCCTTTCTCCCGCTGGTGCTGCTGCCGAGTGACAAGGGAGCGTTCATCTTCGCATTGCCGATGGTGGTCACGTTGGCGTTGGTCTCCTCGCGGGTGGTCTCGATGACCTTCGTCCCGTTGCTGGGGTACTATCTTTTGCGAGGCCAGAAGGGTTTGGAATCCGGAGGGGAGATCCGATCCTTCTTTCTCTTCAAACCGGTTGACCGAGTGCTCGTGGCAGTCCTGCCCCGGTACCGGGGTTTGCTTGAAACCGCGCTCAACCATCCGTGGCGGGCGATTGGGGTTGCCTATGGCGCGCTCGCGCTGAGCTTTGCTTTGGTGCCTCTTTTCGGGACGCAGTTCTTTCCGCCCGCGGAGCGAAACCAACTGCTCATCGATGTAGAACTTCCGGAGTCGGCCTCCATACTCCAGACGAGGGAGGTCTGTCGGCAGGTTTCAGAAATCCTCGGGAAGCACGCTGACATCACCACGGCAGCGGTGTTCAGTGGAGGAACGGCACCGAGGTTCTACTATAATGTTTCGCCGCGGGAACCTGGAGAGCACCTGGGCCAGGTGCTGGTGAATACGAAGCATGCCAAAGACGTCCCGCCTTTGCTGGTGGAGTTGCGCAGGGAACTGGACCAGCAGATCGCGGGTGCCCGGTGCTTGGTGAAGCAATTGGAGCAGGGCCCTCCCGTCGAAGCCCCGATCCAGATCCGGGTCAGCGGGGAGGACCTCGACATTTTGCGCGGAGTGGCCGACCAGGTTGCGGGCGTGCTACGCGAACAGGGCGCCTACAAAGTCCACGATGACCTGGGGCGGCGCATGCCGACACTGACCATGGAGATCGATCAGCACCGCGCGAATCTGCTGGAGATCAGCAACGCCCAGATTGGCCGGCTCGCCCAGTCAGCTTTCTACGGCCTTCGAGTGACGGAGTTGCGGGAAGGGGACCACCTGATCCCGGTTTCCGTGCGGTTGCGCACGGAGGAGAGAAATGAGGCGGAGAAGATCCAGACTTTGTATGTTCGGTCGGTGAGCAAGAAACTGATCCCGCTGAACAACTTTGCGACCGTGACGCTGGTTCCGGAGTTCGCCACGATCGCGCATTTCAACAAGCTGCGTACCGTGACCGTCAAGGCCTACAGCCCCTTTGGCGAGTTACCCTCAAACATCCTTCGCCGCGCAAAACCGGCTTTGGGCCAGCTTCCACTGCTTCCCGGATACGACCTCAACTATGCCGGAGAGGAAAAGGAACTTCGGCAGAGCCAAGCGGAAATGGGAACCGTCATGATGGTTTCCCTGGGGCTGATCGCCTTTGCCATGGTGGTTCAATTTGAGTCGGTGTTGAAATCGATGGTGGTCATGCTCACTGTGCCGCTGGGGTTGGTTGGGGCATTCCTGGGTGTGGCCGTGATGCAGACCGCCATGGGTTTCATGGCCTTGCTGGGGATTGTCAGCCTGGCGGGAGTGATCGTCAGTCACATCATTGTGCTTTCAGACTTCATTGAAGAGGCCAGAGCTGAGGGAATGCCAACCCGGCAGGCCCTGATCCAAGCGGGATTCGTTCGCCTGCGCGCGGTGCTGGCGACGGTGCTGGCGACGGTGGGCGGGCTGGTCCCGCTCGCGTTGACCGGCGGTGAATTATGGAAGCCGCTGACCTCGGTACACATTGTAGGGTTGCTCCTCGCCACCCTATTGACCCTGATCATTCTGCCGGTGTGGTATTACCTGTTCGCCGAGCGCCTCAAGTGGATCCGCTGAGGCCCGCTTTGGTTGGAAGCGGCGTTGACCTCAAACCTGTGCTCGATTAGGCTGGGAGCGTGAGTCACGAGCTTGTGGACGAGATCAGTCTTGAACTGGCCCGCCGCGTGGCTGGGCGTTTGCGCCGGCACCCGGAACTCCTTGGCGTTGCCAGGGACAATCTCGAACGTTGGTCCTGCCTCAACGCCCAAGCACCAGCACTGCTGCGCTGTTATGCGGAATGGCAAGCGATTTTGGACCGCCCCCTCGCGGAGATTTGCGAGTTACTGGTCTCCGGAAGCGAGGAAGCGAGTCGGTTGAGACAGAATTCTCCGTTTGCGGGCGTTTTGAGCGCGCGTGAAGTCTGGGAGTTGAAGCGATACCATCGCCATGCAACGGACGCAGCTTGAACATATCATCCGCGCTGCCGCCGCCATCACGGGAGCGGAGGACATTGGTCCTTCGCGAAGTCCACCACCGCCCGCCCGTCTCCCCGGCTCATCACGTGGCACCATCCCCCAGCAATTAAAACCCGCAACGGTCCAGGCATAGGCTCCTATCTGAGTGCTCCCTCCTCCTATGTCCATTATATGAACCTGAACCCATTGTGTTCCCTGGGTGCAGCCCATAATGCTGTCTGAGCAGCCAGTGCATCGTGAAATCGTGAGCTATAGGAGCAAGAGCCTGGCTCCACAATGGCGTATCTGCGGGCTTCCAACGCGGTCAAGTGTTAATGGCTGGCCCTACTGGGTTCATTGAGTTGGTCTTCCCTTCCGATACCGTACATCCTCATTGGCAATCAACGTGAGAGTTCCCCGACTGGCTTCAACTTGAAGAACTACAATTCGTTTGGTAGTAGCGCGGAAGTTCTTCGTCAATTGGCCTTTCGCATCCAAAGTGACCAGAAAGTTCTCGTCAAACGTAAGGTAGCGTGTCGCTGCATCGTACTTCCAGGTTCCCCTTGCATTGTGGGTCACCGAATCTCCGTTAATGAGAACCTCCTGGCGGAATGATCCATCCCCGATCAGCATCAGTTTCTCAATACCACCTGGCAGATGGACAACATACTCGCCATTCAACTCAGAAACGGGCACATTCCGCCCGCAGGAAACGACCAGTAATGAAATTGTCAAAAGGGCCAGTTGGCAGCCAAAATAGACTCTAGAGTGCCGTGATCTCATGGCCCACTCCGGCATCCGGGCCCAATCGGTCACCGTCACCCCGCGCCACTGCCGCTCCGAGCCGCAAGCGTTTGGCCGATACCAACCCCTCGGTGCCTGAATTCGTGAGTGCTCTGCCACGTGCGCAAGGCTACCACTCCCACTTCTCCGGTAAATGGTGTTCTTGCGAGCCACCGGTTTTGTTATCGTGAAGTCGTGAACAACAGCCGGAAGAGGCCCGGTCGGTAAGGCGCGTCTGGTCGGCACATAGTATAATCGTGAGATCTGACGCCTAGGAGGTTAAGGTCGGCGCAGGTGTCCCCAGCCGGTTCACTCCTCCAATTTCCATCCGTTATGATACTGCGCCGCCAGATACTGATTGGCCTTTTCGTCGTTGGTGAATTTCACGGCGACGGCATCGTACTCAAGGCATCTTTCCCGGCGAATGGCGGCGTTGCCGAGCAACACCGTTTCCGTGAGCGGGCCGGCCCAGTCGAAATTGCAGCCCGCCTTCTGGCCCCCTTTGCACGCTTCCATGAATTCCTTCCAAGTCCCGCCGCGGCGCTCCAGGGTTTTGGGCACATCCTTAAATTTCTTCTCCCGCGCGGGGTCCAGGATTTCCCGGCCCAGCATTTTGCCTTCGTCTCCAACATAAATAACGCCCTCATCGCCCAAGGGCTGATCGCCCAGTTGACGTGGCGTGGTCGGTTTCAGGCCTCCGTCATACCAGATCACACGAACCGACGGCATTTCCTCTCGGGCGGGATAGTCGTAAGTCACGATCGACGCCAGGGGAGCGGCTTCCTCGAACAACCGCGAGGCGGTGGCCTGGATGGTGGTTGGATAAACCAGCTTGAGCGCCCGGAACGGGGTGTTGAAGTGATGGCAGCCCATGTCACCTAGCGCGCCGGAGCCGAAATCCCACCAACCCCTGAAATTGAAGGGGTGATAGACTCCCTGCGACAGGCCCGTGCCATTGCGATACGCGTTAATCTGGGCCATCTCCAAGGCACCCTCGGGCCACACGTCTTTGAAAGGGCGCTCGGGCGCGGGCCCCAGCCAGAGTTTCCAATCCAGAGTGGCGGGGATGGCATCGGCGCCGCCCGGACGCCGCATTCCCTGCGGCCACCACGGCCGGTTGGACCAGATGTGAACCTCCCGAACGTGCCCGATGGCCCCCGCCCCGATCAACTCGCATGTGCGGCAGGCCGTTTCATCCGTGTTGGGCGCCGCCGTCACTTGTGTGGCCACACCGGCCTTCCGGGCGGTTTCGGTCACAACGCGCAGTTCCTGCACCGTCCGCGTCAGCGGCTTCACGCACACCACCGATTTCTTCTTCCGCAGCGCCGCCAGGGTGATACTCGCATGGGAATGATCGGGGGTGCCCACGTACACGGCGTCGATCTTGTCCGCTTCGGTTTCCAGCATCTCCCGGAAATCCCGGTACCGTCTGGCTTGGGGCCAAATATCAAACGTCTTTTTGGCATAAACCTGGTCCACATCGCACAAGGCGGCGATCCGGAACCCGGCTTTTTCCAGCTCTTGCAATTGCCCATGCCCAACCCCGCCGATCCCGACGCCGGCGAGGTTCATTCTCTCACTGGGCGCGGGTTGATCGCCGGCACCCAGCACCTGGCTTGGGACGATGCTCATGCCGGCGAGGGCGGCCACGCTTGTGCCCGCGAGGAAATGCCGACGTGTGATGAGGCCGTTTGATCCTGGGTGAGTCTGGCCCGCTTTAGGTGACGATGTCTTTTCGTTCATAGGGCTTCAATGCGTTAGTCCTTTTCGTGTGCAGTGCGCCAGGAAGCATTCGCGTCACGGCTGGACCGGCGAAACCGTGATCCAGCGACGGCTTTGTGTGGCACCGCCGAACGCTTTGTCCCTGGCTTTCGCGATGGCCTTGAGCGTGCAACGGCCCGATGCTGTGGGAGGAACGGTGAGTGGCACCACCATGGAGGCATCGCCCTGCGCTCCGATCGAGAAGCTCCTTTCGACCTTTTCCATCACTCGACCCTTCTCATTCTCCAGGACGAGAGTCAGCGTCCCCTCGGCGGCTTGGTCCTGGTCATTGACAAGCATCACCTTGACCTCCCGCGTCGTGCCAGGGGCCAGACTGGGTTGAAAGAAATCGAGGTAAACCCCCAGCGGCTTGAAAGCCTCGCCCACGTAGTCGGCAAACGCGGGATCGAGTTTGAGCTTTGTTACGTCGCCGAAGTGGTCTGCCGTATAGACGCCCGGGTAGCTGCAGGTGAGATAGACGAAGTGGATGATGCCGGCATATTGCCGATGAGCGCGCCAGAACTCGGTCTTGGCCGCCAGGAGATAGGCGTAAAGGTCGAGCCGTTCGCGTGCGGTCACGTTGGTCCCCATGAGCTGGGCATAGACATTCCCGGTCAGCAACGTGGGTGAACCATCCCGGTTCAGCCAGAGCCATCCGTACTCGTTGATCAAGGGCGGGTTGGTGTTAGAAGGCAGCACGCCTGGGGTCGGCTTGCCGTCCATCGTTTCAAGTTGAGTCAGGCTGAAAGTAAGCTTGCCCATATGCCCGCTCTGCATGAGGTACGGATGGTACTCCACCGGGTCGTTGCGGTCGGCGGGAGGGTTGTAGCTGTTTTCCCACGGACGGTTGGACAGGTCCAAGGAGCGCACAGCGGGGATGATCTTGGTGCCGAAGATATCATCCTTCGTTTCGTTGTTGGCATCCCAGACGCCTACGCTGGGATGATTCCAGTTGTCGCGCATCCAATCCTGGTATTGGCGTATCATCTCGTCGGCATCGTGAGAGCGGGAGTAGCCCTTGTACCAACCAGGGCCGCCGGTCCAGACGAAGAACTCGTTTTGGATGAGCAGGCCCAGTTCGTCACAGAGATCCAGCCAGCGGTCGGGGACCGGGCCAATGCAGAACCGGAAGTAGTTCCAGTGCATCTTCTTTGGCAGGTCGCCGAGGAGTTTGCGTACCCAGGCGTCGTTCCAGGGCAGAGCGTGGCAAAGCGGGTCCTCCAGGAAACGGTGCAGGGTGATGTTCGAACCACGCAGGTAATAGATTTTCCCGTTGAGGTAGGCGCGCTTGGTGGCGGCGTCGAAACGGAACTCACGCATGCCAAAGCGGGTCTTGAGCGAGTCGCCACCGGTGCTGGACTCGACGACGTAGAGAAAGGGATCTTCGGGCGACCAGAGATGGGCGTTGGGGATGCGGATCGTCTGGGTGAACACTCTCTCTTCACCTGCTTGGAGTGATACGGTTTCCGGCATGGACCGGGCAGCCTGTTTGGCGCCTTTCCAGGTTCTGACCGTGTGCGAGAGGGTGGTGGAAACCGGGGTCGTTCCGTGGTTCTTCACACGAGTCTGCACCACGATCTCACTGGTGGCGATGCGCGGGGCGACCTGCACAGTGGCGATGGCGGGATTGTCACAGAAGACCACGGACACACTGTCGTAGATGCCGGGGGTCCACTTGATCTTCTCGAAGTCCGAGCCGGTGGGGTAGGTATCGGGGAGGACGGCGGGATGCGCGCCGATGCGGATGACGAGGGTGTTCTCCGCGTTCCAAAGGATCGCATCGTTGAGATTGAAGTAACTGGCGGTGAAGCAGCCAGCATAGTCGCCGAGGGGACGGCCATTGAGCCACACGGCAGTGCCGAATTGGGCTTTGGCGATTTTGAGCATTGCGACAGCCCGAGGCGATGGGGCGCGGAAGGTCTTTTGGTACCAGAAATAGTCGCGGTCCTGTTCCACCTTGCCCTGCCAGTAGTTGGTCAGCCACTCGTCTGGGGATAGTTTCGAACGAATGCGGTTGGCAAGGTTCTCCCTGCTGATGAACTTATCGACATCCTTGAACGCGGGTTTGGCGAGGTTGGCCAATCCGGGCACGGGAACAGTGGCGGGGAAGGCCGATGGCACCTCGGTAGCGGATTTGCCGTCAGCAATGCGCCAGGTCCCGTCCAGAGAATGCGTCAAGCGGCCGGCGCAAGCCGGAGTGGACATCACCAATGCGACGCCAAGGCTGAGGACCGTGCGAGTCCAGGCTTTGCCAGAAAAGGGTTTCAAGTTGTGCATGTAAGACCGGTTCGATGCGTTTAGTAGAACACACGGGGGGTTATGCCCGTGAATTGTTGCATGCGAAACACTAGGCTGAATAATTGTTGCCTTCGCTTCAAGCAAAAACTCCTATCTCAAAGACCTGCGAGTGAACTGAAACCCAAAGCTGCCGAAGCGGAGCCAATGAGGGGAGGAGAGCCCGGTCGCCCTGCTTCCTTCATGGATCCCGCTTGTCTTTTCGCAAGGGCCTGTGCTCTACTACCGCCCGGTAGGGTTATTCGCTGTCAGGAGTCAATGAGGATGGCGGACGGATGGTATCGCCTCATGAGCCGGGGGAATGTGCGTTGCGCCATGTTCCGCCCTACCCTTTGGGATTCCACGCCCCTTGGACACTGGCTCCATCAATCCGCATACATGGCTTGCTTGGCTTTCTGAAAATCCGCCCCGGGTGGCGGAAGGGTGCGGATCGCTTCGTCGTAGTTGGCGATGTACTGCCACCAATTGTTATAGAAACCGTCGGTCACACCAGCATTGTGCGGGATCCGCTTCATCCACCAGAGGTGATGGTTCACGATGCCGTCCCAGCCACCGCTGACCGCGTTGAGCTGCTTCTTGTTCCGGGGCAAACGGGGATACGTCAACCAGTCGTCGGCATACGTCCAGACCTGGTTGGTATTGCTCCAATCGTAGTCACTGGTGGAGTTCGGCGCCGCGTGCACACTCCCCACTTCCGCCTCCCCGGGAAAGTCTTTGTCGACCCGGGTAAACCGGTTCCAGGGGTTGTCCAGGGAGTGTTTCGGATCCCAGACCCCTCGGCCCACGGTTAAGGAGAGCACGCTTTCGATCCGATGACAGTAGCTCTCGAGCATCTCGCCTTCGCCCCGCTCATAGTTCCACCCCATGATCCAAATCGTGCGCCCCACGTCGGGAACATCGTAGGGACGATAGAACCAAGGGTTCTCGGTGGGGTAAGGAATCCGGTCGCCGGGGATCTTCCAGTGCAGCTCATCCCACGCCATGTAGGGAGCGCCCCAAAGCCAGATCTCCCGCACGTCTTTGGCCCGGATCTTGGCGGCCAGGTCGAATTTCTCGAACAACCACTGAAAACTGGTCATGCCCGGATGGGCCGAAGCACGGTCCTTCTCCCACATATTCAGGAACGTTTCCTCCGTGTAGACGAAGCCATTCCGGAACTTCGTAAAGCCATCATACTCGATCTTCTCCACGATGCGGTAGTCTACATATCCTCCACTGGCCGATTTCGCGTCCGCCACCATCTTCTCGGTCAACACCCAGGGATCCGACCACTTCATCGCCTCGTGGAGCTTGAGGTTGTTCCGTGTTTTCAGGACCGGGTCAAAGTTGATGACGATCACGTTGACCGTCTGGGTCCCGACACTGGGAGGGGTCGGCTGGGCTGCTGAGCCCATGGCTGCCAACAGCGCGGCCAACATGCCCCAGGCTGAACGTATGCCGGGCTTCCATATCGATTCTTGGCTCATAGAGAGGGTCTTGCGGTGGGGGGTATATGACCTGTTTGGCGCCTGATCAAGGCTGGCTGCCCTTGCCGAAGTACTTCTGGACGATCCAGTCGGGCTGCCACGGGTCGGGTTCGCGCTTGGTGCCGGTCAGTTCGAGTCTGGGCGGGGACTGATTTTTGGCAGGCACCACCAAGGTGTCACCCACCCGTTTCTGCCACTGCTTCATCAGATCCTGCAGACGGCTGACGTGGGCGGCGTGTTCCGGTCGGTCGATCAGGTTGTTGGTTTCATTGGGATCGTTTTCCAGGTCGAATAACTGCAGGTGGCCAACCTTGGGGTAGGCGATCAACTTCCAGCGTTCATCCCGCACCGCGCGTTGCAGGTCGAGGAAAGGCAGGAACACCGAATCGCGAACCCGGTCGCGCCGTCCCTCCCACAAGGGGCGCAGGCTTTCGCCCTCCAGGTCGGCTGGACGCGGCACGTCCAGCACGTCACAGAGCGTCGGGAATAGATCCAGCAAGTACGTGAACGCAGCGGTGGATTTCCCACGCGGGATGCCCGGCCCGGCGAGGATCAAAGGAACCCGCATGCTGTGTTCGAAGACGTTTTGCTTCCCCAGCAAACCATGACTACCGAGCGCCAGTCCGTTGTCGGCGGCGAAGATGAGGATCGTATTGTCGGCGTAGCCACATCGCTTCAAGGCGGCGAGAACCCGTCCGATCTGTTCATCGAGGTGGGTGATCAGCCCGTAGTATTCGGCTAGTTGATCGCGGATGACCGCCTCCGTCCGCGGCCAGGCTCCCAGTTGCTCGTCGCGGACCTGCATCATGCCGTTGTCGAAGGGAAACTGGGGCAGAAAATTCGGAGGTAACGGTGGCAGGTTGCGGTAATAGGGCTCGCGGAAGCTCAAGGGCGGTTGGCGCGGATCGTGGGGTGCCGTAAACGCGACGTAAGCAAAGAAAGGTCTCTTGCCGTCGTGATTCTGCAGGAACTCGATAGCTGAATCGGCAAACAGCTCGCTGGAGAACTTCTCCCCCGTGCGCTGCGCGGTGAGCTTTCCGTCAGGCCCCAGATCCCGCACCGGCACCTTCGTGTGATCGGACATGCCGCCGAACATGATGTTCTTGCCCCGCTGAAAAGCGCGCAGCCAGGACGGTTCTCCGTTGTGCCATTTCCCGGTGGCGAAAGTGGCATAGCCGTTTTCCCCGAGCAGTTCCGGTAGCAGCTTGGCGCCCTTCAGCGAAGCCGTGTCCACGTGAAACCAGGTCCTGCCACTCATCAGCATTGCCCGGCTCGGCACACAGACCGCACCACTGTTGCCGCCGAACACGTAATTGCCGCGAAAGCTGAAACCCGCCGACGCCAGGGTGTCGAGGTTCGGAGTCCGGATGTGCGGGTTGCCATGCGCAGCGATGGTGTCGGCACGCATGTCATCGGCAAAAAGGAAGAGGACATTCGGCTTCTGGGCGGACTGGGCGGCCAACGAACAGAGCAATAAGCAGAGGATGGGAATCGAGATGCGCTTCATGGAAGTCGGTTAGAGCACAGGGTTGGGTGTCGCTTTGTACTGAGTCGGAGGGGGCAGGATGTTCTTCAGGCAGCTCAAGTTCATCATCCAAGCCCAAGGCCCTTGCGGGGGGCCTTGGCGCGTTCTTCCCCGTTCTACGCCGTGCCAGGGTTGGCGGCAAGCTCCAACACGGCTCCAGGAGGCCCCGCCGAACCCTCTTCCGAAGGAGGTCGAGGAAGCCCCGCCCCTGCTTGATACCTTGGTCGCAGCCTTAATCGCAGCCCTCGTCGAAACCGCTTCAAATCCGACAAAGGCCGCGATTAAGGCTACGACAAAGGTGGGGCCAGGACCTTGTGCAGCCTCGGGCGCCTCACTCCCCGCTTGCCTCTTGAGGCTCGATTCCCCAGAATCCGCGCCCATGAACCAACCGGATCCGGCTTTCGATCCCGCGGCTGCCACCGCGAAGTCTGCCTCATCGCCTGATAAACCCTCCGAGACTGTCCTGGACCGAAACGAAGTCCCGCTTTGCATTGAGGGTTTTCAGGGAACCCCCGAGGAGGTGGAGAAGCAGTGGTTCGAGAAGGTCTACCGCGGACGCGGTGATATCATGCCCCAACTCACCTTCCGCGCCCTGGCGATGGGCTCGGTGCTGGGCGGTGTGCTTTCCCTGACCAACCTCTACATCGGGCTCAAGGCCGGGTGGGGATTCGGAGTGGCGATTACGGCCTGCATCCTCTCCTATTCCATCTGGAAGGGCTTTCTCTGGACAGGCATGGCCAAGACGGAGATGACGATCCTCGAAAACAACTGCATGCAGTCGGCGGCCAGCGCGGCGGGCTATTCAACCGGGACCACTTTAATTTCGGCCTTTGCGGCGTATATCCTGATTACGGGCAAGCCCCTGCCCTTGGGTCTGACACTCGCCTGGGTCTTCGCCTTGGCGGTCCTGGGAGTCACGATGGCCATCCCGATGAAAAGGCAGATGATCAACGTGGAGCAATTGCGTTTTCCGAGCGGCACAGCGGCGGCCGAAACCCTCCGGGCCCTCTACTCGAAGGGCGAGGCCGGAATGAGGGCCACCAAGGGGCTGGGAATCGCAGGAATCCTTGCGGCGTTCAGCACGTTTCTGACCGACGGCTTGCGGTTGATCAGTCAGAGCCTGGAACCGTTTCAGCTTGGTTCTCTCGTCAACAAACTGAACGAAGTCACCTTCGGACAGACCTGGATCAGCCGGACGGTCATGTTCAACTGGGACCCCATCTTCATCGCCGCCGGCGCGCTGACCGGCCTGAGGGTCGGCATCAGTATGCTCGTGAGCGGCACCCTCTGCTGGGTCGTGTATTTGCCGATCATTCAGGATCAAGGCCTCGTCGAAGGAACCAAGTACCGCGACGTGGTGCAGTGGACGCTCTGGGGAGGCACCGCTTGCATGGTCAGCTCGGGCCTGTTGAGTTTTCTCCTCCAATGGAAAACCTCGCTGCGAGCGTTTCGTAATCTGGGCAAGATGTTCAAGCGCACGAAGGTCACCGACGACCCGATGGATGCGATCGAAGCCCCTATGTCCTGGTTCCTCGTCGGGCAGGTCGTCTCTCTCGCCTTCATCGGTTACCTAGCCAAAGTGACATTCGACATGCCTTACTGGCTTTCGGCTCTGGCCTTGGTCATGTCCTTCGTTCTCTCCCTCGTCGCCTGCCGGGTCACGGGCGAAACCGACACGACACCGGTCGGTGCCATGGGTCAGATCACGCAGCTGACGGTGGGGGCTCTCCACCCAGGCAGTGCCACCACCACCCTGATGAGTGCCAACGTGGTATCGAGCGCCGCCATCTCCTCTGCCGACCTCCTGACGGATCTGAAGAGCGGATACCTTCTGGGGGCGAATCCGCGGAAACAGTTCCTCGCTCAGTTCGCGGGGATCTTCACCGGCACCATCATTTCGGTGCTCGCCTTCTCGGTCATGGTACCCAGCGCGGAGGTGTTGGGTTCCGACCAATTCCCTGCGCCCGCTGCGCAGAACTGGCGCGCGGTGGCCATCGCGATGAGCCGCGGGATTGGAGACCTCCACCCCGTGAAGAAATGGTCCATAGCCATCGGGGCGGGGTTGGGGATTTTCCTGGCGATTCTGCCGGTACTCTTCCCCAAGAAAGCGAAATACATCCCCTCCGCCGCCGGGGTGGGGCTTTCCTGGACTTTCCACTGGTACTACAGCCTCTTGTTTTTCCTCGGAGGCCTCATCGGATGGATTTTTAGTGTCAAAAAACCCAAGGCGGCGGAAGAACTGACCTTCCCCGTGGCCTCGGGAGTCATCGCCGGAGGGTCGCTGATGGGGGTGGTTTTGGTGTTCTGGGAAAACGGACCGGCCATGCTGAAGAAGTTGTTGGAGCAACTGCTTGGACGATAGCCGGCGCTCAGGGCCGACCGGGAGTGGGGCCTGAGGGCAGGCTGGCCACCAGAAAATCCGCGGTGGCGAGCGCGTCCTGGCGCAACCGGTCCCACTCCTCCTGGAGCGGCGCTACGACCTGCTTTGGAAGGGAGAGGGCAGCGCGCTCGGCAAGTGCATGGGGACTGGGGAGGCTCATGCTCTGGGGATCAACCCTCACAGCGGAGGGCGTTGAGGGAGGGCGGGTCCAAAAGACCGTAAAACCTGCCGCGAGAGCTACCGCAAGTGAAGCCATCGCCAGGCGCATCGTGGCCGGGCGAGGTCCGCGATCCACCTGCCGGTTTCGGGAGGCAGCCAATCGCACCGACTTCATGATTCCGCTGTGGAGGTCGGGAGGAATCTCACCCGAAGCCGCCTGGCGATTCCGCAAGTAGGTGTCCAACGCTCGATGCCGGTTTGGCAGGCCTGAAAGCTCGGAGCTATCCGCCTGCCGCGAGGGAGTCTTCCGACGGGCATCGGTTAAGAAAGAGTCGGCGAGATCGCGCATCCAACGAATCATGGTTTTACCTCCTCAAAATGAGTTGAGCCGACGAGGCGGGAGACACCTCGTTTCCGTCCAGGCGAGGGCGACTGGCCCGCCCTGCTCTGGGCTCTTGGACGCCGCCCCGGGGCTCCAGTGGCTGAGAAGCGCCTGGCGGGCACGAAAGAGAATCACTTTTGCATGAACCAAGGAGATTCCCATGGCGGCCGCCACTTCCTCAACGGACATCTCTTCGCGGTAGCGGAACCACAAAGCCGTGAACTGTTTTTCCGAGAGGATCCCCTGCATTTCCTGCCACAGACTCTGCTGCTCCTCCCTTTCCGCCAACAATCGCCCCGGATCCGTGGGCTCGATGCTCTCGGGTGCGGATTCCAGCGGCTCAAAGGTGCGGCCTCGCTGGTGATCCACCAGTTTCCTTCTGGCAATCTGGAAAAGCCAGGGTGAAAAAGGGCGTCCCAACTCGAAACGATCCAGGCCCAGATAAGCAGCGACAAAGCTAACCTGAGTCACATCTTTGGCGTCAGCGTCACTGTTGCATCCAGCGCGCACGTAGTGGAACACCCGGGCCTCAAAGCGGTGAACGAGTTGCTCGAAGCTATCCATGCACCCCGTACGACTCCGCTGCACGAGAGTCGAATCATCCGCGGACTGGGGCCAGGAGTCGGAGGGCATGTTATGGTTTGGGCTCAGCCGGCCGTTTCTTCCCAGCCATCTTCTGTTGAAGGAGTGCAACCAACTCATCCGACGGCATCTTGGCTGCGGCACTGACCTGCTTACCCTCCTGCGCGAAGGATAACACCTGGGAAAGACGTACCGCCTGAGGATTCTCCGTCTGCAGTGAGAGCAGCGCCGCCATTCCTTGGCCCACCGACTGCAACTGGCGGGCCACTTCGTCGCTCGCCGCTTCCAAGCGGAGTTGGAGCACGAAATCCGCCCCTGCTTCGGCCGCGGTGGCACTCAACCCGCTGGCCTGGCGCAGCACCGCGGCATTCGGGACATTCTCTGGGACATCCAACTTCCTGGCGACCCCCGACAAGATGGTCTTTTCTTTCGAAGTTCCGAGCCCGGCAAAGACCGAAGAAGTCCCCAGGCTGGGACGCTTCCGATCCAGCACATCCAGAACCTCGGAAACGCGCTGGGCCTTCGCGCCCATCACCAGCACTCCGGGGGAGTAAAGGCAGCCATGCGTCCTCTGGTCCACCCCGGTTTGCGCGCTTTTCTTTTCATCCATCCAACTGCGGATGATGTGGGTCCCGTGCTTTTCCTCCTTGGGGTCGCGGGCGGCCTTGGCCAAGGTGGCAAGGCGTTCGGCATCGAAGGTGCCGTACAGAATCACCGTGGAATCCTCTTTGTCCTGGGTGGGACTGGAGAGAGTGATGCCGTTCAAGTGCTTGCGAAGGTCGAAATTGAAGATGGCGAAAACTGCGGCGATTTTGTCCTGAGCCTCGGGTTTTTCCATCTCTTTCATCAGGAATTGGCCCACTTTCGAGGCTTTCAACTGTTCCACATCCAAGTGCACCACCCAGGCTGCGTCGGTGGTGACATGGCCACGCTGCACTGGTCCCGCGTGGACCGGGGAACAGGCCAAGCCAACGGCCAAGGCCGTCAACCCCAAGAAGACTTTCGTAATCATAGCACTTTCAGAACCCAACATTGTTTCGCCTACGACCGGCAGGAGCCGTTCTCCTGAGTAGTACGGATGCGGCCGGGTGAAGGTTACAGGGCCAACTCGAGAACGACCTTGACCACGTCCTGAACTGTGATCGAAGTCATGCAGCGGAAGTCAATCGGGCAATCCCTGAGGTAACAGGGGGAGCAGACAGCCTTTCCGCGCAGGACACGGCACTCGTTGGCTCCAGGCAGGCCCGGGCAGGTGAGTTCGGGAGATGTGCTGCCAAACACGGCGACCACGGGAGTCTTGAGCGCGGCAGCCAGATGCATCGGGCCAGTATCGTTGGACACCAGGACTGTACAATGTTTCAACAAGGCACAGAGATCCCGTAGTTCGGTCTTTCCAGCGAGGTTGATCACCATGGGATCCAAGCCACGCGCCCCGCTTCGGCCCAGACCCGCGAGAATGTCACCTTCGATCGCAGCGGCCAATTTGGTGTCCGAGGCTCCTCCCAGAATCATCCACCCGCAGGAGAGCTTGCGGCTCAACTGGATCGCGGCCGCGGAGAAACGTTCCCGCGGCCAGCGCTTGGCCGCCCCGTACTCAGCCCCAGGGTTGATGGCGAGCCACATGCGTTTTCGTCCAGAGGAGGAGAGGAGGCCGAACCGCTTGGCAGCCACCTCCAATTCCTCGGGCAGAACGCGGACCACCGGGGCCAGAGGAGTGGGCGAAGCCCCAATTTGGGCCGTCAGATGCAGATAATTGTAGATATGGTGAGCCCCGGGAGGGAGAGGTTCACGCGGTGGGAGCCGCTTCTTGGAAGCTACGAGGTCTTTCACTTCGCCCGGCTTGTACTTCCTCATCTTCACGTGGTCAGCCCGCGGTGCCACCGGATGGGTCAGGAGCCAGCGGCGCCACTCGCTCTCGAAACCGACCCGGATGGGGATTTGCGCCATGAACAGCTCCAGAGCTGACCTCGGGGAGTTGGGAAAAGCAATGCCCAGGTCGAACTTCTCCGACCTGAGGCGCTTGGCGACGGTCCAGGGAGTGTCCAACCGGGAGAGGGTGATGAGGCCGTCCACGGCTGGGTGTTCCACCCACATGCCCGCCAACTTTTCCTGGGTAACCATGGCGATGTAGGCGGCGGGAAACGCTTGCCGGAGCCGCATCAGAGCAGGTGTGCTCATCACCGCGTCCCCCAGCCAATTCACACCGCGAACCACTAGCCTTCCTGGAACTGGATCTAACTTGATCATGACCACCGATTCTCTTCGCCAGACTTCTAGTTTTCCAAACCCACCGTCGCTTGCTCCGCCTTGGAATGCAACTCCGAAGAGGCGTTTCGGACACCTCTTTCCGATCTCGGCTTCCAGCGGTTGTGGACCCAAAACCAGTTGGCCGGATCCCGTCGCACGCCTACCTCCAGGGCCCGGTTGACATCCAGGGAGATCTCCTCGACGGACCGAGTTCTGCCGTCCTGCTGGGTGGGGATCTCCGGGCTGATTTCGATCCGCCACTGCGCCAAACCCACTCGATAGCAGATGGCGACGTGCAAAGGGAGGTGGTAACGGAGCGCGAAGACCGCCGGGGCGGGATTCACGGAGCATTCCCGGCCCAGGAAAGGGAGCCAGAGTCCCTTGTCCCCGCCATGCTGGTCGGCCAGCAGGCCAACGACGATCGACTGCTGGCTGAGGGCGTCTCGCAACGCGCGCCCCTCGGTGCGGCGCTCAAAATAGAGACAGCCCGATTGGCTCCGCAGCTGCTGCAGGAGCCGGTTCATGGAAGGCTGACGCAAGGCCCGATACGTCGTGGCGAACTGCAGTCCGCTGACAAAGTGGTTCGCTTTGGCGTAAAGCTCAAAATTCCCGAAGTGCCCGATGGCAACCACCCTTGAACCTGATGCCTGCCCATTCCCCCCACGAAGATGCTCGCTACCCTCCACGGTAAGCACTTCGCGGATTCCCTCCCCAGGCATCCCTACGGTCTTTACGGCCGCGGCGAAGTTCTCCCCGATCCTCCGGAAGGTCTCCTTCACCAGCTTGGCGATTTCTTGCGGCGACTTTTCGGCCCCAAGGGCAAGGCTCATGTTCCGAAAGGCCACACGCCGGTGACGGAGGTCCAAAGCCCAAGCCATGGCCCCTCCGACCCTACCGAGCCGCGCCACCATCCTCAGCGGAAGCCTCTGCAAGAGCCAAAGGCCAGGGCGCACGATCAGATAGAGCAAGGTATCCATCTCCGATCACCGGAAGCATATCTGGCGGACACATTCCTGGAAATCGCGTGCCCCACGGACGATCTTGATCTCCACCCGCATGAAAAGAATGGAAAGATCACGCCGGTCCAGCTTGGGAAAGCGCACGGCGTCTTTCTGGGTCGTAAGAATGATGGCAGCCCCCCGTTTCTTGGCCCGGTTAATCGCATTCAGAACTTCCTGCTGGGTAAATCGGTGATGATCCGCGAAACGCTTGCTGTAAACCAACTCCGCCCCCAGCTTGATGAGGCTCTGCTCAAAACTCTCAGGTTGGGCGATCCCGCTCAGGGAACCAACCTTCTTCCCCTTCAACCAATCCAAGCCAAACCGCTCACCTTTGAATACATCCTCAAAGTACAAAGGACTATGAACGCACTCCACGATGCTCGCGCTTGGGTTGTAGCGAGCAATACGCGTGCGCAGGGCAGCGGTGTTACCGTCGCTCTTGGTAATGAAAATCGTGCTGGCGCGGGCCAAGTGGGAGGGGGGTTCACGGAGAGTGCCGCGCGGCAACATGTACTCGTTGCCAAAAGGCTGCTGGCAATCGATCAAAACAATGTCGCGCCTCCGTCCCTGAAGCCGCCAGTACTGGAAGCCATCGTCCAGCAACAGCGTGTCACACCCAAACTTCTCGATCGCGTAGAGCCCCCCCTTCACGCGGTCTTTGTCCACCAGGACGACCACGTCCTTCAGGTTGGAGGCCAGCATGTAGGGTTCATCGCCCGCTGTCTCGCTGTCGAGGAGCAACGATTTCCCATCCGAGACCACCCGCGGAGGCGTGGAATCATCACGAAAGGTGAGCTTGTTCACCAGCCGGCGGGTCAGAGGGGGGGGCTTGGAGCGATACCCCCGGGACAGAATGGCCACCTTTCTTCCCTGGTCCTGCAGTTCCCGGGCAAACTTCTCCACCACAGGCGTTTTCCCCGTGCCGCCCACGGTCAGGTTGCCAATCGCAATAACCTGCACCCCCAACGTGGAGTCGCGAATAATGCGGAGGTTGTAAAGCAGGCGGCGGATCCTGACCAGGACCTCGAAGACCCGGGACATGGCGAACAGAACTCCCCGGACCGTCGCCGCCCGTTTGCCGCGGCGCTGGCCGAAGATGACTTCCAGGACGAAAGTCTCGGTGGCTTCCATCCATGCCCTGACAGTTTCGCGCATGAGCCCTCAGTCTGCCAAACCTGGCAGGCGTTGCAAGTCCCTCAACTAGGGGAAGGCGGAACCGATCGCAGAAAATAGATCAGCGCCAGGGTGTCGTACACAGCATGGCAGGCGACGGGAACCAGCAAATTCTGACTCGCCAGGAAGAGGGCTCCCAGATAAAGGCCCACGACACTGGCGATGAGGGTGTAGGAACGGTTCACCGCGTGAGCCAGGCCAAAGATGAGGCTGGCGACCAGCAAAGCTCCCCACCATCCCAGGGGCGCCACCATCGCCCCTTGGATCACCCCCCGGAACAGCGCCTCCTCCCCAATCCCAGCCAACAAGGAGATCACGCTCAATTGCAGGACACTTTGGGTGCCGAACAGCGGGCGAAGTACTACTTCGAGGAAGACCCGGATCTCGACCGCCGGCCCCCAGGAAGATCCCAGGCTCCACACAAAAAACAGGAAGGGCGGGACCGCTGCAAAGCTTCCGACGAGGAAATCCCGCCAGTCCCACCGGAACCGCGAGAGAATCGCCTGGTCTGTAAGCTGGCTCAAGCCAAGGGCCAAGATCAGCAAGCCCCCTTCAAAAAGGCAGGCCGTCCAGAATAGGCGTCGAGAGTTCACGAAAGAGTAGGTGCCAACCGTTGGAGAGGATGCGGGATCCGATCTGAATCCGCGAGAGAAATTGGGGACCATAAGATCCTAATCATTTGATCTCAAGTCATTAGCTATACTCATTGAAATAAGTTGACTTGGTCCAACCTCCCCCTTTAGGTTCATGCGGATGGATAGTCACATATTGTTGCAGGGTCCGAACCCCCTGATGATTTTGCCCTTTGGGATTCTGTTGGCCACAATTGCGTTGGCCCCCTTGTTCTTTGCGGATTGGTGGGGCAAGCACTATCCCAAAGTGGCCTTCGGCCTGGGGACAGTCACGGTGGCCTATTACCTGTTTTCTCTGCATGCCGGAGGAAGGGTGATCGGCACGGCTCACGAGTACTTCAGCTTCATCGCGTTGATTGGTTCCCTATTTGTGGTGTCCGGAGGCATCCATTTCACTATCAAAGGCGAAGCAACACCTCGTGAAAACGTGATGTTCCTTCTTTTTGGCGCTGTCGTCGCGAACCTGCTGGGGACGACAGGGGCTTCGATGCTGTTGATCCGCCCCTGGATCAGGATGAACAAGTACCGGATCACCGCTCACCACGTTGTGTTCTTCATCTTCCTGGTGTCCAATGTGGGAGGATGCCTCACGCCGATTGGTGATCCACCCCTTTTCCTGGGCTATTTGAAGGGGATTCCGTTTTGGTGGGTTGCCCAACAATGCCTGCCCATGTGGGCCACCGGCGTGGCCGTCCTGTTGGTTATGTTCTATGTGGTGGACTCGATTAATTTCAGAAAGGCACCGAAAGAGGTCCGCAACGCTTTGGCAGAACCCAAGGATACCTGGCAGTTCCAGGGTCTTTCTAATCTGGCTTTTCTCGCCGCCATCCTGGGATCCGTATTCATCAACAACCCGCCATTCCTACGGGAGGCGATCATGATCGCGGCAGCTCTCGGCTCTTACTACACGACGAGCAAGCAGATTCATGCGGCAAATGACTTTAACTTCCACCCCATTAAAGAGGTGGCGATTCTGTTTGCGGGTATTTTTTCGACGATGATGCCTGCCTTGGACTGGCTGCAGGCGAACGCAAGTCGTTTGGGTGAACCGAGTCCCGGGATGTTCTACTGGGCCTCAGGCGCGCTTTCGAGCGTCTTGGATAACGCCCCCACCTACTTGAGCTTCCTCAGCGCCGCGATCGGGGCGTTTGTCAGCCCGGAACTGGTTCAGCAGGTGCAGCAAGTCATCCAATCGGGTGGATCAGACCTGGCCGCTCTCCCCGGGAACCAAGCGGAAATCGTCCGGCAAGCGTACGCGATGCTCCAACATTATCAACCCGCGGCCCTCGCGGCAAAATCGGTCGGCGTGGATCAGATTCAGATTGCCGTTCTGTTGGGAAACCCCGCTTTCAGCAAGTTTATCGTTGCGGTGAGTACCGGTGCGGTTTTCTTTGGAGCCAACACTTACATCGGTAATGGGCCCAATTTCATGGTCAAGGCAATCGCGGACCAGCAAAAGGTGAACACTCCCAGCTTCCTGGGCTATGTCTTTCGGTTCACGCTCCCAGTGATGTTGCCCATGCTGGCAATCGTGTGGTTGCTCTTCTTCCTGCGCTAAAGTGAACCATCCGAGTGTCGGGCAATGCGAACTGAAGTGACGAAGCCACTTTCCCTTGGCTAGCGACATGTTAGCCCATCCAGTACGGGGCTAATACTGACCTGCGACCACCCCTTTGATGTCCACCCCGTGGAGCGGGCCATAGTAACGGCTGTCCAGACTGTTGCCGCGATTGTCACCCAAGACAAAATAGTGATTGGGGCGCAGATCATACCTACTGCGGCGCACGGCTTCGGTGCGCACCTTCTTCGGGAGGTAGTCTTCCCGCAACAGGGTGCCATTGATATAGACCCGGCCAGCCCGAAACTCGACGCAGTCTCCAGGAACGCCAATGACTCGCTTGATGGCAAAACCTCCTGGTCCGCCGTCCTCAACAACCACAATTTGGCCGCGTTCAGGAGGATGGAATCGGAGGCAGAGACGGTTCAGCAGGCAATGATCACCCTCGATGAGAGTGGGCTCCATGCTGCCACCCAGCACTACGGCGGCAGAAACGATGTACTGACGGGTGAAGCCGGCCACCAACAGCGTCCAAAGGACCACGCAGACCAAGAGTCGTGCCTGAGGGTCTTTCGTGACCTGCAGAGGTCGCTTAACAACCTCCCTCTGATCTCTCGCGCAGATGGCCACCGCCATCTCGCACCACTTTTTTGCCACCGGTCCCATGCCTTCACCCCAGATTACACCGCGTTCTCAAGGAGCGGGGCAAACGACGGGCCTAAGACGTCGCAGCGCTCAAAGCGCAGCCCCACCGTGTCTTGATAACTCGATCAGCACTCTGGATGCCAAGCCTGAGGCGGTCCCTAAGGCGAGAACACTTGGATTCTATAGGACTCATTATCATATAGTTAAAAGAAGCACGACTCCGGAACTTCCAGCAGGTTCCCCGTGGCAAAGTGTAAGCCAATCCGACGGGATTCCTTTGGGCAAAATCTCGTTGGACTGTAAGCCGCTACTACTGTGAAGTATGCGGTTATACGAAGCAGTGACGGAGAAGATTACAGAAAAACAAAAATCCATCCCACCCGAGGAAACACGACGGATGGGATGGATCAGCACGCAACCCAACCAAAACGAGCGCCGACGATTGACAGCGCTCCAGCGCTCGGTTGTTTGGACGAACGGCTTCGGTAGGTTGTTCAATCGCGAGTTTCCCAGCGCAGATAGGGAGGGATCAACTTGTTGACATATCAACAATTCGGTTGTAGACAGTGGCCATGCCCGACAGTTCCACACTGGCTACGCCGCGCTACCGCGCGCTTGTGGAATTGTTGCGCACCGCCGAATGCGTTTGGAGCGCCAGCCGGGTCTTCTTCGCCCAGTGGGACCTCAGCCCAAGCCAATTCAACACCCTCAACCTGCTCCACCAAACTGCCGCCGGCCTGACCCAAAGCGATCTGAGCCGGGAGTTGGTCACGCATCGTTCCAACGTCACGGGATTGGTGGACCGTCTGGAGCAACGCGGATTGGTGGCCAGGAAGGCGAACCGACAGGACCGGCGCGCCTGGCATGTTGTCCTTACCCAACAGGGTGAATCGCTTCTGCTGGAGATCCTCCCCGGCTACTATAAGGTGGCGGAGGAGGTTTGGGGGATCACTCCCGTCTCGCGAACGGAGGAGATCCTGGGAGACCTTCGCGAGTTGGCCACGAGAGCCGGAGGACTGGCAGCGAGAATCGGAACCAAACCCGCATGAACAAATCGCCGAATTACCTACTCCTGCTCGCCAGCCAGTTCATAGGTGCGTTTGGAGATAATGCGATCCTTGCCGTCATCCTTGGGCAGTTAACTTTCCTCATGAAGCAGGGGGCCATCACGGAAACCCAGCTGAGCTCGGCGAACGCCATCTACACCAGTCTTCTCTTTGTCCCATACGTAGTGTTGGCGCCCTTGGCGGGCTACCTGAACGATCGCCACGCCAAGACCCGTTGGCTGCGAGGCGGAAACCTCATCAAACTCATCGGCACTGCGATCGCCGCGCTCAGCATTTGGTCGGGAACGTATTGGCAGGCGGTGGGGTATCTCATCGTGGGGATAGGCAGCTGCATCTATTCCCCAGCCAAATACGGCATTCTGCCGGAAATTGTGGACCGCGAGTGGCTGGTCAAGGCCAACGGCACGGTGGAATTGCTGACACTGGTGGCCATTCTCACCGGTTTCATCGGAGGCGCCAAGATGGTCGATATGCTTCCGATCCCTGTTTGCTATGCGATTCTACTGATCATCTACGGAGTCTCGCTCATCCTGAATCTCTTCATGACACCCACCCCGGAGCATCCGGAAGTGCGGTGGGGATCCAGCGTCGGCGAGTTCTTTTCGAACTTTCGGGATCTGCTTTCCAACCCGCGCCTTTTCCGAGTTTTGTGCGGAACGGGGTTGTTCTGGATCTGCGGCGCGACGATGAAGATCAACTTTCAACCTTGGGGACTGTACGTGCTCAAGTTCGAGACCAACACCCAGATTGCACTCCTGGGCCTCTGGCTCAGCCTGGGAATCATGGCGGGCAGCGTGCTTGCCGGCCAAATCCATAAGGTGGGAGATCTTCGTAGCACTCGAAGGTACGGATGGACGCTCTCTGGCCTGGTCCTGTGCCTGGGGCTCGTCGAATCGCTCATCAGCGCACATTGGCTGCCCGAGCGGAACCGACTCCCTGAAATCGGCATGCTCTTGCTCACGGGTGCCTTTGCGGGCCTTTTCCTGATCCCGCTCAACGCCGCCCTGCAATCCGAGTCGCACCGGGGTCGGCTGGGTAAGACGGTCGCCACGCAGAACTTCGTGGATAACATCGGCATGGTGGGAGCCGGAGCGATGGTGCTGGCGGCTTCGAAATTCGGTGTGAATGCGTCGGGGGTTTTCCTGGTGCTCGGCACCCTGCTAGCCCTCGCGGTGGTGGGCTTGAAGATTCCCTCCAGGCCTACGCTAGACCCCAACTCTCTCCCTGGCAAATAAGAGGTTATGGCCATTGACAAAGACCATCCATTGTATCGCCCGCTCAACGTGCATCACGTCACGCTGCTGGCGCTGGTTGCGGTAGCTGCATTTCACTTCGCTTATTGGAAGAAATCCGCCGCGGCCTCCGTGTTGTACCTTGGATGCGTCTGGCTGCTCGCCCTTCGCTGGGAAGGAAGCCTCAAGGAGATGTTCGTGGGAGGAATGGCTTTGGGGCTAGCCTTGTATGTGCCTCCACTCCAGTTCTTCTTCAACCAGTTCGGGCTTAACGGAGCCGCTGTCTGGATCTACCTCGCCCTTTGGCCCACCGCCTTTCTCCTCTTGTCCAGAGTGGCCGTGCGCCGACTGGGGGCTGGTTGGACGGCCTTTGCTCTTCCTTTCGTCTGGATCACCTTGGAATACCTTCGTTGCGAAGCGGGGCCAGCCAAATTCCCATGGTTGACCGCTCCGTTCGCCTTCTCGGGCGAGCCCGGAGTCAACTTCCTGACGGGGGCAGGAGTTTATGGCTACAGTTTCGCGGTCTTGCTGCTGCTGAGCAGCACCTTCATTTCCTTCGGCCGTCCGGGATTCGTGTTCATACTCTTCCTGGGACTCTTGGGCTTGGAGGCCAGGGAGCTTTCGAGCGCGGCATCGGGAGATAAGCAGACTGCGGCCACCAAACACTTGAAAGTAGCTGGGATCCAACTCGAGCGAAAACGCACCGCGGACGTGGAGATCGGCTTGGACCGCGTGGCCGCCAAACATCCGGATGCAGATCTGCTGGTGATGGGGGAATACGCTTTCGACGGCCCGTTGCCGGAGAGCGTCAAAGAGTGGTGCGCCAAGACTCGCCGCTGGCTGATCGCCGGGGGAAGGGAGCCGGGCGCCGGGGGAAGCTACTACAACACCGCCTACGTGGTGAATACGCGCGGAGTGGTCGTGTTCAAGCAATCCAAGATGGTGCCAATGCAACTGTTGAAGGATGGACTGCGAGGTCAAGGACTCGAGCCATGGGACTCTCCTTGGGGAAAGATCGGCATCTGCATTGGTTATGACCTAGGTTTCTCCCAGGTGACGGATCAACTGGTGCGAGACGGAGCCCTGGCCCTGATAGCGCCCACCATGGATGCGGCGCTCTGGGGCACTCCTCAGCACGAGCTGCATGCTCGCATAGCCTCTCTTCGTGCTGCCGAGTACGGTTTGCCCGTATTTCGAATGACCACCTCGGGCTACTCCGAAGTGATCGATCCCCACGGCCAGGTCCTCGCAAGAAGCTCGGTCCCTGGGCAAGGCGACATCATCGTGGGCACCCTCGACCTTCGCGGTCCAGGAAGGGTGCCCGTGGATCGCCAACTCGTGTTCGCAGGGATGGGGATATCCGCCGTGGTCCTCCTGCGCGTCATCCTTATGGCGTTCCGCGATTGGTGGCATAACCGGTCACTCCCACGCGCAAAGAACTTGAAATGAAGGCGCTGCTGCTTTTCCTGCTGCGGGCTCTGTTCCGCTACCGAACCTTCAATACCGGGGTACTGGATACGCCTGGCCCGGTGCTCCTCGTGCCCAACCACGTCTCCTGGCTGGATTGGCTGTTCCTTGGTATCGTCCTCTCCGATGACTGGAAATTCGTCGTCTCCAGCACCGTGGCCGGGAAATCGTGGCTTCACAACCGGATCATGGTGAACCGGCGCACGTTTCCTGTGGATGTAGCCTCTCCTTACGCGGTACGGCGGATGACCGAGTACCTGCAGCAAGGAGGACGATTGGTTTTGTTCGCCGAAGGCCAGATCACCCGCACAGGCACCCTGATGAAGCTGTTCGACGGGACCGGCTTCCTTCTACTCAAATCCAAAGCGAAGGTGATCACCTGCTACCTCCGCGGAGCCAACCGGATCCGATGGTCGCGTCAACCGGGATGGCGTCGCCTGTTTCCGCAGATCTCTGTGTATTTCAGCGATGCGCTGCAGCCGCCGCACCCAGGCGAGGGGCGGGCCAGCCTGGTCCGCACTCGCATAACGAACTGGCTTCGCGATGTCATGGTGCACCAACAGTTCACGGTGGAGATGAACGCGGGGCCGCGCCGTTTGCCGGACGCAATCATCGAGGCCGCCCGGGCCACGCCTTCGACCGTGATTCTCCAGGATGCCACCATGCAGGAACTGACCTATCATCGTTTCCTGGTGGGCGCCGACCTCCTGGCCTCCAAACTGGACGAAGTACTCACCAACGGCTCCAGCCACGTCGGGGTGCTTCTGCCCAACGTCAACGCCACCCCGGTCACAATCATGGCCCTGTGGGCGCTGGGCAAAACCCCGGCCATGCTCAACTTTTCCACCGGCACCGCCACCATGCTGGCCTGCGCGAAACTCTCAGGAATCAAGCAAATCCTAACCTCGAAGCAGTTTCTCACACGCGCGAAGCTCGATCTGGCGGTGCTGAAGGAAGCGGGCGTGGACATCCTCTACTTGGAGGACGTGCGCGCGCGGGTCAAGCTGCCGGAGAAACTCAAGAGCCTGGTCAAGATGCGGTGGGCTCCCCACTACCTCATGCGGAATATCAGCAAACCGGCTGACACTTCCACCCTGCTGGTGCAGGCGGCCCAGGAACCTCGAGGGAATCCTGCGGACAGCACGGCGGTGATTCTCTTCACCAGTGGCTCGGAGGGCGTCCCGAAAGGTGTGGAACTCTCGCACAAAAACCTTCTGAGCAACATCCGGCAAGCCCTCGCCGTCACCGACCTCACCGACGAAGACCGCGTTTTCAACGCGATGCCCCTGTTTCACAGTTTTGGCCTTACGGTGGGCACACTGCTCGGGTTGGTGCGCGGGCTCTACGTGTTTCTCTACCCTTCGCCACTCCACTACCGGCTGGTCCCAGCGGTTCTTTATGATCGCTATTGCACCGTTTTCCTGGGCACGAACACCTTCCTGAATGGGTACGCGCGGAGGGCGCATCCCTACGATTTCCGCAGCCTGCGATACCTCTTCGCCGCGGCGGAAAAGATCCAGGAAGAGACCTTCCGGGTTTGGAGTCAACGATTTGGAATCCGCCTTCTCGAAGGCTACGGCGCCACGGAATGCAGCCCCTGCATCAGTGTCAATACTCCCCTGTCGAACCGCATCGGTTCCGCCGGCAGACTCCTGCCAGGCCTGGAGTATCGTATCGAACCGGTCGAGGGCGTGAGCGAGGGGGGGCGACTCCTGGTCCGCGGCCCAAGCGTCATGAAGGGGTATCTGAACCCGGACGCCAACGCCAAGTTCCAGGCCCTCGAGGGCTGGTACGACACCGGCGACATTGTCCAACTGGACGAGGACGGGTTCCTGTACATCAAGGGGCGGCTGAAACGTTTTGCAAAGATCAGCGGGGAAATGGTCAGCCTGGCGGCGGTTGAAGACGCCTTGGCAGGTGCCTTCCCTCAGTATGGTGCGCGCTGCACCGTGGCGGTCCTGACCAGGCCCGACCCGGACAAAGGGGAACTGCTGATTGCTGTGAGCAATGAGCCGAAACTGACGCTCGAGGAAATGCGCGCCGCCATCAAAGCCAAGGGGCTCACGAACCTGTGCGTCCCCAGGGAGATCAAGTACCTGCGTGAGATCCCCAAACTCGGAACGGGCAAGATCGATTATCGAACGCTGCAAAGCACGCTCGTCGCGTCCTGATTCTGAGAACGAATCCCACAAACTCCCTGCCAAAGCTTTGGCTGGGTCCGTTGGTTCTTCTGGTTGCCCTGGCTTTCCTGGGTACTGGCTGTGGCGGATTCGTCGCTCGGCGCCTGGTGCAGGCCCCCAATACTTACCCTGGGTGGCTGGCACCCGAAGCACCCGTCGTATTTGACCTTCCCGCCGAATGTCTGACCAACCTCCCCACCTCCCGCCTCAAGGTGGGCCCTCCCGAAGCCGACCTCTGGTTTCGCGTCGTTGAGCCGGGTCACTACGGATGGACGAGCCAATCCACTAACTGGGTGGAGAAAGGAAAACAAAGATTCGAGTTCACCTTCAGGTTTTCCACTCCGCCAGAGCCGCAACCCGCCAGCTCCCCGATCCGGGGAACGGTGGTGCTCCTCCACGGTTACGGGGTCGACCACGCGTCCCTCATCCCGTGGGCGTTTCGGCTGGCCCAGGAAGGCTGGCGCTGCGTACTGGTGGATTTGCGCGGACACGGCAAGTCCACCGGCCGGCAGATCTCTTTCGGGCTTCAGGAAGCCCAGGACCTGAGCCAGTTGCTGGACCTGCTCCAAGTGCGCGGAGAACTGGCCCATCCCGTGGTCGCCTTTGGCCAATCGTATGGGGCTGCCGTGGCCTTACGCTGGCAAGCCCAGGAACCACGTATTCACAGCTTGATCCTGATTTCCCCCTATGCGGACCTGGCAGAGGCCGCACTCAACATCCGCCGCGAATACGCCGCGTGGATTCCGAAAAGCTGCGTCCGAGCCGGGTTAAGACGGCTGCCCGGATTACTGGAAACGCCAAGTGCCGAGCTGAACCCGATCACCTGGGTTCAGCGAAAAACGGTGCCAGCCTTCTTCGCAGTGGGAGATGCTGACCGAATCACCCCGCCGACAGAGGTCCGCCGACTCGAGGCGCTTTGCCAACCCCGCAGCCGGTTGGTGATCGTCCCCAAAGCGACCCATGAGAATGTGGCCTTCCTCCTCGATCCCCTCGCACCGCCGGTCCTGGAGTGGCTTCAGGGCCTGGGCGGTAATTGAGCGATTGGATTCTGTGGGCGTGGGTCGGCCTGGCGGCTTGCCACTCCCTTTGGCTCCGCTACGTCTTCAAATATCTCCGACACAACTGCAAATCAATGGCAACCATCAACTCATGAAGATGCGCTGCCATCGGCAGGGGGGAGCGAGGGTATCTGGAATGCTAATCATCTTGTTGATATGAGTAGCTATTGTTACACCATTCTTCACTCCACGTTATGAAGAATGCTTTTCCATAATGTTCGATTTATCTGGTGTTTATCCTGTGTGGGTTGCATCATAAGGTTATCTGGGGTGAGGGATGATAGGTTGGAGTTCTCGGGTGTTCCCATCCATGCCGGACAAGGCAACCAAAGGCTGTTTTATGACGATGACACGATTCCTGACGATGCTGGCTCTTCTCGCCAGCAGTTCCATCACGCTGGCGCAAGTCATTCCGGGTCGGTATATCGCAGTTTTCAAGGATGAGGTGCGAGACCATCCCGCTGCTGCTAAAGCCATGGCCGCACAACATGGGCTCTCGATCGGCCATGTTTACGAGCATGCCCTCAAGGGATTCGTGTTTAACGGGTCGACCCAGGCGGTAATGGCCGTCTCCCAACGCGCCAATATTGCCTACGTCGAGCCAGATCAGATCTGCCAAGCTTGGGAACAAAAGATTCCAACCGGGATCAACCGGGCGGATGTAGAGAAGGCAGTTACAATAACTGGCTCCTCCGGATTAGTGGACGTTGACATCGCCATCATTGACACTGGTCTGGACAGCAACCATCCCGACTTGAACGTCATTACGGGGGGGGTGCGCTTTTACATGAGCAGGAACCGGATCCTGTCCGATACCAGGTGGGAGGACGACAACGGCCATGGGACCCACGTGGGGGGAACGGCGGCGGCCAAAGATAACGATCTGGGTGTTGTCGGGGTGGCCCCTGGCGCACGGTTAACCGCCGTCAAGGTACTCGATGCGAAGGGCGAAGGAACCGTGTCTGGGATTATCGCCGGTGTGGATTGGGTGGCGGCGCGGGCGAGCACCTTTGAGGTGGCGAACATGAGCCTCGGAGGTGGGTATTCCCAGGCTCAGAACGATGCGGTGAGGAAGGCGGTGGAAAAGGGAGTGGTGTTCGTCGTGGCGGCAGGGAACGACGGCATGGACGCGGCCCTTTACTCGCCGGCTTCTGAACCGACCGCGATCACGGTATCGGCTCTGGCAGACAGCGACGGGCTCCCTGGGGGCAAAGGCCCCGCCACATTCCTCTATGGCGCGGATGATAGCTTCGCAACCTTCAGCAATTTTGGATCGGTGGTGGACCTCTGCGCGCCGGGCGTGGATATTCTCAGCACGCTTATGGGCGGAGGTTATGGCACTGGATCGGGCACGAGCATGGCCTCACCCCATGTGGCGGGCGCAGCAGCGCTGTATATCGCTAGGAATGGACTGACGAAGTCTGCGGCGGGTGTGGCAGCTGTTGCAGATGCACTCAAGAACAAGGGGTGGACATTGGGTGATCCGGAGTACCTTTTGAGTGGTGACAAAGATAACTACCAGGAGCCTCTGCTGAACGTTGGTGGTTTGTTCAATTCTGCGCCTACTGTTAAAATCACCAGCCCAGCTGACGATGCCGTCTTCCCCGACGGTCAACTAATTTCCTTCTCAGCCTCTGCGTCGGACGCGGAGGATGGAGGGGTAACCAGTCCTTTAGTATGGACCTCCAGCATTGACGGTCGGATTTGGACAGGAGACTCGTTCTCGAAAGTTCTTTCCGAGAACGTCCACACGATCACTGCGACCGCGACTGACTCGAAGGGCGCTGAGGGCAGCGCCTCCATCACCGTCACCGTCGGCACTCCGAATATGCCTCCGACTGTTACGATCAACAGCCCAGCTAACGATGCCAAGTTCGCCAGCGGTGATACGATTTCATTCTCGGCCGTTGCGTACGACGACAGGGACGGACAGATTACCACTCCTTTGGTATGGACCTCGAGCATAAACGGTCAGATTGGGTCAACACTGTCAGGAGAATTCTTGTTCTCGAAAGCTCTTTCGGATGGCACGCACACCATCACGGCGACCGCGACTGACTCAGAGGGCTTGACGGGCATCGCGAGCATTACGCTGACTGTGGGCTCCTCGATTGTCGTGCCCAGTGGGTTCGAAAACCTGGATGACGATGGTTGGAGCGGAACCATATCCAGTGCGGTTCGTCTGCAGGAGGTGTACTCTGCCGCAAACTTCAGTGGTCCGGTCACCATCACAGGCATGGCCTTCCGGCTGGACAACAGCTCCACCGCCACCGCCGGAAAGATCACAATTCGCGTCCGATTGTCCACCACCACGGCACAGCCGGACAACCTCAGTTCGACGTTTGGTGCGAACATTGGTTCGAACGTGAAAGAGGTGTTTCCCGTAGGGGAGGTCCAAATCAATTCCAAAACGGGCAGCTGGCCGAATGCATTTGATCTCAACATCCCCTTCGCAACTTCCTTCACCTACGATCCGGGAAAAGGAAACCTGCTCGTGGATATCACCACCAGCGCTGGTGCTCCGGGCGTATTTGTGGACGCATCGAATGAGAAGACCGACGGTGCCTCAAGAGCCTTCTCGTCGAACATCACCGCTACCAAAGCTGCGGCGCGCGATAGCGGGGCCGATGTGATCCGGTTCAAAGTAGCTCCGTAGTTTTAGTTCCTAACGACGCCTAAGAGTGTGGAGAGGTGCCCCTACGGACCCGGTGCAAACGAGCCACCTGGGGCAGCCGTCTCCTTGGACCACGAGCTGCCCTGGTCCCCGCTCCGATGAACCCCCTGGGGGTTGGTTCCCCGCGACCCGATCCGGCTCAGGCACGCTGAGTGATTGTTGGCCTGCCAGCGGATGCCTGATCTCGGCGCTGCCTGAATTCGGATGGTTAGCTGCGCTCAAAGAAGGCTCGAGCCATACACCAAACCAAATTGCCTGACATCGCCAACCACAATAAGCTCAGCACTCCCGATATCCCGCCGATAATCCAATCGGCTCTGCTCGCGCAATGAAACAGCAAATAGGTTGTCCAGAATACGGGCAGCAAACCGACCCCTAACGCGAGAAAGGCTCGAGGCCAGCTGTGCCACACCGGAGCGATGAGGATATGGGGCATCCCCAGATACACGGCGCCACTCAGAACAAGTGTAATGGTCAAGGCCCGGGGCCACGGCAGGGGGCGTCGGCTTCGAATGATCGGATTCATCGTGCAGGCGGTGACAAGCAACGATTTGTCAAGCCGTAGGGATCCTACCACGATACACACATTCTGCACATCCTTTTGAAGGTTCGGAACTCGTCAGGTCTAGAGCGTGGAGAGGTGCTCCGGCAGGTCGTTCCAGAAATCATTCCTGAGTTAGTATCTCTTAGCCTTTTCCATGCAGTTGAACAGGAGGCAGCAGAGAGAGCAGAGCCGTCAGACGGAGTCAG